>NZ_UICR01000002.1:0-1550622 GCF_900465025.1 Clostridium neonatale
TTGATATTCTTCTAAATCATAATTAAAAGATTTTATATATTTGATTTCTTGAATCAAAAAATCAATATTCTCTATTTTATCAAATCTTTTTATCTTTATGTTTTTTATGATATCTAAAAGAATTTCTTTTTTTTCCAATTCATCTATAATTTTATATTCATTAATAAATTCTTTATTACTAACACTAATATATTCAAAAGCAAGCTTTTCTATTGTATTTATTCTAAAATGTTTTTTTGTATCTTTTTCAAAAAAGCTTTCTTGATAATATTTTTCACTTTCTATATTATTGTAAATTCTTTCTGATTTTTTTAAAGATTCTTCAAAAGGAACTATCATTAAAATACTATCATTTTCTGCTAAACAATATGATTTTAACAAAAATGGAATTCTATTTAAAATAGTAGTAGTTTTTCCAGATTTACTTTTTCCTTTAATCATGTTATAGCCATTTGGTTTACTTTTTATAATTTTTGCTTGTCTACTGTTAAATTCCATTTTTATTCCTCCTATAATATATATTTTGTATCTTATTAATTCTATTTATTAATAAATAATACTATATAAATTCTAATAATGCAAAGAAAAACATTAAAAGAGTTAATATGAAAGATGTTTCTGTAAATTTATTTACATCAATGTTATAATAAAAGCAGATTATTTTTATTATCTTTTCATTTATATGCTTTATATATTATTAATTTACTTAGGAGGAGAATATATGAATTTACAATTTTCTAATAATCTATCTTATTTTCAAACAGGAATTTTTAATGTTTTAAATGATAAAAAATCAAAACTAATTGCCAACGGCAAAAAGGTGTACAACCTATCTGTTGGAACACCAGATTTTAAACCAGATAAACATGTTATTGATGCTCTTATAAACTCAGCTTCTAATCCCGATAATTGGAAATATTCCTTATGTGATTTGCCTGAATTAACAGAATCAGTCTGTACATATTATAAAAATAGATTTAATGTTGATCTATCTTCTAATGAAGTCATGTCATTATATGGATCACAAGAAGGCTTAGCACATATAGGATTATCACTTTGTAATAAAGGAGATATTGTATTGGTTCCTAATCCTGGTTATCCAATTTTCGAAATTGGGCCTTATCTTTCTGGAGCTGAAATCATTCATTATCCTCTTTTAAGTGAAAATAATTACCTTCCAGATCTAAAAAATATAGATGAAGATATTTTATATAAAACAAAATTTATGGTAGTTTCCTATCCACTTAATCCTGTATGTGCAATTGCTCCACCAGATTTTTATGATGAATTAATAAAATTTGCTAAAAAATATAACATAATTATAATTCATGATAATGCATATTCAGATATAATTTATGATGATAATATAGGCGGATCTTTTTTATCTCATAAAGGTGCTAAAGAAGTTGGAGTTGAATTTTATTCTCTTTCAAAATCATTTAATATAACTGGTGCAAGAGTTTCTTTTGTCCTTGGTAATGAAGAAATTATTAATCATTTTAAAATGCTTCGCTCACAAATAGACTATGGTATATTCCTTCCAATTCAATATGCTGCTATTGCTGCTTTAAATGGTCCACAAGATAGCGTAAAAAAACATTGCAGAGAATATGAAAAAAGACGAAATGCTTTGTGCTCAGGACTAAGAGACATCGGCTGGGATGTTCCTGATAGTAAAGGTACAATGTTTGCCTGGGCCCCTATTCCAAAGAATTACAAAACTTCATATGAATTCTGCATGGATCTCATGGAAAAAAGTGGAGTTATTTGTACTCCTGGAAGTGCTTTTGGTACTCTTGGTGAAGGCTATGTAAGATTTGCTTTAGTTTTACCAGTTGATGTTATAAGACAAGCTATAAAATCCATAAAGGATTGTAATATTATTTTATAGTATTAAAAATAATATTATAAATAAAAAGAATTAATATGATAAAGAGTAATTTTTATCATATTAATTCTTTTTATTATATAATTTATCTATTTTTAAATACTGATATGTCTATTATTTCATTTTGAAAAGCTTTAAGTAATGCTTTTTCTAAAACTAATTCTTTATCAAAATTTTTAACATCTTTACATTCTGCAAAAACTTTATTTTTTACTCCTTGAGCATTTCTATAAGTTAAAGTTACATATGGCTTATCATATTCAACTTCTAATATTTTTATTCCCCATGAAATTTGAGCAAAATCACCATCAACAGATAAAGTAGTTAATTCCTTTAGTTTGTCTGCTTCCTTATTAGGGTCTGATACTATTATTAATTCGTCTCCAACTTTGTACTTTGACATTTTTATCCTTCCTTTTCTAGTAATTTAGTTTATACTTATAAGTTTATTTTATACTTATTCAACATAAATTTAAAGCAATATTATAGATTTTTTTATTCTTTTCCTCTAAAAGTAATACTTACTAACTCTGGCTTATTTTTAAGTCTTATTCCTGGTCTGCTATGACCAAGTCCTCTACTTACAATCATGAACTTATTTTTAATTTCATAAATTCCGCTATTATATTTAGGAAAAAATTTGCGTTCTGGTGATAATAATGCTCCAACTAATGGAAGTCTTATCATTCCTCCATGAACATGACCTGAAAAGATTATATTAGCATTATATTTAACATATTCATTAAAAAATAATGGATTATGAATAAGTATGATATTATATTGATCTTCATTTAAATTAGTTAATGATTCTTCTATTTTATTATTCAACATATCTATTTTTTTAGCATTATTTATGATATAAAATTCATTAGATAAATTTATTCCGTATATATTGATGTATTGATTATCTATATATATTTTTTTATGATCATTATTTAGAATACAAATATTATACTTTTTCAATTTTAAATAAATATAATTTAAATCTTCTTTATCTAATCTATTCTCATGATTTCCACATATAAAATATGTCTTGTATCTACTTGCTATATTTTGAGCTAAATCTAAAAATATATTAAAGTCAGATTTTTTATCATATTTATTAATCATATCTCCTGTCATAACAACTATATTGGGCTCTTCTTTATTTATTTGTTGTATTATTTTATCTTTAATATCATAATTACTATGAAAGTCTGATAAATGAATTATTTTAAAGTTATCAAATTTCTCTGGGAGATTTTTATCTTCTATTATATGTTTACTTATTTCAAAGGATTTATTTCCAAAATATAAAAATGATAATAAGCTTTTTTTC
This sequence comes from Clostridium neonatale, assembly GCF_900465025.1. Classification (NCBI taxonomy): domain Bacteria; kingdom Bacillati; phylum Bacillota; class Clostridia; order Eubacteriales; family Clostridiaceae; genus Clostridium; species Clostridium neonatale. The sequence continues at coordinate 3,207 of NZ_UICR01000002.1, forward strand.
ATTAATTCCTCACTATATCTAATTATTAACTTTAATATTATATTGTTCACATTATACAATAAATTTATCCATTTATATATATTATATCTGAAATTATCTTTTTATACAAAAAAGGACACTATAAGCTTCAAAATAAATTTTGATTTTTCATAGTGTCTTTGTTATCTTATTTACTTTTGTTTTCATTATTTCTACAGTTTAGTTTACATAATAATTATTAAGAATTATAATATTACCTCTATACGGATGAATAATTAATTTTTTCTATGTCAATTATATATATATATGATTTTATTTCAATAATATAAACCTAATTTTATAAATATTTTTTAAGGCGTGATTTTTAATGAATAAAAATAAATCTATATTTACTTTTTCAATTATAATTTTCATATGTTTATCCTTAATTTCCACTTATTTTGGGGGATTTTATCCTTACAAGGACTTATCTCCTATAAGTACATCATCGTCTGAGATAAATTTATCTTATCTAATTGATAAATTAAATAATCCAAAGCTTAACTTATCTTCTAATGCCCTTTCTTTTTCTACATCTATCACTCTTAACGAAAATGATTTAAATAATATCTTAATGAGTGTACTAAAAGAATACAAAGATAATATAAATAAAAATAATTTAACTATATCTGGTGTAAAGTCAGAAATACATAATAATAAAATAACTATATTATTTAATGCTTATTATCATAAAATTCCATTTAGAGGACATATGATTTTTACACCAGCCTCTGGCTCTAATAAGATCATCTTGCATTTAGATGAAAGTAAAATTGGATTTATAAGCATAAGTAAGAGTACAATCTTAAGTAAAATATCTACTAATAATATCATTAATGTAGATATGAATAATAATGAAATTATTTTAAATTTAGATAAAATTCCAGGAGTTAAAATAGAAGATATAAATATTTCTGATAATAATCTCGTAATTACTTTTCAAGGAGAAATTAACATATATGAAATTATAAATTATATAATTCTGCATATAAAATAGATAAATAATAAAGACCACATATATTCTTATATTACTTTTAACATATGTGATCTTTGAATATTATTTAATTATTTCAAATATTCCTGCTTTAGTTGTTATCAATATTTGTTTATTCTCTTTTATGTAATTATCCAGATAATCTTTAAACTCGATTCTTTTCTTTCCTATAAGAATTGACTTTCCTTGTATGGTAGATGCTTTATATGAAACTAATGGCTCTGATTCACTTAAAATGATTTTACCTTCAAGTACGTTAAGACTTACATTGTTAAAATACTTTTTAAGTAGCTTTTCACCTTCTTCTAAATTAAATCTTTCTGAAAGCCCGTTATTACTTAACCCTGAATTAGGTGCGAATTTTTCACATAATTCATTTAGCTCATTCATTGTATTTTTTGAGTTAGTAGTTATATAGACCTTCCCATTTGGCTTAAGTACCCTTTTTATTTCTTCCAATGCTTTCTCTATATTAGAAACAAAATAAATCATATGCTCTGCTATAATTACATCAAATGTTTCATCTTTATATGGAATTTTCTCAGCATTAATTTCTTTATATTGAAAATCCATATTTATTTCCTTCAAATTATTTTTAGCACTTTTTATCATACTTTTGGAAAAATCTGATAAAGTTATATTTAGATCTGTTTCTATTTTTTCTTTATTTTTAAGCCAAAGCTTTCCATTGCCGCATCCTAACTCTAATACTTTATCATTTTTACAAAATTTCATATTCTCAAAGCACCAAACATCCCAGTCAATTTTATTTACATTATAGCTATGTAGATTACTTCTTAAATTCAGATTTTTATCACTATTATACTGCTCTTTTATTGTGCTCTCCATATTAGTTATTTTTATTATGTTAATTAAACTATCAGCATCTAAACTTCCATTTTCTTTGGCCTGCATTTCTGCCTTATCAAATACTTTTATAACTTCTTCAATATGTTTTTTCTTTTCTTCAAGGGCCTTTTTTTGAATACATATCATATTTTCTAGATTTTCGTTATTCTCATTTATAATGTGATTTATTTCTTTTAAAGATAAACCTATATATTTTAATGTAGTTATCTGCTGCAATTTTAAAAAATCCTCTTCTAAATATACTCTGTATCCATTTTCATTTCTACTTGATGGTATCAATAACCCTATTTTTTCATAATGAAGAAGAGTTTTTATTGTTACACCTGATCTTTTAGCAAACTCACTAATTTTCATTTTTAACCTCATTATATTAATTTCTTCACATCATTTCTTTTCTAATTTTATTCTTATTATTACCTTTAACTTTAACAAAAACTTAAATCTACATCTAAATTATACTAAATGTTTAATTTTATATCCATGTCTATATAAAACAAAAAGACTTATCTATATTAAAAATTCCTTAATACAAGTTCATTTTAACATTCAAATAAGTCTCTTCTTTATTTAAAATTTATGCTAAAATTTCTTTAATTGCTTTAACTGTTTCTTTTGCTATATATTCAGCATCCTCAAGAGATAATGTACTATACACTGGTAATGTTATTTCATTTTCATATTGTGCATATGCATTAGGATAATCTTTTATATCATATCCTAGGTTTTTATATAAAGTTAACATTGGAAGTGGTTTATAATGCACATTTGTAGCTATTCCTTTTTCAGCTAAATTTGTTATAAGTGCATTTCTTTGCTCTTCTTTAAATCCTTTTACTCTATATAAATATAAATGATATGATGTTTCTGTACCATTATCATCTTTTGTAAATGGGATAATTGAAAAATCCTCTTTGCTTAAAATATCTGTATAAGTTTTAAATATTTGTCTTCTTTTTTCAAGCATATCTTCATATCTTGTAAGTTGAACGAGTCCTATTGCTGCACCTATATCAGTCAAGTTACATTTAAGTCCATCATTTATTATATCGTATTCCCATGCGCCTGCTTTTAATTTGCTTAAAGCATCTTTTGTCTGTCCATGCATTGCAGTTGTTCTAAGCATTTTTAAAAGATCCTCATGTCCTTTAAAATTATTATCATTAAATGTAAGTCCACCGCCTTCACCTGTAGTTAAATTTTTTACTGCATGAAAAGAAAATGAATGAAAATCACATTGTGACCCAACATGCTTTCCTTTATACTTGGCTCCAAATGAATGTGCTGAATCACAAAGGATAATTATATCTTCACGATTTTTTTCTTTTAATACTGCCTTTAAAGCGTCATAATCAAAAGGTACACCAGCTATATCAATTGGCATTATTACTTTTGTCTTATTAGTTATCTTTTCAGCTACTTTATCTATATCCATTTCAAATGTATCTTTTTTAACATCTACATATACTATTTTAGCGCCTCTATGAACACCTACACTTGATGTAGCTGTATATGTATATGGACTTGTTATAATTTCATCGCCTTCTTTTATATCAAAGACTTTTAATACTAATTCCATTGCCGCTGTAGCACTGTTTAACCCAAGTGCATAATTTGCTTCACAATAGTTAGCCATTTTTTCTTCAAATTCAGCTAGTCTTGGACCAGATGTTATCCATCCTGACCTTAGTACTTCTGAAACGGCATTTATCTCACCTTCTGTTATATCTGGTGGTGAAAATGGTATTTTTTTCACTTCTCATCTCTCCTATCAATTTAATTTTGTTAGTTTTGATATTTGTTAGTTTTGATTTGTTTAATATTTTTTCTTTATCATAGATTAATTATATTTTATACCCATACCTTAGGTATGAGTCAATGCTTTATTATCTTTTATTTAAAATTATTATATATTTTTTAACTTTAGTTTCCGCAAAAATAAAAAGTTTATGAAATGCAGAATTCATAAACTTTTTATATAATATTTTTTTAAAGTACACTACTTAAAAATTTTTATGTTTGGGATTAGTAAAAGTTTCTTTAGATGTACTGTATTGAATTGTATGTATAACTACATAATCTATTTAAATACTTCACTTATATAATCTTTTATCTCTTTTAAATTCATGAAATTTTTATTACAATATCTTAAAATATCTTCATCTGCTATTTTTAGGTCTTGTACATGAAATCCAATCATTCCTCCAGCATATGCTCCCTTAATTCCGGCTAAAGAATCTTCAATTACAATACAGTCTTTTGGAGCTACCCCAAGCTTTTCTGATGCCTTTAAAAATATCTCTGGATTTGGCTTTCCATTAATTACGTCTTCTCCACAAACTATTGTATCAAACATTTCAAAAATATCAAACATCTTAATTTGTAAATCCAATCTTTCTCGTCTTGATGATGTTGCAAGAGCTATTTTAAAATTATTTTCTTTTAAATAGTTTAACAATTCATAAGCTCCATCCTTTATAGGAACCAATCTCCTTTTCACTCTATCTAAAAGCTTTTCATCTTTTTCTTTATACATCTCAATTATAGGTAGATTTTCACCATATTTTTCTTTAAAAACTTTCATTACATTTTCTTTTCCAGTTCCCATAAGAGAAATATATATGTTTCTATCTAAAGCATATCCATGAGTTTCAAATACATTTGTCCAAATATCTAGATACGCTTTCTCTGTATCAAAAATTACACCATCCATATCAAATATAACAGCTTTTACATTTTTCATGATTTCCTCCTAAAATTTCATTTATGCTATAATAATACCGAATTAATTCTAACATAAAATTAACTTTTAGTGTATTTAAAGTACTATACGTAATAAAATTCAATAAAAATAGGCAGCTCATGGCTACCTTTTTCTATTCTTAAGCTCTTATAGATTCTGTTATATCAACAAAAATTCGATTCTCTTCCAATATATTTATTATCTCTATCAAATCTAATTGACTAAAATCATTAAATAAACTTTTAAATGTGCTTTTTCCTATAGTATTTTTTTTACTTAAAAATGGCTTTACCCTTTCTAAAATAATAAACTTGTTCAAAATTCTACACCCTTCCGTTCTCTTTATACCTTAATAAACCAAATAACTTTACCCACTTTATATTATATATCATTTATCATTTGTTATAAACACTTTTAGTAATTTTTTACAAAAATATTTTATTATAATCATCTTTATTTATTATTTTCTCCTGACAATTGACCATTATATGATACTTAGTTCAAAATTGTTCCACACCATATTAATTTGCTATTTCTTTTTAAATATTCCTATGCGCATATCAACAGTAATATTTAAAGAATCAATTTCTTCTAATTTAGTTTTATTTTCTGGTGTACTCTTCCAATAGTGTGGAGTCATCTTTAAAAGACTTTGTATTTCTTCTTTATTTAATTCCATATTAAAACTAATATTTTCTTCTCTTAAATATTCATCTTTGTTTTCATCAGCTATATATACTTTCTCATTTAAATTAACTTCATTATAAATTATTTTTCTAAGCTCAATTAAGTGATTAGTCCTTGGCAGAACTCTAATAAAAATACCATTTTTCTTTAATACTCTATTAATTTCATCTATATCAATTGGACTGAAAACTGAAAGTACACAGTCTACAGAATCATTTTCCACTGGAATATGATAGTTATTGCCAACAGCAAATATACAATCTTTGTAGAGCTTAGCTGCATATTTTACTGCTTCTTTTGAAACATCCATTCCATAATAATTTCCTTCCACATCTTTTTTATCCATATAACTCTTTAATTGGCTTAAATAATAGGCCTCGCCACATCCAACATCCAAAATATTTATTTTTTCTTTTATGTCTTTTAAGTACTCATATATTACTTCATTTATTTTATTACATATAGTCTTATAGAATCCTCTATTTAAAAAATCAACTCTTGCTAAAACCATTTCTTTAGAATCTCCTGGATTCTTACTTCTTTTCTGATTGCTTATTATAAGATTAACATATCCTTGTTTTGCTATATCGTATGAATGATTATTTTTACATGTATAAACTTTCTTTTCCATGCATTTAGTAAGTTTGTCTTTACAAATTGGACATATTAGTATCATATTATTATTATTCATTAGTTATAACTCCCTTTCTTAAGTTTCTATTTCTGAAATAAAAATGCTAAATCTAATTTTAACATTATTTTAAATCTGTATTATACTTTATTGGGTAATTTTATAATTGTATTTTTAAATCATCTTAATCCAAAAATTTCATTTATCCTCGTATATTATTGCTTTCTACTACTCAATTATAGCATCTTCACACACAATATTTATATAATTATTTTAGAGATAATAAAAATCATCAGTAACATTCCTATTACTGATGATTTTTACGGTAAAGGTTTTTTATCTAAATGAAGATTTACAAATTATAGTTCTTCTCCATTTGTAGCAATAACATTTTTATACCAATAGTAACTATCTTTTTTATAACGGTTTAATGAACAGTCTTCATTTTCATCTCTATCTACATAAATGAATCCATATCTCTTTTGATATCCATTTAACCAACTTAACAAATCTGTACATGACCATGTACAATAAGCTAAAACTTCACATCCTTCTGATACAGCTTCTTTTAATGCTTCAATGTGTGCTTTTAGATAGGCAATTCTATAGTCATCATGAATTACATTACCTTCTTCTAATTTATCAAAAGCTCCAAGTCCATTTTCTGAAATAACAATTGGAAGGTAATATCTGCTTGTTATTTCTCTACATGCATATCTTAATCCACTTGGATCAATAGTCCAGTCCCAATCAGTCTTTCTTAAGTATGGATTTTCAGTTTTCTTAAATAATCCTGGTATACCATCTTCAGAAGATGTTCCTTTTTTACCAGTTGTATTCATTTCCCCCATACCAACTCCACCTTCAAGTGGATTATGCTTAATTGCAGCAGTTTGATAGTAGTTAACTCCCATAAAATCTAAGCATTTAGCAGCATCTAAAAGTATTTCTTTATCTCCATCTTCAAATACTGGAGCAATACCTTGTTCTTCTAATTGCTTCATTACAGTAACTGGATATCTTCCATATGCATAAACATCCATCCACCAATAGCTTTGGTATTCATCAAAATTTAATTTAGCAATTGCATTCTCTGAACTGCAGTCAAAGCTATAACTTGGTGAAAATGCGAAGCTTGCACCAATCATTCCATTAAGACCTAATTTCTTATATTCTAATACAGTCTTAGCATGTGCTATGTTTGCATGGTGATTTACTTGATAGAACATTTTTCTATCATTTACTTTGCCTGGTGGGTGATAACCTCTAAGCCATCCATGTTCAGTAAATACGTTTTGTTCATTCATTGTAATCCAGTACTTAACCTTATCTCCAAAACGTTTAAATAAAGTAACTGCATAATTTACATAATCATCAATTATGTTTCTGCTTTCCCAGCCATGATACTGATCTTCTAAAGCTTGTGGCATGTCCCAATGATATATTGTAACCATTGGTTCAATACCATATTTAATACATTCATCAATTAAATTTTCATAGAATTGTAATCCATCTTCATTAACTTCTCCATTACCATTTGGATAAATTCTAGTCCACGCAACAGAAAAACGATAAGTCTTTAATCCCATTTCTGACATAAGAGCAATATCTTCTTTATATCTGTGATAATGGTCTACTGCAACATCTCCAGTAGTTCCTTTGAATGTTTTTCCTGGAACTCTAACAAACTTATCCCAATTCGACATTCCTTTGCCATCTTCTAAGTATGCGCCCTCTACTTGGTATGCTGCTGAAGCACTTCCCCATAAGAAATCTTCAGGGAACTTCTTTTCTTTCATAAAAACCCATCCTTTCAAAACTTTTAAATAATTTATTTATGATGTGATTTTATCATTATAAATATGTATATATCAATATCTATTGCCAATATTGGTCAGTTGCTTCATATATTACTTAAACTATTATTTATATTGTGAAACAAATATTCATTTAAACATTCCCTCTTGACCAAAAAGTATCGTATGTCTTATTAAGATTCATTGATTTATCATATTGGCTTACAAATACCATACTGAAAAAAATATCAATTATATATTTTACTGAAGTAGAAAACATTATAGCTCCTAACTCCTCTATTTTATATGCATATGATGCATGAACATATTCGTCACATATACTTGCTAAAGTACTATCTTTTCTCATAGTAATAACTATTGTTTTCACTTTAGATTTCTTTAATGTTTTTGCTGCTGCTATAAGTTTGGGATTTTCTCCATCTCTACTAATAAAAATGCCAAGATGATTTTGTTTTGCAGTTAAAGCTAACAACTGCTGAGCATTACTTGCAGAATAAACATTTGATATTTTTCCACAATGAAAAAATTGATTACATGCATACTCTGCAAGATATAAATTTAAATCATAAGCAAAAAAATCAATATATTCTGCTTTAAGAATATAATTTGTTATTTTTATTATATTTTCTATAGATAATTCATTTTTAGTTTCATTTATAACCTGATTATTAAGTGATGTTATTTTTTCTACAACTGATATTGCACTATCTTTATCATTAAGGCTTATTTCATCATCTAGATTTAATAGTTGTGCTGATTTAACTTCACTTAAAAACTTTACTTTAAAATCACTATACCCTTTGCACCCTAGTTTTTGGCAAAAACGTACTACTGATGAAGAACTCGTATAAGTATATGTACCAACCTCTCTTGATGGCATATCAACTATTTTTTCATAATTTTCTAGTAAAAATCTACTTATACTTTTTTCTTTTTCATTAAAGCCTTTTTCACTCTTCATCATTTTTAATATATTCATTCATGTGCTCCTTTCTACCAAAAAAAGTATCTTGTGGCTACATAATAAAATATTCCACTTTTAATTAAACATTATTATTTTATCTTCTCTTTTGAATTTTTTAAATCCTTTTTCTTTAAAATTATATTTATTTAGTACTATTTTAGATATCTTTAAAAATTCTTTAAAATCAAAAATAATAAAGTCCATATAAGAATAATAAAATCCTGTTGCTCCACCAATGAGTTTTCCTATTCCATGTTCTTCTATTAAACTTACAATTTCATCTTCTATATTTATTCTGACTGATATCACTTCATTTTGATTTATATTTATATTTTCAAAAAATAAAAAACCATAAACTACTCCATTTTCGTAATTTCTATTATACATTTTATCAGAATAATTATAATATTCATTTATAATTGAAATATCTAAGCATGCTCCAGCTATTACATCTTCTCTCATATCATAATCACTTTCGGTGCTTGGCTGCATATGATAACTATAAAATCTATCAAATGGATTTTCATAGTCCTTCCACTTATTTTGGTTAATTACTTCATCTATATATGATTTTAGCTTATTCATAGATATACTTGTTTTTTCAAATATTTCTACATTTAATTCATAATTTAAATATTGATTTCCAGCATCATCTTCTTTTTCTTCTTCAATTAACATATCAAATTCATCTTTTGAGATATTATTTCGTTCTAATTCTATTTTTTTAGTATATTATCTTTTGATTTTTCATAAAAATCAATATAACCTATAAAATCCATAGAGTAAATTTCACTTATATACATATCCAATAATATAAAAAATAAATTATACCTTTCAGTTTCATTTAAAGTAGTAAGTTTTTCACAATACACTTTTAAATTAACTCTTTTTTGTTCAAAATCTATCTCTGGAATTATATACACATCTTCATATATAAGATTAATATCATACATATTTATATTGAAATTTTCCCCTTCTTTTATACGCGGCCTCGTATAATAAAAATTCCATTTATCTTTTAATTCTTCATTTGAACGTATATACCATTCATATAATAAAAATAGCTTTTCCCTACTTCCTTCTGGTGTTAGTATAAGTTCGTACTTCTTTTCATCATTTACACCTATTTCAAAATAAATTTCTTCAAAGGCAATATTTAACAAGTCATTTATATAATCATAAGCCTTGTCTATCTCATCAGTATTATCTATTAATTTTCTTATATATGCTTCATCTTGGATAAACTTACTCCAAAATGCTTTAATTCTTTCTTTAAAACATTTTTTCATTTTTGCACCTCACCTAATATTGCATTTTTATAGTTCTATGTTACATAAAATTTATAAAATACAATATTAGTTTACCATAAATTATCACTTTATCCATAAAAATATTCCCTCTTTATACTTAACATATAAAGAGGGAATATTTTTAGAAGCAATAAATAATTGATTTGGAACTAATTAACATTATTTTTACTGTTACTTTTGACTTTTTCTAAATAGTTAGTCTGATTTACTATATTTTCCTCAAAATTTTCTACTGCATTTTTTGTAAAATGTCCTACTCTTGCCATATTAATAAAACTGTTATTAGCATTCTTATTATCCATTATTTCTACCTCCTTCATTTGTTTTTTCATTTTAGTTTTCCACTAATATATGTTTTATATCAGTTTAATTTATTTACAATTATTAATGGTATAGTATATTCTTTCCCTTTGTCATATATCTGTGTAGAATCTATAATTCCTTCTACCTTTATTGGCTGATTTTCACGTAAGCTTTTAATATCAGTATATTGTGCTGCTATTGCAAATACTTCCGCATCTGCTCTGCAGCAATTCATGACTATTTTTCCTAAAATAAATTGATTATTAGATAAGTAATTCTCTTTACACACAAAACCATCTGTTATTATTTTATATCCTAAATACTTTTTAGGATTCATAGATATTTCCTCTAAAATAACAGCATTTTCTTCATTTATTACTATAGTCCTGTCATTTATGAGTTTTATAAATTCATCAACATTATACTTATGCTCATGATTAGTATTTGCTATTTTATCATTTAACAAAATATGTTTAAAATTTCCTGCATTATTTAAAGAAATCATTCCAAGTACTAAAGTTAAAATAAGCGGAAGGCTTTTTATTAATATATTTTCTGAGCTTTTTGTAGTAAATATTCTAGGGAATTGAAAGATCATCATAAGTGAAATCATTATGATAGCAAAAAATACATATATAATCATCTTTTTTCCCACATAAAAATCCACTTTATTCGTTAACATAATATATATCAAAAATATATCTAAAAAACAAAGAGTTAAAAAATATATTAACTCTCCAAAATTGAATCTTCGCAAAATTTAGTTCCTCCCATACTATTTTTTAAAAACCACATATCATAAATAATAAACAGATTAAGAAAACACAGCTTATGGTTACAAGTGACAATTTAAAAACGAAATTTTTTCTAAAGCTTCCATATAATATTATTAAGTTTTTTAAATCAAGCATAGGTCCAAGAATTAAAAAACCAGCTAGTCCACTTAATGAATTTGAATATATTAATGACTTTCCAACAAATGCATCTGCCTCTGAACAAAGTGATAAGCTAAATCCAAGAAACATCATAAATAATATAGTCATTATCTTATTATTTGATATAGATGTAAAATCAGCATGATTTGTTATTATTTGAAATCCACTTGATATTAAAGCTCCAAATATTAAATATTTAGTAATATCTAAAAACTCTCTGCTTGTATGGTTTATTATTAACTTTATTTTGCTTTCATTTCCATAAGATAAATTATTGCATCCACAATTGCATAAAATATCATTTTCCATATAATTAGATAATATTACTTTATCTTTATCCTGAATTTTATCTATTATTACACCTATTAATATTGCAACACAGAATCCTCCTACAGTACGTAAAAGTACCATTTCATGCATATCATAAAATGCATAATATGTAGATAATATAACTATAGGATTAACTATTGGTACTGCAAGCATAAATGTTACCCCAAGTCCTACTGGAAGCCCTTTCTTTATTAGCCTTCTTCCTATGGGTACTATAGCACATTCACATATAGGAAAAATAAATCCTATAAGAGCCATTTCAAAATATCCTAATATTTCATTTTTAGGTATAATTCTTTTTATATTATCTTCTGAAATATATATTTGAATTATAGCTGATACAAAAGATCCAAGGATTACAAATGGTATTGCATCTATCATTATACTTATAAATATTGTTGAAAAGTCACCTATGTCATTGAATTTAAAATTTATATTGGTTTTACTTATAATATGAAAGATAACTATAAACAAAGCCAATATAAATGTAGAAAAAAAACACTTTCTATTTTTCATATACTTACCTCATTCTTATCTACTCCAATAGTTTTTCATTTTTACTTTTATTTTTTTTATTATTCCTGTATCAAGCACATTAGCTTCTCTTAAATTTTGTTTCATTGTATATTTATTATTTACATTTAAAATATATGAGTTTGAATTCAAGCTTTTTATTTTTTGAATATATTCTTCTATTTGACCTTTGTTAAGCTTATCTGTGTTATTTAACACAACCATGTTTGCATTTTTTATAAAAGGAATTATAAAATTACCTAAATTATCTATATACTCTTTTAAATTAGTAGAATCACCTATAAAATATATAGTTGAAACTTTCATATACTGCCTATATACTTTCTTATTTATAATTCTTAAAATATAATTTATATCAGCTGTTCCATTATATTCTATTAATATTCTGTTGGGCTTGTATCTATCTATTTCATATAATATGCTTTCCCTAAAATCTTTTAGCTCTTTTATATAAATCACTTTGATAGGATAATTTATATCATTATTTCCATTTATATAAGTCTTACCTTTTTCAAATTGGAATACTAATACTTTCTCATCCTCAACTTGCGTTTCACTTATAAGTGAGTTTAAAAAAATTGTTTTTCCAGAACCTAAAAAGCCTGTTACAATCTCAACATTTATCTTCATTGCTAAATACAGCCCTCCCTTTGTTAATTAAATAAATTTAAAAGCTCCTTTTTATTTAATTCACTTCCTATAATTGAAATAACTTTTTTGTTTGACCATTTTATTTCTCTTATTTTAAATTCATTTGGAACGTAGTCAAATTGATAATATAATCCTGATTTATCTTTTATTATTCCCTTGGCTCTTATAATGTTCCCATATTTGTTATTACTGGAAATAAAATTAAATTTATGTTCCAGCTCTTTTGTACTTATAAATTTATCTATATGAATTGGATAACTTTCAAATAATTCATCTGCATTATGATTTCTCTTAAATTCTTTTCTAAATGCTTTTATATTGCTTTTATTGCTTAAATTTAATTTTTTCACGTTTTCATTTATTTTTAATTTTTTCATAAAATCTTCTTTTTTTAAATTATTCCAAGAATCTGAAAAAATGATAGCATTTCTATTTAATCTTTGTAGACTTAAATTTACTTCATCAACTGTTCTTTTATCTACAAGCTGCGTCCTGCTTATAACAATTTTATTAGCATTTTCTATCTGATCTAAATAAAACTCCTTAAAATTTTCTAAATATATATTATAATTATTAACATCAATTAAAGTGAATATATTACGTATTTGAATTTTATCTATAAATTTAATCTGCTCTAATATTTTTAAAATCTCACTTAATTTTGCAACTCCAGATGGTTCAATTATTATATTTTCTGGATCATATTTTCTCATAACCTCAAGTACTGAATCTCCAAAATCACCTGATACCTGACAACATATACACCCTGCATTTATTTCCTTAATCTTCAAATTACTTTCCTTTAATATTGCTCCATCAATAGACACTTCACCAAACTCATTTTCTATTATTACTGTATTTTTTCCATAAGCATTTTCATTTAATAATTTTTTTATAAGCATTGTTTTTCCTGAACCTAAAAATCCAGAAAATATATCTACAATTGCTTTCATATTCTTCTCCCTTGCATTACTATACGTATTTATTTATATTATTGTTTTTAATATTTAAGAACAAATTTACTACATAATAAAAAAGATTTGGTAGGTAATTAACCACCAAATCTTTTTTATTATAATTATATATTCTTATTTTTTATTAAATTTCAAATAGTGTTATTCATCGCTGCATACGCAAAATGAATTTTGAAGTTCTATATACTCTTCTTTGCTAAGAGATTTTAAAAATTTATCATAATGCTCCTCACTGCAAAATGTATCTACCTTATTTGTGATAAAATTATCTTTTAATTCTTTTTTACAAAATAAGCATTTTTTCATTCGATCATCACCTTTAACTATATTCCATTAAAATGTATTTCTTATTCTATTATACGTAATTGATGATATTTAATAAATTTTCTTCTATAAATAATACTAATACAATTAAATTTCTATAACTTTTGATACTATAAGATCTCTTTTCAACAGTCTATATGCTTTAATTACTACTAAGTGTCCATGGTTTTTCTATATTATTCTTAAGCTTATCATGTGTATTTACTAGTTTTCTAAGATTACTTTCAAGATCTTTTGCGCTCAAAACTTTTGAATTGTAGTCATTTTCTGTCATTAATCCATTTTCTACGCTTGCTTTTGCAAATTCTAATTTTTTATTTGTTGAATTTACTGTATCACTTAAATTATCTATTGTATTTTCTAAATCAAGTAATGCAGCATAGGATTCTTTTAATCCATTTTTTAATTTTTTCTTAGAATCCTCGAGCTTAACTTTTCCTTCATCAATCGAATATTTTCCATCGAGATAAGATTCATATCTTTGCAAATGTTTTATGTAACTTTCTATCTTGCTTTGATATTCCATCATCCCTAATGCATATCCACCATAATTAAAACTTGCAGTAGGTTTTCCATTTTCATCAGTTTCTGTAGAAACATATTTTGCTTTGTCTGGTACACTTGGTGGATCTTCATCAAGGATATCATCTACTCCATCATCTTTAACTTCATTAAATGTATCTTCTGTAAGATTTAATATTTCTTCATTATAATGCAAATATTCATCTAATTTCTCATCTATATAATTATCAATAGAACCATCAATTTTAAATTTATTATAATTAACACTTCTATCAAAAATACAATTTGATGTATTTAAATTTGTTAATACACCAAAATATTCCTTGTTTATGCTTAAAGAATTTTCTTTGGCTGTTATACTATCCTTTAAAGATTTTACTTCTATTTCTTTATCTTCTAAATCATTACTTTTGGCTTTTCCTATTTGTACTTTAGCCTTTAAATAATATAATTCATTATTTTTAATCTCAAAACTTTTCTTCAAATTTTCAATTTCTATCTCTTTTAGGATTATTGCATTATATTTATCTGTAATATCAGCAGTTATCTGATCTTTAAGAAAATTTTTTGTAGCTTCAGATTGATCTTTTTGAATTTCTAATTTATCATAACTAAACTCTAATAATTCATTATCAATGTCATCATCATTGATATCTTCATAAAAGTCATTTGAATATTCTTGAAGCTTTAATTTATCTTTATAATATTTAATTTCTTTTGATTTTAATTTTAATGAATCACTATTGCTAATAGCAGCATCAATTGCTCTGTCTAATGTAATAACTGAAACGCCTATATTATTGCTTGTACTTACATTAAAATCAGATTTTTCAATTGCTGAAACGCTAATACAATTTCCTCCAGCTAAACTTACACTTAATGCTAAAGCTATTAAAAGACTTATATTCTTTTTCATTTATTGCCACCTTCTAAAAAATATTTTTATAAGCTTACTCTAAAGTAAATACTGGTTCTTTTTCATTTATTTCTGACTGAATTTTTGTGTCATTCTCTTCTTTTTCATCTATATTTTTCTTTTTTTTCATAATCATAATCTTAATTGTAAATGATATAATCCCTATAATAAGCCATATAATTCCGAACCTCAAACTGCCATATATTCCAGGAATGGCTGCATCCCAGCCTGCACCCTTTAAATTCAAAAATTTTAGCGGTATTGCAACATGTACAAGAGGCAAAAACATCTTTACAAAAGCAACCAGTTTTTTGGGCATCATATATAGGGGATAAGTTACTCCTGATAAAAGTACAAATGCTGAGTTAAACATAAGATATCCTTGTAAAAATAATGCGGTATTGTCTACAATAGCTGAAATAAAAAATGATATACCTATTAAACTAAATAAAAATGTACACATTATTCCAGCGTATATAAATATATCCCCTCTTAATGGCAAAAAAAACATCTTACGACCTATTAATAATACAATAAAACTTGCAGCAACGCATCCAATTGACATTATTATTATTCTAAGTATTATATCTAAAATTATATATACAGTCTCCCTAGACTTAATATTAACTGATGTAAGTTCCTTTTTCTTTTCATTTAATAAAGGAATTATGAATTTTGTTATGAATGTCATTTGAAGTACCAATGGTATTAATGTATACATTATATTTCTTATATAACTTCCAGTCGGATCATACAATAAACGTTCTACATAAGAAAAAGTTCCCATAGTTGATGTTATATTAGTTGCATACATGTTATATCCCTGCATCATTTTCATTTGAACACCTGCATTTAATGTCCCAATAACCGTACCTGCATATGATAATGCATTTCCTCCAATCATCATGTTTGTATCATCTATTAAAAATAATACACTAGGTGATTTTCTTAAACTTACATCATTACCAAAATCTTTTGGTATTATCATTCCTGCAGTTATCTTTTTTTCCTGTATGGCCTTCTGCAAATCTTCCTGCGAATCTGTATAATAAATTACATTTAATCCTGGATGATTTTCAATCTGTGAAACAATATTTCTTGATAATGCTGAATCATCATTATTGCATATTCCATAAGGTATATCATTTATATAAACTAATTTATATGCATATGATATTAATATAAGTGGTACCAAAAGTGTTATTAATACAGAAATTACACGTGCAAATTCTTCTTTTAATATTTTTGATATATTCACTACACTTCCACCTCACTTTTTACAACTGCTTTTTTCTTTAAAGAAATTATTTCCATAAAAAACTTTAATGAAGTAATGAATATCATAACTAGTATAAATTTAATTAGCCATATAATGTGACTTGAGATACCATAAGCTTGATTTCCTAAAAGTGATATTTCTCTAAGAGGTATTATATAGTGACTGTTGGGAAGCCATTTTTCTATCTTACTAAATATTTCTGGCATAGCCATAACAGGAAAAGTATATCCAGCTAAAAGCATTGTAAGTGATATTAAACTGCAAGATGAAATAGGTCCTTCTTTATCATCTCTCTTAACTGACATTCCAAAAAATATTCCTATAAATGCATTTCCAATATTACATAGCAGAGATAATACTAATCCTGTTATTATAGAACCTTTATATGGCATATAAAACTGTTTAACTGATATTGCTACGCATATAAAAGAGCATATTGTTCCTATTATACCGACTAGAATTCCTTTCATAATAAGCTTAAGAATACTTTTATTTTCACATATAAATGCTCCAACAGCTGCGATTCCAACTTGTACTCCTGTTAATACTAACCCTTGAAGCATAAAGATTGCCATATTATTAGCTGGATTACCTAGTAATCTATAACTATAGCCCAGAGGTGCAACAAATGATTTTGCCATTTGCGGTGTCATTTTGAACTTTCCTTCTGCAATTTTCATAAGATAACCGCTTTTTATTGTATTTAATACTTCTGCGATTTTTCCTTTACTAGTACTTGCAACAGAACTTAAAGCACCATCATAAAAGGTCATTATCTTTGCTTCATGTCCATTAAGAATGTTTTCTGAAAAGTCATCTGGAATTAATATTCCTACCATTGCTTCACCCTTATCTATAAGTTCTTTTATATCATTATTATTTTCACTATATTTGATAACATTAAACGTATCATTTTGAGAGATCATATCAACTAAATTTTGTGTTGTTTCTGAAGTATCATGATTTACCACTACAGTTGGCACATTAGCAATTGGAAGTTTTGAAAATTCACTTCCTAAACATACTTCTAAACCTATTGAAACTACAAAAAGTATTATAATTGGAATAATCATATGCTTATGTTTAATGATTTTTTCATAACAATATTGAAATGCATGTCCAAAATATTTGAATATTTTGCTTTTATAGACTGATGATTTTTTAACTTTAATTATAATATTATTTTTATAATTACAAATCTTTTCAAAAAAACATTTAACTTTTGCCTTCATAATACTAATCACATCACTTTCCAAAGTCCACAAATGCAGTCATTCCAGCATGAAGATCAATATCAAGTTTTTCTAAATCTTTGAATTCAACTTTTACCCCATATGATAATATATCAAAATCTCCATTATCATTTGTGGCTTTCTTCATGGCAAAGTCAGCATTTTTATTGATCTGAACAACTTTTCCTTTAAATGCTTTATCTCCATATCCAGAAAGTTTTATACTAACCTCTTGATTCAACTTAACTTTTGAAAGCTCTGTTTCTTTAACATTACATGTAATTGATGGATTAGCTGTTTCTGTAACAACAACTACAGGCATACCAGAAGAAACCAAATCACCATTTTTAACATTAACCTTTGTTACTACGCCATCTACCGGAGCTGTTAATGTTGTATAACCTAGGCTGACTTCAACTTGTGCAAGTGATGCTTCTGCCTGCTTAAGCTGACCTTTGGCTGCTGAAATTCCTGCATCTGCTTGATCTACTTGTGCCTGAACGGCTGCAATTGTTTCGGCTGTTGCTCCTTCTTTTGCAAGATCATACTGATCTATAGCAGAATCAAGCTTAGCTTTAACACCTTCAAGTTCTGCTTCTGTACTAGCCCCAATATCATATAAAGCCTTTACTCTATCATAATCAGACTGTGCTAGTTTGTATGCATTTTCTAGCTGATCAAGCTGCTGCTCCCTTGTCCCATTTTTAGTGTCTTGAAGTTTTGCCTCTGCTGCTCGTTTACCAGCCTCAGCACTTGCTATTTGTGCTTTAATAGTTTCAATTGATGCTTCAACTGCTTGCTTTTGGGCAAGTATTGCATCACTATCTATTATAGCCAGTACTTGTCCTTTCTTTACAATATCACCTTCTGAGACATCTACTTCTTTAATCTTTCCAGCTGCCAAGGAATTTATATTACTTTCATCCATTGACACATTAGATTGTACTACTAAATTTGTTTGCCCCTCTACTATTTGATCACCTGTAATATTTGCTAGTGGTAAACTACATCCTGTGACTAAATTTACTAAAATTATTAGTGTTAATATTAATTTGATTTTTTTTATTTTCATACAAGTAATCCCTCCAAAGATTTATTCTTCATAATCTTTAATTAAGTTATTTTTAATTTTTAATAATAATTTATAAAAAGTTAATCTTTCTTCTTCTGTTAAAAAACTTAAACTTTTCTTTTTGAACTCCTCATTAAGTTTTAAAGCTTCCTCCATTATTTCTTTTCCGTATGAGGTTATTATTATTCTAATTCTCCTCCTATCTTCTTTATTTGAAACTCTTTCTACCATAGATAATTTAACCATTCTATCAATTAATGTACTTGCACTTGGCTTAGTTATATCTAATTTTTCACTAATTTCAGATAAACTATATCCTGTTTCACCTACAACATATAAGAAACCCAATGCTGTAAATTGTATTCTTGTTAATTTAAATCTCTTATAGAATTTATCATTAATTTTATTTGTAAGTTTTGACACTTTTGCCATTTCTGATATTATTTCCAGTGAATCTATTGTAGTTTTCTCATCCATTTTTCTATTCTCCAATCCACAAATATTAGTTAGGATACAAATAGTTAGTATGCTAACTATTTCATAAATAATAATTATATATATTTTTTTAACTTTGTCATATTTCATATCTTAAGATAAGTTTCATTTTTAACACATTGTTATATTTTTTTTTTTTATTATTAATAATAATTTTGGAAACGTTATTATTAATTTATAATTAAATTTAAACATTTTCAAACCTTAAAATATTTTTTATCTGAACTTTTTATATACATATAAAAAAGTTTAGATAAAATAATTAAAAGTGCAAATAAATAATTTTTTACAATTATTTATTTGCACTTCTATACTAAAACCTCTATATTTCATTTAAATTATACGGAATATATCTTAACTATTTCCAAAATAATATTAGTACATATATCCATTGCTTCTGCTGTTATATGCTCATATTCACCATGAAAAGCATGCCCACCGGTTCCAAGATTAGGACATGGTAAACCCATATAGCTTAATGTTGCTCCATCTGTTCCTCCTCTTATTGGTTCAACTATAGGTTCAACTCCAAGAGTCTCCATGGCCTTTTTAGCATTTTCAATTAAATGAAAACATGGTTTAATATGCTCAACCATATTCTTATATTGATCTTTTATTGTTACCTTAACTGTATTTTCACCATACTTTTCATTTAAAAGTTTTTCTACTAATAATAAAGTGTCTTTTTTAGCTTGAAGCTTATTCATATCGTGATCTCTTAATATATAATTCATGCTTGCTTTTTCAGTGCTGCCATTGAATTTTTCCAAATAATAGAATCCCTCATAGTTTTCTGTGTACTCAGGTCTTTCACCAGAAGGAAGCATTGAGTTAAATTCTATAGCCACATTTGAAGCATTTATCATAGTGTTTTTAGCAGATCCTGGATGAACGCTAACACCTTTTATTTCTACTTGTGCAGAAGAAGCATTAAAGTTTTCATATGAAAGCTCACCTTCTACTCCACCATCAATTGTATATGCAAAATCTGCTCCAAAGTTTTTAACATCAAATAGATCTGCACCTCTGCCAACTTCTTCATCTGGTGTAAAACCAATACATATTTTTCCATGAGGAATATTTTCCTTAATTATTCTTTCACAAGCTGTTAATATTTCTGAAATTCCAGCTTTGTCATCTGCGCCAAGAAGTGTAGTTCCATCTGTAGTTATTAGTGTTCTGCCTTTTAAATTTTTAAGGTGTGGGAATTTTTCAGGACTCAAAAATTTATTTGCTCCTTTTAATAAAACATCTCCCCCATCATAATTTTCTATTACTTGTGGTTTAACATTTTCACCTGGCGCTGCTGGTGCTGTATCCATATGTGATATAAACCCAATACTTTTTTTATCTTCATATCCCTTAGTTGGCTCTATATATCCATAAACATAACCATTATCATCTACCCTACAATCTTTAAGGCCTAATTCAATCATTTCTTCAACAAGAATATGTGCTAAATCAAATTGTCTTTTAGTACTTGGATGAGTTGTTGAGCTTTCATCTGATGTAGTATATACCTTCACATATTTTAATAAACGTTCGTAAGCTTTCATTTAAATTCCTCCTTCAATTTTTAGATATTTTTCTAAAAATTCATTTTGTCTCTTTCTTATTGTAAAAACTTTATCTATAAATAAATTACACACAATGAGTGTTATAGATGAAATCTTGAAAAATTTTACTAAGCTAAATAATAAAATTAATTGGACAACTAATGTATTTACTCTAGAATGACTTAAAGAATATACTGTTTTATTGATCAATGATATACTATCTTGTATTAGGAAAAATAACATAACATATACTGTAGATTTTATAAAGATTCTACAGTATGCAATAGGTTTTATGAATCTTATGTTTAAAAAACTAATACCAGTCAATATGCCTATAATGCCAATAAATATACTTTTCCTTGAACACGATATTAATGAACCATACCTTTTAAAATTTCTTATCATTATATACTTTTTATTTGATACTTCATCTAAAAATCTAAATTTTTTTCCAAGAAATAAAGTAAAAATATACGTAAGCATCATAGTTCCAATTGGAAGAGATATTATCGACAAATAAAATATTGCATTCTTTACTTCTTCACCTAATATTGCAACATATGAAAGCTCACTTTCTATTCCTTTTATAATGCTCTGGCCTGTTATCTTGGAAAAATTAAAATCTATAAATATCATTACTATGAATGATAATATTGACCCATAAAAAAGATCATCCAATATACTCTCTTTTTTAGAAACCAAAAAGGCAGATATGATACCAAAAATCATGCTTTGGCTCATAAATATAGCAGATGCCAGATCTCCAATTGCAAATACAATTAGCATTAATGATGTTATGCTTGATAAAATTGTATATCTAAAACCACATCTTAGGTATATTACAGCAATCAATACAGGGACAATAAAATCTATGTACCCTAAATACCCCATACCCGTGCCAATAAATATAACACTCAAAACTACAAATGCAGCTGACAGCATAGCCGCTTCTGTCATCTTTTTAATCTCCAAGTATATTCACCTATTCTTTCGTTAGATTATGAATAAAAATTTCTATAAATTCCTTTTATATTATTATAATACTTTATCTACAAAATATAACTATTAAAATTTATTTTTGACGAAATTTTTGATAAATTTAATTTTAATGCTGAGAAAATTCTATTTAGTTAAATATAAGTATATTAATTTTATAGTGTTTTCAAGTGCACTTATATGAGTTCTTTCCATACCATGTGATGCTGAAACTCCAGGTCCTATAAGCGCTCCACGAATATTATTTCCGCCTTTAAGTGCAGCACCAACATCTGAACCATACATTGGATAAATATCTACAGCATATTTTAATTCATTATTTTTAGCTAAATTAACAAGGTCAGTTACCATATTATAATCATATGGACCTCCTGAGTCTTTTGCACAAATAGATACATCATATTCTGTACAACTCAAATCATCACCTATACACCCCATATCAACTGCAATCATTTCTGTAATATCTTCAGGTATATATGATGCTCCATGCCCAACTTCTTCATATGTTGATATTATGATCTTTGTTGTATATTTAGGCTTTATATTTTTCCTATTTAATAATTCTAAAAGTGCCATAAGACACGACACACTGCCCTTATCATCAATAAATCTTGATTTTATAAATCCACTTTTTGTAATTGTTGTTTTAGGATCAATAAATATAAAGTCTCCTGGACATATTCCTAATTTCATAGCATCTTCTTTTGATCTTACTACTTCGTCAATTCTTACTTCCATATTTTTTAAATCTCTTGTTTTAGTAGTACTATCTTCAAAAACATGCACTGCAGGGCTTGTGCTTAAAAAAGTTCCTGTATATAGCTTTCCTTCCCTTGTTCTTATAATGCAATATTCACTGTCTAAAGTTGGAATTATAGGTCCTCCTATATTAGTGAATTTTAAAGTTCCATTACTTGCTATTGATCTTACCATTGCACCTAATGTATCCACATGTGCTGCAAGACCAATGACCTTTTCATTTGATAATCCTTCTATTGTAATTATGCCATTTCCTTTATTAGTTGTCTCAAACTTATATCCAAATCCTTCTGATATATTTCTAATTTTTTCTATAATATCAAAACAAAATCCTGTTGGACTATTAAATTTTAATATTTCTTCTGCTGTTTTTAATAAATAGTCTTTATCAATGTCTAGTTTCATAGCTTTCCTCCGTCTAATTAATTTATTCTATAATTGTATTATTTTTAATATTATTTTTAATAATTATACTATGTTCTATTTGTAAAATGAATATCTTAAAATACCAATATTAGAAATAAAGTCAAATTCGGTTAATAATTACAAAAGAGGCTGCATCAAAATTATATAATTATTTTGACTAAGCCCCTTAAATAGTATAAAAATGTTAATTAGGATAATAGTAAAAATGTGTAGATCTATCTGAAATTGATGTATCTTCATAAATTTTTCTTCTATGAAGTATTTGATCTCCATAATTATATTTTTGATTATCTACTATATACGCATATCCATCAGTATCCCACCCCATAAATATAAATACATGTGAATAATTATTAGTAAATACTATATCCCCTGGTTTTAAATATGATAAATCACTACATGATACAAATCCATAATTTTTTAGTGTATTTTCAAACTGATAAGTATTGCACATACTGTTTGGAATACTTAATCCTATTCTTCTAAGTGCTTCTGATGCAAAATAAACACAATTATTATCTGTTCTTCCATCATGAAGCTCAACTGCTCTTTTATCTACACTTTGTTGATTATTTATGTTTGTCATATATTTAAATAATCTAAAATTAACATTTGAATGAGAATATGTAGATGTTATAGTTGCATACTGTCCATTAGGTTGAATATATAAGCTATCACTCATCCACATATTTTTAGTTATTTTTCCATTAATATCAAGCCTATATTTTTTGCCACCTACAACTATATCAGAATTAACAACCATCTCTCCAGTTTCAGGTCTAAAATAATATTCTTCATTATTACTTAAAGTTACAAATCCATACTGCATTTCTCCATTTTCATTGAAATAGTATCTCTTTCCATCATATACATATAGGCCTTTAACCATAGCACCATTATCATCTACACAATATTTTTTATTGTTAAGAGAGAGCATTGTACTTTTTTGCATTTCTCCATTTTCATTAAAATAAAACCATTGTCCATTTACAGCTTTCCAAGCATTTTGGGCAATTCCTGTCTTATCATAATAATATGTTTTTCCATCTTTCTCCTCTAATCCTTCTCTAACAGTTCCATCTTCTTTAAAGTAAAAAGTTTGTCCTTCTATGTCTTGTTCTCCTGTTAAAGGATCACCATTTCTATCTAGATAGCACCATTTTCCTTTTAAAAAATGCCATCCTTTATTAAGATCAAACTTATTATCACTTACATCACAATATGTATAAGTTCCTTTTATAATCTTATTCTCAACTTCTTCAGGAATCTTTGTGAGTTTGTTCCACCCTAGATCTAGATATGAAAGTTTCTTTAATTCACCCAATTCTTCTGGAATTTCTCCATATAGTTTAGTGTTGTTTAAATTTAAATATTCAAGATTTGTTAACAATGTTATTTCTTCTGGAAACTTATCATCTATTTTCGTATTATTCAAGTCTATTTTCTTAATTAATTTAAAATCATTTTCAGTAAGAGTCTCTCCTGATTTTCCTAATTGCTTGGCTACTTCTTCTGTAAGCCAATTTTCATCTGACTTAATTTTATATACTGATTCTGTAACAGCAATATTATCTTTTTCACTTGCATGTGCTATTGCTGGTACACCACTAATTCCAACAGCTAACGCTAATAAAACAATTATTTTTACTTTATTATTTTTCATTTTGTCAATCCCCCCATAAGCATTTTACTTATAAAGTATATCATTTTATAGCAAATTCTACAAACACAAGAAAAAATTAAAGTTTATTCTAGATATTTTTAAAAATTTTATAGCTGATGACATTAAAATATAAATAAAGGGTATAGAATCAAAGTTTAGTGGATAACAACCGAAAATCAATATATGATATGCTCGATTGCGTAAATATTTCAGCCTAAAATAGAGTTTGCAATCAATTGTACTAGTTTATGTGATTACTTAGAAAAGCCTCCTATCCCCAATAAATAAGAAAAGATCCGAATTGCAGCATAGCTGCTCTTCTTATAAGTGCACATTCTTAAGAATATATATTCCTATATTTATAAATTGATACATTTTAAAAAATAATAAAATATTAACTTTCTAAATCTTTAACATATATAAATAACTCTTCCTTAATTTAAAAATATATTTATAAAAATAATATTGACACTATAAATTTAGATGAAACAAAGAAATAAAGCTCTCACGTTCGGCCAATGTCGTCAACTTAAGAAAATATAGAAAATTTAATAAAAAACACTTGACAATAGGTAAAAAAATGCAGCCTCGCTATAGATATTAAATTTATAGCGAGGTTTGATTTTATGAAAAATATTAAATTACTATCACAAATTTTAAAACGAACAAATAAATTAATTGTTTCAGATGAATATAAGCAGTCATATAGTTTAGGAAATTCTTTTTCAAGGAAAAGAAAACTATCGTTTTCTAATGTAGTTTATTTAATTTGTTCTGTATTACGAAAGTCTATACCTTTAGAAATAGATAATTTTATTGAAAATCATACATGTTTAAACTTTCCTAATATATCAAAGCAAGCATTTTCTAAAGCAAGACAAAATATTTCACCTGAAGCCTTTAAAGAACTATGTAGATTATTTGTTGATTCTTTTTATAATTCAAAAAAGAAATTGAATAAATGGCATGGATTTAATATTCTTGCAGTTGATGGAACATCTATACAAGTTCCTGATACTATTGAATGTGGTAAATACTTTGGAGTAAGTAAAAATCAAAATAAAACTCAAACAGCAGTTGCGACGGCATCAGCCTTATATGATATATTAAATGATATTATAATTGATGCTTCAATAACTAAATTTAAAACTAGTGAAAGAGAATTAGCAAAACAACATCTAGATCAAATCAACAATGAAAAATTATCAAAAAACAGTATTGTAATATTTGATAGAGGATACCCTTCTTATGAGATGTTTGACTATTTAGATACTAAAAATATGCTTTTCTTAATGAGAGTACCATCATCATTTAAAACAGTACAAAATATTGATTCCAATGATTGTATTTTGGAATATAAAATAAAGAGAAAATACAGAAAATTGCGTGTTATAAAAATAGAGCTTTCAAACAACATTACAGAAATATTAGTCACTAATATTTTTGATGAAAACATTAAATATGATGAATTTAAAGAGTTGTATTTCCTTAGATGGGGAGTCGAAAGTAAATACAAAGAGTTAAAAAGTAGTATTCAGATAGAAGAATTTTCGGGAACAAAACCAATTTCTATAGAACAAGACTTTTTTGTTTCTATTTATTTATCAATGGTTGTAGCTCTTATAAAAGATGAGGCCGATGCTGCGATAGCAGATGAAATTAAAGATAAGAATTTAAAATCAATGTATCAAGCAAATCGAAATTTTATACTTGGGCAAGTTTTTAATAGAATTATTAATTTATTAGTTAATGCTAAATTAACAAGAAAAATTTTAGAAATAATATTAGAAAAATCTAAAAAAATTCGCTCACAAATACGTCCCAATCGTTCTCGTGAGCGAAAAAACAAACATCCAAGGAAAAAGCATCATCACAATAAAAAATCATGCATTTAAATTACAAATAATTGCATATTTCAAAATTCACTTTAACCAGTGGATTTATTTAGTGTACCATTTTTTAGAAGAAATTTAAATATATCATCTAAAAATAATCGTGATTTATATTTACAAATTACTTAAGTTGACGACATTGCACGTTCGGCGGTGCCTTGCATTCAAAAATGAGGCTTTAGAATTTTTACATTAATGATTGTTCCAAAATTGTTTGTCCAATTTTACATTGGAGCAAACGATTTTGGGCACAATCATTGATGTTTAAATTCTTAGTCTCATTTTTGTAGCAAGCGAGCCGAATCTGAGAGCTTTATTTCGGTTATTTAACTCTAAACTTTCTACATCCTATATTTATGTTATGATTTAATTATCCTTTTGTTTTAGTATAGCGTCAAGTTTCTTTATTAATATTTCCATCTCTTCATCTGTTCCAATTGTTATTCTTAAATAATTATTTATTCTTTCTTTATTGAAATATCTTACAAGTATACCATGATCTTTTAGTTCCTTATAAAGAAACTCACCTTTAGCTTCTTTATGCCTTGCAAAAATAAAATTAGCCTTAGAATCAAGTACTATAAATCCCATTTCTTTGAGTCTAGCTATTGTCTTTATTCTTGTATTAATTATTTTATTTCTAGTTATTTCAAAATATTCTTTATCGTCAATTGCTGCACTAGCTCCAGCTAAAGCAATTCTATCTATTGTATAAGAATTTATACTATTTTTTATTTTATTTAGCCCCTCAATAAGATCTTTATTACCTATTGCAAAGCCAACTCTAAGGCCTGCTAAAGAACGTGATTTTGAAAAAGTCTGAACTACTAAAAGATTATCATATTTTTTAGTATATTTAACCATGCTTTCCCCACCAAAATCAACATAAGCTTCATCTATTATTACAACATTTTCTGAATTTGCTTCTACAATATTTATAAGATTATTTGTATCTATAAATTTTGCTGTTGGTGCATTAGGATTAGGAATAACAATTCCACCATTTTGTGTTCTGAATTTTTCAAGAGGAATATTGAAATTATCATCAACTTTTACTAACTCATAATTTAAATCTAATAATTCAGCATAAACCTTGTAAAATGTATAGCTTATATCAGGAAATAAAATCTTTTTATCTTTTGAGAAAAATGCCATGAATGAGAATGCTAAAATCTCATCTGATCCATTTCCAATAAAAACTTCATCTTCGTCTGCATTATAAAATTCTGCAATCTTTTTTATAAGATCACTACATGTTGGATCTGGATATAACTTCAAATCACCATTTACTGCATTTCTCATTGCTTCCATTGTTTTTTCTGAAGGAGGGTACGGATTTTCATTTGTGTTAAGTTTTATGTATTTTTTATCCTTAGGTTGTTCCCCAGGAATATATGCTTCTATGTTTTTTACTTTTTCATTCCAAAATTTACTCATAATATAAGCCCCCATTGTATGTAATCTAATTAATGTATATTATACATTAATTCAAAAGCATATGATAGTTTCTATTTTTAATTTTTCATTTTTCTGTAACATTATCTCATATAATACATAATATATAGTATAAATGAACTTAGGAGGAATAAATGAATGTCAAATAATAGAAACGAAAGAAATAGATCTTTTAATTGTACTAGCTCTGATGAAACTCATAATCATGAATTCTTAACTAGTACAAATTATGATGAAAATGATGAGTGTGAAATTCACAATCATAGAGTTGCTGGAGTAACTGGCCCTGCTATTCCTTGCAGAGGATCACACGTTCATAAAGTAGAAGCATTTGTAGACACTTACGATGGTCATATCCATAAAATTTGTGATACAACTGGACCTGCTCTAAGACTTCCTAACGGAAAACACATTCATATAGTTAAAGGTGAAACTACTAAAAATGATGAGAATAATCATGATCATGCTTACTACTTTGCAACATTAATCGATAATCCCTCAGATATTGATGAAGATGAATGTTCAAGATAGAATTTAAGCTATTAAAATAGTCTATATAGAAAACTCTATAAAATAATAAAATAGCTTCCTATGATAGATTTTAATATCATAGGAAACTATTTTATGTCAGTAAAAAATAAAATACGAGTTAATTCTGAAATTTTGAATATCTTTAATATTTACTATAATAATTATAATCTCAGTTCTGTTTTATATTAAAATCTTCTAATTTAGACCTTTCATATCCGAATTTTCTATTTATATATCACATATCCAATTATAATACTTTTATAATTTCAATATCAATATTTCTTATGGAATCTACAATAATATCCGCTTTAGATAAATCCTGATTGCCTGAATTTACATTTCTAAAACCGAAACATTTCATCCCTGCGTTTTTGGCAGCTAAAACTCCATTTCTAGAATCTTCAATTACAATGCATTCTTCTGGATTTACACCTATTCTTTTACTTACTTCTAAATAAATATCTGGCTTTGGCTTGCCCTCTTTTACTTCATCACCGCTTACAATACAATCAAAATATTTTCCTAACTGAAACTTTTCTATAACTGTAATTATTAATTCTTTTGGTGATGATGATCCTATTGCTGTCTTTATATTATTGTGTTTTAAACTTATTAACAATTCAGGTATTCCTGAAATTGCATTTATTTTAGTTTCTTTTATTCTCCTTATTGTTAATTCCATTTTGTATTCTAATATTTCCTTAATAGATTTTTGTATTTTATATTTATTTATAAGATCATTTAACATATATTCATTGGTAGTTCCAACATACTTATTTAATTCATCTTTTGAAATATTTACACCAAACTCTCTCATTGTCTGCATATCAACTTCAAAATGTATTGGCTCACTATCAATAATTACCCCATCCATATCAAATATAACAGCTTTCATTTTTTTCACCTTTTAATTATATTTCAGTATAAAGTTTTCTAAATACTCTTATACCATCAACGAATCCCATTTTCTCATAAAATTTATAAGCATTTTTACGAAAATCTGAAGAAACTAAAATAGTATAAATATATTTTTAAATATCTATGAACTATAATCATTCCCTTTAATTACATTTTAAATTTCAAATAGCTTTTCTCCTAAAATCACAAAACTTTGTAGTAAAAGAAAGCACTTTATATCCATATTACTATTTTCAGAAATTATTTTTTTTGCTTCTTCTCTTGAAATAATCATTGGCTCAATGCACTCATCATCTTCTAATCCATCAGTGTCTATTTCACCTTCGCACTCGCAAAATACTAAACTAACACATTCATCTGTCATACCTGGAGATAAATATAGTCTACCTTTTCCATTTTCCATTATATTAGTAACAGTAAGACCTGTTTCTTCTTTTAATTCACGAACAACCGAATTCTTTGCTTCTTCTCCATCATCAATAAGACCTGCTGGAAGCTCATAAACATAATCATTAACTGGGATTCTGAATTGTCTTATAATTACAAGCTTATTTGATGGTTTATGAAGTGCTGCTATTACCACTGCATCATCTTTATCTTTTTTCCCATTAAAGAATTTTTCTTTTAAATCTTCATCTTTTTTTCGTGAAGCAATCATCCAGGTTCTCTTATTACCTTTTTTATTTTCATATTCTGCTTCATAAAAACTTAAAAATCTAGTTTTGTTTAGTGTTTTAATATTAGTCACCTTATTTCTGTCCATTATGTATCCTCCCTATGTCGTATTAACTTTATTATCAACTAATTTCTTAAAAATAATTATACCATTTTTATTTCTTTTACAAAATACACACTATTATCAATTCCAGAATAATTTAAATTATTAATAAAAAAATATCTAAGATAAAAATTAAATTTTCATCTTAGACAGCTCTTACTATTATTCTTAAAATTAAATAGTTCTATTAATTGTTACATTGTTTAATGCAAATATTTCATTATTTATTAAGTTGCGTAAATAATTTTATAAAAATAAAGATATAATAATTCTATTTAGCTTTTATCAGAATTATTATATCTCTACAAAATTATTTTTATTAGTATTGGCTTACAACTAATAATTTTTTATATTTACTTTGAATCATTTTAACTACTGGAACACCTACTATTGTTACGACAACAAATTCTCCAATTGCAACTTCACCCATTGAAAGTACAAGAGGAAGTTGATAAAGGTAATTAAGCATCCATCCTATTATTAATCCATTAAAAATAGTAGGCCAAAGTGATGCAATAACAAGTGACTTTGTATTATTTTTAATATACTTTCCTGTAAGTGATATTGCATAAACACTTATGAATGTCGCAATGGTACCAAAAATAATATCAGCTATTCCATTAGGACCTAATATGTTTGCAATCAGACATCCAAGAGTAAGTCCACCAATATAAAATGGATCAAAAAAAGCTAAAAGTACCATTATTTCTGAAACTCTGAATTGTACTGCTCCATAACTTATAGGTGCTAATGCTAATGTTATAACAGCATAAAGTGCTGCAATTATTGCTGTCCTTGCTAATCTTTGTACTGTCTTTTTTTTATTATCCATAAAATAATACCTCCATAAATTAAAATAAGTGTAATTTAATAAATGGATTCCTCCTAAATTCTACTGTCAATTCTTAAGCAGTCATAAGGTTATTTATTCTTATATAGATAATAACTTTATAAAAATTGCATGTACTTAATATTTGGTGTTTAAATTCTAAGTATTAATAAAAATTTTTAAAAAATAGTATGATTATTTTTAGATATCTGCTCTTCACACATATACAAAAAAGTAGTATGCTGATAATTTTTATTTTTTATTATTCATACATTCCTTTTCTTATTTTTATAAAATTAATACATACATTATTCCATAAAAAATATATTAAGTGTAGATTTTACAATAATATAGTTTAATCAAAAATAAAAAAATCGTAGGTTAATATTACCTACGACAAATAAACACACAAAAATTAAGAATTTTAAAAAATATAAAATTCTTTTATTATTTGACCGTAGTTTTATTTAAAGTCAGGAGGCTTTCGAACTGACATTTATTAAATTTTCTTTTATGATTATATCAGATATATATGATAATTACAATATAAGTATTTCAACTTATATTATAATTATCATCTTTAGTAGCTTATTTTATTAACTAGTATCATTAACCACTTTTTAAAAATACATAAATTAAATATTAATTTCTTTTTACAAGAGCATAATACTTTCCAAATCTTCTTATCTTTTTTATAATTTCAAATCCCTCTTTGGATTCTCCTAAAATTTCATCTTTTGCTACTTCTAATAACATTGTTGGCTTTTTTTCTTTTCTACTTCTTGAAATAACTACTTTTTTCCCTTTATTATTTCTGTTTGGCATATTATTCTTATCCTTATTTAAGTACTACAGTTAGTATATTAAATAATTAAAAAATATGTTCTCAGATATTGTTTCAGTATCTAATCTTCTATAAATTTATTCATAATTTCCTCAACAATATAAATAAATTATCTTAACTTTATAATTTAAGTCTTTTCGATTATAAGATTAACATACTTGATGCTTCTATATTTAAATTCCACATTTTTTATAGTTTTATATTTAATAAAAATACTACCTCCTGAATTTGAATGTTCAGGAGTTTATATAATCTAAACATTACTTTATTAAACATTATTTTAATTGCATCAAAACACCTAAATAGACATTTAATTGATTATAAAGTCTATTTATCAAATAAAACTGTTTTTACCATAGCAAATCCTTCTCTTACATAACTAATAGGTATAAGATACCACTTAGTAGCACTAGAATAATTATCTACATTAGAATATCCATGTCTTTTAGCAATAATTCTGCTTCTTAGTGCATGAAAATCTGTCGTAACTATTTTTACGATACAATGCACCAACCTTTTCTGCAAAGCTATTGCTATTAGGATCGCCTTTTCCATCTATCATTATAAATTTCTGTTTAGGCACAGTAATTAACTCTGGCTTAGTTTTAGGTAGATATAACCCTTTTTCATGTTTTCTATATTCATGTTTCATAAACTTACCTCTCAATATTTCCATTTAAATAATCCTGTTTTTAATATGTATTACCAAAAAATCATTAATTTAGATTTAAAATCCTTACCAACCTTTCTTTAAAATATTTTTCTATAATAAAAATGTAATATTATCATAATGTCGATAAGGATTTAAAATTTATCCGTACATTTAATTATTTCTTCTTAATAGGAAAATAAATTTCTGTTATTATTTCTTCCCCGTCCATAGGTCCCTTAATATATTTTTCATAAGGATGTCCCCATATTTCATATTCACTGTTTTCAATATATTCAACCATTTTTCCATAACCTTCTGGAAGCTTTTCTGAGTATGGTCCTTTTACTACGGTCATTGCATATATCCCTCCTTTAAGAACCTTTGTAAACTCATTTGATTCTTTAACTGGAAGTGCTACTTCTGTATCATTTTCTTCCGGATTAAATTCACCATCATAATATATAGACATTGGTGCTCCAGCTACAGTTAATTTATTTTTTGCTACTATCTCAAATAACTTTCCAATATATTTTCCATACTCATCTACTTTCATAATTTGTCTGCTGCTTAAAATGTTCATATCCTCTGCATTAATAATTTTAACTTCTATATTTTCAATAAATGACATAATATCATATCCCTTCTCTAAATTTAATAAATCTACTTTTATTGATTTTTCAATATTTTTATATTTATTAAGTATTTCTTTTATTTCTTCTCTTTTTTCTTTAATTTTATTTTTTGTATATTCTAAATCATTTCTTATAAGTATTTCTTTTATTTCATCAAGTGAAAAGTTATAATTTTTTAATCTGTTTATTAAAAGCATTATTCTTACCTGGCTTACTTCATAAAACCTATAATTATTTTCTCCATTTATTTTCACTGGTTTTATTAAATCAATATCATCATAATGTCTTAAAGTCCTTGTTGTCACATGACATATTTTTGAGAATTCCCCTATAGATAACATTTAAATACTCCTTTCAATTTATATCTATCCGCTAGCTTGATTAAAGTATACTGTTTGACGTTACGTTAAAGTCAACTATATTTTAATTTTCTTATGATTAAATTATCACATATAATAGGATGATTTTATATTAATAAATATATTTAATAAATTTTAATATTAGTTTAATTATAACAATATGCTTAATTTATATGTTGTAAGAAGTGAATTGGAAATAATAAAAAATTATAAAAAACGAGAAATTACTTAAATTTCATAATTTCTCGCTTTTTAATATTTATTTAAATTTTAAAATTTATTAAACTTTTCTTAGTTTATATAAATTTCTGCATTTTCATGAATTTATATAACTTCTAAATATTTCCGAGCAAAGCAATAAAAGTGAGAGATTATCATAAATTTTCTATAATTTTAGAATTAATTATTTTCTTGGCTTTCTCATATTTATTAATTCTATAAATCTTTTTTGGCTTGGCAGATCTGAACTCTTTTCTTTTTTAGGAAAACCTTTTTCAAATTCATCTGCTTTTTCTCTGTCAACTTCAAAAATTCCATCCTCAAAGAATCTCCCCTTGCAGTTTTTTAAAGCTCCATTGTAAAGTTCAAAAGCCTGTAATGGTGCAGAATACATATCATCTGGAGTTCCTATTTCATAATTTTCAGCTGGAACAAAACCATATCTCTTATAATAGTCTGGATCACCATAAATTAATATTCCACGATATCCAAGCTTTCTTGCAACTTCCTTACTATGTTCAATGAGCCTTCCTCCAACCCCTCTATTTTGAAATTCTGGCAAAACAGAAATTGGTCCAAAACAAATAACGTCATTATATGAAGTCTTATCATCACATAATATTTTTGCCTTACTGTAAACAATATTACCTACAATTTTATCTCCAAGCTCTGCTACTATATCTAACTCTTTTATAAATGCATCTGACTTTCTCATAATATGAATTATATAATGTTCATCACATCCTGGAATATAAACATTCCAAAAAGCTTCTCTTGTTAAATTTTCAACTTCTTTATAATCTTTTGGCTCTTCTAAACGTAAATTTATATTTTCTATATCTATCATAAATTTCCTCCACTCTTGCTAACATACAATAACTAAGAGAATTTTTATATTTATTTACTTCATCTAGTATCTTAAACAAACTTCATATACCTAAAAATAATTATATCATAATTAAAATTCACATATTAAAAATATTTTTAGATTATTTAATATAATATATTTTTCTTATTTTTATTAAAATATAAAAAAATGAGAAATTATGAATTTTTATAATAATCTCTCATGAATATATAGAAATATAATTCTTATTAAATTTTACTATAACCTATATTTTAACATTGATAACTCTTTAATCCATGTGAGCTCCCTATAATAATTATAATTTTATAGTATCGTATTAATCTCAATAATATTCCGTTGTAAATACAATGTTGCTATTTTAATACGTTAATACTAATAATTAAAAACTTATTTGTAATCCATTAAAACATAATATTATTTTAATGAAATATAAATATGAATTTCAGCATTATCAATATCTGTATTTATGTATTCCTCAAAATCACATGTATAAGCTCTTTCCAAATTCATCTGCCAAAGTTTTTGCCAAAATTCATATACTGCCTTTTGCATTTGTCCTTTTACAACAA
The DNA here is from genome assembly GCF_900465025.1 of Clostridium neonatale. NCBI lineage: Bacteria > Bacillati > Bacillota > Clostridia > Eubacteriales > Clostridiaceae > Clostridium > Clostridium neonatale. The sequence continues at coordinate 38,751 of NZ_UICR01000002.1, forward strand.
ACTTAGCATAATTTCCAGCAGGTATTATTTTTAATATTGTACCAGTCGGAATCTTTTCGTCATTACTTATTTCACAACCTACACTCATATCATAATCTCCATTATAATCACTTTCATAATCAGAATACAATCCTATAGTTTTGTCATTAATTTTATTTTCAATTGCTGTAAAGATTCCTTCTTTAAAAAATTTATTCCAAAGTTCTCCAATACTCTTGTTCATATTAGGATCATTATTATTAGTCCTAATATTTAATCCTGCTACTTTCTTTTCTTTTAAATTTACAATTTCATAATTCATAACTTATCCCTCTTTTCATGATTGATAAGTTAAATATATCATTTATAAACTGACAGCATTATGTCATATTTATTATAAAATTCGCTTAAAATGATATTAAATCAGCTGTAATAATATATACTTTTCTAATTCATATTTTCTAACAACATTTATTTAATACATATACTATAATTAAATACATTGCTCTATTTTACTTTCATTATTTGTTTTATGAATTTCCTATAAAACCATTAGTTCTATTTGTACTTATAAAATCTACACCATAATTTATTAATGTACTTATCATTTCAGATTCATCAACTGTCCATACATTCACTAAAACTCCTTTATCATGTGCATATACAATACATTCCTTTGTTACAGTTCCTTTATCAGAATCTATATTCATGTGATTTTCAGAGCAAAAATCAATATTCTCTTTATTTAAATCAGCAAGCCATTGAATATTTATATTAGAATTTTTATGCCTTATATTTTCTAATATTTGTTTATTAAAACTTATTATTATTACATTCTCTTCGGCATTAAATTCATTAATAATATTTAAAAACTTTTTTATGTTTCTTTTTGATAAGCTTTTTATTTCTATTACTGATTTTATTTGTTCCTTATTGCATACATATAAATATTCTTGTAAAGTTGGAATTTTAATTTTTTTATATTTTTCAACATTATTTCCCGCATCTATGTTGAACTTTCTCAATTCTTTTAATGTAAAATCACTTACTCTACCACTTCCATCTGTCATTCTGTCTATAGTATCGTCATGCATAATAATAAATTCGTTATCCTTTGTTTCCTGAATATCACATTCACATGCATAAAAATTATGTTTACCTGCTAGAACATATGCTGGTAGAGTATTTTCCGGTGCACATGAACTTAAGCCTCTGTGTGCTATAAATTTAACTCTACATTCTTCATTCTTTATAGTTGCTTCACTTGTCAATATATTAAAATTCATAAATGCTAGCGCTATAGTAATTGTAATTATTGTTAATCTATAAAATAATTTGTTCATTAGGCTTCTCCTAATTTTCTTCTCTTATTTTCATATTATAAATAATATTATTTACATAATTATATTTTTTATAGATTAATTTTCATACTATTTAAAATATAAGAAGATAATTATATGTCCACCAAGCCAAGCTGTAATTAATAGATTATATTTATAAAATTATGATTAAATATATAATTTAGTTGTTTTAAAAATAATAACTTTTTAATAGTTTATATATTTTATAAATATAAAAATATATTAATTTACTTTTTCACCTATTTTATTAAGCAATTCTAAATTTCACATAACATAATAAGAAGCTGGTAAAAAAATAAATATCATCTATTTTTTGCCAACTTCTATAGTTTATTTTAAAATAGTATTTATATAATTTAATTTTGTTCTACAACACAATAAACTCATTACACTATTGCTGAAGCACTACCAGTTTCTTTTTCACCTTTTCCAAAAAGTTTCTTGAAACATGAAACTGCAACCATAAATCCAAGACAAATTAATAATATTGCAAATATTAATTGTAATCCATCAGTAAGGAATACAAATTCTCCAGCCCCTATTTTTTTTGCAATACCAAGAATAGATTGTACTAATGCTGTAAAAGTAACTGCAAGCATTATTCCCATTGGTGCCCAGAGCATAAATCCTTTTCTTTTTGTTGTTTTTAAAAATACTGCAAGTGAAATTAAAACTAATGCTGATAATAATTGGTTTGCTGCTCCAAATAGAGGCCAAACATTATTATAGCCACCAAGTGAAAGTATAAGACCAAGTGCTAATGTAAGTATTGTTGCAAAGTACTTATTAGTCATTAATTTTGCAATTCCACTTACTTCTTTACTATCATCACTAAATAACTCTTGAAGCGACATACGTCCAATACGTGCAACTGAGTCAAGTGATGTAAGTGCTAATGCTGATACGCACATTGTCATGATACAAGACGCTACATGTTCAGGAATTCCGAGAAGACCCAAAAACCCCGCTACATTTCCAGCAAATATTGAAAATGGTGTTCCTTCTGGCATTTGTCCACCTTTTGCTGCATATCCAACAACAACAAGTGCAACAACACCAAGTAATGATTCAATAAGCATAGCTCCATATCCTATGAAAAGCATGTCCTTTTCATTCTTAACTTGTTTTGATGAAGTTTCTGATGACACTAAACTATGAAAACCTGAAACAGCACCACATGCTATTGTTACAAATAATGTTGGAAATAAATACTTACCATTAACCTCAAAACCAGTAAATGCAGGTAAATTCATATCTGGATTTGCAACAACAACTCCAAGTACTGCACCAACTATCATTCCAATAAGTAAAAATGTACTTAAATAATCTCTAGGCTGCATTAAAAGCCACATTGGTGTTATTGATGCCAAAAAAAGATATATAAAAGTTACAACAAGCCAAGTTGACTTTCCAAAGTATAATGGAAATTTAATTCCCACAAATAACATTCCTACAAAAAGAATAATTCCTATAATAAACTGAAGTATCTGGCTTGGTTTTTTATATTTTATAAATAATCCAAATATCATAGCTACAACAATATATAACATTGATATAGATGCTGCTGCTGCATTAGGTGTGACTAATGAACCATCCTTTGCAAATCCATTAAAAGTATTAGCAACTATGTCTGAAAAAGCTGCAATAACTAATAATGTAAATATCCAAGCAAATAAGAAAAAGAACTTTCTTCCTGTTTTTCCTATATACTGCTCTATAAGTCCACCGATAGACTTACCTTCATTTTTAACTGATGCATACAATGATCCGAAATCATGTACTGCACCAAAAAATATACCGCCAATAAGTACCCATAGTAATACTGGTACCCATCCAAACATTGCTGCAATAATTGGTCCTGTTACAGGGCCTGCTCCTGCAATTGATGAAAATTGGTGTGAGAAAACAACTTCTTTTGGTGTTGGAATATAATCTTCCCCATCTTCCTTAGTATATGCAGGTGTTTTAGCATTTGGATCGATTCCCCAAGTTTTAGCAAGGTATCTTCCATAAGTAACATAAGCAATTACTAATACTACTATAGATATACCTACTATAGACAATCCATTCATTTTTAACATCTCCCTTAAATTAATAAATAAAAGAATAATTTCTCTTTTTTAAAATCATTAATAATATTATTACTTTTTTAATAGTTTGTCAAATTATTAATTGATTATATATCTATTTAACGCTATATTGCTATTTTTTATAGGCTTATATAAAATACAACAATATTTAAGACTAAAGTAAGCATTATAAATTTCTATCTATAAGTATATAAATTTGCATAAAAAACTGACATATGTAAAATAATATGCTTCCTTTATGACAGATAATTTTATCTATCTACCATAATAGGAACATATCATTATACACATGCCAGCAATATTTTAATAAATATAATCCAACACAACATAAGTTTACTCAATAATTTAATTATTACATTACTCCATATGCCATAATAATTAAGTCATCTTCCTTTATTGCATGTAATTTAATTAAATTATTATTTTGTATATATAAAACAGCATCATTAAATTCTTGTTTTGTGATTTCAAAATCCTTAAACCCAATTGGACCTTTACAAACTATGCCTCTCAAATCTCTTAGGGGCATCTCTTCAACTCTCTCTAATATTCTGATACAATTTTCATTCATAAAAAAACACTTCCCTTCTTTTATATTATTATACGCCCTTTCTGAAAACCTTTCCATAGTTTTTTGAAATTTATTTTCAATTTTTTGTTTTAAAATACATATTTTTTAATTTTTTTCTTTTAGTTTGCACTACTTTTGTTAATATTTAACTAAGAAGGGAGAATATGCGTTTTGAAAATTGAAAAGAAATTCATTATATTAACAATTATTTTTTCATTAATTTTGATCATGTCTCAATATCAATATACATATGCTAAAGACTTAAATGATCTTCTAATAATATCAGATACAAATATAACAGCTAATGATGCGGAGAAATGGGCTAAATCTAAAGGCGCAACAGAAACATTTATAGATTTGGCTGATCTATACTTGGAGTATTCTGAAGATTGCGATAATGTTAATCCTGCAATTGCTTATGTACAAGCCACTAAAGAAACAGGATTTGGTAACTTCGGTGGGATTTTAGATGAAAGTTATCATAATCCTTGTGGACTTAAAATTTCTTCAGGTGGAGGTAATAACTCCGCATCATCTCATCATGTATTTGAAAATTGGGATGAAGGTGTACAAGCACATTTAGATCATTTAGCACTATATGCTGGTGCAGATGGTTATCCAAAAAGGGATACTTATGATCCAAGACATTTCATTACACTAAAAGGAAAAGCAAAAACTGTAAATGACTTGACTGGTAACTGGGCTACAAGTAATATTTATGGTGAGGAAATAAATAAACTATATAGGGATTTACTTAAATATTCTGATGCTTCTATAAATGATGAAGAAATTGAGAATAATAATTATAATAAGTACTCTGTTCCTTATCCTGCTGAGCCAGAAAGTATACCTGAAGGATTAGACGCATCATCTGTTATACCATTAACAATAACAGATGATAAAGAAGACACTACTCCTAATGAAGATTCAAATATTGGATTTAAAACAGAAAATGATTCACTTGTTTATTATAGATCTGATTATACCAAAGTTATAGGCTGGCTTAAAACAAACGATAAATGGTATTTTATGAAAGATGATGGTACTGCTTTAACTGGATGGTTAAATGATTATGGAAGATGGTATTATTTCAGTGAATCTCATGAAATGATTAAGGGTTGGGAAAAAATCAATGATAAATGGTATTATTTCAAAACTTCTGGTGAAATGACTACTGGTCCATTATATGATGGCACTAATCTCTATTACTTTGATAGTTCTGGAACTATGGTCACTGGAACTGGATGGAAAGACTTCAATGGAAACTTTTATCACATTTCATCAAATGGAGTATTAAAAACAGGATGGATTAAAGATAATAATATATGGTACTATCTCCAGGGTGATGGAACTATGGTAACTGGATACAAAGTAATAAATTCCAAAATATATGGATTTGATAAAAGCGGTAAAATGATTACAGGATGGATTAAAGATAACAATAACTGGTATTTCTTTAATTCTGATGGAAATATGGCAACCGGCTGGTTAAAGGATTCTAATAGTAAGCGGTACTATTTATATAATACAGGTGCCATGGTGAAAGGATGGATTAACTTAAATGATTCGTGGTATTACTTAAATAATAGTGGTGATATCCAAACAGGATGGCTTAACTTTAACGAAGATTCTTATTATTTAGATCCTTCAACTGGAAAACTTTTAACAGATACAGTTATAGATAATATTCAAATATTCTCAGATGGTACAACAAAAAATTCTGATGATAAAAGTAATATATCAAGCTCTTCTAAAAAAAATAATGATGAAGTAATAATAGTGATTGATGCTGGACATTATAATAACGGTGACAAAGACAGTGAAAGAACTTTTAATGGAATTACATATTCAGAAACTGATCTTAATTTAGAGCTTGCTAAAAAACTCAAAGATAATTTAGAAGAAAAAGGATATACTACACTCATGACAAGAGAAGATGGTGATGATAGTAGTGTTAGTGTTACTTCTAGTTTAGCAAATAGGGTTAACATTGCTAACAATGCTGGCGCTGATTTATTTATAAGTATACATAATAATACTACAGCTGATTATGAATCTGACATAAAAGGTGTTGAAGTATATTATAGTTCTACGCGTCAAGATGATGAATTTGGAGGAAACTATAATTATGATAGAGTATTAAACAGCAAGAATTTAGCTACTTCTGTGTCAAAAAACATTGCTAGCTCAGTATCTACTAATAATAGAGGTGCAAAAGATAACAATTTATTCGTATGCAGAAATACTAATATGCCCGCAATATTAATTGAAACAGGATTTATTTCAAATATTGAAGAAGCTAAAAGATGTGCTGATAAAGATGAACAAGAAAATGTAGCTGAAGCTATTGCAGATGCAGTTTCTGAATTATATTAAAAAACAAATGGGTAGAGGATACATTTACACAAATATCCTCTACCCTAGTTATTTTTTAAATTCCATCTAAAGATATTATACTTACTATATTGTACTACTATATAAATATATCCTATTCAATTATTTTATATAATTTTCTTTACTTGTATACGCTACTATATAAATTCAATTATACCTTCATCAAGTCTAGCTATTCTAGCAAGGGAATATACATCGTATCCTTTATCTTCTAATAACTTTCTTCCAGGCTGAAATGATTTTTCTATAACAATACCTATACCAGAAACTTTTGCACCTGCTTCTTCAATTAATCTTGCTGCTCCAAGTGCAGCTTCTCCATTTGCTAAAAAATCATCAATAATTAATATATTATCATCTTCATTTATGTATTTTTTTGATAATGTTAACTCATAATCACTATTTTTAGTAAATGAATGAACAGTTGTTTGATATACTTCTCCATTTAGTATTTTAGAAGTTTGTTTTTTTAAAGTTACCATAGGCAAATTCATTTGCATAGCTGTCATAACTGATGGTGCTATACCTGAACTTTCTATTGTAAAAACTTTTGTTATATTATGTTCTTTAAAATATTCCTTAAAATATGTACCCATTTCATACATAAGTTTTGGATCTACTGCATGATTTAAAAATGAATCTACTTTTAATACACTTTTTGAAAGAGCTCTTCCTTCTTCTAGTATTCTTTTACGTAAGCTTTCCATAAAACTTTCCTCCAAACATTTTAATTCAAATTATTTTTCCTTTAAAACTAAGTTTAAAACAAGTGCTGTTATTGTTCCAGTAGAAATACCTGATGAGAATATCATACTTATTCCTAGTGGTAAACTTGATAAAATTTCTGGTCTAAATGTAACTCCAAGTCCAAGGCCGATTGAAGTGGCAATTATAAGTAAATTACGATTTGTAATTTTTACTTTGCTTAATGTCTGAATTCCAGCTGCTGCAACTGTTCCAAACATAACAATTCCAACCCCGCCAAGTACCGGCTGTGGCATTATATTTATAAGAGCTGCAAATTTAGGTAAAAAGCCCAAAATAACTAATATTATACCTGCCATAATTGCAACATATCTGCTTGCAACCTTTGTAAGTGGAATTATACCGATATTTTGGCTAAATGATGTATTTGGGAATGTACCAACTGCACCTGCAATCATACTTCCTATTCCATCTGATAGTACTCCACGACCAATAATTTCATCATTATCTTTAATACCAGAAACTTGGCATATAGCCTTAAGACATCCTACTGTTTCAATAGTTGTAACAAGATATGCTGGTATAAAAGGTATTAAATATTTTAAATTAAAATCTATACCATACTCAAATATTTTAGGAATCGAAACCCAATTTGCTTCTTTTACTACTGAAAAATCAACCATTCCAATTGGGATGCAAATAATATATCCAAACACCATACCGATAAGTATTGAAGCTGTACTTGTTAGTCCTTTTGCATAATGATTAAGTAATAATGTAAATATCATTACAAATAAAGCAATTGAAATATTAAGCATGCTTCCATAGTCTGCTGCACCATTTCCACCAGCAGCCCAGTCAATTGATACTGGAATAAGTGTTAAACCTATTAAGCATACTACTGTTCCTGTTACAAGAGGTGGAAACAACTTCATCAATGGCTTTATAAAAAAACTTAAAATAATTTCTATAAATGCACCAAGTATTGTAGCACCAAGTATTCCTGGAAGTCCAGCTATTGAACCTACTGATATTGCAGGTGATACGAATGTGAAATCTGTTCCCATTATACAAGCAACTCTTGATCCTACTGGTCCAATTCCTTTAGCTTGTATGAATGTTGCAATCCCAGCTGCAAGTATTGTTGCACTCATAAGCGCTGTTGATGTTTTTGCATCAAAACCCAATGAACTGCTTATTACAAGCGGTACAACTATTATTCCTCCAAATGCAGCAAATATATGCTGAAGTCCAAGTAAAATCTGTAGTGATAATTTCGGCTTGTCCGAAATACCATAAATAAGTCCTATTCCCCCATTATCAATATCACTTTTTTCTTGTATTTTTTGTTCCATTTTGTCTTCTCCCCCATGCATAATCTAATTTTTAGTCGATCATACGTGAACTTGGATTTTAATATTATGAACAAAAAACACCCTAAGATTATCTTAAGGTGTTTAAAATATGATAAATTCCTACTTTATCATAGAATAATACCTCATAGTCTGCTATTTTGGCTAGCAGGTAGAAACTTTTCAAGCCATAAATCGAAAATATACGAGTTCTGTATGATTGCGTAGAAATTATATCACGAATTAATAAATATGTAAAAGTTTTTTCTTATAAATTTACGCTTTTTGATATTGACAAGTAATGTAATACTTTTTAATTGATAAATTAATAAAATTTATACAAAGATATTATTAATTTTTACTACTAATATTCTAGTATTATTTACTTTTTATGCTTAGAAGTTTTCTTCTACTTTATTTAACCCATTGAATAGTCGTTTAGCAAAAACTATAAAGCATATAACTGTTGCTATTGTTGCAATTACATCAGCAAAAGGTTCTGCAAGAAGTACTGCTCTAAATTTATCATCCATTATCATAGGTAAAATGAATATTAAAGGTACTAGAAGTACAACTTTTCTAAGAAGTGCTAATAATAATGAAATTTTTGCTTTGCCTAAAGCTAAAAATGTTTGTTGACATGCTATTTGTGCTCCAAATATAAATATTCCTGCAAAAAATATTCTCATGCAATAAGAAGTTGTTTCTACAAGCTCCGGCTTATTATTAAACATATTAACAAATATTTGTGGCCATACCATTACAAGTGTACACATAATAAATGTATATGTTAAACATGATATTAATAATAATTTAAATGTCTTTTTTACCCTTTTAATATTATTTGCTCCATAGTTAAAGCTTAAAATCGGCTGTGCACCTTGGCTTATTCCCATTAAAGGTAATAGTATAATCTGCATTACACTGCTCATTATTGCCATTGAACTTACTGCAATATCACCACCATACTTTGATAATTGATTATTTTGAGATATCAATACTAAACTTTCTGTCGCCTGCATTATAAATGGTGATACACCAAGTGCGACAATTGAACTAACAACTTTAATATCTGGCAATAAATATTCTTTTCTTATTTTTAATATGCTCTTCTTTCCAAATAAGAATTGTAGTGCCCATATTGCTGACGCTAGTTGCCCTATAACTGACGCTAAAGCCGCTCCTTTAACACCAAAATCTAAGACAAAAATAAATATAGGATCTAAAATAATATTTATAACTGCACCTATCATAACAGTAAACATGCCTATTTTAGCAAACCCTTGAGTGTTTATAAAAGGATTCATTCCAATTGCTATTTGAACACAAATTGTTCCAAGAACATAAATCTTTAAATAATCAATGGCATAATTTATAGTAGCTTCGCTAGCACCAAAAGCCCAAAGCATTTGCTCCTTAAATACAGTAAATACTATTGTTAATATTACTGATATAATGATTATTGAAGAAAAACTGTTGCTAAGTATTTTTTCAGCTCCGTCCTTGTCCTGTTTTCCCATTTTTATCGCTGCAATAGGTGCACCACCCATACCAATAAGAGCACTAAAAGCAGAAATTAATGTAATTATAGGAAAGGCGACTCCAACACCAGCCATAGCCATATCACCATTTTCAAGCCTTCCGATAAAGACTCTATCTATTATATTGTATAGTACATTTACAAGCTGTGCTATTATTGCTGGAAGTGCCAGTTTAAATAAAAGTTTACCAATAGATCCACTTCCTAAATCATTTCTGTCACTTGAATTATTTTCTGTCATTTGTTTCTCCTCCATAATATAATTATAATTGCAATTATAATTATATTATATAACTTGTTAACCATATATTAAAATTCTATTAACTTTTATCATTGTTAATTGTATTCATACTTTCAATACATTAATTGCCAATTAAACATTATATATTTACATAATTAAAATAATTGTTATCAGCTATTATATCTATATATACTTTAAATAAATTCTATTTTGTTATTACTTTTATGTGCTTAGAACTCTAAAAACATATCATACCAAATAACATTTCCATGAACAGACTCTGAAATTCCCATATTATTAAATCCAAACTTTTCATAATAATGTATAAGTTTATCTTTACAAGTAAGAACAACTCCTTCTCTATTATATTTCTTAGCTGAATTTATCATATGATTCATAAGACTTTCTGCAATGCCTCGATTTCTAAACTCAGGAATAACATCTAATCCAAAAACACTTTGATACTTTCCATTTTGATTATGACGATTTATATTTTCATAAAGTTCATCAAAAATTGTCTTAGAATCAATTACAGCTCCATTTATAAATCCAATGACTTCACCATTTATTTCACCCACAAAAAAACTTTCTTTAAATGCTTTAATTCTTTCTTCAAGAGACCTTTTAGTTGCCGCTTCAGCATTTGGAAAACATATTTTTTCTATTTGGCTTATTCTTTCTAAGTCATTTATAGATGCTTGTCTTATAACTAAATTCATTCATTTTTCCCCCATTCTTTTAATTGCTCACATTTTTTATTATTTTGTTTTTCATACTTATATTAATATATTTTCACTTCATAAATATCAAGAAAATAAAGTCAAAAACCTATTATTTTTATATTTATGTTTTTACAATATATAAATATTCTTGTATAAAGATTAAAATCACTCAAGAATTATATCTCAAGTGATCTTAACCATTTTATAAACCTATTGAAATTATATATAACTATTAACTTTTAATCAATAATCATCATCTAAATATTTTTTATAATAAGAATTTTTGATAAATAATCTTAATATATCTAATTGATTATTTAGGTTATAAATATAGTTTTTCTTCAATATTTATAACCTTCCATTAATATTAAAATTTATATTTTTAAAATAATACTTATTATCTTGAATCTTTTCAAGTTCCCAAAATAGCTTATGTTTCTTAGACTCATCATTAAATTCTTGCTGAATATTTCTTTTTTCTTTTCTCATATTCATTATTATAGAGTTTAGATTTTTCCTTTTCCAATTTTTATAATCAAATTCCATTTCATTCAGCAGATTTACTGATGATATACATTCTATTCTCGGACCTCCTAAGTCCCTTTCAAGATTTCTTATAGTAAAATCATTTTGTCCAGGATCTAAAATAATAAAATACCCATAATCATATATACTACGTATTAACCTTCCATATATCTGTTTAACTTTAATACATACCTGAGGATAATTCACATCTCTATACTGTTTGTTTTGATATTCTCTAATTGCTCTAAGTATTGGATAATCAGGACTATAATTTGGCAGTTTATCAAGCATAACGCAGTTTAATCCATCTCCTGGTACATCAATTCCTTCAAAGAATCCTTTGCTGCCCAAAATAACTACTGTCCTATCTTTATCTTTTAAAGCATTTATGGATTTTTTATTCATATGAATTTCAATTTTACTTCCTCTTGTAAGCATTTCAAGTTCTTCATTAACCTTTTCTCGTCTTGCATTATTATTAAAAAGTACAAGTATATGCCCATTTATTTTTTTAGCTGTTTCAAATATAAACTTAGAAATATTTCTTACATATTTAGCATCATCATACCTTCCCACATCATTAAGTGCAAAAATTTTCGTTTGATTTTTTAATTTAAATGTTGAAGGAATAACGAATTCATTTGCTTTTTCCTGACCTAAATGCTTTTTCATCTGCATAAAACCATTATCTATCCTAAGTGTTGCAGACAAAAATGTAGTACTTTTTACATCCTTTAACATGTGCTCATTTACAAGTTCTCCAACATTTAAAGGGACATTTGTACATTTAAAGTATTTGTATTCACTTTCCACTTCCAGAACTTTGGCATAAAATTTAGATTTTTCTAAAAACTTATCCAATATATCAAAGGCATTTTTTATCTTAGAAATAAATTCTGTAATGCTTTTATAATCATTATCTGAAGATACATCCTCATCTCCAACAATGTTTTCTACATAACCGCTTAAAAGCTTAAATAAAGGATAAATGCTATATTTCAAATCTGATAGTTCCTGTCCTAATGGCTTTGTAATATATTTCAAATCTTCACGTGGTAGGAAAAACTCAGTTGTAAAATTATACTCCGTATCACATAATCTCATGCATCTTAAATCATTCATTACTATTTGAGTATTTACAATTATGTCATTTACAATGTAACGCATCTTATCTCTGTCTATTGTTTCCCTATGCCCAAATGAAGCATTTAAATTTAAAAGTAAGTATAAAATATTATTGTGCCCTTTTTCTATTGTTTCAAGAAGTTCTAAAAATTCTTCTGAATTAAATTCTTCACTAAAAAAATCATAACATTTTTCCATAAGATTATGTCCCTCATCTAAAATAATATGATTTATTTTCTTTTTTTCTCCATAAGGCCAACATGCTAAGAGTGAGTGATTTATAACCGTTAAATTTTCTTCGGGTAGTTCATTATATCTTTTTCTTAAATAACATGTTTTCTTACATTTCTCTAAATTACAATTATCATTATCACAGTTTATCTTGTTAATATAAGTATCAAGCTTAAAATGTTTATATATAACATAATTTATATTTTCAATATCTCCAGCATTTCCATCTTCAGCTAATCTTCTTAAAAATAATAAAGCCAAATTTCCCTGCTTATCAAATTCAAGTTCTTCACATTTATTTAATCTTTCCACACAAACATAATTACTTTTACCTTTTATAGCTCCATACTTTAATTTATCATCTAATTTTAATTTTTTTAAGATTGTTGGAATATCTTTTTCTATAAGCTGATTTTGAAGTTCCTTTGTATTTGTGGATATTATATAGCTTGAATAATCTTTTTTATTCTTCTGTTTATTCATATAAGCTTCAAGAGCTGCTATTGTAACATATGCAAATGTTTTTCCACTGCCTGTTGGTGCTTCGATAAAAATCCGTTCTTCTCTTTCAATGGTCTCTCTTATCTTTTTTGCAAATTCCTTTTGATCTTTTCTATACTGATATCCAAAATCTCCGCCATTATTCCATATTTCCTCATTTTCAAATAAATCTTCATACTTTTTATAATCAATATTTATATCTTTTAATATAATATTATTTTTAACCTTATCTTCATAATTTACATATTCATAATCTCCAAAATTAAAAAAAGCTGGTCTTAAAAGATATTTAGTCCAACACCACTCCTTCAGATGCTCATAATTTTTAGTTACTTGTTCATATAATGACTTCTTCTTTGGGCTTTTTTCTTCTCTATCGAATAATCTGCATAAAAGCGAATTTACAACTTTTAAAGTGTCTATCGAATCGTCTAGTCCTCTATGAGCTTCATTTTTTTCCATTATAGTTACATCTCCTATAATAGATTCCAAATTATATTCTCTTCGATCTGGTTCAAGTATTGCACAAAGCTCCATACTATCCATAATTTCATTTTCTACTTCTTTTATATGTGTCTTAAAAAAACGTCTCTCAAAACTTCCATTGTGACAAATAAGAGGTAAATCTTCTAAAAATTCTATAAGCTCAGATATTATTGTATTTAAAGTTCTCGCACTATAAAGTTCAGCTTCATTTAATCCGCTGCATAACTTATAAATCTCAGCAGGAACCCTTCCTCTTGGTCTTATTAGTGTTGTATATGTACTCAGTTCATTATTTTTGATTTTTACAGCACCAATTTCTATTATTTCAGACGTATTTTCATCTAGTCCAGTAGTCTCTATATCTAAATATATTACATTATCCAAAATGCTATTTAATGTATTTGGCATAATTACTCCTAAATTTTAAACAATCTATTTTTGCAGTATAAATAATCCAATAAAAATTTATATATTAGTTTTCATTCGTATTTTTCAAACCTTAGTATATATTCTGTATAACAATTGAATATATACTTCCTTTTTATTTAAATTGTTCAAAAGAACATATGTGCTATTTTTTATAATTATATCATATTTTCAAATATATAAACACTTATAGTACATTGAAGTTTATCATTAAAATTCGCTATATATAATATTATAACTATATAAATGCATATTAGAACTTATAAATAAATGTAACCATAATAAAGGAATTAATATTCTTAATTTAAAATATTTTCACAAAAAATCAGTTAAAACAAATCACTTATCTTTTTTGCAAATTAAATAGAATATTAATTCCTTTTGATCTACTTATTTAATTTTTATAAATTTATCCAGTATTCTTGCTTATTTATAAAATTAACTTTCTTCAATTAATCTTAGTCCCGCTGTATCAGTAACTGGAAGTGAAAATACAATCGATTTTGCTTTGCTTTCCATTCCAGCATTTTGCATTACAGCTTTCATTACTTTATTTTTTTCTTCTTTTTTAGTTACAAGAAATATGATTTCTTTTTCTGATGCTAATGAAACTCCAAGAAATTTTTCTGCAAGTTCCATTCCAATTCCTTTTGCATGTATAATAGTTCCACCATTAGCATTAGCACTTCTTGCAGCTTTCATTATTAAATCACTATATCCTTGATTTGCAATTACAACTAATAATTCATGTTTGGTTTCCTTCAATGTGCTTTCCTCTCCTTTTTCGTACTTTTGACCTTCTGTTAAAAACAACAATTCGCGTTTTCCACCAATGCTACTTAGTGGGATTGTAAATGCAATCCCAGTTCCTGGCACATCAATTTGAAGTTTACTTTGTAATCCTTTTTTTATATAATCCCATACTTCATCTGTAACTATTCCAAATATAACAGCTTTTTCTGATGACTCCAATCCAAAATAATCAAGCATCTCACTATTAGCTGTCCCACCCCCTAATGTAACCAATGAAACTGCCATTTGGCTTTCTTTATAAAAAGATAGAAATTTAGTAACCATATTACGACTTGTAATAGTGGTCATCATAAATAATTCACTCATATAAAACTCCCTTCTTATAATTCAACAATATCATAATCACCAATTAATTCAAGTGATTCTTTGACATCATTAACATTACCAGATGCCTTAGATTTTTTAGCTTGAAGCTTATGAATAAGACCAAGAATTTGTATTGTAATTAAAGGAGTCATAGCAACCATAGCAACAACACCAAATGCGTCCATAACAATATTTCCTCCAACAGATGCACATGCTCCCATGGCAAATGGTAATAAAAATGTAGCTGTCATTGGACCTGATGCTACTCCACCAGAGTCAAAAGCAATTGCAGTAAATATTTTGGGCACAAAGAAGGATAATCCTAATGCCACTACATATCCCGGAATCATAAAATATAAAATTGAAATTCCTGTAAGTACACGAATCATAGCCAATCCAATAGAAAAAGACACACTTATGCATAAACTAATTTTCATAGCAGATGCAGGAATTGCTCCATCTGTTAGTTCTTCAACTTGTTTTGTCAAAACATATACTGCTGGTTCTGCCATTACAATAAAATAACCTATTAGCATTCCAATAGGAACAATGATCCAATTATATGGAAGTAATGCAATTATTTGTCCAATATAATTACCAGCAGGCATGAATCCTACATTAACCCCTGTCAAAAATAATACTAATCCAATATAAGTATAACCAAGTCCAATTAAAATTTTAATTAAAGACTTTTTGTTCAGCTTTAAGGAAATCAATTGAAAAATTCCGAAAAACACGATAATTGGTAGAAGTGCTATTGCAATCTCAACAATATATGTTGGAAGTGCATTAGAAAAAAGCTGCCTAAGGGCAATAGAATGAGCAATCTCAGGAATAGTGACTGTAGAATATTCACTACCAGCTGGATTAAAAATCATTCCAAGTAGAAGAACCGCCATAATCGGTCCTATAGAACATAAAGCAACAAATCCAAAACTATCATCTGTTGCATGTTTATCACTACGAATTGAAGAAATACCAATGCCAAGTGCCATTATAAATGGTACTGTCATAGGTCCTGTTGTTACACCGCCTGAATCAAAGGCGACTGCTAAGAAATCTTTAGGTACAAAAAATGCTAATATAAAAACAATTGAATAAAAAAATACCAACATAGGCGGCAGTGCAATACTAAATAATATTCTAAGAAGAGCAATGCTTAAAAAAATTCCTACTCCTAAAGCTACTGCTACAATTAATACGCCATTAGAAATTGACGGTACTTGATTTGCTAATACCTGAAGATCTGGTTCAGATATAGTAATAATAAAACCAAGTATAAATCCAAGCACTATCATTATCCATAATTTTTTTGTTTTAGTCATAGAGGTTCCTACTCTCTCTCCCATAGGTGTCATAGCAATTTCTGCACCTAGTGAGAAAAAAGTCATCCCTATAATCAAAAGTACCGCACCAATTATGAATGCCATCAAAATACTTGGCGAAATAGGTACAATTGTGAAACAAAGCAAAAGAACAATTCCTATAATAGGCAGGACTGCTTTCAGTGACTCATTTAATTTTTCTTGAAGTTTTGTTCGATACAACCACATTCTTCCTTTCTTTTTTAAATTTTTTATTTCATATTTACATTATACATTAAAATAACCTTATTACACACCCTCTATTCAATAAAAAACTATTAATTTTTTGTAAAGTTAATTTTATATCAATACATTTTAATAATATTTTCTAAATTTTAAATATTTTATAGCTAAGTTTTTATCATAAAATTATCCCAACTTAAACTTTAAGTTGGGATAAGAATTTTATAGCCAGTATAATAATTATATACCGCCACATTCTCTCTTAAATATATCTTTAATCGATTATTATGGTTATTTTAAGTGATTATTTTAGTCATACGTGTATGCAGATAAAATTGTTATTATTAATTTAGTTTGCTGATAGTTTAAAAGAACTATTTAGTAATACAATCCTTTTAATCCTAATTATTTATTTTTAATTTAACTTAATTTTCATATGTTCTTCATACATTTCTAAATTTAAGATATTTTTAGTTTACTCTAATCAACCTTTTATAGCCAAAATAAATTTAATGATTGTTTTCCATTTTTCTAAAAGGCGTATACTTTTCTTTTCTTGTTTTGGGATTATAAGAAATATATCCGCCTTCATGTTCATAATATTTTTCTTTTGTATTTCTTTTATTCAAATTATATTTATTCATAACAAATCACGCCCTCTCCACATTTTAGACACATATAGTAAAATAATAAAATATTATATTATTTTTTAGAATATGTCATTATTTAAAACTATGGCTAAAAAAATATATGGTTTATATCAGTTGTTATAAATATAATATTCAATTTTTTGTGTATTTGCTTATTTATGAGTAGAACACCACTGATTATTTCCAGCTGTTTTTTCATGTTTGTCAAATGATTCTGCTGAATCATATGTCTTAGGAACTGAATCCCAACTATTATAAAATTCGCTTTTTTCATCTTTTCCATGACATGAGCAGCTGCTACATTTTGTACATTCACAATTTTTCTTATTCTCCATTTCAAACACATCCTTTCTTCTTTAATAGATTGTGCATATTTGAAACTTATATCCGTATATTTCTTCTCCTTAATTGTAATAGTTATGAAATACACCTTTCTGATTGGTATCTCGCACCACTTAATTTTACTTTTTCTATGTTCTTCTGCAATAATATCAAAGTCTTTTTGCGTATAATCTAAATTTAGTTTACCTTCAACATGATTAAAGTATAACTTTCACTCTTTACATTCCTTTTTCTATTCTTTCTAAAACCTCTAAGAATAAATTATACATTTCTACCTGATTATCTTGAATTGTTAATAAATAAATTGCTAAAAACACTACAATTGAGCAATATAATACTGCAACTGGTGATGTGAGTTTCTTGAAATAGCTATTCATATATGTGAATAAGCTGCTTCCAACAAGACTTGTTAAAAGTGATGGCCCAATTCCACATCCTCCACTTAAATATGAACCAAGCTTTGTTTTTATATGAATTTTTTCCATTGATATATTTAAATTTTTCTTTTCAATATAAAGAGCATAAATTTCATTAAACAATATACATATAGCTTTGTCTCTATTTTTCACTTTTTTTAATAATTTTTTATATCTATGTTTATATTTATAAGCTATTTCTGGCGTAACAATCTTGTAATTATCTTTTGATATTTTTTTAAATTTTATTATTTTTAATTCACTCAATCTTATACTCCTTAAAATTGCTGATACTATTCTAACTCATATTTTTGCTTATTTATTCTATGATTTTATTTTTTAATTGTGTTATATTATGGACATAAATTCTATATGAGATATAATAAAAAATGTACTATAGAAAAATTAAAGGAGATTTTTAATATGCTTTATGATTATCATATGCACTGCTCTTTTTCTGCTGATTCGAAAACACCAATGAAGGATATGATAGAGCAGTCAATAAACCTTAACTTAAAAGAAATTTGTTTTACAGATCATGTTGATTATGACATAATAGGGAATCCTAATGTTAAGATTGATTATAATAGATACTTTGAAGAATTAAATGCTTATAAAGAAAAGTATAAAGATAGAATTTCAATAAAAAAAGGTCTTGAAATGGGACTTCAACCTCATCTTCTTGAAAGATGCTCAAAAGAAATAAAAGAACATGATTTTGATTTTGTAATTTGTTCAATTCATACAATTGATAGAAATGAGCTATATACAAGAGACTACCATAAAGGAAAAACTCTGTACGAAGCTTATGAAGGTTATTATAAAATTTTATTTGATATAGTTAATTCTTATAATGATTATTCTGTTTTGGGGCATCTTGATTTAATAAAAAGATATGATACTACTATATTAGAAGATAAGTTATTTATTGATTACATAGAAGCTATTTTAAAAAAAGTAATTGAAAATGGTAAAGGAATTGAGCTTAATACATCTTCATTTAGGTACAACCTCCCCGATTTAATGCCTTCAACAAATATTTTAAAATTATACAAAGAATTAGGTGGAGAAATAATTACAGTTGGTTCTGATTCACATACTACTGAACAAATAGCTACTAAGTTCGACTATGTTAATGAAGCACTTAAAGACCTTGGCTATAAGTATACTTGTAGATTTAACAAGATGAAGCCTGAATTTGTGAAGCTATAATTGCATACAAAAATGCTTATACAAAAGTTTTTAACAATTGTATAAGCATTTATATATCCACTTTTATAATATAAATATATTCTCTAAAAACTTATATTTTTTATTTATGCATTTATATCTAAATTTATTCCTAAAATGGTAAAATTTGAATTATCGTCAGTAATAGCATTTCCTTCTGAATTACTGGTATTATCTGATTCACTGCTTTCAAGTACTTCTTTATAATTTACAATAGGATTTTGCAAGATTCCTTTTGATTTATCACTTAAAAATGTTGTTTGATCTCTATAAATTTTTCTGCTTATTTTTCTTACCTCATCCATAAAGCTTTTCTTAGTAATTGAATCTTTATTAGATGATAAAAATTCGTCTAATTGACCATCCTCTGCTACACTTAATAACTTAGTTTCATTTACTACTAATTTTCCATTGCTTTTTAATGTTATCCCAATATTTTCAAGTTCTTCTTTATTATCTTCAACAAGACTCCTTAACTTTTTTGTTAACTTCTTCACACCTGAATCAGTAGAATATTCTTTATTAGTATCTATAATATCATTATAACATTCAGTAAATTTCTTCATTGACCTATACATTTCTTTTTCGTCACCTTCACTTTTATTTTTATAAAGATCTGTTATGGTCTTCATCATATCTTTTGAATTTTCCTTTATGTCAGAAACATATGTAGATAAAGCCTCTGGAACAACATTTTTTGTTGTGATTTTTATATTTGGCTTTACTTCTGTACTAGCTTCACTGACACTATTTCCACTTTTTGCAATTTTTGAAGTAAAACTTACCGAACTAATAGATTTATTGTAAGAATTATTTATTATTGCTGAATTTATCTTAATTGACATAATATATCGCCACCTTAAATACCTGTTTTAATTCAATTTATTTTCGATATATTTTTTATTTACTTAAGATAATGTTTATCAATTTTATATAACTAATAAATTTGAAAGAAGCATTACTAAAAACTCTATAGCAATGCTTCTTTTTATAAATTTTAATGTGTTTATATTTAATTAGATTTTTCTTGTCTTTTCCAAAAAACAAAGCCTGAGCATAAGATTGAGAAACAAATAATCATAAATATCCAGAATAAATTATTACTCATACTACCAAACACAATTATTAAAGCTCCAATTATTGCTAATATAGGCGTAATTATTCCTATAAATATACTTTTAATTTCTTTATTTATTCCAAACTTTAATACTTTTACATAAAGAATTATATATAATAAGTAACTCATCGCCACTGATATTTCTGATATATCAGAATTTCCCATCATCGATAATTTTGTTGTTATATAGTGAATAGCCAGCCAGAATATTGATATAACAAATCCAACAATAGCCGAATTTACTGGTATATATAATTTTTCATCAATTTTTGAAATCTTATCTTTACATGGAAACATTCCTCTTATTGCTAATGAATATGGTTGTCTTATCATTCCAATGATTAACCCATTAACAGTTCCAATAATAGATATAACAACAAATGTTAGTAATATTTTAGACCCCAAATGACCAAAGATGTTTCTTGCTGCAAGATATACATGCTCATCTCCCAATGCCATTATTGTTTCAGGGCCTAAATATATACTTATTCCAACAAAATATAAAATATAAATTATTAAAATTAAAATTGGTGAAATGATTAAAGCTCTTGGAAGATTTCTTTTAGAATTTCTTACTTCGTGACCTATAGATGTTGAGACTGTCCATCCATCAAAAGAAAATGCTATTGGTGCAATTGCCGCAATCCATCCACTTGAATTTATTCCTTCACTCATATTACTAAGAGATAATCCATCTACATTACCAAAAACCAATCCTGCAAAAGCTATTATAGCCAATGGAAGAAGCTTTATTATTGTCGAAGCACTTTGAAAAATACCACCTAATCTTGCTGATATAGTGTTAATAAAAAACAATGATACTATAACAATAAGTCCTATTAATATTTGTAATTCAAAGCTTCCATTGATACCAAACAGCATACATAAATATATTCCAGCCACATATGCAACTACTGCTATTAATGTTGGATAATATAAAAATGTCATAAACCATCCAAATGCACATGCTATACGTTTATCCCAACACATTTCAGCATAAGCTATAACTCCTCCTGGCTCAGTAGTTCTAGAAGCTAATTCGCCCATTGCGAGGCCTCCAAAAATTATTGCAATTGCTGCTATACAGAATACAATAACACCAAGACCAATGTTTCCTCCAGTTGCTACTAAAATATTATCGCTTTTAAAAAATATACCTGATCCTATTACAACTCCAACTATCATAGCTATGGTTGTAAATAATCCATATCCTTTATTCTTCATTTGTTCCCCCCTATTTTCTTTATAACATACTTTTAATGCATAAATTATTGCGTATAAAGTTATAATTATACATTTTGTTTAGTATATAGCATTCTTCACCATTTTTCAACGACGTTTTGTATATAAATATTAATTTTTAATATATATAATTAAATTATAACGTATTGATATAATTTAATCACTTTTTATATTTAACTATCAATATATTTTCTTATACTTATAAATTGAATTTCTTTGTCTTGTCATAAAAATCATAGATACATCACGTCTTAAGTTATAATTCAGCAGATTAAGCTGTTCTTTTTAATGTATTGATATTTATAATCTAAATATAACTATCTCTTAATCTTAAAACATATGTATTTATAATAACACTTGATACAATGATTTTAGATGAAACAAACAAATAAAGCTCTTATGTGATGCAGTGTATTGCATTAAAAAATGAAGCTTTAGAATTTTTACATTAATAATTATTCCAAAATTGTTTGTCCGATTTTATATCTCACAAACGGTTTTTGTAACAATCATTGATGCTTAAATTTTCAGCTTCATTTTTCTAGCAAGCGCACACAGCATAAAGGTTTTATTTCAGTTATTTCACCCTAAACTTAGTACGTTCCTTATTTATGTCTCGCAATTATACTATTTAATTGTTGTATAAATTTGAAAAATGATTCCAAATTTATCTTTGATTAAAGCATGTGCTGGACTAAAATGAGTTTTTTTAAGCTCACTCATAATCTCTCCGCCTTCTA
This sequence comes from Clostridium neonatale, assembly GCF_900465025.1. NCBI lineage: Bacteria > Bacillati > Bacillota > Clostridia > Eubacteriales > Clostridiaceae > Clostridium > Clostridium neonatale. Next base: position 61,403 of record NZ_UICR01000002.1, read on the forward strand.
TTAGCTTTTCATAAATACGTTTTGCTTCCTGAACATCATCTAAATTTATACATATAGAAACTTGATTTCCCTCTTGATAATCCATTCCTGGAAAAACATCTGAAATATTAATATTAGTTTCACCAATTTTTACTATTGAATATGTAATATAGCTTGATATTTTATCATTATTAGAACAATCCTTAGTTTGCTTAAAAATAACTTCAGCGTTTAGTGCTTCTTTATAAAATTCAATCGCTTCATTTCCTCTTCCATTCATAAAAAGAAATGGTGCAAGTTCTAATGCCATAGTTAAACACCTCCTTCGATCTATTATGACTATTATTCTCAATTACATTATACTACTAAAATAAAATTAAATATAGTGATTTTATAATCTTTTACCAAATTATAACTGATATTATTTTTAATCCCTTTATTAAGAACCATAATAAAGCTAAGTGAATTTTTAATTCTTGAATTAGCTATACGTAATTTAGTATAGCTATCAATAGTATTCATATAATAGTACCTCCTTGAACACTAAAAATTCTTCTTAATAAGATATCGGCTTTTTTACATATTATTTTATATATTCAATATTTTACTTGACTTGTGCATTAATTTAAGAAAATTTACCATTGGATTTTTATTGACATTTTACCAGTATAATTTTAAATAAAAAAGTAGCATATAAACCTCAAACATGCTAGATTTATTGTTGCGAAACCAAATCTAAGGAGATTTATATGCTGACAACAATATTAAACCAAAATGAAACAATTATCAACTATATTTCAGAGCTAAATCTGCCATATTCTTCTGCGATAAAGAATCATATGGTAAATATAGTATCTGGAATTATTGTAACAGAAGGAAGCAAAACTATTTCATCTGTTCATAATAAAATTACATGTAATAGAGATCGAAGTACTGGTTCAAGGTTTCTAAGTTCATATTCATGGAATCATGAATATGTTACGCAAGAACGCATATTTCATGCAATATCTGAAATTTCCAACACTTGTGAAGCTAGTGATGTTGGATTCCTAATCATTGATGATACCTTAACTAAGAAAAATACTTCAACTAAAAAAATTGAAAGCTTAGATTTTCACAATTCACATGCTGATGGCAATAAACCCAAATGGTCACACTGCTTAGTTACATCGCATTATAAGATTAATGATTATTCTATACCTTTAGATTTTAGACAATATCACCGAAAGGAATCGAGTAAAAAATTATCTAAAAAATTTCTAGATAAAAATGAACTTGCGATGGAACTGATGAATGAATTCACTCCTGTAACTAAAAACAATTATTTACTAGTTGATTCATGGTATACTTCAGCAAAAATTTTGCTTCACGGTTTAATAAATGGTTGTCACACTATAGGCAGAATAAAATCTAACAGAGTAATATATCCGGCTGGCATTAAAACAAATGTCAAAAAGTTTTCTTCATACATTAGGACTAATGAGACTAGCTTAGTTACCGCTAGTAATAACAAGTACTATGTTTATAGATATGAAGGAAAACTTAATGATATTGAGAATGTAGTTGTACTTATAAGCTGGACTAAAAACGATTTATCTGATAATCCAGCATTCATTATAAGTACGGATGTTTCACTCGATAATAAAACCATAATTTCATATTACGAAAAGCGTTGGGATATTGAAGTAAGTTATAGATATCATAAAACAGCTCTTGGTTTTGATGAATTTCAAATTCAATCTTTAAAATCAATACATAGATATTGGAGCATGATATTTTTAACGTATACTTTTCTTGAGATTTTCAGAGTCAAATGTGGGAAATTATATAAATTTAAAAATATTGGAGATGTAATATTACACTTCCGAAACAACTATTTGGTAAAAATAGTTTCTTTTGCACATGAATGTGCAGATAACGGGATTGATTTACAGTCTACTATTGCCAAATTAGGACTAGTAGCTTAAATTTTTCCTATTTACTGCACAAGTCTAGTATTTTATTTAACAAAATTCTATATAACTCTATATGTACCATATAAGAATAAATATGTTTTTTATATTTATATCTTACATAATGAATACTTATTTACTCTTCCAAAAATCTATGTAATTTTGTTTTAAAAAAATGTTGTTAAAATTATAAATTCTGCTATAAAATAAAGTAACCATATCCTATATATAATCCTCATATAATATTATGATTACTTTATTTCATTTTTTGTTTTAATTATGCTTTACCAAATATAACAACATTTATTTAAAACATTTCCCTATATCTTTTTCAATTACACATAAACATTCCAAAATTACATCATTAATATGTCTTAATTGTAACTACAAATATAAGTTTAATCTGTTCGCAAATTAATAAAGTCATAGTAGAAACTATAATGACCTCATATATTTTCTAAATATATGAGGTCATTATTATGTTTAACATATTTAATTTTAATCAAGTATATCGCTTTCAATGTAATTCAAATTTTTCCTAAGTGTGCTCGCCACATTCCATGTAATATCCCCAGTTTCAAATAATGCTTGTATAACTTCTCTTTCCAATTGCAATGCTTTAAATTCAACTCTTTTCTTTTCAGCTTTATTTATCTTTTTAAGAATTGGTTTATTTGCTACTAATATTAATCTTTGATAATATAAAATTGTATTTTTTACATATTGTTCATTTTCTATTGTCATATTCTTCTTAAGGTAATCTATTATATACTCTGCATTAATAATATGAAGTGACCTTAGTGCATCAATTTTCAAGCGTTTAACAGAATTCTTCTGAGCTTTCAATTCCTTTAAAATAAGATTTATTCTTCTTATATTAAAAATTATAATTGATACTATCCTGATTGCTTCTTTAACTCTTAATAAAATATTTTCTCTAGATGACACTAGTTTAATTTTATTTCTTACTAACATTTCATATGAATACGCTGCTTGTTCATCTATTTTTTCTTCTTCTAAAAGCTTTCTTGTATTTTCTATTTCTTTTTTATAACAAAGTACTCTAAGCTTCTTTTCTTCCTTATTAACCACATTCCAATTATTATAATCTGAAGTGCCATTTAGTAATTCATTAATTTTATGATTATATTCTGCTACAGTTAAATCAATATACTTTTTATCATAATTTTCTAACTTTAATTTATTTATTGTATTTTCCCATACCTTTACTTGAGAACTCTTTAATATTCTCAAATTATCAAGTTCTTCTTTAGGATCTTTTTTGGCAAACATAGGAAGTATAAATGTTGCTATGCAGAGTGTAAGTAAAATTACTCCTACTGCTAAAAATAAGATTAAGTTTCTTTCAGGAAATTTATCTCCATTTTCTAAAAATAATGGTATAGATAGAATAGTTGCTAAGGTAACAGCTCCTCTCACTCCAGACAATGCACTTAAAAATGCTGAACGTAAATTAACTTTCTTTTGTTCTTTTGTAAGGTTCTTATTTCCAAACTTAAAAATTAAATAAACCCATAAAAATCTGATTATATGTAGAGCTAATGTTATTATTAAAACATCAACTATAGCTTTCATTGTATTTATTGTTGATTCATAATAAGCAACCTTAATAATTTCTGGCAACTGCAATCCAACCATTATAAATACCAGACCATTTAGCATGTATACAAATACTGACCATATATTTTCCGATGCTTCATTTAATTTGGGATTTTTAGACTTTAATCTTTTATTTGATAATGAATATACCATTCCAGCCACAACTACAGCTAATATCCCAGATACTTTAAATATTTCTTCTGAAATAACATATATTATATATGGAGTTAATATCTGAAGGAATAATTCTATTGTAATGTCCTCCATACCAAGATTCCTTATAAATATTTCAAAATATATTAATATCTGCTCCAATATAAATCCTACAATAATACCACCAATTGCAACTAAAACAAAATTTGCTGTTGCATCAAATATAGAAAAGGTTCCTGTTAATGCAGCAGCTAAAGCAAACTTAAAAGATACTATTCCAGATGCATCATTTAATAGTCCTTCCCCTTCTATAAGATGTATTACTTTCTTAGGTAATGATATTTTCTTTGAAAGTGCGCTTACTGCAACATAATCAGTTGGTGATAATGCTGCTGCTAAGGCAAATGCTGCTGCCAAAGATATTGAAGGTGATAATTTATTTATAAGAAACCCAACCAATATTACTGTAATAAAAACTAATGCAAGCGCCATTAAAATTATATCTTTTCTTTGATTCCATAATGACCTTTTATCACTATTTTTTCCATCATAAAAAAGAAGCGGAGCTATAAAGACTACTAAAAAAATGTGTGGATCAAGTTCAATTATAAATTGTGGATGCAAGATTGCTATTATCGCTCCCATAAGTATTTGTATAATAGGTACTGATAATTTCGGAATAAATCTACTTATTATATTAGAAAATAATATAGATAATAATAATACTAAAATATAATTAAACATTCATTCATCTCCAGTCTTATGTGATTATTTGTGCAAAATAACTATAATTATCCCAATGACGTACTTTTAATTTTATCATATCTTGAGAATACAAATTTATAAATATTAATGTCCATTTGGTAAATTTATTGTTAACATAGGAAAAAATTTTTAGAGCAGATTTCTCTAGTAGATATCAACTAATATTATCAGCCATATAAAAATAGAACTTGCCTAACAAGTTCTATTTCCCTTATTTACTGAATAGTCAATATGCACATTTTTATTGGGTAATAGTCTTATTTTGAGAATCACATTAAAAATTGCACATGTTATCTAACATTCCTTACTTTTCATCATAGTTCCATCCAAAATCATCATGATAAATCATAAGTTTTGTCATCCCGCCATCAACATTTATATTTTCACCAGTAATGAATGAATTTTTTTCATCACACAAAAATAAAGCTGCTCTTGCAATATCTTTCGGAACCCCTACACGTTTAGATAAATGCTGATTTAAATCTCCATCTGAGTATTTTGGTTCTTCCATTCCATATGATTCATATGTATCAATCCATCCTGGAGATATGGAATTAACCCTTACCTTTCCAGAAAGGCTCACCGCAAGTCCATGAGTAAGTGCAGCAATTCCTCCCTTTGCAGCAGTATAACTTTCAGTATCTCTTTGAGACATAAATGCTCTTGTTGAAGATATGTTTAAAATAGCTCCACCTTTGGCAAAATTATTTTTAAATAAAAGCGATAACATATATGGCGCTGTTACTCCTATTTTCAACACATAATTAAAGTCATCAAAACTACATTCAGAGATTATTCCTTTTCTGCTTATACATGCATTATTGATTAAAACATTAATTTTTTCATACTTGTTTATAACAAAGCTTGAAAACTCCTTTAGCACGCTTTCCTCTGCAATATCTCCAAAGTACCCTTCTACATTAAGTTTATCATGTCTAAATTCTTTTTCTGTCTTACTTATTGCTTCTTTATTATTATCAATAAATATTACTTTATATCCTTCCTCTGCAAATTTCTTCACAAGTTCCTTGCCAATACCAAGTGCTCCACCTGTTATTACACATACTTTATCCATGTAATTCCCTACTTCCTAATAATTAATCAAAGACTTGCTCCTATGTTCATCTTATATTTTATAATTATACTGAATACATGATCTAAAAGCAAAAGAACTCGAATAAAAACGAGTTCTAGCTTACATATATACATTAATTAATTATATATATTTCTCCATTAATCATTATTATATTTCCAACTTAATTATTCTTCTACAATTGCAACTGCTTGTATCCAACCTGCACTTGCCTCTTTAATTTTAATAGGGAAACAGCTTACAGTGAACCCAAAAGAAGGGAGCTTTTCAAGATTCGTAAGTTTTTCTATATGACAATACCCACATTCAATTCCTGCAAAATGTCCTTCCCAAATAATTGATGAATCATTGGTTTCATTAAACTCTTTTGCTATAAGTGGCAATGGACGATCCCAACTCCATGCATCAGTTCCAACAACATGTACACCTTTTTCACACAACCATAAAGTCGCTTCTTTTCCCATTCCACAACCTTTTACAAGATATTCTGGTTTATCCCAATACTTATCTGCACCAGTATTGACAAATACAATATCATTTGGCTGAAGCTCATATCCAATTTCTTCAACTGCATTTTCCATGTCCTTAGCTGTTACAAGATATTAATCTTCAAGGTTTCTAAAATCAAGTTTAACACCATTTCCCATACACCATTCAAGATATATGAATCGTATTTAACTAAATAGCATAATATCCATGTCGAAAATTTTTCCTCTCAGTCATAAATAATTAAGTTGAAAAATATACTTTTTTGTTTTTGCTTGACATATCTTAAAACTTACTGTAGAATTATATTTGGTTATTGACCATATAACCTCTCATAAATTCTCAATACCCTTTTATACCATAGTTGAAAGATGGATACCCACCATCTTTCTTTTTTTATTTATAATAAGGAAAATAATGCTCTTTCTTTGATTAAGATTCTTTTAAAGATATATCTTCTTCTATCCATCCATTGAAATAACTCTTAATAATTTTTTCGTGAATATTCATTTCACACCTTTTTTCTTTATTTTTAATAAACATCTTCTATATTTAATGAACTTTCTTTCATTAGCTTATAGCCAATGCAATATGTTAAATATACCATATATACTACTATGATAATATCCATCTAAAATAAATATTAATTATTATTTATTTTAAGTTATAAATATTAATTATTATTTATTTTTATGCAAAAAAATATTAATATCGCAAAAATTGTTATATAATGCCGTATTTTAAAACCGATATATTATTGATTACAGATTTTAAATAAGTATTTATTAAAATTTCCAGTGATTTTTTATTCATTTTATAGTATAATAATAAAAAATTAAAAAGCGAAAGGATAGATATTAATGCAATTAATAGGAATTTTAATAATTATAGTAGGGTTTGCACTTAAATTCGACACAATAGCAGTTGTTGTAGGTGCTGGTGTAATTACCGGGCTTGTTTCTGGTATGAGCATAACAGAAATACTTACAACACTTGGAGATTCATTTGTGACAAATAGAACTACGTGTTTATTTATGTTAACTTTACCTATAATAGGTTTATGTGAAAGATATGGCTTAAAAGCTAAAGCAATTAATCTTATAAAAAAAGCAAAAGGTTTATCTACTGGAAAGCTATTAAGCGGATACACATTAATAAGAGAAGCAACAATAGCTATGGGCGTTACACTTGGAGGCCATCCTCAATTTGTAAGACCTTTAATAAGTCCAATGGCAGAAGGAGCTTCAATAGCAGAATATGGTGAACTAGATCAAAAAGATATTGATAAAATCAGAGCCTACTCAGCTTCTTCTGATAACATCGGAAACTTTTTTGGTCAAAATGTATTTTTAGCCAATTCAGGTGTTCTTTTAATAGTCAGCACTTTAGAAGGTGTGGGAATAAATGTAGATCCACTTCAAATTGCTAAAGCATCAATACCGGTTGCTATTACAGCATTTGTTTTATGTGCTATAAGAAACTACCTTTTTGATAAAAAACTTCAAAAAAAATATTCTGCTAGAAGCAAATAAATTTAAGGAGATTAAAAGATCATGGATATATCGACAATTTCAAATATACTTCTTGAAGTATTTTACATAATGATTGGATTATATATGGCTGTTACTATGGTATTTACTTTAAAAGACAAAAACCATAAAACACGAATAGGTACTGCTTTATTTTGGGGTATAGTATCTGTAATTTTTATTTTTAGTAAATTAATACCTTCAATAATTACTGGTACTCTTATTATAATCATAGCTTTATTATCCGCATTCAAACAAATTAATATAGGAACTTTAAAGCAATTAGATAGTACTTTTACTAACTTAAAAGCTGAAAAATTAGGTTTGAAAATATTTATACCATCACTTACTATTGCCTTTGTTGCTATGATTATAGCTTCATTTACTCCACTTCCTGGAACTGTAGCTATCGGAATATCTTCAAGTGCTGCTTTAATACTTACATTTATATTAACAAAAGCAAAACCAATTGAATTTGTTGAAGATAGTAATAGAATGTTCCAATCCGTAGGTGTATTTTCAATATTGCCTCAGCTTCTAGCTGCTTTAGGAGCACTCTTTACAGCTGCTGGAGTTGGTGATATAATTTCAAACCTTATATCTGGAATTATACCAGAAGGTAATGTATTATTTGGAGTTATTGCTTACTGCGTAGGTATGGTATTATTTACCGCAATTATGGGCAATGGGTTTGCTGCATTCTCTGTAATAACTGTCGGAATCGGTATCCCATTTGTATTCGCTCAAGGTGGTGATCCTGTAATTTGTTCTGCTTTAGCATTAACAGCTGGATTCTGTGGAACACTACTTACACCTATGGCTGCAAACTTTAATATGCTTCCAGTTGCACTTCTTGACATAGAAGATAAAAACTCAGTTATAAAGGCTCAAGCACCTTTAGCTATAGTTTTATTAATAATACATATTGTACTTATGTACACTTTAGGTTTTTAAATTATAGTCAAATCTTGTATTTGTCTGACCCAGTTTAGTCAAAAATTTAAATCTTTGATTTAATTATTTTACTTACACAAAGTGTACTCACGTTGGATCCAATCACTTACTCCTACGAACAAATGTAATGTAAGTAGTGAGTTTCATTTAAGTGAGAGCCAAAATCTTGTATTTGGTTGCCCAAGCTTACTACTACGAATGTATATTAGTAGTGAGTTTACTCTATATATCTAAAATAAGCGAAATCCACATAATTCTATGTAGATTTCAGCATAATACTTAAGGAGCTGATAATAATGAAAGTTTTAATAACAGGATTTGATTGTTTTGGTGGAGAAAGTATTAATCCAGCTTTAGAAGCTGTAAAAAAACTTCCTGATACCATAGAAGGAGCAGAAATAATTAAATTAGAAATTCCAACTGTATTTAGAAAATCATTAGAAAAAATTGAAGAAAATATAATAAAGCATAATCCAGATATAGTTCTTTCAATCGGTCAGGCTGGTGGAAGATTTGGAATAACACCTGAAAGAGTTGCAATAAACATTGATGACGCCAGAATTGAAGATAATGAAAAAAATCAACCAATCGATGTTGCAATATTTGAAGATGGCGAAAATGCTTATTTTAGTAACCTCCCTATAAAGGCTATGGTAAAGGAAATGAACGAATCTGGTATTCCTGCTTCAGTTTCAAATACCGCTGGAACTTTTGTATGTAATCATGTTATGTATGGCATACTTTATATGATAGATAAAAAATATCCAAACATAAAAGGTGGCTTTATACACGTTCCATACTTGCCTTTCCAAGTAGTAAATAAACCTAATACACCTTCTATGTCACTACTTGATATAACAAAAGGCTTAGAAATCTGTATTAAAGCGGCTCTAACTAATAATAATGATGTAAAAACTATTGGTGGTGAAATTTGTTAATGAATAATATAAATATTTTTGTTTATGGAAGTCTAAGAGAAGGTTTTTTTAATTATGATAAATATTTGAAAGGTAAAGTAATAAAAAATATTCCTGCTGTTTTAGAAGGAATGGATTTATATCATATGCCTTATAAGGGATATCCAGCTATAGTTCCAAATGAGCACAGTAAAGTCTTTGGTGAAATAGTCGTTGTTAAAGATTATGATGAAACTATAAGAGATATAGATGAAATGGAAGGTGTTATAGACCATAGGCACCCTGAAAATGAATACCATAAAGAGCTATTAACTGTTGAGCATTTAGATACTGGTATAAAAGAAGACTGCTATGTTTACTTTTATAATTTAGATAATGATTCAATTTTTAACGAAAAAGCTATACATATTCCAGATGGAGACTGGAAAAAATATATGTTAAATAAATAGCGATGTACTAAGTTTAGATTGAAATAATCGAAATAAAGTTCTAAAATTCTTAGACAGAGGATGTTCCAAAAATATTTGTCCAAAACTTGTTTTTTGGGAGCAAACATTTTTAAGCACATCCTCTGTCTTTAAAATTTTGACCTTCAATTTTCCTACAATACGAGTATATCATATATTGAATTTCGGTTGTTATCCACTAAACTTTGATATTGCGTAATATATTTATACCATCCTTGTTTTTAGGAATAAACTTTTCCTACGTTTAATATGCCACTTTTATCAAAAATTCGTTTTATTTCATTCATATATTCAATATTATCTTCATTGGTAACTTCAATAAAATACTCTTTTTTATGAAGTCCAATTCCATGCTCACCTGATGGAAGTCCTTTAAATTCATGACTTTTCCCATAAAGTTCATATAAAAAGTCATGAGATTTCTTTTCCCATACCTTTTCTTCTAAATGGTTTCTCAAAACACTTACATGTATATTTCCATCACCAGCATGACCAAAATAAATTAACTTAATGTTGTATTTTCTACCAAGTTCGCTTGTAAACTTAGCAAATTCAGATATTTTTGTTATTGGTACTACTATATCAATAGGTATGCTTTCATCATTTGCTTCAATAGCATTACACAAAGCTCCTCTTATTTTCCACGTATTTATTGCTTCTTCTTCATTTAAAATAATAAAATCTAAAGCATCAGAGTTTAAAAGCACTTTCTTTGCTTTCTCAGAATTTGATTTAATTTCTGACTCATCTCCATCAAATGTTAATAGTAAAAATGCTTCACCTTTATCAGAAGGCAGTTTAAGATCTAAAAATTTCTCTGAATTTTCAGCTACATTTCTTTCCATAAATTCTATGGCTGTAGGATTTGCACTGGCTTTAAGAATTTTTATAACAGAATTAACTCCATCTTCCAAATTATTAAATGGAACTAATACACTTATTGACTTTTCTGGTTTTGGTATTATTTTTAAAACTATCTTAGTAATAACCGCAAGAGTTCCTTCTGATCCTATAATTAAGTTTTTTAAATCCAGTCCTGTACTATTTTTTATAGTTTTACCACCAACAGTTATAGCTTTTCCATCACCAGTTACAACTTCCATTTCTCTTACATAATCTCTTGTAACTCCATATTTAACAGCTCTCATTCCGCCTGCATTTGTGCTGACATTTCCACCAATTGAAGCAGTTTTTTCTCCTGGATCTGGTGGATAAAAAAAATTTCTTTCTTCAACATAAGATTGTACATCTTTTAAAAGAACACCAGGCTCAACTGTTAATGTTAAATTTTCTTCATCTATTTCAAGTATTTTATTCATTTTTGAAAAATCTAATACAATACCTCCATGAAGCGGTACAGTTGCTCCAGTAAGTCCAGTTCCAGCACCTCTTGGAGTTATATGAATTTTATTTACACTCGCATACTTTATTATATTTTGAACTTCTTGTGTTGATTTTACAAAAACTAGTGCATCGGCATGTCCATATTCTCTTTGTAAACTATCACTTAAATACTTTTTTTCAATTTTATCTCCAATGACAATTTGACTTTCATCTTTTACTATTTTTTTAAGTTCATTAATATCCATATTTCCCCTCCTATGTTAAAATCAATATTGCTTATTCCTAAATAATATTTGATCATAATTTTCTATCTTCTATAAACTTTTCCAGCTATTAAATCACCACTAATTTGAATAAATTGAACCAATATTACTAATATAGCCACAGTTACAATCATGACTCCAGTTTCATATCTATAATATCCGTATCTTATGGCAAGGTCTCCAATCCCGCCTCCACCAACAATTCCAGCCATTGCTGAAAAACCTATTAAACTTACAAGATTAACAGTTATTGCTCTTATTAAACTTGGAAGAGCTTCAACAATAAGAACATCTGTTAATATTAATTTAAAGCTTGCACCAGATGATATTGCCGCCTCAATTACTCCACTATCAACTTCACTAAATGCCCCTTCACTAAGTCTTGCAAAGAATGCAATAGATGCAATTGTTATAGGTACTGTTGCAGCTTCAGGTCCAATGCTTGATCCTACTATTAATTTTGTAACTGGTAATAATAACACTAACAATATTACAAATGGAAGTGAACGTATTATATTTATAATAAAACTTGCAATACCATTAATTATCTTGTTTTTAAAAAATAGTTTATTAGAAGTTAAATAAAGTATAAGTCCAATTGCTCCCCCTACAAACAAAGATATAATCATAGCTGTAACAATCATTTTAGAACTATCTAAAACTGCCTGCAAAAGTTCCACTTTTAAAATTTCTATTGTATTTTCCATCTATATCACCTCCAAATAATCATTAATTATTCTTTCAGTTTTTACCACATTATTCTTTATAAACTGCTTTGCTCTTGCTATTTCTTCCTTATCGCCAACTATACTTACAATCAAAGTTCCTATTGGTTTATTATCTATATAATCTATCTTTCCATGAATTATACTAATATCAACATTATAATTTTTAGCTACTTCTGATATTACAGGTTTTAAGCTATCATTTCCTTTATAATTTATTTTAATTATTTCGCCTTCACCTAATAAATCAAAAATTTCCCTTGGAAGATCAACACTTGAATTTTTATTAATTAAAGACTTAGTAACTTCATGTTTAGGATCAGAAAAAATTGAATATACATCATTAACTTCAACTATTTCTCCATTACTCATAACTGCTACCCTATTAAATAATTTCTTTGCCACTTCCATTTCATGAGTTATAAATACAATAGTAATATTTAGCTTATCATGTATATCCTTTAATAGATTAAGTATTTCTTCAGTATTTTCTAAATCCAATGCTGATGTAGCCTCATCACACAAAAGCACTTCTGGATTGTTAGCAATAGCTCTTGCAATACCTACTCTTTGTTTTTGCCCGCCACTTAAGTTTGCTGGATATACTTCTTTTTTTTCTTCAAGTTTAACTAAGCTTAGTAATTCATTGATTCTTTCATTTCTTTTATCTTTTGGATAATTATTTGCTTTTAAAACGAACTCTATATTTTCATATATTGTCTTTCCACTTATTAAATTAAATTGTTGAAATATCATTCCTATTTTTAATCTTTTTTCCCTAAGCTTGCTTCTGCTTATATTAGTTATATCTTCATCATCTATAATTACTTGTCCTGATGTAGGTTTTTGAAGTAAATTTATTACTCTGACAAGTGTACTCTTTCCCGCTCCACTTAATCCAACAATTCCAAAGATTTCACCTTTGTTTATTTTTAGATTCACATCTTTAACCGCTTGCACTTTTTTTCCTTTTATTTTAAATTCAACATTTATATCTTTTAATTCAATCATTCTTATCACCACCCATATAATTTTTTCTAGCTTACAATAATATTGCCATTATCGTAAGCTAGATTTCTGCATTAATATGATAATATTACTTATATTTTAGTTTATATTACACTCTAATATAATTTAAAATTTTTTTCTTAATTATATTATTTCCACCATTCTGGTTTAGAAAAGTCTTTAAACTTACTGTTTTCTATTGCTGTTTTAAAATCATCTGATTCTATTACTTCTAAAAGATCTTTTCCTAGTTCTTTATCTAAATCTTCTGTTCTAACTGCTACTACATTTTTATAATTTTCTGTTAATGGCTCTACAGCTAATGCTTTGCTATAATCAAAACCTGATGCAAATGCATAATTTCCCGGAACAAGTGCAGCATCTACACTATCTAAACTTCTTGCAAGTTGAGCACCTTCAACTTCAACGAACTCAATATTTTTAGTATTTTCTGCAATATCAAGTGTACTTGCTTTTGTTGCATCAACATTATCTTTTAACTTAATTAATCCATTAGCACTCAACACGTTTAATGCTCTTGCAAGATTTGATGCATCATTTGGAATAGCTATTTTTGCACCATCTGGAATTTTGTCAATTGAATCATATTTTTGTGAGAACATACCCATTCCAAGTGTTGGTACAGTTTTAACAGCTGAAATATCTAAATTATTATCAGCGCTAAATTTCTTTAAGTATTCTGTATGCTGCATTAAGTTTGCTTGAATTTCTCCATTATTTAAAGCTTGATCTGGTTGAATATAATCACTAAATTCCTTTACTGTGATTTTATATCCCTTTTTTTCAAGTAATGGTGTAAACACTTCCTTAATCATATCTCCATAAGGACCAGGGCAAACACCTACAATAATATCCTTTGAACTTCCACTTGAAGCTTGGTTATTACTCTCTGTACTTTTATCCTTTGCTCCTCCGCATGCAATTAAACTAATGCCTACTGCTGTTATTAATGATAATGCTCCTAATTTTTTTAAAATTTTCATATTTTATTCTCCCTATAATCTTCACTAAATTATTATTGCTTTTTATTTTTTAATTATAATAATTCTTATATAATTAGTCATATTTATTTTGATTTTTTATTTATATATTGTGATTTCAATGTACTTTCTTTTATTCTTTACCTTTTCTTGAAATCACAATATATTGTTATATTTTATTTATCAGAATCTTAATTTAAATTACACCTACATTTATATATTAATTTACTTTTTCATATAATTTTTTAAATTCTCTAATCTTTTAAGTGCTTCTCTAAGAGTTGCTTCTGTTTTGGCAAAATGTAGTCTTATATAATTATTAACATTGCCTCTAAAGAAACTTGATCCTGGAACTGCTGCAACTCCTATTGTTCTTGCAAGCCATATACAGAATTCATAGTCATCTTCATATCCAAATTCTGATATATCAACCATAACGTAATAAGCACCTTGTGGTTCAAAATACTTTAATCCTATTTTATCTAAACCTTCTAAAAAGAATTTTCTTTTCTTATCATATAGATCTGTTAATCCATCATAATAATCTTGTCCAAATTCTAGTCCTTTAACAGCTGCTTCCTGAAGTGGCGCTGCTGCTCCAACTGTTAAGAAGTCATGAACCTTCTTACATTGTTCTATCACTTCTTTGCTTGCAATTATATATCCAAGTCGCCATCCAGTAATTGAGTATGTCTTTGATAATGAACTACATGATATTGTTCTTTCAAACATTCCAGGAAATGAAGCTATGTAAGTATGTTTATATGGAGGATATACCAAATGTTCATACACTTCATCTGTTATTACAAAAGTATCAAACTCTATGGCAAGATCTGCAATGTACTGAAGTTCTTCCCTTGTAAATACCTTTCCTGTTGGATTTGATGGATTACAAAGAACAAGTGCTTTTGGATTTTGCTCAAATGCATGTCTTAATTCATCTTTATCAAATGTAAAAGTTGGTGGTTTAAGCTCAACATATATTGGCTCAGAACCTGAAAGAACTGTATCTGCTGTATAGTTTTCATAAAATGGTGAAAATACAATTACTTTATCATCTACATTACAAACACTCATCATTGCAGCCATCATTGCTTCTGTACTTCCACATGTAACTACTATATTTTCTTTAGGATCAATATGAATTCCCATAAACTTTTCTTGCTTAGCTGCAAGCTTTTCTCTAAAATTTTGTGCTCCCCATGTTATTGAATATTGATGCGGTCCTTCATCTGCCACTTCTTTTAATCTATCTGTTATTTCTTTTGGTGGATCAAAATCCGGAAATCCTTGCGATAAGTTTATAGCACCACATTCTTCAGAAACTCTTGTCATAGCTCTAATGACTGATTCTGTAAATCCATCTAATCTTCCACTTAATTTTGCCATATATATGCCCCCTTCTAATACTATCAAGTTACTAAGAATTAAATAAAAATAAAACGCCAGAGAATAAACTCTAGCGTAATAATCACCATAAAATTCATCCTCTTATCTATCAGTTATAAAAAATAACTGCAGGAATTAGCACCATTATATATAGTAAATGAACTAATATATCGGTTGCTGGGCTTCATAGGGCCAGTCCCTCCACCACTCTTGATAAGTTATATATTCAATTGTTAGTTGATGAATTTAGTATATATTTATTTTCTTAAAATGTCAATATATTCTTTAGATAAATTTATAATATTAACTTATTTATTCCATAATATAAATATAAGATATACTAAGTTTAAAGTAAAATAATCAAAATAAAGCACTTATATGGTGCTCACTTGTTACAAATAATGAATCTAATAATTTAAACATCAATGATTGTACCCAAAACTGTTTGAGTCATCTAAAATCAGACAAAAAATTTTGGAACAATCATTAATGTAAAAATTCTATAGCTTTATTTTTGAATTTAAGACACCCATGAGCCGAGAATCTAAATCTTGTATTTGGCTCGAATCGCTAGCATTTATTATGTAATAAGCGACTCTATAAATTACCAGAATTGTATTTTCACGCATGAACAAAAGAAACTTAGTATTTATGATTTTATAGAAAACAAAGAAATTCAATATATGAATATACGTAGTATTGTATTAAAAATTGGAGTTATTAAATTCTTAGACAGAGGCTGTTCCAAAATTGTTTGTCCAAAACTTGTTTTTTGGAGCAAACAGTTTTGGGCACAACCTCTGTCTTTTGAATTTTTAACTTCAATTTTCCTACAATACGAGTATATCATATATTGAATTTCGGTTGTTATCCACTAACCTCTGACACTCGTAATTTATTTACTGTATAAACGGTTGATTGCACTTAGCATTGCCTTAATAGATGCTCTTGTAATATTACTATCTACACCAACACCAAATGTTTTTTCTTTATTATCATTTCTTTGCATATAAACATAAGATGCTGCCTTTGCTTCAGAACCTGTACTCATAGCATGTTCATTATAATCAATTATTTTAACATCTATATCAATATTTTTTCCTATAGCATTTTTAAATGCATCAATAGGCCCATTACCTATACCTTCTATACTTCTAGCTTGTCCATTATAAACAACATTCATATTTACTTTAGTATCATTATCCCCATTAGTTTCAGAATAATCAAAGAACTGACATTTATCAAGCTTTAGAGCATCTTGTCTTTCTAGATATTCACGAGTAAATGCATCCATAACTTCAGTAGGTGAAACTTCTCCTTTTCCTTCTGAAATCTTTTGAATAACATCTGCAAACTCTTTCTGCATAGTCTTAGGTAGCTTAAATCCATAGCAATGGTCCATTACAAATGCCACTCCACCTTTACCTGATTGACTGTTAATTCTAACTAATGCCTCATATTCACGGCCTAAATCACTTGGGTCTATTGGTAAGTATGGAACCTGCCATATTCCATCATGTCTTTCTTCATACTTCTTCATCCCTTTATTTATAGCATCTTGGTGAGATCCTGAGAACGCTGTAAATACTAAGTTACCTGCATAAGGATGTCTTACATGTACAGGTATTTTAACGCATCTTTCATATACTTCTACTATTTCATCAATATTTTCAATATTAAGCTCTGGATTTACTCCATGCGAAAACATATTATAAGCCACAGTTAAAATATCAACATTACCGGTTCTTTCTCCATTACCAAGAAGTGTTCCCTCTACTCTATCTGCACCTGCAAGAAGAGCAAGCTCAGCATCAGCAACACCTGTACCTCTATCATTATGTGGATGAACACTTAATATGATTCTTTCTCTGTCTTTAAAATGCTTAGACACCCATTCAATTTGATCAGCATACACATTTGGCGTATCCATCTGTACAGTTGATGGTAAATTTATAATTATTTTATTTTCTTTAGTAGCTTCCCATACATCTGCAACTGCATCACAGATTTCAAGAGCATACTCAACTTCTGTTCCTGTAAAGCTTTCTGGTGAATATTCAAGTACTATCTTTCCATCAAATTTTTCTACATATCCCTTTACAAGTTTAGTTCCTTCAACTGCAATTTGCTTTATTTCTTCCTTACTCATATTAAAAACAACATCTCTTTGAAGAACTGAAGTTGAATTATATATATGAACAATAGCTTTATTTAAGCCTTTTAAACTTTCAAATGTTTTTTCTATAAGGTGAGGTCTTGCTTGTGTTAAAACTTGTACATAAACATCATCCGGAATAAGATTTTCGTCTATTAATTTTCTTAAGAAATCATATTCAATTTGTGATGCAGAAGGAAATCCGACTTCAATTTCCTTAAATCCAAGCTTAACAAGTAAATTAAAAAATTCTACTTTTTCTTCCACAGTCATAGGATTAATAAGTGCTTGATTCCCATCTCTTAGATCAACACTACACCAAATTGGTGCCTTCTTTATTTCATTATTTGGCCATGTTCTTTCCTTATAGTTTATTGTTTCAAATCTCTTATACTTTTTATAATTTAACATTTTTTGCCCCCCAAAATATATTTATTATAAAGCTCTTTCCACATGCATTTTTAAATCGCAGATATAGCCCCTCAACCACTCCACGTATCTTCATAATAAATATAATCGTTCTATCTACGGTGTTATTAACCCCACAAGAATCACTCCTTTGTATTTTGAATATTAAGTGTATTTTAACACACCGATGAAGGTATGTAAATATTTTATACAAATAGCCATCACTTTTTTAATATATAACCTGTTATTTTATAAAATTCATAACCTTTTTATAAATATCAACATTTTTTTTCTTTATAATTAAGTTCCCTTTTATGCTTAATTTAATATACTAGCAATATAGCAATTATTTTAGGAGAAAAAGAAAATATGAATTATTTTTCGCCTATTTTACTTACCATTACAGCATGTTTACCTATTATAAGTGCTACTCACAATTTAAAAGTAAATTCAATATCCATCCATAAATCAAGTTCTACTTTTATAAGTATACTTGTAACTATTGGAACATTTCTTTCTATGCTTTTAGGTAATTTAATTAGTATTCTATTAGGTTCTTATATATCAAATATTTTTGGAATTGTATTACTGTTTATCATAAGCATATATTTTCTTTGTGAATATAAAAGACATCATGAATATTTCTTAGGATATGATACATCATTTTATTATGAAACTAACCTTAAATATAAAAATATACTGGAAAATCCAAAATGTTTAGATAAAAATAATTCTAAATTAATTGATATTCCTAAAAGCATTCCTTTTGCATATGCAATTGTAATAAACAGTTTTTCTTTATTTTTTAGTGCAGGAGTAATTCATATAAATTTGGATTTATGCTTGATTTTTATTTTTTTATTTTCTCTACTTTCATTTTACCTTGAATGTTTCATAATTAAGTTTAAATTCTTTAGATTTATTTTAAGATATAACATTTTGATTACTGGAATTCTATTACTCATAATGAGTATATATGAGTATGGTTTAATATTTCATATCATTTCTTAAAATTGTATGCCTCACAACAAAAATAAATGACGTACTGAGTTTAGTGTGAATAACCGAAATAAAGCTCTTATGAGGTGCTCGCTTGCTAAAAAAATGAAGCTAAGAATTCAAACATGCAGACTTGCACCCACAAATGTTTGCTCCAATATAAAATTGGACAAACAATTGTGGGTGCAGTCTACATGAAGAATTCTAAAGCTCAATTTTTGAATGCAAGACACCGCACACATAAGAGCTTTATTTCTTTGTTTCATCTAAATTCAGAGTATCCGTATTATTGCTGCTATACATAAATACATTTTAAAATTAAGGATTAGTTATTTATAGATATTAAAGATTTAAAAAGTTAATATTTCACCATTTTTTAAAAGATATAGATTTATAAATATCAGAATATAAATCCTTACGAATGTGCACTTATAAGGAAACCTATTCATCATTATATGAATAGGGGCTATACTGCTAAGTTCGTACCTCAGCAAGCATTATATGCCAAAGAGCAGCTATGCTGTAATTCGGAACTTTTCTTATATATTGGGGAATACTTGGATTTTATAAATAGCCACATAAATTATAACTAAAATAAATTAGATGTCTATGATTTTAGAGAAAAACAAAGAAATTCAATATATGAATACCCGACTCACATTCGTTCGCTCAATGTCGTCAACTTAAGAAAATATAGAAAATTTAATAAAAAACACTTGACAATAGGTAAAAAAATGCAGCCTCGCTATAGATATTAAATTTATAGCGAGGTTTGATTTTATGAAAAATATTAAATTACTATCACAAATTTTAAAACGAACAAATAAATTAATTGTTTCAGATGAATATAAGCAGTCATATAGTTTAGGAAATTCTTTTTCAAGGAAAAGAAAACTATCGTTTTCTAATGTAGTTTATTTAATTTGTTCTGTATTACGAAAGTCTATACCTTTAGAAATAGATAATTTTATTGAAAATCATACATGTTTAAACTTTCCTAATATATCAAAGCAAGCATTTTCTAAAGCAAGACAAAATATTTCA
The DNA here is from genome assembly GCF_900465025.1 of Clostridium neonatale. Taxonomy (NCBI): domain Bacteria; kingdom Bacillati; phylum Bacillota; class Clostridia; order Eubacteriales; family Clostridiaceae; genus Clostridium; species Clostridium neonatale. The sequence continues at coordinate 81,654 of NZ_UICR01000002.1, forward strand.
CCTGAAGCCTTTAAAGAACTATGTAGATTATTTGTTGATTCTTTTTATAATTCAAAAAAGAAATTGAATAAATGGCATGGATTTAATATTCTTGCAGTTGATGGAACATCTATACAAGTTCCTGATACTATTGAATGTGGTAAATACTTTGGAGTAAGTAAAAATCAAAATAAAACTCAAACAGCAGTTGCGACGGCATCAGCCTTATATGATATATTAAATGATATTATAATTGATGCTTCAATAACTAAATTTAAAACTAGTGAAAGAGAATTAGCAAAACAACATCTAGATCAAATCAACAATGAAAAATTATCAAAAAACAGTATTGTAATATTTGATAGAGGATACCCTTCTTATGAGATGTTTGACTATTTAGATACTAAAAATATGCTTTTCTTAATGAGAGTACCATCATCATTTAAAACAGTACAAAATATTGATTCCAATGATTGTATTTTGGAATATAAAATAAAGAGAAAATACAGAAAATTGCGTGTTATAAAAATAGAGCTTTCAAACAACATTACAGAAATATTAGTCACTAATATTTTTGATGAAAACATTAAATATGATGAATTTAAAGAGTTGTATTTCCTTAGATGGGGAGTCGAAAGTAAATACAAAGAGTTAAAAAGTAGTATTCAGATAGAAGAATTTTCGGGAACAAAACCAATTTCTATAGAACAAGACTTTTTTGTTTCTATTTATTTATCAATGGTTGTAGCTCTTATAAAAGATGAGGCCGATGCTGCGATAGCAGATGAAATTAAAGATAAGAATTTAAAATCAATGTATCAAGCAAATCGAAATTTTATACTTGGGCAAGTTTTTAATAGAATTATTAATTTATTAGTTAATGCTAAATTAACAAGAAAAATTTTAGAAATAATATTAGAAAAATCTAAAAAAATTCGCTCACAAATACGTCCCAATCGTTCTCGTGAGCGAAAAAACAAACATCCAAGGAAAAAGCATCATCACAATAAAAAATCATGCATTTAAATTACAAATAATTGCATATTTCAAAATTCACTTTAACCAGTGGATTTATTTAGTGTACCATTTTTTAGAAGAAATTTAAATATATCATCTAAAAATAATCGTGATTTATATTTACAAATTACTTAAGTTGACGACATTGACCGTTCGGTATACGGCGGTTCATTAGAATTTAATGTATCATTTGATATATTTGTGTTAGACTAACAAATCCTAGTGATTCTAGGTATTTGTTATTTAAAGACTTGCTTAAAATTGGGCTTTTGGAAATTCTCCAATAGCCTTTTCTTGTATTTGCATATTCCCAAGCCTTGTATTTGTTGATTCCTAGCTTAACTAAATTCCTATGTCTGGTGCTAATTTTCTTCCATTGTTTCCAAATGCAAGCTCTTAGTCTTCTTCTAATCCATTTGTCTAGTTCAACTAGCTTTCCGCTGGCGTTGGCTATTTCATAGTAATTTATCCATTCCCGCATAATTTGATTTAATTTTATCAGTCTATATTCCATACTGATTCCTTTGTTTCTATTAGTATAAAATTTAATCTTTTCTTTAAATCTCTTTATGGATTTCTCGTGGATTCTTATCTCGGCTCCACTTTTCGAAAAATAGAATGAAAATCCTAGGAACTTTCTTTTAGATACAGAGTCTACTGCACTTTTATCCTTATTAACTTTAAGTTTTAGTTTATTTTCGATAAGATTAATCATAGATTTCATAACTCTATTTCCTGCTCTTTTACTTTTAACATATACATTATTGTCATCTGCATATCTGCAAAATTTGTGTCCTCTTTTTTCAAGTTCTTTGTCCAATTCATCTAGCATTATATTTGCTAGTAATGGACTTAACGGACCGCCTTGCGGAGTTCCTTCTTCACTTGTTATAGAAACACCATTAATAAGGACACCACTTTTAAGATATTTCCTTATTAATGCTAATAATCTTCTGTCCTGTATTTTCTTTTCAAGTTTGCTCATAAGAATATCATGATTAACTTTATCAAAGAACTTCTCTAAATCCATATCTACAACCCATCTATTTACTTGATTAATATATTCTTTTGATTTCTTTATGGCATTCTTTGCTCCTCTATGAGGACGAAACCCAAAGCTATTTTCAGAAAATGATGGTTCATAAACCCTAGATAATATTTGAGCAATTGCCTGCTGAATTAATCTATCTTGTACAGTTGGTATTCCTAATAATCTAACTCCACCATCTGGTTTCGGTATTTCTACTCTTTTTACAGGTGATGGATTATATTTCCCTTCTAGTAGTTTAGCTTTAATTGTATGCCAGTGTTTCTTGATATGCTCTCGAAGTTCATCGATTTTCATTCCGTCAACTCCATGACTACCTTTATTACTAATTACTCTTTTAAGTGCTAAAAGCATATTATTTCTTTCAAGGACTTCTTCAAGTAATCTACTAGTATCAAATGCTCCATTGTTTACGCTTTCCCTATTTGGTAAAACCATAGAATTACTCGGCGCCTTTGATTTACCTTGAAGTTCCACTTCTACTTCCATCACTTGGCCTCTATATTGAGTTTTCTGCTGTCTCTGTAATTTCTTTGATTTCTCCAAAGTTGTAAACCTCCTAACGTTCAGTCCTTCATCCGCTATCGCGATTAGCGGAGTTACTATGACCTCTGCTGACTTCTGATAGTTCAGTTATACATCACTGTATAGGTTGTAACCTAGAAATTTAATTCATTTGGTACGTACCTATCAGACCTCCCCAGGTAAGAACACGCACTTTCACCTCATCTATCTGCCACATTTACTCTAGCTATTTCGGATAGTTATAGGGCTTTACTTTGTCGTGCAAGCTTACCCATAGCTTTGAGCCTCAAATGTGATTCGTGTACCTCAGACCAAGGCTTTGCCTTAGGCTTCCTTCAGATTCCACCTCACGATGGACACCCTTGCCGTTGGCTATGCAGTTGGCACTATCAGCCTCTGCTACGGACTTTCACCGATTAGTACGTGCCCATGCTGGGCACACAAGAAAAAAGTGCTTAGTTTAAACATCTAAGCACTTTTTCTAATATTATATTATAAAATCAAACCACATTTACCCTATATCACTTTATTAAATCAAACATAGTTTCTTGGTCCACATACTCTCTTTCACCGATTCTAAAAGAACTCATCAATACCTTTTCTTGTTCTTTTTTATTAATATTTTTAATTTCATTAATATCAACATATTCTTTTCCAGAAGTTGTTTTCTCAACTGTCATAGTATAAATCTTTTTAAACATTTTTCTAACAGATTCATTAGTAACATGAGTATACGATATAATTTGTACATTAAATTTTTCAGCAAGATCAAATATTTCTCTAAGTATGGCTTCTTCACTTGTTTCTCCAAAAGGATTATCAATTAGTAATACTTTTCCTTTGTTTTTACTATTATCAATTACTGCATTTCTATCATAACGCTTATATTCAAGTAAAATTACGGTCATAATAAAAGCTATAGAAAATCTTTGTGCCCCGGTAGTTTTATTACTTATATCATTCCATCTAATATTTCCACTTTTATTTAATTCGTAAGTTATGACTGATACAGGTATAGTAGATATACTCAATACTCTATTTAATATATAGAAAGTATTTATCTTTTGCTTAATATCATTAGGATTCATATCCTCCATTATTTCATCAAGAAGGACATCAACAATGCTTAAACTATTTTCTATCATTTCATCCTTAGGCAACTTTATGTTAAATAATTCTTTCCCTTTATGACGACCTAACTTATTAATTGTTCTAAATTCTTTAATACAATCAATAATATAATCCTTAATCTGTCTCCCGATTAAGTTTTTCTCATTTTTTACTACTTCACTATGCTTTTCAACCTTACTTATTTCTTCTCTTAACACAAGAAGCACACGATCTATTTGCTCCTTTTGCTTGATATATTTTTCTTTATATACTAATAATCCATCAACATACTTTTTATATCTTTCTTCTGCTGCTAAATTAAATTCTTCTATTTCTTTAAAAATATTATTGTAATTAACTTCTATAGACTCATAATCCTTAGTTATCTTTTCAAGGTTATTTTGAAGTCTTTTACTCTCTTCAAATACATCTTTGGGCTCATTAGCAATAGCTTTGCCTTCAACTTTGTATTTTTTTAATGTTACTAATTCAATTTCTAATCTCTTGCTTAAATCTTGATTATCTTTTATTATTTGTATTATATCTTTTAAATCTTGATTTATTAATAATCTTCTCTTTTCAAAATTAAAATCACTTATTTCAGATAATGAAACAGGAGCTTTACCACTAAAATCTTTGAAAATTTCATCTTTAATATGTTCAGCGACCTCTTCTAAACCCGTTATTTTATTACTAAATTTTTCTCTTTCTATATTTAACCTATTCAACTCGTCTTCATTTTTCTTTATTAATACCTCTAGCTCTTCATCTGTATAAAGTATCAACATATCATAAAAATTTGTTTTAGTTATTCTTTTTTCTAATTTTGTCAGTGCTTTTGCATATCCTTCTATCCTTTTCACTGCTAAACTTATCTCTCTATTTAAATCAGTTATTTGCCTTGAAGTAGAATCTTTTGAATATTCATCAAAATTAATTTTTAAATCTTCTAATGATTTATTAGATGTATTTAATAGCTCATATTCATTAAAATTTGTTATTTCTTTTTCTAAGCTCTCAATTTCCATTCCATTTTTTGTTTCTGAAATAATTAAGCGATTGTGTTCTGAATCAAGAATATTTATTTGATTATTTATAGTTGAAAAATTTAACTCTATTTCTTTTAACTCTCTCTCGTTTTGATCAAATTTTATTTTGTTTTGAGATATTATTTCAAATTCATCTCTTAACTCTTCTACTTTCGTATACTTACTATTAATTTCATTTATATTATTATTTAGATTCAATTTATTTTGGTTTAAATAATTAATTCTTGTAGTTAAATCAATTTTATTATTTTCCTCATTTATTATTCTATTTTCCAAAGTAATTATTGAAGATGATGTTTCTGATATTCTTTCTTCTAAATTCAAGTCTTCTTGATTAAAATTATAAAACATCATTTTGGCTTCAAACGCATTTAATTCTTTTATCTCTACGTCTATTTGATGTATTCTTTCCTCTGTAGCCGAAATTTGTTCCTTTAGTTGTTGTATATCTTTGAGCCTTTGTTCCGGATCTAAAGTTTTGGTATCAAACGAAGTTAATATGCTTATATTTTTGCATAATGCTAAATTATTAGAAACTTCTATGAAATTATCTTCTATAGTGCTTCTAATTAAAACTGGTATGGACATTTTCATCTTTGTTTTCAATTCAATATTCTTCAATCTTTGATATTCATTTTCCGTTACTAATATCGAATAAGGAAGAAGCGGATTTTTATTTATGAGAGAAATCTTGTATTCTATAGTAGCGCTAGAGCTTATAAGATACTTTATTCCTTCAACCGGTTTTATATTATTTCTTTCTAATTCAAATAATACATCTTCATCGAAATTAATAGTTTTAAGTTCTTCAAGATCATTAAGATTAGTAGATAATTCTGCTTTTTTTCGTCCTAAATCATTTTTAAAACTATCTAAATGAATAAGTGATTTTTTTATTGCAATAATTACTTTATTAGTATCTTCTAATTTTTCATTTATCTCAAATTTTTCACAAATAGTATTATATTCATCTTTAAATTCATCAATATGAATTTTTCTTTGTTTAAGTTTTTCTAAGTCCATATATTGATTTTGTTTATCTTCATTTAGTTTTTTAAACAACTTATCTATATTATCTATTTTAATTGTTTTCTCTCTAATTTCTTGATCTTCAGCTATTAATGTACTTTCTATTAATTTTTTTTCTTTACTAATAGCTTCTAAATATTTTTCATAATTTATTATTTCACCTAAAAAATTATTAGTAATAAAATTATTTATATCTGAATTGACTTCCTTAAAATCATTTATTTTTCGAGTATATATTTTTTCATTTTGATTAAAAATTTTATTTTGGGATTTCAATTCTTGTTCTTTATTTTTTAATTTTTCTTCTTCACACTTCAATTTTTCTTTTTGCTCTTCATTTTGAAGTTTCTGCGCTTTAATGTCAACTTGTTTATTAGCTAATTCCTTTTTGTTTTGTATTAGTATTGAATGAATGTTTCCTCCTACCTCCTTAATAGCTTTAGCTATTTCAGCGGCAGTTTCATTTTTTCTATTTCTTTCTATTTCCTTTTTAGACTTTTCTTCAATTTCAACTTGCATTGAACGGCTTTTGTCTTGATATTGTACTATATAGAGACTTTGAGTATTTAATTCTTTATCTTTTTCTTCGTTTTCTATTAATCCAAGAACTTTATTTAATTTTTGTTCAAATTCTACTTTTTCATTTATTTTAGAACTATACTCAGAACTCTTTTCCTCATATTTTATTTGCGTAAATTCTTGCATTAAACCATCTTCTTGCTTTTTATAAGTTTCTATTTCTTCAAGCAAAAGTGTATTCTTGTTTTCAATAAACATATAGAGACTTGCTAATTGTTCCTTTATAATATTTTCATCTTCTTCTATTTGAATTAAACTTAATAATTTATTTTGTAGTTCCATAACAAAATTTGTCAGTTCAATATAATTTTTATGATCAGCTAGTTTATCCTGCATTTCTATAACATTATTTAAGCACTTTTCGACTTGATCTTTTATAACTAAAATACGTATTTTATCAGCATCTTTACTTAAACTAGATTCTATTAAAGGAAGCAAACTATCTCTTATTAGCTTTTCTACATTATCGTACCTTTCAAGATACTCTGAAATTCCCCCTTCTTTATTATCATTATTTAGCTTAATTATTACTTCATTCCATTCATCCTGAGATATTCCATATTCCAGAAGTCTTTCTTTATATTCTTTTCTTGCATAACTATTGTTACCAAATATCTGAACTTTACTTTTACCGTATTTACTTTGAAGGCCCTTCAACCACTCTTCAATGTTAGCTAGCGACTGAACTCCAACGTTACCATTGGGGAATTTTTTTGTAAATGGCAAATTGTCTATAGTTATTCCAAGTTCAGAAGATTCTACTATAATGAAATTGAAATATTTATACAAATCATATTTATTTCCTTTTCCTTCTTCATTTGAAGAATTAGCTTTCTTTTCAAAGCCTATTCCAGTTATTAAAAGAGTTTCATTATCATCAAGAATCCATTCTATAACTGAATATATCGGCTCTTTTCTTGTATAAACCTCTTTAAAAGGCTTAGCTACATCTGATAAAGGTCTTATCCCCTGAATTACAGTTTGAATACTCATGCTTTTTCCTACAGTATTGGTAGCTTCAACTTGTAAATCATCACCATTTAATACCATTGTTTTATTACTTAACAATCTATCAGTAGTTAAACCGTACTTGAAGTGTTCAATTTTGTATTTATTAAACAAAGGCATCTATAGTTCCCTCCTTTCTAATAAAAGTGATTCTATTAATGTTTTCCTATCTTCATCCAGGAAATAATGATTCATTAACACTGTAAATCTTGTAGTTGGTTTGATTTTATCTTCATCTTTAATATAAGTAATTAATTCTTGCATTTTAAGAAAATTTACTATTCTTCTAATAAAACCAATCTTAAATTCACTTTTGGTAGTTCCAAAACCATTCTTCTCATTTTCATCCCAAGAATTTTTATCTGACCATAATCTATGTACAGCTACGATATTAATCAAATGTTGTCTATCAATCTCTTCTGCATTAGTTCTAGATGCTGCTCTTTCCAGTGATTCATTAATTAGCTCTAATAAAGTGCTAACCTCTATATAGGATGCTGGACTAAATTCATTAGTGAACTCTGCGAAAATTATAGTCATTATTAAATATGATAAATAACTATCTGCTAAATCATTACCAAGAAGCGAAGCCTTTCTATAATCGAAACCTAAAATATCATTATCCTCATTAGGAATTAAATATAGCTTATCGGAGATAGAAATTACTCTTGCTTTTGACGCCTCACACACTATTTCCAATGCTTCTCTTACCCCTTCGTTATTAATGTAGGCTAAGAAAAGTTCCTTATAATATTTTTCCTGTACTTCATTTTTCTTAAGCAGTTTAAAAAATATTTCATTAGCAGTTTTATAGTCTTGTATGGATATACTCATAAAAATTCTCCTTATAACTCAATAAATTTAAACTTAACATTAGTTAATTCTAATTTTGTAGCCGTCATTTCTTCAAGATTAATTTCAGTATTTATTTCCATTTCATCATCTATAATTTTATCAGAGATCATGGATTCAATTCTTCTAACATATTTATGTTCGTCTTTATATAGCCTTACAACAATATTTTCAAATACAAATTCAGCATCTGATGAAAATGTTACTTCATGTATCATTTTTATTATCTTATATAATTTAATACCTTCTTTTTGATAGGCAAAAAACATCACAACGTTCCTCATTAATTCTGCATCTTTTGTTATTTCCATATATGATGAAGTATCATTTTTTAATAAGTCATTTAATAATTCTTTTAAAGTAAAGCTTTCATTCAATTCTGCATAGTTAAATAAAATATTAACAAAAGAATAGTAATAATTTTGACAATCCTCAATTCGCTTTTTCTTTTCTTCATTAGAGACAATATTAAAATCATGAGAATCTTGAATAATATCTTCTTTATTTATTTCTTTTTTTAGTGGTGTTTGTTCTAAATATGGTATGTTAATTGTGAAAATATTAGGTAAGTTTATTTTAAATAATGGCGTGTATATATCTCTCAGTGGAATTAAAAACTCTGGATTATCCTCCAGTTTATTTAATATCTCTTCTTTAAAATTAAATCTTTTTAGCACAGGCATCCTTAATAATTTTTCAAGAATATCTGAATATTCTTCTCTAAATATTTGAACTCTGCTTATCAATCCAGATGCAGCTGATTTTGCTAAACCAATTCCAATTATTAAATCTTTAAGTTGAATAAGTTGAGTTCTCAATACTTTAGCTTTTTCATGTAAATTTTCTCCTAAACCGTCTAAATAATCTTCTTTATCTTTTATTTTTAATAACGTTGATTCTCTAAGTTCTTCATATTTATCCATTTCTTCAAGTAATACGCTTAAGGTTTGGTCTATTATATCTGAATATTTGACTTCTGATGTATTAAAGATATTATTTCTAATTATTTTCATAAAACCATCTATTTTTTGATATTGAATCTCTAAATTATTGATAATATCGTAAATATCCTCCTTAGCGCCTTCATAATCATCATTTTTAAGTCTTATTTGAGCTAAGGTTTGAGAAATTTTAATTTGATATAATTCATCTATTTCTTTAGTAGATAATAAAAGTCTATAACCTTCTGGAGTTAGACTGTATGTTATTCTGTTTTCTTTATTAACTATAACATCAGTATCTTCAATTATTTTAATATATCCATTAGTTATATCCTCTTTTTCATTATTATAATATGGAAAAGCAAAAGTCTTACCTTTATTAGTTAAATGTTTTATTGTAAATTTAGTTAGTTCATCTAGATAATCATTTGTTAAAGGTTTTTTATAAGCTAATATGTTAACTTCCTCTATAAATGATTTTATATTTTCCTTAAAACAACGTTTTCTTCTTAATGATCTTTCAAATATAAAACAAAGAATTTGAATTAATAAATTATAAAATTCTACATTTGAAAACTCTTGAAATTTTTTTCTATTATTAACGATAGAGGATATTAGAAAATACGATCCAATGACATTAACTCTCTTTTCATATCCTCCAAGTATTCTTGTCATGTCCAATAACATCACACCTCCAAATCATACATATTAAGAGCTTCTTGAGGTATATATTTATTATGTAATAATATATTAAAAATTTCTTCTCTAATAAAATTGTCTTCTATTAGAAAAACGCCTCTTTCATATTCAAAGTTTTGTTCTTTTGGAATATCTTTTAGTTTCTTTCCTCTACACTTTTCGATCATCATTTTATAAGCACATTCAAATAAAGATATATTTTTCAAATTAAATGTCTTTTGTAAAGAGGAATATACTTTTTCATAGAATGATGAAAAGATATTAAATCCTGCTTTATCTATATCACCCCAATAATAAAAATTATTATCTGGATGTGTTAAATACTCTAAAGTAGTATCATCAGCTATCCCTTTAAAACTATTGTTTATTTTTCTCCCAGCTCCAAATATAATGGTATCTATACTCTTCCCTAATATATATTTGTTCTCTAAGAGCATTTTAGATATCGTTACATAAGTATCTTTGTTCTCTACAATCAATATATTTTGAGGAGCCTCTCTTTTTATAGAAAGGTAAACAAACGGTTCTGGTGTTTTATATACATTAAGATCTTTTACTATATCTATTTTTAATTTACTTAATATTGATGCTCCTTCATTTGAAGCAATTAATTTCTCATCTTCGAATATTTCATAAGATCGTTCATTCACTGAAATTTTCTTATTCAAACAAGCCTGTTTTTCTATCAGATAATTATTTAGTTCAAGAATGGTCTTCTGATCTATTACATATTGATCTAAATTCCTTCTATAGTATTCTATATCTAACTTCGGATGAATTATATAATTTATTTCATCTAATAACGCTTTTTTTGATTCATCATCTTCTTTAATCACTCTATATTTAGTATATATTTGCTCATGCAATATAGTAGGTTCAGAAGATGTAATCGACTTTAATTTATTTTCACAAATTAATTGTTTAACCAGAACCACTACATCTTTATGATTAGTTAATTTATAGAGCTTTTTGATTTCATCATAAGTAATAAATGGTTTCGAATATTTATCTAACATATTGCCTCCAATATCAACTCTTTCAAATACATTAAATGTTTATTATAAATTAACTCCTCCTATTTAAGTTGTAGAATTAACCTTATCAATTGCTATCTCCAATTCCCCCGAACTTATGTTAAGTTCTTTCATCAAAAATTCAACCTTCTTACTTTCTTTATCAATAGTCTCATCATAAATATCTTTAATTTCAATATCATCAGGATCATCTAATTTATTGAGCTTACTTAAGAGTTTAATATATGAACGTTTGGTTCTTATTAATTCTATTAATCTATTATCCTCAATTGAATATCCATTAGTAATAAGCTTAATTTTGACCTTTTTAATATCATAAGCTTTATATATTTCTTTGATTATTTCTATCCCATCAATCCCAGTCAACCTAAATATTTCATCGCTGTTTTTAATTAAATATTCAGATAAATTATCTGTATAAAATAACTCTGATAATTCATTAGTAACATTATTATTTAAAAACTCCAGCGATTCAATATTTTTACAATTATCAAAATCATCCAATATACTTTTAAAATAACTTTTGAAATCAGCATATTGTTCTAAATTACTATCATTAGAAAATCCTATTTTTCTCTTTATATCATAAAATTTTCCTTTATTTATATTTCCCTTTATAACACCGTATTTATATTGCATTTTGTATTCATCAAATCCAATTGAATATATAAAACTATATCTTCCTTCTTCCTTACTTATAAAAATATTTCTATTGTTAATGATTATATTTTTCAGAATCTCTTTTTTCTCACTATACATCTTTTTAATGATCTCTGAAAGTTCTATGCATATATGTTCTATTTCATCTAAATCATCTTTTATTGATATAGCATAATTATCTATTTTTTCTTTAATGTTATTTACCAATATTGCACCTTCACTACAATTATTATCTGACAAATATTTTACTATCTCATCATATATACTAGCTTTATATTCAATAAAAGGTAATTCTATATCACAATTGTTAATTACTTCTCCCATAATCTTTCTATCATATAACATAAAATTAAATACCTCCAAATGAAAATTATTGAATCTACTCTTTAGTGCCTTTCATTATATAGTCTGTATTAAAATACATATGCTCTCGTTTATGTATTTTTTTAAATCCGATACTTTTATAAAATTTTTGTAATCGCTTGGTTAAAACAACATATTCTTCATTATCAATAATTTGTTTTAACTCATCATCAACCTTTTCAATAGCACTTGGCAATAAAATAAAATTACCTATTGTACAATTCAATGAGTATTGAAGTATTTTTTCTAAATCTGTTATTACTCTTGTTCCTATTCCAAAATTTCTATATTGATTTTCTATATAAATTCTATCGATTGAAAATACATTGCCATTAATTCCAATAACTCCTTCCTTTTCACTATCATCTGAATTAAACAAATTAGTATATACGTCGTAAGTTTCTTGAGATATGCTATCAAAAATGTCAAATTTACATATCCCTTCATTATCCATATCATCAATTTTAAAATAAGTGCCTTGCATAAATCCTAATTCAATATCTTCAAAATCATCAAATTCTTTATCCTTTGTGCTTCCTAGAATATGAATATATACATATTGCCAATACGAATCATATTCATAAATATCTAATGATTTTTCTTCTTTCAAATTAATACTTGGTGTTATAGATGTACTTGAACTGACCCTATATCTTATTTCTTTTATTTCCATATTAAATCTCCTATACTTTTAAAAATTTTAATTAGCATTCCCTTTTATTCATTATTTGCAAGTATTATATTTAAATATATGTAACCTATTTTTCTAATTCTTATGATTTTCCATTATTCTTTTCCCTATATCATAAATCTTATTCCTAAGTTCAACTGGTTCCAAAACCTCAAACCCATCACCAAGCCCTAGTAGTTCAATACACATTCCATCTATTCCATAAGCTATAAATTCATATGTAACATACTGATTTTCTTCTTTTATTATTTTTTTATTTCTTCCTAATTTCTCATTAATTATTTTTGCTGTTTTTTTATTAAACTTAACTACTATTTTAACTTCTTTACCTCCAAACATACGCCAGGATTTAGAAAGATAATTTGAAAGTGAAAAATCAAATTCTTCTTTATCTTGCCTTAATACTTCTATGTGTTTTATTCTATCTAGCCTATATGTTCTATTTTCCTTATTCTCATTTAATGCTATAAGATATACTCGTCCATTATCAAATGTTATGTTCTGTGGCTCAATAATGTATTGACGTATATCGTCACTAGATCTTCTATAAAACAATTTGATTTTCTTCTTATCTATAAATGCAGTATAGATATTTTTTAAAATATCCTCATGATAATATTCCTCTAAATGATTCGTCTTTTCAAACGCGAACAATTTTTCCATTTCAGCTTTTTCTTTGCTACCAACAGATTTTAACAATTCCTTTTTTATTATTTTAACTTTAGTCGGTAGTATATATTGTGATCTTAATAGTATAATCAAAATAAACCATATATCCATTGCCTCAAGTTTACTGTTATTAATTATTTCCTTGAATATACCTTGATCTTCTACTACATATTTCTTACTTTTCTTATCCCATATCATTTCTACACCTAGTTCTTCTTTTAGGTATTTAACATAACTACTTATAGTTCTTTCAGTAACTCCAAATTTATCTGCTAATTCTCTTCTTCCTTGATTATTAGAGTTGTTTATTGATATAAATGTATTAATAGCATTTTCACAAAAATTTTGTTTCATTATACTGTTCTCCTTAAATAGCATTTTATAGTAGAATAAAATTTAAGTTCACTTATACATAATAAGTTTTGTAATAAACATTACTTGAAATTTTAAAATGTATGATTAAATATATTTCTATTCACAATTTTAACTACATTATTACAAAACAGTTGTAATGACAAATCTTTAATCATTCATTCATTTCCAAAACACCTCAATTATTTACTCAGCTATATTAAATAATCTATAAAAATACTCTTTGTCATCTTCTAATTCTTTTTGTATATCTTCATATTCCATAAATGTATCTTTATCATATACACAATATGCATGTTTTGCTGTAAATCTTTCTTCTTCCGAAACTTTATATGCTGTAACAACACATTTAATATGTTTCTTATAGGTTTCAATAACTACTCTGTATGTTTCATTTCCAATAATTTTTTCATAATAATATGTTTTACTGCTCCAAGATGACTTATATACATAATCAGGAGAATTCAAAATTACTTCAATCTTCCTCATTGTCATTTCTGGATGCTTGAGCTTAATATGATTTTTATAATTAGCGCTATACAAAATAATCTTCTTATGTAATTTTCCAACTAATTTAAATATTTTAAATCTATCTTTAAAATAATATTCCATAAATACCCCATCCCTATAATATGTAAATTTATTAGAAATTTCTATCTTAAAAAGATCTTATCATAGTTGGATGAAATAAAAGTTCACTCTGCTCTATTTTATTAAAAAATATATTATTTATATACTTCAACTTACCATATAATTTATAATTGTATAAAAAATAATTATAAATCACATTCAGTAACCAAATTCTTATTTTTCAATCTCTAAATTTCTCTCCTCATAATACCTAAGCTTCCTATATTCCACCGAATCAATAAATTCATCTATAAAATATTTATCCTTAATATATTCTTTTAATACATCACATAAACCTATCACAGGATAAACATCATCTTCATCAATTTCCATCTTCACCTTTCCATCATTGTAAAAAGCAAGGAAAACAGGAATTTTACAACTTTTGCTCATACTTTTTATTTCTATCATTTTTATAAATTCATGAACTTTTGTATTTATTAATAATTCTTCACTTTTTGATAATTCTTTGATTTCTTGTAAAAATCCTAAATAATAATTAAATGAATTTAATGAACTTTTTATTTTATTTATTGCAGAATACACTTCATCATCAATATTATTGAAAAACTCTATTCTTCTTATCTATGTCATAGAAGTTCTTTTAATCTAAAGCATTCATCAGATATTCTTTTAAAATTAATGATTTTCTACGCTCTAACTATTAGATATAAAATCTTCATTTTTATTAATTATTATATTAATAATTTCTTCCCCATACTTTTGAGCTTTAATTTCACCAAATCCCTTTACTTTTAAAAGCTGCTCTTTATTTTTAGGCTTCACATTAATTAATTCCTCAATTTGATCGTCTTTAAAAACCATAAATGGTTTTATTTGCTCTTTTTTAGCTGTTTCTAATCTAAATTTCTTTAATTTATTTCTTATTTGCTCTTCATTATCAGTACATGTTTCACTTAAATTTTCCTCATTTAAATGGACTATTTTTAAAACATGTTCTTTTATAATATTTAAAATATCATTACCATATTTATTAATCTTTACTTCACCTAATCCTTTAACCTTAAATAATTCTTCTGTAGTTTTTGGTTTTATTTCTACAAGACTACTCATTGTGCTTCCTGAAAATACATAATGATATTTTAGCCCACTATATCCTTCTTCTTTTGCTTTTTCATTTCTATATAATTTTAATTTTTTTAAAAGCTCATCATCATCTTCATTTAATAAAGGCTATTTATCTTCTATATTATTATCATATGCTTCTATTTCTTCCATTTCACTTGAAGGTTCATAATCTATTCTAGGTGTCTTTATAGCAGCATCAGCTTCAGAATAATCTTCTTCAGTTATCGCAAATTTTGCTTCATAATCTATGTTTATTGGTGTATGTTTTTCCTTAAAATAATTTGCTATTTTAAAAGCTACTTCTTCTTTAAAAACAGCTTTGTTAAATTTATTCTCTAACTCCTCAATATAATTTCCTAATTTTTCAGCTCTTATTATTTGGTTTTGTATATCTTCTGGTGCATATTTTTTTCTTATTATTGCTTTTGGATTAGCCATTATAACAAGAGATTTTATTGGTACATTATCGCAGTCAAAAACATCCTTAAGAATTCTCTTGATTAAATTTACATGTTTTTTATTTTGCTCAATTGGACTTGACATGCATTCTTTATTTTCATAACCATTCTTATTTTTATAAACTCTTATAAAATCTCCATCATCATTTATATTTACATCTCCTAAAAGCTGTTTTGTTTCGATTACACAAATATATTTTTTAGTTATTAGCAAATAATCAATTTGAGCATTTAAATTATCATACTCAAGTCTTATATCATGCAAATATAAAAAAGGAGTCATACAGTTTCTTAATTCAAAATCAGCTGTTCTTTCACCTTGTAGTCCTCTCTTCATAGCTTTTATTTCTTTATTTACTATTATCTTTTTAGAATCATTCTTTAACTTTGCTAGTAACTCATATAATCTGTTTAAATTATCATTTTCTTCTACGAATTCTTTTATTGCTGTGGGCTTTGAAATACTTTTAAAATCTGCACTTTCCACATTTAATAAATTCGAAATAAACCCCATCTTATATCTAACTCACTTTCAGTAATTATATTTTAATTAAATTTCTATAATAGTGACATAATACCCAAATTATAACATAATAATTACTTTTTAACCATATTTTGTGTTTTGTGAATTGTGATTCTTTTTTAAACAAAAATAAATCTAACACATAGAAATTTTTCTAAGTCAGATTTACTTTAATATAAATATTAATTACCAAGTACTTTAACCAATTTTTCTTTTAATATATCTTCTTCCCCAATTCCATTAGTAGGAAGCCTCAATATTGGTATATTATATTTCTCCAAAATTCCATCTTTCATTCTGTCCCTCTCTAGCTGCTTAGGATTATTGGCATGAAAAGCATAACCATCAACTTCTACTACTAAAACAGGTGCTTTATCTATTTTTCTAAAAATGAAGAAAATCAATATGTGTTAATGAATTAGCTACATATTTAAATTCTTTTTCATCTAGTTTTGAAGTATCACGAATAAGCATTTTAAGTGGATAATGAAGAACTTTCACCAAAGACTTAAACTCTTCATAAAAGAACTTCTTTCATCTTAATTGATTCTCTATATTGTTCAGCATCTGGTATTTTCTTAAAGTCAACTGTTTTATCATAATTAGCTTTAACTACTTCTTCAATTTCTTTAAGTGTTACATTAAAAAATTCTCTTCTTTTGTTTACCATATTAGCTTTTTTACTATCAAATGCTTTATGAAGTGAATTTTCTAAAGCTGGTGCATCATCTGAAAAAATCATAGCATGTATATCAAAATCAAAAGGTACCGATGCATCACCTAATTCATCTACTCTCTCTTGTGGATCTAATCTTCTAGTCATACCAATCTTGTATACATTTTCACCAAATGCACCTATGTTAGAAATAATATAAACATAACCTGCTTTTTGATTATTTTGCCTATAATCAATATCCTTCAAGTTATTATTTAATTGTTCTAGTTGCTCTTCTAATTCAACTTTTTTATCGATTAAAGCTTTTCTTTTTTCTTCTTCTAAATCCCCAGCCTCTAATTGTGATAATATTGATTTAAGCGCGTTATCAAAGTGTTTTATATCTTTATTTATATTCTTTTTAGCCTCTTCTAATTCTTTCTGCAATCTTGCTTCTTCACGTAATTCTTCTCTGATACGTTTTTGTTCCTCTTTTTCTTCTTGTTTCTTAACTTGATATTCATATGCTAAATATAATTCTTCAATTTTAATATCAAGATATTCTTCTTTTATTTGAACACATACTGTTACATTGAGCTTATTTAAGGCTTCAAATGATTTTTCTATTCTTTTTTTCATGTTATCAATATTGTTAAATTTGACTTTATCTATAGCATTTTCACATTCTGTATTAAAACTTCTCAAAATTTGTTTAATATTATCATTAGTCATCTTTTTTCCTTTAGCCTTGCTTCCATCAACAGTCCAATTTTCAGAATAACTAACTGCACTTTTATTTTTAATCATTTCTTTTTGATTTTTTCTTATTTCATCTAACTTATCTTTATATTCATCAGATGTTACAAAATCATATTTAGGTGTATATAATCCAAATTCTTGCATTAGCACTTCTTCTTCAAGAAGTATTAATTCTTTCTTTTTTGCTTCAATATCATTATTTAATTTTAATATCTTATTGTCTAATTCTGAAACTTTATTTTCTAAATTATCTCTTTTTATGTTTAATTCATCTATGTAATCAAGTATTTTTTTAGCATCTAACATTTCTGGTGTACACAGTGAATGTAATTTTTCAATTTCTGCTTTCAATTGTTTATTTTCTTTCGCTTTGAGTAAATCCATAAATCCCATTGTTATCCTCCTATTTCCTTCTTTTCTATTTATTTAATATTAATAGTTTTGATTCGTATTATATGAATAGCACTAAACCGCTAGCGCGGTGGTAATATATGTTTTCACTTATTTAGTTCTCATATTTTAATTATAACAGTTTATTTTTTCTATAAATCCTTTAATATATAGATAATTCTAATTTTAAAGGAGATGTTTTAATTATGACAAAAGAACAAGTCTTAGAAAAGTTGAAATTTGATGTGGAGCTTAGAGGTCTAAGCAAACATACCCAAGCTGAATACTATACTAAAGTTAAAATTTTTCAAGATCATTTTAACAAATCCGCTACTGAACTTGACGAAAAAGATATTAGAAAATTCCTTCATTATCTTTCAACAGAAAAAGGTCTTACTTCCGGAAGTGTAAATTCATACAATAGTGGTCTTAGATTCTTATATGGTGTAACTTTAAATACTACTTTGAACTACAAACAAATCCCTCGCCACCGCAGGCAACGTAAATTTCCAGAAATACTTACTAAAAGTGAAATCCAATGCCTTTTTGATGCATGTGATAATCTTAGAGATAAATGTATATTAATGACTCTCTATGGTGCTGGGCTAAGGCTTAGTGAAGTTGCTAGTTTAAAAGTTACTGACATTGATAGTAAAAAAATGCAGTTATTTATTCGCAATGCCAAAGGCTCTAAAGATCGCTATGCTTTGCTTTCGCAAGCTAATCTTGAAATTCTAAGAACTTATTGGAAAGCTTATCGTCCAGAAGAATGGCTTTTTTATAGCAGAGTCAACACTGGAACACATATAACTTCTAAGGCTGTACAAAATATATTCCACAAATACATAGAAAAAGCTAATATCTCGAAAAAAGTTACCGTTCATAGCTTAAGGCATAGTTTCGCTACACATTTACTTGAGTCTGGAATAAGTATATTTCATATTAAACAATTACTTGGACATTCAGATATAAGCTCTACGTGCTTTTATTTGCATTTACTTAAAATTCAATCCTTAAATGTACAAAGCCCTCTAGATTTCTTGACAGAAACGGAGAAAACTAATGGTTGAGGTTCAAGATATATTAATGGAATACGGTGACGATTATTTGGATAATCATAAGATTACCCTTGTTCAACATAAGGCTATATCTGCAATACGTAAATGTAGAACTTCACATTTAGGTGGGCATGTAGATATCTGTGATAGCTGTGGAAATACTCAGATTTCTTATAACTCCTGCCGTAACAGGCACTGTCCAAAATGCCAGACTCTTGCTAAAGAACGTTGGATTTACAATCAAAAATCCAATTTACTTAACGTAGGCTATTTCCATGTCGTATTCACTATTCCAGATACTTTAAATTCCATAATATATCAAAATCAAAGACAGCTCTATACTCTTTTATTCAAGGCTACTTCTGAAACTTTGTCTGAATTATCCTCAGATAAAAAATACCTTGGTGCAAAACTTGGTTTTACATCAATTCTACATACTTGGGGACAAAACCTTATGCATCATCCACATATTCACTGCATTGTACCAGGTGGGGGATTGTCTTCAACAGGAAAATGGATAAACAGCAGAAAAAAATTTTTTATACCAGTTAAAGTACTTTCTCGCAAATTTAGAGGTAAGTTTTTGTATTATCTTAAACAATTATACTATGAAAATAAGCTTGAATTTCATGGGAATCAAAATTATCTTTCAGATGAATCTGAATTCGAAAAATTGCTTTCAGCTACCTATTCTAAAGAGTGGATTGTTTACTGTAAACCACCTTTTAAAGATGCTGCCTGCGTCGTCGAATATTTAGGTAGATATACACATAGAGTTGCCATATCAAACACTCGTATTCTAAGCATTGATAATGGCACTGTCACATTTAAATGGCGTGATTATAAAGACAAAAATAAGTATAAGGTAATGACTATTTCTGCTGATGAATTTATTAGAAGATTTCTTATTCATATACTTCCAAGTGGATTTATGAAAATTAGGCACTACGGTTTGCTAGGTAATCGGAATAAAACTGCAAAGCTGAATATTTGTAAACAACTTACTAATACCCCTATTTTACTTAGACATAAAATTCCAACTCTTGAACTAATTAAAGAAATTACAGGCAGAGATTTATCAAAATGTCCTAACTGCGGTTCAAACAAACTTAGTAGGTCTATTACATTTTGTAACTCTCCTCCTACAATTATCAAAACTTCATAACATTTGTAATGTGTCTTATAATGGGGAGGGGGAAACTATGCCTAGTTTACAATATTTTATGATTTTTTGTATCTTTATATCTATATTTTTAAATTTAATTTTTAAATTATCTTCTAAAATTAGTAGATGTGAGGTTATTCAATCCCCATAATAACTGCTTGTATTTCCGCGGTTTCGTGCTATTGTAATTATACAAAGTTAGGCGGACTTCTGTAACTTTTAAACTCAAGCTAAAATCAAAGTTTGAGTTTTTTTCTGCCTAACTTCGTATAATTTGCTATGAATAATGGTCAGTTAAAATTGTAATTCTATTTTTCCTTTTGCTTCTTCTAAAAAATACTCTGAATTCATATATAAAGGATGAATTGGATATTCTACATTTCTTAACTCACCTTTACAATTAAATTTACGAACAACAATTGCATTAGTATATTTCTCTAATATTTGTTTTTGTTTATTTATTTGAATATTGATATTTCCCCACGCTAACCAAACAAATTGATATGAATCTTTTAAATCTCGTGATTTATACATTAGCTCATCAACATCAGACAACTTTTTTGCTAACTTTTTAGCTTCATCACTTTTTTTCTCTCTAATATTAAACAGATTCTCCACATGAAATGTATACTTATCTGGAAGGATAATATTATTTTCTTTATATGCCTTTTTTATTAGCCTTATCACTTTGTTCATCGTTTTATCAGACTTAGTAATCACAGGCTCTTTAGTTTCATATTCAGAAGTTGAAAGTTTCTGAAATAACTTATCTGATTCAGTCCTTGCATCTCCAGGATTCATCATATAAATTAGCCCTATCACATTACCAGGACCTCTTTCAGATTGAAATACTGTATCATATCTAAATATTTTGATGCCATCAGTTGTTTCTACAGATTTATAATTAGCTAATGTAATCATCCTTAATCTCCTTTTTTATTAATACCTTTGTTTATTAATCATTTAATTATATAACTCAACTAAAATCATGCATTTTACAATTATTATAACTACCTAATTAGAATCATCATGGCACGTCCAATTATATGAATAATAAAAAGTTAATAAATAAGCCTTCTTAATTCTATAGCTCATCACATGAAGTTCAATAGAATTCACAACTAGTAATCAATATTTTCAATTGGTAGCCTCGATTCTGATTTAATTTTATAACATATATTGTTTTTCCAATTATTATTAATTTTTTCTGAATATAAAGCTGCTTCATCAGCGAATTGCTTTATATATCGAATATATCTATCATTTCTTTTTTGTTCTGAACTACATATTAATTTTTCTATTTCACCAATATCTGCGTAACATTCTTCATCAGTAATTTTATATCCATAATTCCCTTTAAGTGCAGCTTTTATTGATCCTAAAATCATGCTTTCTCTAACCAAAGCCGGTGGATGTTCTTTTAATCTATATAGCTTGGTGTCATAATCTCTAAACACATATAGTAGACCATGAATTGAATATTTAACTATTTTCAAAATATCTTTTTCGTTTTTTATAATACTAAATATCTTGTCTCTCTTTTTTAATAAATTCGCTACTTCTTCAATAACTCTATTTATAGCAAATGTATCCGCATCCATCTCCATAGTTTGTAAATCCAAATATAGTTTTTCTATATCACAAACTGGAGCATTATTCTTAACAAAATCATCTATTTTTTTGCGAACCTCTAGATAGTATTTTGTATGACCATTATAAGCATGACCAATTTCATGTGATACTAGAAATTTAACTGCAAACATAGACATATATTCTGCAATATTATTTCTATTAATATCATCTGATAAAATTAACTCTGTATTAATAGGCTTGGCTAGTTTATTTTCATTATTATAACTTATGTTACATCTTATCTCTCTACGTGGCTTAGCTGGTATAATAGTACTAATAGTATTTGTTCTAGTATTTAGTTTGTAGAAAAAATTATAGATTTTTATAATAGTTCCTTCATTTACAGTGATTCTATCTAGCATGCTTTCTTCTGAACTTCCAGCATTTACACTATCTTTCCATAAATATTCGAAAGATAGATTTTTTAACATTTTTTTATTAAATGGATTATTAGTTGGATGAAGATTATATATTAAAGATTTAGCAAATTCTTCATAGTACTTATAGCATGTATCTATATTAAGATATCTAAAGTCATTTTTAGTATCCCCTTTAACAAAAAAATTCAAATTATTCTTCATTCCTATACTCCTCCTTATATTTCGTTGCATATCCTACTTGACACTATAACAAATGATAAGAGTTATGTACAATATTAAATTGTCTAAAATTAATTATTCCACACCTTTCACAAATTTAAAAAGTGTAAAATATTATTTAGAATTATATACAAATAAAAAACATTTTGCCGTTTCTATTGCTCTTTTGGTTGCTAAAATAGTAGCGCTTTATTATAAAAATTGTACATTAATTAAATATTATAGAAAATCCTTAATTTTCCTGTTATAATTATTTATAAATTTAATTATTAAACTTTTATGGGAGGTTCTTCTATGGCTTATATGTCGTTTTACTCTTGGATTAATAACCTTAATTTAACAGATGATAATCTACAATTGATTGATCAAATAAAATTTTGGGACCATAAAAAAGAATTAATTGTTGGATATGCAGATGATATAAAAAGTATCCATTTATATTACAAAGGTTTTGCATTCTTGCATCTATCTTTTAAAGATCGAATTTATATAATAAATAGACTAACAAATAGTGCAAATAATCATTGTTCCAAAGTGGTCAAGCTAAAAATCACAAAACAAGTGACTGATTTATATACAAATATAGATTCAAGGGAACTCTATAATACATTAAATAAATTTACTGCAAAGGTACTAACTAAATATGATATTCCTACATTATTATACTTTATTAAAACAATTATTAAAAAAATTGATACCTATTATATATTAGCGGATGAAAAATTTAAAAATAAGGAAAATAATTTTAATGAATCGCTAGGTGCAATTGAAATTCTATTAAATGATGATTTTTATGTTACAGAGCTATCTACAATGTTAGATGATTTCAATAATTTATACGAAATTGCAAATGATATATTACAAATAATTGATTTTTTTCAGCAATATTCTAAACCAGATTTCTCCATTAGTAAAGAAATTGCAATTTCACTTGCGCCTAGTGATCCTAATATAGATTTAATGCTATTACAAATAAATCTATCATCAGATGGAGGTTTACTTCTAGGCGGAGCAGCATCTATTACATCAATTATTAAGGACATAGCTACAATATCTAAAATCAATTCCGAAAAGGAACTAAATAGGATAAAAATAGAAAACGAAATTGACAATAAAATATATGAAACTAAACAAAAATATGTAAAACTTCTTCAACAAATAGAAGAATGTAATCACCCTGCTGGTAAAGCAATGCTACAACAAGAACTTAAAAGATGCCTTGAAATTATCCAAAAGTATGACAAGTCTATACAGGCTATAAATGTCACTGTTTAATTCTCCAATTATTTCAATACCTTCGCTAAGAGTTCTAGCGAAGGCATGACCTTTTGGTATTATCTTTGTTCATACCTTATTATATCTACTGCACTTCAAGAACATTCAAATTGTAATAACAGATATGACAAACGTAAATTTCTTTTTGCTAGAGACTGCCTTTGCTTATGACACTTGTACTATATATAACACATACAGATGAAGCCTTTATAATCAATATTGGAATAGATTTAAAATTATATTTTTATGAAAGTAAACTCTTCCAACAGTTAAAACTATTATTTGTTCAATAATACCAATATTTAACAACCAACTCACTTATTTCTATAAATTCACCATTCATTTTCCTATAACTTATTCTATAATTTGATTCTTTTATCTGGTCACGTTAACTTCCCATTATAGATATAATTACGATTTCTACTTTTAAGCATCAAACTTCCTCTCCTCATAATACCTAAGCTTCTTATATTCCACAAATCAATAAATTCATCAATTTATGTCTAAGCATATGCACTTTATTACTTTCTTTATAATAAAATTCATAAAAGCTATTATAAATATCATCTTCATTAATTTCCATTTTTATATTGCCATTATTATAAAAAGCTAAAAATTCAGGAATTTTATAACTTTTGCTCATACTTGTATTTTCTATCATTTTCATAAATTCATGAGCTTTTGTATTTATTAATAACTCTTCACTTTTTGATAATTCTTTGATTTCTTGTAAAAATCCTAAATAATCATTAAATGGATTTAATGAGCTTTTTGTTTTCTTTATTGCTGAATAGATTTCATCATCAATATTATTGTAAAATTTTACTCTGCTTGGTCTATGTCCTAGAATATCTTTTACTCTATAAAATTCTTCTGATATTTTTTCTTTTATGTTCATTTCTTTATCATATAAAATTATACTCCAAAAGTTAATTATCTAATTTTCTTTATCACAATTATTTATAGAATCAAAGATTATATCAATTAGTTCTTGAAATACTTTCCAATCACCATCAGGTTCACTCCACCAATAATATTGCGAAAAATTTCCATTATTAAATACTGTAATAATATAGTAATGTCCATCTACTCCAAAATTTTCAGGAGGTTTTATTGATATTCTAGCATTTTCAATTATATTTATAATATTTTGTGCACAATCATTTGTAATCCTAATTTTTTTTGCTTCTTTAAAAATTTTCTTATATAAAATAAAATATTCTTTTTCTCCTTTTAGATCTTCTGAATATGCAAAAATTAAATTCATATTTCCTGAAAACGAATGAGTATATTCTAAAGAAAATACTATTTCCAAATCATCATCTTCATATTCATCTAAGAAATTAAAACCAGTATTATTTATAACCAAAATAATCATCTCACTCTCATATAAATTAACAGCCACCCCATAAATCGGTTCTATATCTTGTCTTTCATGATATTATATTGTCACAATCTAATGCATCCTTAAAAATTGTTATCAATTGAATAATCTAATCCCACTTAATGCCACCTCATAGACTTTTATTTAGCAATCTTCAATATACACATCACATTTTTCATCTATTGCACTTTTTAATAGTGATAAAATTAAAGCTTGTACTTCTTCTATTTCTTTCACCCATCCCTCATCAATATTCTTATAATCTGCTTCAACTAAATTTCTGCTATCAAAAATTGAAAATTCTTCAATCATTTGATTTATGTTATGAATTTTGCTTTTACTAGAATAAACATCGCACCAGCCTATACACATGTTCCATTCTAATACTATTCCGCCATCATACAAAGTACCTCTTTTATTAATCTCTGCTACCATTATTGCTTGCATCATAGGTTTAAAATATCCATCCCAAATGCTTAATTCATATATTTCTTCGTCTTTGAAATGAATATATAATATAATTCCAGGTTCACCTTCATGTCCATCATAATATTTAGTATTAGTCATTTCTTCTCCCAATCTCTTTTAATAAAATAACCTTCTTTTTATCTAACTTCTTATCTTAGCAATATTTTCTTCTGATTACTATATTTTCTTACAATGCTTATATTCTATAATTTTTTATATTTATTCAAAAGTAAATTATAATATTTATTAAGCCCTCCATTCATGCTAATTATCTTTATTAACTCTGTATGCTAAAGGAATACCTATTCATACAAACAAGCATTTCTTTTATATGGTAGAACCTTACTATATCTATACTATCATCATTTTCTTTTTTTATACGTATTGATTTATCCATATTACTTTAACATCATTAATTTTTATGCCTTAATATATTAATGTACTTCTTGATTATAAATAAGTAATTAATTCCTTATAAAAGCTCTCAACATCGTAATCCTGCAATCCAGAGACTTATCCATCACCTAACTCCATTATAATCCATTCTCCATCATATCTTTTAGCTATATCAGCAGTAAAGAAATTGCTATTTACATTTCTAAGTTTTTCTAAAATTTCATCTATAAATTTAGGATATTCATTAATTTCTATGCCATCCCAATAACTTATTAAACATACAACTTTATAGTCAAATATAAACAATCTTAATTCATTGGAAATTGGCATCCCACTCTTTTCATGAAATCCAATTGATTCTAAATTAACAAACTCTCTTAAAACTACACCTTGGTTTAAATCTTCTCGCTGTCCTTCAATAAAATTATTTACCACTTGTAGTGCTTTTTTTGTTTCAGATGCATTTTCAATGTAACAGCTTTTATACCATTCATGCTTACGAGATTTGACGTAATCTTTAACTATTACTGATTCTTCTCCAAATTCTTTTAACAATCTCACTGTTTCTTCTTTCTCAGGAATACCATCACTCCATATTGATTTAGGTGTTAGATTCTCTACATGATTATACCAATTAGGTAAGTAATGTGTATTCACATATTCTTCTGGATTATTTATAAGATAATAATTTTTTTCTGCAAGCTTATTATAAAGACATTCATAATCCTTAGGTTTAAGCATCCAGCCTCTATAAATTACCCTGAAAATTTCTTCACTTAATATTATATTTACTTTACCAAATTGTATTAAATCTTCATAACTAAATAAAAGTACCTTAAATCCATTAGCTTTTGCGGCTTCATATTCTTCAGCATAATCCATATCTGGTTTTCTTTTATTCAATGGATCACTGCAAAACAAAAAGCAAGTATCATATCTATTAAAGAATATTTTTCCCTTAAGATCTGTGTTTCTGCAAGCTTTTGCATCAGTTAATATACCCATATGATCAATTTTTTCTGTAGAGCACGGTTTTAATAATTCTATACCTAAAATTTCAATCTTTTCTCCTGTTAATGACAATAATTCATTTCCAATTCTTGCAACTCCCTTATATTGTCCAGAAATAACTGTTCCGCGTCCTTTAATATTAAATATATTTTCCACCTTAAATACAAAATTGTTTTCCATTTCTTCACCCACTATACTCATAAAAACTCCCCTCCTTGAATTCTGAATTTTATCTACTCAATTTTAATTCTTCGTAAGTCATTTTTCTTACAATCTTTAATTTATCATGTCCATCTCCATAAAATTCAGTACCTAGATCATCTGCTAAAAATGGTTCTCCTTTGTCAAAACCCATCCATTTAAAGTTCATTTACTTTCCTCCAAATTCATAATCTAAATATAGATTTTCTAATTAAACCTCATCCTTATTAAAACAAATTAGTTACTATTCCAAACCCCTGATTAACAGCAATATTATAAACAGGATAAACTTCCTTTTTAATCATCTTAAAAAATACCTCTTTAGATTCTCTCTCCAAAAATCTTTTAGGATCTGCTATCTTTAACATTTCTCTATATTCTTCAATCTGATTTTTCTTTTTTGTATTGACAACAAAAGAAAAAGCTTCATACTGAATATTGCAGAACTTGTCTATATAAGTATCATAATCTAATAAGTTATCATTCTTTTTGCTATTTATATTTTTAAATGTAGGTACTAAATTCCACATTTGATCATGAAGAACAAAGCTCCATGGTATAAAATGATCTAAGCTTAAAACACCATATAATTTATAATTATCATCTATAAATTCTTTATCAGTATAAATATCTACTATATGTTTCCTTTGTATTATTTCCTTCCATATAGCAGTTTGTGCAGTTAGATTTCTGCTTTTAGGAGCTTCTAGTTTCATTGCTATTCCTGGAGTGTTAGGATTACGCTTTTGCAAGAAGCATACTAACTTATAATAAGCCCATCCTTGAATTATTTTATAATTGTATTTTAAATAATTACCCCAGCCATTATTTATCCTAATATAACTTTCATTATCTTCATTTCTATATATTGAATAAACACAAGTTTTGCTTTCCTTTGAAAGCTCTTCTATTATCTTTTCTAGTTTAGTTGTCTCACCTTTAAGCTTATCTTGAAAGAATGGCGATAAAAATCTATAAGGAACATTATAAGTTAAATCCTTCATCATCTTAGTTAAAGTTTTATCTTCATTATTATATATAAATTCTAAAAGCTTCTTTTCATTATAATTGCTCCCTAAATTATATGTATCTGCAATATAATTAACGACCTTTACTAAATTATCACATAATCCAAAGCTAAGCTTATATGCTAAAATTGGATACCATGCATATGTTATCATTCTGCTTATTAATTTTCTAAAGCTTATTTCTACATTTCCCATAGCAGCTTCATCTAACAATCCTAAGAGCCAGTACATTTTATAAGTTGCAACAACTTTACTGTCACTTAATACTCTTGAAAATGTAGCATAGTCTACTTCATTACTATAAGGAACATAACTTATCTCATTAATTCCAATATTATTATGAATTTCATGAATATTAATATTTTCTTCATTATTATTAATTTCATGAAAATTTATATTTTGTTCAAAACTACTATTTTTATGAATTTCTAATTTTTCTATACTTTCTTCATTTTTTAGCTTTTTATCATTTTCTTCAAAAACTAAACTTTTCTCATTTTTATTAAAAACTTCACTTTTTATATTTTTCATAACATTAAATCCCCTAAAATCATTTTCGCCTAGATTCCATTAAATAAAGAAACTTTTAAGAATTATATAATTCTATCTTATCACCACAATGAGGACAATATTGATCTTTATCAAAATTTTGTCTTAGATCTAATCCATTTTTACAATAAGGACATCTATAAAACTTCCATTCAAATAATAAATCAACTATCGCTACAGTTAATGCTATTCCTATCTTGCCGAATATTATAAATAATACGCCTATTATACTTAAAACTGTACCTATACGTTTTATTAATTTTAAATTCTTCTTGAATTCCTCATAATCTTTCATAAAATTTACTCCTATTAGTTCTCCCCCTATAAAGTCAATGTCACTAAAAATATATGCATTGAACATATAAATATTAATTTAATAGTTATACTACCATCAGATTATATTTTACCATATTATTGCAGATAGTTTTCTTAAACTTCAATAAATTCTTTTTTTTACTATTTTTAAATTTTTGTAACTTTCTTCTGTTTTTCATCTTTTTATGAAAAACATCTAAATCAGTATTTTTTATATTTTTCTAAAAACTACTTTAATAACTAAAAAAGCAGATAAGACTATTTTTGATTTAATCTTACCTGCCTTTTACTATTAAACTAATAAATATTTCATCATTAACTTCTAATTTAGTCTATAATTAGGTAGTTAATCTTAACTACCTTTACTAGATTATCCTCTAGAATTATCTGACTTCTATATAGTTATTACCTTTTATGCACATAAAATTCAATAACTTTTTTCTCATTTCCATATCTAAACATGCTATCTTCCTTACAGTATTCAATGTTAAAATCTTTAAAGAAATATCTAATATCTTCTTCATCAAAAAATCTTTTATAACCATCTTTAGTTAAATAATAATGCTTCTCTATTTCTTCACCCTGACTAGCTCCATAATTAGTATCATTCATAGAATTAACTCTTCCAATAAGATATCCATCAGCTTTTAAGATTCTCTTTATTTCTTTAATTATTTCAATAGTTTTTCTTTTCTTAAAATAATGAATACTTAAATCAGCTATAACTAAATTCATGGATCCATCTTTATATGGAAATCTTTTTGTTATGTCATGCTCTAATAATTTTACGTCCTTAAAATTATTTCTTACTATCTTAAGTGCTTCTTCTGAATAATCACAAGCATAAATATCTTTGAATCCTCTTTCTGTTAAGTATAAAAGATTATTTCCTGTACCACATCCCATATCTAGAACAGGTTCATCTTTATATTTACTAATTATATCCTCATACTTATCTAACCATAAATCATAAACTATCTTATTATTACTTTTTTCTTTGTATATGTTGTTCCAATAATCTTTATTACCTTTCATGTAATTTATCTCCTAAATTCTAATGGTTAACTTGTATTTTTTCTTCTTTGTGAAATATACAGCTATCATATAAAATTAAATGCAGCCCTTCAAATATTATTAACTCAATTATATAGTACAATATATAATATCAACAATATTAATTTTGTATTCTAAATATAAGGAGCCAACACAGCTAACAGCAAAATAAAGATAAATTTTCTCATATTAAATCAAAATTCTATCGAATACATATATAAAAACATTGAAATATATTATTTTTCTGCAAATTCTTAAGCAGAGAGCCCAAATCTTGCATTTGGTGCGAATCGCTTACACCTATGAATGTATATGAGTAGGTGTTTCCTTGGCATATAATGCTTTATGAGGTACGGGCTTAGCAGTATAGCCCATTTTCATCTACTGATGAAGATGTTTCCTTTAAAATAAAAAATATATATTCTTAAATTCTAAAATTCTTAAGAATATATATTCTTTACATTATTTTTTATTTAACAGATTTAAGAACAATTCCATCCTTAAATCCTTCACGCTCCTTAAGTTTTTTATTTATTCCTTTAAACCTCAAACTTCTTAGCAATTATATGAATTATCTGACTAGTGAGCCTCTTTAAATCTGAACATAAAACTACAGATGGATAAATTAGTTTTAATTCCTCGTAACATCCCTCTTCATCACTATCATTATCATCATCCAGTGCTACTGCTATTATTTCAGTTCCACGTCTTAATATTTTTTTGACTGCATTTTTTGTGTCCTCTATTGATACTGGAGGAACATAATAAGCTTCCTCACATGTATGTAGTGGAACTCCATCTGATACAACAATCATAAGTTTGTGTTCATCAAAGGATGTATTATATTTTAAGTATTTTTCTGCCCATAATAAGCTTAAGCCATCACGATTATCTCCAGAAGCTTTCATTTTCATAACATTATATTTCTGATCATCTCTGCCATTAAAATCTATTAATATATTACATGTTATAGATGGTTCATCAAAAGATGCCCTATGTTCTACTATTGAGTGCTTAATTTTTTGATTTTTTAGTACTTCATGAAGAATCAAAGCTGCATTTCTTGCACTTTCACATCTTTCACCACTCATTGAGCCTGAGCCATCAATTAATAAAAGTAGAGAAAGCTTTGGAATATCAATTCTTTCTATATTTTTATACCAGTATCTCTTTTTTACGTCACCCATATACTTTGATGTAATTCCTGTTCCAAATTGTAATCTTTCTTCTCGCCCTGATACTCTTGCTCTTAGTATTGCACTAAATTTTGCATTGTATGAATTAATATTTATACTATAATTTTTATATATATTATTGTAGGCTTTTTTCAAATTCAAATTTATCTTTGGCTTAATTACTTTTATTTTTACATCTTTATGAATTCTGCTGTCATTAAAAACACTTCCATATAATTCTTCATATTCACCTTTCTTAAAAAACAGTCTTAAAACATTTTCCTTTTCTGAATTTAATTTATTAATTATCTGCTTCCATTGTTCATTATTATTATCACTGCCACCAAAAAGTACTTTTGTTATTTTTATTTCTTTCCCCTGACTGTTAATATCCATAGGGGAATCATTCTTTGATTCATGAGTTTTAATAGCCCCTAATTTCTGCCTTAATATAGTTTCATCTATATTTTTATCATCTTCAGGAATAAGATTTTCAATTATATCAAATATTTTTTGTACGTACTTATGCCTTTCATAAGGATTTCCACAAATCATTCCAGAGTGAAATAATTCCTTAGTAGCATTTACATACTTTCTTATTGCAAATATTGGTGCAGGCTGAATTACCATTGGATATAATAAGTCAGTAGCCATATAATCAAGATATATCATTAATAATTCACATTTATCTTTATGGAGTTTCTCTACAATATTACTTAATTTATTCTTCAATTTAAAACTTCTTACCATATGCTTTTTTAAACCAAAAGATTCATTATTTATGTTTTGGGATTTTTTATAATCATGCATATGATCATTATGAAATGCTCTTTTTACAGTTCCTTCCTTAGGATTGCTTGCAAATAATCTTGAAACTCGTCCAAATTTCAAATAAAATTCAATGTTATCAAAATAACTGCACCCTGCTGCTTCTATAAATGCATCTTCTATTATATTTGCAATCAAAGATAAAGTTTTCAGTCTTGCATTTGTTGTACTTCTTACATCATTTACACAAAACAATGGAAAATGAGTAAATATAATATGAAGGCTTTCATGAATACTCTGACTTCGTGTAACTATTTTTAAGGCAAGCCATTTATCTTCACATAATTTATGCTCACATCCAAGATATTCTTCTGCTTTATAAAGAGCAGTTCTGTCTTTGTACATTTCATCTAAAGCAGGATCTACAATTATATTTCTGCCATCTGTAAAAGCTTCATTTTCATTGATGAAAAATAATTTAAGATATTCTGTATCACATAGCATATTTACAAAGCTTTCTTCAATTTCCCTATTATAATCACTTTGAAAAGCATCTAATATTTCATTATCATCATATTCCATCTTCTATTCTTCCTTCCACTTATATAAAACGATAATACTTCTTATTGTCTCTTCAAATATTCGGTCACATTTTGCAATAGGTATTATTGTCTTTTCAGCAGCTGAAACATATCCCTCATACTTTGCAAGCTTTGCCCAGTTTTCAAGATTTCTTGGTGATATGACCATATCAAGTTCTTCATTTTCAATTTTTCTCTTAATTTTATTAAAAACACTTATTATTTTTTCTACCATTGGTTCACATTGAGGTACACGCGATATAAGCATCCTTCTTATTGATTTATCTGAAAGTTCTCCTATTTCAATTATATTATTGAATCTGTTGTATAGTGCTTGGTTCAATTCTCGTGTACCGTAATAACCTATATTCATTGTTGCAAAAAATCTAAAATTCTTATGCCTTTTAACAATTTCACCATTATCAAGCCTTACAAATCCATTATCATCTAATAATGAATTCAAAAATGCCAGATACTGAGGCTTTGCAAAATTTATTTCTTCAAATATTACAGCTCCGCCTTCCCTTACTGCTTTTGTTACAAAACTTTCCTTAAATACTATCTTATCATCTTCAGGTATATACTTTCCAAGTATGTATTCATCAAGATTTTCTGTGCAGTTAATTGTATCCATTATTGGAATGCCTGTCTCCTGACATATAAGTTTACAACTTATTGTTTTTCCTGTTCCAGATGGTCCATGAAGCAAAACAGCTAAAGTATCTCCTTCAGTTACTGCATTACATACACTTTTTAACTTCCATGGCAGAATAAATTCATCTGATAGCTTTGGTATGAGGTTTCTGTATTGTTCAGAAAATTCATCAACATTGAACTTTATTACTTTTTCAGGTAATCTTATGCTATTATCTTCTTTATTATCCTGAACAATTTTATTTATGCTGCTATATGATTTTAATCTGCTTATATCATAATCAGAAATATCTTCATATATAACATTGTAATCATAATTTTTATGATTTTGATAAATATCTTCATGGAGATTTGCAAACAGATCTACGGAAGGACTCTTTATATATTCATTAAATAATTTGCTGTAATCTTCATTGAATCTGCTTTCTTTAGCAATAATAACTGCAATACATGGCAAGAGCTTGTATAGTGGATGAAGATGCTCCATATCTCCACGTATATATTCATTATTCATATCATAAGCAGCAATTCTTATAGTTTCCATATCAAAAAATGCTTTATAATTGTAAATGTTGTACTGTACCACCCCATTTTCACGCCAGTCATCCTGTATATTTATATTTGCAAAAAATATCCTGTTATCATCTGAAAAATATATATCACCAATTTTTTCTGTGTTCCCTTTGTTTATTTCCACAATCATTGATGATAATAATGAAAGAGCTTCTCCTATGGGCTGACATAAAGTTGTTTTTGGTGGAATCAATTCATTCTTCGGATGAATATAGTACTGTGTCGCATCAGACAAATGCCTGAATCCAAATCCTTTATAAATGCTGTCACTGTTTTTTCTTTTTATTCTATAAGCTGTCTTAAAAATGTACATTGATGATAGACCTCTCTTAAATTCTAATTTATCGAATATAAATTTTTAGCATAATTAAAATTAATGCATAATATATGAATATTTTACCACATAATTTATTTAAATTTTAATTATCATTCCACATTTTAATTTGTATTACATTGTTGTTTCAATTTCAAATCCATATTCATGTAATATAAAATCATCATCAATTACTTCATCATAAATTCCCTCTGCCTTTTTAAATCCATTCTTTATATAAAGATTTATTGCAGGTTCATTTTCATCAACAACAAACAGCCTCAAATATTTAGCCTTTTTATGATTTGCAAGTGCAATAGCCTTCTTTAACATTAAACTTCCCATTTCTTTTCTTAAATAATTGACATTAATTCCAAAACGGTCAATATATAAGGCTTTAGCATGTTTATTCTCCCATTTTATATATTCTTCGCCAGCATTTGAATCACATAAAGCAAATGCTCCAATTATTTCATTATTTTTTACTAAAACATAAAGACGATTATTTTCAATATCCTCCTT
This sequence comes from Clostridium neonatale, assembly GCF_900465025.1. Lineage (NCBI taxonomy): Bacteria > Bacillati > Bacillota > Clostridia > Eubacteriales > Clostridiaceae > Clostridium > Clostridium neonatale. The sequence continues at coordinate 116,503 of NZ_UICR01000002.1, forward strand.
AAGAAATTCACATGGATAAATGTCATCCCAAATTTCCAAATTGTTACTATTCATATTATCAACAATCTTTTTGTATATAAATTTAAGTTGTGATAAGTCATCTATACTGGCTAGTCTCAAAAACACTTTTAAGTACAATTCCATCTTTAAATCCTCCACGCTCATTAATCTTTTTATTCCTAGCTTTTAATAAATCGTCTTCACTATATCCAAGTGCTTCTGCAAGTCCAAATAAAACTTCCATAACATATGCAAGCTCTTCTAAATTTTGTCTTCTAGATATTCATTTACTTCTTCATTTAATTTATCTTCTAATAAACTGTATTTTTCCTTTTCATATGCAATTATAATTTCACATGTCTTTCCTTAAGATTTAATTATCTCTGGAATTTTATCACGTACTAATTTATTGTATCCCTTTATACCTTGACTCATATATTTTATCTCCTGCAATGTAAAATATTAAATTTATCGAAAAACACTATAATTTCTTAAATTCATAATTTTATGTTTTTTGAACTTTTAAGAGTTTTCTTTAAAAAATCATGTTTTTTCATTTTTATCAAAAATTATATAAATCAGATTTATTTATATTTTATCATGAATAACTAATATATCTACAAATATTAAAAGCAGATAAGATTAACTTTTAATACTCTTACCTGCTTTTTTCACCTTATTTTAATTTTTCTCACATTCTTGCCTAATTTTTTTAACTAAATCTAGTGAAACATTTGCAATTTTACAAATAATATCATCATTTAATCCATTATTTATAGAATTTCTAACAACTTCTAGTTTGCTTTTTTCAATGCCTTCCTTTCTACCCTCTTTTCTTCCTTCTTTTCTTCCCTCTTCTATTCCTTCCTCTCTGCCTTCTTTTTTAGCATTTTCTTTCATTTCATCTAATATAAAAGCATTTCTTGCAACCATAAGTTCTACCTCCCTTTTATCCGCTTCTAAAATCTTTATGGCAGATTCTGCAAGTGGATCAACTACAGTGTTTTTTATCCATTTTTTAATTGCTTTAATTTCAGCATCACTTAGTGAATTAAAATATAGTGCTATCACCTTTATTCTTTCTAAGAATTCTATTGCATCCATCTTTTGATCTAATAAAAATATAGCTGCAGTTACATTTTTTAAATCTATAAGTGCATCTTTGTTTAATTTTTCATCATTACTTATATCAAAAATATCATATTCAAAATTTAAAATATTATTGCCAAAAAGCTCTTCATTATAAATCATCTTTCTAAACTGATTAGGTACATCCCATACCTGCTCACCATTATACAATACTATTGGAACTATAGCTGGAATTTTCACATTTTTATCGTACTTTTTATGTTTAGTATTGACTGCATATTCTTTTAGTATTTCACACATATAAAATAATAATCTTAATGGCATTGTATAATCTACACTTGATTGAAATTCTAAAAGAATATAAAAAACCACTTCACTATTATTTATATTAGCCTTATATACTATATCGGCTTCCCTTTCTTCATAATCTGCTGTTATGTATGTATTATTAACTAATGTTAAATCTTCAGCCTTAAGATCTTTGCTCCAGTTAGCATTACTAATATTTTTAAATAAATCTAGAGCAACTTCACGTTTTGAATATAAGTCTTTATAGCTTTTATCGTGAATATGATGTATGTTCTTTTTATATTTTTCTTCGTTATTCATTTTTTACTTCCTCAATTTTATCTTTAGTGTAATTCTTAACTTAATTATAACTAATTAAACAACTCTGTTCAAGATTGACTCATATGAAGAACATTCTCCATATCATCTGAAAGTTTATCATAATCATTTTCCTCTATACTAGATAAATACTCTTTTGAAAAATTATATTGTTCAATTGTCCCATTCCATTTACCTACAATAATAACCTCATTTTTATATTTAAATGCTATATGGCTTAAACAAGTTCTTGCTACTAAATCATATTCTTTATTAGAATATGCTCCTGCTTTTCATGTCAGATACACAAGTATGTTGTTTTTATATTCTCCTTTATCAAATTTACCTTTTTGATATAACATAAATAGTACAATTAGTATTACAGGCAAAAATAATAACTCCATACGATCGCCATCTTTTCTAATTATACTATTTTTTGTATTTTATAGTTTTTTATATTTTTCTTAAAAAGTTACGTTTCTTCACTTTTATCAAAAATTATATAACTCCGCTTTATTTATATTTTATCATGAATCTCTAATATATCTATAAATATTAAAAGCAGATAAAATTAACTTTCAATAATCTTATCTGCTTCTTACACTTTATTTTTTAAGCTTAATTAATTTCTTTTTCTGATAAACCTGTCCCTTCACTTATTAACTTAATTTACCAGTACTTGCTATATGTTTCATGTCCAGAAGCTTCCACCTGTCCAACTATAGTCTAAGCAGTTTCATTCCCTACCAAACATGCTACACAAAATATCTTCCACACAAAAATAATTCTGCTTCTGCCTTTCTTCTATTAACAAGCCCTGGAAGCACTTTCCCATCATACCCCTTAACATATCTTAAAAAGTTTTCTTTTATTATAGAATAATCTCTTATTGCATTTTTTATATTTTTCCAAAGAGTAGAATTTTCAAGTGTTATTATGCCACAATTAAATGAAAATGATATTAATGCTTCACGCTGAAACTTGTTTAGGTTAACATTATTTCTAGAGCATAAAATATCAACTTCTTCTAAAAAGTTCTTAATATCCTTTCTAAATTCTTCATATGCTCTTTCTTTTGTAATAGTACCAAGTCTTGTCACTTCATTTCTTGTACATCCAATTCCTATTGTCTTTACACCGCTTGGACAATAATATGCATTGAGTCTGCAGCCTTCAAAGAAAGCTACAAATTTACAAAACTCTTCTGAAACTTCACCTTTACTTGAAATATTATAATTTAAATCCTCCTCTAGCCATACTCCATTATAATCAAACTTTTGATATTTGTTATTTATAAAAAATGTTCCATTACAATACATTGCTCCTAGATTTTCTTCATCATATTCTTCAAAGTAATACCATAAATCTTTTAATTCAAGCCATCCTGTACATATCTGCCCTTCATAAAATACTTTATTATCCTTAACTATTTCTTCATAAAATGCATAATACCAATTATTATCTCTTGTAGTCTGGAACCATCCTTTCACCATTCTTCCGTCTTTCTCTAAATAATACATTCTATTTTCATGCTTTACCCATGTTGCATTAAGCTTTTTGCTGTTTTTATAAAAATACCAGTTTTCCTCTTCTTTTACCCATTCTTTGCTCAATACCTGTTCCCCCCATATATAAAAATTTTTAATTTATGTTAAGCAACACTCTTTTCATTTTTTCATCATATATAAGTTCTAATAAATTTTCTACGTTAATCATATATAATCTGTCTTGCTTTGGTGCAAATTTAAATGAATAATCATAATTAGAAGATATATATTAACCTTCACATTAATGAAAGCCTCCAAAATATAACAACATTTATTTAAAACATCTTCATATAAGTAATTACGTTACAATATCCCAATTTTAAAATTTTTATGATCAATATTAAAACTCATTTATTACTTCCACCCTAGAAGTTTCTCTTCAAGATCATCATAATCATATTTCCTGGCTTCAAAATTGTTAAACCTAAGTTTAGGCTTTTCTCTAGATATTTCAATACAGCCATCAGATGAAATACCAAGCTCTTCTTCTGGATATCCGTTTTTTCTCCAATTTTTCAATATGCCTTTTATATAATTTATATCATGCTTATTTTTTTCAATTGCTTTTATTGCTGCAAGAAGTATATATCTTTCATCATGAACATCTAAAAGCTTTTGAAGAACAGAGACAGATAAGCCTTTTGTATTAATGCCAAACTCTTTAAGCTTTTTTAATAAATCATCTGTATTTTTATTTTCTTCTTTTTCTTCTACTAATTTCTCATTCTTAATTTCTTCATTCTCTTTCTGAGTCTCTTTCTCTTTCTCATCCATTACATTACCATTACAATCATCATTACAATTTTTATCTATACTTTCTTCCTTATTCTCATTACCTTCATGACCCTCAAGTTTCTTCTTTTCTCTAAATCTTTTAACTCTTTCTTTATTCATTTCCTTTGCACGCTTCATGCCTTCAACATTTTGATACTTTTCCCAATTGCATATTCTTATGATATTGTTTTGTGATACATCTATCATTTTTAACGATGATAGTGTCTTTAAGGCTTCACTTATTTCCTCAACAGTTATATCAAATACTACACTTAACATTTCATTTGTATATGGAATATCTTCATTTAAATAAATAAATCCATAATCATTAACCTTTCCAGCCTGAGTGAGAAGTTTAAGCCATATCAAAAGTTTTATTGTTCCATCTGGCATTGATAATATTATTCTTATCTTTTCATCTTCAAACATTCTAGTTGAAAGCTTTATCCAGTCTATCATTTTATATCTACCCCTCACTTTTATATAGTAATTTTTCACATAGCTTAACTAATGATACCTGCTAAGTATACTTTTTTCCTGCCCTTTACATACTAATAATCAATGCAATAATTCAGCCTTTAAAAAAAGACCATCTTAAATCTGTTTTCATATACAAAGATATATTATCTACATATTTAAGATGGTCTAAAGAGTATTTTTTAACCTAGTTTTACATTTTAGAATATCGTTCAAATCCATTCCATGAAGGTATAAGATTTAAGGTATTACATGCTTTTATATATTCTCTAAATTTCTTTGACTTTATTTCATCTATACTTTCTTCACTTATTTCATCTTCTGCATTTTCTAATTTTTCAATTGTTTTTTCCTTTGCAGCATCTTTATTTGCAGTTTTATTTTTACTTTTGCTCATCTTTTTATTAGCTTCAGGAACATCTACCAAAAGCTCAATTACTTCTGTTTCATCCTCTTCATTTATTTCCCCAATTCTGTCTCCAATCATTATTACTGATTCAGCATCTTTATTATCTTCTAAGCCTAAATCAAATGATTTAATAACTGTTTCTGTATTTAAACTTTTAAGATCGTTTACTCCACCCATAATAATTCTCCTTACATACCACAACAATTTCTATTTATCTTCTATACCATTATCTTTGTCCACTTAATTTACCTATTAATATAACTTACTAAAATATTTTTAGAATCATACACTCCCTAACTTACAGCTTTTTATTTAATTCCAAAAATCGTTTACAAATATCATAAATAATCATACAGGACAATATTAAATCGTAGTTTTATTATGACACTGTCCCGTGATGAAAAATCAGCTCCTCTTCCATTTAAAGCCTTATTTATAAATGACAGTGACTTTCCTAATATTTCGGCTAATTTCTTTTGTGTTATTTTCATTTTAGATAAAAATTTTTTAAAATCTTCATATGGCTTATTATTATTCACATAGACTCTCTCCCTTCTATATTTTTTATAATGATTATTAAGTTAACCTCCTTTCAAATATTCCTTTTATAGCTGTTATTTTTTATAAATTATTCAAATATTTGTGTCACATTGGTTAATTTAAATTATACTGATTTTTGTGTCTATGTCAACAACTTTATTGAAATTTTTTCCAATTCCATATTGCTTTTTAAAATTTATAAATATATACTTATCATAGTATTATTAATTAATAATTAATTGTGGAGGAAAAATGAATATTACAGGCACTATTCTAAAAAATTTAAGAATGAAAAAACATCTTACACTTGAAGAATTAGCTAACGAATTAAATGATAAGTTTGATATAAACATAACACGCAGTATGTTATCTAAATGGGAAACTGGGAAGTCAGCCCCTGTATATGGGCATTTAAAACGTTTAGCTACATATTTTAACGTAACTACTGATTTTTTGCTTGGTTTTAGTGATGATAACTTTCAGAATATAGATATTGACTTAGATACTCCCAAACGAATAAGAAAGACTAAAAAATCTTATGAAATAGACAATATCATTGAAACTTTGAACAATGATAAATTTACTTCAAAACATATAGCCTTAATACAATATTATATACGCTTTTTAGAATATGAAATCGATAATAATATAATAAAATAGCTCTATTTAACATATTTCTTAATAACAATACTGTGATATATTTTTTTCAGTATTGTGTTTACATACCTATTAATTATTCTTTTTAATACTTTTTTTAAAAAAGTGTTTACTAAAATATTCTTAAATCATATATCCCTAATGTAAGCAATTATAAAAATTTAGGAGGGATTATGTGAATTATGAATTTATAGAATACATTGTTAGAAACATTAAACAAACTGACAGCAAAGAATCTAAAGAAGATTTAGTAAATGAATTTCTCCCACTTATTAATTCAATATGTAAAAGAACCTTTATTTCTGGCTATGACATAGCTGATCTTCAAAACGAATGCATAGTTACTCTGCTTGAGTGTATTTCAAAATATAATGTAAATTCACACAGGTTTGTTGGCTATGCAGGTAATTCAATAAAAAACACTTTGAATCTTCTTATTCGTGTATCTGCAACAAGGCAAAAATACAGTTGTCTTTCTGACTTTTCTTTAAGTAGCACCATTAATGATATTTCATCTGATGAAGCATCATTAGATGAAATTATTATACTTAATAATGATAATAAACTGATTCAAATGGCTATTGAAAAATTAAATACTGAAGAAAAATTTTTATTTAATTACTTATTTATCAATGAAAATACCCTTTATGATTATTCCTGCATAAAACATTTTTCATATACTACAGCCAAAAAGAAAAAAAAACAGCTTTTAAATAAGCTTAGAAAAAATATTTCTATATAAAATATTTCTTACTAGGGGGTAGTTTATTTATGGACTTTGAACAATTAATTGCTTTAATTTCAAATACTGGCTTCCCAATAGCAATTTGTGCATATCTGCTTTTTCGTTTAGAAAAACAGCTAAACCTTCTATGTTCTACAATAATAAAGCTTAATACCATAATATCAACAAAGCTTGGAATTGTTATAGATACTGATAAAGATGAAAATAATTAATAAATTTTAAAATTTTATTCATAAGGTGTTTCCTTTTTCTCATCTTAACCATATATATTATATGTAAACAAAATTTAGGAGGTATTTAATTATGGCTGTAAACAAAACTATTGAAACTGCATCTATTAGTATTGAAATTCAAAAAGGTGTTGATCGTGCTGGAGATCCAGTGTACTCAAAGAAAAGCTTTTCTAATGTAAAACCTGAAGCTTCACCTGAAAATGTCTATTTAGTAGCTCAGGCTATTAAAAATGTTATGGAAGCATCTACACGAGATTCTTATCTAAATGAAACATCAAGTTTGACTGAAAATTAATTTATCTTTTTAGGCTGATATTGAAGTCCACATTTTAACTTTTCATCTCTAAAAATATGTCCAAATTATAATTTTATTAAATTTTAGGAGGATTAAATTATGGATTATACTTTAACAATGACATTTTTAACTTCTGGAGGCCAAAAGAGTACTTTCTCTATAAGTGGTATAAAGCCTGATATTACTACAGCCGAAATACAAACACTAATGAATACAATAATAGAAAAAAATGTATTCTTTGCTCAATCTGGAACACTTGTAGCCATCTCCGCTGCACAGGTTACTCAAAAGAAAGTTACTAAGTTTGAAGTAGCATAAACCTAAAAATGAGGCTGCCCATTAAGAATCAAGCTCAGAGTATATTCTGGCCTAATTTCTTAATGGGCGCCTTATTTTTTAAGCTTCATTAATTTCTTTCTCTGATAAATCTGTCACTTCGCTTATCAACTTAATTTCCATGCCTTTTGCTTTCATATTTTTAACAACTTTAATTGCTTTAAATTCTATGATTTCCTGTATAAAAATATAATATTGCTTTTTTATATCTTTCCATTCTATTATTATGATGCCCATATTCATCCCATTCCAAAGATACATTAGATTCATCATTAACATTTGATTTAAATATTTCATATCCCTTTTCAACAGAGGTTACTGCATTTTTTTGGATTGTTTTTTTTCCATCAGCTTCTTTAAGTCCAGATATAAGTAATATATTAATATCTTTATTAATTATCTCATTACTTTTAATGAAGTCTATCCAACCCTCGTACCATTGTGATCCACAAATACTAACTACTTTATCAAAACAGGCGTGCTTGTACATAGCAAATAATGATATTAAACCACCTAGCGAGAATCCCATTATTCCAGCATTATTTTCGCAAGTATTATAAGTTCTATCTATATACGGTTTTAATTCATTTACTATAAATGATAAATACTCTTCACCCTTTCCTCCAAATGCCTTGAATTTTTCAACTAAAGGTGCAGCTGGCCATGGAGTATATTCATCCAGTCTATCTATAGGAGTGATGCCCACTATAATATGTTCACTATAATTTTCGCTCTCAAGTTCTTCTGCAAAACTCATAAGTTCCTCTAAAATATCTGCAAATGAGTCTCCATCATGAACATATATAACAGGATACTTTTTACCACAATTATATGACGGAGGTAAATATATAAAAATATCTCTATTAAACTCTTTATTATAAACTAATTTACCATTCATTATTTTCTCCTTCTGTAATTACACTTATGTTTTTATTTTTTATTTTACTTGGAACTACTCCAACGTGTTTTTTAAATAATCTACTAAAGTAAAACTCATCATTATATCCTACAGCTGATGCTACTTTTTTTACTGAATTACCTTCCTCTAAAAGCCTAGTAGCAACTGCCATCCTATACTTAATTAAGTAATCAATAGGTCTAATTTTAGTATATTTATAAAATACATATGAAAGATGATTTATAGATTCTCCATATCTTCCTGATAATTTTTTTAGTGATATATCCTCCATATAATATTTAGATATGAATTCTATTATATCAGAAACTAAGTCACTTTCACTATCATGAATTTTATAGTTTTGCTCACTAAATAGTTTTCTTAGAAATAAATTAATATGTATTTGTAATTTTAATTTTGATGTTATTTCTGATTTATTGGAAATTTCTAATATATTATTTAATGACTTTATTACTAAATCGTAATTTTTTATCTTCATTTCAAAAACAGAATGTATATAATCAGTATTTGTACAATTACTATAAGAAATATAATATATATTTATATATTTAAATTTTTCATTGCCTAAGACATTAAACGAGATTTGTTTATTTTGACATCCATGAATAACCTTTCCTGGTTCAGCAACATAAATTTCATCATCAAATTGAATCTTAGCTAGGCCGCTTACTGGAAAAATAAATGCTGAAAGATTAGTTTGATAGCTATCTTTTTCTAAATTAGGTTGTTTTTCGAAGTATCCAACTCTAACTACTTGAATAGAATTATCACCAAATTCATTAATTAAGTCACTTGCTTTCACTATTGTCATTTCTTTACTGTCTCCTTTCTTAATACTTACAGTTCAAAATATATACTAATATGATTAAAATTTCATAATATCATTAACTCATATTTTTATTTTGATTCATATTAATACTTTAAATACATTTTTAATAATTGTCCATGTTTTTATAATTGTATATTCATTTACTTAAGAATGTATATTATAATGTTTGAAGCAGTTGAGAAATATTCTCAATCAAATTCAAAATCATATATGCTAGGAAGGAAAAACTTTATGGACAGTACATCTTATACTTCTTTTGAAGATAATGAAAAATTTAAGAGAAGATTTTTCATTCTTTTACTTTCATTAATTGTAGTATTAATAATTTCAGTTATATTATCTGTATCTGTTGGTTCATTAAAAATTCAGCCTTCAGTTTCCTATAGGATTCTTATTAATAAATTATTAGGTATTACTATTGGAGATCAATCTGAATTAATAGGAAATGCTAACTATAATATAATTTGGATGATTCGTTTTCCTAGAGTATTACTTGCAATAATTGTAGGTGCAGGTCTTTCTCTTTGTGGAACCATAATGCAAGCAACAGTTCAAAATCCATTAGCAGAACCATATATTTTGGGTATTTCATCTGGTGCATCTTTAGGTGCTACTTTTTCAATAATGCTTGGTATAGGTTCATTTAATTTATTAAGTATGCAAGGTACTTCATTTTGGGCTTTTTTAGGCGCATTAATTTCTGCAGCTATGGTACTTCTTCTTGCTTCATTTGGTAGTAAAATATCTTCAGCAAAACTTGTACTTTCAGGAACTGTAGTAAATGCACTTTGTAATGCACTATCTAACTTTATTATTTCTATAGCCAGCAATGCTGAAGGTATGCAAACAGTAAAGTTTTGGACTATGGGATCTCTTGCTGGAGCCAATTGGGGTAATATTTTATTTCCAAGTGTAGTTGTAATATTATGTTGTATTTTTTTCATTATTCAAAGTCGTACTTTAAATGTATTACTAATGGGTGATGAATCAGCAATAACACTTGGTATTAATCTTAACTTTTATCGCAAACTTTATATGATAATAACTTCTCTCTTAACTGGAGTATTAGTTTCTGTTTGCGGTATTATAGGCTTCGTAGGTCTTATTATTCCTCATATTGTTCGTTCATTAGTTGGCTCTGATCATAAAAAGCTTACACCTGTTTCAATTTTACTTGGTTCTATTTTTATGATATGGGCTGATGTATTTGCTAGAACGTTAATACCAAATTCGGAACTTTCAATTGGTATTATAACTGCACTAGTTGGTGCACCATTCTTTGTTTACATACTACTAAGAAGAGGTTATGGATTCGGAGATAAATAGGAGGTTACGTATGAATTTATCTGTCAAAGATTTAAAGGTAGATATTGCTACTAAACAAATTGTCAAGGGAATTTCTCTATCTGTTAATGATAATGAATTTATTGGTCTTATTGGTCCAAATGGTAGTGGAAAATCCACATTATTAAAAGCCATATATCGTGTTTTAAAGCCTTCTTCTGGCTCTGTATTTTTAGATGGAAAAGATATGAAAGATATTAATCCCAAAACTATTGCTAAAAATCTAGCAGTTGTAAGTCAATTTAATAATATTAATTTTGACTTTAAAGTTATAGATATTGTTTTAATGGGACGCTCTCCACATAAGTCTTTACTAGAAAGTGAGAATAAAAATGACTACTCTATCGCAACTGAGGCTTTAAAAAAAGTTGGAATGGATCATTATTCTAATAGAAGCTTTACTTCTCTTTCTGGTGGTGAAAAACAAAGAGTTATTCTTGCTAGAGCATTAGCTCAAGAGCCTAAAATATTAATATTAGATGAACCAACTAATCACTTAGATATTAAATATCAAATTGAAATTTTAAGTTTAGTTAAAAATTTAGGTATTTGCGTGTTGGCAGCATTACATGATTTGACTTTGGCTTCTCAGTACTGTCATAAGCTTATAGTCTTAAAAGATGGAGAAATAGTAGCAGAAGGCATACCAAAGGAAATAGTTACTTCAGAAATGATTAAGGATGTATATGATATAGATAGCTATATTTATACTAATCCAATAACTAATAATATATCAATTGATTATTACCCTAGTAACCAATACTAAAAAATTAAATACATCCGTGTACAAACAAGTACACGAGATATGACAAGGAGATTTATAAATATGAAAAGAAAAAAATTAGTTCTTATTACATCAATAATGATTATAGCTACTATGCTATCTGGTTGTGGTCAAAGCCAAAAAGATAACAGTAACGATACCAATAATAGTTCAATATCATCTAATTCTGAAGCTAGTGAGACTTCTTATCCTCTTACTATTGATGCCTTTGACAATGATGGTAATACATATCCTCAGACATTTAATAGTATTCCAACAAAAGTGGTAACAAACAATCAATCATCTACAGAATTACTTTTAGAATTAGGCTTAAAAGATTATCTTGTTGGTACAGGTGATTTAGATAATAAAGTATTAGATAGATTACAAGCTGATTATGAATCTATTCCTGTTGTATCTGAAAAAGGGCAAGTTGCTAAAGAAGCTATAGTTGGAACAGGTGCTGATTTTGTAATAGGAAGATCTGCATCATTTACAGATGAAACTTACGGTACTATTCCAAATCTTAATGCAATGGGTATTAATACATATACTCAATTAGCTAGTAAAATGAATACTACTCAATCTTTAGATAATATAATTTTAGATGTTAGAAATGTAGGTAAAATTTTTGACATACAAGATAAAGCAAATAGTTATGCTGATAATCTTCAAAAAAGATTAGACACACTTACAAGTAAAATTTCAAACATTAATGGAGAACCAATTAAAGTTATGCTTATGGTTAAATACATTGATGGCCAATTTGGTGTATACGGAGCAAATGCTTCTTTACAAACAGAGATGCTAAAAATTTTAAATGCTGAAAATGTTGCTGAAAAAGGCGGAACACTATCTACTGAAAACTTAATTTCACTAAATCCTGATGCTATTGTTTATGTACATGCTGATAAAAATGCAAGTACTGATAAAAATGCCGTTGAGTCACTTTTATCAAATGATTTAATACAAAGTGTTAATGCTATTGCTAATAAGAATATTATAGAAATTGATTATACAGAACTTATGGGCTATGGTTTTAGAACTTTTGATTGTTTAGAAAAAATGGCTAGTGCCCTATATCCTGATTCATTTTAATACTATAGGATAGGACTGTGTATAATGAATAAAAATTCATTATACACAGTACATTTTGCATAGTTTATATGAAATGATATATATTTAATACAAATATCATTAACAAATAACCGTTTGCAACAACCCAATCTTTTTTTCTGTGTGAGCCATATATTCTGGTTTTTGAATATTGTATTCTCTTCTACCCTTTCTCAAAATTCATGTAAAAAAATAGTATGCAGAAATTTTTTCCTGCATACTGTTTTTTAAAAAACTTATAAAAAATTATATCAAGAATTAAATAATGACCCACCAGTTATATTAAAAACTTCAAAATTTCTCTATAATTATATTTTATCATGAACAGCTAATATATCTATAAAATATAAAAACAGATAAGATCTTACTTTTTAATCTTATCTCCATAAATCAATTATCCTACATATAAATTTCTATATATAGGATAGTCTACCTGCTTGTCTATTAAATTAGGTTTTACGAAATTATCATCTCTAATTAATTATTCATCTACTTATACTCTTGATATTTTAACAAAAAAATATATAATTTAAATAAAAAATTATATATTAAATAAAAAAATTATATATTAATTTTAGAAATATTTTCCTTTCACTTTTTGCTCTTAATTAGCTAATAATTTATTTTAGATAACAAATGATAATTGAAAAAAATGGAGGATTACTAAAGTTGAATTATACTATTCTAAAAAATATAAGAAAATTTAATAAAATCATTTTAATATTTGGAATTCTCCTCATATGTTTTAGCATTCAAACAAAATCCATACAAGCTGAAGAAAATAATGTAATAAAAGTTGGATACCCAATTGTTGAAGGTTTTACGGAAATTAAAGATGGTGTTTATAGTGGATATGCATATGAGTATTTAAGAGAAATCGCTAAATATACTGGTTGGGAATATGAATTTGTTGAGATGAGTCTCAATGATGCAATGAACGAATTAAAAAATGGTAACATAGATATTGTAGCAGGTATGCTTAAAAATGATCAAAGTATTACGATTTATGATTTTCCAGAATACGATTCTGGTTATACCTACACTACTCTATCCATTTTAAAAGATAATGAAAACATTAGTCAATCAAACTTTGAAACATTAAACGGACTCAAAGTAGGTTACTTTGAAACATCTAAAGTTAGACTGAATAATTTTATTAAATTCTGCGAAAATAATAGCATTACCAATATTGATTTAATTCCTTATCCTTTTCAAACTGGAAAAGAACTTTCAGAGGCTTTAGAATCTAAAGAAGTAGATGCTATTATCGACGGAGATTTATTAACAAATAATAATGAGAAAGTAGTTGTTAAATTTGGTGCTATACCTTACTATTTTGCAACAACTAAAGGAAATACTAAAATAACGCAACAACTAAATCATGTGCTCTTTAAAATTAAAGAAAGTGATCCTGCATTTAATCAGAAATTATATAATAAATACTTTCAAATTAATAAGGAACATTTCTTTATCTTAACAGAAGAAGAGCAAAGCTACATCAATAACATGGCTCCTTTAAAAGCTATCTATATTGATAATTATAATCCACTTCAATATTACGATATTAATACTAAAAAGCCAGCTGGTATTTTTATTGATGTAATGAACTTAATCACTCAGAAATCTGGACTTCGTTTTGAATTAGTTCGAGTAAAAAGCTATGAAGAAGCATATGAATTAATAAAAGCTAAAAAGGCTGATTTAATAATTGGCGCTCCCAGTATTTATCCAATTGCAGATGAAAATGAATTTACACTAACAAAATCTTATTTAAAATTTGATATGGTAGAGGTAGTTCGTAAGAATAAAAATAATCAACAAAATAATCCCAAAATTATTGCATTACCTATAGGAGGTGCCTATTATAATATAAATAATGACTATGAAATAAATTTATACGATACATTTGAAGAATGTTTAACAGCAGTTGAAAAAGGAACAGCAGATTTAACTTGCGGAAATAACCATTCTGTATCTAACTATCTTGCTACTGGATACTATCCTAATTTAACTGTTATTTCAAATGATTTTAAAACGGAGGTTTCAATTGGGCTTGCTAAACCAACCAATAATAACTTACTAAGTATTATTAATAAAGCAATTTATAGTTTATCAGAAGAAGAAATTAAAGATATTATTTATCTGAATACAATTAACATTAAACACTCTGTTACATTAAAACAATTTTTCTTTGATAACTTAGCTTTATGTATAGCAGTAATTATATTATTTTTAAGTTTAATATCTATAATTACTTATCTATTGGTGCGAATAAAATTTAAAAATTTAGTATTATCAAAAGAATTGTTACTAAAAAAGTCGCAAACAGATCCATTAACAGGACTTTATAATCGTGACGCATTTGAACAATCAGTTATAAATTATTTAAATACGAAAAATCCTATATTATATGGTGCGTTCATTATTATCGATATAGATTATTTCAAACAAATAAATGATTCTTTAGGGCATAAAGTAGGCGATGATCTCTTAAAAGATTTTAGCCAATTATTAAAGGAATTTTTTTCACTAGAAGATATTCTTTGTCGATGGGGCGGAGATGAATTTATTGTCTTTATGAAAGATATTGAAGAAAATAACCTCCAAATTGTGAATCAAAAGTTACAACAACTATGTCAATTAATGAATAAAGACATAAGCTATAATGGTTGTAGTAAAAAAATCTCTCTTAGTATAGGTTCTACCGTTATTAAACAAAATCTCGACTTCAATGAAATATATCAACAAGCAGATACATTACTTTATGAAGTAAAACGTAATGGAAGGAATGGATTTAAAGTAAATATTAATTTCTAAATCATATTTTTTTCACTTTTATTAAAAACAAAAAACCTAACTAAAATCCTTTATCTATATTTTAGTTAGGTTAATGTTTGAGGCTAACATACATTTAAACTTCACTATGAAAGCCTCCAAATTTATAATAATCTTTTTTAAATCAATAATTTATTCTTCAACACTCATATAATAAAGTTTAGCAGCATCGCCTTTTTTAATAGTATGATATCCAGCTTCTAATTCTACAGTAACTGTACCTTTATCAGCTTTGTATTTAACTCCATCTACAATTATATATTTTGAGAAATCTGAGTTAAGCACTAAAGTTAAAGTTGAAGTACTATCTGTAGTAAACGAGATACTCGTACTAGTTTCAATCTTTAAATATTCAGTTAAAAATAATCCATCATATGACATTCCAGTTTTATTTGTTCCTAAGTTACCTTTGATAGTAAAATATGAACTTTCCTTACCATTCTCTGTGAAATTATGCACAGTGTCTTTAGATGTATCTGGTGTTTCCGGTGTTTCTGGAAGCTCTGGTGTCTCAGGTACCTCTGGAACTTCCGGTACTTCTGGTACCTCTGGTGTTTCAGGTACTTCTGGAATTTCTGGAAGCTCTGGTGTTTCAGGTACTTCTGGTACTTCCGGAATTTCTGGAACCTCTGGTACTTCTGGTGTTTCAGAATTATCACCATCTGGATCAACAACTACTGAATTTCCTCCAATAGAAACTACATCAGACTTATAGCTTAGAAGTTTTTTCATAAGATCTTTATTTAGTGAAGATGATTCATCATCTGCTTTTGTAAATGTCCATTCAAAATCTCCACCATTAGTTCTTCCTGCATAAGTAGTAACATTATCTACTACATCTTCTACATCGTCTGCTTTATATTCATACATTTTTGAGCTTGTATCAAAATTATTATAAGTTGTTTTTCCACTTACTGTCTTATAAGAAGCTGGTACAACTTCATCTCTTGACTTTGCAAGATAAGCATCAAATTGAACAGCATTATCTTGTGCATAAACTAAAGCTTTTTCTCCAGTTATGCTATTATTATAAGCCTTGATCATTCCACCTGCTTCACCTGAGAATGTTCCAGTAGAGCTTCCTGCAATATCTGATCCTTGAAGCGAACTAAGCATTGGATATTTACAGTTTCTAAATGCATTTGCTTCTACAAAAGCTGATGCTCCCTTTGTAACACCAACACCATATTTTGAATTACCATCAAAATAATTATTGTAAATGTGTATTGTACCTACTCTAATACGAGGATGTCTTGAATCTGAATGATCAAACCAGTTATGATGATATGTTACAAAAAACTCATCTGTATCACTCATACCACAAAGTGAAGACTTTCCAGAATCCAAAAAATGGTTATATGAAACAGTAACATTAGTTGATTTTCCCTTAACATCTACTGAACCATCACCCTTAGCTTGATCTGCATCACTTCCTGCTGTTCCATAGAATATATCATTATTATGAATCCATATATTCTCATTATCAGTATCTAAAGAAATTCCGTCATCTGGGAATAGCATTATTCCAAGGTTTCTAACCTCTACATTTCTTGCTCCTCTTATAAGAATTCCCCAGCCATTTACTGTAGAATCTTCACCTACACCTTCAAGAGTAACATTGTAACATCCCTTTAATTGAAGATATCCACTACTGTTAAGTCCAGATATATCTGATGCTTTAATTTCACCAATTATACGTATAATAAGATGAGATTTGTCATAACCTTTTTGACGCTTTGATAAAATGTCAACAAGACCAGTACATGTAGTTTTAGCTCCCTTTGAATTTGTTATAACATCAGCCTTTACTGTATTTATGTTATCTGCTGTAACATAAAGTATAGTAGCGTCTTCAGCTACAGTTCCATCATCATTATATCCTCCTGAGCCAGTGCCCATGGCAGAATCTTTTGAAAAAGCAAAACCTTCTCTTGTATGAGATTTTACATCAATTGATGATGTAACTGCAGATTTTGATTTGCTTTCTTTTCCATCAAATAATGGAACTACCTTTATAACATAAGATCCTTCTTCAACCCCAAGTACGTCAGCTCTAAAATAAGATGAATATTGTCTTATTAATTCACTATCTAATTGTCTGTATTTAGAATCAGCTTCCCCATCTTCTTTATAGTACACATTATAACCTGATGCATCGTCTGCACCTTGCCATTCAACACTTGCAGTTTCTAAATCTCCATAGCTATTTAAAATAACTACATTTTCATTATTATAATTGCTTATAGATATTGAATCTACACTTTTATCTAATGCATAAGCATTAATTGAAGCTCCCTGTCCAATTATAACTGATGACACTAGTGCAATAGCCATAACCCTTTGTGCTAATTTTTTAGACATACATCTGTATTTCTTTTCTTCTGGTTCTTTAAACATTTTTTCATTCCCCTTTAGTATATTTATGTAAAAAAGTACATTAAAAAAGTGACTGCACCACATTTTATACGTAGAATATAAACCTTAACACTATAAAATAGGCAATCACTAAAACACTTTTTTAAATAAGAAGCCACTTTTTTTACCCATGCAAAAGGTTCCAAAACTTGCTTTTGGGTTCTTTTGCGGGACTATAATTTATTTTTTAACGTATTGGACTATCTAAGTTACAGAAAACTCTATTCTAAAGGCTTTTGTTATTGTAAGTATTTTATACTTTCCAATACGTTAAAAAAGCTACTCATAAAGAGTAGCAGAAATAATAATCAAAGCCATTAATAAATACGATTATTAAACTATCATAAATATAATTATATAGATTTTAATATAACAAAAAGTAATGCACTCTTTGGCAACTGGCTGACATAGTTTATTAAAACATTAGTCCCTATAGCTTTGCGCCCTTAGATTTCCCTAAGTTTGCCTATTAAATTTTACTTGCTAATTATACATTATCTTTTTAATATTGTGAACACTAATTTTATCTTTGGCTTCATCTGAATAATTACAGGCATAAATATCTATAAATCCTCATTCTATTTGATTTTATCAAGCTCATCTATAAAAGCTGCTCTTTTGGCATACTTATCCTTTAATTCACTGACTATTTCTTTGACATTATCTTTACCTGCAATTTTTTTATATCTTTTAATAATTGCACACACACCTTTATACTGTTTCCTATTACTTGAACCTTCTGCTTCATATTTAATGTGCTCTTTATATATGCCTATAACTTCATCATAAAATTGATCTTTTATCTTTTCTGCATGTTCTTCAATACTTGTTGGATTATTTCTTACATACTCCATTATTTCATCAAAATCATTTTCTACATATATAATATCAATAAATACATATTTGCTTTTCCAATTTTCGCTATTCTTTAATTTTTGCTTTAAATCCTCATAGAATTCTTTTTTATTATATGCTAATTCTTTAAGATCTTTATAATATTCAAACTCTCCTTGAATTAACAGGCTAGTGCCAAGGTCTTCTTTCTCTTTCTTCATCCCTAAATTTTTATATGCATCATATCTTATTTTTCCCATTTATGTATTAATCTCGGATGTTTTTCATCTTGCTTTTCTCCTTCAAAAGTCAATTCTATAACTTTCTCATAATTTTTTAAAGCAATATACTTATTAATAAGAAGCTCCCTAAAAGATGAAAATATAATAATCATATCCTCTTTCCAAAATAGTGCTATTTATATGTTCTTCAAAATCTCTTATATTCATATTTTCCCTCGCATTATCCTTATTATAATTAGTTAATATCAACCTCTGAAGGTGCCTTTAAATCTTTTACTTAATCATTTTAACCACTCAATCTTTTAAACTTTTATTAAAATAACAAAAATAGATAAGATTTTATTTTTTATCTTATCTGAATAAATTGCTTATACTAAATTTTGCCATTTACTTTGGCAAATATACATAAATAATACTGAAATTATAGATATTGTTTTATAGCATCTATGTAGTCATAAAAATCTTTTAAATTATAAGCAATAATGGATTCAACAACTTTTAAATTAATAGATTGATAATCATGTACTACAATATTTCTAAAACCAACCATAGCTTTTAAATTTTTTGATAATTTATCATCAATTGTTTTACTTTTACTTAGAACATCAAAAGCATCTCTGCTAGTCTGAGGAATTCCTAATTTTTTCTTTGATATTATATGCATGGCTAAATCAATAGATGCTTCACACGCTCTTTGTATATTAAGCATTATTGAATCCTGCTTCGTATAATCTTTTAAGTTTTCAGGATTATTTTCATATACTATATTAATTCTGTTTATACACCTTTCAATAGTTTCTATTTTATTTAAGATTACATTATTTTCTTCCATATACAGTCCCGCTTTCCCTAATATTATCAACAATTTCTTTTCGCTCTTCATTAAGTATTGCATATTCCTTTAAAGTCCGCATTTCAAAAGCCATACGCTTGTTATTATTGCTACAATAAATTAATTTTCCATTATAAGTTATCTGTACTTTAAATACTGAAGATGCTGAATTTACATGAACTAAATCAACATCTCTTTTAAATATATCAGCCAGCTCTTGAGCTTTAATAAATTTATCATATTCATCTATTTGAGCATTATAGTCAGTTAAAAAACCTAAGTCTATATCACTATCTTTCCTAAGTTCGTTTCTTGATGCTGAACCAAATAAATATATTGCAATAGGATCAAAATATTTAACAATAATATCAACTGCTTCTTTTAACTGGAGTTCAAAATCCACCTTATTCACCACTTCCATTAAATCTGTATTTTGGTCTATCTCCTCTAAAAATCATTCTGATTATACTCTATAATAAATATTCTTAAAAAGAATATGAAAAAGGCCTGCATAAGTTACTTATATCAAATGTAAGTTTCTATAAACTCTTTTCTTACCTCTTTGTATTCATTAAGAATATAATTGTGCTTCTATATTAAAATTATATCCTATATTATTTATCTTTAAAACTTATTTTACAACTTGTTATAAAAAAGAACCTGCTGTTACGCAAGTTCTAATTTACAAATTTTTTATACCAACTTTATTATATTGTTTCTCCAAACTTTTCATAATATCACATCAAGTTTGGAGCGGCAGACGGGACTCGAACCCGCAACGTTCACCTTGGGAAGGTGACACTCTACCATTGAGTCACTGCCGCATAATATTAACTACACTTTTATATTACTCTTGTCCATTTTCAAAATCAATCCTTTTCACCAAAATATAGGTTTTCATCATTTTTAATTTTTTCTGAAGCATTAGTATATTTCTTAAGTTTAGAATAAATCTCCTGGATCTCGTCCTTAGATAAAATCTCAGGAGAATTTTTTATGACTGTTTTTAATATTTTTGCAAGATCTTTTCTATTAAATACATAAACATCATTGCTTTTAATTGTTACAACCTTAAGAGTACATCTCTGACTAAAAACTATAAGTGATTTCATTTTATTTTCATGAATATTTAAAACTTTAGCCAAAGATTTTATATGAGTCTTATTTTGAAATACAGGATTATAAAATTTTTCTTTCTTATTGCCACTATAAACCTGTGTCCAGTATCTATGACTTTCATCTCCATATATCCATCCACTATAATTTTTAGATTCAATAACAAAGACGCCATAAGGACATATATATATTACATCAATTTCAGTTGTTTCATGATCATTTTTTGGAATATATACATTAACAGCCATTCTATGTTCAATATCGAATCTTTCAAGTTCTTCAACTGTTAAAAATTCACCATATTTACCTTTGTCATTCATTACTTCGTTATATGTGTTACCAGTCAAATCTTTATAATTACTATTATGATATTCATATCTGTTTACCAAATATACAAATATCATAGCTACTGCTAAAAAAATTAATAAATACATCCAACACCCCTATCTAAAATTTCTATTATACCATAGCAATATTATACCATAATTTTACATTAAAATAAAAAAGTCTTTGGGATGCTTTTCTTTATTAATTTATAAAAATCATAAAAATAAGAGAATCAATAAAGATTCTCTAAAAACACATAAAAATAACACACATATTAAAATTAATGCTTATTTTAATTTTTCTCACATATCTTCATTATTTAACTTTTTATCATTTTCTTTGAAATCTATACTTTTTTTCAAGTTTCCATATAAGGTATTATCAAATGTACCACAGAACAAAAGCTTTTCTAAGCCGTTTTATAGCTTAATAATACTTCGGAAACATCAAAGTACTCTGGTGTTCCCGAGGTATTATTTTAGTTTTAAAACATTTTACTATATCAAAATTTGTTTCATTGATTTATTTTGTTTAAAAGCCAAACCATATTATTAATAAATCTAAAAAAAGAACCTGCCTTAGCACAAATTCCATTTCCATAATTAATATAAACTAAATTCAAAACTACATTTTAGCAAAATAAATTATTAACAAATTTCTACATATTATAGCTAATTCTTATTAAATAATAAAAAATATTAAATATATACATTTGCATGACTCCCCTATATTTCAGGGTTTAAATACAATAATTTCTATTTTTAAACATTGTTAAATAATTAATTCAATTGTATTAAATTAAATTGTATGCTATACTTAGTTCATAGAAAAAATGTAAATAAAACATAATTTTAAGAAAAAAGGTGATTATTATGAAAGTTAACTTTCAAGAAAAATATAAATTATTTATTGGTGGTCAGTGGCAAGATGCCTCAGACAAAGCTACAATAAAAACTTACAATCCAGCTACTGGTGAATTTTTAGCTGAAATTGCAGATGCATCAGAAAAAGATGTAGATGATGCGGTAAAAGCTGCAAGAAAAGCTTTTGCTACATGGAGTAAAACTACTCCAGTTGAAAGAGCAGCTGTATTAAATAAAATTGCTGATATTATTGATGAAAATGCAGAATATCTAGCTACTGTAGAAACTATGGATAATGGAAAACCAATTAGAGAAACATCAGGTGCTGATATTCCATTAGCTTCAGATCATTTTAGATATTTTGCAGGAGTTATTCGTGCAGATGAAGGCTCATCATCAATGATAGACGAAAATACTTTAAATATAATCTTAAGAGAACCACTTGGTGTTGTAGGACAAATAGTTCCTTGGAATTTCCCATTTTTAATGGCTGCCTGGAAACTAGCTCCAGTATTAGCTGCAGGAGACGTTTCAGTTTTTAAGCCATCAAGCAGCACTTCGCTAAGTGTATTAGAGCTTATGAGATTAATACAAAATGTTATTCCAAGTGGCGTAATCAATGTAATTACAGGTAAGGGCTCAAAGAGCGGTGAATACTTACAACATAATAAAGGAATTGATAAATTAGCATTTACAGGATCTACAGAAGTTGGTAGACAAATTGGACTTGCTGCTGCAGAGCGTATCATCCCTGCTACTTTAGAGCTTGGAGGAAAATCTGCTAATATCTTCTTCAGTGATGCAAATATGGACCTTGCACTAGAAGGAATTCAATTAGGTATTTTATTCAATCAAGGACAAGTTTGTTCAGCTGGCTCTAGAATCTTTGTACAAGAAGATTTTTATGATGAATTTATGGGAAAAGCAATTGCTGCTTTTGAAAAAGTTAAAGTTGGAAATCCATTAGATCCTAACACTCAAATGGGTGCCCAAGTTAGTGAAGCTCAACTTAAGAAAATTCTTAATTATATAGAAATAGGTAAGCAAGAAGGTGCTAAAGTAGCCACTGGTGGTGAAAGATTCATTGAAGGTGATGCTAAGAATGGATACTTTATGAAACCTACATTACTTACAGATGTAACTAATGATATGAGAGTCGCTAGAGAAGAAATCTTTGGTCCAGTTGGAGTTGTTATTAAATTTAAGACTGAGGAAGAAGTTATTGCCATGGCAAATGATAGTGACTACGGTCTAGGTGGCGGAGTATTTACTACAAACTTAAATCGTGCAATAAGAGTTGCTAGAGGTATAAGAACTGGCCGTGTATGGGTTAACACTTATAATACATTCCCTGCTGGAGCAACTTTTGGTGGATATAAAGAATCAGGAATCGGCAGAGAAACTCATAAAACTATATTAGAAGCTTATACTCAAAAGAAAAATATTATAGTTAATTTAGCTGAAATCCCTGGTGGAATGTACGTAAAATAATATAAATTTTAAAAACTTACTTTTCACCAAATATATTCTTTATTATATTTATCATTTTGTGAATAATAATTTTATAAGTCTAATAGAAATGGCTGTTATTAACGGTTGATAAATCCGTTAATAACAGCCATCTTTTCATATTTTTTATGTTTTTAAACTTTTATAACTTTCTTGAAAATTTCATCTATATTATAAAAAACAGCTGATTTTATATTTTTTCTATATTTTATAAAATCAGCTTTATAACTAAAAAAAGCAAATAAGACTATTTTAATTTAATCTTATCTGCTTTTCCTGCTTATAAAAATATTTAGTTAAATAACTTTTCTATATCTACTTCAAACTCTTCTATAAGTTTAGATTTAACAACTCCAACTTCTGTTTTCACTATTGTTTGTTCATATACATTTTCTTTATTTAAAGAATATAGCATAACCGTATTTAATATAGGATTAACTATCCAATATTCTTTTACTCCATATTTCATATATAAATTTAACTTAGTTACTAAATCATGTGATTGATTTGATGGACTCAAAATTTCTATTATTAAACTAGGAACTCCTATATATTTATTTTCAGTAAAACCACTTTTGTCACATATTACACATAAATCTGGTATTACCAGCCTTTCACCTTCTATGTCATCCCTTTTTAATACTATATGAAATGGAGCATGAAAAACTTCACAACTCTTTTCTTCTAAAATATTAAATAATTTTGCATGTAATTTACTAGAAATTCTCTGATGCTTTGTAGATGGAGATGGTGACATACATATTACACCATCAATATATTCTAATATCTCTTTACTTTGTTCTTTTATTTTCAAAAATTCATCATAAGATACAACAAGATTTTTTGCTAATGGTGCCATAATTATCACTCCTTTAAATAGCCGCTCAAATATAATCTTTTCTATATTATATCCTATTTTTCATCTTTCTTAAAGTAAATAATCTACTGTAGCCATGACTATATCAAATACCTAGTATACCTTAAACTTATTTCTTTAAGATTTCTTGTTTATGTTTAAAGTGCTTCATCTGAATAATCATATTCTTTCCATATTTAAACTATAAACAGAAAATTTTCTACTATTTCTTCATTTTCTAAATTTTTATTATTTTCTAAGTTTTATCATTTTTCTTTAAAATCTAAACTTTTTATAAACATACTGACTTTTATAAATATATTAATAAAAAAGATAAATATAAATTTTTTCATTATTATCATCTTTTCATTAAAATATTTAAAATTTGCTGCATTATTATTATATTGTATATGATTCTTGAAAATTTCACGTTTCTTTATCATAATATATAAAATCTAAAAAAGAACCTGCTTTTACACAAGTTCTTTTTCATTAACTGCTTTTAATTGCTTAAAATATATCTAAGGCTAATATCATTTAATATGCCAAAATATCTTTAACTCTCTCTTTATTCATTTCCTTTGCACGATTCATAGCTTAAACACTTTGATGCTTTTCCCAGTTACATATTTATATCATATTATTATCAGATACATTTATCATTTTTAATGATGACATGACTATTAAAGCTCACTCCTTAATATTTTATAAAAAATGACTGTATCAAATTATTTTTTGATACAGTCATTTTTATTTTGTCAAAAACAGATAGTTTTATATCTCTCTACTATATTTCTTTTTACTTTAGCCAACAGGTACAAATCCTGAAAGGTTCTCTTCCTGTTCTTCAAGGCTCATGTTAATATAAATTTTAAATTGTTCTCCATAATATGTTAAGATAATCTTTTTTCATGAAGCATGGCTATGTAGCATTAGATTTGTCAGAATATTAATCACAACATTATATATTTAACTTTATTGTATTTCTGGAGTTTCTTTATTAAACTTAGTTTTTAAGAAGCCAATTATAGCTGGCATTATTGATATAATTATTATTGCCATTATAACAATTGTGAAGTTATTTTTAACTGCTGGAATATTTCCAAAAAAATACCCAAGGCTTGATACTAATAATACCCAGCATATCCCCCCTATTGCATTAAATGATATAAAATTTTTATAATGCATTTTTCCTATACCAGCTACAAAGGGTGCTAAAGTCCTGACTATTGGAATAAATCTTGCAACGATTATAGTCTTTCCACCATATTTTTCATAGAATTTATTTGTTTTATCTAAATGTTCCTGCTTTATAAGCCTGCCATTCCCAACTTTGATTATCTTATTTCCAAATCCTCTGCCTATTTCATAATTTACAGTATCACCCAAAATTGCCGCTATAATTAAAATAGCTACTAATATATGAATATTAAGCATTCCTATAGCTGCAAATGTTGCTGCTGCAAATATTAATGAATCCCCAGGCAAAAATGGGGTGACTACCAAACCTGTCTCTAAAAATATTATTAAAAATAATATTAAATATGTTTCAAAACCATAATTATTTATTACTAGCCCAAGATATTTATCAAGATGTAAAAATATGTCTATAACATAAGTTAATGTATTCATTTTTTCTCCTTCTCCTTCTAATTTTATAACTACCACATAGAATTTTATTACTTAAAATCTAAATATACCAATATACTTCCTATACTCTACATTTTACTACATAACCTGTAAGTACATTTCTTAAAGTTCTATTAATTTTTAACCTTTCTTTGATTTTTAAAATATTCTAATACTTTCCTCCAATCTAAATTTCTTTATGTTTATTACACGTATAAAATAAGAAAAGGTTGATATTTTTTATTATAATTATGCCTTATAATATTAAAATAGTGAAAATTAAAACTATCATATAGTCTATAACTAAGTTGAATATTATTAAATTAGAATATTATTAAATACTTATCAACTTTTTTAAATCTGCAACGTGTAATTAATTAGAAACGGGGGATGAAATATTGGATGAAACAAAGTTAATACAAAATTGCCAAAAGGGTGAAAAACAAGCTTTTAATGAACTTATTAAATTCTATTACCCTTATCTTTCTAAATTTCTCTTAAAGCTTACGAGTGATCAGGTTTTAAGTGAAGATTTATTACAAGAGACTTTTATGAAAGTTATTAGAAATATCGAAAAATTTGATATTTATGGCAAAGCTACTTTCTCCACATATATTCTAACAATTGCAAGGAACTGCTATATAGATTATTTAAGAAAAAATATAAATATGAACTTAGATATTTATGAATTAGATGTTGATGATGGTATTAATCTTGAAAATACCGTACTAAATCATATTGAGGTGTCTGAAATTCTCAAAGAAATGGATAAGCTTCCATATGAACAGGCAGAAGCCATAAAAATGAAGTATTTAGAACAGCTTACTCTAAAAGAAATCGCTGAAAAATTTAAAACAGAACCTAAAACCATAAAGAGTAGAATACATAGTGGAATAACAAAGCTAAATAAAATTTTGCATACAGGAGGAAAAAAATATGGATGAGGATTTGAACAAGTTACTACTAAATCTTGATAATGAAATTGAAAGAAAATGTTATCAGATAAAAGAAAAGAAAAAAGATGAAAAAGCAAAAAAACTATTTATGCTTGTCGCTTTTTTATTCTTAACTATACCATTTTTATTTGTTTTTATGGGAATTAATATTTTAATAGTTTGTTTTCCAGTTATGTTGTTTTTAATGATTTCTACAATTATTCTTTCACCGATTATATTAAGAATCTGAATTAAAATATATTCTACTTTTTATAATTTCTATTTTTATTAATACAGTACATCAAATTTATTATAAATATAATTTGATTACAAATTTAAATTTGTAATATATATATATTAGCAAAGGGGAGATTTATAAATGAAAAATATTGACCGATTTATCGATAAGCTTAATTTTAAAAAAATAACTGTTGCATATATAATATGTGCATTCGTTGTTGGAATATTTTCTATTTCCTTTTTAGGGTATAAATTTAAAGAAAAGATTATTTTTGCCATAAATTATAACAAAATTAGTGAGAAATTTGAGGATGAAAAAATTGGAACTGATTCTATAACTGCTGATATTATTGACTTTGCAAATAAGTCAACTGATATTGCAGATATTTTAATAATAAATAAAGATAATAGGGTTTTATTCTCTGCTAAAAACTCACAATTCAATCAATCTGAATTTAATTTAGAATTATCTAAAAAAGATGAAAGAACTTCATATTTAACTTTAGCTAATGATTCTAATATAAACTTTAAATTGGTAAAATCCGAAGAACTTATTTTAAGAGCAGCTTTTCTTGGTAATGAAAAAGAAATAGAACATGATCATAATAATGAAATATTTTTTAGAAACAATTTTAATAATGAAAAGCTGTACTTATTAAGTTATAGTGCTAATAAAAGCACTGGAGATAAAATCTATTTTATCAGTGACATACATCCAATTCAAAATGCTGAAATGTATATAAAAATTGTCTGCGCTGCTGCTATGCTTTTCTTTATGATGTATTGGGTTTTACTTTCTATTTTCATATATCAAAATGCAAAAAAATCAAAATTAAGTCCTGCCTTATGGGGAATAATTACATTGTTCACAAACTTAGCTGGGGTCTTTGTTTATTTAATCTACAAGCAAAATAATCAAAGTTGCTTTAAATGTGGTGCAGTTCAAAGTAAAAATAATATTTATTGTATCCATTGTGGAACAAAAATAAGTAACACTTGTAATAAATGTGGCCACGTGGTAAACAAAGGAGATAAGTTCTGTAATAATTGTGGTAATGAACTTCCATCTGAAGAAAAGAGTGATGAATAATGGAAACAATATTAAATATAGATAACTTTATATTGGAATTTATTAGACTTAATATACAGAATAATATACTAGATAAGATAATGCCTTTAATCACAAAATTAGGAGATATGAGTATTCTCTGGCTTATAATTTCTTTTATTTTTTTAATAAATAAGACATATAGAAAGTATGGAATATTAATAATAGCTTCATTGATACTTTGCATAGTTGTATGTAATTTAATCATGAAACCACTATTTGCAAGAGTTAGACCTTGTGATGCAAATAGTATAATGAATTTATTAATCTCTAGACCAAAAGATTTCTCATTTCCTTCTGGACATACTATGTCTTCCTTTGCAGCTGCAACTATAATCTTTAGTGCAAATACAAAATTAGGAGTAATTTCTCTATTAGCTGCTACGTTAATAGGATTTTCAAGACTTTATTTATACGTTCACTATCCCTCCGATGTATTAGTTGGATTATTCATTGGAGTTTTCTTAAGTATATTTACACTATATATATCCAAATTAACTTTCATAAATAATTTATTAGCTATGCATAGTTAATAATATTTGAAGAATTTCTATATCTAAGTAGCATAAAATTACTTTAATTTCAGATAATACTTTTGGTTTTCTGCCAAAAATAAAAAAATCGCCAAGGCGGCTATGATATAGTCTTCTATAAAAATGCGAATCAAATAGAATACAATAGCTTTTATAAAATGTAATTCTGCCATCTTCGGCTTATCTTTATTACAATATAAAATGTTTGTTCTAGGCCTTACATGGTTTTATATACAAAATGGAACTTTATTACCCATGGAAGTATATCTATAAATATATAGCCATTTTATTTATAGAATTTATTCCTTTAAGAGCATAAATTTATATGCTTAAATACGGTCTACCACACACCTACCTTTCTAAGGTCTGGTTATTTAAATAAAGTATAGGAGGCAGATAATTAACATGTGCACAGCAATGACGCTACAATCAAAACAGTCGGAAAACTTTTTTGGCAGAACCATGGATTTTTCTTATGATATTGATCCTGAGCTTTATATTGTACCTAAATATTATGTACGGAACAATGCTCTTAACATGCATAAATCTTATAATCCCTATAGTTTTATAGGAATCGGACAGGAAATAGATGGAATCCTTGCCTTTTTTGATGGGGTGAATGAAAAAGGATTTGCAGCTGCAACATTATATTTTGCAGGTTATGCAAAATACAAAACTCAATCAAACTATATTGATAAGGAACCTATTTCATCTTTAGATTTTCTCGATTATATTTTAGGAAGATGTGGTTCAGTAAAAGAACTTAAAGAAATCCTACTAGAAATATGTATTGTAGGTTTTGAAGATCCAGTAACACATACAGTCGCACCTTTACATTGGATTGCCACAGATAAAAGCGGAGAGTGTATTGTTATTGAACAAACAGAAAAAGGTCTACAGATATTCCAGAATCAAATTGGAGTTATGACCAACAGTCCTGATTTTCAGTGGCATATGACTAATTTAAGAAATTACATGGATGTATCACCAACACAAAACGATGATGCATACTGGGGAAAAATTAATTTACAACCATTTGGTCAGGGTGGAGGAACTGTGCAGTTGCCAGGAGGTTACACGTCCCCAGAAAGATTTGTAAGAACAGCATATCAAAAAACACATATTCAGACACCTAATAACAGTTTAGAGGCAATAAACGCATGTTTTCATATTATGGAAAGTGTTTCTATTCCAAAAGGAGTAGTAATAACAAATAGAGCTACTTATGACTATACAAAATATACTGCCTTTATTAATACAAATACTTGTGAATATTTCTTTAAAACTTATGACAATACCAATATTACAAGTGTATGCCTTTGGGAGAACTACAAAGATAGTGCTAAGCCAATCTCCTTAGGAAAGTTAAAACGTCAAGTTAAGTTTGAAAAAATACAAAAATGAAGTACTCATTCCTATTTGTAAATTGCTGCTTTTTAATACACTCCTTTTTTATTCTGCTATAAGATAAAGCTTTCTATAAATGTCTAAAAACTAAAATAAACCACGACCATATGTAAGCAGCTATTAAAGCTACATACTTATTTTCGTGGTTTTAATGGTGAAGGTGAAGCACAATTAACCTCTCTCCTATATTTAATTATCTAATTTTAGTAAAAGCATTATTTATGATACGATTCACCATATCAGTAATAGTTGATGTAAAGAAATCACTAAGTCACATTTAGATGATTATAACAACGATGGCTCGAATGAAAAACAAGAATTACGAAACATGAACTGTCACTTTAGATTGTGACGATTTGCCTTTCTTAGAAATAACCAGTTGGCTTTATTCTCCATCACCTATGACACCTCGTCCGCATATTAGTCTTTATTATAATTTCTAAGAAAATAAAAAATCACTACATTCTTTATAAAATGTAGTGATTTCATCCTTTTAGACTTTATATTAATTTGAATCCCATACCATCAGTAATGTAATCTAAGTATTTTATATCTGAATGTATTACACATCCAATAATATTAACTTTAGGCTCTATATCAAGGTCTTTTCTTGCTATTTCTAGTTCACCAGAATATCTTAGATATTCTGAATTTCCAATGGATATGCTACCTTTTCTGCGTTCCTTAATATTATCTGGCGAAAATACTTTTCCTTGGGAACTAAATTCACGAGATTCCTGAGATCTAATTACATATTCACTTGAATCAGGTCTCTCATGGTGAATCATATTTTTTACAAATGAATATTTTTCATATATTTTAGTATTTAAAGATATATATCCTTCTGAAAGTTCCTTTAATTTAGTATAAGCTTCATCAGTACTATCTATATCTCCAATTAAGCATATATCAGTTTCAGCATCTTTTATTAATTGAAGTATATTAAATAATACATCTCCATTTCTATGTTCTTCTACTGTTGGAAGCCCCATATGAAGAGGCCCCCTTAATTCTTTATCTCCAGATACAAAAGCCATTGTAGTAATTCCTAAGTTCTTTAATCTTTCATTAATTTTAGCAACCTTTTTTAAAGATAGCCCAGTTAATGGTTTAGGATAAAAGTTATGACATGCATAAAACTTTGAAAAATCAGCATTTAACTTTTTTAATTCGTTTATATCTTTATCTAGTAGAGTTGATGCATTAAATACAATATTAAAATCTTTTGATAATTCAATTATTTCTTCATAGGTAAATCCATAATCTAAACGCAAATGAGTTATGCTTGTTTCCTTGAGTTGTTTAAAGTTATTAAATCCAAGCTTCTTTAATGTTCTTGGTCCTACGTCTACTATTAAATTAATTTTATTAGTATTACATAGGTTTAATAACTTCTTTACTTCAGCTTCATAATTCTCTAAATTTTCTTCAGGAATATGAAGAGATGTAAACGCATATTTTGCATTATTTTTAACAGCTTTTTCAATTATAATTTTATTTCTTTCATATCCTGTCCCAAGATATATTGATATACCAAATTCATTCATATTAAGCACCTTTTTCTATTATTTATTTTCCATAAACATCATCAATTCTTTGGTGATCAACTCCAAAGAAGTATGTTAATATGAAGCCTCCTATATAAGCTCCTACCATAGCAATTATATAAAAAAGTTGTGTTCCAGGTACAACTATTAATAATCCAAACAATCCTGATACTCCTTGTGATACTGTACCTAAATGGAATAGTGAAGCTAATATTCCGCCAAGTCCTGAACCTAAACAAGCAGTTATAAATGGTTTTCCTAGAGGAAGAGTTACTGCATACATCATTGGTTCTCCGATTCCTAATATACCAACAGGTAATGAATCTCTAGTTAATTGTTTTAATTTTTTATTTTTTGTTTTTAGATATAATGCAAAACCAGCACCAACTTGTCCTCCACCGGCCATCATAAGAATAGGTAATAAATAATTTATTCCTTGTGTTGCTCCATTCGGATCATTTAGCATAGCATGAATTGGAGTTAATGCTTGATGGAGTCCAACTGCTACTAAAGGTAGGAATCCAGCTGATAATATATATCCTCCAACAACCCCTAATTTATCATATATAAAGTTTAATATTACGAAAATTCCTGTAGTTAAGAATGCGCCTAGTGGTTGAAGTACTAATAATGTTACTAAACATCCAATAATAACTGTTAATAAAGGGGTGAAAAATGTTTGAAGTATATCTGGCATGATTTTTCTAATTTGACGTTCTAATAATGCAAAAAACATACCACTTATAAGTGCAGCTAAAAGTCCACCTGCTGCTGGATTAAATACTTTATTTGTAAGAGGTAGTATTACTTCTGCATCATTAAATTTTGCTAAAAGGGGCATTGCTGCATTTGCAATTGACATAGCGCCTGCCATAGCTCCAAGAACTGGAGAGCCCTTAAATTCTTTAGCAGCATTCATACCTACAAGTATAGGTAAATAAGCAAAAAGTGCCCATCCCATTGTTCTTATACATTCATACCACCATTGCCCACTTAAAGAGCCATGTGAAGATACATTAATAACATTTGTTATACCATTAATAAGTCCTGCTGCAATTATTCCTGGAAGTAAAGGTACAAATATATTAGCAATTTTTCTTAAGAAGACTTGTACAGGATTTGTCTGCTTTGCTTTATTAGCAGCCTTATTTTCTCTTGCAAGGTCTTCTGCATTTACTTCATCAGATGTTCCAAGAGCTATACCTGTTAATTCAGAAAATTCTTGACCAACTTTAGTTACCTTTCCTGGTCCAAAAACAATTTGTAAGGTATCAGATTCAACAACGCCCATAACTCCTTCTACTTTTTTTAGATTTTCTAAATCTACTTTAGATGAATCCTTTAAAGTAACACGAAGTCTTGTCATACATGTAGCATTTCCATAAACGTTATCTCTTCCACCTATTAAGGTTAAAACTTCTTTAGCAATTCTTTTATAATCCATAAATAACTCCTTTCTGCTACTTGACTAAATATATAGTAAACGTTGTCGGTGATGAAAATAATTTTACCAATATATTTATTTTTCAGTAACATTTACAAAATTTATTTTATAATTTTATTATAGTCTCTCATATGGTATTGTCAATAATATTTCAATAAAAAATATTATATATTAAAATATTATTTTATTTCTAAAGTTATATGTATAAATTTTATTTTTATTCCTAAATATAAAAAATATAGATTTTTTAAAATATATATTCTTATGCATCAACATATATAAAGTACTGTATATCTATCAATTTATATTAAATTACTATACTAGTTTTAAATTTTATATAATATGAAATTTAAAATTAGTATTTTCATAAATTTTCTTTTTGAAAAAATAATTACTTTTTTTATTTAATATATTGAAATTAAATTTTATTATTTATATAATAATAGCAAGGAGTGATGTTTATGAAAGTTGATTTAAATGTTCTTGATACAGAAACTATAAATGAAAATACTGTAAATATTGATACTATGAATACAAAAGACATTTTAACAACAATTAATTCTGAAGATAAAAAGATAACTTTTGCTGTAGAAAAAGCTATTCCAAGTATCGAAAAATTAATTGACTTAGCATATGAAAGAATGCTTCTGGGTGGTCGTATAATATATATTGGAGCTGGAACAAGTGGTAGACTAGGAGTTTTAGATGCTAGCGAGTGTCCCCCAACTTATGGTGTAGATCCATCATTAGTACAAGGTATAATTGCTGGTGGATATGAAGCATTATTAAAAGCTAAAGAAGGTGCTGAGGATTCATTAACTCTTGCTAAAGATGACCTAATTAAAATTAATCTAAATAAAAATGATACTGTTATAGGTCTTGCTGCAAGTGGAAGAACTCCTTATGTAGTTGCTGGATTAGATTATGCTAATGAAATTGGAGCTTTAACAGGAGCAATTTCATGTGTTCATAATTCCATAATAGGTAAACATGCAAAAGTATCTATAGAAGCTGTAACTGGTGCTGAAGTTATTACTGGAAGTACAAGAATGAAGGCTGGTACTGCTCAAAAGATGATTTTAAATATGATTTCTACATCTCTTATGATCAAACTTGGTAAGGTGTATCATAACTTAATGGTTGATGTTCAGCCTACTAATGAAAAATTAATAGAACGTGCTAAGAATATCATAGCTAAAAGCAGCGAATGTACTTTAGAAGAAGCAAATAAATATTTAATTGAAAGCGATTATAATGTTAAAATTGCAATTTGCATGGTTCTAACAAAGAAAGATAAAAATATATGTTCAAATATTTTAGCTAAAGAAAACGGTAATATATCTAATGCTATTAGAACAATAAAAAGTAATTCTTAATGTAAATTACAATAAAATTTGATACAATACATTATATAAAGATATATTTTAACTTAAGTGAGGTCTTAGTATGAGCTGTATTTATAAAATTAAAATTTGTGATAATCTAACCAAAAATGAAAAAAAACTTTCCACTTACATTTTAGAAAATGTTAATGAGGTAATTTATGACTCTATTCAGAGCATTGCATCTAAAACCAATACTTCCCCAGCTGCTATTATAAGATTTTCAAAAAAGCTTGGATATAATGGATTTAGTGAACTAAAAGTTGATCTTGCCAAAGATAACACCGATGAATTACCTTTATTTTCTGAAGAAATTTGTGCGAAAGATTCATTAAATACTATTGTAAAAAAGTCTATGACCTCCGATACTTCAACTGTCGAACAAACTTATAAGCTTTTAAAAATAGAAACTTTAGGAAATGCTGTTGAAGCAATGAAAAAAGCAAAAAAGATTTATTTATTTGGAATAAGTAGTTCTGGAATCTGTTGCTATGATTTAGCACAAAAATTATCTCGTATCGGATATGATGTAGTTTTCTTTAATGATTTTCATATGCAACTTGCTGCAACAACTTATATAACTAACGAAGATGTAGCGCTTGCTATAAGCTATAGTGGAAATACAAAAGAAGTAAATGTAGCTATGGAATATGCAAAAAGTCAAGGTGCGGCAACTATTGCAATAACTCAATTTATAAAAAGCCCATTATTAAAATTCTCAGATTTAGTTTTATATGTTCCTTCTCAAGAAAAAGATTTGAGGCTTGGTGCAGTTTCTTCAAGAAATGCATCTTTAATTCTAACTGATTTGTTATATTTAGGCATGATAAAAGATGATTTAGATGAATACAAGGATAATCTAATATCCTCCAGAAAATTGGTAAAGAAACTAAGAGTATAGTATATATTAATATTATGTAAGTATAGCCATTGCTTATGCTTAGCTATAAAAATTTGTTCATTTCATATAGCACGATTTTCCTTAATGATGAATATCATGTATCTGAAAGGAGATGATTTAGAAAATGCTATTAGACGGATTTGACTCTAGCAACAGCACACAAAATTTAAAAAGCAAATGCAAAAAATACTTATACTATAATGTTACTTTAATAATGTCAGATGGAAGCATATTTGATGGAATGATTGAAAATATAGATCAAGATCGTATTGTCATGTTGGTTGGCGAGGACGTAATTGATCTAGATGATGATGATGAATCTAATTATGATGGAAACAGACAGCATGGAAATGTTGGATTTCATCGTCGTCCACGAAGAAGATTTAGACGTTTTAGACGTAGATTTTTCCCATTCGCTAATGTGGCTGCATTAGAATTATTACCATTCTTTCCTCCACACCCTTATCTTTTTTATTAAGAAAAAGAGAGAGACTGTCGCATTAAAAAGTTTTCTACAATACATTGTAGAAAACTTTTTATTAGTTAGACAGCCTCTTTTATATATGAATTATTATTAGATTTTAACTATTACACCGAAAAATCATAATTTACTTATTATTTTTCAACCACATAATTGCACTATATGCATGCATAGCTGCTCCTGTAGGTAATATCTCTTCATTAAATACAACTTTAGGATTATGCATTGGCTTGCCATATAAAGCATTTTCCTCCTTTGTGCCTGCCCCTAACATGACATATAAACTTGGAACTTCATATGAATAAGAAGCAAAATCTTCTGAACCCATTCCTCCAGAGTTAAATAATATCACTGAATTTTCACCTACTAAATCCTTTATATAATCAGTAATTTCATGAGCTAAATTATTATCATTACTTAATGGAGGTACTGAAGATAATTCTATTAATTCAGCTTCTCCCCTAAACATCTTAGCAGTAGAAGTTACTATTTCATTCATTCTATTAAATATGAATTCACCTATTTCTTTATTTAAGCTTCTAATAGTACCTTCCATAATAACTTCTTTAGGTATTATGTTTGGAGCATCCCCTCCAGTAAATTTTCCTATAGTTATAACTGCTGATTCAGTAGCTGATATTTCTCTGCTTGTTATCTCCTGTAAACATATGTATATATGAGAAGCTATATTTATTGGGTCTACACCTAGCTCAGGCATAGCCCCATGACATCCAGTACCCTTTACAACAATTCTAAACCTGTTACACCCAGCTATACTAGTACCTAAGCCACATAATACTACATTTGAAGGTGTTCCTGAGTGGACATGCATTGCCATAGCTGCATCAACTTTAGGATTTGTAAGTACTCCTGCTTTTATCATCTTTTTAGCTCCAGTGAATCCTTCTTCATCTGGCTGGAATACTATTTTAACAGTTCCTTCTATTTGTTGTTGATTTTCTTTAAGTAATCTTGCGGCTCCTAAAAGCATTGCTGTATGCATATCATGGCCACAGGAATGCATACATCCATTAGTTGATTTAAAATTACATTCAGTTTCTTCACTCATTGGTAGTGCATCCATGTCAGCTCTTAATAAGAATGTCTTTCCTGGTTTAGGTCCTTCAATTGTTGCTACTATCCCACTTTCGCATATTTCTTCTGGATCATAACCAAACTCTTTTAACTTATTAATTACATACGTTTTAGTTTTTGACAATTCTGAGCCTACTTCAGGATTTCTGTGAATAGCTCTTCTATAACTTATAAGGTCATCCTTCAATAATTTAGCTTGATTCATTATTTCATTCATAACTCCACCTCATTTCATCTTAATTTTAAATATATTTTTTACTTTAATTTTAATATTAATTCATTAATATATTCAAGAGTTTCTATTAAACCATTTAATACAATGTGATAAACTAATCTTTTAATTTAATAATATTACTTAGCATATAATTTAAAAATTATTCTTATATATTAAATAACTTTTCATTAATATATTTTTATCATTTTTTAATTTTTAACTGCTTTCTTCATTTTTATTAAGAATCCGTTTTAAATCAATATTAATAAATACTATAAATAAAGTGAACATCTAAAAAAATGTCCACTTTATTTATAGTTTGTATAGTTTAACTGTTATTTAATAAATACTTTAATAAGTAATAAAGCTATCATTAACCATATTAATATGATTGGTATTGAAAAACACCATTTTTTAGTTTTCCCATTATTCCAGAGATTTTCTGCTTCATCTCTACATTTATTAAATATCTCTTTAGGTATAAATTTAACTGTTATTGCTATGAGTAGTGGAAGTAAGATTAAATCATCTAAAAAACCTATAATAGGTATAAAGTCTGGTATCAAATCAATAGGAGATAAAGCATATCCAACTGTAATTAAAGCAAAAACTTTTGCAATTATAGGTGTTTCTTTCTTTTTTAATGCAATGTATACAGCGGGTATGTCTAATTTTAATTTCTTTGCACTGCTTTTTAGATCTACCATCTTACTCTCCTAAATCTATATTATTGAAATCATTTATACAATATATTCAATATTATTTTCATCGCACCACTTAATAGCAATTTCTCTTTCTCTATATTCTCTATAATCATACCATTCACTTAAAAGATTTTTATCTTGAATTATTTTCCTTAAATCTTCTTCTTTTTCAATTTTATCTGGCATACTAATATCGCTAAAAGAATTACAAAACTCCATCATTATATTTAATTCGTATGACTCATCCTTTACAGGAAGCTGAATATAATCTTCTGGGTTCTCTTTTAAATCATGTAAATTAATTACAAGCTCTCTTTCCCACTCTTCAAGTTCATCAAGCCTTTTTATATCTTCTGCATTATAAGATGCTGTAGTAAAATCTTCTTTATAAATAATTACCCCAGTCTTTTTATTATAAAAATGATTTAATAATTCATTTTCAAATTCTATTGCCTCTATTACATCATTAAGTTCAACTTTCATTTTATTCTCCTTATATAAATTAGAAATGTTCTAATTTATAATTATACATAAAATTATAAACTAAGTCCATTTCCAAGATACTTAGTTTCTGCACAATTTATTCCAAGACTACGTGCTATCAAATAGCATAATTCCTCTGCTATCCAATTGCCTTTTGTTTGCTTTCTTGTGTTTTGATACGCATAATAATAAATACACCGCTAAGCATAATTAGAGCATTTCCAATTATATTCGCCATTCCATATGCAAATAGAATGATACTGATAACAGATATACTATACCCTGTTTCTTGACTCAGGTATTCTGATAAATAACTATAGACACCAAAGATTGAACCATTTAGCAACATTACACCTACAATCGAAATCCAAACATTCTTTTCTTTTAAAGCACCTAATTGTTCTCCATAAGACATCCTATGTTCTACTGGTGAAGTAGGAATAAACATGATGGTAGCTATTAATGCTAATCCATTTACTATTGCAAAAAATAACATAGCAATAGTAAGTGATGTTACATTAGCGATATAACTGTCAACAATGAGATTTCAGGCTGGTTAGGCAAAGATTTTGAAAAATTGAATGTTATTGCAACATACAATTTGATTTATAATGCTTCTTTAATGGTTGAAGAAGGAATAGGATATGCTCTATGTCTTGACAGACTTGTAAATACTACAGGCAATAGTCCTCTATGCTTCAAACCATTAGAGCCAAAATTAGAGGTTAATCTAGCAATGGTTTGGAAAAAGTATCAAATATTTTCACGTACATCAGAATATTTTTTAAAGTCTGTTAAGAATGAGATAGCACAATTAAAAAAATAAAGTCATGAAGCAAATTAAAATGTTCCCTAACTTGTAATGTGTTTATATTTATAATAGCTGATTGAAAAGAGCACTACTTTTTCTTTCCAGCAGTGCTCTTTTTTATTATTTACATATTCCCATTGTGTATGCCTTCCAGGCTATAGCCAATACATATTCATTTATTTATATAATTTAAATTCCCAAAATAGTTTGTCCTTGATCCCTTGAAAAAATCCCTTCTGCTCCATTAATAAGATAAATATATGCTATTATACTTATTAGATTACTAATAATAATATATATATTAGGTGCAAGTGAATAATTAATCTCTTGATTCAGCTTCCTTTTATATAAAATATTATATTTAGCAATGGCTATTCCTGTAGATATTAATTGAGCTATAAAGAAAATATACACTGCTTTTAAACCTGTTTTATCCGCTCTTGCAGCTGTATTATTTATATTATCATTATAATATTGACTAAAAATCAGTTCAATACCTTCTAGTGATGATCTATACAAAAAAATATATCCATAAATATTAATATATATTAATAATATTTGTAACCCTAATAACTCTAAAGTTTCAATATCACTTTCGCTCATTTCATAAAAATTTTCTGAACCATTGTTACACTCATCATATGTATCTCTATTCATTTTTTCATCATAGTTATATTTTTTATTTTTCATAAAATTATTTCCTGAATTAATGCTCATATATTATAGTATTTATACTTTCATTATTGGCGCCAAAATTTAGCTTTTTTATTTAAGATAATTTTACAAACTATACAAATAAATTTATTCCTGAATCATCAGCAGCACCTAAATAAGATGCAACGCCTCCTATTTCTACACCATCAATAAATTCTTCCTTCTTTATTCCCATAAGCTCCATGCTCATTGCACAGGCAACTATTCTTACGCCCATATTTATTGCATTGGTTATTAATGTTTCTAAATCATCAACATTATGTTTTTTCATAATCTGTTTTATCATTGCAGGTCCCATACCCATCATATTCATTTTTGATAATGGTAATTTTTCTGCATTACTTGGAAGCATTATATCGAACATCTTTTCCATTGCATCCTTCTTTACTTTTGCTTTTTCCTTCTTCTTCAATATATTTAATCCCCAGAATGTAAAGAACATTGTAACCTCTTTACCCATTGATGCTGCTCCTGTAGCTATTATAAATGAAGCAATTGCTTTATCAAAATCACCACTGAATACTACAAGTGTAGCTCCATTTTTATCTTTAGTCTGAACCTGAGCAGTTTCTTTATTCTTTGTACCTTTTTGAACTATAGCAACGAAATTCTTATTCTTTTTATCAAATTCTGATTTTAAAAGAGTATTACCTGTCTTTTCACACCATGATTTTATATCTTTAGTGAAGCCAGGATCACTTGCTTTTACTTCAAGTACTTCTCCTTCATTCATTTTATTAATTTCTTCAAATACTCTTCTTATAGGTCCAGGGCATTGAAGTCCGCATGCATTTAATGTTACATTTGCATTAATTTCACTTACATCTAAATCGTTAAGATTCATTACAGCTACCTCTTCTTTTATTTCTTCTTCTCTTTTATTGTTAAATTGATTTTTTATACTTTCCTCAGCTCTCTTTACATAAAGATAAGTTTTCATTCCTCCATCGATGTTTACTGCATTAATACCATAGGATTTTAGAATTCTGCTTGCCACATATCCTCTCTGACCAACCTGGCATGTTACATAGACATCCTTATCTTTTGGTATTTCATCTATTCTATCCCTGAGCTCTCCTAAAGGAATATTTATTGAATTCTCTAATGTTCCAGTAACAAGTTCAAATTCTTCTCTTACATCTACTATGATTGATTTATCTTTATGGAGTTCATCTATCTTATCCCATTCTATTACTTCTACTAAGCCATCAATTATATTAGCTGCATAAAATCCTAGCATATTTACTGGATCTTTTGCTGAATTATATGGTGGCGCATAACAAGGTTCAAAATCCTGCAAATCAAATACATTAAGATTTCCTTTAATTGCTGCTGCAATTACATCAATACGCTTTTCAACTTTATCCATGCCTACACCTTGTGCACCTAAGATTTTTCCGGATTTAGGATCAAACAGCATCTTAAATGCTATTGGAAAAGATCCTGGATAATATCCAGCATGAGAGCTTGGATGAATATGAATCGCTTTATAATTGATTCCTAATTTATTTAATGTTTTTTCATTGTTTCCAGTAACTGCCACTGTATAATCAAATACTTTGGCTACAGATGATCCAAGGCTTCCTTTATATGAAGATTCTCGTTTGCATATATTATCTGCAACTATTCTTCCCTGACGATTTGCTGGCCATGCAAGTGGTATCATTGCTGGCTCTTTATTTACAAAGTCTGTAACCTGAATAGCATCTCCTAATGCATATATATTATCTTTTGAAGT
The DNA here is from genome assembly GCF_900465025.1 of Clostridium neonatale. Lineage (NCBI taxonomy): Bacteria > Bacillati > Bacillota > Clostridia > Eubacteriales > Clostridiaceae > Clostridium > Clostridium neonatale. The sequence continues at coordinate 158,377 of NZ_UICR01000002.1, forward strand.
TTTCATATGATCATCTACTATGATTCCACCACGTTCATTAACCTTGATTCCTGCTTCTTTAGCTATTGAAGTTTCTGGTTTTACACCAATAGATAGTATTATTAGGTCTGTATCTATTTCCATACCACTTGATAGTACGACTTTTTTACCATTGTTTTTAAATTCTTTAACTCCATCATTTAAAATCAGATTAACACCATTATCTATTAATACATCATGAATAATATGTGCCATTTCTATATCAAGAGGTGCCATAACCTGTTTTCCTGCTTCCACAAGTGTAATTTCAATTCCTCTTTCATGAAGATTTTCAGCCATTTCAAGGCCAATAAATCCTCCTCCGATTACTACAGCTTTCTTCGGTCTTTCATTATCAACATAGGCCTTGATTTTATCTGTATCTGGAATGTTTCTTAATGTAAACAAGTTTTTACATTCCTGTATTCCAGGTATAGGAGGTTTTATAGGACTTGCACCTAATGATAAAACCAATACATCATAATTTTCTTCATAGACTTCATTGTTTTTAAGATTTTTTACAGTTACCTTGTTATTTTCCTTATCTATTTTTATTACTTCACTTAAATTTCTAATATCTATTTTAAATTTACTGCTCATTTCATCAACAGTCTGAACAATTAACTTTTCTCTTTCATTAATAACTTCTCCAATGTAATATGGAAGTCCACAGTTTGCAAATGATATATATTCACCTTTTTCAAACATTATTATTTCTGCATTTTCATCTAATCTTCTAAGTCTTGCTGCTGTTGACGCTCCTCCTGCAACTCCACCTACAATTATAATTTTCTTAGACATGCTATCAACTCCTTAAACTCTCGCTTATTATTTTAAAGTAAAATTTTTCTAATTTCATGTCCTAATTATAATCTGGGATTTGAAAGTTATCAGTGACATTGTCACATATAATTTATTATTTCTTTATGTGTGATAAAATTTATTATACCTTATATGTACTCCTCTATCCCAATGTATAGCTAACATATTGTTAATTTCCTGTAATCTTATTTATAAGATTTATTTGTCTGTATTCCAAAAAGGAATGCCCAAAGTTATTATTACTCTAAGCATTCCTCACTATTTTTACATTATTATAATATATAAGTTTCAATAAAGTTACTTCATATGAGCCATATATCCTTTTTGGGCTTAGGGCAGATTTTAATGAATATTCTTAATTAGAACATATATATTTTTTTAGAACATATATATTTTTAAAATATTTAATTACTACACTTAAATCGCTTTCTATCTGCATTCAATGTTATTATTTCCATTATAAAATTTATGATACGGTTCTCCATACTATAATCAAGTTATAATATTTTTATGGCTCTACTTCACATCAAGCAAATCCATAAAAAACATATATAAGGGAATAGCCAGTATCAGTCCCCATACTCCCATAAGTTTTTCTCCCATCAATAGCAAAAAAAATGTCATAAATATTGGTAAATGAGATTTGTCAGACATTAATTTTGGACTTATAACATAGCTTTCACATGCATGTATGATAATAATAAGAATTATCACTTCAATAATCTTTTTAATTCCACCAATCTGCAATGCTATAAGGCATAATGGAAACAATGATATTATTGTTCCAAAGACAGGTATTAAAGATAAAAATAATATCATAATACCAAGAGACATAATTTCAGGAAAACCTAAAAAATATAAACCTATCATTGATATAATTGAATTTATCAAAGCAACAGTTATCTGTACCTGCATGACTTTCCCAAAAGAATTCATAAATTTTTTAAATAAGTTTTTATATATTGTGTATAAAAAGGATACCTTGCTGCTATTGAACTTTCTACAATACTTTACCATAGCGTCCTTACTTAATAAAAACAATAAGCTTAAAATTAAAGAAGAAAATACTGTTATTGTTTCATCTTTAAATGTTAATATAGTTTTTAATATGTTATCTGTATTATCTTTAAAATAGTTAATAAAATATTCTGTATTTGACATCTTTAAAATATAATTGTTCATAAAATCATTATTAATCTTCATATTGTCAAGCAGTTTAAATAATTCACCATTTAATCCAAGCAATTCTTCAATTAATTTGGGAATATATATAGATCCTGCAGCAATAAATAACACAAGTATACCTGCAAGTACAATATATGTTATTATTTTTTTACTTATATTAAGCATTATTATTTTATTAACAAAATAATCTATAATTTTTTCTATCTGACACAAAATATATGAAATGATAAATGTTAATAACAACAACTCTCTAAATGGCATTAAGCATAACGCCCCTGCTATTAATATAGCCACTGCAAATATCTTTTTTGCTGCATCTGTTTTTAATAATTTCTGTATTTCCAATACATTTTCCCCCACACCTTATTCATCTTAATCTCTATCATAATATTAAATTATTTCATCACTCTAAACTTTATGTGATCTTTCATTTCTTATAAAGCTACTATGACAATTACTACGGCATTAATTCCCTTTTACTTATTCTATCATATTTTTGTTATTTTTTTAAATTATTATATATTTATATATTCTTTTTCCATTTTCAATTGTTCTATAAAGCTTTGGCATTTAATAAACTTAGCACTTCCAATGTTACTCTTACTTTTATCACAATGTATAATGATGTACATTTATGGTATCTTTGTATCATATCGATTAATGGGTAAGAATTATGATTCAGCCGTAATGGTAGCAGGTTTAACTGGGTTTGCAATGGGTTCTACATCAAATGCAATGGCCAATATGAATTCAGTTACTGAAAAATATGTATATTCAAGGACTGCATTCTTCATTGTACCAATAGTAGGATCATTATTTATAGACTTTATAAACATTGGAATTATCTATGGATTTATTAGTTTTCTTTCTTAGAGATATACATAAAATGTGGACACCTGTTCTTTCATAGTTGTATTTTCTAATACAAAAAAATTTTTCTAATATAATCTAAAAATCGTTTGACTGCAAGTGATGTTATCTTTTTATTTATCTAGTATTTCTATTTTTTGTTTTTATCTTTTAACTAAAGGAAATGCAATAACATCCTTTATTGTATTTGATCCAGTCAGAAACATTATCATTCTATCGATACCAATACCTAAGCCTCCAGTTGGTGGCATTGCTGTATCAATAGCTATAGCAAACTCTTCATCCATTGGACTTGCTGTTTCTAGGCCTCCTCTTAGTTTTTCAGCTTGGTCATGTAATAATATACGTTGTCTTAATGGATCATTTAATTCTGAATAAGCATTTCCAAGCTCTACCCCATAAGCATATGGCTCAAATCTTTCAATTAAATCTGGATTTTCCCTATGAACTTTACAAAGTGGTGATGATTCTTTTGGAAAGTCTATAACAAAAGTAGGTTGTATTAATTTCTTCTCGCTATATGCTTCAAAAAGATTTACTATTAATTCTCCTTTAGAAACTTCATTTATATTTAAACCTTCATTTTGTTCCTCAATCAAAAGAGAATTCTCTTTAATTTTATTGATAATTTCTTCTTTAGTTAAATTCTCTACATCAATACCTGTATCTTGTTTTACAAGATTACACATAGTTTCTCTTTTCCATGGGGCTTTAAAATCAATTTCTTCTTCACCATATTTTATTTTGGTAGAGCCGTTAATGGACATAAATACATATTCATATATTCCTTCCATAATTCTCATCATATCCTCATAATCCGCATAAGACATATAACATTCCATTAGAGTAAATTCTGGATAATGTGTTCTATCAATTCCTTCATTTCTAAAAGATCTTGCAAATGTATAAACTCTTTCTATTCCTCCAACAATAAGTCTTTTTAAATATAATTCTGGAGAAACATTCATATATACTTCACAGTCTAAATCATTAACAAAAGTTTTAAATGGTTTTGCTTCTCCTCCACCATATTTAGTATCAAGTACAGGAGTATCACATTCAATAAAATTCATATTATTTAAATATTCTCTAATTGCAGTAACTGCTTTAGAACGTTTTATAAATCTTTCCTTAACTTCTGAATTCATTATCATATCTAAAGATCTATGTCTTTGTTTTAAATCTGAATCCTGAATTCCATGATATTTTTCGGGAAGGGTTCTTATTGATTTAGATAACAATTCAAATTTGTTTGCTCTAATAGTTATTTCTCCAGTCTTAGTCTTAAATACATTTCCTTCTATCCCAACAATATCCCCAACATCAATTAATTTTAAAATATTATAATTTTCATTTCCAATTAATTTTTTACTAAAAAATATTTGTATATTTCCTCTTTCATCTACTATATTAGCAAAAGTTGCATTTCCCATTCTTCTAAGAAACATTATTCTTCCTGCTAAAGAAAATATCTCACCCTCATCAATAGTATCAAAATTATCACATATGTCTTTTGTATAAGTTTTTTTGCTATAATCGTAATTATAAGGATATGGATTTATTCCTAATTCATTAAGCTTATTTAGCTTTTTTATTCTTTCTGTTATAAATTCATTTGCATCTGTCATTATATTTTCTAATTCATCTAAATTTTCATATTGCTCATACATTTTTGTTACCACCTTTACTTATTTTATTGATTAATTTGATTCAAATAAAAAAACTTTCACCTCCAAGATTTCTAATCTTGAGGACGAAAGTTATAAATTCGTGGTACCACCTCAGTTTATGCATGCGTTGCCGTATACACCTCTTCAAGTACATCAAAAAACGAGATACTCTATACCTATAACGGGGTATTCCGTCACATCCTACCTCTACAAAGTAGACTCAGTGTGCAGCTCCAAGACCTTCTTCAATAAAAATCCATTGCTCCATTTCACCATGCAGAGCTCTCTGAAAATGAACTATTTTACCTACTCTTCTTTTCATTGCTTTTAATATATTTTATAATATAAGTTTGTTTTTGTAAATATAATACCTAAAAATTCTATTCTTAGTATTTATCTTCAATTAAATATTAGTATAATCACTTTCTATTCTCATATCCAATTTCAATAAATTTATAATTTACTTATGATACAATTCTTATTAATTTTATTATTTTATCAGCTTTAGTTAGATTTCCATTCATTATAATAGTTAATGGAAATTTAATTATTTAGAATGTTTGCATACATGTTTTACAACAAGTTCATATAATGTTTTAACAGGTGCTCCTGTTCCTCCCTTAGGTGTACAATCATTTCCATTATCTGTCCAAGAAGTTCCAGCAATATCTAGATGTAACCATGGCTTATCTTGTACAAACTCTTCTATAAACATACCAGCTGTAATTGTTCCAGCATTACGTCCACCAGTATTTTTTAGTTCTGCAAAGTCACCCTTATATAATTTTTTAAAGCACTTATCATTTGGAAGTCTCCAGAATTTTTCTCCGCTTCTCTTTCCTGCTACTAATAATTCATCATAAAAATCATCATTATTACTTATTACACCTGTTATTTCAGTACCAAGGGCTACTAATACTGCTCCTGTAAGTGTTGCTACATCTACTATTTTTTCTACATTTTCTTTTTCAATAATATAAGTAATAGCATCAACTAATGTTAATCTACCCTCTGCATCTGTATTTAGTACTTCTATATTCTTACCTGCCATAGACCCAATAATATCTCCTGGTTTATAGCTTCCACCTGAAATAGCATTTTCACAAGCTGCTACTACCGCTATTACATTCTTTTGTACTTTATTCTTTGCTAATGCTTGCATTGTGCCAATAACAGCTGCTGCTCCACCCATGTCACTTTTCATAGTGTCCATAGATGTTGATGGTTTAAGAGAATATCCACCTGTATCAAAAGTAAGACCCTTACCTACAAGCCCAATTTTTTCATTATTCTTAGGATTACCCATATATCTCATAACTATTAATTTTGGTTCATGAATAGATCCTTTTGCAACCTCTAAAAATGCCTTCATTCCTAATTTTTCTATTTCATTTTTATCTAATATTTCTACTTCAAATCCACTTTCTTTTCCAACTAAGGCTGCACGTTCTGCTAAAGTTTCTGGATATAATATGTTGGCAGGTTCATTTACAAGATCACGAGCTAAAATTACACCATCAATAACATTGCTAGCTTCTGCTATTTTTTCTACCATCTTTCCTGCCTTTTCCTTTGGTGCACCTAATATAGTTACATATGGATTATAGCTTTCTTTCCCTTTATTATACTTGCTAAACTTGTAGCCTGATAATTTCACACCTTCAACTATAGCTTTTGTAGTAGCACCTGTACATAACTCTTTAACTTTTATAAAGTAAATACCAAGGTTATCTACATTTAACTTTTCAGCTTGTTTCATAGCTTTAGCAATTGCATTTACAAAGTCATTTCTTTCTAGCTCTTCATATTTGCCTAATCCCACAAAAATCTCATAATTTAAATCATTAGTCGTTCTATAAAATATTTGTTCACTTTTTCCTTCAAATACTTTTTTTGACTTCAATCTTTCTAAAATCTTACTATCTGTTTGTTGATCTTCATATACAAAAGTAATAGTACATTGTAAACTATCAACATTTAAATCTTTTACTTCTATCATCTTATGTTTCTCCTTTATTAATTAATAATCATTATTATTAATTATTATAACATACTTTTAAAAATTTATTAAATGATTCGTACATATATTTTCTTTCATTTGTTTGAATTATTTTGATCTACATCTGCTAAAAAATCTCTTTAATATTATTTATACTTTTCTTTTTTATTACTGAAATAAAAAATTAATTAAATCATATATAGCTTTTATTTCATGAACTAAATATTTTTTTATTATCTAACTCCCATACAGTAATATCTTCATAAGGATTAGTCTTAGATAAAGCAATTCTTGTTACCATGCCGCTAAAAATAGTAAAGTTCTTTTCTAACTCTTGGAATGCTGCCATCAGTTCTTCCCTAGTCAGCTTTTTTGCAATAGTTGTATGGGGCATCCACTGAAATGGCATATAATATTTACTAATACATATATTTTCTACTAAAGATATACTTTCATATATACTAACTGATAAATTATGCAGATATTCATTTAAAATTGGTGCTAAAAATATAACAGATGACTTAAATAGTCCTATTGATCCCCAGTTTATTATTCCTATTTCAATATCTTTAATCCTTTTATCTAATATTTCTATGATTTTGTTTTCTTCAGCAGCTTGAAATGATGCAATAGTTATATGTGGTGGAACCTTTCTGTCAATCATAAAATTATTACCACTTTTAATTGCTACTTTATTTATAAATCCTTGTATTTTTCTTGATGCTTTATCATCAAAATATAGAGATACTAAATACATATTTTCCTCCACTCAACGAAAATTTCTTCTATAAACTTACATTATAGATAAAGGCACTAGATAATAGTCATATCTAATGCCAAACTTTTATTTCAACACTTTTGATTTTGTTAACTTGCTTTAAATCAGCATGTAAATGGGATATTAAAACTTTTGGATACTTTAGAAATCCAAATATATTTTTTAACACAAAATCAACTTTTGTGTCTAGCAAGCCTCTCATAAAATTTTACCTCACGTATTTTAATTATTTATATTATAGCCTATATACAAACAATCTTAAATAAGTTAATGCATGTTTGGCATACTACTAATAAGTTCAGGATTTATCATACCAAATATCATTGCAATATGTGAAACAACTAGAAATCCGCCAATAAGAATAAAGTGAATCTTCATCTTTTCATCAATAGTCTTATTTCTAAATATTAATCCTAATTCCATTAATGTAATTGGCAGAAGAAATATAACTCCTGCTAAATAAAATGCCACAGCTACCACGTCTATAGCTCCATGCCATCCTCCAAATTTAGTTAAGGGTATCACAACTGTTACTAATAAATAAATAAAAATACCACTGAAATATACTCCATCAAATATTCCTACAATCTTATTGAAAGTTCTTAATGTTCCACTTTTCTTTCTATCAAAGATTATGAAAAACTCTGATATTGTAAGAGCTTCTGCGCAAATTACAGGTATCGCCATAAAAATAAGTAGATTCCAAGGCTGATTATCTGCTAGTAAAGACATATAATGGGTCATGTTCATATCTATCACATCTCCTTAAAATATTACTAGTTCATTGTACAAACTTCATATGAATATTTTATGAAGAAACACAATTTATGGAAAAGATTCAAATTAGGTCTTTATATTATTTATCTAAACAAAATACTCTTGCCTACATTTTATTATAAGCAAGAGTATTCTATACTATATATTCTAAGTTAATATGGTATGCTTGGATGAAATCTTAATTATTTCTAGGCGAAATATGTAATCATTTTAAGATTTAATATCTAGTTTCCATATATTAATATCAATATCAGTTTTTCCTTCAGCAAAAAGACTGATTCCATTACTTTTTTCATCAGTAAATATTCTTGATGTAAATACTTCTTCTCCATCATTTACAAAAATTTCAACAGATGATATATCTACAAAAATTCGTAGCTTTAAGCTTTCATTTTTATAGTCGCACTTTCTTTCTCTACCATATTCTACTGCAAAATCTTTTCCTGATTTACTTCTATCTAAAACTAATTTATTATCTTTTATATCATAATAAAATACTGTTTCTTCATCTTTTCCTTTTCTTAATTTTATTCCTACACTTGTACCACTAATATTTCTAAAATCGCATTCTACTTCATACACTTTTCCATTGAATCCTTCAATGCCTACTTCTTCATTATCTAAAGCATATGATTCACTTCTTTTATTTTTCCTTAATCTTTCAAGCTCTCTTATTGGGTTTTGAATTAACTTATCACCATGTAACGTTAACTCCCTTGGTATAGTCAAGCAATGAGCCCATCCATTTTCATCGGTAGGATACTCTATTTCAGGTAATCCCATCCATCCAATTAATATATTTCTTCCATCATCACTTTTTGTAGTTTGCGGCGCATAAAAGTCAAATCCTCTATCAAGTTCTAAAAACTCTCCATGCTTAAATTCACAGTTATCAAAATTAATTTTATCTCCTACTAGATATCCCGATTGGAATATATTTTTATACTTATCCCCTTCTGGCTCTAATCCTTGAGGACAGAATATAAGAACACCTTTATCACCAAATTTTATATAATCTGGACATTCCCACATGAATCCATTACCAAAAAAGCTGCTTTTTATCTCACTTTTAAAGTTCCAATTTAATAAATCATCTGATTCATATACTACAACAGTACCAAGATTATTTTCTTTTCTTTCAGCACCTATTAAACAGTAATATTTATCATTTTCCTTAAATACTTTAGGGTCTCTGAAATTGTCAGTATATGACTCTGGAAGTTCTTCTATAAAAGGTTTCTCATTTTTTATTATTTTATTATCACTATCCATAACAGCCAAGCATTGGTAAGGGTGTCTAACCCATTCATCATTTCTTGTATTTCCTGTATAAAATAAGTGTAACTTATCATCTTTAACTATTCCACTTCCAGAAAAAGCACCATGACTTTCAAAATATTCTGTAGGAATTATTCCTACACCACAATCATTCCAATGAACTAAATCCTTTGATGATACATGATACCAATGCTTAATTCCATGAACAGGGCCTAGTGGAAACCATTGATAAAACAAATGATATTCTCCATTATAATAAGAGAATCCATTTGGATCATTTAATAACCCTGTTACAGGCTGAATATGGAACTCCTGTCTATATGGACAATTGTCAACCTTATTTTTTAACTCTTTCATTTCTTCATCTGTAGCTTCTAATATTGTTCTATATCTTTCTTTTCTTGACCATTCTTTCATTCAAATCTATCTCCTTATATTAAAATAATCACTTATAAACTAAAAAATATTTATATATTAATAGCGTAAAATAGAAGGTATTAGAATAATCTAATCCTTCTACTTTTTTATTTATTATCTTATGCTTGCTTCTTTTCATTCATAAACTTAGCTAGCATAATAGTAGAAATAACTGCAACAGCCATTGATATTACCATTCCTATTATATAGTTAACCATTGAATCTGGTCTTATTGAAATAATACCAGGCAGTCCTGCCGCTCCTGGAGCTAATGCAAGTACCTTTGTTAACATTATATACGCTGATGAAACTGCCGATCCTATCATTGCACCAAAGAATGGATAACGTAACTTTAGATTTACACCAAATATAGCCGGTTCAGTGATTCCAAGTAAAGCTGAAATACCAGAAGCTGATGCTATTCCCTTCATTTTATTATCATTTTTAAGAGTAAGTATTACTGCTAAAGCAGCTGCTCCCTGAGCAACATTTGACATTGCTGCAACTGGGAAAATAAATGATCCGCCTGTTGTTGCTATATCTGCAAGTAATTGAGTTTCAACTGCTGTAAAACTATGATGCATACCTGTTATAACTATTGGTGCATAGAAGAAACCAAATATAGCTCCACCTATTGGCCCTAATGTATCAATTAATCCTATTAACCCTGCTGTTATTCCATTACCTACTATTCTCATAACAGGTCCTATAGCTACAAATGTTAATAATCCAGTAATAAATACAGTAAATAATGGGGTTAATAAGTTATCTAAAACTGAAGGTATAATTTTATGTAATGTTTTTTCTGTTTTTGCTAACACAAAAGATGATGCTAAAACTGGAAGCACTGTTCCTTGATAACCAACCTTAAGGATAGAAAAACCTAATATATTCCAAGATGGTACAGTTCCTTCAAGAACAGCTGCTGGATAACTGTAACCATTTAATAAATCACCATGAATCATAAGCGCTCCTATACAAGCACCTAAGTATGGATTACCACCAAAAGCTTTTGTAGCTGAAAATCCTAAGAATATTGGTAAAAATGCAAATCCAGTATTAGCAAATGTATTAATCATTTCTGCTAAATCTTTAAACTGTGGATAAGCTTCAATTAAAGATTTTCCTTCTATAAATAATCCTTGTGAAGTTAATATATTATTTATACCCATTAATAATCCTGCTGCAACAAGTATTGGTAATACAGGTACAAATACATCTGCTAAAGATTTTATTAATTTTTGCAATGGATTTAATTTCTTATCTGCTTCCTTTTTTAATTCTTCTTTACTACCTTCACTTATATCTGCTAGCTTTATAAATTCCTTATAAACTTCATTAACAGTACCAGAACCTAAAATTATTTGAAACTGCCCAGAATTATTAAAATTACCTTTTACTATTGGCATTGCTTCAATTGCACTAATATTAATCGTGCTATCATCTTTAAGAACTAATCTTAATCTTGTAGCACAATGGGCTGCGCTAACTACATTATCTTTTCCCCCAATATGCTCTAAAATTTCTTCACTAATTTGCTTATAATTTTTACTCATGTTACTCTCCCTCCCATACAAAAATGTATTCTGTATGAATATGAATTTTTCTTTCGTGAAACGTTTCATTTTTCCTCGTTTAAATATTAATACGTTTTCAGATTATAGTCAAGTATTTTTTTGAAAATTAATTAGATTTCACTAAATAAATATATTTAAGTGAAATCTATTAAAACATATAATTATTATTTAGTTGTATAGCCCTTTATAAAATCTATAGGAAGAATTATTTCCTTTTTAACACTTTTCTTTTCAATAATATCTATAAGGGCATTGACAGATTCCTGTGCTATAAGTTCAATAGGCTGTCTTATTGTTGAAATTTTAAATTCATCTTTAGCACATGATCTCATTCCATCATAGCCAATAACCTGAACATCTTTTGGGATATTTATATTTAACTTTTCTAGTCTTTTAATAAAATCTAAAGCATAATTATCTGTTACAGCAAAAATCCCGTCAATTTTTATATTATCTTTAAAATTCTCTTCTATAAATTTATCTAACAAAATTTCAAATTCTTCTTGTGATCCAAATAATTCACAAGTATCATATGAAATATTTTTTGCCTCACAATATCTTATAAAACCTTCTTTTCTTTTTCTTGTTGCATTATCTATTTTAGAGCCTCTTCCTATATAGGCTAAATTCTTACATCCAGATTCAATTAATTTTTTAGCTGCTAATTTACCGCCGTTAAAATTATCACTAGAAATATATGTAATGTTATTTGAAAAATACCTATCAATACTTACAAATGCAATATTATCAGAAACATATTCATCTATATTATTATAAGTTATTGCAATAATTCCATCCATCTTGTTTTGCTTAGCCATTAATATATACTCAATTTCACTTTCTTTATTCTTTTCAGAATTACAAAGAATCATTTTCATTCCTACTTTTCTTAAGCATTTCTCTATGTTATAAGCTAATTCACTAAAAAAAGGATTCCATATTGTTGGCAAAATTACTGCAATAGTATTAGTCCTGTTAGTTTTTAAACCTCTAGCATAAATATTAGGTTCATATTTCAATTTTTTTATAGCATTTTCCACTAAAACTTTAGTTTCTGGTTTAACAGCTATATTATTTATAACTTTAGAAACAGTACCAACTGCTACTCCTGCTTCTTTTGCAACATCTTTAATTGTCGCCATACTCATATACTCTCCTGCTTTTTTTCTTATAATTTTAACATATTATCACTTTTAATTAAATACTATTGATAATTAATATTCTAATGCTTTCATTAGCTTTCGATAACAAATTTAATTCATCAATTTCACTTTCATAACCATTAATTTTTTTAAAATATATTACTTTAATAATGTTCATCCTCTTATCAGGAAATCATTGTAAGGAAAGTTCATCACAAATTGAGCAAGCCATTTCACGTACTTTATTATTTTCATTATTGCATGCATTTATAATAAGTGATTTATAACTTTCCTTATAGTTATTACGCATATAGCATAATACATCTACCTTCCATTTCCAAAGATCATCTGCTGATAAATAGAAAAATTTAGGTTGAACTTTATTACGATAAAAATCTTCTTCCATATTTAAAATATTCTCTGGGATTAATGAAGGAACTAATTCCTCAAGTCCAGAGAATTCTTCCTCGTCCTTCCATTTTCCTTTGTTCATAGGGCATGCATCTTGACAAATATCACAACCATAAATGCAATTTCCAAATGTTTTGCTTAACGGCTCATGTGGTAAATCTCGTCCACCAAAAGTTGTCAGAAAAGAAATACATTCTGTAGGTGACATAGTATATGGATCAGAAAGAGATTTTGTAGGACACGATGCTATGCAGCGATTACATGACTTTGGACACTCTACAACATTATTTGTTTCCTTTAACTCCATTTCTCTATCAGTTACCCATGCTTCAAGATGAACCCACGAACCAGACTCTGTGTATAAAAAGTTATTTCTACGAATAATACCAAGTCCCGCTTGCAAAGCTGCCCATCGCATCCCAACCACTCCAAATTTTTGGTTTGTCTCTACCTTTAATCCCAGTTCCTGCATATATTTTTCCAATGCACGATTATTCTGATATTCTTTTGTATTTTCATCCACACGTGTATCAAATAAATAAGCCTTAGCTATGAGCCCATTTAGCATCTCTGGAACTTTGTATTTTCCATATGCTACTGTAAGCACCACCACAGATTTTGCCCATGGATATATTTCTCTAAATTTAGCCAAACGCTGCTGATTTTCATAGAACATCTTTGATTTTGGAATTTTTTCAATACGTTCATTAAATTTTTCTGTATATCCATCCATTAAACCAATTGGAATAATACCACCTTTCTCATATCCCAATTCATAAGCCTTTTTTTGAATCATTTGCTCAATGGTATCCATATTGAACACCTCCTTTGATAAATTTAATTAAATAAATCTATTGTCACTACAGTATTCCCTATTCTCTTTCAACTACTAGAGCTGTTCCCTGGCCTCCACCAATGCATAGTGTCGCAAGTCCTTTCTTTGCATTCCTTTTTTCCATAGCGTATAGTAATGTTACTAAAATACGTGCACCCGATGCACCTATAGGATGTCCAAGTGCTATAGCTCCACCATTAACATTAACTTTACTCATATCTAAATTTAAATCTCTAGTTACTGCTATGCTTTGAGATGCATATGCCTCATTAGCTTCAATTAAATCTAAATCTTCAGGTTTTAAATTAATTTTATCTAAGGCTGCTTTAGTTGCATAAAAGGCACCATATCCCATTATTGCTGGGTCTAATCCAGCTGATCCATAAGAACTAATTTTAGCAAGTGGCTTTATTCCTAGAGATTTAGCTTTATCAGCACTCATTATTACTAATGCTGCTGCTCCATCATTTAAACCAGATGCATTTCCTGCTGTAACTGTACCATTTTCTTTAAGAATAGGTTTAAGTTTTTTTAGAGCTTCAATAGTATTACCAAACCTAGGAAATTCATCTTGTGCAAATACTATTTCACCTTTTTTAGTATTTATTACTACAGGAACTATTTCATCTTTAAATTCACCATTTTTAATGGCTTTTTCAGCTTTTTGCTGTGATAGAAGTGAAAATTCATCCTGCTCTTCTCTTGTTATATTCCATTTTTCTGCAACATTTTCTGCGGTTACTCCCATATGATATTCGTTGAAAGCATCCCATAAACCATCTTTTATCATTTCATCAACTAGTTCTCCATTTCCCATTCTCTGTCCCCATCTTGCATTCTTTAATAAAAATGGTGCACTAGACATGTTTTCCATACCACCTACTACAATAGCGTCTGCATATCCAGCTTTTATTATTTGAGCTGCTAAACTTACAGATCTTAATCCTGAACCACAAACCTTATTAATTGTAAATGCAGGAATTTCTACAGGTAATCCTGCTTTTACAGCTGCTTGTCTTGCTGGGTTTTGTCCTAATCCTGCTTGAAGTACATTTCCAAAAATAACCTCATCAACTTCCTCATGCTTTATATTTGCTCTTCTAACTGCTTCTTTTATTACTATAGATCCTAAATCTGTTGCAGGTACATCTTTTAAAGTTTTTCCATACGCTCCTATTGCAGTTCTTACTGCACTTACTATTACAACATCTCTCATATTTTTTAACCTCCTAAAATATAATTAATTTTCTAGTCTTTATACTAGATATAAATGACCTATAGAATTTAGTTCAGCACATATTATAAAAGCATTATCCAATCATATTATTAGTATTTCATAACCTTCATTGACATCTCTCAATCAATCTCTATTTTTTAGAACGATCATTCAATTAAATGTATAGGTATTCCTCTGCTTCCATAAAACAAACATGCTATCTAGCCATATTATAAGTGTTCAAAACAGGTTTACTTTTTTGTACTTCCTTAACTCTATGAATTTATTATATATTTTCTTGAACAACCAGTCAAGTATTTTTAAAAAAACAACAATTCACATTTTAGAATTGTTGTTAATCTAATATAGATAAAGTTGCTTCTATAATATTTTCAAATACTTTTCGATCGTTAAGTGTTTTTCCTAAAACTCTGATTCCTGTCCATGAATTCAAAAAATATTGAGCTAACATTGTAGCGTCCTTGTTCGCTCCTATTTCTCCTGTTTCTTGGCCTTGCAATAATAGTTCATAAAAAAGAGTTTCAATGTTCTTATAGTGCTCTATAGATCTTGTTTTTGCTTCATCATCACATGCTGAAAGCTCTACTGCCATATTAACAAATAGACATCCATGTTTACGAAACCTTTCATTATCAATAATCATATAAAATAAATTCTTTATAATTTCTTTTATGGATGATCCTTGTATTAATTGTTTTTTTATATTTCTCTCAACAATTTGTTGATAGCGTTTTACAGCTTCCATATACAGTTTATGCTTATCACCAAAAGTATCATATAAACTTTTCCGATGGATCCCCATAACATCTAAAAGGTCCTGAATCGAAGTTTTTTCATATCCATTGCTCCAAAACAATTCCATAGCCTGTATTAGTGCTTTATCTGTATCAAACTCTTTACTACGTCCCATTTTAGTCCTCCAAAAAATAATTATATATAAGAACTTTAAATATATCTTATAAAATTTCTCTGATTATATTGATTTAATAAAATTAGTATACAAATTCTATACTGCCTAGTCAAATATTTTATTTACTGATGATAAATAAGCCATTCTTATGTGATTTACTTATTTTGCACCAAATTATATCACATAGTGAATGGCTTATAGATAATTATGCATTTATAATTATCATATACTACATTTTAGTTTTTATGATACTTTTTATTTGATTCATACTTAGGTTCACAAGTTAAATGAACACCAAGTCTCTTAAATGTCTGCTCATCTACAGATGAAAGAATTACTGATGAATGTACATCACAGTTCTTTAATTTAGAAACCTGAGCTAAAGCAAGCTTTGCATCACTACTTGTAGCAGCACTTATTGAAAGTGCAATTAAAACTTCTTCTATATGAAGTCTAGGATTTTTACTGCCAAGGCAAGATGTCTTTAAATACTGTATTGGTTCAATTGCAGATGGTGATATTATTTTTGTACTATGATCTATTCCAGCAAGCTTCTTTAATGCATTTAAAACCATGGCAGCAGATGCACCTAAAAGTTCGCCTGTTTTTCCTGTGATTATTTCACCATCTTCAAGCTCTATTGCAACGGCTGGATTATTTGTAATTTTTTCACGCTCTAGTGCCATATTCACTACTTTTCTATCATATTTAGAAATGCCCATCTGCTTTAATAGTAATTCAAGTTTATAAACAGCATTTTTTGCATCTTTACCACGCTTTACATCACAAAGAGCAGTGTAATATCTTCTTATTATTTCCTGTTTTGAGGCTTGACAACATACTTCATTGTCAATTATGCAGTTTCCTACCATATTTACACCCATATCTGTTGGAGACTTATATGGACTTTCGCCTAAAATCTGTTCAAATATTGCATTAAGTACTGGGAATACTTCAATGTCACGATTGTAGTTAACAGTTGTTTTATTATATGCTTCTAAATGGAATGGATCAATCATATTAACATCATTTAAATCTGCAGTAGCTGCTTCATAAGCAATATTTACAGGATGCTTTAGTGGAAGATTCCATACAGGGAATGTTTCAAACTTAGCATATCCAGCCTTTACTCCCCTTTTATGTTCATGATAAAGCTGTGAAAGACATGCTGCCATTTTTCCACTTCCTGGACCTGGAGCTGTAACAACAACTAATGGACGAGTTGTTTCTATATAATCATTTTTTCCATAACCTTCATCACTTACTATAAGCTCTATATTTGATGGATAATCTTCTATTTTGTAAAGTATGTACGATTTAACATTTAATTCTTTTAAACGCGATCTGAATTTATCAGCTGCAACTTGACCACTGTATTGTGTAATAACTACACTTCCAACCATGAGTCCAACACTTGCATAAGCATCAATAAGACGAAGAACGTCTGAATCATATGTTATTCCAAGGTCCCCTCTTACCTTATTTTGTTCAATTGCTTCTGCGCTTATTGCAATTACTATTTCTGCTGAATCTTTTAAATTAAGAAGCATTTTTAGTTTACTGTCGGGCTTAAACCCTGGAAGAACTCTAGATGCATGATAATCATCAAAAAGCTTTCCTCCAAATTCCAAATATAGCTTGTCACCAAATTTTGCGATACGCTCTTTAATATGCTGTGACTGCATCTCTAAATACTTATTATTATCAAAACCAATTTTCATAAAAGGCTCCTTTTCTATAAAATGAATAATCATTTCTGTATATTTTATATGAAAAATTTCTATGAAACATATTATCATTTTGATGAATAATTTTCAACTAAAATTATTATATTTAGTTACAAATTATTCATATTTTTTTAATAAATCACTATATTTATAAAAAGACATGAGGAATGGTAAACTAAATCTAATTTTACTATTAAGGCTACTTTTTTACCATTCTTTCTTAAAAATCCTGCTAATGCTTTACCACCTTTTCCAAATCCAATAATAATTCCATCATATCTATTCATAATTTATCTTTCCATTACTACTTACTTTCAACTTTTAATATATGTTTAACATTTCAAATTTGCAGTAACGCTATGAATTAATCTCACTATTACTAAAAAATTATTATTTAAAATATCTTAAAATGTTTTTTAAATAATGTCTTTTAATCCTTCACTTTCAAATTCCTTTTCATTAAATATGCTTTACCATTTTTAAATTCTCCCAACTTTTGAGTTGTTATTTCTAACTTGCCTTTATTATAATCACTAAAATCTATGTGAACAATTAATCACTTTTTATTAACTACTTTGTAGTTGTCTAAAACCTAATTAGTATTTTAAATTGCATTTTTTTGAAGTCTATAATATTTACCATATAAAATCAAATGTTATTTTCATGCTTTATTCCCTAGGTATTCTTTTGACACTTCTATAACTTTTATTTCAAACTAAATCTGGATTTTATCATGTTTCTTTTTATTTAGATTTTAATTCTTTGTTCATATATCCTTACTTTATTTAAATACTTAAACAACTTTTACCATAAATAGCGCATTTATCTATAATTATATCTTTTTCCTCTTTAATATTTATATTTCTACATAAACTATATTACCAAATCAGCTATTATATGGTATTATATAATAATTAATATTTAACTATAAATTATTGACTATTCCAATAAAATTTAGACAAGCATACTAGGAGGATATTAAATGAAAAAAAAATCTAAAGAAAATTTAATTTTTAAATTTTTCGAAAAACAAATTAAAGACAAAAATATTAATCAAAAACTAAAAATTACATTTGTTTCTATTATGGCACTATTCATATTAGCAGTTATTTCATCCTTTATTGCATTACAAATTGTTGGGAATAAAATCAAGACATTTTATGAACATCCATTTAATGAAGTATCTTTACAATTGGAAATAAGAAAAGATACACAAGTGTTTGTAAAAAATGTTCTATTAGCAATAACAACAGATGATGAAACCAAGACTAAAGAATATGTTTCAGAAGCAAATAAATATAGTGAAAATGTTTCTAATAATATTGAAAAGTTAGAAAAAATTTTTTCTAATGAAGAGCTCATATCACAGTTAAAAGAAGATAGAGGAGATCTATTAGTCATAAAAAATAAATTGATTGAATTAGCAGCTGAAAACAAAAATGCTGAGGCCCTTAAACTTTATAATTCAGACTATGAAAAATCACTTGATAAGCTCCAAAATACATTAATTGAAATTGGAAATGAAGCAGAAAATAACGCAGTAAATACGTATAATGATTCTGTAAAAATAAAAAATTTAGCATTTATAATATTAATTTTAATTTCAACTATTAGTATAATAGCTTGCATTTATATGGCTCTTGTTTTAGTAAAACTTCTTACAGAACCAATTCTTGAGTTAGAAAATGCTGCAAAAAAATTAGAAAATGGATCACTTGATATTAATATTGAATATAAATCAAAAGATGAATTAGGAATTCTAGCAAACAGCTTCCGCAAAACATGTTCTTTCTTAAAAACTATAATTTTAGATATTAACAACATATTAGAAGAATTATCTAATGGTCACTTTAATATTACAAGCTCTTGCACTGATCAATACATAGGTGATTTTACAAGCACTAAAGATTCACTCGAAAAAATCGTAAAATCTTTAAATGAAACATTCTATGAGATAAAAGAAGCAACAATACAAGTAAAAGGTGGTTCAGAACAAGTTGCGCAGACATCTCAAACAATCTCAGAAGGAGCAACAGAACAAGCAAGTGCAATAGAAGAGTTAACTGCATCAATGGGTGAAATTACTGAAAAGGTAAAAAATTCAACTGGTCATGCTAAAAAAACAAATCAAATTGTAAATGAATTAGGTCTTCATATAAAAGAAAGCAATGAAAAAATGACTGAAATGGTAACTGCAATGGATGAAATAGAAGATTCTTCTAAGAACATTAAAGAAATAATAAATACTATAGATAGTATAGCAAAACAGACAAATCTTTTAGCTCTCAATGCAGCAATAGAAGCTGCGAGAGCTGGAGAAGCTGGAAAAGGATTTGCTGTAGTTGCAGAAGAAGTAAAAAAACTTGCAGAAGAAAGCTCACAGGCAGTCAAAGATACGGCAGAATTAATTGAAAGCTCAATAAAATCAGTGAATAATGGAAAAGAAATTGCAGATACAACAGCAGTTTCATTGGAAGATGTTGTTGAACATACTAAGGAAGCTGTACAATTAGTTGATAATATAACTAAATTATCAGAAGAACAGGCCATATCTATAGAACAAATAAATGGAGGAATAGATCAAATAGCTGATGTAGTACAGTCAAATTCAGCAATAGCAGAAGAAAGTGCAGCAGCAAGCGAAGAATTATCTGCTCAAGCAGAAACTTTGGAAGTTATGATTAGTAAATTTAAATTAAAATAATATCTTTGATAAATTAATAAAAGGCTCTGTAAAAAATTTTGTGTAAACTTAATAAAAATAACTCTTTCTTGGCAATAATTGAGATAACAAATTGTTACAAGAAGGAGTTTTTTTATATGGGAAATATGTCGAAAGAATTATTAAGAGAATACATCAAAGAACAGAATTCCAGTAGCATTGGTAGGTTTAAAAGAAATGTTTAGGGATGTATTGCAAGAATCATTAGAAGCTGAAATGGATGAAGCTTTAGGATATGGAAAATATAATAATATGGATAAAAATAATGATAATAGCCGAAATGGATATTCAAAAAAGACTGTAAAAACAGAACTTGGTCCTGTGCAGATTAATATACCAAGAGATAGAAATGGTGATTTTGAGCCTAAAATTGTGCCAAAGCATCAACGTTCCGTTAATGGAATCGAAGATAAAATCCTAGGTCTTTATGCAACTGGAATGACAACTAGAGACATTTCAGAACAGATAAAAGAATTATATGGTGTTGATATAAGTGCAGAAACTGTGTCAAACATAACAAATAGAATATTGCCATTGGTTTCAGAATGGCAAAATAGACCACTAGAAAAGACATATTCATTTATATTTATGGATGCTATACACTATAAAGTAAGAGAAGATAAACAAATTATAGTTAAAGCTGCTTATGTTGTAATAGGGGTAAATATGGATGGTGAAAAAGAAGTTTTAGGAATATGGATAGGTGCTAATGAAAGTAGTAAGTTTTGGTTATCTGTGTTAAATGACCTTAAAAATAGAGGTATTCAAGATGTTCTAATATTCTGTGTTGATGGCTTAAACAGCTTCAAAGAAGCTATCGGAGCTGCTTTTCCTTTTGCTAAAATACAAAGATGTATAATCCATCAGATAAGATTTAGTATGAAGTATATTCCTTATAAAGACAGAAAAGCCTTTATAGCTGACTTAAAAGGAATATATAGAGCTGTTAATGAGGAAGTTGCTATGGATAAATTGCTATCATTAAAGGAAAAATGGTCGAGTAAATATCCAAATGCAGTTAAAAGCTGGGAAGATAATTGGGATAATTTAAGTACATTCTTTGCGTTTTCTGATAACATAAGAAAGATAATCTATACAACTAATACTATAGAAAGCTTGAATAGCCAATTCAGAAAGGTAACAAAGACAAAACTAATATTTCCTAATGACGATAGTTTACTAAAAATGCTCTATTTAGCCGTTGAGCATGTAGCTAAGAAATGGACCAGAAGCTATTCAGATTGGGACCTAGTGATTAATCAATTAAAAATAGTTTTTAGTGATACACTTTCAAAAGATGCATAACAAAAGGACTCTAAAGTTAAGAATACTTAACTAATAAAGTCCCAATAAATATTTGCCCTATTGCATATTATCGCCATATTTTGGTTATAATATACAATATGAGTAATAGAAACAATATTGCATATTACTACAATTTCAGACGAAATTGTTTAATAAATTTTAAGTTAAAAATTTCGATTATTTTTAAGAAAAAGTTAGGAATACACAAAATTATTTACACCCTCTAATAAAATAAATAATAGTCATCATATATAGAAAGTTTTCTTACATATTAATTAATTCTAATTATTCATAAAAAAATAGCTTATAATGCAAAAAATTATATTCCATTTTTAAGGGAAATCGAGAATGATTTCCCTTTATTCATATTTTGTAAACTATATTAAATTATCGAAATAAATATAGCATACTAACTTACAACGTTAATTCAATATAATAATCACTATTCTAATAAGGTTTATTAAAAAACTTTCTCTATACAAATAGATCTTATATTATAATTTAACATTTGGATTTAAATATCTCTTTCTCTTTTCTGTCTTTCCAGCATAATTTATTGCTTCGCTTGAACAGCTCTGAATACATGCTAAACACAATTCACATTTATGATTCCAGACAGGCTTTCCTTCATTTATTGTTATATTATTTACTGGACATCTTTTTACGCATAAACCACAGCTTATACACTTATTATTTACAGTGAAATTTCTATCTGCTTCATGAAAATTTGCAACATCTTTATAAAAATGATTTGTGAATACACGGTCAATAATCAAATGGCTTTTTTCAATATCACTCTTTTTTCTATTCCTTACAAGGCTTGATATATTCTTAACCTTTTTCTCTTCTTTTTCAAACATTTTTTCTGAGTTTGTTTACTTTGTGCACCATAACCTATAATATAATTTCCAGGCATATTAATTAAAAATCCACCTGATAATATTCTATTTTTATCTTTCAAAATATCTTCGCACTGGTCAAGTGCCCTTCCTGGAGCTCCTCCATAATTAGCAATAGCATATATAAATGTATCATTTGAAACATTTAATTTGTTTAAAAAATCACAAATTATTAAAGGCAGTCCCAAGTTATATACTGGAAATACAATTCCTAATGTATCTGAATTTATATTTTCTCCAGAATATTCAGCTATCTTATGTGTTGTACAATCACCCAGCTCATTACTTAAATTCTCTGCTATCTGCAAACTATTTCCTGTTCCTGTAAAGTAATATATATTATTCATATGAACTCTCCCAATAATTAATTACGTTCTGTTAAGTTATATGAACATTTCTCTTCTCAATTGAAGTGAATACAATAAGTTTGTCTAAAACTAAATATTCCCCCTTGAAAGGAGAAGAACAATTAACAAAACAAAAATTAAATTTCCTCGCTGTCACTCTGACCAACTATATAAGTTTGACTTAGATAAGCAGGCTAATCAAAAATATCAATGTAAGAACTGTAAGAGGCAATTTGCTCCTAACTACATCAGTAACCGAGTTGCAAAAAGCTATCCTAAATGTCCAAAGTGTAGCAAAGCAACATACCTACACCACACTTATAAATATTATAATCGTTATAAATGTGGTAATAGAAAATGTAACCATATAATAGTACAACACCATAATTTAAATATTAATAATGCGTCTAGTCAAAATATAACCGGCACCCTTTCTATGAAATGAATGCGATTTCTATTACATGCTATACTCACAGCTTTAACCTTTTATTTTTTAATAATACATCCACAAGAGCTATTTCACACTTTCTATATACAACAGCAAGTATAAAAGTTTCTCATGTAACAATATTCAGTTGTCACATAAATTTACGCCTTTTTTCGAACAAAAAGCTGATTCATTTAAATCACAATTAAATTTGCAATCTGACGATTTGCACGCTGATGAAACAGTTGTATTTATAAATGGTGAACGTTATTATTTGTGATTGGCTATCAATTCAGAAACTCGTTTTATATTGGCATTTCACTTAACGAAATCACGCAGTGAAGATTCTGCTTTCACATTAATTAATGAAGCAAAAAAGTTTGGTGAACCTAGTAATTTTATAACTGATAGATTACCTTCATATAATCAAGCTGTAGCCAAAGTATTACCCAATACTAAACATATTCCTGTAGCACCAATGTCTAGCGATACGAATAACAATCTTATAGAGTCTTTTAATAAAACATATAAAGCTTGTTATAAAGCTAAAAAAGGATTTAATTCATTTGAAAAAGCAAATAACTTAATATACTTATTTATCTTTCATTATAACTTTATAAGACCTCATGGATCTCTAAACAGCCATACTCCAGCTGAAGTTGCCGGCTTCGCTAGCAATAGCAAGTCTAAAAAAATCATGGTTTGTTGCCGCTTAAATTAATTAATCAATATCTTTGATTAACCTGCAAAAAATCTTGTCTATTGCAGGTTTATTTGTCATGCAATAAATTGATCAAACTTATATAATTTTTAAAGATCGGGAAATTCTAAGAATTATTAAGCTATTTTTTCATAATAACCTAACAGAATCTTATTAAGCTTCGCATTTTTTATAAATTTTATAAATAAAGAGGCAACTAACATCATATTACTCAATTAGTTGCCTCCCCATTACATCATCTAAATTTTAATAAATGATACTTATGAAATTAATATGCTATATCTTTATAAAATTAAAATTTATCTAATCCAAGCTCCATTTGCATCTAATTTATAACCATAAATTACAGTATTATATGCCATTGATCCATCAGCATTTAAATAGTACCATTTTCCATTTACTTGCTTCCAGCCTGTTGCCATTGATCCATTAGTATTTAAATAATACCAAGTTCCGTTCACTTGCTTCCAACCTGTTGCCATTGATCCATTAGTATTTAAATAATACCAAGTTCCGTTCACTTGCTTCCAGCCTGTTGCCATTGATCCATTAGTATTTAAATAATACCAAGTTCCGTTCACTTGCTTCCAGCCTGTTGCCATTGATCCATTAGTATTTAAATAATACCAAGTTCCGTTCACTTGCTTCCAGCCTGTTGCCACTGATCCATCTACATTTAAATAGTACCAAACACCATTTATTTGCTTCCAGCCCACATCAACTGTTTCTTGTTGTGAATTTGAATTAGTATTAGTTACATTTGTATTGGCTTCATTTTCATTCTTATTTTGGTTTGATGAAGACGAACTTGATGATGAGCTTGAACTACTACTTGATGAGTTTTTTACAATCTTTGAAGTAATAGCTTCAAAAGTTTTATTGCCAACAGTAACCACTACTTTTATATATTTCCCTCCATCTTTTGACACTAGTTTATAGCTTTTATTTGTCCCAATTAATTCTGCATTATCAAAGTTTGTATTAGTTGATCTATACCACTCATAACTTACTGTTTCTGAAGTACTCACTGCACTTCCATTTTTATTTATTAGTTGTGCACTTAATGTATTTCCAACTTTCTTTGCTCCATCAATTATTACTCCTGTTGGCACTGATTGTTCTTCTGAATTACCGTTGCCCCCTTCTGATGAATCAGCTTCAAACACTGCATTTACATTTATATCTGCGCCTAAATTAGTGTCTGTTCTATCTGCATTAGTAACACCATCACTCCAACGTACAAAATGATATCCTGAATTAGCTATAGCTGTGACTTTACTTCCGCTCTTTCCGTAATCAACTGTTTGTGACGTATCTCCTTGAATAAATCCACCTTCTCCTGCTGTATACGTAAATGTACAGCTTTGTTGATTTGGTGTTTCTGTTTCAAATTTCCAATAATCCATATTAAATAAATTGATGTTTTCTTTACCAAGAAATTCAAAGAAGATACTATGAACTCCATTTATATTTTCAACTTTGCACTCTATCTCTTTCCAGTTTTGTTCACCACCTGTAGAATTTACATCAAGTGTACCAATCACTTTACCCTCTAAGCTGTCTAAATGTATTTTTATTTGTCCTCCAGCTCTTGATGCAACATTAGCCTTGAAAGTTGTTGTTGCCTCTTTTGGTACTGAACCAAAATTAGCATTTGCTACTGCAATCCAGTCGCCATTGTTTATATCTGTAACATTAAGATTAATACTTTTCACCTGACTGCCTGGTGCTGTGCAATCCTCTGTTGAGATTCCTGAATTCCAGCCAATAGTTTCTGCTTCATTTCTAGTATATGGATTAAGATTAGCTGTTTGTGGCACACCTTTCATATCTGCATCAACTACTTTAATTTTTCCACTATCATAATAGTTTACTTCGTTAATATGAGGAGAACGGTATCCCTTCGTACTACTTAACAATTCTCCACTAACAGTTTGTGCATGATATACTACATATTCTTTGCCATTATATTCGAAAATACTATGGTGATTGTTGCCTCCATATCCGAAATACTCTGCTGGATTCTTTAAGAAAGCTCCACCATAAGTAAATGGTCCCATCGGGCTGTCACTTGTCATATATGCAATTTGTCCAGCTCGCATATTATCTGGATGTGTTCCAGCAAAATTTAAACAATATGTGTAATAATATGTGCCATTATGCTTATGAATTCCACTATCTTCAAACATATATGGTGCATTAATTTCTTCTGCCGCACCTTCAATACTTGTCATATCATCACCTAATTTAATAACTCTAGCAGTTTTTGGATTTGCAATTTGTTCATCTGTTGGATTGTTCCCACCAGGTATTCCGCCTCCAAAATATAAATAGCCTTCTCCATCATCATCTACTAACACAGCGGGATCAAAAAGCCATACAACTCCATTTCCAACTCCATCTGTCCTTGAACTTACCAACGCTTGACCAATTGGGTCTGTCCATGGACCAATTGGACTATCTGCTGTAAGTACACCTATTCCACCTCCACCATTTGCAAAATAAAGGAAGAATTTATCTTCACCATTAATAACCTTATGAGTAGCAGCCGGAGCCCATGAACCACCTGCCCATTTTGCAATCCCATCTTTTCCTGCTACTGGAATGTAACCATGGTCAGTCCAATTAATCATATCATCAGAAGATATAACCAAAACTCTGTTAAGATTAGCAAATGTGTTTTCTTTAATGTTTCCATTATCATCATACATATACTCATCACTTGACAAATATACGTATACTCTTCCGTCATATACTATTGCATATGGATCTGCTCCTAATTTATGAGTTATAAGAGGATTGCCATATCCCGGAATTTTAGCAATTGCATCAGTACTTAAAGCTTTTAATGTAATATTAGATACCGCATTTTTAATATTGTATCCTGTATTTCCACCTTTAACATTAATATAATCTGTAGTAATTGTTTCAGTTATATCTGATTCAACGTAATTTGCAACTTTTAACTTAATGGTTGCAAACAATCTATTAGAAGTATTATTTTTATAATTTACTTCATTGCCAGATACATTTAATTTAAGCTGATTATTTGAATAGGTATATGAACAATTTCCTGTTATATTATCAGTATTAAAAATAACATCTGCTACTGATAAATCTTTTGGTATACCAAAAGATGCAGAAATATTTGTATAATTACCATTTGGCAATTCATCCATTGTTATTGGAACCTCAAAATCTACATTAGGAACTCCTAGAACATCTGAAACATTTCCAAGTTCTGCATTCAATGTATCATTGGAAGGAACTTCTCCTGTCATTTCGCCATCTAATCTAAAATAGTCAAAATCAACATAACCACCTGTTGTCTTTGTAGCATAATTAAATAATCCAAATCGATATCCCATAAAATGAGGTAAAGTATAAACTAATGACAAATCCTCCCCCATTTTGTTCCATTCTTTTCCATCTAAACTGTAATAGAAATACGCTTTATTAGTATTATTTTCATAGTTAAAGTCTATTTTCAAATATACTTTTTCTTGATCAAGAGGAATTCTTGCTATTTCTACTGGCTCACTTTCTTCAGAAGCATCATTTGTACTTCCTCGCATCATAACAATATATTTGCTGTTACCTTCCATTTTTACACCAACAGTTCCATAATAAAATTGGAATGCTGCTAATCCTGCATAATCACCATCTTTCATATTACTTACATCTATCGCAACGTCTCCTGAACATTGTGGTCCAAATGTTCTTTGCGTAAGTGTATTTCTTGCATCAAGAATACTTGTACTCTTTCTTCCTGTAGTAAGTCTTAAATATCCATCTCTATCTGTAAGTGACCAGTTATTGTTATCTGGATTATGATTCCACTGCCATACTAGTCCAAGATTAGAACCATTGTAATCATTTTCACCATCCTTAATACCTGATCCTCCAGTAGATACTGGCTCTAACAAAACATCATCAACATAAAAATCCATTAAATCATTAGTTGCATCCGGATTTGCTGTCCATGGAGTTTCTAAGAAAATATACGTATCTGTTGATGTATCTGCACCATCAGGAATTGTATATGTGCCTTCTATAACTCCCCACTCACCTTTAGTTATATTAGCCGATCCCATAACTTTTGTATCACCATTTGTATGAATTGTATAATTAAAGTATTTAGAATCTGGTCCATCATCATATTTTACTTTTGCTGAGAATTTATATTTTTCTCCAGCCTTAACTTTTCCTGAAAGAGGCTGTAATGGACCTCCTCCAGTTCGTGTTCTGTCATATACATGTACTACTCCATCATCATTCCATTTAACTTTGCCAGCCCAAGTACCTTCCCATGATTCTATATCACTGTCAAATTCGCCATTCTTAATTATATTTGCATCTACTGTCATATCTACGAATGAAACATCATCTACATAGAAATCCATTAAATCCTTGTTCTTATCTTGCTCTGGTGTCCACGAAGTCTCAATAAAAATAAATACATTGTCTGGATCTACATCTTCAGGCATGGTATATGTGCCACTTATTGTTCCCCATTCACCTTTTTTTATAGATTTCGATCCTAAATTTTTTCTATACCTATAATCGGGACCATTCTGCATAGTAAAATTAAATGTTCTATTATCAGGAGCAGAATCTAATGCATCATATTTAACTTTTGCAGAAAAATAGTACGTTTTACCTGCTTCTAATTTTCCAGTGAGATTTTGTTTAGGACCAGAAGTTGTACCCTTTCTATTAGAAATTTTTAAAACTGCTGTACTATTTGTATAAGAAGTTTTTAAAACTACGGAATCATCAGTTGTAGATGACTCTCCACTTTCATTAGCCTCCCAATTATGTGTTCCATATAAAACTACGGAATCATCAGTTGTAGATAACTGTCCACCTTCATTAACCTCCCAATCATCTATTCCATCATCAAAATCCCCGTTTTTTAACAACTCTTTTCCATCTGCTGGATCATCTAATACTAAGTCTCCGCCTTCTGAATTTTCATCATCACTTGTTTCCAATACAGTATGTGAATATCCTATTTTTTCTGATCCTTGATAAAATTCATCAGAGGAAACTATATTAGTTTTTGAAAGATCCAGTTTAATTCCTGTATCCTCAGGAACTTTACCATCTACTCCAAATATTGGCCATCCATCCTCCCATGTAACTGGAACAAGATACGGCATGCGTCCTACTGGACCAGAATCTCTAAACAACATTCCATACCAATCTCCATCTGGCGTATCGACAATTCCACCTTGAGCAATACCATTGTAATTTAATACAACCTTTCCTTCATAATCACCATCAATGCTATCGGCGCGGAAGCATAGCTCCTGACGACTTCCACCTGTTGGCCATGTTATAAGAAATACATAATACTTTCCATTTATTTTTTGAATATGTGCGCCTTCTGCTAGAAGTCCTACATTAGAACCTGCAAGCAAACTTGCATCTTTAATAATAGTTTTATCAAGACCACCTTCCTTTATTGCTGTCGCATCTGAAATGAGTTCAGTAATATGAATATCTCCAGAACCGTCTACCATATATACCCTGTCATCATCATCAAATAGCAACGACATATCATGAAAAAGACGATCAATAGTTGAATGTTTCCAAGGACCATTTTCTATATCTTCGGTTTGATATATATATGTTTTGCCTGTAGAATTAGATGAAAAAGCTATATAATAAGTTCCATCATGATATCTAAGACTACTTGCCCACGAACCTTCTCCATATTCATTTTCTCCATTAGTAAGAGTCTGTTCATCATCTCCATCAAGCACATCATAAACATAATTTACGATTTTCCAATTAACAAGATCATAAGATTTCATAATTGGAACTCCTGGATTCATGTGCATTGTAGTACTTGTCATATAATAGGCATCTCCTACCCTAATAACATCATTATCAGGTACATCTGCCCATATAAATGGATTTTGGGCCCTATCACTTGTTTCTGTTGCTAATACTGATATTGCTGGTACTAAGCTAAATGAAAATGTACTCGCTAATAAAACAGAACCTAATTTTTTATACATTATTTTCTCCCTCTTTCTTTTAAAAGTTCTTTCCAATAGTTTTCACAACCTTTTTACATTACTTTTCTTCCTCCTTTACTAAAACATATACTAATCAGTATCTTGCAGAATTCCACAATCATTGCTTTATCTAACTTTTTTAAAGTTAGATATTTATAATTTCCTCCATTATGTCAAAATATAATTGAAAAGAAAAAGTATAACAGAATGAAGGTAAACATCACGATTTCTATGAGAAAATCTAAACAATTAAACTTATTTGCTGAAATTCTTTAGCTAAGTTACCTTATATTCTAATCACATAACTAGTTTTATTAACTTAATTTCAATTAAGTTCTTCTATACAGTCTTTCTAGATATCGTTTTCAATGGTTCATAAAGTATCATTTATTTTATTATATATACTTATTTTAAAAAAGTATTTATAATATTCAGCACTTTTTTATACTTTTTGATACTTTTACATATAAATTTTATATATACCAAAATAGTTATAAATTCTCAGACATTCTCACATATATTTTATACTACTTGCATCATTTCATTAGTATTTTAAGTATATTTATTATTAATGTTTGTATTTAGTTATTAAGAATAAAATAAAAGGATAGCTGCTATGCATTGAAAGATTTTTATCGTTAACCTCCTCTCAATTATGACAGCTATCTTTTAAATTTTTCTATTAGCTTAAGTTTTATTAAACAATTTCCTCTATATCAATTATCCTATCTGCCCACTCTTCATAAAAAGCAGCTTCGGTAGAAACTAATACTACAGTTCCTTCATATGATATTAAAGCTTCTTTTAATGCCTCTTTAATATATAGCTCTATTTATTCACTTATTACATTCTTATTTGTTTTCACATTAGCTAACTATACCAATATAGTTAGCTAACATTTTTCAAAATTCAGTATTCCATTAAATATTATATTAAACACACTGTCCATGGCCTCATTGTATTTTTTATTATTATCATGAAGCATATTACTATCAAGCAGCTTTTCACTCATTACATCAATCATAAGAGCTGAAATAAATAAATCTGCGTTTTCTTTAATTTCGCCATTAGATTTTGCCTGCTGAAAAATTTCTCTAATTATATTTATTTTATAATTTCTAACTTCCATAAGCTTATTCCACTCTTTTTCATAGTATATTTTTATTTCACTGATTATTGAAGATGGCATTTTATATTTATGATAAGTATGAATAATCTTATTACATTTTTCATTTAATGGCATATTTTCATTAATTATATTTTCACAGCTCTTCATATCTGCATTAAATACTTCATTTATATATGTTTCTACAATTTCATCCTTACTATTAAAATATTTATATATTGTCTTCTTGCTTATTTTTAAATTACTACATATATCATCCATTCTGAATTTCCTTAATCCACGTTCTTGTATGATTTCACATGCAGCCTGTAATATTTTATCTCTCATTAAATCTCTCCTTTTTTACATATGTCTTTACAATAACAGCTCCTGCAATTCCTGCTATACAAAGTACAATAAATGAGTATATTTCACTTATTGACCATATTTTCGCAACTACTAGTGAGCCTATAAATGATCCAATATATTGAACGCTATTTAATATTCCATTGCCTGCTCCCCTATATTCATTTGCTAGCAAATCATTTCCAAGGTTTGATAATACAGTTGATATTCCAATATAACCACTCATAAATAACATTGTTCCAATTAATATTAAAATAAGTGATGATTTATTAAGATAAAATAACACTCCAACTGCAGTTAGTATAAAATTAATTATAAGAAATTTTATACTTTTTACATTATCACATTTCTTTACTACATTCTGAATTACAATTATTGCAATTATCACTGATGGCATAAATACCTTCCACATTCCATCAAGTCCTGTTATGTTTTCAAGATACTGTGGTATACAAAAAAATACGCCTGTCATTATAAAATTATTTAATAATCCTGCAATATTCAATGCATCAAAGCACTTGTCCTTAATCAGGATTTTCATTACATGCTTTGTTGATATATTATTATTATTTACATTTTTATTATCCTTCAAAAATACAGCTATTACAATGGATGCGCCTAAAATAAGCACGGCTGAATACATAAACATATTTTCTACACTTACAAATTTATTTATTATTGACCCCAAAGCAAAAGATGCTGCAGCTGCTCCACTTACCATCATGCTAATGATACTTAATGACTTAAGTCTTTCTTTAGAATTTGTACATACTCCAGAAACCCATGAATATCCTACAGCAATAACAGCTCCACTTCCTTGCATAGCTCTTGCAAATATTAAAGCATATATGTTATCTGCAAAATGTGCAATTACAAGACCTATAACTACCTGCATTAGACCACATAACATGACTCTTTTATTACCTTGCTTATCGCTCCAGATTCCATAAAATATCTGAAATACTGCCTGCATAAGCCCGAAAATTCCAAGTGCTACACCTGCTAGAACTGGTGTATAATATTTTAATTGTTTGCTGTAAGTACTTATAAATGGCATAACCATAGTCATTGCCATTTGACGCATACCTAACGCAAAGCCTAAAGTAGTAACCAATAATAAATTAGTATTTTTTATATTTTCCTTTTTCACAAAGCTCCCTCCATTTGTTTAGGAAACTATTTTTCTTTTTTGAGTTTCTAATAAATAAAATAATAGGAAACCATAATTAAACTTTCAGTTTCCTATTACAATAATATTCCAAAAGATGAAGGCTGTCAAATATATATTTAATTAAAATTATGATTTAAACTTATAATAAAAATTTCATCAATTTCATAAATATATGTATATTATCAAAAACTCATAAAATCAAATTTTACCATAATTTTATTTTTTTATTTTTTGCAACAAATAAAGTAAAAATCTGTTTTTTACGAATTCCTGCATTTCTTATATTTTTTATCCTTTTGACTATAGAATGTTCATCAATGCTAAACTTACACTTAAATAATTATCTTCAAAATTACTAATATTTTATCAGTAAAAAATTTCATTTGATATTTTTCCGCCAAACATTAATCATAGAAATTCTTAATTTTATCAAAAGAAAATAAAGACATCTTAAATCCTGAAGTTTTAATTATAGCTGAGATTTTGTTAAATATTTTCATAACTTCACATTCATAAAAATTATTTTCTTTATATTTATCATCATTTCCTTTTTCCGGATTATATTCTTCATCAATTATATTCCATGCAGTAATTTTATATTTTGTTCTATTTTTATAAAAGAAAAATTCATTACTCTCTCCATCACATGATCCATTATCAAGATTTTCAGGTATGCTTTCAATTTTACTTTCATTTATTATATTCAATATTTTTTCTACAACATCAGACTTTAATGTATATCGCTCTTGTTTTAAAAGTATATTTTGAACAACATATTCAGAATACTCTATCTTACCATCATAAAATATCTCTATTTTAAAACCTTCATATTGTCCATATTGACAGCATGCAGCATTTCCCAATCTATAAGAAAAAATTACAGTACGATCTATCATAATAATTTTCCTTTCAAATATATAATTATTGTTTCTAAACTAATGAAAATATGTATAATAAAGATAATTACCTTTAATTATACATATTTCTAATCCTTACCTCAACCTTATAACTTTTTTGATAAATGAACATGAGATATAGACGTATATTTTTACTCTATCCATTCCCATCCATCTCTACCAGCACCTAATTCAAAATGACATTTAACAATTCCTAAATCTAGTTTGCTATAAAATGCAGTTAATGCTTTAGCTCTTACTTTATTACCTTCTAAACTAATCAAAAACTTTTGCTGGTTCATTGCTGTTGGAGCTAACATTGCTGCCTCCATTCCTTTTTTAAACCAATCTGGCATTTCTCCATTGACTTTAGAGAGTTCTTCAATTGACTTACTTTTATGGCTTACGCCTTGATTTTCTCCATATCCTAAGGCTATTACACAAATAAGTTTTTCTCCTTTTTCTACTTTAATCATAGCCTTTGATTTGCTATATGTCATAGCCACCCAACATGTATTTAATCCTAACTCAGCAGCCTTAAGAACTATCTTTTCACCATAATAGCCACCTTTTTCTTGAAGTTTATCTTCCTTTTTGCCAACTATAGCAATATAGTTTTTTACATTACTAAATTTACCATAGTGCGCCATAAAACTATCAAAAGCCTTTGGTTCATCTGTGCATAATTGGATATGCATATGTCCTTCATTATTACATTCATCAATAATTTCCATGAGCTCTTTCTTAACGTCCTCATCTATTTTCTTATCAGTATAACTACGAACAGAATGACGTTTTTTCATTATTTCTAAAATATCCATAATCAATTCCTCCAAGTAATAATATTTATAATGTTTTTAAATTAAACCTTTTTTCATAGCTTCTCTTTCAGCATCACTTTTAAAGCAATCATTTTCTTTTGATACTTCTTCAATTATTTCATTGATATTATTCATTAACCCTGAAAGCTGTTTCCATACTGTATCACAAGCATTTACAAAGTAATAATTTTTAGTACCTTCTCTATACATACTTATAACCCCAGCATCCTTAAGTATTTGCAAATGGTGAGATACTGCAGGTCTTGAAAGATGTGTTTTCTTAGTAATTTCCCCAACTCTAATACCATGGGCATCACTTTCAAGTAAAGCTATTAACATTTGCTGTCTTGTTTCATCTCCTAATGCTATAAATGCCTTTCTACAAGCTTTAAAATCTTCAGCTACTTTCACTCTTCTCTCATAACATCTTTCCATTTCTACACTCCTTCAATTAAAATTCATCTTATAGTATTACTATTTTTTCTTTAACATCTGGATCATGAGTAGCAAATACGCCTACACATTCTTTTTTATGTGCCATATTTTTAACCCATTTTAAAGAAGTGATCATATCATCTTTATTAACTAAGGGGCCTGGCATACGAAGATTTTCCCATGAATCCTTAGCATATCCACAATCTCCTGTAAGCAAAATAAACTTATTATTATTTTTTACCATAACTACAATATTCCCTTCTGTATGTCCCTTAGCATCTAATAATAGTATTGTTCCATCTCCGAATACATCATATCCTCTATTAAATGGTCCATATTCAAGTTTATCCATTTTAAAAGATTCTACATTTACACCATTCCAAAATCTTTTAGCATATCTAACATTACCTTTATTTATTGCCTTCATTTCTTCCTCAGATATCATTATTTTATTAGCATCTTTAACTAAACCTAGGCCACTTGAATGATCACAGTCCATATGAGTGACAAATACATAATCTAAATCTTTAGTTTGTATATTCAGCTTTTTTAGCTGTTCATTTACAGCTTCTTCTTCAAGTAATTTAGGCTTACTTGCCATATATAATAATGGAGATAAATGCTTTATAGGATTAGTTCTAACATCACTATGCCATCCAGTATCGATTAATATTTTTCCATTTGGATGCTCTATTAAATATGCTGTAACAGGCAACCATATTCTTAATTTTTTACTTCTTCCTATACCTGTATATGCTATAGGATTTTTAGATACATCTCTAAAAGGTACTGCTGGATCAACACCCACTTCTCCACAGTTTAAAATATGAACTTTAATATTATTCATAATAAATTCACCTCTATGTTATAATTTTAAACTTTGTCTATTGGTCTAAACTTTATTCCTTAGTTCTAATTCTAATTTTTAGTTTATACTTAGTTTATTGGTTTATACTTTTAAACAATTATAGCATTAATTTTTTTCTGTGGTTCAATGGTTAAGAAAATCAAGACCATTACCTTTTTTCAAAAACTCCATTATTATTTCATATGCTTAACACTTGGAAAAAGGATGCTTTTTATAGCACCCTTCAAAGCTTATCTAATTATTTATTGTTTTCTTATATTCATAACTATTTTTTAATAGAATTCATGTTTTAAAAACATATATTGCATCATCACCAAATTTGAATTTAATGATATATACTAATTCCCTATAATTTATATAGATTTCTTATTATACTTTTTCATTCCAATCTATCTTTGGATAGCTGTCATTTTCTTCAATAAGTAATTCTGATAAATTTACAGATGCCAATTGGCTGTTAAATGCTTTAATTCCTAAATCAATAGTATCAATCACTTTTTTCTTACTTTGTTTAGTATGTTCATCATCATTAAAAACATGTTCAGCTAAATCTGATACATCAAAAGTGATTATATCCGTTTCAATTGCATTATATACATCATATAATGTTATTTGTTTTAACGACTTTTTTAATTGA
Organism: Clostridium neonatale; assembly: GCF_900465025.1. Taxonomy (NCBI): domain Bacteria; kingdom Bacillati; phylum Bacillota; class Clostridia; order Eubacteriales; family Clostridiaceae; genus Clostridium; species Clostridium neonatale. Next base: position 194,776 of record NZ_UICR01000002.1, read on the forward strand.
AACCCGCCATCTTTACTAGCATTGGATGTAATTAATTCTGCTAAAACCAGTTTTCTTAGAATTTTCTTTAAATAAGAATCTGATACCTGCAAAATAGTACTCATTACATTACTTTTTACTGTTTGATTATCTTTTTGCAACCCTAGCATCAAAAGAACGTATATACCTTGTTCAAAACTTTTACTTATTTTCACAGCAAAACTCCATTCTTATCTTGTCAATTTAGTAATTAATTCATTAGCTACATCTTCTACACGAACAGGCTTTAATTTTTTAGAAAATACTCCTAAACATTTAAAAATAGGAACCATCTTTGCTAATGCGTCATTTCTATCTTTACCATAAACGACTGTAGGCTCTACATACTCCACTCTTTTTTTGCTTGATTGAAGCATCTTGATTATATCAGCTTTAATATCTGTAAAACTTTTAGGTCCTAAAACACCACCAATAAAGCCCATTTTATCAACATTATAGTTTTTAGCAATATTAAGCATTACTTCTGCTGGTTGTTTATTAATTTTGATAAGTTCCTTACTATCTTTTTCTGGACGACCTATAAAATCTATAATACATGCAATATCTTTAGGTAATACACTTGCTACAGAATCATAATCAGTTACATCAGCACATAAATTATGTATTCTTTTGTCCTTTAATTTATTATTACCTGTTCTCGAAATAATATAAAATTCTGCACTTGAATCTTTTTCTAACCACTGTCTTGTTACCTCTCTACCAATATATCCATTTCCCCCAAGTAGTACTATATTTTTCATGAAACATCTCTCCGATCTTTAGATTTATATTATCTATAGATATTATAAATCCATAGATATAAAATATCAATGGATTTATAATAAAAAATAACAAAACCTCTTTGAAATTTTTCTATTAGCTTAATTAATATTAAATCATTTCCTCTATATTAATAATTCTGTCTGCTAAGTCTTCATAAAAAGAAGCTTCATGAGAAACTAATACTACAGTTCCTTCATATGATACTAAAGCTTCTTTTAATGCTTCTTTAGAAGCTAAATCCATATGATTTGTTATTTCATCTAAAATCAAAAGATTGCATAAGGTAAGTGTAAGACGACAAAGTTTAACCTTAGACTGCTCTCCCCCACTTAAGCTTTTTATACTCTGCAAAGCTGTTTCACTTTTTACTCCACACTGTGAAAGGTGTTTTCTAATTTCATTTTGGGTCATTTTAGGAAACTCATCTGAAATAATTTCTATAGGATTCATTCCATCATTTTGCCATTTCAGATCCTGTTCATAATATCCTGGTTTTATATTCTCACCAAATTTAACTTTTCCAGCTAAACTTTTAATTTCACCAACAATGGTTTTTAAAAGAGTAGATTTTCCTATGCCATTAAATCCTGTTATAACAACTTTCTCTTTATTTTTTATACTAAAATTCATTTTAGGAAGAATTGCATATCTGTATCCAACTTCTAAGTTTTTAACGCTAAGAGCAATATTTGGAGTTGCCTCAGCATATTTAAATTTTATTACTGGCTTTAATGTTCTAAAGGATGGTGCATCAATTCTTTCAATTTTATCAAGCTGTTTCTGACGTCCTTTTGCCATTTTGGCTGTTGATGCTCTTACTTTATTCTTAGCAATATATTTTTCTAGCTTTTCTATTTCTCTTTGCTGCTCACTATATCTTCTTACATAATCCTCCTGTAATCTTTCTTTCTGCTTAAGAAATGTACAGTATCCACCATTATATTTTCTTATATCTTTATGGTCAATATCACATATACATGTTGTTATTTTATCCAAAAAGTCAAAATCATGAGATACTATTATAAAGGCTCCTTTAAAATCTTTTAAATATTCTGAAAGCCATTTAATATGCTCTTTATCTAAAAAATTAGTAGGCTCATCAAGTAATAATATATCTGGGCTTTGCAGTAGAAGTTTTGCCAGTATTACTTTTGCTCTTTGACCTCCACTTAATTTGTTTAGCTGACTATCATAACCAATTGCATCTATTCCAAGTCCAGTTGCTACTTTCCTTATAGAACTATCTATACTATAAAACTCCTTTTCTTCAAGGATTTCTTGATATAGTGCTGCTTTTTTCATAATATTTTCATTTATATTGCATGCCATTTCTTCATATGATTTATTTAATTTTTCTTCAATTTTATACAATTCATTAAATGCAGTCTTTAAATAATCATATACGCTGTAATCTTCAATTATTTCTGCATACTGATCCAAAATTCCTATATTTATATTAGGCTGCCACTTTATTTCTCCTTCATCTGGAATTGCTGTACCACAAATGATTTTAAGTAACGTACTTTTACCAGCACCATTTACTCCAACAATCCCCATATGCTCACCCTTATATAATTCAAATCCTGCATTACTGTATAGTTTCTTATCTCCATAAGTGTGTGATAAATTTTTTACTTCTAATAAACTCATTTTTCTTTCCTCCTATAATACAAAACAATATATTCTGCTTTCAGGTTTGGAATCTTTTGCACATTTTGAAATTCATATATTTAAGCATCATATAACTTATAAAGCATTAATATATAATTTTATAAAAAACAAAAAAGCAGAAGACTCAAAGTTTACAGCCTTCTGCTTAAGTGATAGCCCAAATTTTGCATTTGGATACTAGAACTTACTACTACATATGTATATAAGTAGTGAGTTTCATTTTAACACTATTATATGCTAAAATAAACAAAAGCTGAAAGCAGAGATACATTGCTTTCAGCTTTTAATAATATAATCATAAATCAATAAAAATTTCTACAACAAATAAAACATAGTAATATCCTATATTTTTAAAGTTATATACAATTTTTAATTCCTCAAAAGAGGATGATTTATGATTACGCTCCTCACAATGCATCTATCACTAACATTGATTGGAGCTACTGCCGAAGTCTTTGTCATTATAACTTTATTAGTATACATATAAATCACCCTCTTTCTTGTATTATTTATTTTATAATATACCTATCTTCTTTTTTTGTCAAACTTTAGAAATTAAAAAAGTGTCATTTTTATCACTCCATGATATTTTACTCACTATATAAAAAAATATAAATCCATATATTTTTCAATTTATATTTAATATTTAAATAATTTTGCTTTTTTATGAAATTCTATAATTTTTAACTTTTTATGATTTTCTTTAAAATCAAAACTTTTTTAAGTTTACTGCTATAATGGCTTTTAAAAATTAATTTTAAATATATAATCATTTTTATCTAAATCTATAAATTTTCTTCAATCTTTCTAACATTTCAAAAACTACAGGACACACACTTGCAGACTCAATAATACTAAGCAAGCTAAATAATCTTTCAGGTTTATTTGTAAAGGGATATTCTCTGCATCCTTCTGGTTTACAGTTTTCAATTTTACAAGTCCCATCTTTTTCATTTAAGAAACAGCATATTTTATCTTTTGATTCATAACCGTTGCCAGTAATTTTTATATATTTATTTATAACTTCATCTTTAGTTATTTTAAGTTCTTTAGCAACTGAATTTATATCACTTTCTTCAAATGTCATTACATATTCTCTGCAACAATTTCTGCATTTATTACAGTCATAATTTTTGAATAATTCATTATGAAGTTCTAAAAACTGCTCATCCAATTCATCTTCATCTGCATGTATTTTTAAATATGTTCTAAATCTATGGTTTTCTTTCTCAACCTTTTTAAATTCATCTTTTATCCTAGATGGTTCTATCATAACTTTTCTCCTTGATTTTTAATAAATAATATTATCAATACTATTAAAACATATTTTCATCAAAAAAACACTATTTGTGAGTACTGCACTAATTATACAAAAATAAATCGTCCTATTCTTCCATTATCATCTTGAAACGGTTGCATACATCCAACCAATAAATATATACAATAAATTACAGTTTAATAATTCCATATATGGTATAATATATTCAAAATATTTTTTAAACTAAATAACTAAATTATGAGGTGTTTTATGAAAAAAAGGTTAGCTACTTTACTACTAGCATTTATGTGTATTATCATATTAACAAGCTGCCAGCAAACAAAAGCCACTAAATTAACTTATAAACCATTTTCTGATGATGAACAATATTTACTAAGCTTAACTGACAATAAAATATTGATGTATGACTTAAAAAATCTTCCAACTGACAATAAGTATACTCTTACACTTACATATGAAGTATATAAAGATTCTAAAAAAATTAAAGATGAAATTATAACACAAGCTTATTATGATGGCTCTTCAAAGAAAGATACAAAAACTGAAACCATTGGAATAAATATTACTTCTGATAAAATACGCTGTATTACAGCTACTGATTCCGCATTCTATACTAACAAGCTTGATATTGATGAGGATTTATCTAAGTGTTCACAAGCATTGTTATCTAATGATGTAGATTTGCAGCCTGAGAAAGACGTCTATCTTTTCTATGCTACAACTTCAACACCCATTCAAGATAGTCTTACAGATGGAACGCCTGTAGATGAGAATAAGATAAATGAGATTGTCAAAGATAATGAACTTCATGCTTTTATTAAATTGAAGTTTGAAAAAAATTAATATCCTAATATAAACAACACAAGGCAGATAAGATTTTTATTCATAATCTTATCTGCCTTATAAAATCCACTTTCTTTTCATAACTCATATTATACTTCTTTTAAAGTACATTCAAAATCAAATTCAATTGCATTAGAACCTTTAAATAAATTTCTAATTTCAATATTCAGTTTATATATTATCTTTTTTACAAAATCACAATTTTTTAAATTTTTCTTATTTTCTTTAAAACTCAAACTTTATTCATTTTTATTAAAAATTTTACTTTTTATAAAATAACTTAAAAATCACTTTACTGTGTTTTTCCATAATGCATATTCATCTTAAGCCCATTTATATCTTCCATTGGATTTTCTAAAATACAGCCAAAACCATTTTCTAAACCTAAAATTCCATTAATAGCTAAACACAGCGCATCTAGTACATCATCAATCTTCTTTCTAGATTTCACATCATTTAGAAATTTACTAACAACCTTGTCTGTGTCTTCATAGTATCTAGACAATATATCTATTCTCCTATTTTGTCCTTCAATTTTAGTTTTGTTTTCTAAAATAGGCTTTTCATTATTTAATTTAGCAAAACACACTTCTGGATGCCCTTCAAGAAGTCTATTCTTCCATTGAGGATTTTTATTTAAAAATTCATTAACTTCTCTTATTTTAGAGCATACATTATATGATTGCTTGCTTAAGCCTACACCTAAAATGCTTCTATTTTTATTACATGCTTCTTCATAACTGTCTGAATATACAGCTTCTCTACATGGGACATTAAAAATACTTGAACTCTTTCCTTTTAAATATCTTCTAGCTGTACTTTCTGGTCTTACTTCATTAGTATTTTCCACAAGACCAATAGGCATATCTATAATCATACTGTTAGAATTACTATACCTTTCACAAATTTCATCTATTGTATTAAATTTATCTACTTCAAATGAATTTTCATTTAAAACAACTGCCACCCATTTTCCTTTACATCCATCTATTCCAACACTTAAATATTTATTTAAATTATCCATTTACTACACCTCAGTCGTTTTGATTATCTTTTGATAGATTTTTAATTTTTCTATAAATTCTTAATTTTTTAGATTTTTCTTATTTTATTAAAAATCTAATTCTTTTTCATTTTTATAAAAAACTTAACTTTGTTATACTTTTAATAAAATATATCTAATACTTACTTCTGTTTTATTTTATCATAAATCTCACCAATAAATAAAAGGCAGATAAAATTCTTAAAATTATATCTGCCATAAAATTTTGATTAATTAATGCCACTTTTCAAGTAATTATATTGTCATAAAATAAAAGGAACCAAATACCGAATTCTTGCACAAAATAGTCATAATCTTAATGCTATTATTTAACAAGGATTGTATTTGGCTCTATGAATAGTATTGGCAATAATTCAGTATAGTATTCTCTATTCTCATAGAATACATTATATTTTCAAAAGAAGAGAACCTGTTAAAAGCAAGCTATCCTATAATACTTTAACATCTTCTGCTAAATGTTCGTATTCTTTTCTGATTCTTTCTCTAAATTTCTCTGGTGTATTATCTGTTATTATTTGTTTACCTGGTATAAGTCCCAATTGATTTACCAAAAATTTATTTAATGCTAGATTATACGTACTATCACCAACAACAGCATAGCTAGCTGGAAGACCCCACCAATACTCTGCATAAAAATCGCCAAATTGCTCTAAATATGAATAATAATTTTTTTCTTCAGATTGAATGAACTTTTGCGCTATTTCACTATCTATCTTAGCAAACTGTACTACTTCATTTAAAAACCTGCTTGTCTCCTTTGCCCCTATTGGTAATACTGGTACATGAAGATATGGCTGATTATACTTTTTTCTAATAAGTTAGCTATTTTTACTCCCATCCATGGGGATATTACTAAGTTAAATTGTGCATTAGGTATCTTTTTCCATTCACTGACACCTGCACTTTCATTTCCAAATAAAATATTTACTTTAAAACCTGCACCTTCTAGTATTCTTTTAATTTCTCCTAAATCACCACGCCAAAATGTATTTTGATATGGCAATTCACTCCACACATTAATTAACCCTTTCTCTTTAACATCTTTATTCTCTGCAAACTTATATACATATTGATTTATAATTGATTCAACTATAATCTCATGTCCAATAAAATTATTTCCTTTAAATCCACCTGTTTCTGCATAAACTATAGGAATATCTTGTTTTTGAAACTCTCCAACTACAGAACCAATATCATCACCAACAATTTCACCTATACATCCATTTAAAACTACAAATAATTCAGCATCTAATATGCGCAAAGATGATTTAATAAGTTCACGTAACCTGTTTTCTCCTCCAAAAATAACTTCTCTTTCTCCTGCATTTACACTTGGTGTAACTGAACCTCCTGCATATCCGCCACCTTGAAACCCATTATAAAAAGCTAAACTTGTATATTGTTTATCAACACATCCTGGCCCACAATGAGTTATAGGCATGGCATCTGGTATTGCTACCACACTATGTAATGCCCCAAGTGCACAGCCATATCGAACTTGATTTATAGAATTTGTTTGACCATTTACACATAAATTTTCTGACATAATAAAAATTCCTCCTCCAAATACTTATTCCAAATAACTTTCTATTAATTCAGGCTGTTTAGCAAAAATATATGGATCTTTTTGATCCAGCCACCATTTTTTATATGGAAGTTTTACGTGATCTTTTATATCATCATGAAATTTTTTATGTGATAAAATCTCTAATATGGTTTCTCCTAAATTAATAATTCCCTCATATCCAATTGCAATATGCTCATCTCCAAGAGGTGCTGCTGGTATACCTATTTTAGAAGCTAAAGGAGCTAATCCATTATGTCTTATTAACATAAAATCAGGTTTTATCTCCTTAAGAAAAGCATAAAGCTGATATTGTTGTCTGTTACTTACGTTAAAATATTTCACATCACCATAATGTTCAATTAAATGTCCTAATGAATCTTCCCTTATATCTCCGCTATCATATACAGGATCATGATGAAATACCATAGTTCCATCTACTTCTACCTCAAGTTCTCTTAACACTTGAACTAATCCATGTGCATATGCTGAACCTGTTGCAACATATCCTCTTGTACCTTTTAACTTTTTCTTCAATTCTTCAATTTTAGGTTTAACTCTTTTATGTTCTTTTTCTATATACTTTTCAGCCAGTTCGCTTCTATTTGTAACGCTTCCAATCTCTCGTATCCATTCATCTGTTCCATGAAAACCATATGGCATTGGAGCCTTTACTTCTGGCACTCCAAATTCCTGTTCCAGTGCAGCAGCCATGTAAGATGATAATGTATAGCAAAAGCCAACTGTTGCAGCAGCTTCAGATAAAATTTCTAAGTCTTTAACCGATGCTAAATCAACAACATAATTTACCCTTAAATCCAGTTCCTTTAACATTGGTGTAAAAACATCAGATCCCCATAAATTTATAACATTAACTAAGTCCTCCTGCTTTTTAGGATTTTTCTTAACTATTTTTCTTAAAATTCCATGTTGCGTAGCATCAAATCCAGTGCTCCAATGTTTTGATCTAAATCCTTCACATTGAAGCGGAATAATTGGTATACCATATTCTTTTTCCTTCATATTAGCCACACTTTCAATATCTTCTCCTATAATTCCTGTTGCACATGAAGTTCCTATAAAAATTGCTTCTGGTTTAAATCTTTCATAAGCATCATCAATAGATTGCTTTAATTTATTTAATGCCCCAAACACCATATCATCTTCTTGTAAATTTGTATTTATTATTCTAATATTTTCAACTGGATGATTTCGCATGGCTAATCCATTTCTATATATTGAATTATATGGTACCTGGCCAGCACCACATCCAATAGGAGCATGCTGTATTAAAACCGCATTTCTTACGTTTCCTGCTTGACATTCTACCATTTGTTCACTACACACTGACCCTTGTGTAAATGGGCCTTTAGCCTCACAAAGCCTGCATCCTTTATTTTTGCCACATCCATCGCCCCTTCTTTCATATGAAGACTTCTCTGATAATTCCGAAGCACTTCCAGTCCATGCTATTATAGTTCCAAGTCGTTGCTCTCTGCTTTGAACTTCAGAAAGATTCAAATTTATTTTTTTAGCCATTTCTATCTCTCCTATACTAATTAATTTTATATTAATATTATTTATCAATATATTTTTACTGAAAAAGAAATAGCCTCCAGTTTTCTAGTCGACCATTTAAATCAAATCCTGTTAAATGCATATACTTTTTATGCTGCCAATAACTATTGTTTTCATGAGCTTTTCACCACCTTTCAAAACTATCTAAATCTTATCTTTTCATTTTTATCAATTTGGATAAAGGCTCCATCCTGTATTTTTAATGTTAAAAAACCATATTTAAGATTTGATATTAAATCTTGTATTAATGTAATTTCGTCAGTTTTTAAAAGTCTCTCATTCTTTAATACTTTAATTTCATTATTAACCATCTTTCTTTCCTCCAATCCTCATAATTAATGTTTATCACTTAAATAATGCAAAAGAGGATGATCTTATATTGTTAGATATAAAATCATCCTCTAGATTTCTAGTCAGATATAATCTTTCTTATTTAATTCTTTTATTATTCAGTAATCCTATTTCAATATTTAAAACTATCTTAATAAAAATTATTCTATTATTTGATCTTTAAAACTTTTTTACTTTTCCATATTACACTTCATTAACTCTTCTATATAAAAAAACTGCCTCCGCTAAAAGCTAACAGAGGCAGATAAATATCCACGATTCCACTCCGATTATTATACGAATAAGTACAACATCTCATTTATGCTGTAACAGGCATACCTGCTAAGACTACTATTACTTCACCTTAGATGCTCCCGGATGCACTTCCATTAATCTCTATTTAGAATTCCTTTCAGCTTGTTTAAGAATTCCTCTCTGAAAACTTTAACTAATGTACTCTTTCCATTCAACGCATTACTTTAATTCCTATCTTTTTAATATGATTTACTTTAGTATATTTTCTTTTTTATTTCTTGTCAATATATTCCTTGATAAAATTTTGAAATTATATCATTTTATTCTGAGATTCTTATGATTATATATTTTTTTAGGATTTTATTAATTTGATTACGTAAATATTTCAACTAAAAATTTTAATAAAAGAGGTTGCACTCAAAACAGTTTGATTCAACAGAAAGTATTGGACAAACAATTTTGCAAAAACCTCTTTCAAAGAATTTAATGCAATACTACTCATAATCAGAACCCAAATCTTGCGGATTCAAATCCGAATGTTTGAAATTCGGATCTTATCTTTTGTAGCAAAGCTAGCATAATCAGAGAGCCCAAATTTTGCATTTAGTGCGAATCATTTGCTAAGCGAGAAACATGAGAGCTTCATTTTCGTTATTTCACTCTAAACCCAGTACTATCTTCATTTATAGTGTATTTAAATAAACTTTTAATATCATGAAATATCCTTATCATTTTTCATGTTAAAGACTTCATCTTTATCAATTTGCAATTCCTCACATGCTCTATAAAAATCGCAACCATTCTCATCCATATACTTTGCAACATAACTATTGATATCAATTTGAGCATTTTTTAAATCCATATTATTTTCCCCCTAAATATTTTATTCATACTTCAAATCTACTAGTCATTTGTTATATATCTATATTATTAAAACGTTTTTAATAATATTCTTACTAAAGCAAAGAACTTTAATACTTCATATTTCTACATATAATTAAGATATAAAAATAACTAAGAAAAACTTTTATTGTTTTTCTTAGTTCATTTTGTCTAGTGTTATACAAATAACACTTATCTTACTAACATAATATATCTTTACATTTTGGAAGAATCACCAAGTATAGTTACTTTAACTGATTTACTTCCCCAATTATAGCATTCAGAAAGACTATTAAAATAGACATCTATCTTATTTCCTTTAACTGAACCGCCAGTATCTGCCGCAACAGCATATCCATATCCTTCGATATACACCATAGTTCCAAGTGGTATTATACTTGGATCCACAGATATTGTACTAATTCCATCTGGATCTCTTTCGCAGCTCATTCCAGATGATGTTCTTCCACCTCCAGTATAAGCTGTAGCTGAACATATTATTTCTTTATTATTTACAGTCACATTTGATGCCACTTGATGTGCTGGAACAAATGTAGCATCTCCTTCAGTGTCATAACTAGAAGATATGTTAGTAGTTGATGCTTGTACACTTATTAATGCATCATTTCCTCCAATAAGTGCAATTGAGTTAATTATTGCATAAGCTGCAACAATCTTTAATGTCATTACTTTCGCCTTTGTAATGTCAGAGAAAACTTTCCTCTTAAAATCTTTTGAATTTTTCAGCATTATTTTTTCTCCTTTGGCTAGTATTTAATTGTAAAATATACACATTATTAATTTATAAACAATTATGTTTTATATTTTACAATACTTTTCCTCCTTTGTAAACGTATTTCTATGAACATATTTTTTTATGACTCATTAATTAATAAAATTATTCACTTCTAAAATCCCCATTCAACCTGGATTTTTTCAATTAATCATAAATATATTTTTTAATAATATTAATACATTCTATTAATGAATACATATATTAAAATAATCATATTTTTACTATGTGTGTATTTTGAAAGGAGATAAAAATTGGTTAAAGTATATAATATTTCAATGAAAACTCCTATAGGAACTCAAAGTGGAAAACTTACTTTTGTAATAAATGAAAATTCTTTAAGTGGTACCATAATTGGCAATAATATTAGAAGCAGTTTTAATAATGGAAAAATATCAAATAATAATTTTGAGTTTTCAGGAACAATAAATAAAGGATTTCTTTATATATCATATTATGCTAAAGGAACTTTAAATAAAGATATAATTACTGGAACTGTAAAAACAAAGTATGGGACTTTTTTACTTGAAGGAAATATAATTAAGTAAAAAGATTATTCTTACTTAACTATATAAATAAAAAATAGCTCAAGGTAAACTTGAGCTATTTTTTATTTATTAAAGTTAATACATACTCTGGATCATGGTTAGATTGAATCATCATAGACTCTGTAGAATTTATTAATATATTAGATTTTACACTCTCCATAGCTTCATATGCCATATTAGTATCTCTTATTCTTGATTCAGAAGCCGATACATTTTCTGATGTATTATCTACTGATTTTAGTGAGTGCTGTAATCTATTTTGAACTGAACCTAGATCGACTCTTCTAGTTGATACATCATTTATGGCTTTTGATAAAGAACTTAAAGCTTTTTGTGCATCATCTTGAGTTTTTACATTTAACTTATCAATTCCTAACGAATCACAAGCTATGCTTTCTATTGGTTTAAAAGAAATTATAAAGCCTGGGTTTTCTCCAACTTGTATATCAAGTCTTTCTCCAGTAGTTCCATAACTTCCATCTAATACTTTTTTACCATTATACTCAGTATCTTTTGCTATTCTATCAATTTCTTGTTTTAGTTGTTGTACTTCTTTATCTGCTAAATTCCTGTCATCATCTGTTAAAATTCCATTTGAGGTCTGTATTGCTAAAGATGTCATTCTATGAAGAATGTCATGTACCTCTGTTGTAGCACCTTCAATAGTTTGCACTAATGCAATTCCATCTTGAGTATTGACGCTTCCTTGGTCTAACCCCCTAATTTGACTTCTCATTTTTTCTGATATTCCTAGTCCAGCCGCATCATCAGCAGCATAATTTATTCTCGATCCAGACGTTAACTTTCTGACTGCTTTAACATTATCTAAATTATTTTTATTTAGCGTCCTACATCCAGATAGAGATGCCATATTATTTTTTATTCTCAATTTAACCACATCCTTGTTATAAATCTTACCTTTATTATTTCTCGTATAAGTTAATAAAAACTTTATAAATGTTTTTAGGATATCATATTATGTTTTACAATATGATATCCTAGCTTATGAAAATAAATATATTCAATTAATTATCCTATTGAATATCCTGTAAACTTAAGTCCCCATATAATACCTATAAATGATAATGGAATTGTACTCATTATCATAAGTGGCTCTCTTAAATGACCAAACTGCATTACAAAAATTAAACAGATAATTACTAGTGCAAGTATTGATGGAGTTATCATTGATGTAAATGTACTTGACTGTTCTTATTTTTCTCCACCTATTTCAAGAGTGTATCTATTCGGAGGCTTGTACACAATGGCCTTCATCAACAGTTATATCTGTTATTGTCCCTGGAATCTCAAAAGACAATTTTACAGTTTTTGTAGACGTAATGTTTCCACTTAAGGAAATAATGTTAGAATGATTACTAGCACCAATTAACTGAGTTGATACTTTTCTTTCAGTTTTCAAAATAACCTCTTCTTCACTTCCGCATCCTGTCAAAAATACACAAGAAATTAGGGATATAATAAATATTTTTTCATTATACAAATCCCCTTTCCTTTCTACATATGTATAATAATTATTCCTTGTATATGAACTTTACAAGTGTATATTTATAATTTATACTGTTACTATAAAGTGTACAAGAGTCATTTTTTTGATTTTTGTATATAAAACTACAGAATAAGCTTTTTTGTATAAATCCGCTCCAAAATCAGCTTATTTTTTCATCATTATTTTAATATTATTAACTTTTTATTAAATTGCAGAGAGGATCTGATAAAATGAAACATACTCACAAGAAAGATGATTTAAGGATTAGGAGAACATACAAATTGCTCTCTGAATCACTTTTAGATTTATTGTCTGAAAACAAATTTGAAGATATTAGCGTCACTGATATTTGTGAAAAAGCTATGATTCATCGTACAACTTTTTATAAACACTTTGAAGATAAATATCAACTTTTAAAGTTTTGTGTTAAAGAATTTCAAATAAATTTTTCCAAAGAAAATAACTTTGATTATAAATTTAACAATTTAACTGATTATTATATCAATACTATGAAAAATATTTTAGAGTTTATAACATCTCCAAAGAATAAATCTCAGTTTGTAGCTTTACTTAAAAACAATCGTAATTCAATACAAACAATATTTCATGAAACAATAGTTGAAGATGTTATTTTAAAATTAGAAGATGTTAAAAAAAACGGAAATGAGTTCTCAGTCCCAATACCTATGATTGCAGAATTCTATGCAGGAGCAATAATTTCTGTAATAAGATGGTGGTTTGAAAGTGATATGACAATATCTGTAGAAGACTTAATAAGATATTCTACTTTTCTATCTCAAAAAAATCTTTTTATTAACAACTAGCTATATAAGTTATAATTATTACTACAAAATTTTATTGTAATAATAATTATAACTTATTAACTTATTGCATATTCTAGCAAATCAATAGCCTCATCTTTAGATAAATTTTTAGCAATAGATATTTCCTCAATAACTATTTTTTTTGATCGGTAAAGAAACTGTCCTTCTGTGGAATTTAATTCATGTTTAATCTTCAATTTTGTAAGTATATATATAACCTCTAAATAATTCTCAATTGTTCCTATTTTCATTTTTTCAATAAACTTTTCTTTTCTATCTTTATAATTGTAATCAGCAAATTCTGAAAAGTTAGCCAGCCTATTTGAAATATCCATTAAAATGTAGTCTATAGTATCGGTATCACTTATAAGTCTCACATGAAAATTTTCTACTTTATCTAATGGTAAAACAATTTTCATTGGATTATTTATGAGATGAAATTCATAGTAACTTTTTGTTTCTCCGTTAATTTCTTTTTCCTCTATACAATCAATTATTCCTACACCATGTTGTGGATAGAATACTACATCACCAATTTGAAACATATAAACACCTCACTAATAAAATTTTTTTCAATATTTAGTATCATCAATTTTTATAATTTTATTCCTTTTAGAATTATATTTACCTAAAATACATATAAAAATTATGATCTTTTCATATTAAAATAATTCAATATTTTTAATTCTGTTATTAGTTTAATGAGTATATATATGAAAATTCTATATTTCAAATTTATATTTTCATTCATCATATTTAAGATAAATCCAATAATGCATCACAACAAATAGCTCTTCTAAATCGTTAATATCATAATGCCTTTCCATCCCCCATACCTATTTTGTAAATTTGCATTTCTAATTATATTTTTTGCAGTATTCTTTACCTTTTTAAGTGATATGCATAATTTTTTATTCTTTTTATAAATTTAAAATTGTTAATATGCAAAAAAGAGTAGAATAGACTTCATAAATATTGAAATCTTATTCTACTCAACTTTAAAACTTTTATATAATTAACTAGACTTGTGCAGTAAATAGGAAAAATTTAAGCTACTAGTCCTAATTTGGCAATAGTAGACTGTAAATCAATCCCGTTATCTGCACATTCATGTGCAAAAGAAACTATTTTTACCAAATAGTTGTTTCGGAAGTGTAATATTACATCTCCAATATTTTTAAATTTATATAATTTTTCACATTTGACTCTGAAAATCTCAAGAAAAGTATACGTTAAAAATATCATGCTCCAATATCTATGTATTGATTTTAAAGATTGAATTTGAAATTCATCAAAACCAAGAGCTGTTTTATGATATCTATAACTTACTTCAATATCCCAACGCTTTTCGTAATATGAAATTATGGTTTTATTATCGAGTGAAACATCCGTACTTATAATGAATGCTGGATTATCAGATAAATCGTTTTTAGTCCAGCTTATAAGTACAACTACATTCTCAATATCATTAAGTTTTCCTTCATATCTATAAACATAGTACTTGTTATTACTAGCGGTAACTAAGCTAGTCTCATTAGTCCTAATGTATGAAGAAAACTTTTTGACATTTGTTTTAATGCCAGCCGGATATATTACTCTGTTAGATTTTATTCTCCCTATAGTGTGACAACCATTTATTAAACCGTGAAGCAAAATTTTTGCTGAAGTATACCATGAATCAACTAGTAAATAATTGTTTTTAGTTACAGGAGTGAATTCATTAATCAGTTCCATCGCAAGTTCATTTTTATCTAGAAATTTTTTAGATAGTTTTTTACTCGATTCCTTTCGGTGATATTGTCTAAAATCTAAAGGTATAGAATAATCATTAATCTTATAATGCGATGTAACTAAGCAGTGTGACCATTTAGGTTTATTGCCATCAGCATGTGAATTGTGAAAATCTAAGCCTTCAATTTTTTTAGTTGAAGTATTTTTCTTAGTTAAGGTATCATCAATGATTAGGAATCCAACATCACTATCTTCACAAGTGTTGGAAATTTCAGATATTGCATGAAATATGCGTTCTTGCGTAACATATTCATGATTCCATGAATATGAACTTAGGAACCTTGAACCAGTACTTCGATCTCTATTGCATGTAATTTTATTATGAACAGATGAAATAGTTTTGCTTCCTTCTGTTACAATAATTCCAGATACTATATTTACCATATGATTCTTTATCGCAGAAGAATATGGCAGATTTAACTCTGAAATATAGTTGATAATTGTTTCATTTTGGTTTAATATTGTTGTCAGCATATAAATCTCCTTAGATTTGGTTTCGCAACAATAAATCTAGCATGTTTGAGGTTTATATGCTACTTTTTTATTTAAAATTATACTGGTAAAATGTCAATAAAAATCCAATGGTAAATTTTCTCAAATTGATGCACAAGTCAAGTAATTAATAATTTTTTCTCCATATTGATGGGCTAAACATTATAAGCATTGGATAAATTTCTAATCTTCCTGCCAGCATACAAAAAGATAAAACAATTTTACTTAAAGGAGAAAACTCCGAAAAGTTTCCAATCGGTCCAACCATTTCAAGACCTGGTCCTATATTACTTATTGTTGCAATAACAGATGTTGATGTTGTTACCAGATCAAATCCATCTAAAGCTACAATAAACATTGCAATAAGGCTTATTATTATATATCCGCCTAAAAATAGAAAAACACCATGTATTGTATCTTCATCTATAACTTTTCCGTCCATCTTTACACTTTTTACTCTTTTAGGATGAAGTATTTTATCGATTTCTCTTTTAATTGCTTTAAATATTATTACTATTCTAACTGTTTTTATTCCACCACCAGTAGAACCTGCCATGGCACCTGCAAACATAAGCATAATCAGTATCATCTTACTTAATGTAGGCCATAAATTAAAATCTGCAGTAGCATATCCCGTTGTTGTTATAATAGATGCTACTTGAAATGATGAATCTCTAATAGATTTTGATATATCTCCTCCATTAAAATCAATAATATTTATGGCTATTAAAACTATTGATACCAATACCATAAGAATATAATATCTTAATTCTTCAGACTTTAATACATCTTTTTTATTCCCTTTAATCATTTGAAAATATAGTGCAAAATTAACACCAAAAAGTATCATAAAAATTGTAATAATCCATTCAACTGCTGGATTATTAAAAGCCGCTACACTTGCATTCATATTAGAAAATCCACCAGTACCTGCTGTTCCAACTGCATGAAGTGCTGAATCAAACCATGAAAGTCCAGCTATCTTTAAAAGAACTGTTTCGATCATAGTTAATATAAAATATATTACATATAATATTTTAGCGGTATCCTTTATTCTAGGAACTATTTTTCCTGGATTTGGTCCTGGACTCTCAGCCTTCAATAAGTGAATTGAATTATTTCCAAGTGAAGGTATAAGCGCAAGTATAAATATTAAAAATCCCATTCCACCTATCCAATGTGTAAAACTTCTCCAAAATAAAATTCCGTTTGGAAGTGATTGTACTTCTGTTAAAATTGTTGCACCAGTTGTTGTAAATCCTGATACTGTTTCAAAAATAGCATCTACAATTGAAGGAATGCTACCACTAAAAACAAATGGCAGTGCGCCAACAAATGAAATAGTAATCCATGTGAGTCCTACTGTTAAGAATCCTTCTCTCGCATACATTTCATTTTTTGTAGTCCTAACTTTACATAATGCTATTGCTATTGGAGACATGAGTAATATAGTAAATATAAATGATTTTACTTCAGCTTCCTTATAATAAAGTGAAATTACTATAGGTATTATTAATAATCCAAGTTCATATTTCAAAACATTTCCTATAATTTTCATGACCATTTTATAGTTCATTTTATTTCATACCTCCAGAAAAAATCCCGCTAAGACTTAATAAGTTTGCGTTTTGAGTGACTACTATAACCCTATCGTCAGGCTTTAGATGATCATCTCCTGTTGGTATTATTATTTTATTATCTCTAACTATTGTTGCTATTAAACTATTTTCAATAAAACACATATCCTTTAATTTAACATCTATGTACTTAGTGTTATTACTAACTATAAATTCTATTGCTTCAGCTTTTTCATTACATATTTTATATACATTTTCAATAGGACATGTTTTCTTATTTTTTAAAGTTCTAACGTATCTTATTATTTTCCCTGCCGTAACACTTTTAGGACTTATTGTAGAATTTATTCCTACTGTTTGTGCTATTTCAGTATAATTATCTCTTGTTATTTTAGTTATTATATTTTTAACATCATTTTTAGATGCAAAAAGCGATGCTATTAAGTTATCTTCATCTCTTCCCGTAAGTGCAATAAACGCATCACTATCTGTAAGATTTTCTGACAATAATAAATCTTGATCCATTCCATCCCCATTTATTATAATTGAATCTGGAAGAAGTTCTGTAAGTTCTTCACACTTTTTCAAATCTGATTCTATTATCTTACTATGAACTCCTACTTCACTTATAATCTTTGCAAGGTAATAACTAATTTTTCCTCCACCTATTATCATGGCACTTTTTACACGCTTTTTATATTTCCCAAGTCTTTTGAAAAACTCTTGTATATCATTATGTTCCCCTATTACATACACTCTATCATCATTATGGAAAATATAATCTCCTCTTGGAATTAAGAACTTTCCATCACGTTCCACTCCACAAAATATTAAATTTCCTCTTATAAAATCTATCTCACTAATCTTTTTATTAATTAGTCCGCTACTTTCAGAAACATTAAATCCAACCATATTAACTCTATTGTTTGCAAAATTATCTATACTGCTTACTGATGGATATTTTATTAGTTTTGCAATTTCTGTAGCTGCTGCTTTCTCAGGATTAATAACTAAGTCTATTCCAACTGCCTCAGTTAAAAGTGTTATTTCCTCATCATATCCTGGATTTCTCACCCTTGCTACAGTATATTTTGCGCCTAATTTTTTTCCTGAAAGTGAACAAAGCATATTAAGCTCATCACTATTTGTAACAGAAATTAAAAGATCTGCTTCTCTAATTCCAGCCTCGTAAAGTACTTTTAAACTTGTACAGTTTCCTTTAATGCACATTACATCTAAATTATTATTTATTCTTTCTAGTGCCTGAATCTTATCATCAATAATTGTTACATCATCATTACCTTGTGACAAATACTTAGCTATATTATAGCCTACCTTACCCGCACCTACGATTATAATATTCATTTTCTATCTCCTTATTAAAAATCAACTTAATTATTTTTAAATTACAATTATACATTATACAACAAATTCTCTTAAAGTTAATACTATATTCTTTAAAATGTCTACAGTTTTCTACTTTTTATTAGATAATTAAAAATTCCTTTAATTTATTATTCCACTGTTTATATAGAATTATAACTATTTAACAAATCTATTTAATTTTTAACTCAGTAGATTTTATTTCTATATTAGCATATGATATAAAAAGTAATATTTTCAAGGTACAAAATGAGATACATTTTAAACAAAAAAGATTGCAAATTTCTAGGGAAAGGTAAAGAGGGTGAAGTTTATCTTACACCTGAAGGATACGCTTTAAAGATTTTTTATAAAAAGAAGAAAGCTAAAGAAGAAGTAAAATTATTAGAAATAGCATCAAAAAGTAGATTTTTCCCAAACGTGATTTTCATTGCTCAAAATATGATTTTAAGAGAATATATAGAAGGTATAAATTTAAAAGAATATATAGATTTAAATGGACTAAGCTATAATCTTTCTTGTGAAATTATAGATTTAGTTGAAAATTTTAAAAGTATGAAATTCACAAGAATAAATATACGAAATGCTCATATTTTTGTAGATAACCATGAAAAAATACACGTTATTGATCCAAGAAAAGTTTTTTCCAAAAACACACCTTATCCAAAAGATATAGTTAAAATTCTTGTAAAAAGTAATGTTTTTGATGATTTTGTAAAATATCTTTTAGATTATAAGCCTGAACTTATTAATTACTGGATTGCAGCTTATGACTATTATGTCTATAATTCAAAGAAAACATTACGTATTGATATGTATGCATGAAAATAATAAAAGCAGGTGACATTTCCTGCTTTTATTATCTTTAAAAATATATTTTTTTGTTGTCTCTTGTAAACGTAATAACTTCTAACACTTCATCTCAAGAATAATTTATTAACTAATCTTATCAATATTAAATAATTAAATTTTACATAAATAAAAGCTGACTTATTACCAGCTTTTTAATCATTTAAATTATATGTAATTATAACTGTTTAGACAAATCTTTTAATAATGCCACAGTTGAATTCAATTCTTCAAGTGATGCCGAAATTTGTTCAAGTGCCGCTGATTGGTTTTGAGAAACAGCATTAGTCTTGTCCAAATTATCATTAATGCTTTGTATAGATGTAGATATATCTTTTATTATTGTATCAATCTTATCAATAGATTCTTTTGAAGTATTAGAAAGTTTTCTTATTTCTTTCGCTACAACTGAGAATCCCTTACCATATTCCCCTGCTCTAGCAGCTTCAATTGATGCATTTAGTCCTAATAAATTTGTCTGACTTGAAATTCCTTGTATAATGCCTACAATTTGATCTGTATCTTTTGCATTATTGTTAGCTTCTATTGTTTCTTGAAGTAATTGGTTATTCATTATTGCTAAATCTTGTACGCCTGTATTTACCTCTCTTATACCTACTGATATTTGTGAAAGTGATTCAGTTAAATTGTCTATAATGCTAATCAACTGATTCTTTTTATTCATATTATCTATATTTTTATCAGCTATGTTTTCCATTCTAATTAGCTCCCCCTTTGTTTACCTTAAAATATTAATACAAGTAAATTATATCATTAATATCGTTTTTTGAATATTGTTTTTTGCCTATATATTCATAAATTTCTTTATCTTATTATATAATTATGACTTCTCTAATTATGATGTTTTATTTCCTAATAACATAAAAATTGTTATAATAATTTTCATAAAACAAAATGAGGTGGTTTTGTGATTTTTTCTAATTTAAAACTAAATAAAAATGAACCGATATATATTCAAATAAAAAATCATGTTATAGATAGCATAAATAAAGGTGATTTAAAAAAAGATAGTAAACTTCCTTCAACAAGAGAAGTATCTAAATTTTTAAGTATAAGCAGAAATTCAGTTATTGCAGCTTATGAAGAACTTGAAAGTGAAAATATTATTGCCACAAAACGTGGTATTGGAACCTTTGTGCTAGCTGAAGGTAGAAATAATAGTCATGAATACTTTATAGATTATTCTAAATCTTTTAACAAGTATGCTTATTCCTTAAAGCATCTAGACATAATAAAAAGTGAACTTCCATATAAAAAAAACATGATTTCATTTAAATCTATTGCACCTGATAGCAGTTTATTTAATTTAGATGATTTTAAAAGATGCTTTTTAGATGCATTTGCTTATGAAGGCCCTAATCTTTTAAATTACGGATATGCTAAGGGTTACAAGCCTCTTATTGATTATCTGTTCTCTTATATGGAAGATAAAGGAGTAAATTCTATAAATAAAGACATATTAATTACAAATGGATTTACAGAAGCTCTTCATATGATACTAAGCTCCTTAACAAGTACAAATGATATTATAGTATGTGAAAAACCAACACATAATACTGCACTTAAAATAATGAAAAGTCTTGGTCTTGAAATAATTCAAGTTGAATTAGATGCAGAAGGTATGAATTTAAAACAACTTGAGAATACATTAGAAAATAATAATGTAAAATTTGGCTATTTAATTCCTTCATACAATAATCCAACCGGTATCGTTACTAAAGTTAAGAGAAGAAAGGAAATTTACAACCTATTTAGAAAATACTCTGTTCCAATAATTGAAGATGGTTTTAATGAAGAACTTCTTTATTCTAGTTCTCCTATTGAACCAATTGCTTCACTTTCTGGAGAAGGAAACGGTGTTGTATATATTGGCAGTTTATCAAAAATTCTTTTTCCTGGACTTAGAATTGGATGGATACACGGTGATGCTCAATTAATTGAAACTTTGGAAAGCGTGAAACGTGGTATAAATATTCATTCATCCTTTCTAGATCAAAGTACATTTTATTATTACTTAAAAAATGGTTCTTTTAATAAACACATTAAAAATGTGAGAAAATATTATAAAGATAAATATAACTTAGTTATGGAAATGATCGAAAAACATATTCCTTATGAATCTGTTTTGGGTGAAGGTGGCCTTCATGTTTTCATTAAATTAAAAAATAATCTAAATGCAAGAGAACTTTTGGAACTTTGTTATAATGATAATGTTCTATTTATGCCTGGAGATATTTTTTATAAAGACTTTTATGACACTAATGGCTTAAGCATAGATGGTATTAATACTTTTAGAATAGGCTTTGGAAAAGTATCAGATGAAGATATAATTACAGGTATAAAAATTATTAGCAAAAATATACGCATCTTGGAGAATAATCTCACTAAATCTAGTGATAATAAATAAAAGAATTTTTAACTATAAAGTTCTTTTTAGAACCACTATTTTTATGAAATGAAAAATTAGTGGTTCTTTATACTTATTGTAGAATACATTAAAATAAACACGTATTACAAATTGCTGTTTTAAATTCAACAGCTTGAATAAGAGCTTAATAAAAAATTACTAATCAATAAAATTTTTAGAAGAATTATGACAATTGAGAGGCGATATAAATGAAAAACATATTTAGAGCTGCATATGCAGAAATTGATTTGGATAAAATAGCTTATAACATGAAAAATATAAAAAGATTAGCTAAAACTAAAGAAATAATGGCTGTTGTTAAAGCTAGCTGTTATGGTCACGGTGCTGTAGATGTGTCTAAAACTTTACTAGAAAATGGTGCTACAAGACTTGCCATTGCAGTTCTTAGTGAAGGGATAGAACTTAGAAAGAACAATATTACTGCACCTATAATGATCCTTGGTTTTACTCCATTATATTTAGGTGAAGATTTAATAAAATATGATATTGAACAAACTGTATATGATTTAGACTATGCTAAAGAATTATCTAATATAGCTTTAAAGTCTAATAAAAAAGCTAAAATTCATATTGCACTTGATACCGGTATGGGAAGAATAGGCTTTCTTCCAAATGAAAAAAGCTTAGAAGAAGTTAAAGAAATATGCTCTTTAGACGGATTGGAAGCTGTAGGAATATTTACCCACTTTTCTTCTGCTGACGAAGCTGACAAAGAATACACTCATATGCAATTTTCTAAATTTAAAGATTTTACAGATAAGTTGACTAAGATGGGAATAAATATTCCTTTAAAGCATACGTCTAACAGTGGTGCTATTATTGACTCACCTGAAACTTATTTAGATTGCGTAAGGGCTGGAATAATTCTTTATGGTTACTACCCTTCTAATGAAGTTAATTTTAAAAATTTATCATTGAAACCTGCTTTAACATTAAAAGCAAAAATTGTTCATGTTAAAGAATTAGATAAAGATATGTGTGTAAGCTATAACAGAACTTTTAAAACAACAAGAAAAACTAAAATTGCAACCATTCCAATAGGATATGCTGATGGATATTCTCGTGCTCTTTCTAATAAAGGAAAAGTTATTGTAAATGGAAAATTTGCACCTGTTATAGGGAATGTTTGCATGGATCAATTCATGATTGATGTTACAGATTGTGGTGATGTAAATATTAATGATGAAGTTATTCTTCTTGGTGAAGATGGTGATTTAAAATTTAATGCTGATGACATGGCTAAAATTCTTAATACAATAAATTATGAAGTTCTTTGTATGATAAAAGATAGAGTCCCTAGGGTTTATATTAAAGATAACAAAATAGTTGATATAAAAAACTGTATATAAATTTCTTATAAAATATTAACCAAAATAAGATGGCTGCAATGGCCTTGTATTTTGGTTATTTTTTAACATGTAGGAAAGTATAAAATTTTTATCATAGCAAAAGCCTTAAGAATAGATCTTTTCTATAACTTAGATAGTTAAATATGTTAAAAAATAAATTATAGTCTCGCAAAAGAACCCAAAAGCAAGTTTTGGAACCTTTTGCATGGGTAAAAAAAGTGGCTTCTTATTTAAAAATGTGTTTGAGTAATTGCTTATTTTATAGTGTTAGGGTTTATATTTTACGTATAAAGCGTGGCGAAGTCACTTTTTTTCTTTAGACCAGTTATACAAAAAAATTGAAATTTTAAAAAATTATTTTTTTAAAAAAGGTATACTTAATAAACCATTATTATTTTACGAATGATGGACAAGATAAAATCAAAAATTATACACTAAATAACTATTTCTAAATGTCTTTCTAGATATAGCTTTTTATGAGTTTCAGGTAGTCTGAGTTCGAAAGTTTTTTTATCTCTCAATATAGCAAAAAAATGGTTTATTAATTTGTGCATTATAGCACAGATAGCTATTTTCTTTGCTTTAGATGTAGTTAACTTTTTATAATATGCAAGTAAAACAGGATTAGCAGGGACTCCGTTTCGGAAACTTTTAATTGATGCAAGTGATAAATTATATAATACTTTTCTAGCTAAGTTGGAACCACGTTTTGTAAGTTTATTATGCGTGCTTGTGAAAGCACCAGACTGAGATACCGACGTGTCAACGCCTAGAAATGCAACAAGCTTTTTTGCATTTGAAAAGTTTTTTATGTTTCCGATTTCAGCTAAGAGAATTGTAGCACTTATTTGCCCTACTTCAGGATGCGAGCATAATAGTTCAACATTTTCCTTGAATCCTGGTATAATCACAGAAAATTTAAGGATTTCTTCTTTCAATTTATTAATAGCAGTTTTAAATGAGTAGATTAGATTAATGAAACAAACAATTTCTATTCCAAGACAATCTACAGGTAATTTTAATAATTCAGCTTCTTTAGCAAATTTAAAGAGTAAATTGTATCGTTTATCAGCCCATTCTGTAGAATGATTTACAGTTGATGTTATAAGAGTAATAACATCTGATTTAGTAGCAGATAAAAAATCAACATAGGTTGGATATTTAGATAAGAGAGCAAGCGGAACTGGACTAAATGCATCACTGAATATTTCATTAAATTTTGGAAATACTAAATTGAGTAATGAATTAACTTTCTTTTTGTATTGAGCAGCATTGCTAACTAAAGAATCATATTCTCGGCATAGTTTTTTCAATAAGAAAGTATTTTCATCAAAAACAGATTCAGTTGAAAACATTGGGGATTGTGCTAATTGCGCAATTCTCAATGAATCGACTTTGTCGTTTTTTACTTTTCGTATACTTTGTTTTGCAAAGTTCTTAGTATGTATTGGATTTATAATATAACACTTATAGCTGTTTTTACTGAAATAATTATAAAGTGGAATATGGTATAATCCAGTAGATTCCATAAAAATTTCAGGTCTTTTTGAAAATTGTTTTTCAACTTTCTTTAAAGTAATTAAAAGTTCAGTGAATCCTTTTAAATCATTAGTTATGTTTAATTTTTTCCCATAGGATTCCCCGCCGGGCATCAAAATAGTTATAACAGAAGATTTAGAAGATATATCTACTCCGACAACGAAGTTATTAATGAAATTATTCATAAATCATGTCTCCTTTAGCTTGAATAGAGGTCTCATTTAAATTCAATAGACTATATCCTCGTTTGTTATTCGGATAATTCTACTAATATTAAAAATCCAACCAGTTACTTATAGAATCTATTGAATGAGATGACAGTCTAAACAACGGGTATGCATATGCTCCCAGGAAATTAACATCAATATCTCTATTCAAATATTAAATTTTCACTAGTTAGACTTTCACCATATAGACTTAAATATTCGTCTATGGATTTAGTATTTTCAAATACGAGGAAATTATATTGACGGACAATCTGTGGATAAGTTATTAAAAAAAATATTGCAATAGACTAATGCATAGTTCCTAAAGAATAAAAAATAAATTATATGCGCCTGGCCTTTTCTTCGGCAAGCTCAGAAAATCCAGAGTGCGCTGAAAAAATCGACGGCTTAAAGGATTACGTTTTATAAAAGCTATTGTATTCTATTTGATTTGCATTTTTATAGAAGACTATATCATAGTCGCCTTGGCGATTTTTTATTATTACAATTTGTTAAAAATTTCATAAATTCTTAACAAATTGTAAAGCTTTAATATTATTTTTTCATTTGCAATCATACTGCATTAGTACTAAACTATTTAAGGCGGTTAAATACTAATGCGTAAAATATATTAAATTTTAATTGGAGAAATGTACTATGTCTAAAGAAAATACAAAAAGAATTCCTTATTTTGATAATGTAAAAGGTCTATTAATAACCTTAGTCGTTCTAGGTCATATAATTGAGCCTTTCTTATATATTCATAGTTTGGATTTTATTTATATATTAATTTATTCCTTTCATATGCCTTTATTTATTTTTTGTTCTGGATACTTTGCATGCAAAAATAATAAAAAAATTCTACATAATTTAATTTTTCCATACATTTTATTTCAATGTCTGTATATATTATTTGAAAGATATATATTACATAATGATGTTACTTTTACTTTTACAACTCCTTATTGGATCTTATGGTATCTCCTTTCAGTATCAAGCTTTAATATAATCATTCAGTTTTTTGAGAAAATTAATATTAAGGTAATTTTTATATCTTTTATAATTGGTTTAGCAGTTGGATATGATAACTCTATTGGACATTATTTGAGTTTATCTAGAACAATATCTCTTTTCCCTTTTTTTCTTTTAGGTTACTACTTCCGAATCAGCCGATTTGATTTTAATAAACTCAAAAAAAATAATAACATAGTTTATATTTCTGTTTTTTTAACATTTATATTTACTATATTACTTTATTTATTCTGTAATTCAATTGATAAAAATTGGCTCTTTGGCTCAAATCCTTATGAAGCTTTCAATTACAATTTCATAATAAGATGTGCTTCATATATAGTAGCCATAATCTTTTCTGTTTTTATTTTAATAATTTTACCAAATAAGAACATTAAGTTCATCACAAAAGCTGGGACGAACTCAATGTCAATATTCTTATTACACGGTTTTGTGATAAAGTTCTTACAAAAATATTTTAATTTTGGTATTTTTCATACAAACTTTAATATAATAATTGCAATGATCCTAATTACATTATTGGTTGTTTTGATTTTTTCCTCAAAACTTATTTCTAATTCTTTAAATAATGTTCTCTCTGTTGGGATTGCGCAACATAAATAATGTTAAAGAGGATACATCAGAATTAAGTGTTTTGATGTATCCTCTTTAACATTATTTACTTACATTAAATTTTTCTTCATCCGTAAGCGTAAAAAATTAACGGATAGATAAATGTAAACCTCTATTGCTAAAATTGACATAGATTTTAACAATGGAGGTTTATTTGAATGAGAGAAGAAAGAGTAAGAAGTGAAATCACTGTAGTTCCAGCCGATAGATCTAACATAATAATTGAAATAGGAGCAGCAAAAGCTGTTAATGCCCTTCCTAAAAGTCAATTAGGCAAAGCTCTTGCATATGCTCAAAATTTGTTGCCATATATGAAAACTTTTTTGACAAATGGATATCTTGAAATTGATAATAATGCAGTTGAAAGAGCTATAAAGCCATTTGTAATTGGCAGAAAAAACTGGATGTTTTCCAAGACAGCAAAAGGTGCAAAATCAAGTGTAGTACTTTATAGCATTACTGAAACGGCTAAAGCCAATGGCTTATCAGTGGAAAAGTATCTAGTATATTTATTTGGAATGTTTGCAAATTCAAAAATTAAGGAAAGGGACATACTAGAAAAATGTATGCCATGGTCTGAAAACATTCCATATGAACTGCGCGTTCAATGTCGTCAACTTAAGCAGTTTAAATATATAAATTAGAGTTATTTTTTTAAAGAACAGAGAATATAAGTTGAGAATGTGAGAATGTAGTAGATTTGTTTTACACAAATCTATCTACATTCCCTATAAGTTTTTCTGTTGGGTTTATTTTATCACTTAAATTATACTACCGCTACGTGTCGATTCTTTGACGCTTACATAATTACTTCCTTAATATTTCCCTTTAATTCAATAACTACCAGTGACCTATTATATTTTAAACCAAAACTTCACCCCAAATTCAGTATTAAGAGCACCAAATTCCATATTATGAAGTTCTAAAATATTTTTTACTATAGCTAGTCCAATTCCACTTCGTCTTTCACTGCGTTCTCTTGATTCATCTTCTTTATAAAACATATCCCAAATTAAATTTATTTTATCTTCACTTATATGCTCACCATCATTTTCAATAATCACAACTCTGTTTTCAATAGTAATATTTATCTTTTCTTTTGCATGATTCATTGCATTAGAAAGTAAATTATCTATTACTTGTTCAAGTCTAAAATAGTCACCTTCTATTTCATATATTTCATCACTTTTGTAATTTATTTTTATATTTTTATCATTTAATAATTTTTCGTTTTTCTTTAAAATCTTAGAAAATAACTCATTTATGCAAAAAGCTTCTTTTTTTAATTCATATGCTCTGGACTCAAGCTTTGATAAATCAAGCATTTCTAATACAAGTTTGTCCATTTTATCCGTTTCATCAATTATAACATCTAAATAATAATCTCTTTTCCTTTCAGAAATATTTTCTTTAATGCTTTCACTATATGCTTTTATTATTCCAAGTGGTGTTTTTAATTCATGAGCTATTGAACTTGTAAGTTCTCTTCTATTTTTCTCTAGTTGAATTTGTTTTTCATATATTTTGTATAAGCCCTTTGATAATATAATTGTTAAAATCCCTATTATGATAAATATAGATATATATAAGAATAATAGTTGTGGAAATATATCTTCTAATGGATAATATAATGACTCCACAGCTGTATAATATGTTTTTCCATTTAATCTTAATGTGTTTACTGTTTCATCTTTTATTTTAAAAAACTTTTTATTTTTATTGTACAAAAATAAATTACCATTTTTATCAGCCTGTTTAACTAGTTCATGCCCACTTGGTTCTTTTACTTGTGAATATCTTTTAAATAACTTATCATAAAAAGCATTTGATTCTACTTTTACAAATTTTTCGTCGCTATTTCTAAATTTTGATGCCATATTTGAACTTATATTAAGAGGATAATCAACTTCCTTATCGTATATTTTTAGTTTTTCAGCATTATCTATATCAAAACTATAGTTTTTGACTCCCCACCTAGATATAGGTCCATACATATCTTTTGATTCTTCTTTCCATTTCATTGCATAGATATATATATTTTTTGGAATTAATTCGCTTTCATTAACATACATATTACCTGTCTTTGCACCAAGCCAATAATCAATAAACTCATCACTTTCTGTCTTTTTCATTGTCTGCGTTTGGTCTTGAGACTCCTCTTCCTGCATCTTGTACAATTCTATTAATTCATTTTTAGAAAAATTCTTTTCTAAATCAATATATCGATATCTATTCCACACTCTAGAGCTATTTGTAGGTACATCTTCACTTATAAATAAGTATTCACCACTTTTTGCAAGTAAATTCCCTTTATTATCATACAAATATGCCTTTGAATAATTTTTTTGACTAGCCCAAAATAGACTATATGTCATACTTCGTCTTAACTCTGTCATCAAATTTATCTTATCTTTATCATATTCTTCTGCATTTTCTATGGCATTTGAATATTCATAATCATTTATATTTTCTATGATACTTGAATTCAAATTATTTACCATTAGAGAAATTTGTGAGTTATTTTTGTTTACTTTAATTTTATAATAAGCAACAGTCACTATGCTCATCATAACAACGTAAAATAACAAAAACATGCAGCCTGTTCTAATAAATATACTTTTAAATGTTTTATCAGCTTTCATCACTATTCACCTCAAATCTGTATCCAACTTTTATAATAGTATGGAGATATTTTGAAGCATGTCCTAAAGAATTTCTTAGCTTTTTAATATGTGTATCTAATACTCTATCATTTCCATCAAAATCATATCCCCAAAACTTTATAAGAAGTTGTTCTCTTTTTATAATTCTGTTCTTATTTAAAATAAAGTAGTAAAGCAGGTCATATTCCATCTTTGGAAGCTTTACTTCTTCATTATTTATAAATACCTTATTTTTAGCTATATCAACGCATATTTCATTTGCATATAGCTTTTCTTCATTATTTATGCCTTTATATCTTTTAATAAGTGTAATGCATTTAGCATATAAAATATTAAGTGAAAATGGTTTTGTAACATAATCATCTGCCCCAATTTCATATCCATACAAATTATCATCTTCCTCACTTTTAGCTGTGATAAAAATAATAGGAATATCTTTTTTATTGTAGATATTATCAATGTTTGTTCTGATTTTTTTGCATACAGAAAATCCATTTAATTTTGGCATCATAACATCTAAAAGAATTAAATCAAAACTATTTTCTTCAAACATGTCTAATGCTTCTTCACCATCATATGAACATATAACTTCACAACCTTTTGCATTAAAGTAGTCTTTTATAATTTCTTGCATTCTAATTTCATCTTCTACCAGTAAAATTTTATAGCCCATATTATGCCTTCCCCCTTCATATAAATATAATAATAGCATAATCTGTATTTTCTGTGTCCTTTTTGTATTTTCAAAATATCCTAAGTAAAATAATACTTAGGATATTTTGAAAATTTTTTTTTACATAAAAAAACTGCAGATATTATTGTAGCTTCAACATATAATTGAATATTTTACAACTTGATATCTGCAGTATTTCTAAATTCTCACCTTAATAAATTACTAACTTTCCATAACCCTTTGTATTGCATTAACAACCTTTTGATTTGCTAGCATTTATTTCAACTCTAAAATAATTCTGATTTATTCTTTCTATATTTTTCTGTATATCACTAAAAAAATCAATTTCTATGTTTATCATCATCTAATAAGTTTTTTTCATATTTTTTATTTTTCATTAAATTACTATTTTTGATGAGCCTTTTTGATTATAGAAATTCCATTCTGTATATAATATTCTTTTTACACAAATTACTTTTATCATAAATGTTACTTTAACCTTTTATATTGCTTATTTTTGAAACACTGTCTCTATCACTCATATGATTACTTCCCTATCTAGTATCTATTAAATTATTCTAGGAATATTCTATGTGCAATAGCATCCCATTCTAAATTTTATTCTAGTATTCCTAAATGTTCTAAAAGAATCTTTATTCCCATTAGAATTAAAATTATTCCACCTACAAGTTCTGCTTTAGATTTATATTTAACTCCAAAAATATTTCCTATTTTTACACCTATCATTGATAAAACTAAAGTTGTAATTCCTATGAATGATACTGCAGGGATTATGTTTACTTTAAGAAAAGCAAATGTTACCCCAACTGCTAATGCATCTATGCTTGTTGCTACAGCTAATATACTCATATTTTTGAAGCTTAATTCTTCCTCTTCTGTTTTGCATTCACTTTTTTCTTCCTTTTCTAAAGATTCTTTAATCATGCTAATTCCTATTAAACTAAGAAGTATAAAAGCTATCCAATGATCAATACTTGAAATTTTATCACTAAATTGACTTCCTAATATATAACCTATCATTGGCATACCAGCCTGAAATAATCCAAAATATAATCCAACTATTCCTGCTTTTTTGATTGTAACTTTCCTCATACACAGACCTTTACATATTGCTACTGCAAATGCATCCATCGAAAGACCTACCGCTAAAATAAATAATTCTACCACACTCATTTTTATAATGCTCCTTTTATGTATTATTTTATAATAAAGTTTCGTAAGCGACTTTAACTTAAATTATTATTATGATTCTATATACTTATCTATAAATATATTTTTATATTATAGATAAGTTGCACACTTTATATAATTCTCAAATTCTTAAAATATTATAATTCCACATAAAAAGAGACCTATCTATAGCCATATAAACATAAAAAGCTATAGATAAGTCTCATTATTTAAAATAAAACCAGATAGAATACATCTATCAGTATGTTGGTCTTATTACACATTCGTACCAACTACTCCCTTATCATAAAGTTAATAATAATAAAATTATTGGTATATGTCAATATATTAATATATAATAGTTCACATAAGTTATATTTTAAGGAGTGAAAATTATGTGTAAAAATAAAATAGATGCTAAATACTTTATAGATAAATTAAATCTTAAACCACATATTGAAGGTGGATACTTTAATGAATGCTTATCATCTGAAGATAACTATAATGATAATCAAAAGCTTTGGACAAGTATTTATTTCTTGCTTGAACAAGGTGATGTTTCAAGGTTACATATCCTTGAGGAAGATGAGCTTTGGTATTATCATGCTGGAAATTCGCTTAATATATATATGATTTCTCCAGAAGGTAAACTTACAGTATCAAAGCTTGGTCTTAATATTGATAATGGTGAGACTCCACAAGTTTTAGTTCCAAAAGGTTATATATTTGGATCTATTATGGAAGAAGAAGGATTTTGTCTTGTAGGAAACATGGTTGCTCCAGGATTTATATATGATCATTTTAAAATAGTTAATCAAAAAGAATTATTATCACGTTATCCTGAACACAAAGAAACTATATTAAAATTAACTAAATCAGAATAGGAAAAATCCCTATGAACCTCTAGTTTGATTTTCATAGGGATTAATTAAAATTTATAATTAATTATTCTTAGTACTCTCTTAAATCAAAAATCTATTTTTATTATATATGTTTCAATTAGTTTTCTACATTTTGTATTCTGGTATTTACTTAGGCTGTAAACATCTTAAATGCAATTTTATTATTGAAACATATATATTAATTAAATATTTAAGGTCTACTTTTTCTCATATGCATTAAACATAGTATTTAATTAATTTTAAAGCTATTAATGGCATCTTGTAACTCTTCAGAATACTTTCTTAATTCTTCTGCAGAAATATTTAAAAATTCTGCTTCACTTAATTGAGAGTCAGCTGATTCTTGAACTTTTGAAGAAGCTTCTGCGGTTTCTCTTATTACATTTGAGATATTTCCAATAGCATATTCAGTCTCATTTTTTGTTTTTTCAATATCTTTAATACGCAATGAAATTTTTTCTATATCACTTGTTAAATCTTCTACATGATTTGTAATATCTTTAAAAGATTCTATTGTTTTTTGTAATGCCTCATCTTGAGAAATCATGATCTTTTCCGCTCTTTTTGCAGTATCTACAGTGTTTTGTGTAAGAGAATTAATTCCATTTATAATTTCACTAATCCTATTAGATGCATTTAATGATTCCTCTGCCAGTTTTCTAACCTCTTCTGCTACAACTGCAAATCCATCTCCAGCACTTCCCGCCCTTGCTGCTTCTATAGATGCATTTAATGCTAATAAATTAGTTTGCTCTGCAATTGAATTAATAGTATCTATAATACTTCTAATGAAAAATGATTCTTTTTCTAGGTTTTCAATATTCTCAATAACACTATTTGTTATTTTTGAAGTTTCATCAGATTTATTTACAAGTTCTTTAATTGTTAATATTCCTTCACTTACGATTTCTTTAGTCGTTGCTGCAAACTCAGATATTTTTATAGTGCCTTCATTTACATTTGTAATCTTCTCTCCAAGGTTCTCCATTTTATTTAAACATACTTTTGCATCTTCTACCTGTCGTCCTATTCCATTATCCATCTCTTCAATTATTCCTGTAATATCTTTAGATGATTCAACCAATTTAACTGATGCATTTGTCAATGATTTTGACGATCCTATAACTAAATTTGATACATCTCTAGTTTGATGAATTAATTTCTTTATACTTTTTAGCATTTCCATAATATTTTTAGATAATAAACTAAATTCATCTTTTCTCTTTGTACTACAATTAACAGTTAAATCACCTTCTGATACTTTCTTTACTGTATTAGTCACTTTATGTATTTCACGTCCAATCCCATTAGCTAAAATGAAACTAACAATAACTGCAATTAAAGTAGCAATTATAACAATTATAATTGTCATATTTTTTATTTCATCTGCTTGCTTTATGATTTCAGCCTTTGGGATTAAAGTAACTAACATACATCCAGTGTCTTCAACTTTATAATGCATGTAAAGATACTCTTCACCATTGTAATTTAGCTGGCGTATTCCTTTATATTCTTCACTTTCTAAAGAATCCTTATAATATTTTTGTCCAAAAAAATCATTAGTTCCATTTTCTCCTTCTGATGTAAATTCTCGTCCATCAGGTGTAACAAATGCACACTTACTGCCTTTAGGAAGATCTATACTTTCCAATGGCGCTATTAAGGATTCACTTTTTATGCTAACTATAAGAATACCAACAGACTTCATCTGATTATTCATAATTTGCCTGCTAATTGTAATACCATATTGTTTTTTAGGTATATTTAGCTCTTCATCTAAAAGATAATTATCACCTCTCCATATTGCGTTACCTTTCATACCACTCACTAGACTTCCATCTTCTGTACTTATATATTTTTCATACGCTTCTTTTTTTATCTGACCATTTGATGTTATTAATTGTCCATATGGCGATAAAACTGATATTGTATTAATATTTTTATCTGATATGGTTTCACTGATTGCTTTTCCATTAATCTCTAAGAATATCTCTTTTTCTATTTTAGGATCATTTTTATACAATCCACTATAATAATTGCGTACATCAGAGTAACTTGAAAATTGCTGAGACTTACTATCTGCTGTTTGGAATAGTATTTTATAAAAATCCCCTGTTTTTTCAATCATGTTCATATTTGCCTGCTTATAATTTTCAACTATTATTTCTGAAGCTTTTTTATATGAAAATATTCCAAAACTAATAAATAATATTATTGGTAGAGAATACGCAATTATTAATTTTACTCTAATGCTCCTTATGCGACAAGTTAATGAACCCATTTTAAACTTTTCTTCATGATTTTTGAAGTGTATCTTTCTTTTCATACAGAATTACTCCTATTTTGTAATAATTTAGAAAGGCCACAAACCTAAGAAAAAATGGCTTGTGGCTTTAGTATTACTTATATAATGGTCCGTAAGTTGCACATGCTTTATAGTCTGAAGCTTCTGGTGTCTCTGTTCCAAACGCTGCCCAGCTATGTGGTCTGAATATTCTATCATTTGATACATTATGCATAGATACTGGTATTCTAAGCATAGAAGCTAATGTAATTAATTCAGCACCAACATGTCCATACACTGTTACTCCATGATTTGCTCCCCAGTTAGCCATAACACTATATACATCCTTGAATGCGCCTTCACCTGTTAAGTCTGGTACAAACCATGTTGTAGGCCATGTACGATCTGTTCTTACATCTAATGTATTATGAACCTCATCTTCTAATACAGCGGTTTTTCCTTCTGCTATTTGAATTACAGGTCCTACTCCCTCTACAATATTTACACGAAGCATTGTTACAGGCATTTCAGCTTGTGTTTTAAAGTGAGAAGAGAATCCGCCGCCTCTAAAATATTCATAATTTGCACGACACCAATCTGTTGCATCTGTACAAGCATCAATATCACTTTCAGTCATATCCCACCATGACTTCATACAACCTTCACCAGATTCATTCTTAGCTGCTCCTGTACAGTCTAATGCAGTAGCTCCTGAATTTATTAGATGTATAAATCCTTCTGCTGCTGTTCCTTGTGGTCTCTTACCAGTTACTCTTTCACATGCATCTGCACTCCAGTAAGTTCTTACATCATGGAAGCAAGGTGCTTTATCTGAAACTAATGTACCTAATAGCATTGCCACTCCATTTAAAGTATCATTTTCAGTTGCAAATGGTGTTGGTCTCTTTGGTCCATTCCAGTCAAAAGTTGATGCCATAATAGCTTCCATGAAATCTCCATTTGGTAACCAGTCTGTCCACATTCTTTGACCTTGGAATCCTCCTGCAATAGCATTGCGTCCTAATGCTTCTTCATGCCATCCCATTTCATCTAATTTTGGATTTCCATACATGATATCTCTAACAACCATAGTCATTTTAGTGACAAATTCCCAATCTTTATCAGCTGGAACAACTTTAGATTTTTTAATTATTTCTGGAAGATCCTTTCCTTCATTACAGTCGAATCCTTCTTTACAATGTTCTTTAGTCCATGCTAACGCTTTTTCATATTCTTCTTCATCATAAATACCTAATGTAATACGACGAATTATTTCTGTCATATCTACCCACTCTGGTCTCATTCCTAAGTATTTTTGGAATAATACTGGGTCACAGAAAGATCCAGCTATCCCCATAGATACACTACCAATGTTAACGTAAGCTTTATTTTTCATCATTCCAACAGCAACTGCACATTTTGCAAATTTTAATATTTTTTCAGCCACATCTTTCGGAACAGTTTTATCGTCCATATCTTGAACATCATGACCATAAATTGAGAAAGCAGGAATTCCTCTTTGAGCGTGTGCTGCTAAAACAGCTGCTAAATATACAGCTCCTGGTCTTTCTGTTCCATTAAATCCCCATACAGCTTTTATAGTGTTAGGATTCATATCAAATGTTTCTGATCCGTAGCACCAGCAAGGTGTAACTGTTAAAGTAGCACAAATGTTTTCTGTCGAGAATTGTTCAGCACATCTTGCAGCTTCAGCACCACTACCTATTGTTGTTTCTGATATAATGCATTGTACAGGTGTTCCATCTGGATACTTCAATTGAGAAGAAATTAATTCAGCTGCTGCTTTTGCCATTCCCATAGTTTGTACTTCTAAACTTTCTCTAACTCCTCCCCATCTTCCGTCTATTGTAGGTCTAATTCCTATTTTTGGATACATCATAAATATTACCTTCCTTTTCATATAAATTTAAATTATTTATTTAATTATCATTTTTCAATTTAATTATGGTAAATAGATTTGTTTAATCTTATTTGGGTATATTTTTTATGGTATATATGAGTAAAGCTTTTTTTATTTTTTTGAATTCGTTTTCAGAAATTCTATTATACAGTGCTGTATTATTTTAATATCTAAATGATATCTAAAAATTTTTTATAAGCATTATTCCACTCTTCAACATTTTGTGGTTCATATACTTCAATATTTTGAGATTTAGCAATTATATCTCTCGCCCTTTGAAGCCCATCAATTTCTTTTGTAGCCATAAGCTGTAAAACTAAATTTCCTAAAACTGTAGCTTCTATTGGCCCCGCTACTACTTTTCTGCCACAAGAATTTGCTGTTAACTGGCATAATAGTCTGCTTTGAGTTCCTCCTCCCACCATATAAATCGTATCATAATGCTTTCCTGTACAATCTTCTATTTCTTCTAATGCTTTTCTATATTTTAAAGCCAAACTCTCATCTATACAGCGAACAATTTCTCCAATTGTTTCTGGTATAAACTGATTAGTTCTAGAACAATATTCTTGAATACGTTTAGGAACATCTCCTTGAGGCACAAATTCAGGTGCATCAGGATCTATAAAACATTTTAGCTCCTGTGATTTAGATGCTAACACTTCTAAATCTCCAAAGCCATATTCTTTTCCTTCTCTTATCCATTGTCTTCTAGACTCTTGAATGAGCCAAAGACCTATAATATTCTTTAAGAATGTGGTCTTTCCTTCATATCCGCCTTCATTTGTTATGTTATATTTTTCTGACTTTTCATTTATAATTGGATAATCTAGTTCTGTTCCAATTAAAGACCATGTCCCACAACTTAAAAAAATAAAATCTTTTTCTTCCGTTGGAACTGAAAGTAATGCACTCTGGGTATCATGTGATGCAACAGCTACTACATTTACTTTATCAACTCCAAGCTCTTTGCTTATAGAATCACTTAGTTGTCCAACAATTGTTCCACTTGGGACTATTTCCGTAAATATATCTCTAGGTATATCTAAAGCTTCTATTATCTTATCTGACCAAGTTTTTTTACCTGCATCTAATAGTTGACTTGTAGATGCAATAGAATACTCTGTACACTTTTCGCCAGTCAGCATATAAATAAATAAATCTGGCGTCATTAAAAGTGTTTCTGCTCTCTCAATTATGTCTGGTCTTTCTTTTACAATTGACAATAATTGAAAGGCTGTGTTTATCTCCATAAACTGATTTCCTGTAATCCTATAGAATTCTTCTTTAGATATTCTTTTAAAACTTTCTTCAAGCATGCCCTGTGTTCTTTTATCACGATAATGAATAGGATTTTCTAAGAGGTTTCCATTCTTATCTAAAAGACCAAAATCAACCCCCCAGGTATCAATACCAATACTATCAAATCCCCCTGAATTCTTTGCTTTTATAATTCCCTGCTTAATTTCATGAAATAAACGAAGTGTATCCCAATACATAACATCATTTACTGTAACAGGATCATTAGAAAAACGATGAATTTCTTCTAATTTAATAGTATCGCCATCATAAATTCCTATCATTGCGCGTCCACTTGAAGCTCCAAAATCAAATGCCAATATCCTCTTTTCCACAAACTCACCACCTTCTCAATTTATTATAAGATTATTTTACTAACAATATTTTATGTTTACCATTTAATATCTTACTTAGAAAGTATAATAATTTACTTTTTAAAATATATATTTACTTTGTTTTAAGCTTTACACCATTTCTCTCAAATGTATCATGCCATTCCTCAGATGGATTTGTATCTGTTGCTATATAATCAATATTTGAGAAATTCTCCATTTTAATAAATGATATTTTATCAAATTTAGCGCTGTCTACAACTAATATCACTTCTTTTGCAGCATTTATCATATGCTTTTTAATTTCAACATCAGCTTCATTGGAATCTGTAATTCCTATATTTTTATCTATTCCCTTACATGAGATAATGGCTTTATCAACATGAAAGTTATCAATCATCTTCTCAGTTTGTGGTCCAATAAGTGCTAAGGCGCCTTCTTTCATAAGACCTCCTGTTGATAATACTCTCCATCCTTTTTTATCAGCTAGTTCTATCATAACCTCTAAAGAATTAGTGATAATAGTTATATTTTCTTTATCGCGTATACTTTTTGCAATATATAGTGCTGTACTGCTGGCATCTAACATAATATGTTCTCCATCTTGAATCATATCTGAAACCAGCTCAGCAATTATCTTTTTTTGCTTAATATTAGTTTGTTTTCTAACGTTATATGGTAAATCTTCCTTTAAATCATCTACTAAAACTGCTCCACCATAAGTTTTCTTTGCAAGACCTTTTTGTTCTAATAAATCAAGATCTCTTCTTATTGTTTCCTCTGTCACTTTATAATACTTACTCAAGTCACCAACTAATACTTTCTTTTCTTCTCTTAATTTAGATAAAATTTCATTTCTTCTTTCTATCGCCAACATATTGATTTCTCCTACACCTTATAAAATAGTATTCCAGAGTCCTTCGTCTGGGTTTGCCATTATAGAGCTATCTAAAAGCATTCCATTTTTTCCAACTACAGCTGAAGCTTTTTTAATTGCAGCTTCTACAGCTCCTATATCTCCTGTTAACATAAGATAAGATTTCCCGCTCATTCCTCTGGCTATTCTTACTTCTATAAGCTCTACATCAGATGTTTTAGCTGCCTCATCGGCTGCAACTATAATTGATGATGCCGAAAAAGTTTCTAAGACCCCAAGGGCTCTCTTATTCTTAATTTCTACTGCTCCATAAATTGCTGGAAATATAGATTCATGTGGATTTCCTAAAAGAAAGCTGTCTATAAGTTTTTCACCATGAACATTTTTTGATGCTTCTATTGAAGCATTTACTGCACTTAATTCTCCACTGAATATGATAATATATTTTCCTGGACAGACTGTTTTAGCTTCTATTATAGATACTTTAGCAGTTTTCAGAATCATATCAGCAGCTTGAACTCCTGTTGATACTGTTAAGTATTCAACCATTCCAATTGCTTTTCCCATCTTTACCTCCTGCCCGCATTGTTACTGCAGTTAAATATTTATTATATTTATATTTTCAATCTGTCCCTTTTCATACTATAACTCTAATTATCTTCTACCTATTATAATATATTTTTCATTTACATCCAATACTATTCCAGCCATAGATGAATGACAAGGCACTGACAGACTATTTTCTTTAACCTTTGCAATTAGCTGACCTTCTTCTACAAAAGCTCCTTTTTTTACTACTGGTATAGAAGGTACTCCAATATGTTGACTTAATTTTATTTTTACTTGCTTTGTGCTAATTTCTTCTATGCTTAAAGGTGCTGCTCTATCATATTTCGAAAGACCTAGTCTTGCTGTTAAACGCTCTACTGATATCATTCTTGCTTTTCTTAATTCATTCATTTTAGAAAGCTTAATATCTTTAGGAGCTGCAATACCATTATTTCTTAATTGTGTTTTACATTCACTTATTAATATTTGAGGGGATAAACTCTGCTCACAAGCATACATTTCACAAATTCCACATTGAGAGCAGAAAAATGTATTTAAAGATGATTTTACATCTGCTTTATTAACAAACATAAGATTTTTCATTACTGCATGTGGTTCAATTGGATATCCAATCATATTTCTTGGGCACATTTCTGTACATCGATTGCATTGGCAACATACAGATTTTGCTTGTTTAACACTAATTGCTATATTTTGATTCTTTTTTCTAACTATATACTGATCTTGTGGTAAAACCAATATTCCATTAGATGTCTTTGTAATGACATCAATTCCTTTAGCTAACTTTCCAGTCATAGGTCCACCATGAACATATGCCGGATTCTCTATTGTTGATCCTCCTGCAAGATTTACTACTTCATCAAAAGTAATTCCAATTGGAACCTTTATTGTTTTAGGTTCATTTACTTCTCCAGCAATTGTTATATACTTATGTGTAACTGGCTTATTTTCAAATAATGCTTGATATATATTATAGACAGTTTCTACATTATATACGATAACCCCTACAGATAATGGCAATTTACCAGGCTCAACAATCCTTCCAGTAGATTCATAAATAGTGATGATTTCATCTCCCGCTGGATATATTTCAGGAAGGAAAGAAATTCGAGTTTTGGCATAGAATTTTCTTGCTTCTATAACCTCTTGTACAGCTTCTACTGTCTTTGCATAGCATTCTTTTGTTGCAATGACAACTTCTTTTGCTCCTACAATTTCAGCAATTAGATTTAATGCATTTACTATATCACTTGCCTTTAAAGCTAATAGTTGCTGATGAAGTTTAAGTAACGGCTCACATTCTGCACAATTTAATATAATAATATCAATGCCATCATTTAACTTTGCGTAAGAAGGGAATCCAGCACCACCCGCACCCACAATACCATTATTTTGCATAATTTCTTTCAATTCCAATATATCCATTGTACATCTACTCCAATCCTATTCCATCATCTATGATTCCAACAATTGCTGCATCAACTGGTGCATCTTCCATATTACATCCTATACGAGCAGCACTTCCAGTAGCTATAAGCACTATTTCACCTATTCCAGCTCCTACATTATCAACAGCAACCATACGATATTTAGTTGGCATATTGTCTATAGGCTCAACAATCATAAATTTTGATCCTACTAATTTATCATTTTTTCTTGTCGCTACTACACTACCGACAATCTTTCCCACTATCATTTTGCACCTTCTTTATACTTTAACAAGTATTCCATAAGCATCTTTAGAAACATTTGCTGCATTTGCTTCATCTGCATCAATATGCATCTCTAATGTAAAACTTTCATCAACGCGAATTAGTACATTATGAAATTCTGTTTCTCT
The DNA here is from genome assembly GCF_900465025.1 of Clostridium neonatale. Classification (NCBI taxonomy): domain Bacteria; kingdom Bacillati; phylum Bacillota; class Clostridia; order Eubacteriales; family Clostridiaceae; genus Clostridium; species Clostridium neonatale. The sequence goes on from NZ_UICR01000002.1 coordinate 236,545, forward strand.
ATCATTATTTACTCTTACTGCAACAATATCTCCATCTTCTACTCCTGCTGAAATAGCATCTTTAGGAGACATGTGTATATGGCGTTTTGCTACAATACAACCTTCATCCAAATAAATTGTTCCTTTAGGTCCAACTACTGCTATAGGTGCTGATCCTTTTATATTGCCTGATTCACGGATTGGTGCTTTAATTCCCAGCTTAAAGGTGTCAGTTTGAGACACCTCTACTTGGGACTTACTTCTTGCAGGGCCTAAAACTCTAATATTTTCTATTGCTCTAAGTTTTGTTCCTACAATAGTAACTTGTTCATTTGCTGCAAATTGTCCACCCATTAAATCCTTCTTTTTTGTTAATTGATAGCCAGGTCCAAATAATATTTCAATATGCTCTTGTGCTAAATGAATATGTCTTGCTGACACCCCTATTGGAACCATATAATCCTTTGAAACTGCTTCTTCTTTTTCTAATGTCTCTTTAACTATTTTTGTAATCAATCCAAGGATTTTTTCGTCCACCTTTTCCACCTGCGCTTTCTAAGTACTATTTAATAGAAGGAAGTATTTTTTCTACATCAGTATGTGGTCTTGGTATTACATGAGTAGCAACTAATTCTCCTAATCTTGAAGCCGAATCTGCACCTGCTTCTACTGCTGCTTTAACTGCTCCTACATCTCCGCGTACCATAACAGATACTAATCCTGATCCTATCTTTTCTGTTCCAACTAATTCTACATTAGCAGCCTTTAACATTGCATCTGTAGCCTCTATTGCTGCTACCAATCCTCTTGTTTCTATCATTCCTAATGCTTGTTGTGTCATTCTTTTTTCCTCCTTATTATTTGACTTTTCTTTTTTGACTTCTTTATCCTGAGCCTTTTCTTTTACTTGCTCTTTATTATTTACTACATCAGTATTAACTTCTTCTGTTTTATCTGGTTTCTTACTATCTGCCATAATATAATACACCTCTTTGGTATTATTTTATTTTTTGTGCACTTAGTGCTACTATTCTTCTTATCTCTTCATGTGGATTAGGTATCACCGCATGAATACATGGCTTTAGCGCATTCTTTGCTGCTGTTTCTACTGCTTGTTTAACTGCCGCTACTTCGCCTTGTATAATTATTGTTACAAGTCTTCCTCCTAATTTTCTTTCCCAGGTAACAAATTCAACATCTGCTGTCTTACACATGGTATCTAAGGCAGTTATTGCAGCTGTTACACTTTGTATTTCGATAAAGCCTAATGATTTCATAGCATTCTCCTTTTCTTCAAAGAAGTTTGTTTATTTTATACTTGGAAGTATTTTTTCTACATCTGCATGTGGTCTTGGTATTACATGAACTGCAACTAATTCTCCTAGTCTTGCAGCTGCTTGACTTCCTACTTCTGTTGCAGCTTTAACAGCTCCAACATCTCCACGTACCATAACAGATACTAATCCTGATCCTATTTTTTCTGTTCCTATTAATACAACTTCTGCTGCTTTTGCCATTGCATCTGCTGCTTCTATTGCTGCTACCAATCCTCTTGTTTCTATCATTCCTAATGCTTCTTGTGCCATTTTAAATTCCTCCTAATTATTATTAATTTTATTTTTATATGAGTTTTAATATTTACTTTTCTTAATTTTTATCAAGTCCACTTATTCTTAACATCTTTTCTGTTGAATCTTCCGGTCTTGCAATTACGTACTTAGATATTACACCACTTACTCCCTTTGCTGCCTCTTCTGCTGCTTCAATGGCTGCTCTAACATCCTCTACACTTCCTCTAAATTTCACCATAATAATAAGTGGAACCGGAAGCTCATCTGCATTTGCAGGTTTATTTCTATCAAAAGTTTCAATTTTAACATTTGCAGCTTTACATCCAGCATCTGCTGCTACAAAAGCTGCTGTTAACCCAAATACTTCTATCATTCCTACAGCATTTGCCATATGTTTACTCTCCTATGTTTTATTGATTAATTATTGCAATCTTTAAACCTTTCATGGCAAGATTAGTCTCATGGCCTTCATTAATCTTATCTAGGGAATACGTATGTGTAATAAGTTTTTCTATTGGAAGTCCAATTCCTTTAGCTCTCTTTAAGAAATCAAAAGTTGTAGCATAATCTCTTAATGTGTATACCCATGATCCAACTACTGTTATTTCTTTAGAGCAAATATCAAAGTGTGGATTAATTGTTGCATCACCACCATTTATGAAGAATCCTAATTCACATAGTCCTCCACCATTTCTTATGAATTTATATATGTTTGCATGAGCTATTGGTGAACCTGTACATTGGAATGCAAAGTCAGATAAGTATCCACCAAATGCTTCTTTAACGCCTTCTGATAGGGCTTCATTTCCTTTATAGTCTTTGAAATTAACAACATTTCCAGCGCCTAATTCTTTAGCAAATTCAAGCCTTTTTTCTTCTCCATCTACTGCAACAATGTTTTCTATTCCCATTGTGCGTAATACAGCTATACAAATTAATCCAATTGGTCCACAGCCTTGTACTACTACTCTGCTGTTAAATCTTAAAATTCCTGTTGTTTTTGCTCTCTCAACTGCATGAATTAATACTGCACATGGTTCTATTAATATTCTTGAATATAAATCTAAATCGCTTACATTAAATATTGTTGAACCTCCACGTATTACAATATAATCTGCAAACCATCCATTTAAATGAACATCATCATCAGGAAGTAAACCATAAACATCAGCGCCACCAACATTTTGTTTATTTAAATCAAACATTGTGATTTCAGGATTATCCTTAAATATCATACAAGATACAACTTTATCTCCAACATTTAATGGTTTCCCTGCACTATCCTTTGTTACGTTTTTTCCCATTTTAACTATTTCACCAGTACCTTCATGACCTAATACTACTGGTATCAATCCAAATGGATCTCTTTTAAACTCATGAGCATCAGTTCCACAAATACCGCATCCCTCTACCTTTACTAAAATGTCATCATCCCCCAGTTCAGGAATTGGATATTCTTTTATTTCATAATGCTCTAATTCTGTAAGCATAGCAACACGACTTGTTTTAGGAATTGAATTAGCTGATTCATTACATTTACATGCTCCATTTTTGCATCCTGTACTTTCTGTTGCCATTCCTTCTAAAACTTGCTTTACAATTTGCTCTATATCAATATTAGTCATTTCTTTTCCCTCCTTTTATCTAATACATAAGCTATCTGACATAACACATCTTCTACGCTTTGTAAAAGTGTTTGCAGATGTTAATCCTTCTCCTGTTCTACTTGCTATTGTAAATGTACAGAAACCTTCTCCTCCAAAGCCAAGTGCTGCATATGAAGGTGCATTTTTAACTAAAATTGCAGTATCCATTGCTTTAGCATATTTAGTTAATGTGTTAACGTTTTTAGAATGTATATGTGCTGAATGCCTATTTCCATGTTCAAGCCATACACATTTTTCAATTGCATCATCTACATTTTTTGCTCTAACAACACCAAGTATAGGCATCATTAATTCTTCTGAAATTAATGGATGTTCCTTTTCACCTTCAAAAATGATACATCTTGTCCCTTCTGGTGCATCAACACCTATCATTTTTAATAATGTAGCAGCATCTCTGCCTACACATTTACGATTAAGGCCATTAGATGTTAATACAGTAGATATCAGCTTTTCTTCTTGCTCCTTAGAAATTATATAACCACCATTTTCTTTTAAATAATAAATTAATTCATCAATTATTTTTTCTACAGCTACAACTTCTTTTTCAGCTATACATGGAAGATTATTATCAAAAGTACAGCCATTTATTATATGTGCAGCTGCCTGTTGAATATCTGCTGTTTCATCTACTAATACCGGTGGATTTCCAGCGCCTGCACCAATTCCTCTTTTTCCTGATGAAAGTACTGCAGTTACTACCCCGGGGCCTCCAGTTGCTGCAATTAAAGGTATGTCTTTATGTTCCATCATTATATTACTTGTTTCTAGTGTTGGTTTATTTAATGAAACAACTATATTTTCTGGACCTCCAGCTTCAATTGACGCTTCATTTACAAGTTTAACTGCAAAGTTTGACACTTTTACTGCTGCTGGATGAGCACAAAATACAACTGTATTGCCACCTGCAATCATTCCTATACTATTGCACAAAATAGTTTCACTAGGATTCGTACAAGGTGTTATTGCACCTATTACTCCAAATGGCCCCATTTCAACTAATGTAAGCCCTCTATCTCCAGACCATGCTTCTGTTTTAATATCTTCTGTTCCTGGAGTTTTTTCTGCAAGAAGTTGATGTTTTAATATTTTATCACCAACGTTTCCCATTCCAGTTTCTTCTACAGCCATTTTTGCAAGAGTTTCAGCATTTTCTAATGTCTTCTTACGAATATTATTTATAATCTTTTCACGAAAATCCAATGGCATTTTTTGCATTACTTTTTGTGCTTCTTTTGCTGCTCTTATTGCATCATTCATATCATCAAATAATCCAGGCTCTTTACTTTCATTTTTATTTACACCTAAATTTGCAATTACATTTTCTATAATTGACTTGATCTGCTCTTCATTTACTGACATAACATAACCTCCTCTAAGCATTTCTGTCCATATTCTGCTAGTGCACTATCTTGTTCTTCTGTTCCTCCACTAACACCTAATCCACCTATTAACTTTCCTTTATAAAAAAGTGGAACTCCGCCACCAATAATAACTACTTTTCCTTCATTAGTAAATTGAATTCCATATAAAGAACATCCAGGCTGGCTTAATTTTTTTAGCTCTAATGTGGACATTTTAAGTGCCACTACAGTATATGATTTATTTAGTGCAACATCATAGCTAGCAATATATGAATCATCCATGCATTGAATCGCAATTGGCCTTCCAGCCTCATTTGATATAGCTACAACTACTGATACACCTATTCTTTTTGCCTCTTCTTTTATCTTTTCTGTTAGAAAAATTGCCTTTGACAAATTCATCTTAGGAGTTATAAATTTATTTATAGTTTCTTCTACCATGCTTTGTACATAGGCCTCATTCATCTTGTTTCCTCTTTTCTAAACTCTATCTAAGATTTAATTGATCCATTATTTTCTTTGTAATTTCAGTCACTAAGCCTTTATCAGATTCATTATGAGATTTACATGATCCACCACAAGTATGACAACTTGGCTTTCCTGATAATGTATTTGGACATAGATTTGCAGGATGCTTTCCTGTCATTCCAAATTGACGTCTTATTTCATATAATTTTTCAACTTGTTCCTCTGATAATTCCTGTGGACCTCCTAAGTGCTCAGAAATATATAGTAGATTAGCATAGAATTCTAAAGATTCCATCTTCATATAAGCTGCCTCTAATGAATCCGAGTAAGTTAATGCTCCATGATTTTCTAAAAGCACTGCATCAAAATATTGTAGATATTCAGATACTGCATCAGGAATTTCCTCAGTAGAAGGTGTTCCATATTTAGCTATTGGCACACATCCTAATGCAATTACAGCTTCTGGCATAATAGGTTGTGTTAAAGGTCTTCCTGCAATTGCAAATCCTGTTGCATACATTGGATGTGCATGCACTACTGATTTAACATCTGGCCTTTCTTTATATACTCTTAAATGCATTTTTATTTCTGATGAAGGCTTAAATCCCTTATTTGCAAATAATATGTTTCCATCTATATCAACCTTACAAATAAATTCTGGGGTCATAAAGCCTTTACTTATTCCTGTTGGTGTACATAAAAACTCATTTTCACTAATCTTAACAGAAATGTTTCCATCATTTGCTGCTACCATTCCGCGGTTATAAATACGTTTTCCAATTTCGCACATTTGTTTTTTTATTTCAAATTCATTCTGCATTTTTTTCCTCCTTATTTTTAATCAGCTATTTTAAATAACTAACCAGTTCATTAATTCCTTCTCCAGTAACGGAGCTTACTTTAAATATCTTTTTGCACCCAGCTAGTTCAAGCCATCTAACCGCTTGTTTAATCTTGGCATTTTCTTTATCTATTTGTGTTACAATTCCTATGACTTCTCTACTTGCCATGCTTACAATATTAGGTGCAAATAGTGTAAAAGGTTCTATTGCCGATGCCATAAGCGCGATTATATCTGCTTCATATGAATATATAGCAAGTGCTCCTCCAAGCATTTTTGTCTGTATATATTCTCCTGGAGTATCTATAATCCAGTCTGCATAGCTCACAGCCTGAGTCTTTTCATATCTACGCTTTTCACCACTTAATACTTGCTTTAATGTTGTCTTACCACATTCACTTCGTCCTATTAAAATTACTTTTTTCATACCTATGTCCTTGTAATATTGCAGATTGTAAAATTTAATGTTTCTTTGCAATATTCTGTTAATGCTTTTAATCCTGCATCAACTTCTGAAATTGTACCTGTTATAATTAATGTTCCACTGAATCTATCTATAAACCCTATCTCTATTCCTGCTGCTTTTAATGCAATATCTCCAGCAATAATTGATGTCTCTGCTGGACTCATTGTGACAATTCCAATTGCAGATTTTGTATAATCAATTTTAGGATCTAGTCCTAGTTTTTTATATAATACTTTATCTGGATTCGCAATTACATGTGCCAATGTAATTTGTTTACCCGGTACAATTTCTTGAATTATTCGCATTCTATCTTCTAAGGAGAATTGATCCATATTAAGCCTCCTTGTTATTTTGACTTAACCCCCAATTTTTCCATTTAGCCCTACATTGTTCACTATTTCAAGTAGCTCTTCCATCTTTTCTGGTGTAGGCGGTTCTATATCATCAAGTAAGTAATTTCTATCTAATCCTGTATACTTGTCCCTTCCAAGTCTATGATAAGGCAGTAAATGTAACTCTTTTACGTTATTTAATGTTTTTGAAAACTTCGCAATATCCAAAATATCTCTTTCTGAATCATTAAAGCCTGGAACTACAGGAACTCTAATGGTTAAATTGGACCCATATTCTGAAATCTTTCTAGCATTTTCCAATACTTTAGAATTATCTCTTCCTATATATTCTTTATGCTTTATTGGATTCATATGTTTTATATCCATTAATACATAATCTATTTCAGGCAAAAGTCTTTCTATTATACTGAAATCTGCTGCTGCTGTTGTCTCTATCGCCGTTGTTATTCCAACGTCTTTACATCCTTTTAGCAATCCATACGCAAAATCTGGTTGAAATAAACATTCTCCTCCTGAAAGAGTAACGCCACCACCGCTTCTTCTATAATATGGACGATCTTTTTCTATTTGCTTTATTACTTCTTCAACTGTAATATCTTCACCTATGCACTTTAATTTTCCATCCACTTTCATTTCTTGTATTGAGAATTCTTGTGACTCTGGATTACAACACCATCTACATCTAAAAAAACATCCTTTCAAAAATATAATGGTTCGTATTCCCGGTCCATCATGTACAGAAAACTTCTGTATATCAAATATTCTCCCTTTTGTTTTCAAGTAATCATTTTCCATATAATTATTTATTTCCTTAAAAACCAATTTGCTCTGTACGATTAATAATATCGTCTTGAAGTGATCTTGAAAGTGATGTAAATAAAGCACTATAGCCGGCTACTCTTACAACAAGAGTTTTATATTCTTCAGGATTTTTTTGTGCATCTAGTAATGTTTCTTTGCTTACTACATTAAATTGAATATGACTTCCCTTTTGGTCAAAATATCCTCTAATAAATGAAACAAAGTTTTCCAAGCCAGCTCGTCCACTCAATGCTGATGGATGAAACTTTTGATTAAATAAAGTTCCATTTGATGCAATTGAATGATCTAACTTTGATACAGAGTTTGCTGCTGCCGTAGGACCTTTGACATCCTTTCCTGCTGATGGTGAAACTCCATCTGCTATAGGTTTATGTGCAAGTCTTCCATCTGGAGTTGCGCCTGTTTGACCACCAAGTGGAACATTAGCTGATACAGGATACAATCCAGCTTGGTATTGACCTCCTCTTGGATTCTTATATTTTTCTAAAGGTTTTGTGTAGGTATATGCAACATCTCTTGCAAAACTATCAACTTCAGGAATATCATTTCCAAACTTAGGTATCTTATCAATTTCTTCTAGCAGTTTATCATACTTATTCTTCTTATCTTGAGGTATTCCTATACTATGTTCAACTATAGTTGCAATTTTAGATATTTGTTCTTCATTAACTTTAATTTTTTTATTTAATAATTCTCTTACTATGTCTTTTGTAATATGTTCTATTTTATTAATTGAAACATCTTTACCATAGTTATTACGTAGAGCTTCTCTATACTCTTCTAATGTTAATAAATGTTTATCAAAAACAAGTACCTTTATTGCATATAAGGAATCAGCCATATTTGCTATTCCAAATCCTTGTGGACCAGTAAAATTATATACTGCACCACCTTCTTGTACAGATTTTCCTTTCTTTATGCAATCTTCTATCATACAAGAAAGATATGGAAGCGGGCAACGATCTCTATGCGCCATATCTATAGAATTATCTGCATTGACTAATAATTCTATACAATAATTCATTTGTTTTTTATATGCATCGTAAAATTCATCAAAAGTTTTCATTTGACTAATATCACCTGTAGGTACTCCTACCAATTCACCATTATCCATGCCATTTTCAAATACTAATTCTAAAGGTCTACACATATTAAAGAATGCTGCATCATGCCATCCTTCTGTTTTTCCTGCTTTCTGAGGTTCAACACAACCAATAATGTTATATTCCCTAGCATCTTTTAAAGTTAATCCTCTATTAACTAGCGATGGTATAATAACTTCATCATTATAGTAAGCAGGTAGTCCTATTCCAGTCCTAGTTAACGTTGCTGCTTTAATAAGAAAATCCTGTGGTGTTTTGTTCCAGACTCTAACAGATAGTGAAGGCTGAGGTAACATTATATGTAATGATGCCTCTATGCACATATAAGACAGATCATTTGTAACATCTAAACCTTCTCCATCTTGACCTCCTGCAATCAAATTTTGAAAAAGACCATATCCTGCAAACCCCTCAGCTGAACCTGCATCTCTAACTTTATTAAGTTCATTTAGTTTCACCCAAATGCAATCAATAAGTTCTTGTGCTTCTTCTTTATTTATTGCTCCACTTTTTATATCCGCTTCATAATATGGATACATATATTGATCAAATCTTCCTGGTGATATAGAATGTCCACTTGATTCTATTTGAAGGAGCATCTGAACAAACCAAAAAGATTGACATGCTTCATAAAAATTTCTTGCACCTTTTTCAGGCACTCTATCACAATTTTTAGCTATTTTTTCAAGCTCTTTTTTTCTTTTTTGATCATTACATTTTTGTGCAAGTTCTTTTGCAAGAACCGCATATCTTTTTGCATAGTTGATTACTGCATTACAACTTAAAATAACAGCATTCAAAAAATGACTTTTACTAGCATAATTCATATCTGAAACATTACATCTTTCTAGTTCATCTTTCGCTTCTTTTATAATACCTTCATAACCTATTTCTAAAATTTTGTCATAGCATACCGTTACATGTCCAACACCATTATAGTAATAATTTCCTGGTGTAAAAATATTATGCTCAATTGCTTTTATTGCTTCTGGAGCCATATATGATGTAGCAAGCTCGCTTGTAGTTTTGCCTTTCCAATATCTGTAGATATTTTTTAAAGTTTCTTTAGTTTCTTCTGAAATATAAAATGGATCAGCAGCTCTTTTTTCGATGGTATCAAACTCATCTTCAAGCCAGGAAAACGAAAACTCTGGAAAGACTTGACATCCTCTTGGTGATTTTGTAGAACTTCCTACTATAAGCTCATTATCTCTAATTACTATTGGTATATTTTCTAATATATTTGCAAATGCTTCTGCACGTCTTGTAATAATTGGTTTTCCTTCAGTTTTTAAATAAGAGTCTGTAATTAATACTGCTCTATCAGATTCAATTTCAGGCATTTTTTCAAATAGTGCATTTACTAGCTTGTCTATTCGTGGGCTTTTGGGAATACTATAATTATCCATGTTTTCCTCCTCCCTATTTTAGGTTTAATTGTTCCATCACCTTCTTTGTAATTTCTGCAATTATATCTTTATTAACTTCTTCACTTTCTACATGTTTATTTAATATTGCTTCACCTGGATGTCTTCCTGTTAATCCATAAGATTCACGCATGTTGCAAAGTTTTCTTACTTCATCTTGTGGTAATTCATTAGGACCTCCAAGTTGTCTTGATATATATAGTAATTGTGCATAAAATTCTACCGATTCCATCTTATGATATGCTCCTAGTAATGAATCTCCATAAGTTAATGCACCATGATTTTCTAATAATACTGCATCATAATTTTGTAGATACTTAGATACTGCATCTGGTATTTCCATTGTTGATGGAGTTCCATATGCCGCTATTGGAACTTCTCCTAATGCAATTACTGCTTCTGGCATAATTGGTTGATTAAGAGGTATTCCTGCAATTGCAAATCCTGTTGCATACATTGGATGTGCATGTACTACTGATTTTACATCTGGCCTTTCTTGATAAACACGCATATGCATCTTTATTTCAGATGATGGCTTAAATTTTCCATTTCCTTGAATTAGATTTCCCTCTTTATCAACTTTACATATATAATCTGGTGTCATAAATCCTTTGCTTACACCTGTTGGAGTACATAAGTACTCATTGTCACTAATTTTCACAGAAATGTTTCCATCATTTGCTGCGACCATTCCTTTATCATAGATCCTTTTCCCTATCTCACAAATTTGTTTTTTTATTTCATACTCTGATATCATATTGTTTCCTCCTTAAATCTTGTACATTTTATGTTTAAACTTCTAGCTTGTATCTTTTATTTTGTCGTTTTTATTTGTTTTATTTCTGTTTAATTGGATTATATCACTATAAAACAAGTAAATCAACTAAAACTTTATATATTTTTGTATTGTTTTTGTTGGATTCTCTGTTGTTTCGTTAGATATGTTTATAATTTCCTTACTTCCATGAATCATAGCACAGCTATAATCCGCTATTAATAGCATCTCCTTATCATTATCCTGATCTCCAAATGCCATTATTTCATCTTCTTCACTTAAAAAAGACTTTTTAATCTGCTTCACTGCCATTCCTTTATTTACTCCTTTGCCTGTAAAGTCAAGCCATTCTTCTCCATAATAGGATATATTGAAATCTTTGAAATATTCTATTATCCAAGGCTTATCAATAATTTGTCTATTCTTTTTGTATACAGAAATTCTTAATGGATCTTCTGGCAGATCATCAGCATATTTTATCTTCATAACATTTCCTTTTACTCGATTTAGATATCTTAAATATGATTGATTTTTTGATGTGGTATACAATGTATAAACTCCGGATATTAAGCAATCATATCCATTTTGTTCTAATTTATTTACAAGATTTACGGTCTTATCTTTTTCTATGCACTTTTTATTTAATATCCTTCCACGGTAAGTAATTAGCGCACCATTTTCGCAAATTAAAAATATAGAATCTTTTGTTTTTTTCATAAATTTGCTTAATTCCTTGTATGAACGTCCGCTTGCAATTGCAAAATAAATATTTTTCTCTACTAATTTTTTAATTGTATATATTGTTTGTTCATCAACTTCTTGTACTCCATGTGGCAATAATGTTCTATCAAGATCACTTACCACCAATTTAATCATGTTTAAACTACACCTTTTGTTAATAAGATGTTTGCATAAACAGCCTTTTCACCTGTAGCAATAACTGCGTAAGCTTTTTTCGCACGCTCATAAAATTCAAATCTTTCTATATATTCTACATTTGGTCTATTATCATGATGTTTATCTAAAATAGAGTTATATTCATCCCAAATAACTGGAACAATAGTATCTCCTTTAACCACTTCCATTAATCCAAATGGTGCTTCACTATATTTAATATCAAGTGGAAATAATTCTAAAATTGCATCTAATAATTCTGGAACCCCATGACCATCTGATCTTACTACTTTTTTGCCACATGTTTCTGAAGGGAAATTTCCATCAGCAATCACTATAGTATCTCCATGTCCCATTTCCATAAGAGTTTTTACTAGTTCTGGTGATAATATTTTAGGAATTTTATTTAACATTATTATTTCTCCTTTCAAAAAGGCTTGTCACTTTTGAAGTGACAAGCTCAGAACATAATATATTTATTTTATGTTTGATTCATATTAAATTAAACACAATTTATTAGTCATATAAGTTTGGTGCAATATTTTTGTCATCCATGTTTTTAGCTGTATACCATTGACATCCTGTATCAACATCGGAAACTGACTCACCTTTTGCTGCTTTAACAGCTAATTCAACAGTGTTACGTCCTATAGAAAGAGGATCTTGTGTTACTGCACCTGCTAATGTACCATCTTTTACTGCACCTTTTATTAATGCACCAGAATCAAAAGCAACACCAATAACATCTTTATTAAGCTTATTTAAATTTGCATTTGCATTTACTAAAGCTTCACCAGTAAATTGATTTGAAGCATAAATACATATTGTATCTGGTTTATTTAATAAATTGATACCATCAGTTGTAGCTTGTTCAGCATTTACTGTTGCTGGTACTGCTACGTCAATTATCACATCTGGATTAGAAACTTTATTCATCCATTTATCATGTCCTTCTATGGAAACTACCTTACCATCTGCTTCTATTAAAGTTTTTATCTTATCAATGAATCCAGATCCACGATTTACTATAGATTCAGATGTTGCATCTTGGTTCATTACACCTATTCTTACTGTTGAAGTAGCACTTGCAATCTTTTCTTTAACTAGCGGATAAGTATTTTCTGCTGCTAATTCACCTGCTTTATAGTTATCTGTAGATGCATTTGCAAAAACTGCACCTTCTGGAGCACCTGGTACACCAGAATCAAATCCTATTATTGGAATTCCAGCATCTTTAGCAGATTGAATACTTTCTAAACATGCTTCAGTACTTAAAGCTGCAAGTCCAATTGCATCCGGTTTTAAATTAATAGCATTATTTAGCATTTGTACTTGATCTGCAATATCTGATTCTGTATTTGGTCCTACAAATTCAATTTTTGCACCAAGTTCAGCCGCCTTCTCATCAGCACCTTGTTTAACTGCTTGCCAGAATTGATGTTGGAATCCTTTAGATACTAAATATACATACAATTCACCATCTGCTGACTCCTCTGTTGCTTTCTCAGGTGCTGCTGATGAATCTTGTGCTGGTTTTGAACCACATCCAATCATCATAGACCCAAGTATTGCTGTACAAAGCATTAATCCTAATAATTTTTTTTTCATAAACCTTACCTCTCTTATCTTTTATTTTTTTTTCTTCTATTAATAACATCCGCAAATACGGCTGCAATTAAAACAAAACCTGTAATAAATTGTTGGTAATGTGGTTGCAATCCGATTAAAGGTAGGCCTGTCTTTAATACTGACATAATAAATACACCTATTAAAGTACCTGCTATTGTTCCATATCCACCACTCATAGAAGTACCGCCGATTACTACACCTGCTATAGCATCTAATTCAAATCCTGCACCACCGCCAGGTAGCATTACAGAATAAGTAGCAGCATATGCAACACCAGCTATTCCTGCAAAAGTACCTGAAATTACATAAGCTAAAGTTTCCCATTTGACGACGTTTACACCAGAAAGTCTAGTTGCTTCTTTGTTACTTCCAAGTGATAAAATATAACGTCCTGGTTTTGTTTTAGTTAAAATTATTGACATTACAATAGCTAAAACAACTAGTAAAATGAAACCTGTTGGAATAATCAGTGAGTCTTGTCCACTTCCTATAGTCATTTTAAATATCTTACGATACCATCCATCTGCTGAAGCTGCTTGTGGCCATGTTACACTTTGAGCCTTTGTAAATATAGAGCCTAAACCTTTTGAAATCATCATTGTACCTAATGATGCTATAAATGGTGGAAGTCCCATAATTGATACCATTAAACCATTACATAACCCAAAGAACATGCCTATCAAAATACCAATAATTAAACATAACCAAATTGGAAATCCACTATTAACAGCAAGTGATCCAGCTATTAATGATGAACATACTAATACAGTACCTATTGAAAGGTCTATTCCTCCGGTTATAATAACAAACGTAACACCTATTGCCATAAATCCAATATAATATGAAGCATCAAATATACTTACTAAAGTTGTGAACTGACGAAATGCTGGACTCATTAAAGAAAAGAATATAAATAGCGCTATCAGTGCTAGAATTGCAATCAATCTTTGAGTTCCAATTGCCTTTACAAATTTATTATTTAATATTGATTTTTTTAGTGAATTTTCTTTCTTTTCCACGTTTTTATCCTCCTAGAATTGATTTCTTAATGTTGCTGCATTCATAATAGATTCTTGTGTAGCTTCTTCAATTGGTAATTCTCCTGTTTTTCTTCCTTCATTCATAACAATTATTCTATCACTCATTCTAAGAATTTCTGTTAATTCAGAAGAAATCATAATAATTGATTTACCTTGAGCTACGAGTTCATTCATTAAAGTATATATTTCGCTCTTTGCACCAACATCAATACCTCTTGTCGGCTCATCAAAAATTAATATATCGCAGTCTTTTATAAGCCACTTTGCAATAACAACTTTTTGTTGATTCCCACCAGATAATGTAACAACAGGAGTTTCTACTGATGCCGTTTTAGTTTTTAATTTTTCTGCATAATCTTTAGCTACGTCTTTTTCTTTTTTCTTATTTATAAATATCCCATTTACAAACTTATCTAATGATGACATTGTAGAATTCTCAGTCACTGTTTTATCAAGAACTATTCCATATCGCTTACGATCTTCTGATAAATATCCTATTCCTGAATTAACTGCATCCATCGGGCATTTGATTTCTACTTTTTTACCATTTACATAAATAGTTCCACTATCTATCTTATCTGCTCCAAATATTGCTCTTGCTGTCTCAGTTCTTCCTGATCCCATTAATCCTGAAAAACCTATGATTTCACCCTTTTTTAATTCAAAGCTAACATTCCTTACACTTTTGCCAACATTTAAATTTTCTACTTTTAAAACTACAGGTGCATCTTTTGGTACATTACTCTTTTCTTTAGGATCTTCATAAATTGTTCTTCCAACCATCATGCTTATTATTTCTTCTTTCGTAGAATCTTTTGTTATAATTGTACCTACATATTCTCCATCACGCATTACAGTAACTCTATCAGTAATTACATTAATTTCATCCATCCTATGAGAAATATAAATAATTCCAATATCTCTAGATCTTAAATCTCTAATTATTTTAAATAACTCTTCGATTTCAGATTCTGTTAATGCAGCAGTAGGTTCATCGAAAACGATTACCTCAGCATCTTGCGAAATTGCCTTAGCAATCTCGCACATTTGCTGCCTGCCAACTGTAAGATTACCCATAGTTTCACTAGGATCGATATCAATATGTAGTTTATCAAACAACTTTTTAACTTCCTGATTCATTTGGTTATCATTGATAAACTTACCATTCATCATTTCTCGCCCTATAAAAATATTTTGAGCTACTGTTAAGTGATTCATCATATTTAATTCTTGATGTACGATAATAATCCCAGCTTCTTGTGCTTCTTTTGGACTAGAGAACTCAACCTCTTTTCCTTTATAAATTATCTCTCCACTATCCTTACTATAAATACCAGTAAGAACCTTCATTAATGTTGATTTTCCTGCTCCGTTTTCACCCATAAGTGCATGTACTTCGCCTTTTTTAAGCTCCAAACTTGCTGCCTTAAGGGCATGTACTCCAATAAAAGATTTATCAATATCTTTCATTGTTAATATAGTCTCCCCCACAGTATCACCTTCCATTTCTTATTTGCATTTCTGTTTGGTATGTTTAAAGTATAGCACCATTTTTATCTTTATTTAATTGAATATATTACAAAAAACAGTTAAAATAATACTATTTTTTATTTGTTTTTATTCTTATTCACTTTTAAATAAGGTATAATATCACACAAACAAAACAAATCAATCATTTTGTATCTCTCTAAATTGACGCCCTATAAAGGGAAATAGAATCTTTTGATTTTCTTCAGTATACATATCCTCTTTTGTAATTAGTTTTGATCCACAATCCAAATATTTAATATAATTTTCACCTTTTATTATCTTAGCTGCTTGTTCAACTCCAAAATATCCCATATTAAAAGGCTTTTGTATTACAATTCCATTAAGAACGCCTTCTTCCAATAGTTTTACTTCTTCTAAAGAATTATCAAATCCCATTATTCCAATCTTTTTTTCTAATCCAAGTTCTTTAACAGCTTTTGCTGCTCCCATGCATGAATATTCATTTAAAGCTGCAATCATATTAATATCCTGATGTTCCTTTATAATTTCTTTAGTCAAGTCATAAGCCTTATCATATTTAGATTCGCAATACACCACTTCTATGATTTTATCTTCATATATTCCAAGTCCATCTCTAAATCCATTTTCTCTTTGAAGTGCTGTCGATGCCCCTTTAACATGGCTAACTATGGCTATTTTTGTATCATTATTTATGAAGTTTCTCATGTAATTCCCCATTTTTTGCCCTGCAATAAAATTTCCTGTTGAGACAACACTATCTGCAATATCAGAATTAATTTCAGAATCAATTAACACTAGTTTTATGCCTTTACTCTTTATCTTCTCTGCCATAGGTGTTGTTTCTGTGTAATTTGATGCCGAAAGCAAAATAGCCTGTGGTTTTTTTTCAATAGCTTTTTCTATTAGTTGATTTTGCTCTTCATAATCAGATTCATCTTTTGGAGCCCATATAGTTAAATTAACGTTATATTCTTTTGCTGCCATCTTTGCTCCTGAAAGTAACGCCATCCAAAATTCATTATTTTCATCAATACTTTTAGAAATATATATCATATTTAATGGTTTTCTATTATCAATGGTTTTAACAGAAAATAATATTATGAAAATTGCTAGTATAACTAATGCAATGACTCCTCTTTCTAATATCTCTTTCTTACTCTTCATAAACACTTTTCCCCTTTTTCGGAATTTTTATTTTTACAGTGGTTCCCTTTAGAGGTTCACTTTCATAAACTAGTCCATATTCCTTTCCATAGCTTAACTGTAATCTCATTTGTACATTATTAACTCCTACACCATTAGATTTATCATTTTTCTTTTTAGAATCAAATATACTATCAAGCTGATCTTTATTCATACCAATTCCATTGTCTTTAACTAAAATTTCAACATCGTTATCATAATCATATCCTTCAATTAATATCATCCCTTTACCTTCTTTATATTTAATTCCATGATATATAGCGTTTTCAACCATTGGTTGTAATACTAGCTTAATTATGTCAACATAATATATACTTTTTTGAACATCTATCTTAAATTCAAGCTTATCTTTATACCTCATTTTTTCAATTGTTAAATAACTTTTTACATAATCTATTTCTTTTTCTATAGTAGTAATTTCTTCTTCATTGCTTATACTTTGCCTTAATAATTTTGCAAGAGATGATGTCATAACTACAACTTCTTTTGTTTTATTCCCTTCAGCCATCCATATTATAGAATCTAACGTATTATAGAGAAAATGGGGATTGATTTGAGATTGCAAAGCCTTCAATTCACTTTTTCTTTTTTGCTTCTGCTCCTGTATATTTTGTTCCATTAATTTTTTGATTTCGGCTATCATAATATTAAAAGAATTACTTAAGCTCCATATCTCATTCTTATTAAAAACTTCTATATTTACATTTTCAAAATTCCCCTTTTCAACTTCTTTCATAGAATCTCTTAAAACTTGTAAAGGTTTAGTTATTTCTTTAGAAATAACTATCGAAATCAACATAGCTAATCCTAAAATAACACTTGTAATAATCCCATACACAGCCTTCATTTCTTTATCATTTTTTATTAGTTCATCCATATACGCAACACCAACAACTGTCCATCCAGTTTTGGGAGATTTGCTAAATGTATATACACAGCTATCTCCTTTTACATCTGTAACAAAATAATTTTCCTCACTACTCATGATTTTTTCTATCTTTTCACTCATAAGTCCACTGTATATAAGCTGCTGCTTAGGATGATATATAATATTTCCATTCTCATCTATAATAAATACATATCCCTTTTTTCCCAAACTATTTTTTTCACATAAATCACTTATTGCATTATAATTTAGGTCAATAAAAAAAACGCCTTCTTGTTCATTAGTATAAGGATTTATCAATGTTCTACATAATGTAATAACCCATTTATAATTATCCTTAATTACATTTTGAACATGTGAAGACGAAACAAAAGTATCTCCATTTCTTAAAACAGCATTTTTATACCACCCATTATCTTCTAAAGATACAAATTCTGAAAGCTTATCTTTACCATCATTTATAATATATTTATCATTCTTATCAATAATTGCAATATTGCATATATCTTCTCTAGTTTCTCTTACAGTTTCGAATAGTTCTAAAATTCTTTTGTTATTTATTTCATAATTTACACTTGAATCATCATCAAACAAGTAAGATTGTACTGCACTATTTTTTGCAACCAATGTAGAAATGTTATCCATGGATACAATATACGAATCTATATCATTATTTATTTGCTTAATAATTTTTGTAGTATAATCTACTGAGTTATTTCTTGCTATCTTTTCCGTATAGTTTAAAGATATAAAGCTGATTAATAATAACGCACTTATAATCAGTGTTGAAAATAGTAATAATATAGATGTTCTAATATTCAAATACTGAAAAACTTGTAATGTTTTCATTTTTCTTTTCATGTTATTTTTTCCTCACTTCCTTTACATATTCTTTTGGGCTTTTTCCAGTTGCTTTTTTAAAAGCTATACTAAAGTAATGAGGATCTCTAAAACCTACTTTTTCTGAAATTTCATAATTTTTTAGGCTTGTGTTTTCTAATAACTCTTTTGCTTTTTGCATTCTAGTCCTCATTAGCACTTCCATAAAAGTATCTCCTGTATAATTTTTAAATATTGTGCTAAAATGGCTAATACTGACGCAAACATATGAACATATCACATTTAAATTCAAATCAAAATCACCATAATGTTTTTCAATATAATCAAGTGCTAACATAGCTTGTTTATTTCCATCAGAGTCTCTTTGCTTATACATTTCATCACATGACATATAACAAAATTCCTTTAATATTAACATAGCTTCTCTTAATGATCTTGATTCTGTTATTCTAGTTATAACTTCTTCTTTCTTTCTATATATAAAATCATCTGTCAAATTATATGTTCTTAATAAATCGCAAGCTTGTGAAACGATTTCAAATAAATACAAGCATATTTTATTTTTTCTTATGTAAGCATTTTTTAATAACTCTTGTATTTCTATAATTTTTTCTTCTATTTGTTTTTTCTCATTTAATTTAATTCCCAAAATCACCTTATCAATTACGTTATCTAAATTCACTGAACCATTTAATTTATTCTTTAATTTTTCTCTATCAAAAATTTGATTTTCATCCCACAAATACCTATATAAAAGTAGCTGTTCTGCATCTTTATAAGACTTATGTAAATCCGATAATGAATAAACAATTTCTCCTACACTTATCGTAATCGTTAACTTTAATACTTTGAAAACTTCTTCTTGAATTTCTTTAAATATAAGATTAATTTTATCCTCAAATTCTCTCGAATGGTTTGTCCATAGTAAAATTAATCCTTTATTATTATCTCCTTTACATACTTCTCCAGCATTATACTTTTTTATTATCTCATCACTTATGTTATATATTACAAAAGATTTCATTTCACCTTTTTTGATTTTATCTTCATTTGCATTATATAAATCAGAATAGATATCGATTTCAATAATTGCAACTCTATATTCTAGATAATCCATTTGAAGCCCATATTCTTCAATTTCTTTACGACTTTCCTCTTCTATTTCATTTCCCATAATGAGCTTTTCTATGATTTTAGATTGTATCAAAATTCTATTTTTAAAATAACTTTTATTAAGTTTATCAAATTCTGCTTCAACTTCTCTTTTCTTATCTAGATTTTTCTTTAAGTTACCTAGTATTTCAGAAAGTTCATATGCAGTAACAGGTTTTGAAAGATATTCTGATACACCATATTTAATTGCCTTTTTTGCATATTCAAATTCATTATAACCACTAAAAATAATAACATTAATTGGTAAATGATTTTCATAAATATATTTGCTTAAATCAATACCATCTATAAATGGCATGCAAATATCTGTAATAACCACATCAACTTTATTTTTTTTAATATACTCTATTGCTTCTTTGCCATTTTCACATACTGACAATAATTCATATCCAAGTTCATTCCAGTGAATATTCTCAGCAATTGCCTCTCTAACTAAAACCTCATCATCTACTAACAATAACTTATACATAAATACCTCCTAAGGTCTGTATTAATAATTTGTTATTCTTATAATACATTTCATATAAATAGGTGTCAATTCGCAAAAGGCAAATTTTATGAAAAAAACTTCATCACTAATTTAAAATTAATGATAAAGTTTTTACGTTTATTATTTATCAAAGTTCATATTTTGGAGTAAAGCTGCAAATGGATTATCACTCATAGATTCTTTTTCTGCTTCCTTTTGCATCTTCTTCATGTACTTTTGTACATCTCTCTTATCTACTTTTCCTGATTTATCAAATCTCTTTTTAAATACAGATGCCTTTTCTCTAAAGTTACAATTTGAACCTGGGCATACGTAAATTGCACCTTCTCCCTGTCCTCTAAGCTCAAGTTTTTTCTTACATTCAGGACATCTTGCATTAGTTGTTCTTGATACACTTTCTCTATATCCACATTCTCTGTCTTGACAAACATTCATTACTCCATTTTTACCTTTAACTTCTAATAAATATTTCCCACACTGAGGACATTTCTTTCCTGTCTTATTATCATGAACAAATCTATGACTATCACCTTTTACATCTTCAACAAGAGCAATTGTGTAGTTTCTCATTTCTCTAACAAATTCATGGCCTTTTTCTTTTCCCTTGCTTATTTCATCAAGTCTCTTTTCCCATTTTGCAGTAAGAAGTGGTGATTTTAACTCATTTGGAACTAATTCAATAAGCTGTTTCCCTTTTGATGTAGGTACTATTTCTTTGCCTCTTTTTTCAATAACAAAAGAACTATATAGCTTTTCTATAATGTCAGCACGAGTTGCAACTGTTCCAAGTCCACCTGTCTCATTTAATGTTTTTGCTGCATCTTTTCCTACACTTATATACTTTTGTGGATTTTCCATTGCAGATAAAAGTGTACCTTCATTAAATCTTGCCGGTGGCTTTGTTTGAGATTTCTTTGAGTTTACTGAATTTAATGATATCTTATCACCTTTATTCATTACTGGTAATATTTGATCCTTTAAATCTTCTGAAGAATCTTCTTCTACAAGCTCTTTATCATAAACTTTTTTAAAGCCTTTACTTTTTATAACTTTACCTTTAGCGATAAATCTTTCACCATTTGCATTTAATTCAATTGTAGTTTGAATATATTCAAAAGGTGGAAGCATAACACTTAAAAATCTCTTTACTACTAAATCATAAACCTTTCTTTCTTCTGAACTTAAACTCGAAAGATTAGGTCTTTCTTCTGTTGGAATTATTGCATGGTGATCGCTTACCTTTGAATCATCTACAAAACTTTTATTTCCAGTTATTTTAGTTTTAAGTAATTCCTGTGCTACTAATCTATATTCACCTGTAGCAACTGCATTCAATCTTTCAGGAATTGTTGCTACAATATCACGAGTTACGTATCTTGAATCAGTTCTTGGATAAGTTAAAATCTTGTAATTTTCATATAATCTCTGCATAATTGATAAAGTCTGCTTAGCAGAAAAACCAAAAAGCCTGTTACAATCTCTTTGAAGTTCCGTTAAATCATAAAGCGCTGGAGAATATTGTTTCTTTTCTTTTGAATCTACATTAACTACTTCAGCATTAGCTTTATTACATTTCCCTATGACTTTCTTTGCAAATTCTTCATCAAAAATTCTTCCATTATTATCTTTGTTAACCCAATTGAAAGTAACATTGTTCCCCTTACCTTCTATTGTGTAATAATCCTTTGGTATAAAGTTTTTAATTTCTTCTTCTCTTTGTACAATCATAGCTAATGTTGGTGATTGAACACGACCTGCTGATAATTGTGCATTATATTTACATGTAAGTGCTCTTGTTACATTAAGACCAACAACCCAGTCAGCCTCAGCTCTACACTGTGCTGCCTCATAAAGATTTCTGTAAGCATCCCCTGGTTTTAAATTATTGAATCCTTCTATTATTGCTTTGCTTGTTTGCGAAGAAATCCATAATCTTTTAAGTGGCTTTTTAACTCCTGCTTTTTCAATTATCCATCTAGCAACTAGCTCCCCCTCACGTCCTGAATCTGTTGCTATTATGATTTCACTTACATCATCTCTAAGCATTTGCTTTTTAACTTCATAAAATTGCTTTGATGATTTCTTTATTACACTTAGCTTCATATACTTTGGAAGCATTGGTAAAGTGTCCATGCTCCAATTTTTATATTTTACATCGTAACCTTCTGGTGATTGTAGTTCAACTAAATGGCCAAGCGCCCATGTTACAATGTATTTATTGTTTTCTATATAACTTCCTTTATTGTTATTTACTTTCAATACCTTTGCTATTTCTCTTCCTACTGAAGGTTTTTCTGCAAGTATCAGTGATTTTCCCATATTACGTTTCCTTTCATGGCTGTAACTAAATCATTCTAAATTTAGTTTTATACTTCATTATTTTTCTATGAATCTACTTTATTATACCATATAAAACAAAGCTAATGTTCAGTTCATTAAAACATCAGCTTTAATTCTATTTCATTGTAACTCTAAATTATAAAAAAGTAGTATCATCTTTTTCATATATTATCATTATAATCAAGTATCGCTGTATTAAAATACATATTAATCTACTTTGCTAAAATCTAAACATGTGCATTTTTCGATGTTCTCTTCAATAATCTTTGCAGCAACATTAATCCATCCATTACATTTTTCCATAATTATAGAATCACTGCTAATAACATTTTTCAGCTTTTCTAAAACCACATCTGCATTATTTACAAGTTCAACTTCTACATCATATTCATATTTATCTAACAATTCTAATATTCTGATTTTTAATCTGCCTGAATTTGATACAGGTGAATCAAGATAAAACACAACTTTCTTAATTTTAAGCTTCTGTAAGTATTCTCCTATTAAATTAATTGCTCTATCTGTTTTATCAATTAACTTATATGTACCTCGAAGTCCAGCTAAATCTCTTATTGTACCATCCATACATTTTATTAATGTTGAATTTGATAGCGCAACTTCTAATGTAATTATTAAATTAAATCCATCAACATATACAGTTTGGTTTTCCTCTAAATTTGTTATTTCTTTTTCTTTTCTAAGCTTTAATTCCTCTTTTGAACATGTTGTTCTTACCAAACTTAACCTTTGCCTTTCAGAAAGTAAATAGTGATTTCCAACAAAGGTTGAAACTTTTTTCAAGTGATATCCTCTATTTAAAAATATATAAATATCCTTTTGTGCTTCTTTTAATTTTATAAGTGATTCTTCATTGAATTCATTAGCATCAGTGGTTACATATCCTCTTTTAACGATTTTTTTATCCATATTCATATCCTTTCATATATTTAAATGTTATATTCTATACAAATATAGTTTATATATTGAATATTTTAACCATGTACTACACATAATTATTATATTATTATTTTGTAACAAATGATACAGACTTTTAGCAGTGACTTAATGTATAATACATAATATATTCTAACTTAAAGGAGGCTCAACTATGAGTTGTGGTTGTGGAACAGATAAAAAAGATGGAAAAGCGATTGTAGATAGAGTAAGAGAAAAAGGAAAAGCAGATATGAATTTATCTACTCCTCATATAATTACTTGTTCATGTGGAAAAGAATTTAAAATGAATACATTTGTAGATACATGTCCAAATTGTAAAATGACATATGGAGTTACTCCATGTTCTCAAGGTGATAAGGAAAATATAAAACCTGCTGGAATTAATTATTAATATAAATAAAGAGATATATAGCTTATATGTTAAGTTATATATCTCTTTATGCTTAAACGGAAGCTGCTAAGTACATTCCTCCAAAGATAAATACTGAAGTTATCACTAATACCAATATAAATTGCAATATGCTCATTTTTTTAGAAATACTAATCTCATCTTCATCTATTCCAAGATCTTCTATTCCTGATAATACATAATCTGCATATTCTGAATTTCTATCAATATACCATTTTATTATACTTAAAATCTAAACCTAGTACACTCTTTCCTAGTTTAAAACATCTTTTCCTCTTAAAATTATATATTATACATTCAAAATTTTTACTTCATATAAATTATCTATCTCTACTGTTTTAGGTACATACATATAGTAATCTTGATCATTTCCCAAATCTAATCTAATTAATTTTACTTGTTGCTTTCCCCATAAATTCTTTATTGTTTCTATATAGTCTTCTAATTCTTCTTTATAATCCAATTGTAAAATATGTCCTTCATCTACTAACATATTTACAATAATAAATCCTAATAAATTTTTTGTAGCATTTTCTTTTATATAATCTGAAACATCAAACCATATCTCTTGTAATTTATATTTTTCCCAAAACTCATTATCTTTAAGTTTATTATAATCTTCTATAATGCAATTTACCTGCTTTCTAAATTTATTTGGGATAATCTGTTCTAATTCATGATTATTACTGATATATTCTTCTATCTGCTCTTTCTCATTTTCCTCTATAATATTTAACTTATTAATATTAAATTTCATTTCATTTTTATAATGAGCTAAATCATATGGATAATGAATATTATCTTTTAAATTGCTATCATCTAGTTCAAGCATTTTAGCTAAAGCAGCTGTTTCAAAACTCCAAAAAACAAGATAACCAGGTTCCTTATGTGCATTTCTCCATTCATAATCATAATGTCCTTTAAACCACTCGTCATTCATATATTTTACCAATCTTTTTGAAGCTTCTTCCCTATCTTCAAATGATAATTTTACTATTTCAACTACTTTTTTATAAGGATTTTCTTTTTCAAAGCATATCTCTTCAGAATCTGAATTATCCAAATATCCATCCAATAATAATTGTAATACAAAATCCTTAATAGACTCTCTTTTTACACATTCTTCAACCTTTCTCATAAGATCTTTAGGAACTTCTAGTAAAATTCCTATTCCTACAATCCATAAGAGATATAGATACCCAATTTTCTTTTCTTTTATATTTATCAAAGCTTCTACAGCCTCATTCCAAATATCATCAAACTCTTCAAGTAAATCACCTCTAGAATACATTGCGCGTATCTTATCAATGCATTTTACAACAATGCTTTTATATTTATTATCAAGAACTTCTAAATTGCTTATTGGATATCTCCTCACTCCATTTAGTATATCATTTTTAATTTCCAAAATATCTTTATTATTTCTCAAAATTCTTTTATATCACAATAGTTATCTCGCATTTCTTTGACTCCTTTTCCTTACTATTTAAGGCCACTCTCCTATTATTTTTCCATTTGAATCAGGATTCATATTCTCATATAATCCATCAATCCCCTTTACTATTTTATCATTTGGACCTTTTGGTGCTTCTCTTCCAACTGATTTTAAATCATATCCTGCATCTTTTAAACTTTGGTTATTAATAAGATTATCTATATATCTTGTTGGCCTTGATGAACCGTTAAATTGAGGAACAATATCAACCTTAACTGTACTTTTATTTGCTTTAGCTTTTGCCCACTCCATTTCCATATTATACCACTCACCACTGCTACGATTAATTTTTGCATCTTGAGGTAATAAGTTATCGATATCCCCAGATCCTTTAAATTGATTTCCAAATAAATGACCACCATCATCCGTTGGTAATCTGTCTTTCCCACCAACTTTTCTTTGTGCATAAGGATTTCTTTTCCCTTTTCCAATAGCTAAATTATCTGTATGAGCATGTACAATATTACCACTAGCATCTGTCTCATATGTATAGCCATTTGAATCAGTATATTAAATCTCAGGTTTCAATTCTTTTCTGCCATTTTTTCCTTTAGTAAATTGTTCTCCATAATTGACTTTAGTTTTCCCCCCACCACCTTTATCATCATCAATTAAGTCTTCATTAAGCGATTTGTCCCTTGCACCACTGTTAGAATTACTCATATTATAAATAGAGCCACCTGCAATAGCTATAGACGCTGCTTCTTTAACTCCTACAATGGCCTCGCCTGAATATGATAACACAGGAACAACCATATTAGTGTTTGCTATTTGCATATTTCCTATTGAAATTCCACCCATTCCTTTTGGGGATATATTTCCAGTGGATTTTATGCCATTAGCGATTGTTGCCACATTTAGAACATATTCTCCATACTCATATGCATTCTTATAAGGTGCTAAATCTTTAAAGAATTGATGTACATAATTTGATGCATTGTTTAACATCTGACTAGTTTGATCAGCTGATATTTGATAACTAGTATTATTACGTGTAAAAGGAAGATATTTTGATGCTTCATTCAATAAGCTCACTGTTCCCAAAAAAGTTTGAGCTGTCCAATCTGCTGCTGAACAAAGTTCTGTCTTCACCATATCGGTAGCACCAGTCACCGCTCCACGAAATCCCGACTTAACAACCTCTAAATAATCAACTTCTTTATTAGCTGACTTTTGAGAATCAATACTATTCTTTGCTCCATTATAAGCTCCTACAGCTGCACTCGCTGCTATTGCTCCTAATGCTATTACAGCTACTGTTGCTCCAAATATAAATACTGATGCAACTGCTGCAAGCGCAAGTTTTCCCCAGCTGAATCCCTTTTTCTTTTGGTTTTTCAGGTTCAGGCTTCTTACCTGCCTCTGCCTCATCATCAGAATCTGCACTTAAATTTAGTTTCTTGGGACTTGTTATTGTTATTCCTACATTATCATCAATACTTATGCTTATTGGTGATTTACTTCCACCCTTTATGTTTATCGCACTTGGTGTCATCTCAACTTCGCTGCCATGCTCTGTTCCAAAATATCTTTTAGTTGTATCTGCTGTCTTCTCACAGCTACTTCCATTATTTCTTACACATCCTGATACTAATGGTTCATTACATGTTTCATCTGAAAAATATAACTTTGCACTTGTTCCAACTATAGGCATACTATACATAGTATTTCCTGTTGGTGGTGCATACTTAAACCATGCTGCTTCACTTTCACTTTGATATTTGTCAATATCAAGTTTAAGCTTCACTTCTTCTCCTTGAGTAGCTAATACTTTTCCCTCAATGGAAGCTCCAGATATTAGAGAATTATATATTTTAGTCTGCCATACTCCATTTTTTTCTGCAAAGCTTATACTTATATATTATTTCATCTTGATATTTACAAGCTACATATTCTGTTACATATACATCCTTCTGCTTGAAATAAATATTATCTCCTAACTCAGATCTTTCTCTGCTATTTCTTTCATAATAAATTTTAATAATTGTTTCTACCTCTTAGTTACTCTCTACTAGAAAGTTCTTATAACCTACTGCCTAGAATCGTCGTAGATTGTCATTGAATTCAACTCCCTAAATTCATATAGACTTATTTAAAAATCATACTTATATCTGGATTATTCTTTTTCAATTTAAAACTTTGAATCTTCGTTAATGGTGGTATAAACTTAATATTCTTTGCTTTAAATTAAGATTTTTTAATTCTTCTCTATTTTCTAAAATTCTATGTCCATCATCGTCAAAGAAAATAATTAATGCAGTTCCTAAGTCACAATTGCTATTATTTATTATATTATAGGGAATCTCAAAACCATTACCACAGTTATAATTTCCTGCTATTATATGCAATAACTCAAAATCTGTTATATCTTTAATATCATCCATAGTATCTTTTATTTGGGCTGTATAAAAGTTTATATACATAACAATAATCCCTAAATATCACATCATTATAGCTTTTTTAAATTTTATACATCTTTTAATATTTGCTTCTTATAATTAAATAGTTACTAAATTATCGTAAGTTACTGAAATGGACTATCATAAAGCCATCCTAAATATGGTTCTCCAACATAAACCATATCCTTCTTGCTAAAATTATAAATCAATGCTACACATTTAGTTGCCACAAAATAAGGAAGAATTTCTTTCCAGCATTTAAAGATTACATTTCCTTTTTGATTTAACAGCTCTTTTAATTCTTTACCATCATCTTCCGTCAATACTATATTAAAAAGCTTCTTTCCTTTAGATTCTACCAAAAGATAATCTTTATCATTTTGTATGACATATGCTCCTCCTTTCATATATAAATCCATTACTACAATTTCCCTATATAGAAGTTTTAACATATCTGTATCTAGAATTAACTGAGATTCATCTCCTAAATTAATTATAGCTCCTTTATTTTCTGTCCTTAATATACTCCTAATTATACTTATTGCATCAATTTCAATAATATTATTAATATCTAAATATTGCTTAGCTTCAGTTAGTACCTCTTTACTAGTAGCTATTACTGTATATTCATTTTTATTCAACATAATTTTAACCGGTGACTTTTCAGAATTACATGCACAATAATATATAATTGCTTCCCTTGACAACATTTGTAATAAATTCTGTAAGGATTCATGTTTTTTACTTATTTCTATAATTCTATTTCTAACATTATCATTATACATTTTTATACCTAACCTTTATAATTTCAATTAACAGTAAAGTAAACTTTTATAAGCTTAATATATTTTTATCTTCAACTATTCTATCCGCCTCATTCTTTTTTATCCATTTATGATATACTGAACGTTCTATGAATTCCATATTTAACTTAGACCCCACTTCATTGTTGCTAGTATAAATCAGTATACTAGCATCTTTTTCTGCTATAACTTGAAACTTATATCCTTTATAAAAGCAATTAGTCTGTATATAGTATATCTCTCCAACATCCTTTCTTTCTATAATTTTACATCCTATCTTACTTTCATCCGATTTCAGTTTAATAATTTTATTCTTTTTGTCATAATCAATAACTTCATACTGCTTTCCCATATATAATGTATATTTACCTAATAACATAACTAATTCCTCTCAATTTATTTTATTTTTACGAACTTACCATCTACATACTTGGCAATTAATTCTTCAATTCCTGTTTCACTATTTACCCTGTACAATTCCGCACCTTCATTAGGCTTCAGATATTGCATTGTATATTCAGGAATAATATTATCATTCATGTCCTTAGTAAATCCATGCCCTGTAAATGGATCTGGTGATGTATCAAATCCACCAGCTGGTGCTTTCGCACCTACTCGCTCCATAGCTGGTCCATATGGTATATCTATTTTGTCTACCGCATCAGTTTTAAATCTTATTACACCATAATCCTTATCTACCCCTACATTAAATGGAGTATTTTCATCCCCTAACGCTAGCCCATCATAAACCTCTTGTAATTTATTTAACTCTTTAGTATCTTGAGCTTTAGTTATAAATCCACCTACTGTATTCCATGGATCATCATCTTTTATATAATTATCTATTTTTCCACCATCAATTACTTTTTGTAATGTTGTATCACTGTTAGGCGCTGGAACTTGTTCTCTTATCTTCATCATAATTTTTCTTTGTTCATCAGCGAGCTCAGAGGCACTTTTCATTCTCATTGAATTAAATTCAGGAACGTCTATTGCATTATTCATTCGTTTAGGTTCTAATTTTGACGTATTTTTAACATCCTTAAATTCCTTACCAAATCTCTTCAAGGCATCATCAACATTACCTAAATTACTTCCAAGTACCACTGTTTTAGGTCCATTTTGCATATTCTTAAATGCCATTTTCCTTTTATCAAAATAAAAAAGATCTTAGCGAAGAATATATCTTCACTAAAACCTTACTTAGTAAATTTGCTAAGCTTCACTCTAATGTGCATTAAATAATACTAAACCAAAATTATATTAATCCTCTGGTACAAACAATCCATTAATAAAGTCATTGAAATTTTTTGCAACTAAACTCATATACTTATACGAAGGAACATACTCATCTTCATTAAATTCTTCCATATCTAGACTCCAATAATAAATTGAGCCTATATTATTTCCTTTAATACAAATACATATTTTATTTTCCATAGGATCAGCTCCTATTGCCAAGAAATCCGAGTGAATTAGTCCTTCCATATTAAATTCTTTATAAATATTAACCAAATTAGGTTCCTTTTCTGCAGATAATGGAAATAATAACATTAACGACGATGTATGAATTCCATCTGCTGTCTGAAATCTTCTGATATTTGGTTTTCCACCATTGTTTTCTAGTAAAAATTTCTTATAATCTTCTGGTAAAACAATGTTATATTTTAACTCGAACTCCCTTATTTTTTCTGTATTTGTTGGCTTAAAACTATATTCAAAACTTATGCTCATACAACCTCTCCTTCATTTAATTAAATTTATTAAATGATTTAATTAAACTAGACATCCTGAATTATATTTTCCTATCTCCAACAATACCATTTTTAAGATTTTCCCCTCCACCAACAATTATAAATTTATTTACCATTTAAATTTCTAATATTGTCCTGAACTCATTTCTTCTATATGTTATTTTAGTTAAACAATTCATTAATACGATTAAATCCACCTTCTTCTATAATATAAATACTCATGTAAGAGCATAAATTAATAACTTAATTCTTTGATATATATTCACTAAGCAATTCCTTTGAATACTTATCTTTCGGAATATAGTTAAATTTTGTATAAGCCCAAACAATCTCTCGTAATGAAGGTATCATTTCTTTGAAAATATTCTCATTATATGAAAACTCTACACTAAATTTACCTTCTTCGCTTACATTCCAATACATTTGTACCCAATTTTTTTGATTATTTTTTATAAAACAATCATATATTTTTATCATGATATCATTCGCTTCTATTAATAAATCATCAAAGATTTCTTCAGATACATTGTATTTATCTGGAATGTCAAAAGCTCTTTGAATAAAATTATTATCATCAACAAAATAAAATGTAATATTATAAGTCGATTTATTTTTTTCTACTTCTCCTAAAAAAAATATTTTTTTCCATCCAGTTGGTATCATAGATACTATGTGATTTACTAATTCATTATATAATCTATCTAACTCTTTTTCCATAATTCGTCTCCTATCAATTATCTATAATTTTTATGGTTTTCTTTCCATCAATCCAATATTTAACTATATATCTTGTTGGCCTTGATGAACCGTTAAATTGAGGAACAATATCAACCTTAACTGTACTTTTATTTGCTTTAGCTTTTGCCCACTCCATTTCCATATTATACCACTCACCACTGCTACGATTAATTTTTGCATCTTGAGGTAATAAGTTATCAATATCCCCAGATCCTTTAAATTGATTTCCAAATAAATGACCACCATCATCCGTTGGTAATCTGTCTTTCCCACCAACTTTTCTTTGTGCATAAGGATTTCTTTCCCCTTTTCCAATAGCTAAATTATCTGTATGAGCATGTACAATATTACCACTAGCATCTGTCTCATATGTATAGCCATTTGAATCAGTATATTAAATCTCAGGTTTCAATTGTTTTCTGCCATTTTTTCCTTTAGTAAATTGTTCTCCATAATTGACTTTAGTTTTCCCACCACCTTTAGCATCATCAACAATCTTAGAAATAGCATCCTGAATCTTAGTTGATTCTTCTTTCACAGGAACTGTCATCCCATCTGGTGTTTGTGCTAATTTTACTGGTGCAAATACATCATCAAGCTTCTTGGCAATATTCATAAGGACAGATTCATTCTTGCTTAATACTTTATTAACTGCATTTTTTACATACTTAGATGCACTCTTTAAAGCCTTTCCTGCTCCATGCAATAATCCTGCTGTTGCTGCACCTATAGCCCCATCAAACAATGTCTGACCTAGACTAAATTCACCTTCAATAGCTTGATTGAGTAGACTATCAGCCATTCCGTTAATACCACCAAAGGCCATCATCCCGCCTAAACTTTGAAATGCTCCAAACGGGCCCAATATGGCTCCAGATACTGCTCCAACCAGTGCATTTTTTATATATGTGCCTAAGCTACTTTTCTCCCCACTTATTGCATCACCTACTGCCGTACTAGCAACTGATATTAGTGCTCCAACTGCTGCTCCAACTAATACTGCTCCTACTCCAAATGTAGCTACTGAAACTGCAACTGCTGCTACTGCCACTACAGCAACAAGTAAACTCCCCCAGCTAAATCCTTTCTTCTTTTTTGGAGGTTCAGGTTCAGGCATCTGTCCTGCCTGTGGTTCATCATCAAAATCTGCATATGATTCACTCGAACTTCCATTTTTTATTACCTTCTCAGATAAAAAATGTAAATCTGTTTCTAATGAGAAACCACTTTCTGTATTTGTTTTTTGGGCATTTATCTGACTTACACCATTAATTTTAACATTTTTAGGTGTCTTCATTATTATCTCAGAATCTGCACTTAAATTTAGTTTCTTGGGACTTGTTATTGTTATTCCTACATTATCATCAATGCTTATGCTTATTGGTGATTTACTTCCACCCTTTATGTTTAGTGCACTTGGTGTCATCTCAACTTCGCTGCCATGCTCTGTTCCAAAGTATCTTTTAGTTGTATCTGCTGTCTTCTCACAGCTACTTCCATTATTTCTTACACATCCTGATACTAATGGTTCATTACATGTTTCATCTGAAAAATATAACTTTGCACTTGTTCCAACTATAGGCATACTATACATAGTATTTCCTGTTGGTGGTGCATACTTAAACCATGCTGCTTCACTTTCACTTTGATCTTTGTCAATATCAAGTTTAAGCTTCACTTCTTCTCCTTGAGTAGCTAATACTTTTCCCTCGATAGAAGCTCCAGATATTAGCAAATTATATATTTTAGTCTGCCATACTCCATTTTTTCTGCAAAGCTTGTACTTATATATTATTTCATCTTGATATTTACAAGCTACATATTCTGTTACATATACATCCTTCTGCTTGAAATAAATATTATCTCCAAGATTATATCTGTCTCTCGTATCTATTTCATAATAGAAATAATCTGTATCATGATAGCCTTCATCATATCCCCCTGCTTTATAAAATGCTTTTAAATCCTTACAAGCCTTATATTGTATATTATCTTTTATTTCATAAGTTTTTCCTTTGGTTCTTCCAAAATAAAACAGATTATTTATGCTAATTATATCACAATATATTTCCGAATTTAACTCACTACATATTCTCTTTAAAAAATTCCAGTCTGTTTCTTTATATTGAAAAATGGGCTTGTTTATCTTTTTACTACATCCAGCACTTTGAATAAATCCTTTTTCACTATAATCCTTTAAAACAGACGATA
Source organism: Clostridium neonatale (assembly GCF_900465025.1). NCBI lineage: Bacteria > Bacillati > Bacillota > Clostridia > Eubacteriales > Clostridiaceae > Clostridium > Clostridium neonatale. Next base: position 270,151 of record NZ_UICR01000002.1, read on the forward strand.
TAAGTTCATCATATGTCATATTAATATTTTGAAATGATCTACTTTTTTCTTTTATATCAAGCTCTGAGGTTTTTGATATTCCCTCTATTTCTACATAATAGTTTCCATTTTCATTAGTTGTTTTTATGATCTTTGTTAATCCATTAAATAATACTGCACTTTTACTTTCATTTACTTTATTAATATCTACTTCTTTATCATTACTTTTGCTTTCTTTTTCTTCATAAACTGTTATCTCATCTTTAGTTGAAGCTTCTATAGAATACTTAAAATTAATACTTTCATCTATTAAACACTTTAAATATAATCTTCCATGTTCATTAGGTCTATTTATAATTTTAATATCTTCTACATGCAATAATTTGTAAGGACTTTTGATCCTTAATGCATGAACTTCACCCATTAAAATTGCTCCTCCTTTATAATCTTCATTTATTATTTATTCACTTACGATTCTAGTAAATAATTTACTATCTTACTCTTCCTGTCCTGTAGTAACAAAAGTTATTTTTCCACCATATTTACATACTAGATATGAATCTGTTGTTAGTGCTGCTTCACCTCTAACTAATGTCTCTTCTTTTGCTTTCATCCACTCTTTTAATATTTCTACTTGACATTTTTTGCCTATAGCATTATTACCATTCATATCTATTACGGCAACATCTCCATCTCCTGCTGGGCAATCACCTGAACATACACCAAAATACTTTATGTTTTTGCCTACTACATTATCCTTCTTATTCATCATAGGTTTTTCAGTTGCATATGACCCATGGCTATTAGGAAGGTTTATATGTCTTTCGTTACTTCCTTTATTGCATACCATCTTAGCTCCACGCACAATATAATATTTTTAATCAGACATCAAAATCACCTCATTTATCGGACTTCTAATCTTTCTAAACATATTCCCTTTGGCTTTCTTCTAAGTATACTTTCAGCAACATCTAATCTAACTACGACTAAATTTTTGCTGATTTCCTTTATCCTAAATATCTTTTTTTCTTGAATTTTTTCTTTATCCAGAACTATCTTTTTGTATATAGTTTTATTAGCTCCTAATTCTGATTTTTCATTAAGAGCTTCAATATCCTCCAATATCGGAAGATAATAATTTTCCTGTCTGTTTCTCTTAGCATCTATAAGTGGAAGAGTTTTTATAATCATTTCTGGGTCATATTTAAAAATTACATTTATGAGCTTTTCTGAAATTAAAAATATCTGCTTGTCCAATATATCTATATATTCACATCTTTCTTCTGCATCTACTTGAAATATGACAACATCATCAATTTTATGAGAATTTTCTCTATTTATATTCTTTACATTGACCTTATAAAATATATCTCTAAGCCTTGGAGTGTTAGTATAACTTTCATCTTGTTTTAATAAAAAATAATCCATAAATTTCTCCTATCTAAGGTTAATTATCTTCAATTTCTTTTCTATTTTCTTCATATATTATTTCTGTCTCATCCATAAATTCACCAACAAGTATTTTCAAGTTACTGCTTTTTTTCATTTCCTTATATGAAGGTAAATTTATAAACTGTTCTTTAACCACATCTTTTAAAAACTCAGCACATAAAATATGATATTTATCAGCTTCATCCAAAATAATATATTCTATATCCATTTCTGTTATAGTTCTGCCGTACTCCATTTTTTTATTCTTTAATAGTGCTTCAAGTTCAAATAAAGTACTGTACAAAAAATTTAGCTCAATATTTACTGAAGATTCTTCCTTATCTAAAAACCAGTTTTCATCATAAAAATCAATTCTAAACTCTCCTCTTCCTTCAAGGATACTTGTCCTTAATAATGAAAAATAGATATAATTAACTTCACCTTTTAAATTCTTTTTCTGCATATCTATGCACTTCTTACATATAAAATCAAACTTCTGTATTAATTTAAAATCAATTTCCTCTTTATTATCTCTATAAAATTCATCATTTTTAATAAACTCATTAACCCAGATATCATCAACATACTTCTTTTTGAATTCTTGTAATACTTCTTCTTTATTGGCATACTTAATCATAATTATTCAATCTTAACCTTTCCACCACTCATTGTTACATCATCTTTTATACTTAGGTTTGCTGAGTTTTGAGTTAAATCAACGCCTGATTCGCCTTTTATTGATACCTTTGCTTTTCCGTTTATTTCTATATCATCTTGAGCATCTAATATTATTTTCTTATCACTTATTATTTCTATTCCTCCATCATCAGTCATTTTAACCATCATGCCACTTCCACCAATTATATTAACTACACCAGGCTCCATAATAAGTTGCTTCCCATACTTAGTTCCAATGCTTTTTACAGATGGATCACTTCTCTTTTCAGTATCCCTGCTTTTTAAATTAACAGAACTTATAGCATAGGCACTTTTTTCTACATTGTCTGGGAAATATAATCTTATTGCATCACCTTTTTCTGGCATACAGTACCATCCTGTTCCATCCTCTGATGAATATATTGTTGAGTATGGGAACCATCTTGCAGTACTTGAATCTTGTTTTCCATCTACCTCTAAATTAACCTTTACAACATCATTCTTTGTGTCTAATATTGTTCCGCTAAGAGAAAGTCCCACAATTTGATTATTGTAAATTCGCCTTATCTTCATTCCCTTTTCATCTCTTAGACTATATTTATTTGAAAAAATGCTATCATGCATTTCGATTTCAGCTTCATATACATAAAGATTTCTTCCTTTAAAAGTAACAGAATCACATAAGTCTAACATTTTATTAGTAATTACTTCATAAGTTATTAAATTTATATCATCTAACCCACTTACACCATTTCCCTCTTTTATTTTGTATTCCTGAATTCCTTTTTTTATTGAGTAATTGAATTCTTCTAATGAATATGCCTTAAGCATCCCTGTTTTTCCTATTGAATACTTTATATCTTCTAATTGACATTCAGGAACTACCCATGAATTAAAATACGATGCTAATCTTTTAATAAATTCCCAATCAGTTTCTTTATATTGAACAACAAAAGTATCAATCTTTGATGTTTCTGTTATATTATCTACAATACTGATATTTTTGTAGCTTGAGTTTACAGTATTTATGATATTTCTATATGTGCTGCCTTCATTTTGGAATGTACGATTTTTCTTATTAATATCCATTAAAAACGTTTGACTTAATCCTTGTATTTCTAATGTTTTTATGTCATTACTTGAATTAATACTTATATTGATAATAATTCCTTGAAATAAATCTTTAACATTATTTTTATCATCTTTTAGAGAAACTTTTATAAAACTCTTATCATTTGCTCCTTCAACATATTTATCGCCTTTTACTGAATCAATTATTCCTTTAACATAAAGTTCTGCATGTTCATTTATCTTGCGTTCTATTCTTAAATCTGTTATTTTCACAAATTCATAATTTGATATTATAATGTCTCCATATGTATAAACATAATCATAAGCCATTGTTTATCATCCCCTTAAACTTTTTTACCATATCTTTTATAATAAAATTACTCTTCTCTAATTACTCTTACTCTCTTTAATACTTCAAAAATAACATCTCTCCACTCTTTATACTCTCCATAACGACAGCTAAAAGTCCCCATGATTGTTTTTTCTTCAAATTCTAGAAAGAACATAAAATTATATAAGAAATCATCTATAGCTGAACTTTTAAATTCAAAATATCCAATGTTTTTTTCATTTGCTTCAAGTATTCCATCTTCATAAAAAACATTAGCTGGATTTGTTTTTTTTATTATCATAATCATTCCATCTTTAAGCTCACACACTTTATCCTCTGTTAAAGGACTATCAATAATATTTAAAGTAAATGTAATGCTTCCGTCTTCATTGCATTTAATTATCTCAGGCCTACCTTCAGATGGATATTTAAGCTTTCTTGCTTCTAAAGGCATGTCCTTAAAATCCTTAGGAATATATAATAGAACCCTTTCTTCATAAAATTTCATTTGTTCAAACTCATAATATCTATTGCTTATTTTTATAGGTCCTGATGTGATATCTTTTTTTTGTTTTTTCTTTTCAGCCTCATTTAGAAAATCCAATATTTTTTCGTCAATATTTTTATTCATAAATAACCCTCCTTATCCATTATTAAAATTACCTATATATATTTATTTTATAATTTTCCATATATATTTTCTATTTTTTCTCCCTAATGGTATTTTTTCTACCGAACGGTAATTCATGTGCATTGAATTTGACTTCTTTACTACGTAAAAATTCTATGAATGCTTTAACGTCTCCCATATAGCTTTCTATTGTTTTAGAACTCTTACCATCTTCAATTAGACTTATCTTGAAACTCTCCACTATTTCATTCATTGTTATTACTCCCTTCAATCTTCTTTAACATTTTTCTTATCCAGTTATCTATATATCCTAATTTCTTAGCAATCTCTTTGCTATCGCTTACGGATTTATCTTGAAGTTCTTTCATTACATAGGCTTTAGAATGTAACCTCATGGGAAAACTTACTTGTTGACCTTTGAAGTATTTATGTATTTTTATAGTTACCTCTAACCCTAGTAATTCAATTAGTTCTTCATATATTCCATTAAAATCTGATTTATCTATACTCAATCCCTCCTTCTTGAAATAGAAAAAGAGTTAATGCTTCCTTTATTAGAAACATTAACTCTTTTATCAGATTTATAATATATATTTATCATTTATTTTAAATTCAGTTAATTTAGCCTTTATTTACAGCTTTTCAATCTGAATGCTACTGTTATTCACATTTTCCTAAATCTCTGTTTTCTGATGCCTTATCGTTGGTTTTTGATGTATTTATCTTGATTGATGTATTGTAATTTTCAATTATTTATTTTATTGAATGATTTTACTATTCATTGATTGGTTCTCTAATTAGATTTTCTACATTGATTATTACTCTATTTCCTAACTGATTAGATTTTTTTAACGGATACATTTATTACTTCTTCTTAATCAGTTATATTTATTAACATTATTGATTGATTATCTTTTATATGTTAATTATCTAGTTATTATTTATTCTGATTAGTTATTATTTATAATTTCTTCAATTTCTTTTATTCTATTTATTTTTATTTATCTATTTCAATTCTTTTAAGTCCTTATTCCCCCCTCCCCCCCGTTACAATTTCCTAGTCCCGAGTTCCAAGTCTCTAGTTATTCTACTCAGCTATCCTATTTATATGTTTTATTCTGTCAATTCTTTTTATTTTTTAGTGCTTTTCTACTACATATATTATGTTCACAGTTCCTTTAACTTTTAAGTGGAATTATTGCCCCTAGGATTTCCTAGCTTATCAGCTTACGGCGTTAGTATAAGCCTTGTTATCTTGGCTTTTGAAACCATTAGTAATATTTCTGTATTATTTTCTACATCACCTACTATCAAGGTATCTGAATGAAATAAGATGATGAGCCAATCTATTTCAATTGACTCATCATCTTATTTCATTGCATTATTTAAGTTATGCAGTATTTATTTTTCTTACTGTTATTGATTCAACTACATTTTGCTACTTTTATTTTTTATGCAGTTAATTACTTCCTTATTATGCATTTACTTAATCCTATAAATTTATATTACTTAACCTAATTGAATCACAATTTATTTCTACCCATTCATTTGATATCTCTTGCTCAATTCCTTCTATATCAATTAATACAATACTATCATAAACTTTTAATGTAGCTAAGTTAGCTTCGCTATTATAATCCAATTTGGCTACTATTTTAATTTCCTTATCTTTCTGGATTATTGCATTATCATTTTCACTTGAAAAGCATATATTAGTTTTCCATATAAGTTCATCATCTATATCCATTTCTACAGCATAGCTTTCATTTATTTCTGGTTTATCTCCATCCCACTCAGCAATGAATTCATTACCTTCTAATTGAACTACTACCCTACGCTTATCTAATATATCTGCTATTTTAACATTCATTGTTTATCACTCCTAATTTTTATATGGTACTCTAACAACTGTATTGTCAACATTCATAACATTATTTACTTGGTCATAAGTCCATATTTCTTCATGATAATGGAACTTACTTGGTTTTGAATTCATTTCATGTGAACCGAATCTTATACTTCTTTTCCCATCAGCAGAGAATATTCTATCTGGGTCTTTTAGCCCTGTTCTTGGATGAATATCAGTATATTCTCCTGGACCTAAAAATTCATCCCATTTATCAACTGCATCAGTAACCTTTACAGGCTTATTTGCATAAACTTCTTTGTGATACCCTCTTCCTGGAATATTGTCAGCTTTAGCCATCCCCTTAGCTCCAGAGTCGCCCTTAATTTTATCATAACTAACTGCTTTTTTATATGGTTTCTTAATATCTATTATATCATTATGTGTATATTTATTCTGAATTCCTTTAACTCCAAAGACTGTTGATACTACTCCAAGACTATTCATCCAGTGTTCTGGTGATAATGGCTTTTCTGGATTAATTGCTCCATTCACCATATCTGCACCACCCATTGTAGCCCAATTAGTAATGTCATATGCATTTTTAGTCTTTAACATTTTCCTTCCATTTTCTGCATTGTTATTCCATACACCCATAGTTAAGTAATTCATGAAGTCATTTGGCGAATTTAGCATCTTTTCACTTCTTGCGCTCATACTATCCCAAGTGCCTTTTGCGAAATCTTTCCACTGTTGTCCATACTTATAAGATCTGCAATTTTCAATAGAATTACCTTTAGAATACACTCCTGAATTATCTGGCACAAACTTAGACTGTCTCGCTCCTCCAGTTCCAATATATCCCTCAGCCTTCGCTGTGCCAACATACCATTTTCCATCTAATCCTTTTACTTTTACCTTCTGACCTTCAATATAATTGCCAGCTCTATTATATACTGGTAAATTGGCAACATTAATTGCTCCATTTGTCTGCTTTTTCCCTGTTGGTATTACTGCATTATTATACACTGTTGTTCCTGTGGCTGCTATAAGACTTTTTTGCAAATTTCCTATATTCTTATTTGTTGGTTTTGTTTGATTTTGTATATTCTTATTTATCGGCTTTGTTTGATTTTGTATTACCGTTTTCTTACTTGATTTAGCTCCATTAACTGCCGAGATTAGATTCTTTTGGGCTGTTTTTCCTATTTGCTTTGCTTTATTTTCTATTTTATTTACATTTGTTTTAACTGTTTGTACACATTTTTTTACATTTGCTTTTGCTCCATTTATTGCTGATGTAAGCTTCTTTTCTGCTTTCTTTACTATTGCTTTTCCTTTATTTACAGTACTTTTTATAGCGCTTTTTGCTTTTCCAATTGCTCCGGATGCAGCCTTTTTTAATGAATTCATATTCATTAGTCTTCACCACCCATTCCTACTACATTGTGGTTAAAGATATATGATTCTCTAGCTCGTCCATTTTCATAGACTACTCCTTCTGCTTCTGTATAACAGTCACCTTCAAGTAAAATAGAGCTTGAACTTTTTTTCTTAACGAGCAGCTTACTTTCAGCTTTTATTCTTACTTTCTTTCCTTTTATTTTTATTCTTCCATCACTATTTACTTTTATATCATCAGAATTTCGTATTTCAACTCCATTATCATCATTAAAATGAAACTTAATACTTCAGAAATGACATTAATTGATGGATGTTGTTCCACTGGTTCATTATTTTTCGGATTAGACACCTATAATTGGAAAGGTGTAACCCTTAATGATATGAACCCTTTAAGAACCAACTTTCTAAATGTATTAAAAAAATAACCATTAAAGCTCATAAAATTAATACTTGATACTGACCTTACATTCATTAATCAACCAGATACCAAAAATCCTATACTTTCAAAGTATAAAGCTAATCTTAAGGCTTATAAAGAAAAGCGTAAAAACTACAAAAAAGTTGACTGCAATGTACAAATTGCATTTGAAATGCTTATAGTTCAATGTATTGATAAGCAATATGTAGAGCAAAAAAATGATATTATTAATCGTACTTTAAGATTTCTTCCAGCTTCTATAAAACTTCAAAATGCTACAATAACACAAAAAGACTGTCTTACATATCTAGAAAATGATACTGTTAAAAAACTAATATTACTCGATGTTCCTTATATTGGGTCTAAAAAAGAATGTGGTATTAAAGATTATAACTATAAAAAATTTCATAAAAAAGTGGCTGATTTGTTATATAAAGCTGAATACCCTTTCATATATTATTGTAGGAGCTCTGCTCCTAAATCTGATAAAAGCAAGTCTCAAGAAGATAAAACAAATATTATGAAAATGAAGCTTGGTCAATACTTTTTTAATAAAGGTTTTTATTTTCAAAAAGTACATCTTGAAAATGATACTGAACTTATGATTTCTAATGTACAGTACTCAGAATCACAATTTCAGTGGAATGATTTTTCTCAAAACTTATTATAAATTAAGCCAGTATTCACTTGTATTTGATATATATGAATACTGGCTTTGTTTTATTTTGATACAATTACTTATAAATTTGCTTTTTCAAAATCACAAGAATCCAATTCAAGTTCAAGAGAACCTTTAATCTCAATTTTTGCCCCAATCTCTATTTCTACATCATCTTCAAATTCAATTATAATATCATCTCCCAATCCCTGTATACTGCACATTATGCTGTCACTATCTTCTATTTCTTTAACTATTCCAATAGCAATAATGTGTGATGATTTATTGATCGGTTGAACAAAACCATATTTATCACTATTTTCAAATTTATACTGTGTTACTAATTCTATTTTTAACTTACCATTTATAATATCATCTTTTCTTCTTTTTTTAGAATCACTACTATTTTCTAAATACTCATCATATTCTATAAAATGTACACATATCAGTTCTTTAGAAACACTTCCTTCAACTTTACTCCATCTTTCATATCCATCCCCATATAATTCTTTAATTTTAAAACTTTTCATAATATACATCCTTAACCTACTGTAATTTGCTAAATGATTTTGGATCACTTGGCATCATTGATTGTATTTTTCCATCTTTAAATATTACAGCAATTCCTTTCTTAGTTTTTTTAGCTCCATCTATATAATACATATCTTTTCCATTAACCCCAAGTCTTGATGCTGTACATTCTTTTTTCACCCTCATTGCTTGTTCAGTAAAATTTTCAAATCCTTCAACTGAATTCTCAAATTTAGAGGAATCAACTCCTAATCTATCAGCTAATGATGGTATACGATCAGGATACTGTTCCCAGTAATCTGCAAAATGCTTTACTCCTTGGTTAGTTCCATCTTTTAACGTACCCCATTTAGATGCTGATGTGCTTTCATTCATTAAATCTCTAACAGTTTTATTACCACCCTTGACATCAATTCTTTATACTTATATTTACTTCTTTGATTAAACAAATCAATAATATGGCATTAAAAATCAACTAAGTATCCATACAAATAACTTAGTATGAATACTTAGTTGCTATTCTTAAATAACCTATTTATATTTTACATTCCAATTTTTCCAACCATCTGTGCTATTAACTCTATATGTTCTAGTGTTTTAACTTTCTTTATGTTTTCTACCCTTTCACTTCCTCCTAAACCTAGTAATGGTACATACCCATATGACTCATCAAACTCCAATTTTCCATATTTATCTAATGTGTGTTCATATTGTTTGTTATCCAGATAGTCATTAACATACTCAGAATCTGTTAAATCATCCCAAAAAAATTTGCATCCTTTTTCTAAAATATCAAATTCCCCCTTACGATATTTGATAATCCCCAAATATTCATTCTTTTCCCATGTTATAACATCCCCAAATGCTGTAATAATAATTGGTATAGACTCTTTTCCTCTAAAATACGTATCACTAATAAGTTCTTGATATATATTGGGATTAACTATTCTTAAGTATCCATTCATAAAATCACCAAACCCATATTGCCTCCATACATTTAGAATTTCATCTGGCAGTTTGTTTGAATACTCTTCTAATGTAATATCATTTGTAATTTCGTTTATCTTAAAATCATTCAATATTTTATACATTCTTAGGCACCTCATTTTCTTAGTATGTTAAGTTAACATTCAGTTTTGTAGATTTTTTTTCTGCATCACTCATATTCTTAGCCATATCTTGAATTTTACTATCAACTTCATCAATTCTATATTTCCACTGTACTCCAATAGATGAATTAACTCCTTTATCCCCCAATGTACTAACATTAGCTGGTTCTCCACCTGCAATTTGATCTGGATTGTGTAATGCTGCTTGTTTTTTCATCCACTTATTAGCTTCATTTTTTGCTTCGCTATATGACATTCCATTATTACGTAATTCATTTATCTTATTTGCTAAAGCTTCTTTTCTGGCTGCTACTTGTGTTGCATTTCCTTCTAACGAACGCCCTTGGTTTATATATCTTTGGCGATTTTTCAAGTATTGATCTACTGTAAGATTATTCATTCCCTTTTCTTGGTCCGCCAACTGCCTTGCAAATTCATCTTCACTATATTTACTATTATAATTAAATTTCACTTCAATTTCATCAAGTTTATTTATGGTTTTACTGCCACCCTTGACATCACATCTTTTTGTATTAATTATATTACAAAACCAGCTATGATTTACTACTCATAACTGGTCTTGACATGAATTTTACATGGAATTTAGTTGGTACTTTATATTAGTTCGGGAAAAAATGTTGTGTTAAAAATCATGACTATGAAAAGTTTCATAATAAAGTATCATACTTACTCCATAAAGCTGAATGCCCTTTCATATATTATTGCAAGAGTTCTGCTCCAAAATCTTATAAGACTAAACTTCAAGAAGATAAAGAAAAGATTATAAAAATGAAACTTGAATAATACTTCTTAAACAAATGTTACTCTTTTCAAAAAATACTTCGAAAAAATGGTACAAACTTATACTTTCTAATATTTTGTATTCAAAATCACAGTTTCAGTGAAATGTTTTTCATAATGTCTAAGCTCTTCATAAATACTCTATGCATATTACTTAAACATTAATCTAAAGCCTTTTCTGCAAACATTATATCGCTTTCTAAATCTAGATTTGGATATTTCGTTTGTACGCTTTTTAAAGCTTCTATAAACTTTTCACTTTGAAAAACCTCAGAAATATCTTCAAATATTTCACTTAACCAATAAATATCGTGTTCATCACAATTATTTATAAATTCAATCGTATCATCTTCACTAGTAATTAATTCTTTTGTTAGCATATTCCAATAATCTTCCGTTCTTGGATCGTCAGGGTGCAACATCTCTCTTTCTTTTATTAATTCTTTAATTCTAACTTTATTTATCATAACTAACCTCCTAAGGTTGCCTTGAATTATCTGGCATTATTGTTCCTATACCCTTAAACTTTTCATTTTTAATAACCCCTACTCTAACACCATTATACTCTCCGAACATCCATTGTCCATATGGTACATTGAGATTTTCTGGCAAATTCGCAACATATTCACCTGCATTTGAAATATCTTGAGCTGTCCAATTTTTAGGAAACCACGCTTGTCCTGTTCCAGTCTTTTTGAATTTATTTTTATGGTCAAGAATATTCCCAACTCTTACCCCATTAGGATACTCTTTAACAATATTATACTCAATACCATTTTGCTCCAAATAATCAATATTTTCTTGCCCATGCCCTCCATTAACTAATCTATTATTATTGTTAAACTCACCTAATGAAGAATGTTTAATCCTATCAGAATTAACTGTAATTTTAGTATTACTTTTTATATCACTAGTTCTATTGCCACCCTTAATTATATCATCAATCTTATCAACATTATCAATTTTAGCTTCACTTACTACCTTTGTTCCTGTTGATTCTATATTTTTTAAATTCTTTAATTCTTTATTTACATCTGAAATATAGTTTGAAGCATTTCCGCCATTAACTCCAAGAACTGTACCCCTCGGCTTTTTATTAACATTATTAATCGCCTGTCTTAATAATGCAGTATTATCCTTTACAATCCCAGCTTTAGCATTAATGTATGGCTTATTTAGTCTTGCATAGTCTACACATGCAGATGAGATTTGCTGCACTCCATGAACAGCTAGTGCTGTGTCAATTGCATTTAAAGTAAATTTAGTATTCTTACTTGTATCATCAAATGTTCTTTTATATGATGAATTTTCTCTTAACTCATTATAGTTTTTTGCATCAAGTTCGTTCGCTTTATTAATATTATCCCTCATTGTAACATTTGGATTATCTACACAAGACCTATCATAGTCTAACCCTAACCAATTTTCACCTATATAATCTAACGAGTTTCTAGCTTCAGTACTATATTTATTTATACCGCCAACAATTCCATTCCCCACCGACTTCCAATAATCAGCCGTAAAGCATGAATTGTCTTTTTCAAAAGCTTTTTTATCAATAGGTGTAAATTCTGACATTCCTAAATCTTTATTATACTTTACTGTACCCAAATAATATTTACCATTACGAGCTTGGTTTTGAACAAACATTCCATCTGCTCCAAGTTTCTTCCATGGATCATATTTTGTTATCTTCAATTCATCACTCACAATTGGTACTGAATTACCATTGTCTTGTGTTATATAACATTCTCCACTTACTTCCTGATTTCCTGCCAAAGCTGATGCTATCGCATTACCATTTGGATTAAACTTATTAAGTTGCATTTCTGCCCTAAGTGCAAGAAGTTCACTTAAATTCGGAATATCATCATTAAATGGTGCAAAAGGTTCCCTACAACTTCCATTTTCATAAACAACAGTAGCTTCATTATAAAGTTCACCTTCAAGTGAAATAAAACCACCTTTACCTTTAGATACAATAAGTTTATTACTTCCACTAATAGATACATTTCCAGCACTCATACTTATGCCGCCTTGAGTACCTATATTTAGGTTATTATTACTGCTTAGGCTTATTCCACTCTCATCATTAAAGCAGACATTCATGCCACCTCTATAAAAGTTTATGGCTCCTGGAAGCATATCTAAGTAGTTTCCACTTTCTGTTGCATAATATCTGTTATCTGGATTTGCACATCTTCCAAATGTAGATCCATTTTTTCTTACACATCCAGTTACTACAGGTCTGTCATATTCATTTTGGAAATAAAGCATTACATTATCTCCAACTAATGGCATTGAATAAAGTATATTTCCTGTTGGTGGTGCATAAACAAACCATGCAGCTTTGTTTATATCCTGTTTTTCATCAATATTTAGTTTTAACTTTAATATTTCTCCTGTTGTTTCTAGAACTGTTCCTTCAAGAGATATTCCACTTAGCTTCTTATTATAAATCTTTTCCTGCCATATGCCCTTTTCTCTGCAAAACCTATACTTATATATTAATTCACCTTTAATATATTCAGCTTTATATTGATTAATATAAAAATCTATATTTTTCAATTTTATAGAATCTCCAATTTTCATACTTTCTCTTAGGTTTACTTCATAATAAAAATAATCAGTATCGTGCAGATTTCCATTTGATGCTGATATTTTATGATACTTATCTAAGTCTTTAACTGCATTATAATTGACATCATCATTTACTATATAAGATTTTCCTATAGGTTTTCCAAAATAAAACATATTAGTCAAGTTTATTATATCAGAAATCAGTTCTAATCCCAACTGGCTTGCTATTCTTTTTAAAAACTCATAATCTGTTTCTTTATATTGAAATAATGGTTTTTCAATTCTCATTGGCATACTCATACATTGTCCAAAGCCAAAACCTGCATAATCTTTTAATATTTCATATATTACATCATCATAGCTCATCTTCTCATCTTGAAAAGATCTGCTTTTTTCTTGTATGTCTAATAATGAACTGCTTGTTAATGCTTCTATTTCTAAATAATGTACACCATCAATATTAGTTGTTCTCAATTCCCCTCGATTTCAACTGGAATTATTGAACCTAGGATTTCCTTGTTTAACAACTTACGATAGTTTTCAAGCCTAGATATCTTGGACTTTAAAATATCTCATCACAAGAAAAAAAGATTAATGCTCCAATTATTGAAGCATTAATCCTTTTAACTTCTTTCACTGCATTATAATAATTATGCAGTATTAAACTTTCTTGATTTTATTTATTCAACTTGTTTCTTCTATCTATAATTTTTATGCAGTCACCCTCCTCGTTATTATTCATTTAATTTTAGATAATTGGCATTTCAATTACTTCACCATTAGATTCTTCTAAAAATACTTTGTCTATATTTGAATTGTTTTTTTTCAGTTTGAAAATTTGAATCTTAGTTAATGGTGGTATAAATTTAATGTTATTATACCTAAATTTATTATTTAAAATTCTGTTCTCTATTTCTGAAATAAAATTAGACCACTGTTCTAAATTAGGATTTTTTAGTTCATCCTTATTCTCCAATACCCTATAACCATCAGCATTATAAAAAATCATTAGTGCTGTGCCTAAATCACAATTATTATTATTTATTATACTATATGGAATATCAAAACCATTATCCCAGTTATAATTTCCTGCAATTACATGTAGTAATTTACTATCTGATATTCCTTCAATCTCACTAATAACCTCTTCTTTATTTTCACTATATAGTAATTTATGCACATATTCTATTTTAAAGTTATCCATTATAGTTGCTCCTTAATTATTATTTTCTTATCCTGTTCAGACTTCTTTCCCATAGGTCTACAGTAGCACCTTGACTTGGATATAATGGCAATCCACTTTCTTGTAATTTTCTTAAATCACTCTGCAAGTCAAAAACTTGCTTTTGAAGTACTTCAACACTTTGATTAACATCCATATTGTTTAACTGCCTTTTTACCACATCATTATATACTGAATGATATCCTCTATGTCTTGACATAGCACTTAGGTCAGCATCTGGTGTCCTTAATAATATTCCATTTGAAGCATCATCTAAATTCATTCCTATTTTTTGAAGTATTGGATTATCTGCCATTTCTGCTGGAATTATATGTTGTGCTTGATGCCCTGTCCATTTAGTTGACCTCTTTAGTCCCATTGATTCCATTATATTTTTACCTAGTTTAGTAGAATCACCACCTGTAACTACACCTTGATTTCCAGGAATTAATCTTCTGGTAGGGCTACTTCCCCCCTTACTCCCATTCTTAGATGCATCAATTATATCATCACTATTCTTAACAATAAATTCACCTACATCATCTGAATGCTTAGCTGCCTGTTTTAATCCAGTATCTAAAACTCCTGGTACTATTATGCATGCTGCTAATATTGCTCTATTACATTCTTCACCTGTGATAATATCTTTTCCTGCTATAAAGCTTAGTCCATTTTCAACAGCTTCAGCCGCCCCCTTGGGGCAGAATCTACCTTTTTATTTTTAGTGGTAAAGTTGAGTATTTTCAACTACTTCTAATCACTTATCATTTTTAGTGTTATGTAGTTACTTTTTCAACCTTTATTTTCCTTAATATGTTAATCTTATTTTATCATGCCACCTCTTTAATTTCTACATTAGGCATTACAAGAAAAAAAGATTAATGCTCCAATTACTGAAACATTAACCCTTTTAACTTCCTTAACTGCATTATTTAAGTTATGCAGTATTATTTTTTCTTTACTTTATTGATTTTATTATATATAACCATTAATCTTTTTTATGCAGTTACCTAAATTACTTTTTGCAGTTAAACTTGCTTTATAGAAAATCATTAAATATTTTACTCTAACCTCTACTCCATATCAGACTGCCATCTTCTAATTCAATCCTACTTATTGGGTATTTGTAAAATATTTCTATTAAACTATTTACTTTTATATCTTTAGCAACATCTGAATGTTGTAGTATGGATATAACTTTTACAACTGCAACATAATATTCTTCATATCCTTCTTCATCTAAATCCAATCCATTATCCGACTCATAAATTGTATCAGTTTCTCCAAGAATTTTACCTTCATCCTCAAATTCATAAATCAATTTAGTCCCATTTTCATATTTATCAATAGCTTTTATTAATTCATCCATATCATTCTCTCCTTTATGGTCTTGCTGGAATTATATGTGCACCATTTTTTCCATAGGTAATTATTCCTTTAGTTGTTTCTATATATATTCCAGTCTTTTCATCATAATATTTGCCTATTACTTTGCCGAAATCAACTCTTTCCTTATAATCATTAATTTTAGTTCCTTTTCCAGCAAAATCATCTAAAAGTTTATTTGGTTCCTCAATCAATATACTTTTCATTTTTCCATTAGATAATTCATTATTATAATTATTAGTACCTACTATATGCTTATCTTGATGACCTTGATTAACCTTAATTGGTTTCCCATTAATATATTTTTTCCTATCTATTATATCTACCTTTAATCCGTCAACAGCTTCAGCCGCCCCCTTAGTCCCCTTCTTAGATGCATCAATTATATCATCACTATTCTTAACAATAAATTCACCTACATCATCTGAATGCTTAGCCGCCTGTTTTAATCCAGTATCTAAAACTCCTGGTGCTATTATGCATGCTGCTAATACTGCTCTATTACATTCTTCACCTGTAACAATATCTTTTCCTGCTACAAAGATTATTGCATCTACGCCTACATCTATTGGGCTGAATCCTACCACAAAACTTGTCACTTCTCTAACAACACTGTTATTACACAATTTACAAAAATTAGTACTTTAAACTGACATTCCTTATTATATCCTTCTCTATTGTACAGCACAAATTTATATTTTTTATATCCCCCTGTGCCTATATAGCCACCTTCTTGTGCTATTCCAAAATATGTATTTCCTTTAATTCATTTTGCCAGAAACAAGCAGAAAGCTACTTTCTGCGCTTCTAAATTCTATAATTTTCTGTACAATAAGACTAGAAAATACCCTTGGAATCTTTGATTCCTAAGGATATTTTCTGGAATAGCTATTTGCAAAAATTATTTATTCAATAACCGAAATATAGTATAAATATTTTATAGAATCTCTCTTATTCTTCTAAAAATATAAATCATATATTTAAACATAAAATATATTATACTTCCTAAAATTACTGCCATTATAAAAAAAGCACCTATTAATATTAAATATTGAATTATTATTGGAATATCACTTTGTATAAATGTTACATTCCTTGAATGATTTATTTTTGTGAGTAAGAAAAAATACATAAATACTATACAACTAATATATAATTTATTTTTTAATAATGCTTTTATCATTATCATCCTCTCCTAACTATAATTTTATTATTTTATTCTACTGTTAACTTAATGCCACCTCCTACTATATCACAACCACCAATTTCAAACTCAAATTTACCATCTTTCACACCAATGGCAGCTTTAGCTCCAGCACCTCCTACATATCCTTTTTCAGTTAACTTTATTTTAATTCCCAAAATACTTATAGCTTGACTTGCTTCTATTTCATGTGCTACAACTAATGCTTCTGCAGAAGCATAAAGCTGGATATTATCATTTTTATTAATACCTAAATTTATATTTGCGCCAAGTGCTCCTTTTCCTATATCATAGCTCCCATCTGCTTGCCCTCCAATTTTTTTATCATCAGTTTTACCATTCATATCTATATCAATACCAGATACTTCTCCATTAAGGCCTAATTGCAAATTAGGTTTTACTTTCTTTTCATCACTATCATATAGCTGCATAACAAAATCATAACTTCCTTTAATATTTCCAACTCCTACATCGCAGTTTACTGGACCATAGTTTGAAGTTGGAATCCTTAACGAGCTAGCCTTATATTCACCATGTGGTTGAATCTTATCTGCTTTCCAAAACTCATCCTGATTATATGCTTGAAATGGATCAACTCCGCATGCTTCACTATCTAACACCTTACCTGGAAACCACTGTCCATTGGTAGCTTTTTTCCTTACCTCTACATTTTCATTATAATCGTTAAGTGGATCATATGGTTGTAATTTCATGATTTCTTCTTCTGTCCAAGTATTGATTTTTTCAGAAGTTTGTGTTATATACTTTGCCTGACTTCCTGCCAAAGCTGATGCTATAGCATTACCATTTGGATTAAACTTATTAAGTTGTATTTCTGCTCTAAGTGCAAGAAGTTCACCTAAATCAGGAATATCATCACTAAATGGGAAAAAGGGCTGTCTACAACTTCCATTCTCATATACAACAGTAGCTTCATTATAAAGTTCACCTTCAAGTGAAATAAACCCACCTTTACCTTTAGATACAATAAGTTTATTACTTCCACTAATAGATACATTTCCAGCACTCATACTTATTCCGCCTTGAGTACCTATATTTAGATTATTATTACTGCCTAGGCTTATTCCACTCTCATCATTAAAGCAGACATTCATGCCACCTCTATAAAAGTTTATGGCTCCTGGAAGCATATCTAAGTAGTTTCCACTTTCTGTTGCATAATATCTGTTATCTGGATTTGCACATCTTCCAAATGTAGATCCATTTTTTCTTACACATCCAGTTACTACAGGTCTATCATATTCATTTTGGAAATAAAGCATTACATTATCTCCAACTAGTGGCATTGAATAAAGTATATTTCCTGTTGGTGGTGCATAAACAAACCATGCAGCCTTATTTATATCCTGTTTTTCATCAATATTTAGTTTTAACTTTAATATTTCTCCTGTTGTTTCTAGTACTGTTCCTTCAAGAGACATTCCGTTTAGCTTCTCATTATAAATCTTTTCCTGCCATATGCCATTTTCTCTGCAAAACCTATACTTATATATCAATTCGCCTTTAATATATTCAGCTTTATATTGATTAATATAAAAATCTATATTTTTGAATTTTATAGAATCTCCAATTTTCATACTTTCTCTTAAGTTTACTTCATAATAGAAATAATCTGTATCATGAAGATTTCCATTCAATGCTGATATTTTATTATACTTGTCTAAATCCTTAACGGCATTATAATTGACATCATCATTTACTATATAAGATTTTCCTGTAGGTTTTCCAAAATAAAACATATTAGTCAAGTTTATTATATCAGAAATCAGCTCTAATCCCAACTGGCTTACTATCCTTTTTAAAAACTCATAATCTGTTTCTTTATATTGAAATAATGGCTTTTCAATTCTCATTGGCATACTCATACATTGTCCAAATCCAAAACCTGCATAATCTTTTAATATTTCATTAATTAAATCATCATAGCTCATATTCTCATCTTGAAAAGATCTGCTTTTTTCTTGTATATCTAATAATGAACTACTTGTTAATGCTTCTATTTCTAAATAATATATACCATCAATATTAGTTGTTCTAACATTTTCTATTATTCCATTAAATATTATTTCCCTTTTAACTTCTTTACTTTCATCTTCTTGTATCTCATATAAAATTACATTATCATTTGTGGAAGCTTCTATAGAATACCTAAAATTAATACTGTCATCTATCAAACATTTAAGATACAAATATCCATGTTCGTTTGGTTTATTTGTAACCTTAGCATCTTCTATTTTTAGTATTTCATAAGGACATTCTACACTTAATTTTCGAATTGCTTCCTTAATTATTGTAATCCCCTCCCTTTTATTTCCCCTTATTTTTGTCCGCTTGTTACAAATGTTATTATTCCGCCTTCACAACAGCAAGCAGTTGATTCTTCTGTGATAGCAGCTTGTCCTTCAACTAATGTATCTTCTTTAGGATTCTGCCAATCTCCAGTTACACTAGGAACACATATTTCTCCTGTCTTTGTACATATTCCAAAAAACGGTATATTAGCACCAGTTGCTGTATCTTTTTTATTTAAAATAGCCTCTCCTTTAACATAGCTTCCATGACTTACAGGTAAATTTATTTTCCTATCATGTGTTCCAAGTGAGCAGTGCATAAAAGCTCCTCTTACTACATACTCAACTCCCATAAAATCACTCCTTACTTTTCTGCTTCCAATCTTTCTAAAGCAATACCTTTAAAATCTCTTCTTAATAGACTTTCCGCTGTATCTAGCCTTACAACTATTAAAGTTTTATCACTTTCTTTAATTTTGAAGATTTTTTTGTTTTTTATCTTTTTTTCATCTAACACGATTTTTTTAACAATTGTTTTATTTAAATTAAATTCACTTTTTTCACTTAAAGCTTCAATTTCTTCAAATATAGGTATATAATAAACATTTTGCTCTTTCTTTTCATAATCAATTAATATAAGCATTTTAAAAATTATATTTCTATTATATTTTTCTAATATTTTCTTTAATTCTTTTGATATTAAAAATATCTGAGTATCAAGAATATCTAAGTAATCAATATTGTCGCTTGATTTAACATAAATACAATTATTATCTTCAATATTATCTGCTCTTAATAAATTCAAATCTCTTGTATTGATATTGTTAAATAAATCTATGATTTGCGGAGTATTTGAATATCTTTTATCTTGCTTTAATAAAAAATAATCCATAAATTTTTCCTTCCATTCTTATCTTATAGCTTAATTTATTTTTTCTGCCCTTTGACTTACTGTGTATTGATCTTAAACCCACTCATAACAATATCATCTTTAATTACAATACTTGCGCCATTTTGTGCTAATGTTACTCCTCCACCACCAGAGATTGAAACATATCCTCCATTTATTCCTATACTTGGAGCTGACATTGATATTGATTTATCACTATTTACTGTAATTCCATTCTTATCATTTAAAGTCATTGTATTTCCACTTGATAAAATATCTATTGCTCCTGGCCTCATTATTATCTGCTTGCCATATTTTGTTGAAAAACTTTTTACTGCTGGATCTTGCCTAGCTTGTGAATTTGTAGACTTAAGATCAACTGCATTTATAACGTAGCTGCTTCTTTCAATAGTATCTGGAAAATATAATCTTATTGCATCTCCAATCTCAGGCATACAGTACAATCCTGTTCCATCTGGTGATGAAAATACTGTTGAATAATGTATCCATATTGTTTTATCCACTGTATTTGAATATCCATCGATTTTAAGTGCTACCTTAACTATATCCTTTGTTACATCTATTATTTTTCCATCTAATGATGCTCCAGATATTTTTTCATTGAATATCTTCTTAACCATAGTTCCATTATCATCTCTTAAATAATACTTATTAGAAAGTATTCCATTTACTAAAGCTATCTCACACTTGTATACACTTAAGCTTTTTTCCTTAAAGGTTACTGAACTAAATAATTTTAAAATTCTATTAGTAGTGACCTCATAAGTTATAAAATCCACATCATTTAGTGGAACATTGCTGCTACTGCTGGCTTTAAGGTTATATTCTCTTAATCCCTTATTTATTGAATAATTAAACTCAGTTAAATTGCATGGTACACTTGCTCCACCTTTTCCTATAGAATATTTAACTCCACCTAATATACATTCTGGAATAACTGGAACATTAAAATGTGAAACCAGCCTCTTTAAGAATTCCCAATCTGTTTCATTATATTGAACAACTATTTTATCTATTATTCTTCCTGCTGATACATAATCTATCATTTGAACATTTCCATACATACTATTTATTTTGTTAAAGATTTCCCTATAAGCTAAGTTGTCCCCTTGAAAACTTCTGCATTTCTTTTCTATATCCATTAAATAAGTATTGCTCATAGCACTAACTTCTAATGTTTTTACATTATTAAAAGAATTTATTGATATATTAGTAACTCCACCATTAAAAACTTCAGTTATATTTCCTTCATTATCTTTTATAGATACTTTTATAACTGGAGAATTTCCTGATTCTTCTACATACCCATCATTTAATTCATCTGAAATAATGCCTTTAATATAAAACTTAGCATGTTCATTTATTTCTCTTATTAGTTTTAAATCTAATATTTTTTCAAATACATATGGCTCAACTATTATGTCCCCTTGTGTATACACATAATCTAAACTCATAAATTTCTCATCTCCTAACTATTTATTATCTATTAATTCTTCATTAGATATTTTTATTGTATTGACCATTTGAACTATAACATCATCTTTCCATTGTTTATGTTCACTATAGCTACAGCTAAAAGTTCCCATTAATGTCTTTCCTTGAAATTCCAGTAAAAATACAAAATTATATAAAAAGTCATCTATTGCTGAACTTTTATAATCAAAATACCCTATTTTCTTTTTATTTACCTCTAGTACTCCTTCATCAAAATATATGTTTGCTGGATTTAGTCTTTGGGTTATTGCCTTCATCATATCTTTTAAATTTTCTACATACTCATCACTCAACTGACTATCAATAAGCTTTAAGGTTATTGCAATGGCTCCAGTACTATTACTTTTTATTATTTCTGGTCTATTCTCTGATGGATACTTAAGCTTTCTTGCTTCAATTGGCATATCTTCAAATGTATTAGGTATATACATTTGAAATAATCCATCAAAAAACTCTGTTTCTTCAAATTCATAAAAACTCTTATTAATTTTGACTTGCCCTGAACATATGTCTTTTCTAAGTTCTTTTTCTTCTGCTGCATTAATATAGTCTAAAATTTTCTCATCCATTCCTTTTTCCAACTTTTATTACCTCCCTTGTGTTAATCAATCAATATCTTCTTACGTCCTCTCCCTTGTCTGCTATTTCCTCCTAAGCCTTCTTTTTCTCTCTTTAAAATATCTAAAAGATAAAAATAAATTTCTTCATTAGAATAATTTCTATTTTCTATTTCTAACTTGTAGTATAAATAATGCATTATTATTTCTTTCTCAATACTCTCTTTAGCTTGAATGCACATTGTTCCAAATGTTATATCCCAAGGTTCAATTGAATTACATCTTAAAATCTCACTTCCAAATGATCTTAAAATTATTGGAGATAATCCAGCCTCATAATTAGTTGAATGCAGTGAATAAATAATATTTACCGTATCATACTCTGTGCTTAAATCTTCAAATCCAGTATAATGAATTCTTAAATGTGCACCTTCCCTAAGAAAAAATCTGCAAAGTTCTATTTCATCTTCTTTTATTTCTATATTTTCATCTAAATAAATTTCTGTAGTGTTTTCTATAAAATCTTTATTTGTTATTTGTTCTAAAAAACGTATTTTAAGCACCATGAGCTTGTTATTACACTTATATTCAACCTCTTTATCTTCTTCTAAAATATAAATAACATCATTATGTTTGATTATTCCTCTTTTTATTATTAAAACTTCATCGTTAACATCTATTTCACAGCCATAAATTATTCCATTACAATATGATTTAAAAGTTATATCAATAAAGTTCCTTGGATAATCTCGAAGCTCATTAAGCATTTCTGTTTTTAAAAGTCTTCCTGCCTTAAATAATGGATACTTATTCTTAAACACTGAATCCTCCTTACGTTGTCTAATTTTATTTTTTACTCTTCTAATCGGATTATTTTTCTGCCAAGAAAAATAGATGAAATACTAAAATCAAAGAAATCCATCAGGATTTCCTCCTTAATTGTTAATTGTAAATTGTCAATTGTACATTGCCTCAGTTTGTTCCATCAAAAAAGTTTTTCTCCCATTTATCATTTTCAAAGTAAAAGAATTCTTCTTTTCCAATATACAGTTCATGATCTTGCCTAAGTATTGCAAGTACATAAAATCCCCACTGCTCTTTTTCTACCCACACAAAGAATTTCACTTCATTATTTTCAATATTATCTGTTTCGTATTGCTTTATATGAGGATATTTTTCTATAATATTTTTTGCATTTATAATTTCTAATTCATCATTATTAAATTTATAATCATATTCATATTTCACATTATTATTACTATCTTTTAAGTAAAGTTTTAAAAGTATTCTATCCATAAACCTAGAAACAAAGCCTCTATTTACCTCATTATTTTTTATAAGAGTAATTTCTTCACCACTATGTGTAAATGCTGTAAGAGTATATGGAAGTGTTAACGTCTTATTTTTTATCTGTATGTCTGCATATCCAAAATTCTTAGAATGTAAATACTTTAATGTACCCTTAAGACAGCTTAACTTTAAGTCATAATCTTCTTCTGAATCTTTTTTACTTTTATTTATTTCAATAATTCTTCCTGGAATAAACTCCTTTAATGCATCTTTAAATATATCTACCTTGCAGGATTGTCCAGTAAGTTTTATTAATGAATAATCATAAAGTTCATCATTTTCATATAGTTTTTCTAAGAATTTTTTTATAATTCCATAAACATCACCCTTAATAAGGCTGTTAATTTCATACGTTGTTACTGTTAAGCTTGGTGCCTGTTTTACTATTCTCAATGAATCTTCTGCTTTATATGAAAGCTTCCATTTATCAAATATAATAAATTCACTTTCTTCATCAGTTTCAACTGAATTATTTTTCACCTCTTCTGGAACTAAATTTATTTTTATAAGCTCAGGCCTTGCAAAAAATATTTTTTTAACTTCTTCTGCTAAATTAAATAAAAAGTAATAATTATTTCTAACTTTACAGTAGTCTTCTTTATTTCTAGTTTCATATGATTTGAACTTTGTTGGAATTATGTTTTCTGCTTTTTCATATTCATTGTCCAAAGTTTCATAAAGTTCTTTTATTCCATGTTTATCTATGCTTCTAAAAATATCTATTTTAAATTCATCAATAAGTGCTTTCTTAATTTCTACATAGTTCTTTTTTACTAACGCATCTGCCATAAGTATTTTTAAAAACTGCAATATTCTAAAGGTAATATTATTTCCTCCAAAATCTGTATCACCATTTTCATAAGAAGTTTCTATATTTATTTTGTAAGAAATCCTGTTATTTTTTATATTAAATGTAGCACCTGAAAGATCCGTCGTTCCCCCACCACAATCTATAATAAGTGCCTTATATTCTTCACCCTGCACATACTTATTTCTATCAATTAAATCACTTATAGTGTTATAAAGTACGCCGACACTTTCTTCTAACATATTTTCACTTTCTACATTGTAATCACTTAAGATTTCTTTAAATAATTTATGGAATTTATACTTTTGCTTTATAGGACATGAAATGTAAATATTTTTGAATTTACATTTAAATCTTTGGGTTGCTAAAGATATGACATATTCTAAATAAGCTTTTATAATATGCTTTCTTTTTATAAAGGTTGTTTTTCCATGAATATCTATTACTTTTTCACTTTTTTCAAAATCACTTATCCATCTTTTTATATCATAAAAAACAGTTAAACTATCATCTACATATCTTTTCTTTGATGCTGCCATTGCATCATATCCAAAAATATATTTTATTTCATCATCATTTTCATTTATATATTTAACTCCTACTATGCTTGGAATAAGTGGTGATAATACATAATCTTTTTTTGTTGTATCTACAAGCTTTACAAGCTTTACTTTCTCATCTTCATATAATTCATATTTTCTTTCTTTAATTAAATTTTCATTTAATCCATTAAAGACTTCCTTATCTATGTAAATTCCTGCTGTAGTGTTTGATGTACCAAAATCTATTGCAAGAGGCATGCTTGTCTCTTCTAATTTTTTTAATTCATATCTTAAGACTGGAACCGAAGAATATTCTATTTTTTTATCAATATCACTATTTACTCCTTCATAAATATCATAAAGAAGCTCTGATTCTTTTTCTTTAAAAAATAATAAATTGTAAAACTTACTTTTTCCCTCTCTTGCTTCTACATCTTTTCCTTTTACTAAAAAATATTTATAGCTGTTATTTTCTTTAATTTTTTTAATATTTAGTATTGTGCATATATTAAAATTACTATCAGCTAAAATTACATTTCCTTCTTCAATTTCTCCATCAATTTTTAGCTCATAATCATCATAGATTTCCATTGATAAGTTTTCATATATTATTATTTTTCCTGAGTAATCTGTAACATTACTTGAAACCTCTTTTTTTGAAACTTCTTTAATAAATTTTTCTATGTTATCTAATCCATCTTCAATATAATTATTAACAAGGCGATTATCCTTTTCACCTCTATATTTCATTATTAATTTTATAAGTTCTTCCTTATCAAGAGGATTAACTATGCTTTTAACTAGCTTTTCTTTAGCGCATATTTCTCTCAATTGAAAAGTGGTCATAAGAAGCAAATCTTTTTCTTTATAAGTTTTTGATATATCATCTTCTATTTTATGCAATTTATATGTGTATAACCCCATATTATCCTCTCATCTCCTTAACTACTCAACCATCATTATTTCATTAATATTCATAGTTTTTTCTTGGCCAATTATTCCAAAATGTTTATCCCAAAACAAAAAACTAGTCATATTTATAGGCAGAAATGTATCTACTATTGCATTTATCTTACCTTCAAAAGTCTCATTTTTATATTCACTTAAGTAAATGTAAATATCCTTTGGTGCATCTTTGCTCAAATATATTGTGCTGTATTTAAATATTTTAACTAACACTTTATTGAATAATTCTAAGGATGTTCCTGTCTTATATAAGGTTATTAAACTATTTAAAAATATGTCTTTTTCTTCTTTGTTAAAAAAATCTATATTTGTATTCAGGTCTTTTCCAAATACATTTTTCCTTATATCCTTTAATAGAAACATTTTATAAAATTCATTTTTTGAAAGACCACTTTTTAAATCCATCTCTCCTAAATAATGAATCAATATATCAAAGAGTGTATTTCTAAGTTCAATATTCTCTTCAAAATTACTATCAAATAGCTCCTGAAATATTTCTTGAAATCTATAAAACGAGTTTATTTCTATTTGTTTGTCTCTTGGAATATCTGTAAAATTAATCTCATCAAATGCTATTTCCATATATGGGCTGAATACTTTTGCCTGCTTAAATCTAATCTTTTCCCTGTTAACATTTTGTTCATCAGCTTTTAAAAAGATATCGTAAATGTAATTCATATTAATCGCCCTTCACATTTATACTCTGGATAAATAAATTGAACTTCACCTACTAGAAAGCTTAAAATATCATTATTTAAATAATCTTCCTTATTTCTAGACTCAAAATATAATACCAATGCCTTTTTCACATTATCTTCTCTTATTTCATCTATTATAAAATCATTTGCATCATATATTTCTCTGCTCTCTTCTTCAAGTAAATCCTCAACAACTACATCTTTAAATATTAATTTTTCAGAAATTTTAAATGATCCTATAAGTCTTGCAATTTCACTTTTACTTTTTATCATATATCTATTATTAAATAAAAATTTATTTGAAAAATTTATGTTCATATAGTTATTCATAATCTCATATTCATAAGCTCTAATCTTATCTTCCTTATAATTAACTATTTTATATATGCGCCATGTTACTGGGTTTGATATTTTTGATGTAAGTAAAATAGAATCATCTTTAAAAGTTACATAATTTATTTCTTCATCACTCGCATTAACTAAATACCCACTATCTTTTCCTTCTTTAGCTAAAGAAATATTATGTTCATAATTAATCTTATCTATGCAGGGTACTGGAAATCCGTTGCATTTCATCTTTATATTTTTAACATTCCATATTGGCACCATATCATATTTTATATATTTACTGTATTCTTCAAAGTCTATATCAATTTTCATAATACTTTCATCTTTTTCAAATTCACCTTCATAACTAACAAGCATTACTTTTGCTATTTTATTAACATATGGCATATTAAGTGTTTTCCACCTAATATTATTATTTATAAAAGCTTTATATAAGTTACTTATTTTATTTTTATATTCACTGTTTTCTATTACTTTAAAATAAGCTTCATGTGTTCCTTTATTTGTTGTTATAGTACCTTTAATTTTTAAATTACTATTTATAAATTTCTTAAAAATACAATAATCACATTTTAAAAATATACTGAATAATTCATATGTCTTATTGTTTCTTAAAGTTCCTAGTAAGTCTTTAATGTCATATGTCTTTTCTTCTTTGTCCTTCTCAATCATTGGAAAAAATATTTCATCTGTTATATCCAGTTCATTTCTTCTAATGATTGTTGAATATATGTTATATTTTTCTTCTACATATTCCACTTCATCAAAGACTCTTTCCTCTAGCTGTGCATATTTTTCATTTGAATATTCCTCGAGGGAAGAAAAAACACTCATCATTATTTTCTTTAATATGACCTTGTCATCTAATTCCTGTATATCATTTAACTTTTCATATATCCTATTCATTACTTTCACCACTGCTTTTCTCACCATTACTTGCTAATTGCTTATCTATTCCTTGGAGCATTTCATCTATTAATTTAACTTCTTCGTCTAATCCAAGCTGTGTATATATATCCTTTGATAATAGATATAGGACCTTTGCTGATTCTTTATCATCCTTAACAATTCTTGCATTGGCTTCTTTCAAATACTCATCTGCCTCATTTTTGAGATCTGCTTGCCCCTCTATTCTTTTATCTATAAGAGCCATTTTTTGATCAAGCTCATTTGCTAAAGAATAGTACTCATTTTTCTTAAAACTCTCTTTAGCTAAAGCATAATACATTTTTGCATTTACATAATCTCCAGAAATATAATTTTCATCACCTTTTTTTCTTAAATCTATAGCTTCATTTAAAGCATCTTCCTGCTCTTTTTGTAATTCTTTTTCCTCATCCTTAGCCTTTTCCTCATCTTCCTTTGCTTGTTTTTCTTCTTCCTTTTTTGCAGCAGCTTCTTCCCCTTGCGTATCATATATTTCTTTGAGTTTATCTATTGCTTCTTTCTTTTCATCTTTTAAATAATAATTACTAGCAAGTCTTTTTGCCTCTAGATAATTCGCTTCTGCTTCAGCGGTTTTACCTGCTTCTAATTGGGCATCAGCTAATTCTAAAAGATCAGATACACTGATGCAGGTTTTTGCTATATCAATTTTCTTTAAAATATAGCTTTTTGCTATATCGTCAATATCTTCACCTTTTTCTAAAGCTAATAAATATTGATCTAAAGCTTCTTCAAAGTTCTTTTCTTCTAGCTTTTTATCACCTTCAATTATTATTTCTGTATATTTACATCCAGCATCTATTTCTTTTATGTCATCTTTAAGCTTATATTTACTAGCAATTTTTAAAGCTTCATCATATTTTGAATTTGCTTTTTCAATATGATCATTTTTTATGTACTCTTCTGCTTCTTGTACATAATTATTCATATTTATAATTTGTTCTTTTTTCTTATTTTGTTTTATGTTAAATACAACCAATCCAACTATTATAACTAGAAGTATTGGAATTGCTGCCATTATAATTTTCTTTATTAATGCTTTTCTCTTTGGATTTATGTATGCCTTTTCTACATACGTAACTGCAAAAGTATAGTTTTCTAATTCTTTAAGTTGCTTTGATAAAATCATTTCTTCAACTCTATCAACAACTTCTTGTGGCTCTTTTGCACCTTCAAGTGCATCTTCTATTTCTTTTTCATCACAATTTTCCCATATACCTTTTGTAAGTAATGTAAATACATCACCATCATTAAGTTTTAATTTTTTTGAAATAAATGGTGAGCTTATTTTATTTTGACCTAAATAACACGATAAATTATTTCTTTCTATATGCCTAGCTGCTTTATCTAGTGGAATCATATAATCATCAAGCATTTCTTGTGTTAAAGATAAATCTTTACTTTTTTCCTTTAAATATCCATCCTTAAAGAAATAAAATCTCGAGTTTCCTATAGAAACATATCTAACTTTACTATAATTTGTTATAGCTATTGTCATAGATGCCTTAAGTCTTACATTTCTTCCACTATTTAAAATTTCATCATTTACTTTATTTAGATATCTTTTTATTATGGCTTTATTCATTGTAGGTCTTAATGTAAATAGTCTTATAAATTCTGTTACTGCAATTTTGCCTGTTTCTATTTCTGTATCTTCATCGATTCCATCACTTATTACATAACATGCCATTTTATCAAGCTCTACGAATGCAAAATAATCTTTATTTTGAAGATAACTTCCCTCTTCACTTATAAAGCTTGTCTTAAATTTTGAATTTAATTTTCTCATTTGCCCTCACCCTAACCTAATTTATATGATATTATCTAATTCACTCAAACCGCATAAAATAAGCAAATTCCTAAGCAGAGAGCCCAAATCTTGTATTTGGTGCGAATCGCTTACTCAGCGAACGTACAATGTCGTCAACTTAAGTAATTTGTAAATATAAATCACGATTATTTTTAGATGATATATTTAAATTTCTTCTAAAAAATGGTACACTAAATAAATCCACTGGTTAAAGTGAATTTTGAAATATGCAATTATTTGTAATTTAAATGCATGATTTTTTATTGTGATGATGCTTTTTCCTTGGATGTTTGTTTTTTCGCTCACGAGAACGATTGGGACGTATTTGTGAGCGAATTTTTTTAGATTTTTCTAATATTATTTCTAAAATTTTTCTTGTTAATTTAGCATTAACTAATAAATTAATAATTCTATTAAAAACTTGCCCAAGTATAAAATTTCGATTTGCTTGATACATTGATTTTAAATTCTTATCTTTAATTTCATCTGCTATCGCAGCATCGGCCTCATCTTTTATAAGAGCTACAACCATTGATAAATAAATAGAAACAAAAAAGTCTTGTTCTATAGAAATTGGTTTTGTTCCCGAAAATTCTTCTATCTGAATACTACTTTTTAACTCTTTGTATTTACTTTCGACTCCCCATCTAAGGAAATACAACTCTTTAAATTCATCATATTTAATGTTTTCATCAAAAATATTAGTGACTAATATTTCTGTAATGTTGTTTGAAAGCTCTATTTTTATAACACGCAATTTTCTGTATTTTCTCTTTATTTTATATTCCAAAATACAATCATTGGAATCAATATTTTGTACTGTTTTAAATGATGATGGTACTCTCATTAAGAAAAGCATATTTTTAGTATCTAAATAGTCAAACATCTCATAAGAAGGGTATCCTCTATCAAATATTACAATACTGTTTTTTGATAATTTTTCATTGTTGATTTGATCTAGATGTTGTTTTGCTAATTCTCTTTCACTAGTTTTAAATTTAGTTATTGAAGCATCAATTATAATATCATTTAATATATCATATAAGGCTGATGCCGTCGCAACTGCTGTTTGAGTTTTATTTTGATTTTTACTTACTCCAAAGTATTTACCACATTCAATAGTATCAGGAACTTGTATAGATGTTCCATCAACTGCAAGAATATTAAATCCATGCCATTTATTCAATTTCTTTTTTGAATTATAAAAAGAATCAACAAATAATCTACATAGTTCTTTAAAGGCTTCAGGTGAAATATTTTGTCTTGCTTTAGAAAATGCTTGCTTTGATATATTAGGAAAGTTTAAACATGTATGATTTTCAATAAAATTATCTATTTCTAAAGGTATAGACTTTCGTAATACAGAACAAATTAAATAAACTACATTAGAAAACGATAGTTTTCTTTTCCTTGAAAAAGAATTTCCTAAACTATATGACTGCTTATATTCATCTGAAACAATTAATTTATTTGTTCGTTTTAAAATTTGTGATAGTAATTTAATATTTTTCATAAAATCAAACCTCGCTATAAATTTAATATCTATAGCGAGGCTGCATTTTTTTACCTATTGTCAAGTGTTTTTTATTAAATTTTCTATATTTTCTTAAGTTGACGACATTGAGCGAACGTATGTGAGTCGAGTTTCCTTTATATATTATTAAAGTATTCTATCTACCCCTCATAAAATAAGCATATTCTTGTATTCTTGTATTCTTGTATTCTTGTATTCTTGTATTCTTGTATTCTTGTATTCTTGTATTCTTGTATTCTTGTATTCTTGTATTCTGAGCATTTTATCTTTATTCATATAGTAATTCAAGTAATTCTTACTTTATTTTTTGTACTTTCATTATTACTATGCTACCGTTTTTATTAATTCTTCCATGCTTATTTTCTTCCGTTTCTAATATAATTTCATTCAAAGCAATATCTAAATGCTTTTTATTTTCTGATAATATATTCTCAAGATTAACCCATCTTATATTTTCATAAATTCCTTTACTCATAATAAGAATCAAATCATTTTTTTCTAGTTTAATATTCTCCATTTCTATTTTTGAATTGTCAAAGTTTTCTTGTCCCAAATAATACAAAATCTTTTTATTATTTAAAACTTGAAGTGCTTCTATTCTTTCAATTTTTCCCTTGTAATATTCTCTTTTAGCAACCTCATTAATGCAATGACTCTCATTTAATTTTATAAGTTCATTCTTTCTAAAAAGTGCTAGCATTACATTTCCTAAAGATGCATAGTATAAATTTTCTTTATCAATAATTATGCTTAAGTTACTCGTCCCGCCTTTATTTTTTTCCACTCTTTTAATTATTTCATGATTAACTTTATTAAAAGATTTGTAAAAAAAATAGTTTATTTTTTCATTGCTATATTCATCTAAGAACATTTTTTCTATTGTTTTTACAGAAGCAATGCTTGATATTCTTCCTGCTTCATTTTTTCCAAGGCCATCTGACATAGATACTAAAGTAGCATCTTTATTTTTAGCAATATCAAAATAATCCTCTTGTATTTCTTCATCTCCAGTTTTTGAATATGTGAATATCCTCAGTTTTTCTTTTTTTAAAAAATAAAATAATATCTGCTTTAGTATTAATAACATAGATAATACTATAAACAATGCAAGTAGCATGAAATATACACCGTGTTCATCTATAAATAACATATAAATTACCTCTGTTCTTTATCTTGCCATTCAAAATGTTCTCCACAAAATGGAACAAATAAAAATTTACTCTTCCCAAGCTCTATTACATCATAAGCAGTAAGTTCTGTTGGCATATAGACAGGTTCATTATTTAAATATGCAATTCCTGTAGACTCTCCTGGTAAAAGCACACTATTTTTCTTTTTAGAGTCATATACAACAACTGCATGATTTCTAAGAGCTACATAATTGTCGCCTATTAGTTGTATGTCCATGTCATCTGAACGTCCTATAAAGTTCTTTCCACTTTTTATTTTGTAATCTTTTCCTACTCTAGAACCATCTATACATACAAGCCACCCACAAACTGGATCTACTTCTTGGTAAAGTAAATCAAATTCAACCTCTTCTTCACTTGGTAAAGAAGAGGCCTGCTTTTCCTTTTTACTTGTATCTAAGTTGCAATAAGGGCATATAGACCCATAACGTCTTTCACTAAACATATGTCCATTTTTGCATCTGATTAATGCCATATATATTCCCCCCTATTTAAGTAATAATTTAACTTTAGAAATAAAAATAATATCTCCTTTTTTAACAGTGCAAGGAGTATTCTTAACAACTCTATATTTTTTTCCGTCTTCATTTTTTTCTATACATACTCTGCTTTCTACTGATAAATCTTCAATATACCATTTTCCTGAAGCATAATTTAAAACAGCATGATTATCTTCAATGAATTGAGAATAAATAGATGAATTTAAATCTATAAGCACATCATTTTCTCTATTACTTTTCACAATCAAAAATGATACTTTATCAGCAATAGACCATTTTTTTATGATTTCATTTTCCTCATTTATAAGTTCAATCATATTTATTATGTCACTATCTTTAATATTTCTCTTATGCATGATTATATATAAATAAGTAAAAATTATAATTCCAAATATGACTAATAAACTTAAAAGTGTTATTTTAAGTTCTTTAGATTCTATATTTATATAAATTATTGTGAAGATAAGTGTTAATAGTATTCCTATAAATACATTTATCAATTGAATGCTTAGCATTAGTTTATTTTTATAATTATTCGCCAAAGTAACTCACTCCATTACTTTTTAATATTGAAAAAATTGTCAAAAATATCACTTGTATCAATCGGGTTGTTATTTTTCTTTTTTAATTTACTTTTATCAATATCATTACTTTTTGCATTAAATCCAAAGAAGCTCTCAAAATATTGATTTAAATTATTTATTGCATCACTTTTATCATAATTCTCAGTACTATTATTACTATTTTCTGATTTCTTATTTTCATTTTTCTTTTGATTAAATTGCTTACTATTTCTTTTTCCATCATATTCTTCTCTTGAAGATTCATTACTAAGAACTTCATATGCTTCATTAACTTCTTGAAACATTCTAAGTGCATTTTCATTTTCTTTATTTCTATCCGGATGATAATTTTTAGCTAAGCCTCTAAAAGCTTTTTTAAGTTCATCCTTATTAGCTGTTTCAGAAACCCCTAAAATCTTATAATAGTCCTTCATCTTACCACTCGCTTCTCTTAATAATTATTAGTGTTTTATATATAAAATCTTTACTTTTTTCTAAATTCTTTAGTATACTATTACTAATGATACTGAAGGTTATTCAATTGATTGTGATTAATTTCTAATAATGCCTATGCAGCATATTACCCTGGTAAGAGTTTAATATGCTACATAGTAGTTTAGTCTGGTTTTATGTTATTAATTAATACATAAAACCCCAAATGATACATGCTTTTATGCAGATTGCATTAAGCGCTATATCCACCTTCGATTGTCACTGCAGTTAGCTTGTCTTTCTTTTGTCTAGCTACAAGTGTAAATGTACCAATTCCTTCAGTATCACCAAAGTTTTCTTTGTAATCTACAACAAAAGCATTAGGGTAAGTAATTTTTCTTATAATTTGATCAGCAGAAATAACTTCAACAGTTATTTTTCTATAACAATCTGCTTTTTCTGCTGGTACTAATGACCAAAGTCCCATTTGTCTTGTACTATCAAATGGATCTCCATCCACAGCTGTTAATATTTTCCCAGTTATAGTTATTGTACTTCCAACGTCTTTTGAACGAGCATTGCTGTCTTTTGGAGTATCTGTAGTAACTTTTACAGTTTCAACGCTTTCGATGCTTAAATCAATTGTTTCTGCACCTTCAATTTTTACTCTAAATCCCATTTTTTATACCTCCTATTCTTCTCCAAATCCACCTTCAAATTTTACAAGTGCTGTCTTGTCCTTCTTTTGCTTTGCAGTCAATTTAAAAGTACCGATTCCTTCAGTATCACCGAAGTCCTCTTCCTAATCCACTACGAAAGCATTTGGTAATGTCATTTGTCTTACAACTTGTGATGCTGCAATAACCTCCACCTTTATACTTCTATAGCAGTCAGCTTTTTCTGCTGGTACTAATGACCATTGAGCCAATTTAATAGTACTATCAGCAGCTTCTCCACCTACTGGAGTTAAAATTTTTCCTGTAACAACTAATGTTGTTCCTTGATCTGTTGAACGAGCATTTGAATCATCTGGAGTATCTGTTTTGAACTCTACAGTTTCAATACTTTCGATACTTAAATCAATTGTTTCTGCACCTT
Organism: Clostridium neonatale; assembly: GCF_900465025.1. NCBI lineage: Bacteria > Bacillati > Bacillota > Clostridia > Eubacteriales > Clostridiaceae > Clostridium > Clostridium neonatale. Next base: position 305,467 of record NZ_UICR01000002.1, read on the forward strand.
CAACCTTTACTCTGAATCCCATCTTGCCATCTCCCTCTTATAAATTTTTTATAATTAAAATAGACATATTTAATATCTATTAAAATTAGCTAGCTTCACTTCTAGTGATCTCTACTTCTAAGTTCTTTATATTTCCATTAAATACAAGATCTATATTGCATGTACCATTTTTATCATTTATAACAAAATTTATATCATCACCATCTTGTATAATGGCATTAATAAATTCTTTATTTGACACCCATTTGCTCTTTACACTATTTGGATTATTACTAAAGAATTTAACTATATTATCTTCTTTAAAATCATTAGTATAAAATCTTAGCATTCTCTCTATATAAGTTGTAACTAAAGTCTTATACATTGATTCGAAATCATTTCCTGCTGCTTGAAGACTTCTTGCCTTATAAACAGTAATTTGCTTTATATCTTTTCCTTGGAATTTAGCATTTTCTGATGAAAATACAAATCCAAAGTTTTTCCTATTTATTGAGTTTTTGATTTCATTTGTAAATCCTGATATTTCTTTAGCTAAAGTTGATGTAACTCTTAATGAATTATCTGCCGCTTCAATATCAAATCTCACGCCTGGATAATCATAAAATACATTTTCATAATACTCTCTAAGGTATTCTGGGCACTGATATGCCGCAACTATTCCTGCTGCAATATATGAGCTACCTATATAAACTCCCTCTATCCATAATTTAAAGATGTCTTCCTTTGCTTTTGATAATTCTGCACTACCTTCTTCACCCATAACCATTTTGCTATCAAGAATTACCCCTGATTTTTCTTTTGGTATTATAGTAAAATTAGGCACACATGGAATTGCAAACTCACTATAATCTTGTCTCATAAGTGGTGCACATCTATCAATGAACCTATCTATTCCTGCTGTAGCAACATGATTAAATGTAGTATCCTCTCTTGGCTCAAAGCTAAAGAATATTTGTACCCTATATTTTTTTACTGTATCTAGTAGTAATAATAAATCTTCCATACTATTTGATTCAGTTTTTTCAATTTTCTTATTTCCCTTGAATCTTTCTCTTTTAGCACCATTTTTACTTTGTGATTCTAGCTCAATTGATGGGACGATACCAAACCAAATGGCATTATCAAAATCATTTTTATCATTAACAGTGCTAAGATATGCTTCAAGTCTTGGTAAATTAGCACTATTCACCAATCTATTTAGTTTATTGTTTGTTACAAGCAAACTTGGTTTCATACCTTTATTTTTTGTCTTATATTGTTCAAAAAACATTTTTACACCAACAATTTTTTCTATAAGAGGTTTAACTGTTTTTATAAAATCATCTTTTGAATTTTTATAAAATTCAAGATATGTATTATAGTTTTGAACTTCACGCCCTACATCTATTGTGCTTACCATTGTAGATGCTAACGGACAAAATGTTCTTACAACTAAGCTCTTTACATAATCAGATTTTGTGTCATTTACAGCCTCATAATCATCTTCAAATGCCTCAATTAATCCTGCATTCTTATTGTCATCTATTGCCACTAATGATGTTTCTTCACTCTTTGGTGCTTCAAGAACCTTAAGTTCTCCATCTTCACCCATACTTAATACTCCAATTTGTAGAGCTTCTCCACCATTTTGATTTTCATCTTGTCCAAGAAGTAATCTTGTCTTTATATCTTCAATTGCAAGCGGGAGCATTGCCATTATATTATTATAATTTTCGCTTGCATTATCAAATAGTGTGTTTAGTTTATCGCCTAAATCTAGCTTACTTGGATCTTCATCATCTAACTCATCATATTTAGAATATACATATTGAATTTCTTTTCTAGATTGTTTTATATCATCCATCACTTTTTTTGGAGATATCATATCTAGTAAATTTTCAAATTTAAAATCCACATTAGCAATTCCTTGTGCTCTTTTTGTGTCTATCAATGTGAATAGCATTTTCAAAAAATCATTTGACTAATTTATTGGTATCTCTGTTATAAGGTTCTCAGGTAAGTTCCCTGGTTTTTCTAATGTGTATATGACCTTTTGATTATTTGCATTGTAAAAAGAATATACAACAGGCGCAAACTTATCTAAAAATTCATCAAAACTTTTTACTAAGAACAAATCATTGATTTCCTTTATTTTTTCATCACTTAAACTGTTTATTCCTTCTGTTCCCCCAATTACTGATATTAAATCTAATTTTTCTGGATTGATCTCTTCAAATAAAATTGTTCTATTAGTTTGTTCAATTACATCCATATTTTTATTCCTCCCAAAAAATAACAATATCTTCTCTTTAAATTTTACAATATATGCAAATATCTTGTCACGTTTTTTGTCCGAATGGTTTTTTTTCTCCCCAATGATGCCTTTTTCTTTCCTAACGATAATTTTTAGCCCGAGCGGTTAACTTTAGACAAAAAAGATGCCCAAAATATAAATTTTGAGCATCTTAGACGAACTTTATCACTATATGTTGTTATATAAATATATATGTTTTTTAATCTCCTTTTCTCTTCTTCTGCTTACCTTTAGTCTTTCTTTATTTTTCAAAATAACTTCTGATTTATCAAACGATAATATATTCTTACTATTTACTATACATAACCTATGTATCAATATAAAATTATCTTTACTAAATTTTTCAACTATAGAATTGAATTGTACACCAATTATTCTAAATACATTAGTTTCTGTCTTTAAATACACTTTCTTATTTACAGATTCTAAATAAAAAATATCCTCTACATTAATATTCATTTGTCCTATATCAGTCTTAAAACTATATACACCAATTCTTCCCTGAATAATTTCATGCATAGCTTTTAAAAAAGTATTTTCTAACTTTAATTTAAGTTCCTCTTTATTTAATACTGTAAAGTTATTATATATATCTTTATTCTCACAATTATCTTCTAAATTCATAACTATAATTTTTATATCTTCATTGTACTTTTTTATAAGATCTAATATATTTACTCCTTTTAAATCAATTAAATTTCCTTCTAGCAGTAAAATATTGCATTCACCATCTTCAGCACAACTTCTTAATAAATCGATATTATTATCTACAATATTAATTTGAAATTCTTCTCTTTTATAATTTCTATATATTATTTCTTCTAAATACATATTTACAAAATCTAATCCCGCATCTTTATAGCAAATTGTAATACTTATCATTTTCAAATTCCTCCCATAACATAACAACCATAACCGATTATACATACGATTCTTTCAAAATACAAGTGTTCATTTTCTATAGATTTGTAATAAAAAAATGCTATATTATGTCTATTAAAATCTTTTTTTGTATATATGTCGTTATATCAAAATTCATTCTAAACTCTTATTTTTCATGCTTTTTCTATATATAACCATGCATATTTTTTGCATTTTGTTATCTTGTCGAAAAATAATATTTTTTAGTTGAAACTTTTTATATATAATCAATTAAATGCAGTTCTGCTATTCTATGCCTACACTTAATGAAAAAAGTCAAATCTATATATCTCACACAAATTTAACTTTTAAAAATTATTATCCTATTAATCATAATTTTCCAATTTGTTTTTTTCAAAGCATTTCATATATGCCACGATTAATTTATCTAAACATTGGCTAACATATACTACATCTTCATAGTATATTAAATAATTTTGATCTGCGCACATACTATTTAAAATACTTCGAAGTTCTTCCATTTTACAGCTCAATTTGGATAAATCATTTTTTTCTACATTTTTAACTTCTACTAATTTATCAACTTTTCTTTTTATTTTTTCTTTAAAAAGCTTTTTATCTATTTCATCAAAAAAATTAGTTCCATCTATTTTTTCATTTTCCGTGCAGTATACTCCAAAATTATAATTTAAATTAATATTTATATTATTGTAATTAAATAATTTAGAATTTAGTTTTTTTAATATTTTCTCAGATAAATCTATTGCTCTATTTTTATTAACATTCTTTAATTCAATAAATAATTGGTTGTCGTTATATCTTCCAATCCAAGATATCTCTTCAATATTTATATTATTAACTATATCACATATATGCAAAATTATTTTTTCTTTAATATGAATTCCAAACTCCTCTACTATGGTCTTAAAATTATCTACTTCTATGTTTATTAAAGATAATGGATATTTTTCAATTATGCTACTGTTCACATCTACTGGTAATCTTTCCTCTATATATTTTCTATTATACAGTCCTGTTGAGCTATCTATAATGATTTTCTCATTTAATTTATCTATTACATCATCAACGCAAAGACTCAATTCTTGACTACCTTTTGATATATCTTTCAAAACTTCTAAAACGTATAACTCTCCATTTAAATATATGGGTGTTACAATTATGAACATAACCTTAGTAAAACTACTCTCTATTTTCACAAATGTATCTAATTCATTGTATGCTCTCATAGAAATACAATTATCACATATCTCTCCGTTCTTCCAGAGATCATAGCAATTCCCTTTAAACTGTTCTATTTTTGTATTCTTTATGTTCAATACTTTTTTATTAAGAGGATTAACAATTCTAATATTGTCATATATGTCTTCAATAAGTGATAAATTCTTTTTTACATCTTCAAACAATTCTTTCATATCTTTATCTCTCCTCCCATAATAATATATATTTTCATAAATAATATATAAGAAGACTCTCTATATATTATTTATCGTAGCTTTTTGTAAATATTTAAACAAAAAAGCCACTTTTAACTAATTATGTAGTTAAAAGTAGCTTTTCAAATTTTATTTATTTTAATTATCATCTCTTTTAATGCACTTATTTTTTGTACTACACTTATCACATCCACAATTACACTTTCCATTTTTAGAATTAAACATAGATTTAATAAGTATAAAGACAGCCAAAATTACTATTATAGATGTAATAACTATTTCTATCATATGCAGCACCTCTAATTTAAAAATCTTATATCATAAGTATAACATTTGTATAACTAAGCTTCCAACATTAAAAATTAAAAATGATACAACCCATGCAACTACAAATTGAAAAAACACAGAGAATACTGTTAATTTACCACCATATTCTTTTTTCATTGTTCCTACTGTTGAAATACATGGTGTGTATAATAGTATAAAAGCTAAAAATGAATATGCAGTTAAACTATTAAAATGTGCAGTAAGAACAGTTTGAAGATTTCCTGAAAAAATAACTTCCATAGAAGATAAAACTGTTTCCTTAGCTAAAAGTCCTGATAAAAGTGCTACAGCTGACTGCCAGTTTCCAAATCCTAATGGTTTAAATATAGGTGCAATAACATTTCCTATGCTTGCAAGTATACTATCATTAACTTCTTCTACCATTCCACTTAAATTAAAGTTAGATAGAACCCATATGACAACGCTCATTGCAAATATCAAAGTACCTGCTTTCTTTAAAAATTCTAATGCTTTATCAGCAGTTACATTAAGCACAGAAGAAAACTTTGGCATTTTATACTCTGGAATTTCTATTATAAATGGTTCCTCATCCTTCTTAAAGTATGTATTTTTAAGTAATATTCCAAGTAAAAAAGCTACAACTATCCCAAGTAAATAAAGTGATGCTACAACAAGACCTCTATGATTTGTAAAAAATACTGCCGCAAACACAGTATACACTGGAAGTCTTGCATTACATGACATGAATGGTACTAAAAGAGCTGTTAATTTTCTATCTTTTTCACTTTCTAAAGTTCTTGCTGTCATTATAGCTGGAACTGAGCATCCAAATCCTATTATCATAGGAATAAATGCTTTTCCTGACAGTCCCATCTTTCTCATAAGCTTATCCATCATAAAAGCAACTCTAGCCATATATCCGCTATCTTCAAGTAATGTAATACATATAAAAAGTACTAAAATAATAGGTAATAATACTAGTATTCCACCAACACCTGCAACTATTCCATCTACAATAAGTGACCTAAACCAAGGTGAATTATTAGAAAGCAATTCTGAAATAAATGGTATTAAACTATTATCTAATAAATCTGAAAGTAAATCAGAAATGGGCTGTCCAACCCATGAAAAAGTTAATTGGAACATTAGTGCCATAAGTAAAATAAAAATAGGATACGCAAGTACTGGATGAAGTACATATTTATCTAATTTTTCTGTAAATGTTTCTTTGTTTTTTAAGTTTTCTGTCACACATTTATTTAATATTTTTTCAATAAATTCATACGCTTCTTTTTCACTTTTAAAATCATATTTGTTAATTTCATTATCTTTTTTAAAGTTACCATCTTTTAATCTATCTTTTATTTTATCTATACCTATATTTTTTCCTGCAATTATTGGTATAACTTCTACATTTAATTCTTTCTTAAGCTTTTCGTAATCTATTACGATTCCTTTGCTATCACATATATCTATCATATTAAGTGCCAATATAATTGGCTTATCAAACTTTTTAAGCTGAGTAGTAAGATATAAATTTCTATTTAAATTTGATGCATCTACAATATTTAGTATTACATCAACATCACCTTCTTCAAGAAACTTCTTTGATACCTTTTCTTCATTTGAAAATGTGTCCATAGCATATATTCCTGGAAGATCCACTACTTTAACATCTTCAAAAAAACCCTCTTTTTTATCAACAGTTACACCTGGCCAATTTCCTACATACTGATTGGATCCAGTAAGTGCATTATATAAAGTTGTTTTCCCAACATTAGGATTACCAAGTAAAGCTACATTTGTCATTTCTTAAATCCCCTTTGTTTTGCTACCGATATATATTCAGCATCTTCTTTTCTTATAGCTAAATCAAATCCTCTAAAATTCACTATTATAGGATCTCCAAGCGGCGCACATCTTTTATATTCAATTGTTGTTCCTTCTATGCATCCTAAAGCAAGTAATCTCTTCATAAGTTTAGCATTCCCATCAATTGATAATATAACAGCCTTTTCTCCAGGTTTCAAGTTGCATAAATTCATGATGACTCCCCCAAATGAAATTATTTATCACATAAATTAGAATATCATTACTACTATAATTTATCAATATTCATTTTGTTATATTTATAATAAATATATTATTTCTTACACATAATGTTTTAAAGGTAACTTTAGTTTATGTATATTATAAAATACACACTTTATGATAATAATATTGATATTTATAATAAAGTTTACTTTTCATAATATATATGTTGAAAATCGAAATCTACATTAAATGTACAGTACGTATACTCAAGTATTGAATAAATCATATTGCAACATATATAAATAAATTGCTTTCTAAAAATCAAAAAACCAAGAATTAATTCCTGGTTTTTCTTCTCATTCTTCATGCCCATAGTATTGTATAATTAGGTTAGAAATGTCCGTTTCCCATAGTTGAAAAATACTTAATTTGCTTGACCTTCTTTACACAAAATATTCTATCAGCATATAAATTTAATGTAACTACCCTAAAAGGTAGTTTTTATTAAAAATTTAATTTTTAATAATTTTATTATATAATTTTAAATTCTTTTGCGACAGAAATGGCCATAGTCCTATTTTTCACATTAAGCTTACTGTAAATATTCTTTGTATGAAACTTAACAGTATCTATTTTTATATTTAAATATTCACTTATTTCACTATTAGACATACCATTAGATATTAAGTTTATTATTTCTTTTTCAGATTTTGTTAATTTTATTTTTTCATCTTCAGAATATATTTTTTTACTTAAATATTTAGGATACATTCGTGCAAATTTTCTACTTTCAGTTAATATTAATTTTATATATTCTAAGTCAATACTTTCATCTCTTTTATCATATTTTATATATTTATTAATAACTTCATAGACTCCATCACCTTCATCAGCATAAATTCTAATAAAATCATATGGCTCTGTTATCTTTAGCGCTTCTTCTATTTTATTAAATGCTAATTCTTCTTCTAATCTATTTAATGCAATGCTCTGTAATATTAAACATTCTGCCATATTCATATTGTGCTTTGCTTTTTTATTCAATTTATATAATATCTCTAAAAACGCTATAACCCGTGTATAATCTTGCATAGCAATAAGAACTCTAGCTTTAGTAAAATATTCATACATATTTATAGATAAAAATTTCTTTTCTGTTTGCTTATTATAATTTATTAACCAGGTCTTAGCTTCCTCTATATTTCCTATTAATAGATTATATCTTGTATATGCAGCATTCAAATTATTTGATATATTACAATCCTTACATCTTTCTACTTCTTCTTTAAGACTATTAAGTATCATATTGGCATCATTAATATTTCCACTTGCTATTTGAATCTTTAATGTTAAAATCTTGCTTACAAAAATGAACTCTAGATTGCATGATTCCTTATAAAAAGCAGTATTATCACTTAACTTTAATGCTGCTTCAATTATATTATTCTTTTCATAATCAATTTCAGATAATGCAATATTTACTGCTGAATAATAATTATTATGATAAATATATTTTAATATTGCATTAGATTTTACATTATCTTTATCATATTTAATCCACCAAGAACTTGTGTCATTCATACCTTTTAGTATACTTGGGAAATTTGCTGTTGGTACTACATTAACAATATGATCATCATTAATATTTTCCCTTTTAATTTTATCTTCCCATATTTCTTTTACATAAATGCTATTATTCTCTTGAAGCATAGCATATAGTAATATTAACCTATCTTCAATAACTTTAAGCTTATTAAAATATTGTTCTTTATTTTTTGACCTATTATATTTTGTGAGAACTTCTTTTCTTAAATATTCTAATTTTTTTATCCATTGTCTACCTTCTTCAAAATTATAATGAATTATTTCAAACATAGCTATAAAACCACATATAGATGAATTCTTTTCCATTAATTCTTTAGATACTTTTATTAAATATTCTTTAATTAAGGTAAAATTATCTAGAAAGTTAGCTTGATCGCAAAACTTTTCCAATGCACGTACTTCATCTTTTTCTAACTTGGCCTTTGAATAAGAATATGCCGCTTCTATAAATTGATTATTTTTTTCATAACATTTACCCATTTCTATATATGCTAAAGTAAATTTTTCTCTATCAATATAATCATATTTTTCTTTTATGCTACTTTTGAATAACTCTTTAAAAATATATTTTTTATCTTTTTTTAAAAATACAATTTCTTTCAAAAGTTCTTCTATATTTTCATCTTTTGTTATAAATTTAGCCTGTTCTAATGTTACTTCTGGAAATAATGATATTATAATTAACTGTTCTTTTCTTTTTTTGCTTAATTTGTCCCAAATGTACTTATCAAATGCTTCCTTATAATATTTACTTTCTACAAATTTTTTATAATCTAGGGTATTATCATTTAATTTGAAGTACATCATCCCCAAAATCACTAATATAGGTACCCCACCAGTTAATTCCAAAATTATTTTAATATGCTCTTCTTTAAAAGTATTAATATTATTCTTTTTAAATAATAACTCTATTTCTTCTTTTTTAAATAATAGATCTTTTTTTGATACTATCCCAATTTGATTTTTTATCATTATATTAATAAATTCTTTTGGTATCTTCTTTGAACTTATGAATATAAACTTACAGTTATCTCTTGAGTTTTCAATGTAATATGATATTTCTTCTAATATATTTCTTTCATAAATACGGTTAAATTCATCAAAAATAATTACTTTTTTTCTTCTGATATCTGTATTTAATACTGATATTAATTCTTTTTCAATTCCATTTATATTATCCTGTTCTTCGCATTCATACCAAACATAATGCTCCAGATAATTTTTTGAATAGCTCATAACAGATTTAGTTTTTCCAATACCTAATGATCCATAAACATATAGTACTTTATTAAATTTTAAATTTTTATCGATTATATTATTTACTCTTTTTCTTTCAATATCTTTTTCATTAATTTTTGCATAATCAAATAATCTTTCAATCATTTTTATCTCCCAGTTACCTTAAATTTCCACAAAATCATTATGAGAGGGTATTGCTATTACCAAATAACAATACCCTCTCATAATTTAATACATATTTAATTTTCATTTCCTTTTATATGTACATCCATTTGGTTATAAGGAATACTTATTTCTTCTTCATCAAACTTCATTTTCACTCTTTCTAGTAAATTAAAATGAACAGTCCAATAATCTTCTGTTTTAGTCCATACCCTTACAACAAATGTTATAGCACTATCTCCATGTTTAGATAACGCAACAAAAGGTTTTGGATCTTTTAAAATAAGTTCCTCTGTATTAATTACTGAAAATAATGCACTCTTGACTTTACTTATTTCTTGCTCATAACCAACAGTAAAATTCAAATCAACTCTTCTAGTATCTTTACTTGTATAATTCACTATACTCTTATTTGCCAATTCTCCATTTGGAATAAGAATCTGCTTGTTATCAAAAGTAACTAAGTGAGTATAAAATATTCCTATTTTCTCTACTGTTCCTGTATGATCTCCACTGTCAATTAAATCTCCAACATTAAATGGTCTAATTATAAGTATTATAACTCCACCTGCAAAATTTGAAAGACTCCCTTGAAGTGCCAGACCAATTGCAAGACCTGCAGAACCTACAAGTGCAACTAAACTACTTGTTTTTAATCCTACATAATCCATAACTATTAGTATTAAAAGTATTTTTAAACTTATGCTTATTACTCCATCTAAAAATGAGCTTATTGTAGGATCAATGTTTCTTTTTTCTAATATAGCGTTAAATATATTTACTGCTCTCTTGACTAATTTCCAGCCTATACTTAAAATAAGTAGTCCTATAAGTATTTTTACTCCACTTGAAAACATCCAAGTTTGCAAAGCTATAAACATCTGCTCTAATAAAATCATCTTTTCCTCCCTTAAGTCTAAATCATATTGTCATAAATGATTATATATAAGAATTAATACTATAGTCTAGTGTTAATTTTTACTTTAGCATTATGTGACAATCGTTATCTTTCTATATTATCTCCTTCATAGGAAATAATTCCACCTGCTACATTAATAACATTGTAACCTTCTTCTCTAAGCATATAACAAGTACTTGCAGTTCTTGCTCCTGACCTACATATTAAATAATATTCTTTATTCTTATCTAGAAATTCATCTGGAGCATCTAATAAATCCTGCATTGGTATGTTTATTGCTGTTTTTAACATTCCAGATTTACATTCATAAGGTTCTCTTATGTCAATTAATTCTATATTTCCTAATAAATCATCTATCTCACTTACATTTATGTTTTCTCTTTTTAAATTGCTCATTAAAAATTTCTCCTTAGTTTCTTTATAAAATTTTAAATCCATATAACCATATAGTATAAGTAAAAACTTTAAATATTGTATTTTCCCATTTTCTTTTATGTGAACTCATTTCTATTAATGAACATTTCATAACAATTCCACATTTCACTTGAAGCTTTAAATTTATTTTTAATTAATTTATATTTTTTAAAGCCTGCTTTTTCGTAACATTTTATTGCACTTTTATTAAAATCAAATACTCCAAGCGTTATTTTGTTTAACCTTAAGTTTTCAAACCCTATTTTTAAAATTTTAAAAATTGCCTCTTTGCCTATTCCCTTTCCTCTATATGTTTCATCGCCAATTAATACACGACATATTCTTCCTATTGTTCTTCCTTCATCTGAAATCTTAAGTTCAATTGTCCCTATCATTTTATTTTCTTCTGAAACAATTTTATATATAAAAACATTCTGGCTTTCTTCTGCCTTTCTTAAATAATATTTTAGCTGATTGATAGTTAATGGATACGAATATAGATTTCCAGACCACTGCAATAGAAAATCTGATGTTGTGTTTTCATTCCATTTAATTATATTTATTAAGTCTTCTTCCGCTATTAATTTAAGTTCTATCATTTTTCACCACTATTACTTTAATATATTTATTCATTATTCTTATTAATTTTATTATTCTAGCTAGTATAATAAATAATTTAAATATAAATATAATTTTATTTTTATTATTTAAATTTTCATATTCACTCTTTAATTTTCGTTCATTATTTATATATTTTTAATGGAAGATTCTCAATATTACTGTTTTTATGCAAAAAAATTTATAAATAAAAAGAGACATCACAATAAGTATATGTACAGATTAATTTTAATCACACATAATTTTATAAAACAGGTATTATGATATCATCTTTTTATGTAACTTATATTAAATTCTATAACTTTTGTTGTGCTCCAAAGAACTCATAATGAATATCCTCTTCACTTACACCAAGTTCTACAAGTGCACTATTTAATGCTTTCATAAATGGTGGTGGTCCACAGAAATAAAATTGTGAATTTAAATCTAAATTATCTTTTATCCAGTCTTTAGTCACAAATCCCTTAAAATCATAATCTTTACCTAGTATTTCATCATCATTTGGATCACTGAAAAATACATAATGTTTATTTTGACTCATTTCACACAAAGCCTTTACATCATTTGCAAATGGCTGCATTTGTGAATTTTGAACAGCTTCAATAAATGTAATATTTTTTATTTTATTTACACTATCATAAAACATTGATAATAGTGGTGTTATTCCTATTCCTGCTGATACAAGCACTATTGGCTTATCCTTCTTATGTTTTTCTAAAGTGAAAAGTCCAGCCGGCATCATGGCTTCTATTAAATCTCCCACATTTAAATTATCATGAAGGTAATTACTTATGAGTCCATCTGGAACTCTTTTTACACTTATTCTATAAATATCTTCATTTGGTTTCATTGATAAACTGTATGTTCTTGTTACGCCTTTATATTTAGGATCATCAGTTTTTATTGTAAAAGGTAAAAATTGTCCCGCCTTATGCTCTACAAGCTTACTTCCATCTTTAGCTTTAAAGTAAAATGATGTAATATCCTCTGTTTCTTTTACTTTGTCAACTAAGACCAATTCTTTTTTCCCACTCCATGGTTTTCCTAGTTCCTTATTACTCATAGTCCCCGAATACTTTTCCATTATGTCTTCTATATTTGATTTATCCATACCATATTCCTCCAGTTACTTTATATAATATATTTTACATCAACATATTTTATTATTCAATAATAATTACTATCAATTATCATTAAATATGATATCTATTTCTATATTTAATAATATTCTTTGGTAATCATTTAAAATATATTCTTTGAAAAATATTTTAATTTTGCAATGTCTATTATATCGATAATAACATACTTTTCAACTAATGTTTCTTTATACAAAATCCTTTTTTTAACTCATGTTTCCTTATATAAAATCATTATAAATTGAATTTATATATATTAATGATATAATAAATATTAATTATACTAAATACTCATTGGGGGAAACTTATATGCTTGATTTCAGATTTGATACTTTTTTAACTTTATGCAAAGTTAAAAATTACACAGAAACAGCAAAACTACTTCATCTTACTCAGCCTGCCGTATCACAACATATAAAATATTTAGAAAAAACATATAATTGCAAACTTTTTTCTTATAAAGGAAAATCATTGAGTTTAACTCCTAAAGGTGAAATTTTAAAATCCTTTGCAATGTCACTTAAAGCAAGCTCCGATAAAATTAAAAGTACACTTGCCATGGAAGATGATATATATCATTTGAAATTTGGATCTACATTAACAATCTCTGAATATACAATGAAACCTATAATATCTCAGGTACTTTTAGATAATCCAACTATAGATTTGACTATGGAAGTAAACAATACAAAAATACTTCTTGAAAAACTTAAAGACGGTAAATTAGATTTTGTTGTACTTGAAGGCACATTTGATAAGCTAGACTACGAATCAAGGATTCTTTCTTTAGAACGATTTATTCCTATCTGCTCTCCAAATAATAAACTTGCTAACAAAGCTATTGAGTTCACTGATATTCTTAATGAACGTTTAATTACACGTGAATATGGTTCAGGTACAAGAAATATACTTGAGCACATATTATGTGATCATAATCTATCAATTACATCATTTAGAAATTTAACAAAGATAGGTAGTATTAATATAATAAAAAACCTTGTTCAGAACAATTTTGGAATCACTTTTCTATATGAACAAGCTGTTTACGAAGAAATTAAACAAGGTACTTTATGTGAAGTATCTATAAATAATTATAATGTTTCTCGTGAATTCAATTTTGTATTTTTAAAAGACAGTCTTCATAAAGAAGAATACCTTAAGTGGTTTGATTATTTCTATAGAATAAAAAAATCGCCAAGGCGACTATGATATAATCTTTTAAAGAATACAAATCCAATAGAATACAATAACTTTAATTTAAAAAATAATTTGGCCATCGATTTTTTCAGCGCATTCTGGATTTTCTGAGCGAGCCTGCGAAAAGGCAAGGCGCATATAATTTATTTTTTATTCTTTAGGCACTATGCATTGGTCTATTACAATATTCTCAAAAATAACTTACTCACAGATTCTCCTTCAATATAATTTCCTAAAGAATAAAAACAATCTTGCATATTAACAGGAGTAAGCTTGCTCCTGAATATACAAGATTGACATAATATTATATTTATTCTATAACTTCTAAAACGGGTCTGTATCCTACAGTTTTATAGCTAACATCTTTATTTACATAATTGAAATATGTATTAGAATAAAAACCTCTTACTACACATTTATCTTTACATTCATTTTGTGTTAATGAACAGAAGTCATACCAGTTCCATAATGTATTGTTATCTCCATATAATTTTTCAGATTTATTCTTGTCTCCAGATGCTGTATCAAAACCATTTGATACAGGTAATCCTGGTATATTATCTACATTTACTATATATTTATTCCATTCATTCTCTTCATTGTCCCTCTTTTTGTCTCCACCTTTTAGTAATCTTAAAAGATATCTTGTATTGTCAATAACAACAACCTTACCAAAAATTAAACCTTGGTTATTTAATTCGTCATAAGATATACTGCTTAAAATGTTCCTATCACATATAAGAAGTTTTTTTCCTTCATGATTTATTTCAACCCAACGAAGATTATATGAATCGTCTTTATCTGTATCTTTTATCTCTATCTTTTCTCCATTATACTCAGTCACATCTTCATAATTAATCAAATCCAGTGGACATATTATTTTTCCACCATCTAAATATAATGATCCAAGTTTTCTTATTTTTCCTGTTTCATAAGTTGTTCTTTGTATTAATTTTTTAAATTCTTTTTTCTCTTTTCTCTTTTTATTTAAAATACTTCCTCCAACTACTGCAATTGCAGTAAATAATGTTCCTGCACCTATTAATGCACCTTTCTTCTTATTGTCCATTTTTTTCCCTTCTTCCTTTATCATATATTAATTTATTATAAAGAATCAATATAAAATTCTTTCATATCATCTAATCTTAAGCAGGCAAGCTTCCCACCAGCCTCTTTTCCAAAACAGTAGCCACAATCAATATATATAGTACCTTTTCTATGAAGTATTTTCACATCCTCCATCTCTTTAATATTTTCATCTATTATCTGTACTGGAGTATGACCACAAATCATAGTAAAATTCTTATACTGTTTTTCATGTCCTATATTATCTCTCCCCCATAAACATGTAACTTCAGTCTGATTACTTAAAAATTCATTTAGGGATAATTCATTAAACCCATCTGGAAAATCAAGACCAGCATGCACTAAAATATAATTATCTACAATTCTTATAAGAGGCAGAAGTTTTAAATAATTATAAAACTTTTTCTCATAATCTAATCCTCTATTTTTTAATTCATTATGTGTACTAAATCCACCATTACGATACCAGAGTTTTTCGTCATTACTGATGAAATAATTCATAAAAAGCTGTTCATGATTACCACGTATCAAACTTATATTAGGATGTTTTACTATATAATCTACTATATCTAATGGCTTTTCACCTCTGTCTAGTATATCTCCCAATATGCATAAAGCATCATTATCACTAAATTTTATTAAATTTAGCATTGATAAAAAGGCATCATAACAGCCATGGATATCTGACATAACATATTTGCTCATAATATCATACCTCTTTTTTATATAAGAAATATCACTCTAACAAACATAATAATATCTTATTATTAAAATTTCTATACATTTATTATATCAAAATAAACGCCTATACTAAATGTTTTTTACAAATAGTATGGCATCATATTTATCTTTTATTTATGTTTAAATCTTTAAATTTATTAAATTTCATTAGAATGTCATCATTTTCTTTAAAAAACATGTTTAGCATATAGATATCTCTTACCGTCTCAACACTTATGGCATGTTCTATAAGTTCTGTTTCTTTGAGCACTTTATCTTCACATCCCAAATATATAAGAAAGTTTTCTATTATGTTATGTCTGTCCAATAAATATTTTCCAATTACCTTCCCCTGCTCCGTTAATATTATCATCCCATATCTCTCGTATTTTATAAGACCAAATTCGCCTAGCTTTTTCATCATTTTAGATGCCGATGAATCACGTACATTAAGCATTTGAGCTATTTTATTTAGCCTTACAAAATCTTCATTTTTAGAGCACCTATATATCATTTCCAAATAATCCTCCATTGACGGAGTCAAAAAATTCTTTTTAGAATTAATGCTCTCATATCCTCTATATGTGTGAAAATCCATATTGATTTTTCACCTCCATACAATATTTTTTATTTTATGTGTCATTTATACAAATTAACGCATAAGTTAGACTAGAGAAAGATTTTTTCTTTAAACTTAAACTAATATATTAAAAGGAGATAAAATTATGGAAGCAAATATATATACACCCAATCAAAGTACTCTTAATTTAATTAAACTTGGAACTAAATGCAGGGTTGTTGAACTAACTGCTACAGACCATATAAGAAGACGCTTTTTAGATCTTGGTCTTATTAATGGAACTGAAGTTGAAGCACTAACGAAAAGTCCATCTGGTGACCCTATTGCATATCTTATAAGGGGAGCAGTCATTGCAATAAGGTCAGAAGATGCTTCAAAAATAGTTGTTGAAACACTTTAACTCATGAATATAGGTAAATGCAAAAGCTTTATCCATATTCATAAGTATAAATGGACTATAGTTATGCAAGAATATTGTAGTTAACCAGCATAATGATAACATTAGTAAATATACACATTATTATTGCATAACTTCGATTTTACTTTTTCTATATATAATAGATATTTTTAAGATTCTATTATAATACCTAATTTATATATTATTTATTATTAATTTATAAAGGAGTTTAAAAATGGGATTAACAAATCAGTCTACTGGTACAAATGCATTAGATAAAGATTTGAATATTATTCGTACTTCTGATAATAAAATAATAGCTCTTGCAGGTAATCCAAATGTAGGTAAAAGCACTATTTTTAATAGCTTAACAGGACTAAATCAGCATACTGGAAATTGGCCTGGAAAAACTGTTACAAACGCTACTGGAAAATGTATTCATATAAATAAAGACTTTGTATTAGTTGATATTCCAGGAACCTATTCTCTTATGGCACATTCAGCTGAAGAAGAAGTTGCAAGAGATTTTATATGCTTTGGAAATCCTGATGCTACTATTGTTATTATGGATGCCACCTGTCTTGAAAGAAATTTAAATCTTGTTCTTCAAACACTTGAAATAACTAACAATGTAATTGTCTGTGTTAACTTGATGGATGAAGCAAAAAGAAAAGGCATATTAATAAATATTGAGAAACTTTCATCTCTTTTAGGAGTTAGCGTTGTAGGAACTAGTGCTTCAATTAATAAAGGTCTGGATAAACTTATGGATGAGGTATATAACATCACCTTTAATAAAGTCTTACAAATGCCAATAAAAATGAAATATGATACACCTATTGAAAAAGCTCTTACCATGATTCAGGAAAAACTTCTGCCTTACTTAAAAGGCAAAATCAACACAAGATGGACAGCTCTTAAGTTACTTGAAAATGATGAAAGCTTATTAAACTCGTTAAATGATTACTTAGAATTTAATCTTTCTGAAAAAGAAGAGATTTTACATTCAATAAACAAAGCTAAGGAATACTTACTTTTACAAAATATAGATACTAACACGCTTAAAGATATGATTGTATCAACACTCATAAAAAAATCTGAAGACATAAGTAAAAATGTAGTTACTTTTTCTTCTGATGAGTACAATGCTACAGATAGAAAAATTGATGAAATTTTGACTTCCAAAACATTTGGGATACCTCTAATGATTTTACTTCTTGGAATTATATTTTGGATTACAATTGCTGGTGCAAATGTTCCTTCTGACATTCTTGCATCTGGACTATTCTGGGTACAAGACAGGCTTACAGAATTTTTTGTTTTTCTTGGAACACCGCCTTTAGTTGAAGGAATTTTAGTACAAGGTATATATAGAACACTTGCATGGGTTATATCAGTTATGCTTCCCCCAATGGCAATATTCTTCCCACTTTTCACACTTCTTGAGGATCTTGGATATTTGCCTAGAGTTGCTTTTAACTTAGATAAATACTTTAAAAAAGCATGTGCCTGCGGTAAACAAGCCCTTTCTATGTGTATGGGTTTTGGATGTAATGCTGCTGGAATAGTAGGATGTAGAATAATTGATTCTCCCCGTGAAAGATTAATTGCTATAATTACAAACAACTTTGTTCCTTGTAATGGTAGATTTCCTACTCTTATTGCCATAATTACAATGTTTTTTGCCAGTTCATTTGTTGGACCATTTAAATCATTATTTTCAGCAGTAATTTTAACATGTGTAATTCTTCTT
Organism: Clostridium neonatale; assembly: GCF_900465025.1. Lineage (NCBI taxonomy): Bacteria > Bacillati > Bacillota > Clostridia > Eubacteriales > Clostridiaceae > Clostridium > Clostridium neonatale. Next base: position 324,244 of record NZ_UICR01000002.1, read on the forward strand.
GGAGTTTTTATGACGTTTTTAATTTCAAAACTTTTATCAAAAACAATACTTAAAGGACTTCCAACTTCATTTACACTTGAGCTTCCACCTTATCGTAAACCCCAAGTTGGTAAAATTATAGTAAGATCAATTTTTGATAGAACTTTATTTGTACTTGGAAGAGCTATTATGGTTGCTGCTCCTGCAGGTCTTGTCATTTGGATCATGGCAAATATAAATATTGGATCTTACAGCATATTAACTCACTGCGCAAATTTCTTAAATCCATTTGCACATCTAATTGGCTTAGATGGATATATATTAATGGCATTTATCTTAGGATTTCCTGCAAATGAAATCGTAGTTCCTATAATAATAATGAGTTATATGGCTACTGGAAGTATGGTTGAACTCGAAAATACAGAGCTTTATAATTTATTAATTCAGCATGGATGGACTTGGCTTACAGCTGTAAATGTTATGCTCTTTTCTCTTATGCACTGGCCATGCAGCACAACATGCCTCACAATAAAAAAAGAAACCCAAAGCTTAAAATGGACTGCTGTCTCATTTTTAGTCCCTACTGCATGTGGAATAATAATCTGCTTTGCATTTACAACCATAATCAGATTACTTGGACTTGCATAACATAAATAAGGGACGTACAAAGTTTAGTGGATAACAACCGAAATTCAATATATGAATAAGTGCATCTTTATCTCCATAGAACCCGAATAAAATAAGCGAATTCTTAGGAATTTATATTCTGATATGTATATATTGATACCTTTTTAAAAATGATGAAATATTAACTTTTTAAATCTTTAATATGTATAAATAACTATTCCATAGTTTAAAAATGCATTTATTTACAAAAATAATAATGCGGTGCTTAGAATTTAGATGGAACAAAGAAATAAAGCCCTTATGTTTGGCGGTGTCTTGCATTAAAAAATGAAGCTTTAGAATTCTTCATGTAGACTTGTTCCACAATTGTTTGTCCGATGCATATTAAAGGAAACATCTTCATCGGTAGATGAAGATGGGCTATACAGCTAAGTTAGTACCTCACTAAGCATTATATGCCTTGGAGCAAACATTTGTGGATGCAAGTCTGCATGTTTGAATTCTTAGCTTCATTTTTGTAGCAAGCGAGCACAACATAAGGGCTTTATTTCGGTTGTTATTCACTAAATTCTGATTCTACGACCTTTATTTTAAGGAAATACTATTTTAAATGTAGTTCCATTTTCTTCATCACTTGTTACCAAAATCTGTCCTTTATGTAATTCTACTATTTCTTTTGCTATGGATAATCCTAGTCCATATCCACCATTTTCTCTTACTCTAGACTTGTCTACTCTGTAAAATCTTTCAAATATATGTTTTTGTTCTTCTTTTGGAATAGGTACAGCACTATTATTTACCCATAGATTTATTTTGTTTTGATTTTTATTTAAATTTATTTTTATTGTTCCTTTTTCACTACAATATTTAATTGCATTATCAATGAGTATGACTACTAATTGCTTTATTTGATTCTCGTTTCCTGTAAAAAAAATATCTGAATCTATATTACTTTCAAGCTTCTTATTATTTTCAAAGATTAAAGATTCAAATGGAAGTATAACACTCCATACAAGGTCACTTAAATTTATTTCTTTAGATGATATTAAATTTTCTTTATAATCTAATTTTGCTAAAAACAATAAATCATTAACAAGCCCTCTCATTCTTTCACTTTCTAATTTTATATATTCTATCCACTTTATCTGACTAGATATTGTTTCATTTTTATGTGATAATAAAATTTCTGAATTTGCAAGAATTGTTGTAAGAGGGGTTTTCAATTCATGTGATGCATCAGCAATAAATTGTTTCTGTCTGTTAAATGCGTCTTCTGCTGGTTTTATAGCCCATTTGCTTAAAAATATACTAATAATAAGAAATGCCGATAAGCTTAAAGCTCCAACTAGAATGGATGTGGTAATTAGTGAATTTAATGTATCTATTTCTTCGCTTCTATCAATAAATGCTATTTCTAATCCATTTTCATTTTTATGCTTTAGATACCTTAAATCCTCATTTATAATAATTCCATAATTTTTCTTACTATCTACACAATCTGAAACTATTTCCTTTAATGTTTCTTCATCTACTATTTCTATATTTTCATCTATAATATTAATAATTTTGTTTTCATTATTTAATTCAACTAAGAATGTCAATTTATTTAAGGGAGATTGTGAAGGTATATTTATTTTTTCTCCACCTATTTTTCTCTTCCTATTTTCATCATGTCCTTTTTCTTCTATAACTCTTTTTAGAATACAATTACTTGTATGACTTAATTTATTATACGTAAATGCATAAACTCCAATAAAAGTTATAGCAAGCACTATTGATACTAAAACCATATTTATAAGTATAAATTTCTTTTTTAACTTGTCTATCATTTCTTAGTCCCCTTTAAATGATAACCAACTTTTCTTATTGCTTCTATTGATATTTTCGATCCTAAAAAATTAAGCTTCTTTCTTAAAAAAGATATATATACTTCTACATTATTATCTTCTGCATCAGATTCAATTCCCCATACCTTTTCTAATAATTCTTCTTTGCCAACAGCTCTATTAGAATTACACATAAGAATTTCAAGTATCTCTGATTCTTTTAAACCTAAATGTATAGATCTATCATTACAAAAAAGTGCATTGGTAGACTTGTCTAATTTTATATCTTCATATGAAAGTTCATTTAATATAACCTCACCTTGTCTTCTAGATAATGCCCTTACTCTAGCTAGAAGCTCTTCTTTTGAAAAAGGTTTTGTAAGATAATCATCAGCACCACAGTCTAATCCTCTAACCTTATCTCCTATTTCATCTTTAGCAGTAAGCATTATTATAGGAGTTTTTACTTTATTATTTCTAAGTTTTAAAACAATATCAAATCCATTCATGTTTGGAAGCATTACATCAAGTATTATTACATCATATATTCCACTAGCTGCATAATCATATCCTTCTTCACCATCATTGACTATATCAACTACATATTTATTTTCTTTCATAATCTCACCTAGTACTTCTGCAAGTCTGATTTCATCTTCAACAATAAGAATCCTCATAAGCTAACCTCCTAGTTTTATCTTTTATTGTTTAATAATATTATTTTACTATTTTTTCTTTAAAATAGCCTTAAATATTTTTCCATTTAACTATACAAAAGCTAGGTTTAAAATAGAATTACTTAAACTTCACATTTTAAATCTAGCTTTGAATGCTATTATTTTGTTTTTGCTTTAGTCTTACTTTTTGAAGTAGTCTTTGATGCTGGTCTTGCAGTTGTCTTTGTTGAAGTTTTATTTGTACCCTTTGTCTTTGCAGTTGTCTTTGGAGTTGGTTTTGATTCAGCTTTTACTTCTATTGTTGCCTCTATTTTACCCTCTGGCTTTTCTTCTATTTCAACCTCTGATTTTTCTTCTATCTGTGGCTTTGATAAATCTTCTATCTTTGGTTTATATAAATTCAATATCTCTAATGCTTTATCTAAATCTCCCTCTGCATTCAAGATACCTTTTGAAATAGCATCAGCTGGATTTAACTTTTTATCAACAATTTCTAATAAATCACTAGATGAAACATTTAATATTACATTTCTATCATAATATTCATAAGGCTCTATAGATAAAGTTTTATCTTTTACTTCTAAATATAGTGTTCCTCCCTCTTCATCTCTTAAATCTACTTGTGCTGCTACTACTCCTTCTACATTACTTGCGTCAGAATCCTTAAATCTTTCTTTTAGTTCTTTTACAACTTCTTCTTTATTCATAATCCCTATCCTCTCAAAATCCCATTTAATTTATTAATATATTTATATGGTACTATAATCACCAACTTTTTACAATATATGTTTTTATTGAATTCATAGTAAATAATTATGTTAACATAATATGTTACATATTGTTAATGAAAATAGTTTAATTTCATTTATAATAAAAATATATTTACTTTTTTTATAATTAATACCTGTCTTACAAAATAAATTTTGAATTATTACATCTTTATTATTTGACCATAAAATCTGGTATGCTATAATTAACATTAAATAATACAATAATTGTAGGAGGAAAAATTTTGGAAAACAAATTACGATTAACACATAAATTTGCATATAGTTTTTTTAACTTTGATGCATATAAAGATTTCATAAAAGAAGGATTATCTAAATCTATACTATATATATTTATAGTATCTGTAATATTCTCTTTTTTTGTGAATTTTAACTTAACTAATATAGTAACTGACAAAGGTGTTGAAATAAAAGAAGTGCTTTCAAGAAATATCCCTAACTTTTATATAAAGGATGGTAAATTTCATTTAGACTCTACAGAACCAGTAGTTTATGAAGATGAATCCGGAATGGCATACATACTAGATACAACTGGAAAAAACAATGCTGCTTTATTAAATAAATATGATTTAGCTTTAATTGTAGATCAAAATAATGTTAAAGTAAAAGTAGATTCTAATATAGTAAATGCTTCTTCAATTAATATGGTTCCTGATCTAAATAAAGAAGATGTTTATCCTTTAATAGACTTTTATGTTAGTCTATCAATAACACTTTTATTTTTATTTGGTCCTATATTTTCTTTCATCGGAAAATTGCTTTCAGTATTTATTATAATAGGTCCTATAGCATATTTAATTAATAAAATTCTTAACACAGGATTAAATTACACTAAATCTTGTATAATTGGTTTTTATGCAATTACTCTTCCAATGCTTTTAAAAACTTTACTAAGCGTGGCTGGGATCAATTTATTAGGTTTTTCTGTTATCTATTATAGTACAGCTCTTGTTTATGCTGGATTTGCTTTAAGTAATATAAAAAATTCTGAAAATACTAATATGAATATAGTATAGGTAATAATTATCAATGAATAATTTTCAATGATCAATTATGGATGATTTTTCTTCTTGAAAAATCTACAATATATAAAAATAAGAGATCTTTAGAAAAATTCTAAAGCTCTCTTATTTTTAATATTATTCTAAAAACATTTTTAAATCATCTTCCACATTTGTTATTCCACCAATTCCAAAGTTCTCTACTAAAACTTTTGCAACATTTGGTGAAAGGAATGCTGGAAGTGTTGGTCCTAAATGAATATTTTTTACTCCAAGATATAATAATGATAATAATACTATAACAGCTTTTTGCTCATACCAAGCAATGTTAAATGCTAATGGCAACTCATTAATATCTTCAAGTTCAAATACTTCTTTTAATTTTAATGCTATTAAAGCAAGTGAATATGAATCATTACATTGTCCTGCATCTAAAACTCTTGGAATTCCGTTAATATCTCCAAGGTCTAACTTATTATATTTATATTTTGCACATCCTGCTGTAAGAATTACTGTATCCTTTGGAAGAGCCTTTGCAAAGTCTGTATAATAATTTCTTGATTTAGCCCTACCATCACATCCTGCCATTACAAAGAATTTCTTTATAGCTCCAGTCTTAACTGCTTCTACAACCTTATCAGCTAAAGCAAATACTTGCGCATGAGCAAATCCTCCAATTATTTCTCCTCTTTCAATTTCAGTTGGTGCCTTACATTTTTTAGCCATTTCAATTATTTCTGAGAAATCTTTATGTCCATTTTCATCTTTTTCAATATGCTTGCATCCTGTAAATCCTGCTGCACCTGTTGTGAACATTCTTTCTTTATAGTTTTCTTTTGATGTTGGAGGAACTATACAGTTTGTAGTCATAAGAATTGGTCCATTAAAACTTTCAAATTCTTCTTTTTGCTTCCACCATGCATTTCCGTAGTTACCTACTAAATGTTTATATTTCTTTAATTTTGGATAGTAATGCGCTGGTAACATTTCTGAGTGAGTATAAATATCTACTCCAGTATCTTCTGACTGCTCTAATAATTCTTCCAAGTCTTTTAAATCATGTCCTGATACTAAGATCCCTGGATTTTTGCCTACACCTATATTAACCTTGCTTACTTCAGGATTTCCATAGCTTTCAGTATTGGCTTTATCAAGTAATGCCATACCATCTACTCCTACTTTTCCTGTTTCTAATGTTAAGGCTACAAGTTCATCTACGCTTAAAGAATCATCTAATGTTTTAGCTAGAGTATTTTGCATAAATATATTTACATCTTCATCATCATATCCAAGTTCATTTGCATGCTTTAAGTATGCTGACATTCCTTTTAATCCATATATAATTAATTCCCTTAAGCTTCTTATGTCCTCATCTTTTGTAGCAAGTACACCTACTACTCTTGATTTTTCATCTAATTCTTCTCTTGTCTTACCATTATATAATGCTGCATTTGATAAATTTTCTTTATTTTTAAGCTCATTTAATAGTTTTTCTTTTATACTTAATGTTTCAAATACTCTATTATAAAATATTTCATCATCAAAATTTGCATTTGTAATTGTAGTAAATAAATTTAAAGTTATATAATTGTTTATTTCAAAAGAAACTTTCTTTCCTTCTTCTCTTAATTTAGTTGTTACTTCACTTAATCCCTTAGTAACATATACTAATAGATCCTGCATTCTTGCTAAATCTGGACTCTTTCCGCACACTCCAAATTTTGTGCATCCGCTGCATCCTGCTGTTTCCTGACATTGAAAGCAAAACATTTTGTTCTCCATAATTAAAATCTCCTTTAACTTCTTATTAATTTATATATTTTTATTTCTGTTAGGACTTACTTTATAATGAGATTTTATACCGAAAACAAAAAAGAATCTGTAACATTTGTTACAAACCCCTTTAATTAAATAAAATATCTTCTAGCTCTTCAATATTTAATATTGTTATTTTATTTCTGCTAAAGTTAATTAATCCTTCATCTCTAAGCTTAATTAACTCTCTAGATAGTGATGGTCTCGGTATACCTATATCATTAGCTATTTCTTCTTTGCTGTATTTCAATTTAATTTCTTCATTTTTTTCATTCATGTACTCACATAAAATATAATCAACAACTTTTTGTCTAATAGATTTAAGAGAAATACTTCGTATCTTATTATTAAGAATTATTATTTTCTCACTTAATAACATCATAAAATTTTCCATAAGTTTATTTTCCACAGAAAATAATTTTATAATTTCATTTTTTGTTAAATAAAGTACCTTACAATCACTAAGTGCTATCACTGTTGCTGGATATTTATTTACTTTAGAAAATAATAACGCTTCTCCAAAAACATCACCGTCTTTAAACTTGCTCATAACTATACTTTTTCCATTTGGATATATACGTTCTATATTTATTGTTCCATCAATTATAAGCCCAATTGCACTGCATATTTCTTCTTCTTGGAAAATAACTTCACCTTTTTTATAAGAAACTATTGAATATTTCAAATTACCTAGTATCTTTAGCATTTTAGTTTTATCTACATTATTAAATAATTCATTCTTTTCTAGTTTTTTTATAATTTCTTCCATAGCATCTTTCTCTTTTCATTTTTAATATTATTTAATCTTCTATAATTTTATATATCATATTTAACTATGTTTGTTAATATAAATTTTTCATATTTTTCTTTTTATTTATCATGTTAACCATTAAATTTATATCATCATATATATTAAAATCATCATCATCTTTTTCTTTAGAAGTTTTACTACTATTTTTAGGTGATATTTTTATATTGCTTATAAACATATACTTTCCTTCTTTTATATATGTATTTTTTCTTCCATTTTTATAGCTTATCATCATTTCCATATCTCTTCCCCCTAAAATAAAACAGAATTTTTATACCAGCACTTGTTAGTTAACATTCATAACTTAATTATTAGAACATTTTTTCTAATGCAATAAAAAAATCGCCAAGGTGACTGTGTAACATTTTCCTCTCAAAAAATAAATACATTAACAGTCAATGACTTTAATTAAAGGTCTTATGAGCCGTCGATTTTTTAGGGCATTCTGGATTTTCTGAGCTTGCCGAAGAAAAGGCCAGGCGCATATAATTTATTTTTTATTCTTTAGGTACTATATATTAAGTTGTTACAATATTATCCACAAGTTATACTGTAATATAATTTCCTAAAGAATAAAAAAATAGTATAGATATAAATCCATACTATTTTATATTTCTATATAATATATGCTGTCTTAATAAATATATTCCATAATATTTATTAATTATTATCTATACAAATCTCCTGATAAGCATTTTAATCTTTTTATGTCTTTTATTATATATTTTTTACCATCCTTTTGTAATACATTATCTACACATAGTTTGTTTAAAGTTCTATTCAGATGTCTATAGCTTGTTCCAAGCAGTTCTGCAATCTCACTATAACTTTCTTCAAAAGCAAATTCTTCATAATTTTCTTCATTTACAAAAGCATATATATAACTAGCTAATCTGCTTTCTAAAGAACATAATATTGTTATTGAGTTATTATTACTTGAATCACTCAGCTTCTCACTTAAGTATTTACATATAAATAGTAAAAACTTTGAATCCTTTGAAAGCTTAGCTCTTGCTACATCAAAATGAATTCCTATTGCATAAGTATCTTTTATAGTCTGAACACTGCAATCAGCAATATTATCACGAACAAATTCAATATCACCTATTATTCTAAATGGCTTGTAAAATGAAATAAGCAAACTCTTACCATTAGCCAAATTTTTAGAAACCTTAGCTTTTCCTCTTACAAGAAAAAATATATTATTTAATTCTCCTCCTTCTTTACATATGTACTCATTTTTATTCCACATATATAAAGACATATATTCTGTCATATCTTCAGTAAATAATTCATTGATTTTATATTGAATTATAAAATTTTCTAAAAGTTTGATGTTTTCTATTTTTTTCATATTTAATTACCTAAAACATATTTTTTTGATTATTATCTTCAAATAAAAATTCATCTATTATATTCATTATTTCTAGCCTAATTGAATCGTCATGTTTTGCTATTTCAAATGCTTTTTTTAAATTATTTTTTTCATATGATTCGTAACATTCAGTTTTTAAATAACTTTCAACAGCATGCATTAATTCTATATCTTTATAGATTTTCTTACAATTTATTTTCTTATTTTCGTTATTTAAATTTTTGATTTTTCCTTTCATAGGATAATCTCCTTTACTATAATTCTATCCGAACTTATATATATTACCACATATGTTTTATTTTGTGAATATATATTAAAAATATTTAAAACATGACATATGTCCTATTTAAATTGCAAATAATAAAATAAACTATATTTGTGATTTTACTATATCATAATAAATTTTAAAAGGAGAACTTATGTATAATATTTTATCATTATTAATCGGTATGCTCATTGCAGTTATGATTGCTTTTAATGGAAGATTATCTTCTACAATGGGAACTTACTCTTCCCTATTACTTATTCATATTATAGGATATATTTTTCTTGTTATAATAATGTTAATCAAAAAAATAAAAATACCATTTAAAATGAATCTGCCATTATACCTTTATAGTGCTGGTGCTATGAGTGTTCTTACAGTTTTATTTAACAATATCAGCTTTCCAAAAATAGGAGTATCTTTGCCTGTATCCTTAGGGCTTCTAGGGCAAATTTCCACATCATTAGTTTTTGATTACTATGGTCTTTTAGGAATGCCAAAGATACATTTTAACAAGAAAAAACTAATTGGATTTGCCGTTATAATAGTTGGTATTGGCATTATGACATTTATTTAAGTTAGGAGGATATAGATGTTTTATATATTAATTTCCATGCTTGCTGGCGTTATTGTTGTAGTTTCTAGAGTTCTTAATACAAGACTATCAGAAAAAATAGGATTAATCGAATCTAGTTACTTTAATTATCTAACAGCAGCATTAACATCTCTTATTTTATTTATTATAATAGGAGAAAAATTATCTTTAAGCTCTTTGAACGGGATACCATTTTACGCTTATTTAGGTGGTTTCTTAGGTGTAATTATCGTTATTTTAAATAGTGTAGTAACTCCTAAAATGCCTTCATTTTATGTAACATTGTTTGTATTTACAGCTCAGCTTTTTACTGGAGTTTCTATAGACTGGATGATTGAAGGTGCTCTACCTCTAAATAAGATAATTGGTGGTTTATTTGTAGTCTTAGGTTTAGGTTATAACCTATATATTGATTATTTAGATAATAAAAAAGCGTAATAAATATTTTCACATTACTATTTACAATAATAAAATTATCTATAAATAGTAAACTTACCTTACATGTTACTATTCATTATTAATTAAATTTGTGTTTATATATTTGCTTAGGATATTTACTTGACTTTTTTTAATAGTATCTATACTATACTTAATGAAGCTATATTATTTCTAATTTAATATACTATAGCTGTCTTATAATATATTTGGAGGTAATAATAATGGCTTTAAACAAAAGTGAACAAAATAATTTCTGTTATGATAATGCTGATAAAAGTAATAAAAACTTTAGATATAATAATTTTTTCAAAGCTAAATGCTATGCTTGTGATTTTTCTAACTCACATTTTGAATACGCAAGTTTTAGAGGTGCTCACTTTAAAAAATGTAATTTCTTTAGAGGAAATTTTACTTGTGCAGAATTTATAGGCTCTAATTTAAAGGGTTCTAAATTTAAAGAAGCAAAATTCAGTAATACAATATTTGAAGGTGCAAATTTAAATGGTGTAGATTTTAATGGTGCCAAATTTAATAAGACTATTTTTGTAGGATGTGATTTATCTTCTTCTAAAAACTTGAATCTAAATCATCCTGAAATAAAAATATTTGATTCTATGCCAGAATTAAATATAAGTGATGAGTTAAAAGATGCCATTAATGTTGCTATGGAAAATGAATATGTTAAAAGATCAAGAATCTTTGATACAAAAGATGGAGATATAAATGGACTAACATTTATGCTTTTAAGTGAACTTTTTGATGAAAAAACATTAATTGAAGGTATGCATTATTTAAAATTTGAAGTAGATAAGGATTTTTATACTCTTAGTTATGTAGTTAAACTTATTAATGAAATGAATTTTTAAAAGCTAAGTTTATATAATAACTATTCTAAATAAAATCTATCATTAAAATAAGTATTTGAAAGAGAGAAAATAAATGAGATTTGAAAAATTAGAAAAAACAATAAATAAGCTTGATAAAGATATTGAAGCTTTAAGACGATCTAAAAATTATTTAAGCAATATAGATGAAATTAATGAAATTATGGATGCTTTGAATCAAGAAAGACAAGTCTATGCAAATGAACTCTATGCTGAAGATTCTATAGTTTATTACGAATGTATAGAAGAAATTAAAAATCTAATTAATAAACAATTAGGAAAAGATGAACAAATCAAACTGTTAGATTATTTAAAAGAAAAGCATGGAAGAAAATCACCAAACGTAAGTAAAGATAGCCATGGCCTTAATGCTTGGCTTAAATTTCTTAATGTTCAATGTGAATGGACTGCGGTTCCAGAAAAAGATTGGGCTTACTTAGTTATAACTGGATATACACCTAAAATCAATAATTAAGGTGTTCTTTATGAATTCATTACTACTTTTTACATAGAAAAAAAGTTTTGCCACAAGACAATAATGATTGTGGCAAAACTTTTCTTATTATCTTCTAAACTGCGAGTTCCTTTACTTTACATTACCCTCCATTCTATTTCCTCTTCCCATTCCTCCATTTTTGTTCATGCCTCCGCCATGAGAATTGGATACTGTAACTCCCTCTTGAGTTGCACTTGTTATAATTTCTGAAATAGAAGTACTTATAACTTCTGTCCCTTTAGTATAATTACTATTTTTATATAATCCATTTTCTTCATTTCCGCCATCTACACTTCCGCCAGTATAAACCTTATAGTTTGAACCTTTCTTTAAATCTGGAGTTGATATTATAAATGAAGCAAATTTTTTATCTGGTGCAATCGTTATTACTTCATTTCCATCTTCATCTTCAATTCTTACCAGTGTATTAGCTTCCTGATCACTTAAAGTTAAATTAAGAATATACTGTGTAGATGTGCTGCTTGGAGTTTGAGCCATACCTGTACTTCCAGTCGCAACTAAGATTCCACCAGTTATGTTAAATTCCTTATCGTAATCTAATGCCCCATTTCCACTATTTGTAGGACCATATACTATTACAGTGCCGCCACTCATATATATTGATCCATTTGCATCAAGACCATCGCCATCTGCATCAACTACAATATATCCACCATTGATATTTAATACACCAGTACCTGAAGATTCTCCACCCATTGGTCCTCTTCCGCCTTGCATATCTCCCGTTGATGGTTGAGCTTCTTTTTGTGCATTATTTCCATTAGCATTAATAGCCTCTCCAGCATTCATTTGTGGCATATTATTGGTATTTTGCGTCTGATTCTGATCATTTGATTGTCCTAGTTCAGGCTTTTCACCTTCACTGTTTGGCATACCCTCTTGCATATTTGGTGCATTATTCTCGTTAAATTGTGGTTTTTCACCTTGCATTCCTTCTTCAGATGGCTTTGTTCCACCCATAGGTCCTCCTCCTTGAGGTGCACCCATTTCTTCTGATTCAGAATCACTTCCATCTGATGCATTTATACCATCATCGCTGGCTTTAACGTATATTTTACCATCGTTTATATTTATTGTTTTTCCTTCAATACCTTCATAAGATTTGTTTACATTTATAGTTCCACTATTTATTTCAATCAGTGTATCAGCATGTATACCATCATCTCCAGAAGATAAGTTAAATGTTCCTCCATCTATTATTATAGTATCATTTGTATGTATAGAATCATCTGCTGAATCTATATTAAAAGTTCCATTTTCAATTATAATTTTACTGTCCGCTTTTATACCTTTATGGCTATCAGATATTGTGCTTTCTTCTGCTGAGCTATTTTCAGAAGTTTGCTCATTATCATTTGAATTGCTATTGTCTGTTTGAACATTTGTTGAAGAATCTGCATTTGCTGTATCCTCTTCACCAGGTTTTCTCATCTCATTCATTCCTCCTGGCGGCATTTCATTGTGAATTTCACCATTTTCACTTCCACCACCAGAATTTATAGTTATGTCACCATTTCTTATATAAACATTATTTTCACCTTGAATACCATCATTTCCAGATGTAATATTCATTATACCACCTTCAATTAATACATAACCTTTCTCAGTATTTTCATCATTATTAGATTTCATACCATCTTGGCCGCTATTTATAGTTATGTTACCACCTGTGACAACTAAAGAATCTTTTCCTTTGATTCCGTCATTAACAGCATTTACTTTTATATTTCCGCCTTCTATTTTTAAATCATCTTTTCCTGTTATTCCATCATTATAATTACCTTCAACAGTTAAGTTTCCACTGCCAACAAATGTTAAATTATCTTTGCTATATATGGCAGCATCTCTTTTATCATTTTCATCTTCTAATTCATAATTTGCTCCATCTCTTATATAATTTTCTGTGTTATCAGCCAATGAAATTACAGTTTTTTCTGCTTCTTTAACATAAATTGCTGATGTATTTGAACATGTTATATCCACACCATTTAATACCAAATATACTTTTTCAATTTCACTTGCTGCAACAATTATCTGTCCATCTTCTAATTTACCACTTAAACTATACGTCCCTCCACGATTAATAGTAACAATGTTATTATCAACACTTACGCCATCACCATCTACATTTATATTTTCACCTAATTCTATATATGTATCTACTTTAGGAACAGTTTCACTTTCTCCTGCTGAAACTATTATTTTAGAATCTACAGTTCTCGCTGTTATATTATTTGTATTTGAACATCCAATTAATGCACTTATACATAAAGTTAACGCCACCAAAATGCTAATAAGCTTCTTCTTCATAATTTCCTCCTATAACTTTCCCTATTTAATGTTGTTATATCTCATTACATTAAACCTTGAGCAACAAAAATATCATTCTTCTTTGTTATAGGATTATATTATCATCCTTGTCTTAATTTAAGCTGAACGGTAATTAACTATTTACTTAAAATAATTAAATAATTAAAAGACCAATATCTCTTTTATATTTAGAAATATTAGTCTTTTAATTCTACATATTTATTTCATCACTATTTATTTTTTCTAGTACCAAAGTACCTATACCTTCTCCTTCAAGCGTATCTTGAAGTTCATATACTTCTTTAAATTTTAAAAACACATCATCTCCAAGCTGAATTGTATGTCCTGCTTCTATATGTACATCACTTTCATAAATATAATAAAATACATCTTCAAATATATCATAAATTTCTTGAGTTTTTTCAAAATCGCCATAAAAAGCAAACTCATGAACGCCAAATAAATTATTTCCCTTGGTAGTAAACCATACTCCATCATTATGTGGTATCTTTAGAAAATTTCTATATATCATCATAGCTGGTGTGTTTGCAAATTCTTTCAACTCTTCATCTTCTGCCATTCCTTGTATTAAACTTGGTGTTACTACATTCCAGCTATATCCATTAGCTAATCCTAAAAATCCATGTTCTAAAAAGCCATATGATAATTTGTAATACAAATTTAAGATATGCATCATATCATTGCTCTTCCCCTCATAAAAAGCTATAATATGATAACTATGTTTACTCATGTCTTCTAATTCTTCTCTTTTTCCATAAGCACAATCTATTGTATAACTGCTTATTTCTTCTGGCACTTTCGAGTCGATTCCTACAAGTTTAAAATTCTCATCATTTATTGTTATATTGCAGTATAAAGCTTCTTCACCATTTAACCCTAATATAGGACTAACTTCAATCTTGTCATTATTAATTCTTTTAATTCTCTCACTTATGTTTTTCTCATTCATAATAAGTTTTTCATTAAATAATAAATACAAAGCAAATGAATTTTTCTCTTCCTTATTATTAAACATTATTATCTCCCCCAGCTTATAATATTTTTTATATTATCTCTAATCAATTATATATGATAAATAAGTGAAAAGATATGGTAAAAAATCAAAATTCCCCTGTTAAGGAAATTTTGTAATAGTATATTCTTCTAATTTCCACTACTTAACAGGGGTAATCTTATTCTTTAATTCATATTTTATAACTTGTCTATACAATCATTATACATTCTAATTTTGTTTTATTGGCTATAATGCTTGGTTATGTACGAGCCTAGCATTATATCACATCTTCATCTACTGATGAAGATTTTTCATTTTTTATATAATATATAAGAATATACTATTGGAACAAATGCTATTATTATAAGTACAACAAGCATAATAGATTCAAATCCTATAAATGATGATATTGTAATAATGAAGCCTCCAATAACCCATAAATATCCTGATATTTTATGAGTCTTATTCCAAACTTCTTCATTATTAAGAGTCCATGGGGTTTTAATTCCTACAGTATAATTTTGCTTACATTTTGGAAGATAATTACCTATTATCATAATAAGTATTCCTAGTCCAATTGATACATACATTGAAATATTAATCTTGATTCCTACTGCATTTGCAATAATACTACTCTGCATAAGTACAGATAATATTGGAACTGTCCACTTTCCTATAATTTTAATTCTTTTCGAAGCATTTGCTCTTTTAGGATCATTATCTATAGTAAAATTACTTATAAAATTTATTACTAACATGATAAGTGGCAATCCAAATGCTGCAAACATCTTAGAACTGTATCCATCTGGCATACCATTAAAGCCAAAATGTGTTGCTACTTGATCTGGCAAAGACTTGTAAAATATAATTGATATGAAAAATGGAATTAAGCATATTATACTAGTTATAATCATAGTTCTACTAATTATCTTTTTCATTTATGTTCCCTCCTTTAAATTGCGAA
Organism: Clostridium neonatale; assembly: GCF_900465025.1. NCBI lineage: Bacteria > Bacillati > Bacillota > Clostridia > Eubacteriales > Clostridiaceae > Clostridium > Clostridium neonatale. Next base: position 340,131 of record NZ_UICR01000002.1, read on the forward strand.
AACCATAGCATAACCTCTTCAAATACAGAAATATTTATTTCATAGTATATAAAATTTTTATATTTACTTTCAATTATTAAATTTGCTTTTTTAAGCTGTGATAAATGATATGAAATTGTAGCATTTGTCATATTAAAATTTGATGCTATTTCCCCTGCTGACATTTTTTTATCTTTAAGCATAACTAAAATTTCTCTTCTTATTGGATCAGAAAGAGCTTTAAATGTATCAGCGAATCCCATGTAACCCCTCCTATAATCTATTTTGAAATATATCTAAATAGATTATAGGATAATATAAAACAAAAAGCAATATCTATTTAGAACTTTTTCTAAATAGATATTCTATACAATTATATCTTGTAATATATAAAAATCTGCTTTAAAATACTTATACACGATTATTTAAAGGAGAAAACAAATGAAAAAGAAATTAATTATAATACTATCAGCCATTTTTGTTGTCTGTGCAATATTATTTATGACTAATTTTGATAATATAAATTCAGATAAAATTAATAATAGTATACCTGAAAGCAGTGATAGTAATACTGAAGATGAAAAAGAATTAGAAACTGATTCTATAAATACAAATAGTGACCTTGTAGAAAACAATACACCATCTATAATAAGAAATAATGATATAATAATAAAAGATGAATCCTTCATTACTCAGTTAGATGATATATTTATAAATTTAGATGAATACATTGGAAAAACTCTTAAAATCCAAGGTATTGTTAAGGTTATAGACGATTCAAATTTTAGTATAATACGTTTATATGATATGGCACATGATGATCATACTCATGAAGTATTTGTTGGAATTGATGCAAATTATTCTGGACATATTCCTCCTGAAGATACTTGGGTTGAAGCATCTGGGATAATAGGTAAACAGTTTAAAGATGGAAAAGATGAACCCGTTTTAAAGATTCAAATTATTTCCAATATAGAAGCTGGTCAAGAAAAGGTGACATATTAAAAATAAGAGCTATTGTGAATTTATGCAAATTACAATAGCTCTTATTTTGTATTTATTATGTTATATCATTCTATCTTATATCTATATCTTTTAAAAATTATTTTGCTCTTTCTCTTTTTGCAAGATATGGCATGATTAATCCTAATAGAATTAAAACAAATGGTGTTATTATATTAAGAATTAATTGGAATTTATCTTCTGAATACATACCACCTATACATGCAAAAGCAGTAAATGCAAAACACCAAACTCCAAATATAATACCTACAATCTTATTTTTTACAAAGAAATACTCTCTGCCAAATTTATCTCCTGCCTTTTTAAGTGCAATATATGCTACAAATACCCAAAGATAACGTAGTGGCATACATACTGCATTTAGCTTTACAAGCCATTTAACCAAATCATCAACATTTCCTATACCGAAAGCTGGTACTATGATTAAAATTGAAACAATAACCATTACAAGTTTTTGTCCATTTACATATGCACCATGTTTATTTTGCTTAAACATAGCTTCTGGTATAAATCTCTTATCAGCACTATCAAGGAGCATACGAAGTGGTGCATCAATTGATATAATAAGTGTAGATACTTGCCCAACTAAATTTGTAAGAGCATAAATTACAACAAATAAATTACCTACATGATAATATTCTCCTAATCTTTGGAATGCATAATAAGCACCATTAGTCATTAAATCATTTGGAATGTTATTTGAATCAAACATCATTCCAAGAGAGATTGTTCCTAAGATAGCACATACCGCTACCATTATTGCAAGTGTTATCATTCCTTTTGAAAAACCTTTTGCTGGATCTTTCATTTGATTTACATATGGAGATATTTTTTCACATCCACCAACTGCAAATACTAAAATGGATAAACTTGTAAAGAATTTTACATCAAATGTAGGCATAAATGTTTTTACTGACCAATCAATTGAATTTAGCGGTGCATTTGTTATAGCTGGTGCCGCTATCATCAATAATATAAATAAAATTGACATTATAAACATAGATGAACCTGCAAGTGTTGCTAATTTCTTTAATGGGTTCAACCCTTTTGAAGCAATATAAAGTCCAATTAAGAAAATTGCTAAACAAATTCCTTGCATAAGGACAGGGTTCATATCACTAATTCTTTTATCTTGGAATATTGCCCAGCTTGTGGCAATCATAACCCCTTGTGGCTTTTGTGAAATATAAGGCATATGAACTATCCAGTATGTCCAACCTGCATAATATGCTATTTTAGGCCCTATTGTTTCATTAATCCATGAGCTAACTCCACCACCATGTTCTTTAAATGCTGAACCTAATTCTCCTACCATAAGTGCATATGGTACAAAATAAATAGCAAATATTATAAGCCATGCTACAATAGCTTGTAAACCATTGTATTCAGAAAACCCATTTATAACATTTCCAAATCCCCATACAGTTGAGAACGCCATAAAGGCCAATGTATACCACATTATTTTTTTATTATTATTTTCCGACATTTTACCCCTTCTTTCATTTTATTATTTTTTAATTTTCATTTTAAAATTTTAACATTTTGTTTATGATCTAGCTATTTATTGCATTTTACTAATTGATATTTCATAAGCATTTTAAGTATCAATAAAGCAAATTTAGTAACTATTTTTTATTATAATTAAAACTTAATATTAATAATTACTATATTTTTATAAATAATTATGCACTAAAAATATTTATATCAATGATAATTGAAAAATTTATTACATCTTATATAATTAATTAAGTGATGTAAATAATGTATGCATAATATATGGAGGACTTTATGAATGTTCAAAATGTTATAGATATTGCTCTTACAGCAGGAGAAATATTACTTGAAAATGGTGCCGAAAATTATAGAATTGAAGATACTGTCTCAAAAATATGTAAGTCATATGGATTTAATAGTGAATGTATTGCTATGTCTAACGGTCTTTTACTTCTGGTTGAAGATTGTAATCTAGAAAAAATAACTTCTATGAAAAAAATTAAAGAAAAGCATGTTGATTTATATAGGATAGAACTTATAAATTCTTTTTCAAGGAAGCTTGAAAAAAGCTTACTAACATATGAAGACGCCAAAAAAAGTTTAGAAAAAATTAAAAATGCTCCAAACTTTACTCTTAGTGTTCGAACAATGGCAGCATGTATGACAGGCTTTATATATACTTTATTCTTTAATGGCTCAATTTTAGATGGACTTATTGCAATAATAGTATGCTTAATTACTTATATAGTATTTGAAAAGATATCGAAGCTTGGGTTCTTTCAATTTTTAGAGTCTTTTTTAGCCGGATTGCTTATTGGCGGACTTAGTATGTTTTCCCACACTCTAATTTCTAGTGTCAATTCTCATAATGTAATTGCTGGTTCAATAATGATTTTGATTCCTGGTGTTATATTAACAAATGGAATTAAGGATATCATTTATGGAGACTTTTCTGCAGGGTGCTCTAAGTTTTTTGAAGCTCTGCTTATAATTGTAGCAGTTGGCGTTGGAATTGGTACATCATTATTTATTGGAATTAATACATTATAATTATTTTTTGAAAGGATAATATAGAGTTATGTTAATCAAAATGACTTTTCTTGCTTTTTTAGGAAGCGTTTTTCCCGTCATATTATTTAATATTGATAGAAAAAAGATTCTTTGGTGCGGACTAGCTGGAGCCCTTGGCTGGATTGCTTATAGCATATTTTTAACACTTACTAATAGCTCAGTTTTTGCTTCATTTTTTGGTGCTTTTGCTGTTAATTTTTATAGTGAAATTATGGCTAGAATAATTAAGACTCCTTCTTCTATGTTTTATGTTCCTGGAATTTTCCCCATCGTTCCAGGGTTTACTGCTTATACTACAGTCATAGCTTTAGTTCAAGGTAATTTTGCTGAAGCTCTTCATAAAGGAATATTGACTTTGTCCATTGGTTTTGCTATAGCATTTGGAATAATGCTGTCTTTTACTATATTTAAAATTTTACATAATATTAAATTAAGAAAATTATAATTATAAAAAGCTACCATACAAACACATATTCGTATATAATGTTTTTATAATCACATACTGGTTTTATAAAATATTATGCAAAACAAAAAGGAGAAAAGAAATACATGAGCGGAAAAGAACATATGACAATAGGAACTAGCGCAGCAATAGGTTTAGTAATCGGCCTTGTTTTCTTAGGAAATATGACTTTAAATTTTAATATGATTGTTTTAATAATTGGAGGAATAATAGGCTCATATATGCCTGATATAGACAGTCATAAGTCAACTGCAGCGCAAATTTTCAATAAAGTTTTAACAATAGCTGTAATCATAATCAGCATATTTTATTATTGTGGAATCAAATTTCAAATGTCTTATATATATAACTTTAATAAATTTTTAAATCTTAATGTTGAAGGTATAGTTTTATTTTCCATATTAACAATCTTAGGTAAGCTTTCACCCCATAGAATGTTTACCCATAAATGGCTTGGATTATTATTATTTTGTTTAAGTACTTATCTTATGGGAAATGAATTTTTAGCTGTTGGATTTACTATGGGATACATTCTTCATATAATTGCTGATAGAATCACTAAAAATGGCAAATATTTAAACTTCTTTCAATTTAAACTTCCACTTAAAAATTCACGAAATAAATTTACAATAAGCTGGTAATTATTCAATGCATAATGCATTATTCACAATACATAATTAATAACCAATAAGCTTTGTTTTTATACTACTTTAAACATAAAAAGAAGGACTGTGGCACCAAGAAAGACCACAACATATTCTGTCAAGTTCAAAAACTATAACAGTATATTGTTGCCGAATTTTTTAGCGCTATAGCTCCCTCTTTATTTTTTATTTAATCCATAAATTTATTTTACATCTCGTCTACAATATAACTTTGAAGTTATATTATATGATATTACTGTAAATATTGCAACTGCTATCAAAGTTAAAATCATTAATGTTGATTCACTTATATTAATGTTGATACTAGAAATTAAAGTCACTAGTGTTGGGCTAAAGCATATTGGTGCTATTGCTAAAATTGTAATAATAAATCTAGCCTTTTGAAATCCAACAATAATACCAACTGGAACTGTTACTGTATTAATAACTACGCCTATTAATAATACAGACATTAATAATGTGCTTAATGTAATTCCTTCTAAATTTTGTATATTAAATATATTCACTATATTTAATATAATTAATGTTATAATCATGACCAATACTATGCTTATAAAACCATAAATATATTTTGATAATATATATTTTTTAGGGCCCACTGGCAGTGAATGAATTAAATATCCCATTTTACTTTTATCTTCATAAGCAATAACACTATAGTTTACTGCCATTAGTATCATTCCACCTGCAAATGCAATAAAAGTTGGTTGTGTAAATATTGTTATAAAACCAATGACTACTACTAATAAAATATAATTTTTTACAGCTAATAATGAATACCATTGCATTTTTATTAAATTATTTAATTCTCTCATTATTCTCCTCCCCTTTTGTGTAATAAAGTAATATATCCTCTAAAGAGCATCTTTCATATACTACTTCTTTACCGAATAATTCAAACGCTTTTTTTCTTCCATATATCATTCCCTCAAAACCAAAAGAATTATTTTTGATTCCTATAAATTCTTCTTTAATTTCTTTATCAAATAATTCTTTTTTCCCTTTTACGAGAACATGTTCTTCTAATATTTCATCTTTCTCACCTTTTAATAATATTTTTCCTTCATCAATCAAAACTATATAATCAGCACATTTATCTAAATCACTTGTTATATGCGTTGAATAAAATACACTTACATTTTCTTTTTCCATAATCTCTTGAATCATCTCTATAAATTCATTTCTAATTATTGGATCCAAATTTGCAGTGGGCTCATCCATAATAAAAAGTTTTGGATGATGAGCAAAAGCTATTGAAAGTTCAAATTGTTTTTGCTGTCCTTTAGATAAATCCTGATAACATTTATTTTCATTTAATTTGAATTTTGAAATATAAGTTTTATATACTTGTTCATCCCAGTTAGAGTAAAAATTCTGTATGCCTTTTTTAATATTTTTAAGTTTGCCTTCTTCTAAGAATCCTGAAACACCCCCTATATACGCAATATCTTCTTTTATATATGGATTTTGCTTTATATTATATCCTAATACTCTTACTTCACCTTTATCAGTTTTTACCATGTCTAGTATACATTTTATTGTTGTTGTTTTTCCTGCTCCATTTGGTCCTATAAATCCTGTTATATATCCTTCTTTTATTTCCAATTCCTCTATATCTAAAATAAAATTATCATATGATTTTTTAAGTTTCTTAATATGTATAGCTCCCATATATGTTATACCTCCTCATAAATACTCTTGAAAATTTCTATACATTCCTCTAAAGTCAGTCCAAAAGATTTAGCTGTGATTATGATTTCTTCCAATTTACACTCCATTTCAGATAATGCAGCTTCTTTCAATCTATCTGCATTGGCATTTGAAACAAAAGTTCCTTTTCCTACAACCGTTTCTATATATCCTCCCTTTTCAAGCTCTTCATAAGCTCTTTTAGTTGTAATTATGCTTACCTTAAGTTCTTTTGCTAATGTCCTTATTGATGGAAGAGCTTCCCCTGCATTTAGATTTCCATTTAATATCTGAGTTTTAATTTGATTTTCTATTTGCTCATATAATTTAATTGGTGATGAATTATTAATTATTATATCCAAATTTTCACCTCCGTGTATAAAGTGTATATATATTATATATACACATATTATCACCGCTATATACTTAAGTCAATATATTTCCAAAGTTTTTCTTAAAAATTATATCTTAGTTTATATAAAACAAAAGCTTACGTACTATAAAAAATTAGTCGTATGTAAGCTCACATCTATATATAATGACATATTATTCATTAGATCTCCGTCAATAAAGAAATCTAATGTATGACATAACCACTAGAATTCATTTTACGTTTCTATTGATAATTGGCTTAAAGTGGAATATATTTATGTATATACCCTTTCTATACTTTAAAAACTTAATAAGTATTATAAAATAACTGTCTAAGGGGGATTAAAAATGAAAAAGAAATACTTATTCTTTGATATCGATGGAACATTAACTACTGTTAATCCTGGCGGAATAATTCCAGAATCCACATTAAATACAATAAAAAAATTAGAGAAAAATGGACACTTTGTTGCAATTGCTACTGGACGAGCTCAACATTCTTCTCTTACCTTTGCTAATGAAGTAGGCATTAATAATATTGTAAGTGATGGCGGTCATGGATTGACTTTAGATGGTAAACTTATAGATATAGAACCTCTAAATATCGATTCAGCTTTAGAAGTGATTGATATAATGCTCTCTAATAGTATTAAAACTTACGTTTCAATTGATAATAGCAATCATTTATATACCAATATATGTAATTCAACTTTAAACCACTATTCCACTATAATAAGTGATCCAAACTTTGATTTTCACAAGCAAAAAAAGATATTTAAAATATTTTTAGAAATGACAATAGAGCAAGAAAAACAATTCAAAATACTTGATACTGTAAGCTATGTAAGATACCATCCAGACTCTATAATCATAGAACCTGATGATAAATTTAAAGGAATAACAAGCATGATGAATTACTTAAATGCTCCACTTGAAGACATTGTTGTTTTTGGTGATGGAAAAAATGATTATTCCATGTTTCAAAAAGCGCCTTTTTCAATTGCTATGGGTAATGCCATCGATGAACTTAAAGAAATTGCTTCATTTGTTACAAAATGTAGCAATGATGATGGCATTGAATATGCATGTAAGCATTTTGGCTGGATTGATTAATCTCAATCCAGCCAAAATTCAGTTCATGTATATTTTGTTATCTTATCCAAGCACCATTAGATCCTAATTTATATCCACCTATAGTTGTATTTTTAGCCATTGCTCCTGATGATTGTAAATAATACCATCTGCCATCAGTATCTTTAAACCATCCTGTTTTCATTCTTCCAGCTGAATCTAAATAATACCACTCTCCGCCTATATATTGCCAGCCTGTTGCCTTAGTTCCATTTGAATAAGTATAATACCAAGTATTATTTACTAGCTGCCATCCATATTTAGAAGTTGCTGTTGTTGTATTTGATGTAGTTCCTGGAGTAGTATATACAGTTTGTGCTGATCTATTAACTGCTACTGTATAAGTCTTGCTTTCTCCATCTCCATCTTCATCTTGAACTTTTACTGTTACAGTGTTATTTCCGACATTTAAATTTACAGCTTTCTTATAATTTTCAGATGAGCTTACAGTTGTTCCATTTATGGTTACAGTATTATCACTATCAACAGGTATAGCTTGTACAGTTAAAGAGCTTGTAGTATTTCCTACTCCTACATTATATGTAGTAGTATTTTTATTAAAGCTTATACTTGCTCCTGCTAATGAAAGACTTGATAAAGCTACTTCATTATCATCTTCGTCGTCATCATCACCATTATATTCTACTTTTACTTTATATTCTTTATAATCTGAACTTGAATAGTCTTCATCTTCATCATATTCATCATCATATACTCTTATTTTTAACGTAGTATTTCCTGAATCTAATTTAATTTCATCATCAACTTCATATGCAGTGCTTCCTTTAAAGATTCTAACATAATCATCATCAGCATCTACATCTATTTTAACTTTCCTAGTGTCACTTTCTGCATAATATGTTTCATCTTCTTCTGGTTCATCTTCTAGTTCATCATCATAATCATCATCTTCATAAAGATCTATATCGTCACCATCTTCATCTTCCATTTGTATTTCAGTTAATTCATTATCATCATCATCATCTTCGTCATCATCGTCATTATATTCTATTTTTAATTTATATTGATTATACTCAGAGCTTGAATAAGTATCATCTTCATCATATTCATCTTCATATACTCTTATTGTTAAAGTTGTTGTACCACTAGAATCTAAACTGATACTATCACCAACTTCATATTCAGTGCTTCCTTTAAATATTCTAACGTAATCCTCATCAGCACCATCAACATCTATAGTGATTTTTTTTGTATCACTTTCTCCATAATATGTTTCACCTTCTTCTGGTTCATCATATTCATCATCATAGTCTTTATCTTCATAAAGGTCTATTGTATCTCCATCAGCATCTTCCACGTCTATGTCTGATAACTCATCAGCATCATCTGATGATGCATAAGCTTTTGTTGTAAATAAGTTAGAATTTGTTAGTGGCCCACATGTTGCAAAAGTTCCTGTTGCAAGTGAAAAAGCTATTATTTTTTTTATATTTTTATTCATATTATTACTCTCCTCCATCTTTTGATGTTAAAATAAAATTTCTATATAGTTTTAATTTACCAAATTAACCTTAATTTAAGCTGAATAAATTATATATATATTGGAGTATTAATAAAAAGTTAACAATATAAATAAGGGACGTAGAATCAGAGTTTAGAGGATAACACCCGAAATTCAATATATGATATGCTCGATTGTAGGGAAATTTAAGCTAAAACTTCTAAAGAGATAGGCTGTTCCCAAAACAATTTGCTCCAACAGCAAGTGTTGAACAAATTATTTTGGAACAGCCTATCTCTAAGAAGTTAAAAGCTTAAATTTCTTAATACAATACTGCGCCTAAGCAGAGAACCCAAATCTATGATTTGGTGTGAATCGCTTACCCAGCGAATGAATATGAGTCGGGTATTCATATATTGAATTTCTTTGTTTTCCTCTAAAATCATAGATACAATGCCCATTTTAATTATAATTTATGTTTTTAGGAATATTCCATGCCTAAAATATAGTTTTCCATAAATTGTATTAATTTATAAAACTACTTAGAAACGCCCCGTATATCCAAATAAATAAGAAAAGATCCGAATTGCAGCATAGCTGCTCTTTGGCATATAATGCTTGGCGAGGTATGAGCTTAACAGTATAGACCATCTTCATCTACTGATTAAGATGTTTCCTTAAGCAGAGAACCCAAATCTGTGATTTGGTGTGAATCTCTTATACCTACGAATGTATATGCGTAAATATTTCCTTAAACAGAAAAAATATATGAATAAGTGCATCTTTATCTCCATAGAACCCGCATAAAATAAGCAAATTCTTAAGAATTTATATTCTGATATGTATAAATAACTATTCCATAGTTTAAAAATGTATTTATTTACAGCAATAATTTTGATACTATGAGTCTAGATGAAACAAAGAAATGAAGCTCTTATGTTCGGCGGAGACTTGCATTCAAAAACGAAGCTTTAGAATTTTTGTAGCAAGCGAGCCGAACATGAGAGCTTCATTTCGGTTGTCGTCCTCTAAACTTAGTACGTCCTTCATTTATTTTGTACAATAACCCACATATTTCATTTAAAATTTATTTTTGATAATACATAGGTCATGAATCTGTTTAAGGCTATAAAATTTATATAGTATATTGTTAAAATACTGATAACTACACCCAGTATAGCACCAACTAGCACGTCTGATGGATAGTGAACATATAGGTATAATCTAGAAAATGCAATTAATACAGCCACTATAAATGAAATTATCCCCATCTTAAAATTTGCATTAGCAATTATTGTTGCAGCAGCAAATGAAGACATTGTATGTCCTGATGGAAAAGAGTAATCACGTGGTTTTGAAATAAGAAGATTAATTTTATCATTTACATGACAAGGTCGCATTCTTGCACATAATAACTTTATTATTATATTTCCTATTATAACGCAAAATAATAATGAAAATATTATCATTATACCATCATCATGATATTTATTAGTTATCAAAAATGTAAGTGCTACAGCCAGCCATAACATACCACAGTCACCTAACCGTGTGATTATTGGCATTACCTTATCCATCTTCTCATTTTTTATATTTAATCTTATATATTCTAATATTTTTTCATCTATATTTTGTACAACTCTCACTATAAATCAAATTCCCCAATCTTCTAATATATTTCTTTTTTATTCTACAATGTTAACATACATTTAGTCTAGTCATATCTTGTTAAAAATATATATTATGATTAATTTATACTTTCATACTATATTTAAATAAGAATTTTTATAAATAATCTACCTTAATTAAATATTAGTTTCTATTTATTCTATCCATTCTTTTTGATAATTAATCTCAAAAATAGATAGATAATATATAAAACACAAAACACATCTTAATATTATAATTCTTAAAAATAATTATAACATAAGATGTGTTTTTTTAATAAATTAATGTATTTCTATCATTTCACCTATCAAGTACCTTATCAATCAAGCCATATTCTTTTGCTTCATCTGCTGACATAAAATTATCTCTGTCTGTGTCTGTCTCAATTTGCTCAATGCTTTTTCCTGTGTTTTCTGATAAAATTCTATTTAATCTTCTTTTATTGCTCAAAAGCCAATCAACCATAATTTTCATATCAGTTGCCTGCCCTTTTGAACCTCCAGATGGCTGATGTATCATAATGTCTGCATTTTTAAGTGCATATCGCTTTCCTTTTTCTCCACCTGCAAGTAGAAATGCTCCCATACTGGCTGCCATACCAACACAGATAGTTGAAACATCACATTTTATATACTTCATTGTATCATAAATTGCAAATCCAGCTGTTACTGATCCTCCTGGACTGTTTATATATAAATGTATATCTTTATCTGGATCTTGTGATTCTAAATATAAAAGCTGCGCAACTATTAAATTTGCAATATCATCATTAACTTCTCCACCTAAAAATATTATTCTATCATTTAAAAGCTTAGAATAAATGTCATAACTTCGTTCTCCTCTGCTTGTTTGTTCAACTACATATGGTATTAAACTGCTCATGTTATACCTCCAAAAAATATATTAAACCTTAAAAGTTAAGCTGCCATTTTAAGAGAATCTGATTTATATGGACCATTTTTTCTAATAATCTTGTTATCATATAAATTTTCATGTGATTTATATTGATTTTCATAATAATTAAATACTTCTTCAATATCAATACTTAATTGTTTAGGTTCAAAATTCTTTTTAATTCTATACATCTGTGGTGAGCTTTTATACATTTTTTTAAAGGCCAATGTAAAAGCTTGTTGACTTTCATATCCGGAAATTAATGCTATATCAATAATCGACTCATCAGTATAAACCAGTTTTCTTGCTGCTTCTGTAAGTCTTCTCTTTTGAATATATTTATGGATTGTTTCACCAACTATTTTTGAAAAAATTCTATGCAGATGAAATTTTGAATATCCAGCTTTTTCTGCTATTTTATCTAAGTTTAATTCATCATTAAGATTTTCTTCTATATAGTCAACAACTTTTTTTATTGTTTCCAACTCAAAATTCATGTATTCCACTCCTTCCATATATTTAATTATATCCATATGTATAATTGAAGTTTTAATATATATTGCTATTTTTAAGTTTTGATGCTTTTTTAAGAAATATTCAAAATATAGTTAATTTTAAATATTCTTAAAAAGTTCAAAATTTCATAAAAGCTTGTTTTATAAAATAATTTTTAAGAAAATTTTCCAATACTCAATTTTTAATTATTTAAAATTACTCATCTTTTAGATATACATGTTAACTCCATTTTCTTTAAGATAATTATGATATATTTTATAAAATGGCATTACTTCTGCAACTCTTCTCCAAAAATCTTTAGAATGATTTCTAAAATCCATATGACACATTTCATGAACAACTATATAATCTATAACTTCAAGTGGAGCCATGCTTATTCTCCAGTTAAAGAATATTTCATTTTTAATATTAATACTTGCCCAACGTCTCTTTTGCTCCTTAACCTTTATACCAGCTACTTTATCTGTAAATTTATATGAATATAAATCAATTCTTTGAGCAACAATTTCAAACGTTTTTTCTCTGTACCATTTTTCTAAAGTTTTTCTTAAAATTTCTTCATTATATGTATTTGTTTTAATTTCAAAATAAAAACACTCATTTTCTTTTTTATTAATATTTTCAGAATTATTGCTTTTTATATCAATTTCCACTTTTTTAAATTTTTCATCATAAATAAGTTTTATTGGATATTCTCTTCCTAAATACATAAATGTGCTATTATCTTTAAATTCACGCTTTATAATTTTACTTTCTGATTCTTTTATTTCATTTTTTTTAGTTATTATCCAATCTGCCTTTTTTAAAACAAACTCTAAAATATATTCTTTATTTAATTTCATTGGTGATATTACCTTAACATCACCATTCTTTTCTATTCTAATACAAAGGCTTTTTCTTTTTCTCCGTATTAATTCAAATTCTATAATTTCATTTTTAAATTTTATATTCATTTTTAATATCGCTCCTAAATTTAAGCTTTATAATAATTATATCATGGCTATAAATTTTCATAAAATGTGAACCTATCTAAAAATTTCATAATTATATTCAATTATGAATATTATTCTAAATCTAATCCCCTATAAAAGTATAATAAATATTATTTTTTCCAAAAAAATTCACTAACTACTTTTACTTAAAGTATGTTATACTATAACAGGCTTTTAAAAATTAAAATCTTTCATATGTAAAAGTATGGGCCACTTATTCAAACTTTTTACATATACACTTATAGCATTTAAATTTTACAAAAGCTAAAAATCAAAATTATACGAGATTTAAATTTTACAAAAAAACTAGATTATCTAATAGATAGTCTAGTTTTTTTGATTTAAATTAAAAGAATATTCATCTAATTCAAACTTACTTCATATTATAAATTAAGATACTTTTTATATGTGTTGTTTTAATATAATAAAATTATCAAATAATATAAATTAATTATCTTAATCATGTAATAAATAAAATTGCTCACAATCATATCTTAAGCTTTCTAAATTTAATAAAGGAGTTGATTGTTATGGGTTCTGTAATGAAAGTTAAACCCCTTGGCACTGCTTTTGTAGATAGCAGTCATGCTACTGAGAATTTTTCTGATTTAAAAAAGACACTTGCTGGAAGTTTTCATGAGACACCTTCTAATCTAATAATGTACAAGACATTATTAACATTTGATTTATCTATGGTTTATTTTCCAATTGAATTTGCTCATTTATGTTTATATGTAAAGGATATAAACACTGATTCAAGTTATTATTCAAATAATAACTTATGTTTCTACAAAAACATGAATCCTTTCGATATAAATACAGTTACATGGAATACTACACCTGAAACTTCTGATGTAAATCAAGTTTTAGTAGATGAAAATAGTGTTGGAAGCTATATAAAAATAGATGTATCACGATTTGTTAATAGCTGGATAGATACAGGTAATAATTATGGAATGACAATTGAATCCCATAATTACTATACATCATTAATAAAATTTGCTTCTTTAAGCTCAAATAATCCACCTTGGCTTCTTGTTCAATATAAAGATAGTACCTATTCATACACCCAACCAAATAATAAATATCATAGCAATAGATAGTCTAACTTGAACATCCCAACATAAATAAGGGACGTAGAATCAGAGTTTTGTGGATAACAACCGAAATTCAATATATGATAGGCTCGATTGTAGGGAAATTTCAGCTAAAACTTCTAATGGCAGAGGCTGCACCCAAAAATGTTTGCTCCAAAAAACAAGTTTTTGGACAAACAATTTTGGAACAGCCTCTGCCAAAGAATTTAAAAGCTGAAATTTCCAATACAATACTACGCCTATTCATATATTGAATTTCTTTGTTTTTCTCTAAAATCATATATACCCAATTTATTTTAATTATGATTAATGCTTTTTATATTCTATGCCTTAAGGTATATCTTCTAATCAATGGAGGTAACTTATGAAATTACCTATAAAAATCACCTTAACCAGCATAGAATAAGCAAATTCGTAAGAATATATATTCTGATATTTATAAACTGATACCATTTTTTAAATGATAAAATATTAACTTCTTAAATCATTAACATCTATAAACAACTATTCCTTAATTTAAAAATGTATTTATGTATAGCAACAATAATACCGATACTATGAATTTAGATTAAACAAAGAAATAAAGCTCTTATGTGTGCGGTGTCTTGCATTCAAAAATTGAGCTTTAGAATTCTTCATGTAGACTTGTTCCACAATTGTTTGTCCAATTTTACATTGGAGCAAACATTTGTGGGTGCAAGTCTACATGTTTGAATTCTTAGCTTAATTTTTGTAGCAAGCGAGCACCACATAAGAGCTTTATTTCGGTTATTCACACTAAACTCAGTACGTCTTTTATTTATTCTATGATACAGTGCATCTTTTTATCGGCTTCATCCCAAGGCACAGCATAACCAGCACCATGAGAACAAAAAACAGAATTAGATGTATATTCCTTATCTGAATTTTTATCATAAGATATTTCTTCTATTACTTCTTCAGTATTATGGCAAATATCATATCCATCATAAATATAATTTATACTGCCTTTTCCTTTTGTGTATGCTATAACCTCTAAATAATAATCCATGAAGGTTGATACAGGGCCTCTCCCTTCTATAATTACCTTATCTTCATAAGTTTTAGGTGCATAAAATTCACCACTTAATTTTTGAATGTCAGCAATTGCCCTTCCCATATACTCTAATGGTATTTCTAATATGAACTTATAATATGGTTCAAGGAGAATATTTTCTGCTTTTTCTAAACCTTGCCTTATAGCCCTATATGTTGCTTCTCTAAAATCTCCACCACAAGTATGCTTCAAATGTGCACGCCCATTTATTAATGTTATTTTAATATCTGTAATTGGAGATCCTGTTAAAATACCTTTATTATTTCTTTCAAAAACATGTGTCTTAATTAAATTTTGATGTCCTATATTCAAATTATCTACATGACATTTACTTTCAAATGTTATTTTACTATTTCTTTCTGCTGGCTGTATTTTAAAATGAACTTCTGCATAATGTCTAAGAGGTTCAAAATGACCACTTCCAATAACTTCTGTGTTTATGGTTTCTTTATATAATATTTTACATGGACCAAACTCAACATCTATATTGAACCTGCTAGCCATTAACTCTTTAAGAACTTCAAGCTGTATTTTTCCCATTATATGAACTTGTATTTCTTTAAGAAGTTCACTATATTCTACATTAAGTGCAGGATCTTCACCTTCTAATATTCTAAAAAACTTAAGCACATCTTTAGGATTTAAAGTTTCATCAAATAGAACTTTAGATTTTAATGTCGGTACCATTAAGTAATTTACTTTTCCTTTAAATTCACCAATTTTATCTCCTGGTATAGCATTACTTAAACCTGTTAACGTAAAAATGTCTCCAGCTTTTATTATATCTACTGGCTTAAATTTATTTCCATTATAAATCTTTATGTTATTTACCTTTTCTTCAATTATTTCATCATCATTAGATTTGTTTGAAATATAAGAAATTTCATCTTTAACTTTTAAACTTCCTTTTATACACTTAATAAAAGTATTTCTTGTATTATTAGAATCATATCTTACTTTATAAACAACTCCAGAAAATTTTTCATTTTCATACTCATCATAATTTGTTATTGAAAGTTTATCTATTGCATATAAAAATTCTTCTATGCCTTCATTATTTAAGGCTGATCCTCCAAAAGCTAAGAATGCTCTTCTATCTTTTATAAGTTCTTTTAATTCTTTCTCATAAATATTATTATCATATTCACCATTTAAATATTTCTCTAAAAGTTCTTCATCCTGCTCACTTATAAATTCAATTAATTCTTCATTAAAATTAATGTATTTACCATTATCATGCGTTATATCTATATCTTCTTTAGCTATAAAAAAGATATCCTTAGATAATTCTCTATGTATATCTTTTATGATACGTTCTTTATCATATCCTGCTCTATCCATTTTATTTATAAATATAAAAGTAGGAACATTATTTTTTTCTAGCAGATTCCAAACAGTTTTAGTATGCCCCTGAATTCCTTCAACACCACTTAAAATAATCACTGCATAATCCATAACATTTATTGACCTTTCCATTTCACAAGAAAAATCAATATGGCCTGGAGTATCAATAAGATAATATGTTGAATCATTTAAATTAAAAATTGCTTGCTCTGAAAAAACAGTTATTCCTCTTTCTTTTTCAATTTCATGGTTATCTAAAAATGAATTTTTATGATCAACTCTGCCTTTATTTCTAATGCTTTTTGTAAGATATAGTACCTGCTCACAAAATGTAGTTTTACCGGCATCTACATGTGCTAAAATTCCTATTGTCTTTTTCATAAAAATCTCCTCTTTAAGTTATGTTTAAAATCTTTATTTTTAGTATATCATATTTCAAATTATTTTCTTCTACATTCTAATTTCTAAAGAATAAAAAAATTGCCAAGGCGACTATGCCATAATCTATTTATAAAAAATGAACTAAATAGAATACAATAACTTAAATTCAAGAAAATCCTTTAGCCGTCGATTTTTTAGCGCATTCTGGATTTTCTAAGCTTGCCGAAGAAAAGGCCAGGCGCATATAATTTATTTTTTAACGTATTGAACTATATAAGTTACAGAAAAGCTCTATTCTTAAGACTTTCTCTATGATAAAAATTTTATATTTTCCTATACGTTAAAAAGATGCCTCATCATCTTGAGGCATCTAGGGGAAATAAATATTTAAAGGGTATTATGAAGTTTAGTTATGAGATAATTAATATAATATATTATAAAATTTAACTATAAAATAATTAAATAGTATAAACATTGACTACTTCTTCTAATTTTTCTGAGAGCTTTGATTCTTCTTGTACTTGTAAAATAATATCTTCTACCTGAGTTCCAACTTCATCTACATTTTCAATAATAGCCTGAGATTTACTTGATGTTTCAAGGGCTGTCTTACTTACTACTTCTATTCCTTGACTTATTTGATTTATAACTTCATTTATAGATTTACTAACATCCCTTACATTTTGTGACATTGCAGTTATAAGTGTAGAATCTTCTTCATAGCTTTTTGCAGTTTCTATAAGTAATTTATAATCTCTATTAACATCTACCTCTAAAAATGAAAGCAATCCCTTACTTTGTTCACTTAAATTATCAAAAGCCTGCTTTACATCTTCTATTATTATTTGAATTTTCTTTACGTTATCTCCACTTTCTTCAGCTAGTTTTTTGACTTCTTCTGCAACTACTGCAAATCCCTTACCTGCTTCACCAGCTCTGGCAGCTTCAATTGCTGCATTTAAAGCTAAAAGATTAGTTTGCTCTGATACACCTGCAATAGCTTCTGCCATAATTTTAATTTCATCAACTATTTTCCCTTGTTCTATAGCTTTTGTTACATTATTAATTTTTTCTGAATATATATTCTTTGCATTTTCTACTGCTTGTTCACCTTGAATTCTTACTTTAACAGCTTTTTCCTTTATATTTTCTGCTTCCTTTGCATGATTTTCTGCAACATTACTAAGATTTTCCACTTTATCTTTTATTTCAGAAGTAGATGCATTAACTTCCTCTGATACAGCAGTTAATTGTTCAACTTCATTAGCTATTGTTCTTGTTGCGGAATTCACTACTTCCATTTTGTTATCTATAGTATCAACTAATGAACTTACTTTAGTATTGGATTCAAAAAGTGAAAAAGAACTTTTATGAATATCATTAACCATATTTCTATTTGCTTCTATAGCATTATTTAAACTCTCAATAACTTCTGAAATCTCTTTATCATATTTTCCATTAAGTTTTGCAGTTAAATCACCTGCTTTAATTGCATTAGCAAATTTATTTAATTTTTTTAATGGTCCTACAACAGATTTGCTTATAATTATAGCTAATATTATAGCTATTAAAATAGCAACAATTGAAATAGTAATAGCCTTGCTTGTACAATTGCTAACTGTTTCTTCCACCAAGGTAATTGATTTTCTCATATTTTGTTTTGTCATAGTTTGTACTGCTGCATTATTAATTATACTCTGAATTTCAGTTAATTCTTTTGTGACATTTTTCAATTGCAAAACGCAAACGCTTGCAATTGAGAGCATAAAAATTAGTAATATTAAATAACTCGCAATAATCTTACTCCTAATAGTTAATCTTTTATTTTTCATAAACATCACCTCTCAACGAATTATGTTTAACTACTTGTATAAGAACTTTTTGTAAAACGTTATCATAATTATAAATCACTTATCTAATATTTTCTATACTATTTATGAGCAAATTCACTTTTTGTATATTCTTACAAAAAATGAATTATATTTTTAATATTTTTGCTGTATAGAATAATCTTAATTTAATAAAAAAGATTCCAAAACTTGCTTTTGGAATCTTTTTGGGGACTATAATTTTTTTTAACGCATTGGACCTATCTAAATTAAAGTTCTTGACTCAATTTAGATTTTTCTTATTAAAATCTATTATTTTTTATATAGGTACACTATCAAAGCTATCACCTGCAAGTACAAGTGTATCACCTGCTTTTATCATAGTTGCACCTTTAGGGTGTAGAATTTTACCATCACGCTTTATCATTACTACAAGAACTTCGTCTGGAATATTAGCATCCATTATGGTCTTATTTGCACATTTACTCTCTTCTGTAACCTGTTTCTCAAATAATTGAGTGCTCATTTCATCTTGATAATCATTAAAGGTCTTTAACACTATAGTTTCATCATCAACAAGATCTAATTTTCTTGCTATTGTTGCAATCAACGTACCTTGAATAGAAACTGAGAATAATGCTATAAAAAACACTATATGGAATATGTCACTTTCAAGAAATGCTTTATGAGTAACTGCAAGTATAGCGAAAACTATTGATGCTGCCCCTCTTAGCCCTACCCATGATATAAATAATTGTTGTTTGATTGGTACTTTAAATGGTGTCAAAACAGCAAATGTTGAAATTGGTCTTGCAACAACAATAAGAAATATTGAAATTAAAAATCCTGGCACTGCAACATATTTTAACTGAGAAGGAAAACTTAATAATCCAAGCATAAAGAATAAGGTAATCTGCATAAGCCATGATATACCATCAAAGAACTTTACAAGACTCTTTTTATTATGAATCTTGCTATTTCCCATTATTATTCCAGCAATATATACACTTAAGTATTCATTTCCCCCAAGCCATTCACTTAATGAATAAGATAGAATAGCAATAGCAATCACAAATATTGGATACAATCCTTCAATTTCAAATTTTATATTCTTTAAAATATATGCCCCAATCTTTGAAAGTATAAATCCAACTAGTACACCAAATACTATTTGAAATACAACTGTCTTTAATAAAGATCCACTATTCCCACCTGACATAAGAGTAAGAAGCGTAATTGTAATCAGATAAGCACACGGATCATTACTTCCGCTTTCTACCTCTAAAATAGATGCTAATCCTCCCTTTAAATTCAATTTTTGTGAACGTAATATTGAAAATACGGATGCTGCATCAGTAGATGCAACTACTGCGCCCACAAGTAGCCCTTCTAAAATAGTAACTTTAAGAACTAAAGTACAAAATAATCCTGTTACTACAGATGTAATTATTACACCAACTGTTGACATTAATAATGCTTTTGGAAATTCTGGCTTGGCCATTTTCCAATTAGTACAAAATCCGCCATAAAACATTATGAACAATAATGCAAATGAACCTACTTTTCCTGCAAGATTATAGTCACTGAACTGAATTCCTACAATTCCTTCACTGCCAAACAACATGCCTAAAATCATGAATATTAATAGCGATGGAACTCCAAATTTATATAATGCTTTAGTTGAAAAGATACATATAAGAAGCACTAATGACATTAAAATCATCGTTATTGTCATACTCATAGTCATCTTCTTAATCTTCCTTTCTTTGATAAATTAATATTGCATAATAATTGAATTTTTTATTTTAAATTCTTTCATTTATAATTAATATAACATACTATACATTTTTATGTCAATTTATAAAATGTTAATATTTATATTCTATATATGTATTTTTATTTGATTTATTAGCATTATTTAACTTATTTAAGTTCTAAAAGTACTATACTGCTTTTACTCTTTCTTAGTCTGAAAAAATTATAACTTTTTCTTTTCTTAATTGCATTAATATTTTTCAAATAAATATATTTTCAATATATATCTAGTTATAGACATAAAAAAGAGAGATATTTTATATCCCTCAAAACAATTGCAACATTTTCCTTGCACTCCTGCATTTCCATGTAAATCATGAAAAATCTATTAATATTTTTCAACAAATCATACAAAGTTAACAATATCAAAAAACCTGTCATACCCAATAATAGTATGCTTAAATATATTTTTTGCATTTTCTTCGTATATTAAAGGATCATCCATAGCCGTACTAAAATGCGTCAACAGTAGCTTCTTTACATTTCCACACCTCGCCAATGTTGCTGCTTCTTTAAAAGTCATATGTTTATTTTTTATTGCTTTTGGTAAGTCTTCATCTAAGCCATATGTTCCTTCACATATAAAATAATCACTTTCTCGTATAAAATCAACCATCTCTTCTGTTGGCCTGCTATCTGTTATAATGTTAATTTTAATGCCTTTCCTATCATCGCCTTTAACAAGATGTGGTTCATATAAAATGTTATTATGTAATACGCTTTCACCATTTTGGAGAGTATTCCATAGGAATTTAGGCACATTATTTTCTATAGCCTTTTCTACATTAAACTTAGGTTTTCTTTTTATATAAAAATTATATCCTATACATGGTGCAGAATGATCAACTTCCAACGTTGAAATTACTATATCATTTTTTATATGATCATTATATATATATATTTCTTTTTTTGGGTTTTCAATTACTTCTATTTCATAAGGAAGATATGGCACTATTACTCTTAATCCATTTACTGCTTCAGTTATACCTTTTGGACCAATAATTATAATTTTCTCTTGTCTTCCACTATTACCTATTGTTCCAAGAAGTCCTGGAAGACCAATTATATGATCACCGTGAATATGAGTAATACAAATAACATCTATGCTTTTAAAGCCACTATTACACAT
Organism: Clostridium neonatale; assembly: GCF_900465025.1. NCBI lineage: Bacteria > Bacillati > Bacillota > Clostridia > Eubacteriales > Clostridiaceae > Clostridium > Clostridium neonatale. The sequence goes on from NZ_UICR01000002.1 coordinate 362,220, forward strand.
TCGCATTGACACTTGTGTTCCTTCACCACAATCGACTAGAATTTTTCTTCCTCTATAAGTCAATAATATCGCTGATAAAAACCTATTAGGCATTGGCATTCCACCACCTGTGCCTAGAAGAGTTAAGTCCACCATATACAACCTCTCCCTTTTAATCTATTGAAAATATCTTATTGTCTCTAGTAAATACTAATTCATTACTCTTAGATAATTCTTCATTGTATTCATATCCTTCAACATCAAATTTCTTTATTTCTTCAATTGTTTCAATTTGATTTTTTATTATAAACGAGCTCATAAGCCCTCTTGCTCTTTTAGCTTTAACTGTTACTATTTTATATTTATCATCTTTTAATTCTTTGAAAGCTATATTTATAACTTCAACGTCCTTAAATTCACTTATTTTTTCAATAGACTTAAAATATTCATTTGATGCTAAGTTTATAATTTTCTTTTCCTTATGACTTTTAAGTTCCTCATATAATCTATTTATAATTTTATCATTCCAAAATTCATAAAGATTTTTATACTCATTAAACTTTAATTTTGTTCCCATTTCTAATCTATAAAAATTAATTCCATCAAATGGTCTAAGCACTCCATATAATCCACTTAATATTCTAAGATGATCATTAGCATAAAAATAATCTTCCACATTGTAGCTTCCTATATCAAGGCCTCTATAGGCTTCACCTTTAAATGCTAGTGAACATTGAATAGCATTATCTAAGCTTTCATCCCATTCTTGAAATTTTTCTTTATTTATAAATGCCAATTTGTTACTTATTTTCATAAGCTTTTCTAAAGAAATAACATCATAAGTCTTTAATTCTTCTACTAAACTTCTTGCTTCTTTTATAAAATATGGACTAGTCATTGGTAAATCATTATTTTTTTTATTAAAATCCAGCGTTTTAGCTGGAGAAAGTACTACTAACATCAGTTTCTCCTATTCTCTCTTTTATATAATTAATATTAATAATTTTCTTATTAATATTATACATTATTAATATTTAATATCAATTAACAATATTTTTTCTTAACACAAATTACTATATTATTTGTAGCCATTGAGTGGAATACTAAAAATGAAATATTTTTAAGGAGATGATATGCATGAAAAATAATAACAGTAGAGATTATTCCAAAAAGAGTTATTTAAGAAATGGTAGTAAAACTCAAGGACAATATTCAAAAAGCAGCTTTAACACTACAATTGAAGCGCCTGGTATAAACGAAAGCGGTGCAGAAGCTAAAAAACGTGGTTTTTAAAGCTTAGATTTTTTAACTCATTTTAAATATATTATGTAATATTAGAGTTTGGTGGATAACAATTCAAATCCAATATATCATATGCTATATTTTAGGAAGACTTAATCTATAAAAGATGTTTTTCCTAGCACTTCATTTAATAATATTAACAAATGAGTTTAAATGAAACAAAGAAATAAAGCTCTCACGTGCTGCAGAGTCTTTGCATTTGGTGTAAATTGCTTAACTCAGCAAGAAACTTGAGAGCTTTATTTCGATTATTTCTCAATAAACTCTGATGTTACATTGTTTTAATTTAATTATTTAACATTTTTAGTAAGTCTTCTACAGTATGTTTGGCTTGCTTAGGTAAACTATCTAAAGCCTTTTGTCTTTGAGCTTCATTATTCATTTGCATTATTCTTAGTACTTCCTGTTGAAGTCCTGGAATCCTATTTAAGTCAGCAACCGCTTTGTTAAATCTATTAGCAAAGTTCGGATCTTGCGCTATTCTTCTTTGGAGTTTCATTATTAATTGATAGCCATTCATTTTCTTATTTGGCCTCCCATAAAACAACATTACTATATATTTTATATTATTCATTTATTTAATAAAGGTTCATGTTGTTTATAGAATAATAAAAGGAACTGCTTTAAAGTAATCCTTCCTTTGAATGCAGTTCCTAAATTGAAAATTGCAATATACATTTTAAATGTATGCTATTCCATATTGTTCTAGCCTCTTGCTAATTTTATTTATTTTATGTGGATAAGCCGTACCCACACTATTTCTTAATATATTTACCTTTAAATTAAGTTTTCTAGCCCCTTCTGCAGTCTTAGCTATGCAGCAGCTTCCATCGACACCTACTAATTCTATGTGTGTAATACCTTTTTCATTAATAAACTTAACTAAATTTTTGTTTTTAAATGCATTTTGAGTTTGTTTTTCAAAATAGTTTTCTGAAACTATTTTTATTTTTGCGTCAATTTTAGCGCCAAAGCTGCCTGAGATTCCATATTTAGCAAACTTCCTGTAAAAAAAGTTATTCGGAAAAACTGTTGTCACATAGATAACCTCATAATTGTTTTCTTCATAAAAAGATATTCTTTCATTAATATTGTTTATCAGGTCATCAACATCATCGTAATCAAATTTCTCCTTATTCCGCTGATCTCCAATGAAATCTTCTTGAGCGTCCATAACTAAAAGTGCTTTATTCATTTATTCCCCCATCTTCCTTTTATCAAAATTATAATTTTAGCTATGTCTATATTTTATATTAGTTTAAAAATTTGTCAACACATTTGGAATTTTACCCCAATTGTGCCGGCTTAAAAATTGCAACTAGATTTTGTATAGAATTATTATTACTAATATATACTTTATTTATAGTCTTAATAGGATGAGAATATGACATTCCTTCATTATATATTTGCCTTATTGCATTTACTATATTTATATCTTCACCTGTTATTGCATTTATATCATATCCCTCTAAATAACTCCATATTGCAATTTGTGTAGCAAAATATGCTTCATTTTCATTTTTCACATTTAGCTCTTCTGGATCTTTGCTCGGATATCCAGCTGCAATAATGCTGCTTATTTCTTTTTCTGCATCTCTATCTAATATAAAAGTATGATTTGCTGGATATCCTTTATCAATTTCCAAACAATATAAAATTATATTTTCATTCTCTGCATATATTCTTTTTGCATTAATATCATATCTTCCGTATTTAACTTGAGCTATTTTGCTTTTTTCAGTATTTACTAATATTTTTTCTGGAAGTTTATTTGTATATGCACCTACAAAAATATTTAATAACATTACTCCTAAAGCTATAATAGTTAAATTTTTTATTTTTCTATTTATTTTCATAAATAAGTCCTCCTAACATATTTGAATAATGTTAGTTTGGACTTTATAGTTTCTTTTATTCATAATATAGTATTTTAAAATATTATTTTATTATAAGCTCTACTGGACAGTGGTCTGACCCCATGACTTCTGTATGTATTTTAGCGCTTTCAAGCCTATCTTCTAAGCACTTTGAAGTTAAGAAATAATCAATTCTCCATCCTGCATTGTTTTTACGGGCATTGAATCTATATGACCACCATGAATAAACACCTTCTGTATCAGGGTAAAAATATCTATAAGTATCAATAAAACCTGCATTTAAAAGATCAGTCATCTTTTCTCTTTCTTCATCTGTGAATCCTGCATTTTTTCTGTTTGATTTTGGATTCTTTAAGTCTATTTCCTTATGAGCTACATTTAAGTCTCCACATACTATTACTGGTTTATTTTCTTCTAATGATTTTAAATATTCTCTAAAGACATCTTCCCATACCATTCTATAATCAAGTCTCTCAAGTGCCGCTTTTGAATTTGGTGTATATACTGTTATAACATAATATTCATCAAACTCAAGAGTTATAACTCTTCCTTCTTTATCATGGTCAGCTATTCCAAGACCATATTTTACACTTAAAGGCTCTTTCTTTGTAAAAATAGCTGTTCCAGAATATCCTTTCTTTTCAGCATAGTTCCAATAACTTTTATATCCTGGTAAATCTAAATCTATCTGACCTTCTTGAAGCTTACTTTCTTGTATACAAAATATATCTGCATCTACTTCTTTAAAAAAGTCTAAAAAGCCTTTTGTTACACATGCTCTTAAACCATTAACATTCCATGAAATTAATTTTTTCATAATTATAAAATCCTCCTAAAGTAAAATAATAAAATAAAATTTATCATAATGATTATATTTAATAATAATTATTATATCACATAAATTATCTTCTTAAATATAATAATTAAGAATAAATAATTATGGGCTATCGCACAAAGTTTTCTACATATAGTAATGAATGATTAAATTTAAATATTATATCTTACTATGCATAATAATTAATGCGACAGACCCTTAAAGTTTTTTAAGAATAATTAAAAGCCTCTTCATTTTTATCTTCTAAAGTTTTTATCATATGGTAAAAAAGATTATTTACTGGTGTACTAATACCCAATTTACTTCCAAGGTTCATTATTGTTCCAGAAAACATTTCAACTTCTGTTTTTCTTCCTGCTTCAATATCTTGAAGTAGTGATGTTCTTGCATTTGGATTAATTTTCTTTAAAACTTCTCTTTGATCAAGTATATCATTTATAGATAAATCAATACCGAGTTTTTGTGCAATTTCAAGCACTTCATTCATGGCGCTTCTCTTACATAGTTTGCATATTCATTGCTGTGCCATGCTCCAAATGGAATTCCTAGAATTGCTGAACTTTGATTTTCAGAAACATTACACATAAACTTTCTCCATATTGCTCTAATCATATCTTTAGGAATCTTATATTTAATACCTGATTTATTAAATAAATCACTTATGGCCTTTACCCTTTCGCTTATAACTTCATTTTTCTTTTCTCCAAATTCCAAACAAGAAATTTTAGGATTATACGTTACAACATTGCCCACTTTAGTAACAGCTGCTCTTGTGACAGTATAAAGCATTTTATCTTCGCCGTATACATTTGCAACAATTTCTTCACTTTCAACTCCATTTAATAATGACATGATGATTGTATTATCACCAATTTGATTTTTAATGTCTTTTAATGCACTTTCCAATTGCATCATTTTAGTTATAACAATAACTAAATCAGCTGGATTTGTTTTTTCTTCTGGTGTGACTACCCTAAAATTATTTAATACCCCATTAATAATAATTCCTTCATTTTCTATACGTTCTTTTCTTTTTCCATCAGCAATTACTCTAAAATTATCATATCCTACTGCTTTCACTAAATTTTCTGCCATATAGCATCCAATAGCTCCAAGTCCTATTAAAGATACTGTTTTTATTTCTTTCACAGGAATCTTCCCCCCTTTTAATCGTAAATATTATATCAATTATAACACCTTATTTATAAAACAAACCATAATCAACCAATATATAGAAATATAATTAATTTGCAAATATAAAAGAGTGGATATGTTAAATAATAATCCACTCTTCTATATTTATAATTTATAGTTTATATTAAATTTTATAAAATTATTACAAATAATACATTTATCTATTTAACTAATTATTCTTATAATTTTGTTATTATATCTTAATTATCATTAGAAACATATCTATTTTTTATATTATTATATGCTGCTTTAAAGTCATCCATAGAAACATTTTCTTTTTCAGATTCTAAAGCATTAACAGCTGCCATAAAGACTATATCCTTTATATCCGCTCCACTTATGCCTTCAAATTCATCTGCTAGTACATCAAATGTTACCTCTTCATTTAATGGCATATTTTCAGGAGTATGTAATTTAAATACCTCTTTTCTTCCTTCTTTATCCGGCATTTTAAATTCTATATTGCTTAATATTCTTCTCTTAAAGGCTTCATCATAATTAGCTAAAAGATTAGTTGTAAATATAACTACTCCTTCAAACTTTTCAAGTTCTACAAGCATAACACTCCTTGTTATGTTAACTCCATAATCTGCCGATTGGCTTATATTAGTTAATCTTTTTCCAAGAAATGAATCTGCTTCTTCAAAAACTAATACAGCATTATCCGTTTTTGCCATATCAAATGCTTTTTTAATATTTTTAGGAGTTTGTCCGACATATTTCGATTCAAGATTTGCATAATTTATGGAATATATCTTTTTATCCATATATTTAGCAACAGCTTCTGCCGCCATACTTTTTCCTGTTCCTGGAGGTCCAAAGAAATTAAATACTATAGATTTTGGAAAATTATTTTTATCTCCAAATCCCCATTCTCCATATAATTTTTCTGCATGCTTTTGTATATTTAAAATGTTCATTATTTGCTTTTTTTCTTTTTCACATAAATATATATCATCTAAACTATATTTAGGAAGGTATACATCAACAAATTCTTCTTTTAATGGAGTTTCTTTTAACTCTTCATTCTTAGGAGTTTTATTAAAATTATTAATTAATTCTTCATCATTTGCTATAAGTATTCTTTTTCCAGTTGGATTATATTTTGAACTGTTATTTTCAACTGCTTTATTAATTTCACTAAAAAGCCTATCTACATTATCAACATCAAGCATAACTTCTCTGTCATCTTCCATCTTAAACTTGGCATCTAATATTGTTATTCTTGCATTTTTATATTTTCTTGTAATTGATTTTGTAAATACCTTTTCCTTTGTTAAACCAAACATATCCTTTTCCTTTCTTTAAGTTATTACCTAATTATATAAGAAATTATTTCATATATAATTAATACCTATTATTATTTCATTAATTTTCTTATATATGAATAATATCACGTAATATGTATATTATCCACTTGTATATTTTTGAAATTTAAACTTAGCACTTTAAATAAAGCGCGTACTGAGTTTACGTGGATAACAACTGAAATTCAATAAATAACTATTACTTAATTTAAAAATGCATTATTTAAAGCAATAATGTTAATACTATGAGTTTATATGAAACAAAGAAATACAGCTCTTATGTTCGGCGGAGACTTGCATTGAAAAATGAAGCTTTAGAATTTTTCATCAATGATTGTTCCAAAATTGTTTGTCCAAGGTATATTAAAGGAAACATCTTCATCGTTAGATGAAGATGGGCTATACTGCTAAGTTCGTACCTCACTAAGCATTATATGCCTTGGAGCAAACAGTTTTGGAACAATCATTTATGTTTAAATTCTTGACTTCATTTTTATAGCAAGCGAGCTGAACATGAGAGCTTCATTTCGGTTGTTATCAACCAAATTCTTAATTAACGTGACCTTCTTAATTTATTATTAGATTTTAATGTATTTTTCTTTTTACTTCTGCCAGAATCCAAACCTTTGCTTTTTGATGATTTGCCTGACTCTAAATTTCTGCCTTTAGTTTTTTTATTATTTTCTTGAAGATTTTTTGACTTATTTCTAACATCATTATTGCTATTATTTTTTCTTTTAGCCAAACTCTTCTGACTGTACTTATTATTTGAATCAAATTTATCTCTTATAAGACACTTTGGTCCATCTCCAATTAAATCTGTTCTTCCTGCTTCAGTTAAAGCTTCATAGACAAGATTATAATATTTAGGATTTCTATATTGAAGAAGAGCCCTCTGCATTGATTTTTCATGTTTAGTTTTTGGAACATACACTTCCTTCATTGTAATTGGATCTATTCCAGTGTAATAAATTGTAGTAGATGGTGTTCCTGGCGTTGGATAAAAATCCTGAACCTGCTCTGGATGATAATTTATATCTCTTAAATATTCAGCCAGTTCAATTGCACATTCAAGAGTGCTTCCTGGATGAGAAGACATTAAATATGGAACTATGTACTGTTTCTTACCAAGCTTCTTGGTTATCTTCTCAAACTTTGCAACAAACTTATCATAAGTATCACCACTTGGCTTACCCATATATTTTAGTACTTCTGCACTTACGTGTTCTGGTGCAACTTTAAGCTGACCACTTACATGATGCTCAACAAGCTCTTTAAAGAATGTATCATCTTTATCAGCCATTATGTAATCATATCTAAGCCCAGAACGAACAAACGCCTTTTTAACTCCTGGAACCTTTCTTATACTTCTAAGTAAATCTAAATATTCACTATGATCTACATCCATGTTCTTACATACAGATGGAGATAAACATTCCTTACCTTTACATGCGCCAAAAGCTAACTGTTTGCTGCATGCTGGCTGTCTAAAGTTTGCTGTTGGTCCTCCAACATCATGAATATATCCTTTAAAATCTTTTAGCTTTGTAATTTGCTCTACTTCTTTTAATATTGATTCCTTACTTCTGCTTTGAACTACTCTTCCTTGATGAAGTGTTATTGCACAGAATTTGCAATCACCAAAGCATCCTCTTGAACTTACAGTACTAAATTGTACTTCTTCAATAGCAGGAACTCCTCCCTTACTTTCATATGATGGATGATATGTTTTCATATATGGAAGATCATAAACTGCATCTAATTCTTCTCTATTTAAAGGCGGCTGAGGTATATTTTGAACCATATACTTATTTCCATGCTTTTGAACAATAATCTTGCCTCTTACACTATCCTGTTCTTCATATTCTATTTTGCTTGCTTTAGCATATTTTATTTTATCAGATACAACTTCCTTATATGATGGCACTTCTATGTAACCTTCATGAATGTCATCTAAACTTTCAGTTAAATAACATGTTCCCCTTACATATGTTATATCTTTTGCACGTACTCCATTTTTTAAGCTTTCTGCTACTTCAACTATTGGTTTTTCTCCCATTCCATAAATTAAAAGATCTGCTGTGCTATCAACAAGCATTGATTTTCTAACTTTATTTTCCCAATAATCATAATGTGCAAATCTTCTAAGACTTGCTTCAACTCCGCCAATTACTATATCTATATCCTTATAAGCTTCTCTTATTTTATTACAATAAACGATTGTTGCCCTATCAGGTCTAAGGCCCATTTTCCCGCCTGGAGAATACATATCTTTTTCTCTAAGCTTTTTGGCTACTGTATAATGATTAACCATTGAATCCATATTACCTGCATTTACTAAAAACGCATACTTTGGTCTGCCTAGTCTTTGGAAATCATAAATATTATTCCAGTCTGGCTGAGGTATAATACCAACCTTATATCCATGAGCTTCTAAAACTCTTGATATAATTGCTGTTCCAAAGCTATGATGATCTATATAGCTGTCTCCTGTAACTATAACAAAGTCACATTCATCCCAGCCTCTTTCTTTCATATCTCTTCTACTTATTGGTAAAAACTTTTTTTCAGTTAACATATTTGCACCTACTTAATTTTCTTGTGTTTTTCTTTAAAGATTATAACACAAATACATAAAAAACTAATATATAAAATACACTTCCAATATATTTTTAAATAAAAAAGGTAGTGATATAATTCTATATCATCTACCGCATTATGAAAGATATACATTAATAAAAAACATGTTCTGGCTTTATTTATTCTTTTTATTTCTAACAGGAATAAATTCTGAAGTTTTATCATTTGGATCTATATATGTATAATCTCCCTCCTCAGTTTTTCTAAGTCCTAAAGATGCCATTTTCTTTTTTGTATTCTTATATTTAGTAGTCATATTTCTATTTCTCCTTTTCGTTTTCAAAATATTTCCAAGGAAATACTTAAAATATTAGTTAATCTTCTTTTCAAATTGAGAATTATATAAATTAGTATAGAAGCCATTGGCTGCCATGAGTTCTTCATGATTTCCCTGCTCTATTATATTTCCATCCTTAACAACTAAAATACGATCTGCATTTTTTATTGTAGATAGCCTATGGGCAATAACAAAACTTGTTCTGCCTCTCATAAGGTTATCCATAGCATTTTGAATTTTAAGCTCTGTCCTTGTATCCACTGAACTTGTAGCTTCATCTAAAATTAGTATTTTGGCATCAGCAAGTATTGCCCTTGCTATTGTTAAAAGCTGCTTTTGACCTTGGGAAATATTTGTACCTTCCTCGTTTAATACCATGTCATATTTTTCAGGAAGAGATTCTATATAATCATCAATTTCAGCACTCTTTGCTGCCTTAATAACTTCTTCATCACTTGCATCTAATCTTCCATATCTTATATTTTCTTTTATACTTCCATTAAAAAGCCATGTATCTTGAAGAACCATACCAAATAATTTTCTAAGTTCACGTCTGTTAAAATCTTTAATATTTATTCCATCAATAAGTATTACTCCACTATTTACATCATAAAATCTCATTAAAAGTTTTATAATCGTGCTTTTTCCCGCGCCAGTTGGTCCAACTATAGCAACCTTTTCACCTTTCTTTATTTGGGTCGTAAAGCCTTTAAGTATTATTTTATTTGGAATATACCCAAACTCAATATTTTCAAATGTAACATTTCCCTTTATATTTTCTATAGACCTCGGATTACTTACAATCTGTTCTTCTTCATCTTCATCTAAAAATTCAAATATTCTTTCTGAACATGCTGCAATTGACTGTAAAAGATTAGATACCTGGGCAATCTGACTTATTGGCTGAGTAAAGTTTCTGCTATACTGAATAAAGGATTGAATATCACCAACGGTTATTTTTCCTTTAATAGTTAAATACCCTCCTAAAATTGCTACTGCCACATATGATAAATTTCCTACAAACAGCATTACTGGCTGCATAAGACCCGATAAAAATTGTGATTTCCATGCACTTTTATAAAGCACTTCATTATCTTCATTAAATCTTTTTATTTCTTTTTCTTCTGCATTAAATAGTTTTACTATATTTTGTCCTCCATAAGTCTCTTCAATTTTGCCATTAACATGGCCTAAATATTCTTGTTGGAGTTTAAAATATTTTTGAGACTTTTTAACTATAAATGAAATTAAAAATAAAGAAATGGGTACAACCAGAAGTACGGCAAAAGTCATAGCCACATTTATAGATAACATCATAAAAAATATTCCTATTATTGTGCTTATAGAGGTTATTATCTGAGTCATGCTTTGGTTTAAACTTTGATTTAAAGTGTCTACATCATTAGTTACTATAGATAAAACTTCACCATGAGTACGCCTATCAAAATAACTCATAGGCATTCTATTTATCTTTTCACTCATTTCTTTTCTCAGCTTATATGTAAACTTTTGAGATATTCCGGTCATTATAAATCCTTGTATAAATGAAAATAGTGCGCTTAAAGCATATAAAATTATAAGTGTTAGAAGTATTTTATTTATCTTACTGAAATCAATACCTGCACCTCCAGATATTTTACTCATAAGGCCGTTAAAAAGTTCTGTTGTAGCATTTCCCATAATTTTAGGGCCTAATATAGAAAATATTGTACTGAAAATAGCAAATACAATAACTAATATAATACCTACTTTATATACACTTAGATATTTCATTAAATCTTTCATAGTTTTTTTAAAATCTTTTGCCTTTACACCTGGGGCATTACCTCTTCCCATACCCATAGGTCCCATTCCCGGCATATGTCCTTGTCTTTTGTTATTATTACTCATCTTCAAGTTCCTCCTTTGAAAGTTGTGATAAAGCTATCTGCCTATATGTTTCACAATTTTTCATAAGTTCTTTATGAGTTCCACGTCCTACTATTTTTCCTTTATCTAAAACAAGTATTAAATCTGCATTTAATACAGTACTTATTCTTTGAGCTACTATAATTGAAGTACTTCCTTTAGTTTCTTCTTTTAATGCTTTTCTAAGGGCAACATCAGTCTTGTAATCAAGTGCTGAGAAACTATCATCAAAAATAAATATTTCAGGATTTTTAGCAATTGCTCTTGCTATAGATAATCTCTGCTTTTGACCACCTGATACATTGCTTCCACCTTGTGAAATAAATGCATCATATTTTTCTTCTTTACTTTCCACAAAGTCTGTAGCCTGAGCAATTCTTACAGCTTTCTTCACTTCATCAGCATGTGCTCTTTCATTTCCATATTTAATATTTTCTTTTATGGTTCCTGAAAATAAAATTGCTTTTTGAGGAACAAATCCTATTTTTTCTCTAAGTTCATGCTGACTTACATTTTTAATATTTACACCATCCACTAATATTTGTCCTTTAGTAACATCAAAAAGTCTTGGAATCAAATTTATAAGTGTAGACTTCCCACTACCAGTACTTCCTATTATAGCTATTGTCTGACCTTTCTTTGCAGTAAATGAAATATCACTTAATGTTTCCTTATCTGAACCTGGATATGTAAAACTCACATTTTTAAATTCAACAGATCCTTTTTTGCTTACATGAAAGTTTTCTGGTCTTTCTGGATCTAGAACAGTATTATCTATGCTTAACACTTCACCTATACGTTTTGCACACACCATAGCTCTTGGAAGCAATACAGAAACCATTGAAATAAGCAGAAATGCCATAACTATCTGCATTGTATATTGTATAAATGCCATAAGATCTCCAACCTGCATTAGGCCTTCATTTATGTTGCCTGAACCTGCATAAACAATAAGTACAGTAATACCATTCATGATAAACATAAGTGCAGGCATCATTACAATCATAATTCTATTAACAAAAAGGTTGGTTTTAGTTAAATCTATATTCACGCCATCAAATCGCTTTTCTTCATGTTCTTCAGTCTGAAATGCTCTTATTACTGGGATACCAGTTAGTATTTCACGGGAAACACCATTTAATTTATCAATTAAAATTTGAACTTTTTTAAATCTTGGCATAGCCATTCCAAAAAGACTTCCAACAACCACAAGAATAGCTACGAGTGCTACTCCAATTACCCAGCTCATGCTTTTATTTGTATTTAAAACTTTAATAAATCCACCTACGCCTAGTATTGGTGCATAAAATACCATTCTTAAAAGCATTACTAAAAGAGTTTGAACTTGCTGAATATCATTTGTTGTACGTGTTATTAATGATGCTGTAGAAAATTTATTGAATTCGTTGCTTGAAAAATTCACAACCTTTCTAAATACATCTTTTCTTAATACTTTTCCAAGCTTTGCTGCTATTCTCGAAGCAAGTAATACTACTAAAACTACACTTATCATAGATAAAAATGCAAGACCAAGCATTTTTACACCAGAAGCTAATATATAATCACTCTGCATAGAATCTATATCTATACCAACTGCTATATATTCATTTCTTACATATTCAACTCCAACTTGAGAAATTAAAGAATGTGGAATACTATTTAATGAACTATTTATTTGATCAATAATAATATTCAATTGTTCTTCTGGCAGCATTTGAAGTAACTCATATATGCTTAATGAATTATTCTCAGTATCTGTTAATAAATTTGATGATATATTATTTCCTATACTTTTTGCAAATTCTGAATCACTTTCCAAAGAATAAATCATAACTACTGGTCTGCTAATTATATTACTTAAGTTATTCTCCTCATTTTTATCTAAATTTTTCTTTATATATAATGGTTCATTTTTTAGTGCTGGATACTGAGAAACATAACTATTATATTCCTTCTCTAATAAATTCTCTTTTGATATTTCCTTATAGCTATTTTCTAAAACCACTTTGTCATCATTTTTTAGAAATAACTTTATTTTATAAAATTGACTTTCTCTAATAACTTCTGGGACTAAATTTTCTATTCCACCTTGCTGTATACCTATATTTACTATTTTTGAAGTATACTCTGGAAGAGAAAGATCACAGGTTGCTTGTATTATTAATAATATAACCACTAAAATTATTGCGCCTATTGATTGTTTTAAATATTTTATCACCTTTGACATAACCTTCATCTTTCCTCTCTTGTATTTATGAACAAAGTTTAATATATATACTATCTTGTGTTAATAAATACAAGTTATTCTTAATATGTTGATGAAAATTATTGTATTCATAGTAATATTTATATTAAATTTTAGAGCTATTCTTATAATTTAAAATTTATAGATATCTGCTTTCTAGAAAATATGATAAAAATAAAAAAATGCTAAAATAATTCCTTATTTCAGCATCTTCTCGTATTATTTTAATTATTAAAGACAGGTAAATTTCCTAAAGCAATTACATCACTGTTACTATCATCATTTCCTTCAGTAAGTATAGAAACCTTGCCTACCACTTCAGCCCCAGCTTCTTTTGTAAGCTCTTTGAGTTCATTTATAGATTCACCAGTAGATACAACATCATCAACTAAAAGCACTTTTTTACCTTTTAAGTATTCTACATCAATTCCATCTAAACATAAAATTTGTTCATCTTTAGTAGTTATGGATTTCACTTTTCTAACTATAGGATTTTGCATATATGATTTAATTGACTTTCTTGCAACTATGTATTTTGGCATATCCATAATTCTTGCAAGCTCCTGTGCAAGTGGAATTCCTTTAGCTTCTGCTGTCACAAAAATATCAGCCTCTGGTAGTTTTTCTTTTAGTTCTTTTGCAGCTGCACAAATAAGTTCTGTATCTCCAAGAACTACAAAAGAAGCTATTGATATTTCATCATTTATTTTTATAACTGGCAATTCTCGTTTAACTCCTGCCACTTCAATTGAATAATGCTTCAAATTAATCTCCCCAATCCATATATCTATATATTAATATTATTAAATAAATCTAATATCCACTTTCTAAGTCTTACTACATCTATCTTAGTGCAAAACTCAGCATTTTTTTCTTTACTATACTTGCCATCAAAATCAACTATCATAAATCCTTTTGTGTATTCACCATCAACTTCTATATCTATAAAAGCTTCTTTACTTTCAAACAAATCCGGATTATCTAAGTATGCAATTGTTGTTAAGTCATGCATTTGAAGATCTCCATTTTCTATACTTCCATCTCTATAATGTTTAAATAATGAATAACACATTTCTCCAGCTTTATTCATATTCTTTAATTCATTTATAGTAGGCACATCTAATGTTGCAGTAGATGTTACATCTAATCCACAAACAACTATCTTTATGCCTGCTTTAAAAACAATTTTAGCTGCTTCAGGATCTGCATATATATTAAATTCAGCAGCTGGAGTAACGTTTCCCCTACCTGATGATCCACCCATTACGACTATTTTTTCAATATTTTCTTTCACTTCTGGGTAAGCAAGAAATAGTGTAGCTACATTAGTTAAAGGACCTATTGTAACTAATGTAATTTTTTCATCACTTTCTTGAATTATTTCACGCATAGCTTCTACAGAATTCTTTTCATATACAGACCTTTTTGGACTTTTGAAGTCATAACCATCCATTCCGCTTTCACCATGAATATGCTCTGCATGCTCACATTCTTTTATTAATGGTCTTGAAGCACCTTTTGAAACTTTAATATCCTTATTAAAAAACTCTACTAATTTTAATGCATTGTTTGTTGTA
This sequence comes from Clostridium neonatale, assembly GCF_900465025.1. Classification (NCBI taxonomy): domain Bacteria; kingdom Bacillati; phylum Bacillota; class Clostridia; order Eubacteriales; family Clostridiaceae; genus Clostridium; species Clostridium neonatale. The sequence goes on from NZ_UICR01000002.1 coordinate 377,361, forward strand.
TTTTCAATTCCAACATTTCCTGACACTGTAGATATTAATTTTATGTCTAATCTATCACATGCAAAAGCTGCAGCAAGCGCTACTGCATCATCAATTCCTGGATCTGTATCAATTATTACAGGTATTTTTTTAATCATAAATTTCCTCCTAAAAATAAAAAGCCTTTTTCTTAAATCTAATTATACTATTAACCATATAATTAACAATTGACAACGCACACAAAATGAATGTTGTGCATTGTCAATCTAATTATCAGCTATTATATTAACTTTTATATTATTTTATTAAGTTACCTTGTTCTCCTGAAACCTTAATTTCACCTGCTTTAAGTTTTTCTTGAACTTCGCTTACAACTTTTATTGTTTCATCACTAAGATTTGGATTTTCAGCTGGAATTCCTACGCCATCATTTGTTACGTCAAATGTTAAACTTTCTCCCCCTGGGAATTTACCTTCTTTATATGCCTTAGCCATATCGAAAGTTGCTGTATCCACTTTCTTAATTGCTGATGTTAAAACTATTGATTTACCATCCTCATAAACACCATCATTGTATTGGTCAGAATCAACACCAATTACCCAAACTTCTTCTCCACCATTAGCTCTAGTTTTAGCTTCAGTTATAACTCCAGCACTTACTCCACCAGCTGCTGCAAATATTGCTTTAACACCTCTGTCATACATCTGAGCTGCTATTTGAGTACCACCTGCGACATTAGTGAATGTACCCTCATAAACTACATTTTCAGGTTTTATTGTCGTATTAGTTCCTAAATTTTCATTAGCATATGCAACACCTTGTTGGAATCCCCAGTTAAATCTTTGAACATTAGGGTTTTCCATTCCGCCTATAAATCCAAGATTCCCTTCTTTTAATTGTACTGCTGCTGCAACACCAACTAAGAACCCTGCTTCATGCTCTGAAAACATAATAGAAACTGTATTTTCTCCTACCAAGTAATTTCCATTACCATCATTTGGAGCTCCATCTATAAGTACAAATTTAGCGTCTTTATATTTCTCTTGAGCCTTATATATTGCTGTTTCAAATTTAAATCCCGGTGTTACCATAAATTTAACTCCAGCATCATAAAGATTACCAAACTCTTTTAAATAATCTGCTTCTGTCTCACCAACAGGCTTTAAATATTTGATTTCAGCTCCTAATTCTTCTTTAGCTCTTTCAAGGCCTTCCCAAGTTCCTTGGTTAAATGATTTATCATCTATTGAACCTGTATCAGTAACCATACCTAATTTTACAGAATTAGATGTATCTGATGACTTGTCTCCTTGAGAAGTATTACTATTTGTGCTTCCACATCCTGCAAATAAAGATATAGCTAATACTGATGTAGCTATTAGTGATAAAAGTCTTTTTTTCATTGGTTTTCCTCCTAAAAATTAAAAATCTGCTTTAATGTTAACAATGAATTTTCCCTTTGCTTTTCGAACTTTTATTATTTTTTTATTTATATAGTTCGTGTTTCTCGAATTTATTATATTTTATACCAGTTTTTTTGTCAAGTTTTGATAAAATATTTTTATAAAGTATTCATATATTGGTTTTAGTTAATATCTTTTCTATAATTTAACTATATATGTACGAATATTAAATGTAATCTCATTTCTATAATCTAACTATGCGTATACCAATATTAAATGTAATTTTATATATACTACTTTTATCACTTTTATTAAAGAACTATTGGCCATAACAAAACTTTAAAAAGTAATATATAACTATCATATATATCCCTACATCTGCAATTCATAAAAAAAATCTATAAGTTGACTAATTCTTTAGGCATTCTTTTTCTAATTTTAGGAAAAGGATTAAGCAACTTATTATGAAAATTAACCAAGAATATACATTTTTGAATAACAAAAATAAGCATAAACTGTACACATATACAATTTATGCTTATTCATAATTTAATTAATGCTATATTTAATGTTTATATCTATGTAATATATACTACATTTTAGTTTTTAAATGAATGTATTGGAGCTGGAATTCTTCCACCTCTTGCTGTAAATAATTCTGACGACTTACCATTTACCTTCATAACAGGTGCTCTACCTAAAAGTCCTCCAAATTCAACCATATCTCCAATAACACATCCTGGAGCTGGTATAATTCTTACAGCTGTAGTTTTATTGTTTATAACTCCTATTGCAGCTTCATCTGCAATCATTGCTGAAATTGTAGATGCTGGTGTATCTCCTGGAATTGCAATCATATCAAGTCCAACTGAACATACACAAGTCATCCCTTCTAACTTTTCTAAGTTTAATGATCCACTTATAACTGCATCTATCATACCGGCATCTTCTGATACTGGAATGAATGCACCACTAAGACCACCAACATGGCTACAAGCCATAACACCACCTTTTTTAACTGCATCATTAAGCATAGCAAGGGCTGCTATAGTACCATGTGTTCCAACTTGTTCAAGTCCTATCTCTTCTAATATTTCTGCAACAGAATCTCCAACTGCTGGTGTTGGTGCCAGTGATAGATCAACTATCCCAAAAGGAACTCCAAGTCTTCTTGAAGCTTCATTTGCAACAAGTTCTCCCATTCTAGTAACCTTAAATGCTGTCTTTTTAATCATTTCTGCAACAGCATCAAAAGATTGTCCTCTAACTTGTTCAAGGGCTCTTTTAACAACTCCTGGTCCACTAACCCCAACGTTTATTATTTTTTCTGCTTCTCCTACACCGTGGAAAGCTCCTGCCATAAATGGATTATCTTCAACAGCATTTGCAAATACGACTAGCTTTGCACATCCAAAACCATGCTGATCTTTAGTAAGTTCTGCTGTTCTTTTAATAATTTCTCCCATGTCTCTTACAGCATTCATATTTATTCCTGATTTTGTGCAGCCTACATTTACAGATGCACATACTTTATTTGTAGTAACTAATGCTTCAGGAATTGAATCAATTAAAATCTTATCACCTTTAGTACATCCTTTTTGAACTAAAGCTGAAAATCCCCCCAAAAAGTCTATTCCAAGTGTTTCTGCTGCCCTATCTAAAGTTTGAGCAAATTTAACATAACTTGTATCATTACTTGCTCCTGCAACTATTGACATAGGTGTTATTGAAACTCTTTTATTTACTATTGGAATACCAAATTCAGTTTCAATTTCACGCCCTACTTTAACTAAGTTTTCAGCAGACTTAGTAATTTTATCATATATCTTCGTTCTAGCTTTTTCTCCATCACTGTCTATACAATCAAGTAATGATATACCCATTGTTATAGTTCTTACGTCAAGCTTTTCTTCCTCAATCATTTTTATTGTTTCTAATATGTTGTTAGTATTCATTATAGCCCTCCTATTATAGTGAATGCATTGATTTAAAGATTTCTTCTTTTTGAACCTTTACTTCAACCCCAAGTCTTTCACCCTCAGCATTTAATCCTGCCTTAACTTCTTCGAAGCTTACATTCATTTCCTTAATATCAAGTACCATAATCATTGTAAAGAATCCTTGCATTATAGTTTGATTAACATCTAGAATATTTATTTTATATTCTAACATTTTATTGCTGATACCTGCTATAATACCAACTTTATCTTCTCCAATTACTGTTAATATTGCCTTCATGCCTATCGCTCCATTTCTTTATTTATTATGTAATAATACATTTATTCTATAATTTATATGTTATTTTGTCAATTTTCACCTTATATTATAAAGACTATTCTTTATTGTATTTTTCATGTAATATTTCTTCATAGTGTGATTATTATAATATATGTAATAAAACTTTATTAAAATGTACATAATAAAATATATCTTTCAATTAAAAAGGTAGTGATAATTTTGGCATACAATGCTGACATTTTAGAATCAATAACTAAATTATCAATAGAATTTAATAATAAATTAGATAATTTATATTTTGAATTAAATAGTGTTAAACAAAGCATCTCAGTTTTAAATAATAAACTTTCAGATACAGCTGCATCCATAGATAACACCATAAATAAAATTAACAATATTATAAAAGATACAGACGAATTTAATAAATCAAATCTTTCTCCACAAGAACTTTATATGCTCTCTAGCGATTTAAAATTTTTAGTTCATAAAATGCAAGAAAGTGAAAAATATTTATTTGATCTAAAATATTTTAATGAACACCATAAATAAATTGCGTAAAATCAGAATTTAGTGAGAAATAATCGAAATTGAATATAATTTAAAAAGTCCTGTGATTCCCAATAAATAAGCAAATTCTTAAGAATTTATATTCCGATATTTATAAATTCATAAAATTATACCTTTTAAAAAATGATAAAATATGAACTTTTAAATCTTTAACATGTATAAATAATTGCTTCTTAATTTAAAAATATATTTATTTACAACAATAATGTTGATACTATAAATTTAGATAAAATAAAGAAATAAAGCTCTTATGTGTAGCAAGCGAGCCACACATAAGAGCTTTATTTCAGTTTTTATCCACCAAACTCAGTACGTCCTTTATTTATGTTAATCCCATTCTATAATTAATATTTTTAATTCGCCCTCTTTTAAAGATACTTTATATCCATTTGTAATAAGCCAAGCTGCTAAATCAGTAATCATATTCTTTCTTACTTCATCCCTTTTGCTTATTGCAAAGACTGCGGAAACTTTATTTAAACCTGCTTGTTTACTTTGTTCTATGTTTCTTAAAATAATGTTTTTATTTTCATTTAGGTTCTCTTCATATTCCCCCACCAAATTACCTCCTGTTAAATTTCTAACACTAAATATATCTATTCATTAGTTTAATTACTATATATTATGATTTAGAAATTTAACATATAACTAAAAAAATTATTTTTTATTGGATTAATCTTTATTTTACAAAGTATTCTTCATCTTTACTTAAGTTAATTCCTCTGTGTTCTACTGCCGTTGAAAATACAATTTGTGTTTCTGTGTTTCCGAACTTTTGTATTTCATTAATAAATGCATCTAGTTCTTCTGTTGTATGATATGCCACCTTAATAAGCATAGAATATTTTCCTGTAACGCAGTTACATTCCAGTACATTTGGACATGATTTTATAAATGGATAGAAATCTGTTTTTTGTTTCGGTGACACTTCTAAATTAATAAATGCTTTTATATTATATCCTAGTTTAATTGGATTAATATTCGCTGTATATCCAGTTATAATTCCAGCTTCTTGTAGCTTTTCTATACGTGATGACACTGCTGGTGTAGATAAGAATACCTCTTCTGCTAAGTGTTTGAGCGGAAAACGTGCATTCTTTTGTAATAATTCAATAATCTTTAAATCAATTTTGTCCATGATTAATTCCCCCCTTTTTAATAAAAAAAGCGCATCAATATAAACTATTGATACGCGTCTTTGCGAAATATAAAATTGTGTTTAATGTTCAGATTTAATTTTATAAATAACTTTTCAAAACTTATTTATAAAAATTAACTTTGACACTGTTCTATATTTATATAATAAAGTCTTTACACATTTTTTTCAAGTTTTTTTTACTTATTTATAAAAAAATTAACAGCAATGATTTTTATATAATCCATAACAAATCTATCAAATCTTTATTTTATTAAATGAAATTCCTTAGTTACCATATATATCAGATATATTTTATTTCTATTTTTAAGCAATATCGAATATTAACTATTATTTTAGTATCAATATTCGTTTTTATATTCTAAAGTTATTTTATTTTTTATTTAAAATTATTAAAGTTTATTAAATTATTTTTATGGTTTTATTCATAATTACCTTGAATATATTTACATCAATTTCAAACAATGCTAATCTTCAATTGTCAGATGAAAACAAAATAAATTATTAATTTTTATTTAGATTTAAGAAAATATAAATATTAGTTAGAAAAGAGGATTTATTATGAAAATAAGAAAAGAATATGATTCAATAGGTAGTTTGAATGTCCCAGAAAATGCTTATTATGGAGTTCAATCATTAAGAGCAAGTAAAAATTTTTCTATAACCAATAAAAGACTGCATCCAAAATTTATAATAAGCCTTGCAGAAATAAAAAAAGCTTGTGCCATAACAAACAGAAATGCTAGTCTTCTAGACTCCTCATTAGCAACTGCAATTATAAATGCATGTGATGAAATAATAAGCGGAAAACTTCATGATGAATTTATTGTAGATGCAATTCAAGGAGGTGCCGGAACATCTTCAAACATGAATGCAAATGAAGTTATAGCAAATCGTGCAATTGAACTCCTTGGCGGCTGCAAAGGTGATTATTCAATTATTCATCCAAATGATCATGTGAATATGGCTCAATCTACTAATGATGTTTTTCCAACGGCTGGTAAACTCACAGTTTTAAAATTACTTCCAGATGCAATAAATGAACTTCAACGTTTATATAATGCTTTAGAATTAAAATCCTTGGAATTTAATAATATAATTAAAATGGGGCGTACTCAACTTCAAGATGCTGTTCCAATAAGACTTGGTCAATCATTTCATGCTTTTGCATCAGTTATCAAGCGTGATATTAACAGGCTTACAAAAGCCAAAGAAGAAATGCTTATAGTTAATATTGGTGCTACAGCCATTGGAACTTCAATAAATGTAAGTTCTGAATATTTATATAATATAGAAAATAACTTGAAGAAAGTAACTAGTTTAGATATAAGACAAGCATCTGATTTAATTGATGCAACTCAAAATCTTGATGGATTTGTAAGTGTCTCAGGAATATTAAAGACTTGCGCTGTTGATCTTTCTAAAATAGCCAATGATTTAAGATTATTATCAAGCGGTCCTAAGACTGGAATTGGCGAAATTTCTTTGCCAGCAATGCAAAATGGTTCATCAATTATGCCAGGTAAAATAAATCCTGTTATTCCAGAGGTAGTATCACAAGTTGCTTTCAATATAATAGGAAACGACTTTACAATTACAATGGCAGCTGAATCTGGACAATTAGAATTAAATGCATTTGAACCAGTATTATTCTACAACTTATTTGAATCAATAGAAACATTAACAAATGCTGTAATGACTTTTGTAGATAATTGCGTTTCTGGAATTACCGCTAATGAAGATCGATGTAAGGAACTTTTAGAAATCAGTGTTGGAATTACTACTGCACTTTGTCCTTACATTGGTTATAAGGAATCTTCTCATATTGCAAAAACTGCATTAAAAACTGGAAAGACAGTTAAAGAAATTGTTCTTGAAGAGGAGCTTTTAACAAAAGATCAAATTGAAGAAATATTAGATCCAGTGTCAATGACACAAGTAAAAATATCTTCTGCAGAAAAAGCTATTACAGTAGAAGAAAAATACGCCATATAATGAAGTTGTATTTTAAAGTATTTAGTTACTTTAAAATACCCCTCTAATTAATAAATTGAGGCTATATTAAAACTGACTAATCATTTTAATATAGCCTCAAATTAATATAACTTCAAAAATTTATAAATCAACTTAATTTATTTTACTTTGTATCATATTATATAAATAAATTGATAGTGTTCCTAATATGATCCCTATAATAGCCCCACTTGCCACATCTGACGGATAATGTACATATAAGTATAATCTTGAGAATCCTATTAATGTACTTAAAATAACTGCACATATTCCAGCCTTTTTATTCATATAGTAAAGAACTACAGCAGGCGCAAAAGAACACATGGTGTGTCCAGATGGAAACGAATAATCTAAAGGTTCTTTTATAAGAAGTCCATCAATTAATGGCTTAGAATTAAACGGTCTTATTCTTGCAACTAATGGCTTTAATGTTAAATTACCAACTATAGCGCATAACAATAATGCTATAAACAACATTATTCCATACTTTCTATATCTTTTACTTATCAAAAGACATATACCTATAATAATCCATATTATTGACATGTTTCCAAGAGAAGTTATAAAAACCATGATCTTATCTAATAATGTATTCTTAATGTTTTCCTGTATAAAATTTAAAATAGAAAAATCTATTCGCGTTATGGCATCAAACAAACAATATCACTCTTTCTTATATTCTAGTATGCATAAGTCTAATTTCCATTAACCTCTGTAAGACTTATAAATTTTTCTATGTCATTTTCAATTGTTTTTAATGAAGATCTCCAGAAATCTATATTATTTATATTAATATTCATAGATTTCGCTACATCTTCTAAATTATTCTTTCCAGTAATTGAAAGTAACTTTTCATAATCTGAAGAAAAACTACTTCCTTTTTTTAAGTATTCTGCATATAATCCTCTAGCAAATAATAATCCAAATGCATACGGAAAATTATAATAATTATAATCAGCATCATAATAATGCGGTTTCCATGCCCACATATATGGATGTAAATAATTATTATCAAGACCATCTCCATAAGCTTCTTTTTGAGCTTTAATCATAAGTTCTTTTATTTCTTCAACAGTTAAAGAACTTTCCTTTCTCTTATGAAAAACTGACTTTTCAAATAAAAATCTTGAATATATATCTACTATAACTTGCGTACAATCACTTATTTCTGTTTCCAAAATTGTAAGCGCTTCTTCTTTAGTTGCCTCTTTTAATGCTGCTTTTTTTATTATTGTTTCGCAAAATGTTGAAGCTGTTTCAGCTATTGGCATTGGGTAATCGGAGTTTAATGTACTTTCATCATTTAAACATTCCCCATGAAAACCATGACCAAGCTCATGAGCAAGCGTAACAACATCACCAAAATTTCCTCCAAAGTTAAGTAAAAATCTGCTTTCCTTTAAGAAATGTATGTTTTCACAAAAAGCACCACCAACTTTTCCTTCCTTCGGCATAACATCTATCCAGCTATTATAAATAGCTTTATGTGCAAAATCTCCCAAATTATCACTAAAGGTTCTAAAATTCTTTTCTACAAATTTACATGCTTCTTCATAACTAAACTTCATATCAGCTTTACTAACTGGTGCATATAAATCATAAAAAGGTAATCCATTCTTATATCCTAAAACTTCACCTTTTCTTCTTAAATACTTTCTAAATATAGGTAGATTTTCTTTAATGGCATCAAGCATTGCATTTAATGATTGTTCACTTAAACGAGATTGTTTTAAAGTCATGTAAAGTGGTGATTCATATCCACGTAAATTAGAAATTGCGATTACTTCTCCTTTTATACCATTTAAAGCAGCTGCAACACCTTCTTCAACTTTTTTATATGATGCTATTTCAGCTTCATATGCTTTTTTTCTAATTTCTTCATTATCATCATAAGCCATGTTTAAAACAACTGTTAAAGGAAGACTTTCCTTTTTTCCGTCTTTATCAATATCCACCATTAAATTAGATATTAAATTATCCTTTAGCTTTGACCACGCATTAGATCCAGTGTTTTTCATACTTGCAATTATTTTTTCTTCTCTATTGGTAAGTAAATACTTACTTTCTTCAACTATTTCCTTTAAAATATATTCATGTTCTTTAAGTAATTCTGATTTGTTAATAAGGTCATCTATATTTTTTATATTACTAATATATCTCTTTATCTTTGTCTCACTTTCAACAATTTCAGTTAATTCATTATCTAATATATCACTATACTTTAATGCTTCGGTGTTCTTTGTATTTACGCTTAAGCTCAAGTTTATATATATGCTTAATTTATATGATAAATCTTTAAATGTAGTAAACTTCTTTATATAACTTTCAAGATTATCTATATCACTGTACTTTTCTAATTCACAGCTATAATCATTTATTTCATTTATCATATCCTTTAATTTTAGTATATCTTTTTTGAACTCATCACATTCAAATGATGTATAAAGTTCTTTTAAACTCCAATTTAAATTCATTTTTATTCCTCCAATTTTATATTTTTTAAATTATTTGATTACTATAATTTGCTTACAAAAATTTTCTATATTGTATATTTATTATTATAATTATATAATATAGAAAACACTGTTAAAGAGGGGGCTTATTCTATGTATGAAATGAAAGATGAATTTAAAACAAATATTGAAATTATTGATCAGCAACACGAAAAACTATTTGAAATAACTAATGAAGCTTACATGCTACTAACTAATAATTTTAAACTCGATAAATATGACGAAATATTGGGCATCCTTGAATCTTTAAAGGATTATACACAATTTCATTTTGAAACTGAAGAAAAATATATGGCGAGTATAAATTATAAAAGGCTATTTAGTCATAAAATAGAGCATGATTCTTTCATAAATAAACTAGAGAATCTTGACTTAACTCATATTGATTCAAATCAAGATGTCTCAATTAAAGAACTATTGCAATTTCTTAATGACTGGCTAATAGATCATATACTTCAAAATGATAAACTTATTGGGGAATCTTAGTTTTATATTCTTTATGCTATACGTAGCAAATCAATAAGTAAATTTAAACTATTACTATTTCTTAACTTTTTTATTTTTAACCCTTTACTTTTACAATATACCAGATAAAATGTTTTAAAGAACAAACTTCATAAAAGAACTGGGATTTATAAATCTCAAATCCTTGATGTTTTAAATACCAGTTTCGATCAAAATATAATAATTACATCAAATCCTTATATAAGAGTTACATAAACAACTAAATAAATCCTAGTAACTCTAATATCTTCTCACCTATATTTCTCTCTTTCCCTTTGTAAGGATAACAATGAATATGAATTGCAGGATTAAAATTTAATTCTATTATCCCATAATTAGAATCTTCTTTTCTATAATCTTCGATTATCATATCAACACCACATATTTTTGCTCCTACTTTTTGTGCTGCCTGAACTGCTATTTTCTTATATTTATCTAAAATATCATCTGTAAAATCTATGCTATCTCCACCTGTGCTTATATTAGAATTTTCTCTCAAGTATACAATTTCCTCTTTCTTAGGAATATAGTCAAAGTTTTTATTTTGCAGTCTTAAAAAGGTCTTTTCAATATCACCTAAATTTATTTTTTCAAGCGGTGTTCTGTATTTATATCCCCTCAAAGAATCTTTATTTTTTTCTTCAACTAGTTCTTTTATATTATGAATTCCATCACCTTTAACATTAGCTGGCACTCTATGAAGTATTCCACAGACTTCATCACCTATCACTAAAAATCTAAATTCCATTCCCTTTATAAATTCTTCTACAAGAACAGTATTATCACTAGAAAATGCTATTTTTAAAGCTTTAATTATATCATCTTTATTACTGCCTTCTTTGAAAATACTTATTCCAATACCAAAATTAGTTGACTTAGGTTTTATAACTATAGGTTTATTTATAAAGTTATCTAAATTGTCTAATGCCTCATTCATAGAATGGAATTCATATCCACTTGGCACTTCTATATTATTATCTTTTAGAACCTTTTTGGTTACACTTTTATTTTCCATAATAAGAACTGTAACATAATTATCCTTTGAGGTTTTTGTAGCTTGTTTTACATACTCTCTTCTTCCATCAAACTCTAAAGATATAAAATTTTCAGCCCTATCAATAACCCGAGCCAAAATCCCCTTCTTTATTGCTTCCTTCATTAATATCTGAGTAGACAACTCTAAATCTTCATATCCCTCTAAGTTAAATCTTTTTTCAAAAGCTTCATGTTTATACATTTCTGATAATATCATGTTTGAATTTATATATCCTTTTTCTTTAATGTTTTGCTTTATTTTATAAGCTGTAGTATTTTTATGGTTTAAAATTTTATTATATATTTCTTTTAATACTTGCTCTTTACCTAAACCTAAAATTGAATTCATATTTGATATTTCATCTAATATCTCTAATGCATAATTCTCTTTAGTAATGTCTTTTCCGTTCTTTTTAAGAATTATATTGTTCATTCCAAACAAACTTATCTTATCAGCATTTTCCAATGCCTCTTCCTGCCAAAGATCATATTGTTCTTCATCTTTTATAAGTACAAACAAATTAAATAATTGTAGAAAATATAAATCATCTAGACTTATTCCACTCTTTTCAAATGGATTTATATCTATACTTCTAAATTCCAAATAATTTATTCCATCATGTTCCAATGAATTTAATAAATTCTTTTCATCCTTTGCCTTAAGCCTTATAGACGAATATAATTCCTTATAACTGCGAATATATTGATCATTTATATATGATTTTAAACTATTTACATACGCATTAACACTATCATAACTTGGATATAAATTTTCTTTATTTCTATATCCATATTTACTATTTCTATAAGATATTATGCTATCGCAATATTCTTCTTTTATACATGCTTCATCATCTATACTGTTTCCAAGCAAATAAATTAAGAGCCACCTATATCTTATAAAATTTCTTGCAACCTTTAAATAAATTTCATCTCTAAATTTTTTATAGTCACCGTTTATATTTAGCTTTTTTGACTCATATAATTTTTTTATTATATTTTCATCAAAAGAAAAATTATAATGAATTCCACAAATAAGCTGTTTTCTTCCTCCATATGTTTTTATAAGACTCTTTCTATATTCAGCGGCTCTCTTTCCTTCCTCACTGTCATCATAAGTTCCTATTGGTATTTCATCATTATTTTCTATTAAGCAAGGCATAGATTGTGGCCATAAATATTCATCACCAATTTCCACTGAAACAATATCATATAACATATTTAAAAAATTATGAACTTCCTTCATATTATCTAAAGGAGGAGTTACCATTTCTATCTGGCTTTCCGAAAAATCAATTGTTATATATTTATTTTTCAGTTTATTACCAAACCCTTTGGGATGTGTCTTTTTTGAAAGCTTTCCATCCTTATTTACTCTTAATGTTTCCCTTTCTATGCCATACTTTCCTTTTAATAATTCCCCACTTTTAAATAAATCTTTTAATATTTCTATCATTAAATTTACACCTCCTCAATTCTTTAATAATTTCTAGATTAATTATCATATTTTTTTATTCTTCTTTGCATATAGGCTCCTTCACATTCTTTTTATTATTGTCGCAAAATAATTGTTTTAATGACTCTATTAATTCTATACATTTTTTTGAACTTAATTTATAATAATTCCAAGTTCCTTTTTTGTTACATTCAACTAAACCACAATCCATTAACACCTTCATATGGTGTGATAATGTTGGCTGAGTAATATCAAAATTTTTTAATATTTCACATGCACATTTTTCATTACATGATAAAATCTCTATTATCTCAAGTCTGTTTTGATCACTTAAAGCTTTAAAAATTCTCATTTTATCTTCATAATCTAAACTCATTAAATATCCCTCCTAAATATAGATGATTATCTATATTCAATATAAGTATAGATAATCATCTATATTGTGTCAAGAATCTTTTTCCATTATTCATTTATTTAATAATTTTTTATTCTTTAGGAAATTATATTCAGGGATAATCTGTGGATAAGTTATTTTTAAAAATATTGCAATAAACTAAATGCATAGTTCCTAAAGAATAAAAAATAAATTATATGCGCCTGGCCTTTTCTTCGGCAAGCTCAGAAAATCCAGAGTGCGCTGAAAAAAATCGACGGCTTAAAGAATTACGTTTTATAAAAACTATGTATTCTATTGGATTTGTATTTTTATAGAAGACTATATCATAGTCGCCTTGGCGATTTTTTTATAATTGTATTTTTATAAATGAAATATTATACTAAAATAATACTTACTACATGACTTTAGGAGGACATTAAAATGCGGAAATTACTTAGCCAAATGCGTCAAGCAATAAATGATTATAACTTAATAGAAAATGGTGATAAGATTGCTGTTGGTTTATCTGGTGGTAAAGATAGTCTAACACTCCTTCATCTTTTAAATGAATATAAAAAATTTTCACCAGAGGATTTTGAACTTATAGCAATTACTTTAAATCCTGGTAAAGTCGATAATTCACCACTTCATAAATTATGTAAAGATTTAAATATAGAATTTCATGAAATTCAAACAGATATACAAGAAATTGTATTTGACATAAAAAAAGAAAAGAATCCATGCTCTCTTTGTGCCAAACTTCGTCGTGGAATTTTACATAGCACAGCAAAAGAACTTGGCTGTAATAAAGTTGCTTTAGGTCATCATAAAGATGATGCAATAGAAACCCTTATGCTTTCATTATGTTATGAAGGCAGGATTAACTGTTTTTCACCTAAAACATTAATGGATAAAGATACAATAACATTAATTCGTCCTATGGTTTATATTGCAGAAGCCAGCATAAAAAATGTAGCAAAAAAATATAATTTTCCTATAATAACAAACCCATGTCCTGCTGATAAAAAAACTAAACGAGAAGATATAAAAAATTTAATTCATGAGCTAGATGGAAGAATGCCTGGCTTTAAGAAAAACTTATTTGGTGCATTAACTAACTCAAAAGAACTTTTTATTTGGGATAAAGAAGAAATCAAAAAGCAATAATAAATTTGAAAGGCTTGGTGGCTATCTATTATGAAAGTTTTATTCTTAAAAATCACTTTAAGGGCTTCATATGTTCATTCTTTAAAAGAAAAGAGAATGATAATAAGAAGTATAACTCAGCGATTGAAAAATAAATTTAATATATCCATAGCAGAATGTGATACTCAAGATATTCATACAATAATAAACATAGGTATTGTAAGCTTATGTGAATCTTCATCACAAGTTGATTCAAAAGCTGAAGATATAATTAACTTTATTGAATGTAATACAGATGCCGAAATCATAAATATAGAAAAAGATGAAGATATATTTTAAAATGATTATTAAAATTTAATAATGGACGTACTATCAGAGTTTAGTGGATAACAACCAAAATTCAATATATGATATGCTCGATTGTATGGAAATTTTATTTCGATTATTTCACCTTAAACTCAGTACGTCCCTATATTATTTACTATCATTATTATACATTTTAAACAAGTAATATATATTGGTAAATGATATTATTAAGTTTACTATTGCTACAGGATATGATTTTATTATAAATCCATATACAGTGAACAATATTGCTCCAGATAAATTAATAAGCCTAAGTTTGACTATATCTTTCATAAACATTGATATTCCAATTAATATGGAGGCCAGATATCCCACATATTCAATCCATGCTACATTATTCATAAATACACCTCTTCTTTATTTATTATCTTTAGTTTGTGATTTTAAGATGATTTTATCCTAAGTGTAAATATATAATATATTCATCACATGAAATATCTTTATTCATATATTAATATATAATAATATCTTGGAGCTCAAACTATGAAATATATAAATGGAGTACTTTCAAAATTTAGAGGAGAAAAAACAAAACCACTCTTTACAACATCTGAAGCACGTGAAATAGCACATAAATTAAACATTGACTTTTCTAAAGAGAAATTTGATTTGAACCAATTTACAATGGGACTTAATGTTGAATTAGAACATGGAACTAAATTTCCTAATACTAATGTAACTAATGATGATCCAATATTAACTGGTAAAATCGCTTTGGCACATTTAATGGAATTTCCTGACTATTATACTAGATTAAAAAAATTAGAAAGCGAAGCATCTGCTTATTGGAAAACAAAATAAGAAGTTTTTAATAATATAAAAGTAAATACAATAAATAATATAGATATCTAGTTGTTTATAATTAAATATTTGTGTCTATAATCTAAACAGACATAATATATTCTAAACCTCAAAAAGGAGATAACTAAATTAATAGTTGTCTCCATTTTATTATGTAATAAATTATACCTCATTATTACTATCTCCTTAAAATTATTTCAATTCAGATAATTTAAGTAAATTTTACTTTTATGTTATATAATTTCTTTTAATTTATAATCTTTAACTATAAAATAAAAGTCGGCTAAAGAAATTAATCTCTAACCGGCTTTTATTGTCTTCTAAGATTCTATAGGTTGTATTAAAGTTAAATTTTGAGTAATTTTTGTAATTACATTATATATCAAATTTATACAATATAACATATTTTTGAACACATTTTAACATTTTTAACAAATTGTTCATTACTATATTTTAAATTATATACTTTTGGAAATTGAGGCTTTTGAATTTCATTATAATAATATTTCCAATAAATCTTCAGGTTTACTAACTATGTACGAAGCCCTAGCCTGTGTAAGTTCAACAACATCGCCATATCCATAAAGAACACCTATAGCTTTAATATTATTTTCCTTAGCCCCTATAATGTCGTGTTCTCTATCCCCTATCATTATAACTTGTGATAAATTTAAAACTTCATTATCATTTAATGTGTTTCTAAAATTATCTAATGCATATTTAATTACATCACCTTTTTTTACTCTTGTTTCTTCAAAATCAGCTCCTGCAATTATAGTAAAATATTTGTCCACATTAAAATGTTCTAATATTTTCTTTGCATGAACTTCTGGCTTTGATGTTGCCACAATTAATTCTTTACCACTCTTCTTTAGAGCCTTTAATACATCAACAATACCATCATATAGTGAGTTTTCAAACATTCCTTTTTCTTCATAGTATTCTCTAAATACTTTAATGCCTTCTGTTGCCTTTTCTTCATCAAAATTATAAAACTTCATATAAGAATCCCTTAGTGGAGGACCAACAAACTTCTTTAATTCATTAATATCTTCTACATTTATTCCAAAATGCTTTAATGCATATTGAACAGCTTTTGTTATTCCTTCTCCTGAATCAGTTATTGTTCCATCTAAATCAAATAATATATACTTAAAATTATTCATGATATATTCCTCCATAAACTTATGTCTTTAAGTATTATATCATGAATTTCCTATTTATTAATATCATATATTAAACTACTTTTGATTCTTAAACAAACTAATCCCACTTAAAATGCAAATTAATATTAAACAAAATAATTCAATCCAATTCATTACATTCAAAAAATCTCCTCCAAGTACTATGCTTGGAGAAGTATTAAATTCATCTACATATATGCCAAGATTCCAAAATAGTTTTAATGAAATTATCAAAGAAAAAATGCCTAATATAAATATAATCATATTAAAAAACTTATCCTTCAAGATTATAATTCTCCTTCTCTTACTGAAAATAAATCCACTTTAATTTTTTTCTATACTTTTATATGCATTATATTTAGCAATATTAAAGCTCTGCCATTTATTATTATTTTCTAATCTTTTTTCATATTTATATAACATATAATCTGCATCTGAATCATATTTTCCCATTTCTAACAATGGTTTAACAGCTGATACACTAAGGCTATCAAATGAACTTATGGTATCTACATTTTTTTCTATATATAAATTAGCATTATATCTACCTATTACATAATCTATATTGCAGTAATTTAATCCAATAAACATAGCAACAAAAATAATAAATACATTTTTTAATAAGTTAAATTTTTTTGAATATATTTTTATACAAATACATACCAAAATAACTGAAAGTAATATTAAAAACCACGCTGTATATATTCTTAAAATTGTTAAACCATAAGCACTAATATATAATATCATTTTGGAAAGTGCAGAAATAACAAGAAACAAAGTGAATATCGTAATAAAAGTCATATATATATTCAAGACCTTTTTCTTTTTTATACTTTTTTTATCTTTTACAAACAAATCTAATAAAACCACAAAAGCCACATTAATCATTGTTAAAGGAATGCATTCAAAAAATCCTCTTCGCGCATATTCAGAGAATGTATAATCTTTAGGTAATATTCCTTGAAAAGCAGAAATAAAATATGTCAATTGTGAAAAGCAAAATAAAATATATATAGCACATATTATTGATATAACTGTAATTGCAATTGTAAAATCTAATATCTCTAAATTATAATTATCACTTTTCAATATTTTTTCTTTTTCATAATGAGTAATTCCATAAATAAAACTATACATAGGGAAAAATATCATAAATAATGTTATTAATCTTCGTAATATTTTTGTAAATACTTTAAAGTTTATATTCATAAAAATGTTCTCTATTATTCCTGTAAATGCAGCATCACTTCTCATTAATAGCGGAACAATTATTATAGTCATGAACAATCCAATGAACAGCCCTAAAGATACCTTAAAAATACGATTCGCTTTTTCTTTAGATATGCTTTTAAAATCTTTTATAACATTCATACACTTAAAAATATTTACAAATGGATACAACATCCCTACTTCATATATATTAATGAACCATTTTAATGAATATTTTTCACATGAATTTATACTATAAATATCTGCTGTATTTAATATAATTAAGATCCATAAAAATAAAATATTTAATATTTTTAAAACTAAATTGTCAAATAATAGAAAACAGAAACCTGCCATTATTATAGGAAGAAATAACATATTTTCTTTTATATCAATTTTTATATTTTTCCTTTTAGCCTGAAGAAAAATAAATACATAATAAATAACTATATATAAAGGAACTGCTATTCCAAATCCACCAAATAAAAATAACTCGTTTATTGACACTGCTAATATCAATGTCCAAAATAATACAGTCTTTTCATTATATTCCACCACCATCACTCCTCTTTCACATATTCAAGCAAGTCTCCTGGCTGACACTCTAACGTTTCGCATAATGCTTCAAGTGTTGAAAATCTTATTGCCTTACCTTTGTTATTTTTTAATATAGAAAGATTTGCTAGTGTTATTCCAACTTTTTCAGATAATTCATTCATGCTCATTTTTCTTTTTGCTAGCATTACATCCAAATTAACTATTATCGCCACATCCATCACCCTCTCTATATTGTCAATTCATTTTCTGTCTGTATTTCAACTGCAAGTTCTACCAATTTGAACAATATTGCTGACACAAGTGATATCATAAATGCTCCAATTGTAATTGTAAAAACGCCTAATGTTAATGCCATAAAGATGCACATGTATATATAACATATAAAAATCCCAAGTGAACATATGCTTATAACCTTTAAACTTGATACGCTACTTTGCGAAAATGGAGTTCTATTAATAATATTCTTACATAGCTTAAGTGTCATAAATAAAATTGCCAATGCTAATATTCCTGTAATATATAAAATTATTAATAATTCCGTATGATTTACTAGTGAATAGAATGTACTACCCTTAAATATTATAGGAATTATTTTAGGAAGTCCTATAATAAGAATTAACATTATGATAATTCCAATAAAAACTACCCCATATAGTGCTTTACTCAATATATTTGCTTTCATATCCATTAAAAATCACCTCTTCCACATTATAGTTTATGTAATTATGTTTTTCAATAGTTTTTTATCGAAAAACAATAAATTTTTATTGAAGTATGATATTTCATATAGGTGACATACAATTTAAATAAGTGATGTATAATAGAAGCTTAGTGGGAAATAACCAAAATAAAGCTCTCAAATTTGGCTCGCTTGCTGCAAAAATGAAGCTAAAAATTTAAACATCAATGATTGTGCCCAAAAACGTTTGCTCCAATGCAAAAAGGAAACATCTTCATAAGTATGTGAAGATCGGCTATACTGCTAGGCTCATGCCTCACCAAGCATTATATGCAAAAGAGCAGCAATGTTGCAATACGGTCTTTTCTTATTTATTGTGGCACAGCTAAAAAGATATTTCTATAACTAATTAAAATTTATATTTTAAGGAATTTACAATTATTGGTATATAAATTATAATCAAGAAAAATCATACACCATTATTTTAGAGAAAAACAAAGAAATTCAATATATGAATATGCGTAGTATTGTATTGAAAATTTGAGTTATTAAATTCTTAGAGAGAGGCTGTTCCAAAATTGTTTGTCAAACACTTGTTGTTGGAGCAAACATTTTTGGGCACAGCCTCTGTCTGTAGAATTTTTAACTCAAATTTTCCTACAATACGAGCATATCATATATTGAATTTCGGTTGTTATCCACTAAACTCTGATTCTACGTCCCTTATTTATGTTGTACAGAATCACCTTATTATAATTTATTAATATTTTATTGCCTTCTTTAATAAATTAGTTGAATCTTCTATTGATAATTCTTTTGCATAAGAAATTTCTTCAATTAGAGAATCTTTAACATTTTTTAAAACCTGCTTTTCTGCTGCATTTAATTTACTATTTATTTTAACTTGAGTTAAATCATATATAACCTCTAGAGTACCTCTTAGCGATCCTGATTTTACCCTTTCTGAATTAGCAGCCATTCGCTCTTTTGATGTATATTCCTTATATTCATTCTTCTCTGACATAGCATTATTAATACTTTCCAATCCTCTATCTATAGCCTCTGAATCACTTACTAATCTAAGGTTTGATACATAAGCTCTACTAACTGGTAAACTTAATATCATAGTATTATTAAAAATTTTTATTTTATAATAATCTTGCTTTTCACCTTTAAATTCTCTTTTTTCAATGTCACTTATTACCCCTATTCCTTGGCTTGGATAAACCACCTTATCTCCAATGTTAAACAAAAAAATCTCCTCCTAAATTGCATGATATATCTATTATATCATATTTAGATTTTTTTTGCTAATTTTTAATTTTATCACGCTGATTTATTATAGTCAATATTTTTTATTATATATTTACTATTCAATTTAAACTGAATAATTATTGTATATATTTAAACTTAGGTCTACACAAAAATACTAATTCTCTTATTAAATTTCAATATATATATTCCAATAAATAATCTGTATGCAATTTAAGAAATCTTAAAAATATTTCAACAGTAGTTGCCAATTATATATTGTAAATTGTTAATTAGAACTTATATATTATATAAACTTAAAATCTATAATTATATATATATGTTGCAATTACTTTTCTACATTTTATATGCTGGTATTTACTTATCCTGTAAACATCTTAAACGAAATTTTATTATCTCAACATATATAAAAAGAAATATGAATATTTCGAAACTAATATAAATATTCATATTTCTTAAAATAATTTTTAAAAGCACTTTTTAAAAATATTCTTAGAATTATACTATAAACACATTTCTAAAATTTTGCGTACGTCACCTTCATTTAATGGAACATAAGCATAAGCTAAACCACCATGCGAAACAGCAGCTTTTGCCATATTATCAAAATATGTTTCATCTATGTTAAGTTCTTCTAATGTCATAGGAATACCACAGTCTTTAAAGAATTTTTCTGTTGCATCTATTGCTTCATTAGCAAGAGCAAACTTATCTTCTTTAACAGGCATATGCCATACATTTATTGCATATTCAACAAATTTATCCACCGTATTTTCACTTAAAATATATCTCATCCATCTTGGAGTTACTATGGCAAGACCAACACCATGTGTTATGTCATAAAATGCACTTAATTCATGTTCTATAGGATGACAGCTCCAAGCCCCTTCTTTTCCACTTCCACAAAGTCCATTAAGTGCCATTGAACTAGCCCACATTAAATTTGCACGTGCTTCGTAATTTTCAGGATCTTTCAAAGCTATAGTACAATACTTAATACAAGTTTGTAATAATCCTTCTGCAAATTTATCTTGAACGAAAGCATCAGTTGTTTTACTAAAATATTCTTCAAATACGTGTGACATAATATCAGCAGTTCCAGCTGCTGTTTGAATACTTGGTAATGTGTATAAATATTCTGGATCACAAATAGAAGTTTTAGGTATCATATTCCATGAAGATGTACCTAATTTTTCATTGGTATCCATTTTAGATATAACAGCAAATTGATCCATTTCTGAACCTGTTGCTGCCATTGTTAAAACTGTTACTATTGGAAGTACCTTATCTATTTTTGATGGTTCTTTCACTAAGTCCCAAGTATCACCTTCATAACTTACTCCTGCTGCAACGACTTTTGAACAATCAATTGTGCTACCACCACCTACTGCTAATACAACATCTATATTGTTTTCTCTGCAGAGCTCAACACCACGTCTTACTGTTTCAATTCTTGGGTTTGGTTCAATACCATCTAGCTCTACTATATTAAAGTCCTTTAATAGCTCCTTTATTGTGTTATAAATGCCATTTCTTTTTATACTTCCACCACCATAAGCTAAAAGCACATTTTTACCATATCCTTTTAATACCTCTGGAAGATTGGAGATTTGTCCTTTACCAAATAGCATCTCAGTATAAGCATTAAATTTAAAATTAACCATTTCTATTCCTCCCATTTTATATAATAATATTCTTTATAAATATAGTATAACTCTTAAAGGTATATCCAGGTCAATATAAATATGCTATATATTTGAAATTTATTGTAAATCACTAATATTTTCTTGCATTTTAAGAGTTGATTCAATAATATAATATTTTTTCGAATGCTATCCTTTTGCTTCTATCTTCTAGATAAATTACCCCACAATATTTAAAACCATTTTTTTTAAGAAATTTTTGCATTGATAAATTTTCTTCATGTGTATCGATCTTTATACTCATTATATTTTTATTTTTGCACATCTCTTCTACACTTTTTAAAATTAGACTTGATAAACCCAAACCTTTATATTCGTTATCAATAGCTATTCTATGAATTACAGCATATTTATCATTACTTATCCAATTCCCCTCATATATAAAATCATATGTTCTTTCTTTATCAAAAGATATTGCCGCTGTTCCAACAATACTATTGTCTTTTACTAAAACATAACTTATTTTATTATTAATATCAGCAAGTATGGTATCTTCATTGGGATAGTTATTTTGCCATTGATCTATACCTTTTTTCTTAAAATAATTTTGTGCTTGATGTATTATGTTCATTATACTTTCAATATCACTTTTTGATGATTTTCTTAATTCCATGCTATTCACCACTTAACTTTTGTTATTTAATTTGTACCTTAACATATTACTACATTTTTAATATTCATTATAGTAATTATACAAAATTCTTAAGCATTTACTCTTCGTTCTTCTTCCTATTTTGGAAGTTTATTTTCTGCAACTGTATAATTCCCTGGCATAAGAATATTATAACTACCATCTAATTGGAATTTGCTATAGATTTTTTGACAAACTCCTTTAAAAACTAATTCAATAATACTTCATTTTCAAAAATCAATAACCCCAACAAAAATACTATAGATTTTGTGGGGTTATTGTGAAAACTAATATTATTTTTTATTAAATATTGATTTTATTGATCGCTTCAGCACATCAAAGAAACTTAATGAAGAAACTATATGATCTGGATCTACATAATTTCTAACAGTCCTAAGTACTCTTTTTGCATCTTTAGAAGCAAAGGTATAAGTACCATTTTTCTTTGTGCGGACTGCATATCGTGGAATCCACTTGCCTTTAAACAATATCGATACAATTACATAATCAACCTCTTCCCATGGAATCTGAATGAATTTACGAGGATCACGAGAATTATAAAACTCAAACCCTTTATCGCCAATCATTATTTTCCCATAGTCTGTAAGCCCCGCAAAAGATGTTGCATCAATTGTAAGGTCCACTTTTGTATTAAGTGATTGAACCATCTATCCTACCTCTTTTCTGATTATAAGTACTTTTATTTATATTATACATTTTATATCAATGATCAGAAAGCTGATTAATAGCAACTATATTTTACTGATTCATTTAATTGATATTCCAAAGATTATTTTTTTATTTTATATTAACAAAGCCTGAGCTAAAAGCCCAGGCAAAACAAAAATGTTACATTAATCCAATTAAGTGGAATACAATACCAATTAAGAATAATCCAAGGATAATAATAA
Source organism: Clostridium neonatale (assembly GCF_900465025.1). Lineage (NCBI taxonomy): Bacteria > Bacillati > Bacillota > Clostridia > Eubacteriales > Clostridiaceae > Clostridium > Clostridium neonatale. The sequence continues at coordinate 401,062 of NZ_UICR01000002.1, forward strand.
TTGGAGATACTTTCTTCTTAAGTAACCACATACAAATTAGTGTGATTAATAATCCTGCAAGACCAGGAATTAATGAATCTAAGTTATTTTGTAATGTTGTAACTTTTTCCGGAGTTAATGACATACCAGATGCTTGTTGCATTAGAGCTTGTTTTATACCTTCTGCTCCAGCTGGTAGACTACTCCAGTCAATGTAAGCACCCTCACTTAACTTAACTGATGATACTACTGGAGCAAAGCTTACAGATACCCATCTGTTAACCAATGATCCTAATATGAACATACCAAGGATGGATGCTCCTTTTGTAATATCTTGTAATATACCACCAGATAAATCCTCGGTAATACGAGATCCTGCTTTGTAACCAAACTCTTGTGTATACCACATAAATGCCATACGGATAATATTCCAAGCGAAAAAGTAAATAAATGGTCCAAGTATATTACCACTCATAGCAAGGGAAGCAGCTAATGCCCCTAAAATCGGCTTAACAGTAAACCAGAAAACTGGATCTCCAATACCAGCTAAAGGTCCCATCATACCAACTTTAACACCTTGAATAGTTATGTCATCGATTGGTGCACCATTTGCACGTTCTTCTTCTAAAGCTAATGTTACACCAATGATTGGTGAAGCTACATATGGGTGAGTGTTAAAGAATTCTAAATGACGTTTTAATGCATCTGCTCTTTCTTCTTTAGTCTTGTATAATTTTTTGATTGCAGGAATCATTGCAAATGCCCATCCACCGTTTTGCATTCTTTCATAGTTCCAAGAACCTTGAAGGAAAGTTGAACGCAACCAAACAGAAATACGATCTTTTTTTGTTAATTTTAATTCTTTTGCCATTTTATGTCCTCTCCCTTCTTAGTATCTATCAATGAGATCCCCGACTGGATCTCCTGTATTTGAGCTTCCGCCATTACCTGAACCACCTTGTTTAGAAAGTGCCAAGTAAACAAGAGCTAAAGCAACACCTATTGCACCAAGTCCGATAAGTGTAATTTGTGAAACAGTTGCTAATACAAAACCGATTGCAAAGAATGGCCATACTTCTTTTGTAGCCATCATGTTAATTACCATTGCGTAACCAACAGCTACAACCATTCCACCACCGATTGCTAAACCATCTGTTAACCAAGCAGGCATAGAATTAAGTAATGAACTAATTGGAGCAGCTCCAATTGCTAAAATCAAGGCTGCTGGAATTGCAATACGTACACCTTGCATACAAATAGCAATAACATGCCATATTTCAACTTTTCTCATATTTCCTTGTTTAGCGGCAGCATCCATGAAATGTACAAACGCTGTAGCAATAGTACGACAAATAATTGTTAATAATAAACCTGCAACTGCTAGAGGAACAGCAAGAGCGATTGCTGAAGCAACTCCTGCTTCACCTTGTCCTCCAAGAACTAGAATGATTGCCGATGCAACTGATGCAAGCGCTGCATCTGGTGCTACAGCAGCACCGATATTTGCCCAACCTAAAGCAATCATTTGAAGAGTACCACCTAAGATTAGGCATGGTACTAAATTACCTGTAACTAAGCCAATTAATGTACAAGCAACTACTGGTTGATGAAAATGGAATTCATCCAAGATACCTTCTACACCAGCTAGAAATGCTACAATAATGACTAATATAATTTGAACTATATTCAAATCCATAATTGTTATCCTCCTTCTTTATCTAACTTTATCTAACTAAATTATTTTTGTTTATTTAATTCTTCTTGTGCCTTTTTCATAATTTCATTCATATTACCTTTTGAATCACTTGGCACTTTACGAACATCAAAATCAAGGCCAGATTTTTCTAACTTCTTGAATGTATCAATGTCGTTCTGATCAAAAGCAAGCACTTTGTTTGGTTGAACCTTACCAATAGAGTGAGCCATTGAACCAACATTAATTGTCTTTAAAGGTACTCCACCTTCTACAACTCTAAGTACATCTTGTGGGTTTTCAAAAAGAAGCATTGCACGTTGCCCACCAAAATGCTGATCATCTTTTGCCAGTTTAATCATATGATCAACTGGTACAACATGAGCTTTAACTCCTGGAGGAGCTGCTTGTTGAATTAGATTTTTACGAAGCTTGTCCCTTGCTACTCCATCAGAAACAACAATGATTCTTGTAGGATGCATAGCCTTTGTCCAAGCTGTTGCTACTTGACCATGAAGTAGACGTGAATCAATACGAGCCAAAACATACTCAAATGATCCAGGTGCACCTGAATTAGACTGTGCCGCTGAATCTCCAGAAGCATTGCCAGCATCAGCTGGTTCTAATTCTTCAGGCTTAACTTTGACTCCTTCTTTAGCGGAGTTTGTGATATAAGCCGCAATTTCGTGTGCAGATTCCATTGAAATACGTGCACCATAAGCTTCAATAAGCATTGGTAAATTTAATCCAGCTACAATTGCCCACTTGTCTTTATGTTCTTCAAATAGACCATTAGCCTGATTAAATGGTGTACCTCCCCAGAGATCAACTAAGAATAAGACTTCATCTTGGTTGTCCAAGGATGCTATTGCATCTTTCATTTTTGCTTTAAGATCATCAGGTCCTTCACTTGGCATTAATGTAACAGCTCTAACATTTTCTTGTTCTCCGAAAATCATTGAACCAGACTGCATTATACCTTTAGCAAATTCTCCGTGACTAGCAAGAATAATTCCTACCATGTTTTATACCTCCTATTTTTTTATTTGTTACCAAAACAAAAAAAGACATAAACACTCGGAAATAAAATAATACAATAGTTGTTTATATCTCATCACATTTTTGTACACTGAATTTAATCATGTAAAATAGTATAATACCTAAATAGTAATGTACAAAACGTGTAATATTATAAACAAATATTACATTTATTCTATTATTTTCCTCATGCTTATGCCTGATCGAATCAGTAACACGCTAAATATTATTTTTTTATTGCAGTCATTTAGGAGCTTTCATTAGGCTTCCTTTTTGACTACGTTTTCAGTTTATCACTTTTTTAGCTCCATGTCAATACATTCTACATATTTTTGGTTTTTAAGTAGTTTATTGAGAGAATCATCATGGTTTTTATGACTCATAAAACATTTCCTTTTCTATTATACTAACCTTAAATAAGGGACGTAGAAAGTTTAGATTGGAATAACCGAAATAAAGCTCTTATGTGTGGCTCGCTTGCTACAAAAATGAAGCTAAGAATTCAAACATGCAGACATTGTACCCACAAATGTTTGCACCAATGTAAAATTGGACAAACAATTGTGGAACAAGTCTACATGAAGAATTCTAAAGCGTCATTTTTGAATGCAAGACACCGCCAACATAAGAGCTTTATTTCTTTGTTTCATCTAAATTCAGAGTAGTGGTATTATTGTTGCTATACATAAATACATTTTTAAATTAAGGAATAGTTATTTATATATGTTAAAGATTTAAAAGGTTAATATTTTATCATTTTTAAAAAGATATAGATTTATAAATATCAGAATATATATTCTTACGAATTTGCTTATTCTATGCTGGTTAATGTGATTTTTATAGTAACTTCATAAGTTACATCCATTGATTAGAAGATATACTTTAAGGCATAGAATATAAAAAACATTAATCATAATTAAAATAAATTGAGTATATATGATTTTAGAGAAAAACAAAGAAATTCAATATATGAATATGCGTAGTATTGTATTGGAAATTTCAGCTTTTAAATTCTTTGGCAGAGGCTGTTCCAAAATTGTTTGTCCAAAAACTTGCTTTTTGGAGCAAACATTTTTGGACGCAGCCTCTGCCATTAGAATTTTTAGCTGAAAATTCCCTACAATCAGCATATCATATATTGAATTTCGGTTATTTCCCACTAAACTCTGATTCTACACAATATATTTATTTCATGTAAAATAACCCTGTTTTTCATAATATCTAATGATTTTTATCGATATCTAAAATTGTTTGCAATAATACATTAGCACCTTTCCAACATTGTTCAATAAAATCATTTTTTTTTGTACGTGGAACAAGTATCATTGCAGTGGGAATAATATCAGAAATAAATTTCGAGTTATATTCACAATCACTATATATTTTCGTACTTGTATATCCATACTTTTCTATATTTTTCTCAATACTTTGAATAAATTCTGGATAAAAAATTTTTTTGTCATTAGAGCCTTCAATAATTCCCATATCAATATCTTCTTTTTCAAGGTCTCGCTCTTGCTCTATGGCAACCTCTATAAATCCTATATATTTTTCTGAATTCACCCTATTATCAATTGTTCCCATATATCCACTTGCTTCTAGTGCTTCCTTAAATGTAACTCCTTCTGAATCTATAGAATCTATCATAACGCTCTTCTCAAATTTACCACAAATGATACCAGATGCCATCATAGGGGGATAAAAACGTGAACCTTTTGTATTTGTCCATACAACAAGTGTTATTGAATGTCTATGAGGTATTTTCTCTTTTACAATTGTTTCAATAACTTCAAGAGCCGCTAGAACACCTATTGTTTCATTATGCTCTTCTTCTTTAGCAGAATCTAAATGAGAACCAGTTATTATTGATGAATCAAATAAATCGCCTTTAAGTGTAGCATAAATATTAGCCATGTCATCTGTTTGTATCTGCATTCCGAGGTTTCTGCATCTTTTACATAACTCTTCTCTTGCCTCTAACTCTTCAGGTGATAAAGAAAGCCTTGTTATTCGACCATTCCCTGTATCTCCAAATTTATTAAATGTTTCTATTTTATCAGCCATTCGTTCTAAATTTGTTGTTAGCATCTCTCAATCCTACCAAGCTATTGTTTTACAAATCTTATTTATTAGATTTGTAAATATTATTTCTTTGGGAGTCTTTTCCCTTGTTTAATAGCTTCTGCTGGACAAATTGTAACACATAACTGACATCCTACACATTTATTAACTATGAGAACAGGTTTATTATTTTTTTCACTTATTTTAATAGCCTGATGTCCTCCATCATAACAAGATAAATAACAACGACCACATCCGATGCACTTCTCCATATCAAATCTCGGATAACAAATACTATCTCTTTCTAACTTATCTGCAGGTACAATATTAGGTAATGCTTTTCCAATAATATCATTTACACTTTTATAGTCATTTGAAGATAAATATAATTTTAATCCATTTATTAAATCATCAATAATTCTGTATCCATATTGCATAACTGACGTTGTTATCTGTAGATTTTCGCATCCTAATGTTAAAAACTCACATGCATCTCTCCATGTTTCAATGCCGCCCATTCCACTTATGGGAGCATTTTTTAATTTCTCACATTTCTTCATATCGTTTATAAAACGTAATGCAATAGGCTTTACAGCTTTTCCTGAATATCCACCTATACTTGTTTTTCCTTCTACACTCGGTTCTGATTCAAAGTTAGTTAAATTTACATTCATAATACTCTTAATGGTATTTATAGCAGCTATCCCAGTTGCTCCTGCTTCCATTGCCGCCATTGCTGGCACTTCCATGCGTCCAACATTAGGTGTCATTTTTGCTAAGATTGGAAGCTTTGTCCCTTTTCTTGTTGCTTTTGTATATATGGCTACAAGTTCTGGATTTTGTCCAACATCAGATCCTAATCCTTCTTCAACCATTTGTGGACATGAAAAATTACATTCAATTATATCAGCACCTGCTTCAGTCATTATTTCTGCAAGCTTTGTCCATTCTTGTTCATTTTGTCCCATAATTGATGCTACTATTACTTTTGTTGGATAGTTCTTCTTTAACTGCTTTATAAATCCTACATTTTCTTCAAGTGTATGATCTGATATTTGTTCAATGTTCTTAAATCCAACAAATGGAACATTTTCTTTAGTTAAAGCCGCAAATCTTGGTGAAACTTCTTTAGGTACAAATAAACCTATTGTTTTAAATGCAACACCTGACCAACCCATTTCAAATGCTTTTGCTACCATTTCATAATTGTTTCCAACTACTGATGAAGAAAGAAAAAATGGATTCTCACAATGAACATTACAGAAATCTATTGATAAGTCAACTTCTTTTTCTTTTATCTTAGTTTCATCTGAAATATTTTTCATTATTCTATCAATTTGTACAGGAGTATTTAGTTTTCCTTTTAAACAAGCTTCCTTACATGGTTTATCTTCACAAGTATCACAAGGAAGTACATCTGGCAGTTTATTAACTGACCCTGCCTTATTTTCAAATCGCAGTGAACGTATAATTTTATCCACTTCTACCATGTAGGGGCAAGCTTTTGTACAAGGTGCATCTCTGCAAAGTAAACATCCTGCTACATCTTCTCTTAAAGTAATATCCTTATATAAACTGCTCATCTTTATGCCTCCTAATATTAGTAATTTTATTTTCTGCCTTCTCTCTTCACAAATTCTCCAAGTCCTGGCTTTCCAACAAATTCACCATTATCATATACTAAATTTCCACGCACATAAGTCATTACTGGATATCCATGAAGTTTTTTACCTTCCCAGATTGTATGATCATAATCTGAATGCATATTATCTATTGAAATTGTAAATTCCTTTTCAGTATCATAAATAACAATATCAGCATCCTTTCCTACAGCTATTGAACCCTTTTCAGTACATCCAAATATTTTAGCTGGATTAAAAGAACATAATTCTACTACTCTGTTGAAGCTTAACTTACCTTCATTAGCTGCTGATAGCATATATGGATATAGATTTTCTACACCTGCACATCCATTAGGAATCTTTGTGAAATCATCTTTTCCCCAGTCTTTTTCATAGCTTTGGAATGGGCAGTGATCTGTAGCTACTGTATCAATTGCACCTGTCTTTAAAGCTTTCCAAAGTGCATCTTGACTTTCTTGTCCTTTCATTGGTGGTGAACATACAAAGTTTCTTCCATCTTCTCTTTTATAAACATCACATGTAAATTCCAAATATTGTGGACATGTTTCAATATATATATCATTTCCATCCATTTTAGCAGCAATTGCTGCTTCTAATCCTTCTTTGTCTGCCATATGAACCAAATACAATGGCGCATCTACTGATTTTGCCCAGTGAATTGCTCTTTTATCTGCTTCTGCTTCTACAAATTCTGGTCTGCTTAAATAATGATACCAAGCTGAAGTTTTTCCTTCCTTTAAGAACTTTTCAATATTTAAATCAATTACATCTGGATTTTCTGCATGGATATTTGTAATTGCCCCTGTTTCTTTAGCTTTTAAAAGAATTTTAACCAAAGTACCATCATCCACCATCATTCCTTCTTTTTTATAAACCAAGAAACATTTAAAACTTGTTACACCATAATCTACAGCATCTTTAAATTCATCTAATATAGCCCCATCATTTAAATCTGTTATACAGCAATGGAATGCATAATCTACACATGCCTCTTCGTCACACATTTCTTTTCTTGCTTCAATTGTTTCAATTATTCCACTGCCTTTTCTTTGCATTGGATAATCAAAAACTGTAGTAACTCCACCACATGCTGCTGCTCTTGTTCCTGCAAGATAGTTGTCTGCTGATACTGTACCTCCAAATGGCATTGCAAGATGTGTATGTGCATCAATTGCTCCTGGTAATACAAGCTTTCCTGAAGCATCTACAACATTTGCTCCATCTTCATTGAAAGCAGTTCCTATTGCACATATTTTCCCATCCTCAACTAATATATCAGCTTTATAACTTTCAGATTGTGTTACTATTGTTCCATTTTTTATAATTAATTTCATATTATATTCTCCTCCCTTAAATGTATTTAATAAGCTATTTAACTCTTTTAAACCATATTTAGATTTATAATTTATAAAGTGAAAATTATACTTTCTATTTCTTACAAGATTTTATATAGTTCAATCTCTAGGATTTAAAAAGCAATCCTAGAGATAAATTAACTTCTATTTTGTAGCTTCATCCCAATACTTTGAAGCAAATGTTGTATCATCAACTACTGGATCACCTGCTAAGTCTTTATTGTAAAGTTTTAAGAATTTAGCTGTCTGTTTAACAGCATCCATATCAATTTGACCAATTTTACTTGAATCAAATCCTTCTGGTGATACTAACTTTGCAACTTCTTGTGCCATGTAAGTTTGGTGTTCTAAAGAAACTGATTGATCTACATCATAAACAATCTTTCCTGCTGCATCTGGATCTTTACATGCATCCTGCCATCCTTTAATTGAAGCTCTTAAAAATCTAACCAATACATCTTCATTTTTAGATGCCCATTCAGAATTAACAAATAAGCAATCTTCAAGCATTGCAACATCTTCATCATTCATGTCAATTACATTTAAATCATCTTTTGAAATACCATTTTCAAGTAATAAACCAAATTCATTATAAGTCATAGCTGATGCTACATCTATTGAGCCTTCTTGTACTTGATCCATTGTGTAATCTTGTTGTACCAGCTCTAAGTCTGAATTTTTATCTAACTTATATTTTTCTAAAAGTGCAAGAACTTCATATTCATTACCACCAAACCAGTTACCAACTTTCTTTCCTTTTAAATCTGCTGGTGAATTTATTCCTTTATCTTTCTTAGATACTAATAAAAATCCTGATTTTTGAAATGGTTGTGCTACTTCTTGAAGCTCATATCCTTGAGCTTGATATGTCATTAAGCTTGATACCCATGTTACACCAATATCAGCTACGCCATTATAAACATTTTGTTCTGGAATTATATCACTTCCACCTGGAAGTATCTCAACATCAAGTCCTTCTTCTTTATAGTATCCTTTATTTGCTGCTACATAATATCCCATGAATTGAGACTGTGGAAGCCATTTTAATTGAAGTTTAACTTTGTCTAATTCCCCGTCTTTCTTTTCTGTATCCCCACTTTCTTTAGTTTCCGTTTGAGTACCTTGTGCATCAGAAGATTTTGAATCAGAAGATCCACATCCTGCAAGCATCATAACCATCATTCCTGCTGCTAAGAGCATAGATAATATTCTTTTTTTCATAATATTTCCTCCTTTTTAAACAAACATAATTTATCGTTGTGAAGCATGCCATTTAATAGCTTTGCGTTCTACCAATGTAATAATTAAATAAAGAATAATTCCAACTATAGCTGCCATTATTATGTATGACCAGCCCATTGCCATCATTCCTTTTCTCAAATTGTCTTTTATTCCAAAACCTATTCCTGATGTTGATGCTGCAAAGTATTCGCTGATCATAGCTGCCATAAGTGCAGATGCTGCATTAATTTTTAAAGCTGTTAATATACTTGGAATACAATTTGGAAGACGAAGTTTAAAAAATTTAGTCTTAGTATCTGCTGCATATGAATCCAAAAGATCCATTGCAAATGGTCTTAGATTATTCAGTCCATCATAAGCATTTATTGCCATGGCTGCCATACACACAACTGTTACAACTCCAACTTTTTGTCCAAAACCATTTTCAAACCATCTATTCATAATAGGTGATAATGCTACAATTGGAATTGCATTAAATGCTGATATTACTGTAAGTCCTGTATATCCCCATTTTGGAAATAAAGTAGCTATTACTGCAACTATAAATCCAATAAAACACCCTAAAGCAAGTCCTGTTAATGCTCCTGAAACTGTAATCATAGTATCAGACAATGCTTTTGCAAAATTTGTATGCAGTGTTTTTATAATCATAGATGGCACAGGTAATTGAAACGGCTTAAACCCTAGCAAATCATGAATAATTCCTATCTGCCATATAGCAATAATTAATATTCCAAAGCCTAAAGGCCATAATACACTTTTTATTTTTTCTGACATTTGCTCTCACTCCTTCTTACGCTGCTTCTTTTCTCCATGGCATACATATCTTTTCTAAAAATACTATTATGAAATAACTTAAAATCCCCATAAGAGCACTTGTAAGCACAGAACTCCAAAATATGTCCTTTGTTCCTGAATATAATGAATAAAGAAGTTTTACTCCAATTCCTCCACTTGATCCAAGCATGTCTACTAATATTGATGCTGTTATTGACATTGGTGCTGCTATCTTTAATCCTGCAAATAAATATGGAAGACAATAAGGAATCATAAGCTTACAGTATATACTTGGTTTCTTTGCTGCATATGAATATAAAAGTTCCTTCTTTTCACTTTCAACACTATTTAATCCACTGAGCATATTTACTGAAACCGGGAAAAATGTAATGTATCCAGATATTATTATTCTTGATAAATTCATATCTTTAGCAAGTGTAAATATAATCGGAGCAAGTCCAAGTACTGGTATCATTTGTGAAACAACTAAATATGGAAGTGCTATTTTTTCAGCAATTTTTGATAAGCTCATAATAATTGCCAATACAAATCCAACTAATGCACCAAGGGCAAATCCCATAAATGCTCTTGAAAGAGTAAGACCTGCTGCACTCATTAAATCAGAAAAATTCTGCATTAAAGATATAATGACCATATGTGGATATGGAAGTTTGGCCTCTGCCATTGGGTCATGTAATACACCATCTAGAAGGAATGCTGTAAGTTCCCAGAGAACAAAAATTCCAACAGCCCATACTGTATTAATCATGTATTTTTCTTTCTTACTATTCATTCTTATACCCCCTCAAAGCTGTTTCTTATCTTGGTAATATAATCATAAAATTCAGTTGTTTGCTTTGACTCCATATCTCTAGGTCTTGGCAGATTTATATCAATTACTGTTGAAACCCTTCCTGGATGTGGTGAAAGAACAACTACCCTATCTGATAAAAATACTGCTTCTGAAATATTATGAGTTACAAAAATTACTGTTTTATTTGTTTTTCTCCATATCTCTAAAAGGTCAACATGCAATTTCTCACGAGTAAATTCATCTAATGCTGAAAAAGGTTCATCCATAAGAAGAATTTCTGGATTAATAGCAAGAGCTCTTGCTATACCAACTCTCTGCTGCATACCACCACTTAACTCATAAGGATATCTTTTTCCAAAGTCCTGAAGTCCAACTAGATCAAGCATTTTAGTAACTTGTTTAGTACGCTCTGCTTTCTTCATTCCCATAAGTTCCATTGGCATACATATATTTCTTCTTATTGTTCTCCAGTCATATAAAACTGGATTTTGAAAAACAACTCCATATTTCTTTTTAAGTCTTATATCTCTTGGAGTCTCTCCACGTACTGTAATTTTTCCCTCGGTTGGCTGGAGAAGATCAGCTATGATTCTAAGCAATGTTGTTTTTCCACATCCTGATGGACCTAATAAGGAAATAAATTCTCCTTGTTTAATGTCTAAATTTACATTTTGAAGAGCTGTAACTGGCTCCCCACCATTTTTATTTGGATATTTCATACTCAGATTTTCTATCTTTATTTCTGTTTTATTTTCTATATTTTTTGAGTAATCTTTTTCTTCAAATTCTGTTTCCATATTATTCAATGTAGTATTCATTAATAATTCCTCCTTTTCCAAAAGCTCTGAGCTTAACTCTAAATCAAAGGCAACTTGGCATATAACACTTAGCGAGATACTAGCTTAGTGGTATAGCCCTCCTAGGCATATAACACTTAGCGAAGATTGAGCTTAGTAGTATAGCCCTCCTATGAACGGATGTGAATAGGAGTTTCCTTGGCATATAACACTTAACGAAGAATGAGTTTAGTGGTATAGTCCTCCTATGAACGAATGTTAATAGGAGTTTCCTTTTATACAAGTTTTATCAGGGGTTCCATCACTAGCTTCTTGAAACCTCTGATGAAGCTTTATTTTTACGCATATGCCTTTTCAAACGCATGTGAGAAAAATCTGGCAAGTGAATAATTTTTTGTTCTTTAGGTGCTATTAACCTGATATATAGCCATACTTCTCTAAATGTTATCCTCAGTTTGTTCAGCAATATAATTTCTTAAAGAATAAAAAAATGACGCAAAACCCATATGTTTTGCGTCATTGCAAAGTTATTCAGTTACCATAACTTTTCATATATCTTTACTAAATCTTCTTTAGTGACCTCTTTAATTGTATTTGATGGACTTCCACTATCCATTGCATCTTGTGCCATCTTATCTACAACTTTATCAAATTCATTTTTATCAATTCCATATTCCTTTAAAGTTGGAATTTCAACTATTTTGCAGAGTTCACTAAGTTTTTCTAAAAACTTCTCTGAAGCTTCTTTATCACTATCATTTTCATCTGCTACATTTATATCTCTTCCTATATCTGCAAATCTCTCATATACTCCATCTAACACATAAGATAAGCATTCTTTTATAAGCATGGCATTAGAGATTCCATGAGCTACATGAAAAAGTGCTCCTATTGGCCTGCTCATTCCATGAACTATCGTTACAGATGCATTATTTATACATACTCCTGCTTCAAATGCTGCAAGTGCCATTTCTTCTCTTGCTTTTTTATTATCACCATCTTCATAAGCTAGTGGAAGATACTTAAATATTCTCTTTATTGCTGCAAGTGCATAAGTATCTGTTAATGGATTTGCTTTTCTTGAGGTATAAGCTTCTACTGCATGTGTAAGAGCATCCATACCAGTTGCTGCTGTAACTTTTTTAGGTGCAGTTATTGACAATGTATAATCAATAATAGCTAAACTTGGCAATAAACTTTCACCTTTTAAAAGCATTTTTATATCTTTTTTTGAATCTGTTATAATTGTAAACTTAGTAGTTTCAGAGCCTGTCCCAGCTGTAGTTGGTATTAATACTAATGGTGGAAAATCTCCTTCTATGGTTTTTCCCATATAATCTGAAATGTTTCCATCTAAAGTAGTCATTGCTACAATTGCTTTACCACTATCTAATCGACTTCCTCCACCTATAGCTATACAAAAATCACATCCAGTTTCCTTAAAAGCTTTAACACCGGCTTCAATCATAGTATCTGTTGGTTCGCCTGTAATATCATTAAACACTTCATATTCTATTCCAATACCTTCTAAACAGTCTGTTAATAATTTTACAGTTCCCATCTTAGTTACAATTTTTCCAGTTACAATGAATGCTTTTTTACCAAGCTTTTTTAAAATTGATTCACTGTCTTTTAATGCATTTTCCCCAATAATAGTGCGTCCTGGCAAACTAAATTCGTATGACATATTGTTCTCCTACTTTCTAAAAATAAATCTAGTTAATTTTATATTTAAATAAATTTCTCATCTATAATTTTAAGCACTTCATCTACTTTAGCAAGTTCTTCTACTAATTGTTCTTCTGTAATTATTAATGGTGGTGCTATAAGTACCATATTTTCATGAGAATATGTCATAAATTTTCTTTCTTTAAGCATACCAATTATTTTTCCCATTATTCCATCAGGATCTTTACCATATGGAACCATTGGTTCTTTTGATTTCTTGTCTTTTACAAATTCTATTGCTGAAAATAATCCAATATATCTTACATCACCAACACATTTATATTTTTCTTTGAATTCTTCTAATTTCTCTCCAAGCACTTTTCCTACTTTATTAACATTCTCTAAGATATTTGCTTCTTCATAATAATTAACACATGCAACACCAGCTGCACAAGCTAAAGGATGTCCACTATAAGTTAATCCACAAGATAATAAATTATCATCAAAATAAGCTGCAATTTCTTTACTTACTACAACTCCTCCAAGTTGAACATAACCACATGTAACTCCTTTTGCAAATGTTACAATATCTGGTTTAACATCAAAGTTCTCAAAGGCAAACATTTTACCAGTTCTACCCCATCCAGTCATTACTTCATCACATATGATTAGTATATTGAATTCATCACATAATGCTCTTACACCTTTAAGATATCCTTTAGGTGGAATAATAACTCCATTTGAGCCTGTTATTGTTTCCATTACTATTGCTGCCACACTGTCTGGTCCTTCATATAAAATTTGTTCTCTAAGTTTAGCTAGATAATACTTTGTTGCTGCTTCCTCAGATTCAAATTCTATTGCTTCTCTATATACGTATGGATCAAAGAACTTAACGAATCCTGGTATTCCTGGCTCAAGAGCATATCTTCTTGGTTCACCTGTTAAATTACCGGCACCAAATGAAGATCCATGATAACTTCTATAACGACTGAATACTTTTGATTTTCCTGTAAACATTCTTGCCATTTTTACAGCATTTTCATTTGATTCTGCTCCTGCATTTGTAAAAAATACTTTTCCCATATTGTCAGGCATTAGCTCTATTATTTTTTTTGCAAGCTTTGCACGAGATTCTGCACCATAAGATGGCCCTACAAAACAAAACTTATCAACCTGCTCTTTAATTGCATCTCCTATTTTCTTATTTCCAAATCCTAAATTCATATTAACTAGTTGAGCTGACATATCAGTATATCTATTGCCATCATAATCCCAAAAATAAATTCCATCAGCTTTTTCAACTGGAATAGGATCAATATTTCTTTGTTTACTCCAAGATTGTAAATTATATTTTTTTAATGTGCTTTTAATTTCTTCACCATTCATTTTTATCCACTCCCATCAAATAAAAAAACGGAACTTATTTTTTATAAAATAAGCTCCGTTGCTTTGTTTCTTTATTTTCTTGTTTTCTATAATCATATTATATACTCCAGTACTTATGTGTTTCAATGAATAACTGACTAATTATATATGTGCAGCTGCACATATTAAATAAAGGACATAATATCAGAGTTTAGTTTTAAATAACCGAAATTCAATATATGATAGGCTCGATTGCGTAAATGTTTCATCTAAACTCATATCACAGTAAATGCCGTTTAGAGCATCTTTATGGGCAAAAACCCTAATTTTTATTTACATAGATAATATTTTTTATTCATACATTGGGTATATTTTATTACCATATTAAGGTTCATAAATCTTCTGTAACCCGCAATAAATAAGTAAATTCTTAAGATTTTTTAAATTTTTCTTTTTAAATTTATATATTGATAAAATGGAATATACTTAAGAATAAGAAAATATTAATCTTTTACTTTTTAATATATTTAAATATTTAATGCTTAATTCAAGAATATATTTGTTTAATTATAAATTAACTGAAAAAATTTTTTAGTAAGAGAAAACAAAGAAATAGAGCTCTCAGATTCTGCGGAGTCTTTGCATTCAAAAAATGAACTTTAGAATTCTTACATCAATGATTGTTCCAAAACTGTTTGTCCGATTTTACATGGTCTCAAACGGTTTTGAGCACAATCGTTGATGTTTGAATTCTTAGTTCATTTTTTGTAGCAAAGCGAGCATAAGCAGAGAACCCAAATCTTGCATTTGGTGTGAATCGCTTACTCAGAGAGAAACTGAGAGCTCTATTTCGGTTGTCATACACTAAACTTAGTTCTACGTACTTTTTATATAATGTCTTTAATATAAAATGATAAATATAACCTAAGTTTATCATCTAAGTTCATTAAATTACATCCTATGATTTTTTCTATCTTTTTAACCTGATTATTGACTGTATTTCTATGAATATACTGCTTTTCTGCAACACGACTTTGGCTTCCATTGTTCTCTAGATACATGTACAAAAAATCCATTAAATCTGTATTATTTTCTTTATCATACTTCTCCAATATTCCTAGGGTAGTATCATAATATTCCCTTAAAACACTCTTCTCTTTTGTGTTTAAAAGTACTTTATAAATATCAAGTTTATCATAAAATATGACTCCATTACTTTTCTTTTTAGCCATTTCTAACGCCAGTAATGCTTTATTAAAATTCTCTGCCTGAAATTCAATTCCATTTTGATTCTTACTAACTCCAATATTAATTTTACACTCATTCTTAGCTGATTGTTCACTCTTTAAAAAAGTGTTTAGAAAATTATCAATATCATGATCGCTATAGTTTACAAGAACTAGCATCCAATATTCATTATATGAAAAACATATATACAATTCATGAATACTTCTTGCTATTCTTTCTGAGCACTTTTTTATTCTGCTAGTAACAAATTCATTTGTTTTTTTATTTACAAAATCAAAAGACATAGCTATAAAGCAAAAATTGCTGTCTCTTTGATACCCATATCTCTCCATTTGTAATATTTGTGTCTGCAGATCTCCAATTTTAAAAATAATATTCTTAATTGTTGTAGCAAGACTTATTTCCACTTGTTCCTTTTGCATGATACGATAACATATATCTCTTGTTACATCCACCATTCTAGTTTCCCACGGCATAGAATAAAGTGGCATCTTAACTTCATTACAAAATTCTATTACATCTTTTGATATTGTTTTAGTATATGGTCCTAGGTTTACAACAAATGCACTGGTCCCTGATTTATATAGCTTTTCTGCATACTCTAAAAGCCACTTTTCATTATTATTTAAAATCCCTGAAGTGAACACAACTTCATTGCCATGAAGAAATTTACTTACCTCATCATTTTCAATAATATGTACCCATTCTACAAGATTATTAAGGCCCTTTCTTCCGGCTAATAATTTCATTTGATATAAGATTGTCGCATTTCCAAATAATTTTCCCACTGTAATCGCCATATTAATTACCATTATAAAAATTACATAAACCTAACATATAAATTATTTCTTATAGAAATTTATTTTTAGGTTTAATTTTATAATGTCCCCCTTTCATTATTAATAAAATGCTATATATTTATATATTCAAAAAAGCAATAAACATTTTCTCATGCTTACTGCTTATTAATAATTGGTTACAAAAAATTATTTAGCCCAAGAAGCAAATACATAATTAAATTTTTTCTATAGGTTCATCACACTCTTTATATATTATTATCTTTTTGCTAATTTCATACATTAATATAATTATAAGTATAGTTATTATAATGAACTGTATTATACTTAAAACATTCAATTCTATCACCTCAGACACCATCCTATAATTTAAATTTATATTATAATACAATCTTATGTTATCGCTTTCACATTTCTTATATAAATAATACCTAAGTTATATTTTTTTAAATAAAAGCAGTTTTATATATAAAAAAAGACAAAGGCTCTAAAAACACCCTCGTCTTATAACATATATTACTATTTCAACTTGTTATTGTCAATAATTTAATATTAATTATTCTGCATCAGCTTTTAAAACTGCATTAAGCATTACTGTTGCACCTTCAGTACAATGTTCTGGTGTTGAATATTCTGGCTCACAATGTGATAAGCCATCTTTTGATTGTACAAATATCATTGTAGTTGGAAGCATATATGCTGCAAATTGAGCATCATGCCCTGCACCAGAGTGAATATATTGATGTTTAATTTCTGCTTCTTCTGCTGCTTCTTTAACGTATCCTACAAGTTTTTTATCCCAATATACAGTATCTCTATTCCATGCCTTTTCTACTACACACTTACATCCTGCCCATTCTTTCTCTTCACAGCTCTTCACAATGCTCAATACTTTTTCAAGTGCTTTTGGATCTTCATGTCTTGCATCTATTGAAAAATCAAAGAAATCTGGAATAACAGTATGTACACATGGATGGCATACAACTTCACCTGTTGTATAAACCAACTCAGGTACCCCAAGTTTATCAACTTCATCATGTATATAACAAAGTGCCTGTGAGGCTGCATAAAATGCATCTTTTCTTTTTGTCATTGGAAATGTGCCTGCATGAGCCGCTTGTCCATAAAGCTTCACTCTATAATTAAACATTCCAAGTACACAATCAACAACTCCAATATCATTTCCTGCGTCTTCAAGAATTGGCCCCTGTTCTATATGAGTTTCAAACATATATTTATATTTTTCTGGATTTATTCTATACTTCTTGTCTCCTTTAAAACCTGATTTTTCTAGGGCTTCACCGAATGTTTTTGTTGAATCAAGAATACTCTTAGAATTCATCATATCTTCATATTTAAATTTACCTCTTATGTCTTCTGGTAAATAATCATAACATACAATTCCTGAACACATCATTGCAGGTGGATATAAAGAACCTTCTTCATTTGCCCATATCATAGCAGTAAGAGGATGCTTATGTGGTATGTTTTGATCAGCAACTGTTTCAAGTACTTCCATAGCAGACATAACACCAAGGATACCATCATAGTTGCCACCATTTTTTACTGAATCGACATGTGATCCCATTACAATTCTTTTTGCATCTTTATCAGTTCCAGGAAGTGTTGCATACATATTTGCTAAATCATCTATTTCAATTATAGCTCCAATAGCTTCCATTCTCTTTTTAAATTCTTCTCTAGCTTGAATAGCTTCAGGCGATAGTGAATATCTTGTTATTCCCCCATGACCTGCATCTCCAAAAGTCGAGAATGTTTTAATCTTATCTGTCATTCTTTCTAAACTACATTTATACATCTTTCAAGACCTCCTTAGGTAAATACAATTTTAAAATAAGCCAAAAAAAGCAATGAAACTTATCAACATAAATAAGCTTCGTTGCTTTTTCGTATATAATATTAACTATATTTATTATAATCTTAATTTCATTTATGCTTCAACAAATCAGTGCACATATTTAGATGTGCAAATGCACATTACTATAATTCAAACATCCATATAAATGCTCAAATTTATATAATTACTATAATTAATAATCTATTTTATATATGCAAAAATTTCATGTATATTCCCATCCGGATCAGCAAATAATGCTGTTCTTTGATTCCAAGGCATATCTTCTGGAGCATGTATTGCTCTTGCTCCCATAGAAATTAATTTTTTAAATGATTCATCTACATCCTTTGAGTTTTCACATGGAAAAGCCAGCTCAAAAGCCTGCCCAATTGATGATTTATTGTATTCTCCGCTATAGTCATGCATAGTATCTCTTGTGCATATTGCAAATCGCACACCACTATTTTCAAATTCAACATAGCCACCAAGATCACTTTTAATTTTAAATCCAAGAACATTTTTGTAAAAATCTTTCATATTCTCTATATCATCCGTCCAAATTGTAATAAGATTTATTTCTACCTTCATTATCTTAACTCCTTTAAATAAATTTCATAACTTTTTTAAAGATATTATATTTCAATTCTTTCAAAGTTTCTTAATAACATCATCTTCTCAATTGCTTTATATGATTTCCACCAATTTTCACTAATTGCAAACTCCTTAGGGTATTTCTCATTATTATCAAACCAAGACCATGTTATGTTCCAAACATTATTTTCTGGTCTTATTTCTATTAAATAATCCAGTTCTTTTTGCATAATATCTTCATTTTCCTTATAAAAAATGCTGTCAGGTGAGATTATATATCTAGAGGGAGTGTCAACGTAATACTGCCATTTTGACATATCTCTTTCTATTGAATCATTCACAAGTTTTTTAATTTTCATTAATGATATATCGTAGTCAAAGTATTCTTTAAGTGTAGTCTCTTTTATTGTGTCTAATAAAACGCAATATCCGCCAATCCCCATTTCACCAAGGTTCTTTTCTGTATTCAACTTATTAAGAAGCTTCTTTCCTATAGATAATGCCCTTTTATATAGATTGCTTTCAGAATTACAATTTTTTAAAATAAAGCTTACGATTTCTGCGCTTAAACCTATGCTTTGTATTCTGCTTTCTTCACTGCTATATGTCATCCATGGCGCATGTGCATAATTATCATTTGATGGAATAGTAAAAAACCAGCCTTCTTCATTACAGTCTTCTGTGTTTTCTAAATATCTTAATATACCTTTGCAAATTTTATGATCAATCTTTATAAAGTCTATATGTTTTAATATGTTAATTGCATATAATGTTGTATACGGGGATGAATTTGGATTCAAACTATCAGCTTCAAGTGCATTTCCAAAACCACCATCTTCATTTTGATAAAAAGTTAATGCTTCTACCACATCTTCCTTATTTCCATTTTCAAAAAAATACTTCCATAAACTTAACTCAATTGTTCTTGCATTGCGATATATCCAAGTTCTGATTTCTTCATATGATTCTTTATTTATGATCTTCATTTTCTTTCCTCCATCCACACCTTATTTCTTCTCTTTTTTCTTCTTCAGCTTTGGTAATGGTAAGTTTTCACAAGTTAGAGCTACTATTTTTGTAAGAAACTCTTTATCTTCTAAATTTTCAATAATATATGATGGCTTTGCACCTTTATAGGCTGGTCCTTTATCACAATTAGAAAGCAAATTTTCTGCACCTTTTGTTATTTTCAAGTAAAATGTATTATCACATATCAGTCCTATAACCTTTTCATTGCAGTATATACAATACTCTCCCATCATCTTTCTATATCTTATATTTCCTGCATCACTTATCTGACCACACACATATTCCACAAATTCCTCGCTAGATGCCATAATACTTCCTCCTTAGCCTTGTAATTTTATAATATTCTATTCTTTTATTTTTGTATTGAAAAAAAACGACATTTACACATTTTTTATATACATAATGAAACCATTATAAGTTTTAATTTATTTATTTTCATATGCATATTTAAGTGCATTTATAGGCGTTAATGAATGATATTTTTTAAATGTATTTATTAAATGAGATTGATCAGAAAATCCATATTCATGCACTGCATCCTGCATATTATTTATTCTATTATTAACAATATCAGTCCATAAAATCTGATATCGTACTAAATCTTCAAACTTCTTAGGACTTGTCCCAATATTTTCTTTAAATAGCCTTTGAAGCTGCCTATCACTTACAGACGAATATTCACAAAGATCTTTTATAGATACCCTTCCCTTTGTATTTATTATTTTGTATACAGCATTCATTACAACTGCATTTTCACGTTTCTTATTAAGACGCTTCATTAACACTTGTTCTGTTATGTCTATTTTCTTATGTATATCTAGGTTTTCGCTTATTCTTTCCTGCAGTTCCTTCTTCAAATTCTTAAAATAAACTTCTATATCTATAGCAGAATTTAAACAATGTTCCATACTATCATCTGCAAAGAGAATTACTGCCCATGCATAAAATCGTATTCCAAAGGTGCTTATTTTTGATGTGCTGCTTTCATTTATGGAAATAAAGAATTTATCCTGTATTCCAGAAAATATATTGCTGCTATAATTCTCAGTATGATTAGTATTTATTATTATATCCATGCATGTGTCTGGAATTACTAAATCATTTTTTAATTGAGAATATTCACTTGTAGAAATACTTTCACTCGTCCCCCAATAACAGCATATATATGGTGCTAGTGCAGGACATGGCGAAATTTCTGTATACATTTTATTATTGCGAAAAGGATTAGCTGTAATTGGTCTATATATTTTTGATAAATCCACTTATATAAACTCCCTTCTTATATATTCTCCAAGTTAATAACTTTACTTTTTCAGTATATAATCGGAAACTCCTATTCACATTCGTTCATAGGTGGCTATACCTCTAAGCTCATTTATTCGATAAGTGGTATATTCATATGATAATTTTAACATAAATAACATAATCAATAATATTCTAAAATTAGACTTTATTGATCTATAGTATAAAACATTTCAAATACATTTCATTATTGTATCCATACATTTTACAGATGTATTATCATATGATAATTTAGTATAAAAGTAAAGGAAACTCCTATTCACATTCGTTCATAGGAGGGCTATACCACTAAGCTCATTCTTCGCTAAGTGTTATATGCCGCAGAAAGGATATTGTTTATGAAAAATAAATTTGTTTATACTCCAGGACCTACTTATGTAAGAGAAAATGTCAGACTTGAGAGAGCTGTCACTACAACAAATCCCGATGTAGATGTTGAGTTTGTAGAATTTTATAAAAATACATGCGATAAAATTGCTAGTATTCTACATACAAAAAATCCTGTATACATCTTAAATGGAGAAGGAATTTTAGGGCTTGAAGCAGCTTGTGCTTCACTTACTGAACCTGATGACAGAGTTCTTGTTATTGACAATGGAATCTTTGGAAGAGGATTTAAAGATTTTGTAGAGATTTATGGTGGGCAAGCAGTTCTTTTTGAAAGCAGCTATACAAATACTATAAATGTTAAGGACTTAAAGGCTTTCCTTGAAAAAGATCACAACTTTAAATATGCAACAATTGTTCATTGTGATACTCCAACAGGTGTAATGAATGATATATCTAAGATTTGTCCATTGCTTAATGAATATGGAATATTAAGTGTTGTTGATTCGGTTGCTGGAATGGTTGGAGAAGAAGTAAAAGTTGATGAATGGAAAATTGATATAATCATTGGTGGTTCACAAAAGGCTCTTTCAGCACCTCCAGGACTTACAATAGTCGCATTAAGTGAAAATGCACAAAAAGCAATAGATAATCGAAAGCTTCCTGTAACAGGCTTTTATTGTAATTTAAATATATGGAAAACTTATTATGAAGATAAGTGGTTTCCATATACAATGCCAATAAGCGATATTATGTGTCTTGATACTGCTGTAAATAATATTTTAGATGAAGGTCCAGAAAATGTTGTTTTAAGACATAATACTACTGCTATTGCTGTAAGAAAATCTATTACAGAATTTGGTCTTCAGTTATTCTTAGAAAATGGATATTCAAATAATGTAACTGCTGTTAAAATTCCAAAAAGCATTGGAGCATTAAATTTAAAAAGTCACATGGAAAACAAATATAACACTTTAGTTACTACTACTTTGAAGCCATATGAAAATGAATTATTGAGAATCGGTCATATGGGGGAAAATTCTCACTATGATAGGACAATTTTTGTATTAAATGTTCTTGATAAAGCAATTAAAGATTTAGGTTTTGAAAGTGATAAAAATCTTGTAGTTCTATTTAACAAGTATTATGAAGGAAATAGATAAAATACATATGTTTAAATAATAAAATTACATTTAAGATGTTTACAATCTAAGTAAATGTCAGGATACAAAATGTAGAAAACTAATTGCAATATATATAATAAGCAAAATATTAAATTAAATAATAATATAAAAGGTGGGCTATATTTATGGAAGCAAATAAAGAAAGAAGTAAATTTTCAACTAAAGATCTAGTAGAAACTGCATTATTAACAACATTGGTATTTGTAGCAACTGCATTTATCAATATCAGACTACCAATTCTCTCAAGTGGAGGGTTAGTTCATTTAGGAAATGTTATTTTATTTGCAGCCGCAATTCTTTTTGGAAAGAAAAAGGGTGCAATAGCTGGCGCTGTTGGAATGGCTATATTTGATTTATCATCAGGCTGGGCACTTTGGGCACCTTTCACATTGGTTGTAAGGGGTATTATGGGCTACATAGTTGGGACCATTGCATATAGCAATAATAAAAATGGAGATAACTTTTTAATAAATATTTTAGCTGTATTTGTATCTGGAATATGGATGATTATAGGTTACTATATTACTGAAGTAATTTTATATGGAAACTTATTAGCTCCTGTTGCCTCAATTCCTGGAAACATAACTCAACTTGTTGTTGGACTAGTTCTTGGATTACCTTTAGCTAAAATACTAAAAAGATATACTCGTTATTTATAAAATATATAATATCAAAGTTTAATCAAAAAACAGAAATTCAATATATGAATACTGGTTATATTCATATATTGAATTTCTGTTTTAAATTTCTATTTTAAACTTATACGTATCTTATTGATTTTCGCTTAAATTATTTGCTATAGAAATATCATTTTCTAAAAATTCATCTATATTATTTTTAAAACATTTTGTTAATATTTTTAGAACCATTCCAACACATATGGCTGAAATAACTGTTCCTTCCCTAACGCTTCCAAGTTTATTTAAAGATATATAACATGTAACAGCTGAAATCACAACCATTGTTACATCAAATCCAATTTTACATTTTGAAAATTCTATTTTAGTTTTATAAGATACTGCTTGCATGATTCCTTCACCTGCTAATGGAACTAAATCACTGGACATATATAATAAAATTCCAAGTGAAACACATATTATACTAATAAATAAAAATATAATTCTAAATAAATAATTTGATGGATCAGGCAAAAGAGACATTAAATTATTTGAAAATGTTGTAAAATATCCAAAAGCTACGCCTACAAAAACCTGAAGAAGATTCTTTATTTTAAAATCTTTTCTTAAAATTAATATTTGTAATAAAACTAACACAATATGAAATAATATAGTTGCTCGTCCCATTTCTATTCCATATATTAGTGTTATAGTATATGGTATTGTACTAACAGGAGATACTCCTAAGTTAGATTTAACAGACATTCCAATGCCTATTGTCATTATAAATAATCCCAGAAAATAAATTATAAATCTCTTAATTGTACTATTCATTATTTGCTTCTCCTTTTTACTCTATATTTTTCTATGTCTAAGCTACAATAATACTTATTTATTCTATCAAAAATAAATATATTAAAATGTTAACTAGTTAACATTTTAACAAAAAAGATATATATTTATATATAGAGCATTTAAAAAGGGGGATTTTCTATGTATAACATTAAATCATTAATAAAATCAATTTCTATGGATGAAATGTGTAGCTTGTTTGAAAAATCCAAACCAGCTAAAGTTTATAAAAAAGATTCACATTTATTTCATCAAGGCGAAAAAGCCGACTGCTTTTATTTTCTTAAATCTGGAGCTGTAAAAGTATTTTCCATTTCTCCTGATGGTCATGAAAGAACTGTTTTCGTCCATAGAAAAAAAGGCATATTTGCGGCATCTTCCTTTTTCAGTGATGAAATAAGGCGCTCTTCTGCAGTAACACTCAGTAAATCAGAAATTATTTCAATAGATAAAAAAATGGTAGATACTTATATAACACAAAATCCAAAGTTTGCTTTATGCATTATACAAGATATGTCTATAGATATAAACCTTATGTTTGATCAAATCACTTCTACAAGCTTTTTGAATTCTAAAGAAAAGGTTGCTTCATTTATTGTAAATTGCATTGATAATAATAAATATTCCATAAGAGATGATATGGTATGCTTAAATATTGGACAAGATGATATGTCTAAATCACTTGGATTATCTCGTCCAACTATAAACAAAACTTTATCTTATTTTCAAAGAAATTGCTGGATCAAAACCCAATATAAATATATATTAATTTTAGATTATAATTCTTTAAAAGCATATTGCACAGAAAAGCTTTAATATTTATTAATTTATGTTTTTCAAGACTAAATAACGGTTTTATAGATATATTCACTACTGTTTAATCAATGCTTAAAATTACCATTTACTTTTCGAAAAATTGTGTAATATCAGATGTGGAATATATATCTAACAAAATTGAATATAACAACAGAATTTTTTGTGGATATTTTTTCTTATTAATACTATATTTTCACTTCTGAATTAGGAGCTATTGAAAATATAAGACCAATTAAATTGATCAGCTTCATAAATCTCGAAGAGATTAGCTTTTATAACTCTTTTAATTTCAATTAGTTTAGTTTTTGTTTCAATTAATGGTTCTATAAGTTTAAATATAGCGAAGGTCATAATCCCAGTGATTATCTGAATCATCACTGTGTTTAATGATCGTCCTACAAAAGTTTTAAATTTTAGATTTTGTTTTATCCACTTAAAAAAGTTCTCTTTACCTGTTTTATCTACAATTTTTATAAGTCGGTATTCTTGTTTTGTTTGATAAGTATATTTAGATCCAATCTTTACTATTTTGTCACAGATTATTTTAGTTCCTACATCTAAAAGATGTTCATAACTATGACTTATTTTTAAGTCCTTGATTTCTGTAATTACTGCATTATGCTTTAATCTAGTTACAAAATATTTTTCGTCTTTAGTGTATTGATCAAATTTTTCATAATCTAAATACCCCTTTCTATATCTCGTGTACATAATTGTACACAGAGGTAATTTATTTATTTTATACATATGGTGTTAGTATAAAAGTGTAAACACGAACAGATAGTTTTTAGTGATATAATATAAAGGAAGTATCTGCAATGTTAAGGAAAGTTAGAAGTTATACACAAGAATACAAAAGTACAATTGTTGGTCTATTTAACAGTGGGAAAACTTATGCTGAACTTAGCGACGAATATGGAGTGCCAAAAACAACTATAAGACAATGGGTTAATAAAGACAATAATACCGATAATGATAATATGCCTAGTGAAAAAGAGGTTAATATTAAAGTTATGCAGAAAAGAATGGCTAAATTGGAACAGGAAAATGAAATATTATACCAAAGGCTAGCAGAGCCAAAAAGCACTCTTCATATTCCTAACAACAAAATAGAAGAAATCCATAAATTTATTGATGATTATAAGGGCTATTAAGGATATCCTTATGACAATGTTCCAATGGAATCTTTTCATTCCTGCTTTAAAAAAAGAAGATAAAAGAATGAACAAATATATTGATTTTAATGATGCTAAGATATCAACTTTTCAGTATATTGAAAGTTGGTATAACAGGAAAAGAATTCATAGTAGAATTGGATTTATGACTCCACAAGCTTATGAAAATCTTATTATAAAGTCAACTTAAAAAACTAAAAAAATGTGTCTACTATATTGATATAGATCCACACATCGTTGTATAGATGTGTTAACCACAATGGAATTTCACAAGAAACTGCTATTGGTAGCATAAAAATATTGCTCAGTTTAGACTGGACAACACAAAAACTTTGTATTTTTTCAATTGTCTACTTGACGGGATGCACACCATTTAGTGCGACATCCCCATTTTACTATTATATCAAATATTTTTTTATCAAATATACAGGTGTACACCCCCATGCATGACAATAACTGCTTACAATAGAATTTCCATATGGTGAATAATCAGGCTTATCTGGATCAAACGCCTCCCAAAAAGTATCCGCACCCATTTTTATCATCTTTCCCCAGTAAGATTTAATTAAATTTATTGCTTCATCAGTCATGCCTGCTATAAATAATGCTTCTGCAACATGATGATACATATATGGTGTTGCTATCCCTTTAACTGGAAACAATTCTTTAACAGCTACTTCCATAATTGTATGACTTTCTTTTTCTGACATAACTTTGGCAAGAATCATCCATACCTGACTTGCTATATTATATTCTTTATTTTTTCCTGATACAAAAAGATGTCTTCTTTCATCATATAATTCTTTTCTCGAAAAGCTAATCATACTATCTAAAATTTTCTTATATAATAGCAAATCTTTTTCTCTCATCATTTCTGCTAATGATATAAACTGTCTTAATGCATATATACAAATTGCTTGTCCTGCTGTATCCTTATCAAATTCATTTGACCAGTCAACAAATACAGGATATTCATCAGTAATCTTTAACCTTCCATTTTCATCAATTTGCTTAAGTGTAAGATCTATCTGTGTTTTCGCAACCTTATATAAATCATGTAAAACTTCTTTATCATCCGGATGAGCATTTATATAATCATAAAGTACTGATATAAAAAACAAACTATAATCAAGCAAAAATGTATCATCTGGCTGTATTTTAGGTTTCACAAATACATTTGCAGATATCTTTCCTTCTTCTGTTGGCATAGCACCAAACAGATAAAGACATCTCTTAACAATATCTTTGTTATCAAATGTAGCATAACCTGCTAATGCTTGTAATCTAAGATCTCCAATCCAAAGTCTTCTATCACGCTTTGGTCCATCTTCAAATACATCCTGCATACATTCTGCTAATGTTCTTATACTTACATCACATATATTTTTTAATTCAGTATCATTTACTGAATTATTTTTTAACTTTGAATAATCTGCTGAAGTTTCTGAACATACTTCAGGATTTAAAAAAACAGTAGCATATTTAGGAGATGTGTCCATAACTTTTATTTCTACATATCTAAAACTGTAGCGACGTGGTAGTCTTAATTTCTTAGGTAGTTCATCAAGATGTATATATTCCTCCTGAATCCATGATCTGCTTAGCCATCCATCATAATCTGAAGATTTTTCTGCAAGTTCTGCTGGAACTTCCGCAAATTTAATACGCAGAAATAATGGTGCATCCATTGGAGATCCTGTATAATCTAAGTCAATTGAAAAATATCCTACATAGTGATTTCCAAAATCTAAAATTATTGAATCATCCCTCTTTAACTTATATGATGATAAATTTTTTATATCTCTTTGACTTTTTTTTATTCCATATCCGCCAAGTTTTTTATCATCATTAATAAGTTCAGCAATACACTCTGGTTTCACTGTTTTATGCTTAATTTCAGGCGTATTTTCTTCTGCCTTAATTAACAATTTTTCATCGTGTTTAAATTTAACATCATTATTTATTTGAAATGTAAATGCCATAATACCACCTACTTATTAGTTCTTTCTTTTAAATATTTTTTTTGCATAAAGATCATAGTAAAACCTGCTAAAGCACTTACTACAACAATGCCTGAGAATCCAAACATAGTAGTTCTTATATGTTCTGGAAGAACAAGGACAGGAGTTATAAATGCAAACAAACCACAGCATAATCTTGAAAAACCATTAATAAATCCTTGTAATGCTGCACGATTTTCTGATGGGAAAGATTCTTGAGTCCAAACTTTATAAATTGCTTCTCCAGCAACCGGATTACCTAAGTTATAGCATCCAATGCAGATTACTATTGTCCACAAAGCACTTCCGCTTAATGCCATTCCAATCATTGCACAAAATTGAATTAATACCCCAACTGCAAAAGCTTTATTACGATATTTACTACCTGCTACTGATGCAAATATACTTGTTGTTATTAAACTAATAATATTTAATACAATTCCAGTACCAGTTGCAAAACTCTGAGTAGCATTAGCCTTCACTAATGTATATGTCTGAAATTGTCCCCATGTATTGGCTAATAAATTCCAGCATACATAAAAGACAATTATACAAGTAAAAAAGCTTAAATATTCTTTCTTTTTATTTCCAAATAAAAGTTCTTTTATTGAAACTTGTTTTTCATTACCTTCTGCATTTTCTCTCTCTTTTTCTCTATGTCTTTCGCCTTCTTCATGAAGAACTTTGAACTTTGATGATGTGCTTCTCCATACAAATGTTACTACTGCTATTAATGCTAAAATTGCAAACATAACTCTTGCACCAATCGCTCCAGTCATATGTGATACTACAAATGAACATATATAAGACATAAATACGCCTATCTGCCAGAATATCTGCGTAGATGAAACCAAGCTTGCAGATATTTTTTTATCAGGTGCATCATGAGATACTACAGTCAGACTTATCGGAAGATCTGCACCAGAAGCAAAACCTGTAATAATCAAACCAACAAGTAAAGTATAAAAATTAGGTGATAAAACAGCAATAACAGCACCTATTGCATAAAATAAATTCATCATGTTAAATGCTGGAATTAACCCAAATATATTGGTAAGCTGGCCGGCAAACAAAGAACCAAAAGCAATTGCAAACGTTAAAGCTCCTGATAAAATTCCAACAGCACTATTGCTCAAATTTAATCCATTCTGCCACACAGTTATTGTTGCAGATAATCCTACAATAATTCCTGAACCAAGCATTGAACCGATACCTGCTCCCAACACTAAAGTACGATATTTTCTTGGCACACTATTTTTTTCATTCATAAAATAATTCTCCTTTTTATCTTTCTTCTTCAATAAATTCTTTAAAATATGTTTCAAAATTTTTATTATCTTCTGTTTGAATATAAATTGGCTTTTCCATATCAAGACAAAATATTCCCATAATTGACTTTGCATCTACAAGATATCTTTCTTGTGCTAAATCAATATTGCCTGGATAATTGCAGCATAATTTATTAAATTTCTGAACATCTTTAGTAGTCATTGATTTAATTTTTCTCTTTATCATCTATAATTACTCCTTTAATAACTATTGATTATGGCGTTTTTCAATTTCCTCCTTTATCTCTGGATATTTCTTATCTAAATCATAAAAACTCATTGTAATAATAGAGCATATTAATAATATTATTGGGATATATATATACATGACACGAATTGCTAAAACAGCTTTTGCTCCCTGAATCAAAGCATCACTATTATATGAACCCCATGCAAGAAGAACTCCTCCAATTCCTCCTGACACTGCCTGTGCAACTTTTCCTAAGAAGCCATTAACAGCAGATAGAGAACCAGATGCATCTATTCCCGTTTTCCATATACCATAATCTACTGGATCAGCCTGCATTGAAAAATAAATACTTTCTTTAGCACCATACCCTGCTGCAGTAACTAAAGCACCTATAATAATTCCAATATAATTTACACCTGAAATCCAAATAAATATAATACCTGTAAGCTGAATTAAAGCTGCTGATATATAAAGATTCCTTTTTCCAAGTTTTCCTGCCAAAAATGGAACAAAAAAATTTGCCATCAAAGGAACTACAGACATTATGCTTGCTACAGTTATTGATAATTCCTTGCTTCCAACTACAGACTTATAGTAATAGACCAATGCAGCTGTTTGCATAAAATAGCCTGTCCACATAAATAAAATATTAATAGCAAAGATAACCCATGGCTTATTTCTTATTAATGATTTTAATGTATCACCTAAAGTTACATGTGGTGATATTTGTGAAACTCTTTCTTTTACATTTGCAAATGTAATCCAGAATAAAATACATCCAGCAATACCAAATAATATCATTACAACTCTGAACCCAAGTGCCTCATTGCTTCCTCCAAAAAATTCAACCATCTTTAATGCCATTGTACTTACAATTGTTGCTCCAAGAAATCCAAAAAACTTTCTTGAAGTTGAAAGTGCTGTTCTTTCTTTTGAATCCGCTGTAAGGCTTGGCAATATTGAAGCCATTGGAATATTAACTATTGTATATGCAAAAGACAAACCTATATAAGTAATGTAAGCATATACTAACTTTCCATATTCTGAAATATCAGGCACAGAAAATGCTAAAATTGCAAACAATGCAAAGAATGGACCTCCAAATAAAAAGTATGGACGTGATTTCCCCCATCTTGTGTTAGTGTTGTCAATCCAATACCCGACAAGCAAGTCTGCTCCTCCGTCAATTAATCTTGCTATAATAAGCATTGTTGCCAAGGAAAGTGCATTTAATTTCATTACATCTGTGTAAAAATACATCAGATATAACGTTATCATCTGCCATATCAAATTAGCAGCTAGATCTGATATCCCATATCCAAAACGCTGCCGCCAAATTTGAAATTTAACTTTGTCTTCTATTTTCATATTCTCCCTCCCATTAATTTCTTACAGATTAATTTTATTAAATTATTTATAAAGTAGCTATTGATTATCTTAATCAATTTTATTGATATTTTTTAAACATATTGTTACAATTATGCTATTAAGGATGGGGTTAAATTGACAAAAAATGAGATTCTTTTTCATTTGCAGGAATTCAACAAATTTTATTTTGTCTTCTATATTTTATATTCTCTCTCCCATTAATTTCTTACAGATTAATTTTATTAAATTATTTATAAAGTAGCTATTGATTATCTTAATCAATTTTATTGATATTTTTTAAATACATTGTTACAATTATGCTATTAAGGAGGGGTTTAAATTGACAAAAAATGAGATTCTTTTTCATTTGCAGGAATTCAATAAAGATGAACTTTTTTATCAAAAATATTATAACGCTCAAAGTCAACAATGGATGTTCGATAAATTTTTAGAAGAACAGAATACTTCTGAACTGATTAAACGTCAGCTTATTGTTCCTGAATTATCAAGTTCTTTTAACCCAACTAGTTATCTTGCAAAGGATTTTTTTGAAAATGATAATACAAATTGTATTGTATTTAGCAAACATAACAGATTTACACCTCCATTTACTCATTATCATGATTTTTATGAAATGATATATATTTTTGAGGGTGCATGTACTCAGAAAATAAATCTGGATAGTATTTCATTGAAAAAAGGCGATTTCTGCATTATTACACCTGGCACACGTCATTCAATCAGTGTATTTGATCCCAGTCTGGTAATTAATATTTTAATCAGGAAAAATACATTTGAAGATATATTCTTTAATTTAATACGTGAAAGCAATGCAATTTCATTTTATTTTAATCAGACATTGCATTCTGATTTATATAATGATTATTTAATTTTTTCTACCGAAAATGATGCAGATATACAGGATCTTATTTTAGAAATGATACTTGAATTTGAAAATCATAAAAAATACTGTGATTCTATTTTGAACAGTATGATGATGATTCTTTTTTCTATTATACTAAGAAAATATGAAAATACAGTCAAAATATCTCAAGAAAGAAAACATTCAGACATAAAATCCATAGAAATATTAACTTACATAGAAAATAATTATCAGAATATTACTCTGCAGGAACTGGCCGATCACTTTCATTTCTCTATACAATATTGTTCTAGGCTTTTAAAACAAACTACAGGGCAGACTTTTTCTAAAATTCTTCAAAGCATAAGATTTAACAGAGCAAAAACTCTGCTTAAAACTACTAATATATCAATTGCAGATATAAGCACACAGGTAGGTTTTCAAAACCCAGAACATTTTAACCGATGCTTTAAGAAACTTTTTAAAATAACACCTGGCGAATACAGAAAAAATAAAATATGAAAAATTAGATGTCATGCTAGTTTTCTATGCATGACATCTAATTTTATTTAATCAATTTCATCTTTTCTAGCTAACTTCTTAATTTGTCTATATCTCTTTGTATAGTCTTTTCATCAACATTATATTTATCAACCAATTAACTTGCTCTGTTTTGAGCCAATTTTTATTCCGTATTTTCAGTATATTGAAGGAAGAATAACAGCTTAATTTTTGACGAATGATACATTCTAAAATTCAAAAAAACTGCCCACTAAGTTTAGATGGACAGTTTCTATTATAAATTCCTTATTCTTTTTCATTCATTAATCCAAGCTTATCAAATATAATAAAGCTAAGATTTAAAATAATTGCCACAATTGTAGCCAATCCCATTCCTGTAATTTCAAAACTTCCCATTGTAAGCGTAATTCCACTTATCCCAACAATAAATATTACTGATGAAAGTATTAAATTTCTTGATTTAGAGAAATCTACTTTTTCTTCTATGAATGTTCTTAATCCAGATACTGCTATTGTACCAAACAACAAGAAACTAACTCCTCCAATAACTGGTGTTGGAATTGTTCTTATAAGTGCTGACATCTTACCAGAAAACCCTAAAATTATTGATATTAATCCTGCTCCACATATTATATAAACACTATATATCTTTGTTAATGCCATAACTCCAATGTTTTCTCCATAAGTTGTAGTTGGCACAGAACCAAACATTCCTGAAACAATAGTTGATAGTCCATCTCCAAGAAGTGATCTATGAAGTCCTGGATCTTCCAAGAAGTCCTTTCCTACTATACTGCTTGTAACCTTTAAGTGTCCTACATGTTCTGCTATTACAACAAAGGTTGCAGGTAATATTGTAAGTATAGCATTTATGTTAAAATGTGCAATTTTTATGTTTGGAAGTACAAAGAAACTTGCGTTACTTACTAGTGAAAAATCAACTATTCCCATAAAATATGATGTAATATATCCTACTATTACTCCTATTAATAGTGGAATGACTTTTAAGAATCCTCTTAAAAGAACATTGCATAATATTACAGTTAATAGTGTTACCATTGATACAATAACCCATGATACATTTAATGTAGGTGAATTACTTCCTCCAACTGGAAAACCAGCCATATCTGCTGCAGTGCCAGCAAGTTCTAAACCTATTAGTGTAATAATTGATCCCATAGCTGCTGGTGGAAATAATTTATTTATCCATCCAATACCTATATACCCTACAATAATAGCTATAATTGAAAATACTACACCTACTAATACAAAGCCTCCTTGTATTGTTTGAAAATCATAACCTTGCCCATATAGTAGTAATACTGGAGATATAAAAGCAAAACTTGAACCCAAATATGCTGGAATTTTTCTTTTTGTTATAAATGCATAAAGTAATGTACCTATACCGTTAAAGAATAATACAGTTGTAGGATCAATATTAAATAATAGTGGTACAAGAACTGAAGATCCAAACATTGCAAACAAATGCTGAATACTTAATGGAATTGCCTTAAGTAAAGGAATTTTTTCATTTACTTCTATAGAGTCATTTTCATCTTTTAAAATTTCATTATTCATAATAATATTATCATCCTTTCTTAGTTTCACTGAACTAATTTAAAAGTACCCTACCCAAAATATCACTAATATGCATGCCTTGTCAATATTTGTGATATATTTTTTTCATTCTTAAAATAAAATGTAGATAATTTTAAATGCTTTTTAAGTTGTGATTTTTCATAATCATCAAATTTAGACAAAATAAAAACTTGTTAAGATGTAATATTACAATTATGTTCTTAACAAGTGTTATTTTTTATAGATTTAAATTGAATAGACTCTTCAATTTCCCAATAAATAAGCAAATTCGTAAGAATTTGTATTTATTTGTGTATAAAATTCTATATTTATAACTATATATATTTTTATCTTTATGAGTGTATAGAATCTTACATTTATAAGTGAATATCTTCTATACTTTGTAGAATTCTAACTTCATAAAAGCTTTCATTTTAAAAATCAAATATACATTAAATTAATCATTTTTTTCTTCTAAAGTTGAAAAAAATCCACAATCCTTAGTTTGAAATCATATATATTATGTAATAGATTAATAAAGGATGAAAGGATTTGATATGTATGGCAAGAAAAAATTCTATAAATATTCCAAAAAGTGATTTTGATATTGATGATAATGAATACTTATTTACTTTTACTGATGAAGCAATAAGTGATGGAAAATGCCTTGCACAATTTACTTTTGACCCTGATGAGGACTTATCTTCTCATGATGCTACTTCACCAATATTAAAATTAAGTACAAATAATAGTACTAATGATTGTTCTTTAGCAAACTCTGATACTGCAATTATTATAAATAATAATGATGATAATACTGCTGCTATCACAAATAATAATAATGCTGGTAACATAAAAAATTCTAATATTATTAAAAATACAGCTAACCAAATTATAAATTCTACATCTGATAGTACTGAAATTTCCTGCCAAAATATTTCTCAGAATAAATATATGCAGATAAATACTTATGCAGAAAAACTATTTGATAACCGTACAATTTCTATTCCTAATGGTGCTTCTCCTCCCATTAATGGTGAAACTCCAACTATTAGAAGATCTTATATCTTTAGAGCTTCTACCATAAGAAAACTAAATGAATTAAAAAGCATTCATCCTGATATTAATGCTTGTGTCAGCACAATTGTTGATGTTGCACTTGAACATTATTATGCCTATATAACAAAGCAAGGTGGCAGCCAATAACCATAATGTGTAAGCTTTCAAATTTCATGCAAGTTTTCCTTAAAAGCTATTTTTAAACCATATATCTTATTTGAGCAAGTAAGAAAGGAGGAATTTAAAATGGCAGTAAACAAAATTATTGATTCAACTTCTCTAACAATTGAAATTCAAAATGGAGTAGATAAAGCCGGGGATCCAACCTACTCAAAGAAAACTTTTCCTAATGTAAGAAACGATGCTGAATCACAAAGTCTTTATGATGTTGCTGAAGCTATGAAACTTGTTATTGATGGTGGCACTAGAGACACATTAGTAAATGTAACTTCAAATCTTATTAACTCTTAATAAAGAAACTTCTAAAAATTTATTGAAAGGAGGTTTAACTTATGGAATATATTTTAAGTATGAGCTTTACAACTGAAGGTGGAAAATCTACCAGTTTAAACCTTAGTGGCGTTAAAACTACATTAACTAAACAAGAAGTGTTTGCGCTTATGGACTTAATCATAGAGAAAAATATCTTTGTTGTTAGTTCAGGTGCTTTGGTTGCAAAAGGTGGTGCTAAATTTACTGAAAGAAAAGTTACAAAGTTTGATGTAGCTTAAAACTTAATCATTAAGGGCTGTCACATTAAGATGATCAATTACAATATGTTTCATTATAATTAAGTCAATAGATGCAACATATTGTGAATTTTATCTTTTGTGTAACAGCCCCTTTTATATACAATTATATAGAAAGCTTTGAAGCTTAAGCACAGTTTAAAAAACTATTATTACTTAGATAGAGTTTATACATAAATTCTTTGGGATATATATTTCTAAGAATTGAAAATTTATAGGAGGTTAACTTTATGGAATTTAAAGAATTAATAAGTTTAATAGGAAATCTTGGCTTCCCTGTAGCCATAACTGCATATCTTCTTGTAAGACTTGAAAAGCAAATTAATAGTCTTGCCTCTTCAATTAACAAATTAAACACAATAATTTCTGCAAAGCTTGGTGTTGTTATTGATCCTAATGAAAATGCTGGCTCATAAAAAATGAATAATATAGATACGGACAGTAGATAGATTTGTTTTTATGCAAAACTATTTACTGTCCTATTTTATCTGAATTTTAATTTAAAGAATTGTATAAAATCAGATTAATCGCATAAATACTATATTTATCAGTAATTTAGTAAAAGTTTATAAAGGATTTTAACACTTGATTACCACTAACAAATGAGCATTAATACGAAAAATTTTTAACCCAAAAGCCCCCTGTATAGTAACAGAGGGCTTAACTTTATTTATTCTCTTACAACGGAAATTCTCTGCTGTACGTGATTTCCATTTACTGCTTCATCCACCATAGCGATTGCATAATCTGCATAGCTGATAATGCTGTCTCCTTTAGCATTAAGAGTTAATTCCTCTCCACCTAAAATATATTTACCTGTTCGCTCTCCATCTGCTTGGAAATCACCAGCAGGACTGATGTATGTCCACTTCACATCATTTCTAGTACGAAGTTCTTCTAACGCCTTACCCATATTTTCAGCCAGTGGCTTAAACACATCTGGAAAATCAGCTCCGTCCATAACCTGTTCAGTATGCTCTGAATTAACATAAAGGCTTCCTGCACCTCCGACGATTAAAAGTCTTGTTTCCTTTCCACTTATAATGTCACAGAGGTGCTTTAAAGACGTACTGTGCTGTGGAAGTGTCTCTGGTGTCCATGCTCCGAAAGCGTCAATCACAACATCAAAGTTTTCCAAATCAGAAACAGTCAAGGCAAACAAATCCTTATGAATGACTTTTTCTGTATCTGAATGATTTTCACCACGAACAACAACGGTCACATCTAACCCTCTTTCTATAGCTTCTTTAACAATCAATTTTCCTTCTTTGCCATTAGCACAAACAACTGCAATTTTCATAATCCATAACCTCCATATAAAGTTCAACTTGTTATTTTCTGTTTATGTGATTATAATATATCCGTAAGGAAATATTGTAAAGTAAGCACTTTTTTGTGCCATAGTTACCTAAAAGATACTATTGAAAAAGGAGATTGGTTTAAATGAAAAAAGAATTGCCTGCCTGTCCAGTTGAAACAACTCTTATGTTGATTAGTGAACGCTGGAAAGTTTTAATAATCAGAGATTTATTAGATGGAACAAAACGTTTTGGAGAATTAAAAAAATCTATTGGTAACATATCACAAAAGGTTTTGACTGCTAATCTTCGTGCTATGGAAGATAGCGGACTTCTTACAAGAAAAGTCTATCCCGAGGTGCCTCCAAAGGTTGAATATACTTTAACTGAAACAGGATATAGTTTAAAACCAATTTTAGATGCTATGAAAGAATGGGGAGTAGTATACCAAGAAAACAATGCTAAATAATCAATTTACAAGTATTTAAAAATAATTGCTTTTTAAATACTTGTAATTAGCTTAATTGTTATATGAATAATTGGATTATCGTATATAATAATATTATCATAATTATAAAAAATACTTATCAGCTAATAACTTTCTAAGCATAGGCTGTCTCTCTCCTTGATGTTTTCCTTTTAGAGTCAACCAATATTTTTTATTGAAAGCAATAAATACTCATAATACTCTTTAGCCACAAGCCATGCTTTTCAGAAAGCATATATATTTCTTCTGCCAACATATTTGCTAACTCATATTCTAAACGAAAAGTTGAGCTTTCAGAATAAAGTTCCTTTGCTTGACATACATAATCTTTTTTTTAACTTGTGCAAGAAATTAATGCTATTATTGCCATTAATATACCTCCTACATTTGCATTACTATAATTAAGTTTGTTTTTTTACATATATAACTTCATGAAGTTTTTAATTATTCTATAAGTATTAGTGTTTATTATTATAAGTAAATATTTTTAACTACTAAATTATATGAATAGCACTAAACCGCTAGCGCGGTGGTAATATATGTTTTCACTTATTTAGTTCTCATATTTTAATTATAACAGTTTATTTTTTCTATAAATCCTTTAATATATAGATAATTCTAATTTTAAAGGAGATGTTTTAATTATGACAAAAGAACAAGTCTTAGAAAAGTTGAAATTTGATGTGGAGCTTAGAGGTCTAAGCAAACATACCCAAGCTGAATACTATACTAAAGTTAAAATTTTTCAAGATCATTTTAACAAATCCGCTACTGAACTTGACGAAAAAGATATTAGAAAATTCCTTCATTATCTTTCAACAGAAAAAGGTCTTACTTCCGGAAGTGTAAATTCATACAATAGTGGTCTTAGATTCTTATATGGTGTAACTTTAAATACTACTTTGAACTACAAACAAATCCCTCGCCACCGCAGGCAACGTAAATTTCCAGAAATACTTACTAAAAGTGAAATCCAATGCCTTTTTGATGCATGTGATAATCTTAGAGATAAATGTATATTAATGACTCTCTATGGTGCTGGGCTAAGGCTTAGTGAAGTTGCTAGTTTAAAAGTTACTGACATTGATAGTAAAAAAATGCAGTTATTTATTCGCAATGCCAAAGGCTCTAAAGATCGCTATGCTTTGCTTTCGCAAGCTAATCTTGAAATTCTAAGAACTTATTGGAAAGCTTATCGTCCAGAAGAATGGCTTTTTTATAGCAGAGTCAACACTGGAACACATATAACTTCTAAGGCTGTACAAAATATATTCCACAAATACATAGAAAAAGCTAATATCTCGAAAAAAGTTACCGTTCATAGCTTAAGGCATAGTTTCGCTACACATTTACTTGAGTCTGGAATAAGTATATTTCATATTAAACAATTACTTGGACATTCAGATATAAGCTCTACGTGCTTTTATTTGCATTTACTTAAAATTCAATCCTTAAATGTACAAAGCCCTCTAGATTTCTTGACAGAAACGGAGAAAACTAATGGTTGAGGTTCAAGATATATTAATGGAATACGGTGACGATTATTTGGATAATCATAAGATTACCCTTGTTCAACATAAGGCTATATCTGCAATACGTAAATGTAGAACTTCACATTTAGGTGGGCATGTAGATATCTGTGATAGCTGTGGAAATACTCAGATTTCTTATAACTCCTGCCGTAACAGGCACTGTCCAAAATGCCAGACTCTTGCTAAAGAACGTTGGATTTACAATCAAAAATCCAATTTACTTAACGTAGGCTATTTCCATGTCGTATTCACTATTCCAGATACTTTAAATTCCATAATATATCAAAATCAAAGACAGCTCTATACTCTTTTATTCAAGGCTACTTCTGAAACTTTGTCTGAATTATCCTCAGATAAAAAATACCTTGGTGCAAAACTTGGTTTTACATCAATTCTACATACTTGGGGACAAAACCTTATGCATCATCCACATATTCACTGCATTGTACCAGGTGGGGGATTGTCTTCAACAGGAAAATGGATAAACAGCAGAAAAAAATTTTTTATACCAGTTAAAGTACTTTCTCGCAAATTTAGAGGTAAGTTTTTGTATTATCTTAAACAATTATACTATGAAAATAAGCTTGAATTTCATGGGAATCAAAATTATCTTTCAGATGAATCTGAATTCGAAAAATTGCTTTCAGCTACCTATTCTAAAGAGTGGATTGTTTACTGTAAACCACCTTTTAAAGATGCTGCCTGCGTCGTCGAATATTTAGGTAGATATACACATAGAGTTGCCATATCAAACACTCGTATTCTAAGCATTGATAATGGCACTGTCACATTTAAATGGCGTGATTATAAAGACAAAAATAAGTATAAGGTAATGACTATTTCTGCTGATGAATTTATTAGAAGATTTCTTATTCATATACTTCCAAGTGGATTTATGAAAATTAGGCACTACGGTTTGCTAGGTAATCGGAATAAAACTGCAAAGCTGAATATTTGTAAACAACTTACTAATACCCCTATTTTACTTAGACATAAAATTCCAACTCTTGAACTAATTAAAGAAATTACAGGCAGAGATTTATCAAAATGTCCTAACTGCGGTTCAAACAAACTTAGTAGGTCTATTACATTTTGTAACTCTCCTCCTACAATTATCAAAACTTCATAACATTTGTAATGTGTCTTATAATGGGGAGGGGGAAACTATGCCTAGTTTACAATATTTTATGATTTTTTGTATCTTTATATCTATATTTTTAAATTTAATTTTTAAATTATCTTCTAAAATTAGTAGATGTGAGGTTATTCAATCCCCATAATAACTGCTTGTATTTCCGCGGTTTCGTGCTATTGTAATTATACAAAGTTAGGCGGACTTCTGTAACTTTTAAACTCAAGCTAAAATCAAAGTTTGAGTTTTTTTCTGCCTAACTTCGTATAATTTGCTATGAATAATTGGAAGGTTAAAACTAGAAATATTACATAGTAGAAACATTGTCCTGTGACAATATATTATTCTTAATCCATTCTATAATTGCCTTTCTTAAATAATGTTTACCTTTATTATAATCATTAGCCATTCTTTGATGATTATTATCTAATGTAACATCTAAGTTCAAGTTATATTCAGTAAAGAACATTTCTCCTGAATGAAAATGTCCCGAACGTAAATTTCCATATAAGAAATTACAAAAAGTTTTGTCATATTCATCCTTTAAGTACTGCTTCATAAATTCTGAAAATCCAATCTTTTCACTCTTTGCTAAGCATTCAACCGCAGAAATCATATACGCTAACATAAGTGTAGGTTCATATACTCCACATGTCTGAGAAATATTATATAACCTACAACTATTTCTAAAATATATCGACTTTTCACTAGGAAGTTCTAAAATTCCTTTATAATACTGCCTTATTTTTTGAGGAATTTTTAAATCTAAACTATAAAATCCACTATCGGAAATTTCCTTACTGTAGTTATTGTTTTCTTTGCTCTTTTCAATCTTATTTTCTTTAAAAACTTTTTCTAAATTCTGATTTAATTTATATGAGTTATTTTCAATATACGTAGAATCAATTTCTAAAGTTCCTGTCTTTATCATGTCTATTGACAAAAATGATAGCGGTTCAATAGCATAATAATCATTAATATGTCTTAATCCATTCATATTATCCATTACTATTAAATTGAGTTCATTATCTATAAATGCACTTCTTTGAAATTCATCTTGACAATAATAGTTTTCTTTATCCAATTTAATGTAGTGAGCAAATTTTGAGTTTATTTCAAAAAAACCTATATCTATTAATACAGATAGATATGAAACAAATTCTTTTACGATATTTATCGCCTTTGTTCGCGCATTAGTTAATGAAATTGCCTCAACTTCACAATCAAAAGCAATAATTCTTTCAGAAATTGCATTTTTTTGTTTTTCATTTAAGAGTGGTTTAAACTTAATCTTACTTTTCCAATTAACTATATACTCACCTTTAAATCCAACATCATGTAAAATACTGTGATATACTCTTACTGTAAAT
Source organism: Clostridium neonatale (assembly GCF_900465025.1). Taxonomy (NCBI): domain Bacteria; kingdom Bacillati; phylum Bacillota; class Clostridia; order Eubacteriales; family Clostridiaceae; genus Clostridium; species Clostridium neonatale. The sequence goes on from NZ_UICR01000002.1 coordinate 442,768, forward strand.
TTCTCTTCATTTTTATGTACTAAACCTTCTGTGAAACTATGATACACTTCCCTAAAATAGTAATAATCTAAATCAATTTCAGATATATTATCATCAAATACTACAAATTCCATTTTGATAAGATTATTATTGTCAGTAGAAAGGTAGCACTTTGCAGATATATCAATAATATTATCTTTAATCCTTTCCTTATATTCAAATGTAAATGAATTGTCCACATTATTGAAATATGTCTTAACATTTTCCTTATATGAAAATAATTTTTTAATGCTTTCATTTATACTTCTTTCAATTATATTTTCTGCATTAATTTCTTTAGTAATCTTTACCATGACAAATCCCTGCCTCTAATATTATATTTATATAAATTAATTTTCACACAAAATACCACTATAATTAGACTTATTACTTATACTCTTATGCACTATTCTTAGTTTTAGATTATTAGCCTACTTGATATATGAAAGTTGATAATTCATTCAGTTCAAAAACATTTTATATTATTATACGAGTTAAAATTATAATTTTTTTATTATATTAAACTTACTCACAAAAATGGATATTATTTTCCTTAAGATATCTATACATATGTAAATTTTTATTTAGATTCAATTTGGATATAAACACTTCCTCAGTTATATGCCCTGAAACGTAAAGTTCATAAATAAGAATCCAAGAATAAGCTTTATTACATACTTGATCTATCTTTTCTTCTCTCAACAACTCTTTCCTCAAAAGGATAATGTGAGCCATTTCATTTTTACTATCTACAATTTGCTGCACAAGTAAATCGTCAATTTGAATATTATTTGTTTCAATCAACAAATATAACAACCATAGAACTTCTAAGTCATGCTCAAAACTAATATGTTTATCTATCATTTGCCTAATAATAGAAAGATCATCTTCATTTAGTGTCAAATTTTCTTTGTTCTCAATAAATAATGAACAAGCTTTTGATAAAGATCGTTCATTATTTTCAATAATTGTTAGCAGGTAAGCCTTGTATAAAGAGAAATCAGTTTGTTCTATCGGATTCTGTTCTAAAGTTTTAAGCAAATATCTTATAGCTCCTTTAGTACCGTTTTTTTCTAATATAGAATATGCATTAAATAATTCTATTAAATCAGAATTATCCATATTTTCTTTATTGTATTTTTTAAAAATTTTTTCTAAATTTTCTGCTACATAATACGGGAATTCAATTACTTCTGTCTTCTCATTATTAAGAGAAAATCCATACTGTTTAAGCACTCTCGTAAAAATGCTTATTATCATCTTCTCATTATCATCAAAAAGATAAACTTCATAATCATCCACATAACTAGAAAATTTAATTTTTTCACTTTTCAGTTCCTTGTCAATACGAATGAGAATACCTTCAGCAATCATTTTAGATGTTAATGGACCAGAAAGTAGTCCATTGGTTCTGTTTAAGTTCTGCCGTCTATAAACTTCATCGAGCTTTCGATATTTTTTATAAGTATCGCTAATTGTTTCATCATCAGGATTTTTCAAAAATTTATTGTAGTCATTATCTGCCCCTTCTACACCTAACATAATTGCCGGAATCATATGCATGTAAAAACTAGAAAAGCAATTTGATATATCAAGTTTTAAAATTTTCTTAGCTCCAGTTGATTTAACAATCTTTTTGGCAATATTCTCAATATAATCAGAGGAGATATTTCCCAAATTATTTGTAGTTCCATTATATGATTGTTCATGTCTCATAATGCTGTCATTTCGGCCTAAAATAGGAGAAAATGATGCTTCTTCAGTTTCAGTAAATTGAATTATTTCTTTAACGATATTCTCGTGTCTAATATAATTGCGGGTGGCAACATATGCTCCAATTTCAGGAATAAATATACTACGACGAGCATCATTACCGTTATACCTACTCATCGTAAAACAACATGGTTCAATTAAATCGCAATTCTCAGATGGAGATCTCATGAATACTTTTGGGTCTAACTTGAAGCATGGTGGTAAATATTCAGAAAAGAACCCTGTTTCGGCTATTTCTTTTTCTATAGTTGTATAATTTCTATCCATTATGTACTTTTATAACCTCCATATATCAATTCTCATTTTATTTTTTATTGATTTTAATATATCTGATGCAATATTACCTGTCTTTTTTTCGTTAATATATAGGTGATTTTTCCATATAAAATTCTCCTTACAAAATTAAAAGTAACTTATTTGATAACCTCCTATGATTAAGCATCTTCATTGAACTTTACATTATTACTCTAACCCTTGTTATATCCATATTTAAAGCATCTATATTTAGTCTCTAGGGTTTTTTGGCAGATCAATTAATAAACTCAGAAAATCGTCAAAATTATGAGTACCATTTAATATTCCCTTTAAATATTTTTCAGATATTAAGTCACAATCTTTTGAGTTATATGGAGATGTCTTTGCCACAATAATAAAATTATATTTACTTAAATACCTTACTCTCACTTGCGCACCTTTTGCATCAACTACTTTTCCATTTATAACTGCAGCCCCATCATCAAATTCTGCTCTTGATATAGGAACATCTCCCAACAACGCATATTCTTCTGATGCATACCCAAAATCTTTAATTTGCATATTTATATATTGAGGTGATGTACTGTAAACGCCTATTGGCGATTCTGCTTTTGCCTCTATATAGATAAAATCTCTATAGTATGAAGAAGAATGATACACTGCAATTTTCTCTATCTCAATTTCATCATATCCAATTAATATTTTGGTATCACTTAAAACATCAAAACTTTCTATATTAAGACCGCTATTGCCATGTAAAACCCATATTGGATCTGAATAATGTTTTCCATCAGTTTTGAACTTTATCGGCTTTTTAAAAAAGAGTTTCAATCGTTCTACTGCTTCTTTAGGATCATAAAACCATTTCACTCCTCTAATACCTGGAAACGCTCCACATATTCTGTAATAAAAAAATGTGGTGGGATCTTCGTTTAAGACAGATATTTTTTCATTATCAGTATGACAGCTTTCATATGAACTTTTTTCATTATCTGCTGAATCGCATTTTACTAGACTTGTCGTTTGAATTTCTTTAGTAAGCCTTATATTTTCCTGTTTAAAGTCTTCATAATCTTTTAAAATATCTCCTGACACCCATCCTTTGAAAGTAAATCGTTTTTCAAAATCTGTTATAGACTTTATTATAGCAAGCTTAATATCTTTAATATCAGAATAAAATAAACTAGTCTTCCTTAAAACCATTTCTCTAAAATTTTCATATTTATCTGAATTATCAATTTCTAACACAGTTCTACCGAAGTCCTTAACCTTTTTATCTAAAGCATCATCTTTAATAACAACTGCAAAAAATGGTATATTTTTTTTCACAGCATATTCATATTCCAACTGAGTATAACTTAATTGAGATTTTGGTTCTAATGATCCATATCTTCCACCTAAAATTAATACATAAATATCTGATTCATCAATCCATCTCTTAATTGTTTCTAGTTGAGATTCATTTCCTGCTTTAAATAATTCCATTCCCGCAGGAATATGACCTATAGATAAAATCGCTTCTACAGCTGCCTGCCGTTCGTCAATTAAATCAGTGTACGTTGATGATAAGAAAACTTGTAACTTTTTCTTCATTTATTTTCCCCTCCAAAACAGTTCTTAAATTTATAAAACTCTGAATATTATTAATTTAATTTATTTAATCTTTAAAAACTATATTATTTCTGAATTTTATTTTTTACTCTAATTCAGAGTTATTTGTGGATTTAAATTGTCTAATTATTAATATATTTTAACTCATTAAAATTCCTAATTGATGCTAATTTTAATATTTTTTAACTTCCCATTATAGACATAACCCTAACTTCAACTTACAGTCCATATTATATATTCTATCACATAATATTACATTTTTATCATATTTTTCACTATTTATATGTTAATTTGCTAATATTGTTTTATTTGCGCTAAAAAAAGATTCATTTCTGAGTCCACAAATCTTAATCTTCCATGATAGCTATCATATTTATTCTTTTTTAACATCTATCTAAATTATCATAAATTTCTATTCCATATTCCTCCATTTGTGATTTTATTTCTTCATTCATACTATCTAAAAATACTATATCTAAAGAATATATTCCAACAACTTCGTCTAATTCCTCTGCTATAGTACCTTTATACTTTTTATCACATAGTATACCTAAATCTATATCCGAATTATAACTATAGTTTCCCTTTGCTCTTGCCCCAAATAAAACTACCTTTTTCAAACTTTTCTCTTGCTTTTTCAATAACTGTATGTAATTTCCCTTTTAATAATTCCTTTTGTATTAAAATCTTTATAAAATTTTAAAGTCATTGACTTTCCATTCTCAAAAGGATAATAAACTTTAATTTTTCCATCAACAAGTAAATAATAGTATCGAACTTATAGAAACTCTAAGCAAGTCTTACAGACTTGCTATAGTAACTAATGGACTTACCTTAGTTCAAGATAAAAGAATCAGAAAATCTATTATAGCAAAATTTTTTGAGACTATAGTAATATCAGAAGAAATATTAATATCAAAACCAAACCCTGTGATTTTTGAACATACTTTAAAAAATATAAATTTCTTTGATAAAAATAAAGTTTTGATAGTAGGCGATAGTTTAAGTTCCGATATACAAGGTGGGATAAACTCTGGTATAGATACCTGTTGGTATAACCCTAACAAAATTATAAATGAAACATCAATAAAACCTACCTATGAAATCTCTAATTTTGATGAACTTAAATCTTTGCTACTTAATTCATAAAAGTATTTATAAATAAGAGTAAAAAGATATATAGCTAAATCTAATTCTATATCTTTTTAAATATTTGATAAGCTGTGCTCAGTTAATTATGATACGTCTCTCCGTATCATAATTAAGTGATAATGTTTTTTATGAGGGTGTAAATAATTTTGTGTATTCCTAACTTTTTCTTAGAAATAATCAAAATTTTTTACAGAGCCTTTTTTATATTGAAAAAGGATACCTTTTTTGAACCGACCCCAAAAAGTTAGACCAAAAATCTAATGATTTGGAGGTCGGTTTTTTGGCAAAATATAGTTATGAATTCAAAAAAGAAGTTGTTCAAGCGTATTTGGATGGTAAAGGTGGTTATAAATTTCTTGCGAAAGAGTTTGGTATTCCTTCTCCAAGCAAGGTTAAATTATGGGTTGATAATTACCGTACATTAGGCGATGAAGCGTTGATGCGTTCAAGAAAAAATGAATCTTTTACTTTCGAATATAAACTTCATGTAGTAGAATTATATCTAACAAGTGAGGTCTCATATCAGGAGTTAGCCCTTCAAGAAAGGATACATAATCCAACGCAAATAGTTAAGTGGGTAAATGATTTTAGAATTGCTGGTCCTGATGCTTTGCGGCCGAAGAAGAAGGGACGAAAGATATCGTTGGAATCATCAAATAAATTGTCTAGTAAAACAGAATCCGCCGAAATTGTTTCAGTTGACACTACTGCTGAACATGTAAAACAGCTTGAAGATGAATTGCTCAAGCTCAAAATTGAGAACGCATATTTAAAAGAACTGAGGAGGCTGCGTTTAGAGGAGGAAGCTCTTCTGAAAAAACAGCGAGAATCATCCACAGCCTCCGAGGAGAATTCAAATTAAAAGATATTCTCGCAGTTGTAGGCTTTCCAAAAGCGACATACATGTATTGGCAAAAGCGATTTAATAGAGAAAATCCTAATAAAGAACTAGAAGAAAAGATCCTTGAAATACGTAGTATTAATAAAGATTGGGGTTATCGACGTGTATACGGAGCACTACGTAAACAAGGAATACTTATAAATAAAAAGAAAGTTCAGAGAATTATGCAAAAGCTTAATCTTCAGGTGACTTCCTTTACAAGAAAGAGTCGTAAGTATAGTTCATACAAGGGTAAAGTTGGAAAGGTTGCTCCTAACAGAATTCATAGACGTTTTGACACACAGATTCCTCATCAGAAAATCACAACAGATACTACTGAGTTTAAGTATTATGAGGTTGATGATAAGGGACGAATGATAATAAAGAAACTATACTTAGATCCATTCATGGATATGTGTAATAGAGAAATCTTAAGCTATGGAATATCTCAACATCCGTCAGCGGCCAATATCATGGGAGCACTAAACCAGGCAATTGAAATCACAGCTGATTGTCCATACAGAAGAACTTTTCATTCTGATCAAGGTTGGGCTTACCAAATGAAAGCTTATGTACACACTCTTAAAGAAAATCGAATTTTTCAAAGTATGTCCCGAAAGGGCAACTGCCATGACAATTCAGTAATGGAGAACTTCTTTGGAATAATGAAACAGGAAATGTACTACGGCGTTGTTTACTACAGTTATGATGAACTCAAAGAGGCAATAGAACAATACATCAAGTACTACAATGAACAAAGAATTAAAGAGAAACTAGGATGGATGAGTCCCGTAGAATACAGGCTCAACCTCTTGGCTGCATAAAAATAGCGTAGCAGCCATTAAAACTGCTACGCTTAAAAAGTCTAACTTTTTGGGGTCACCTCATTTCAGTATCCTTTTTAGTCCTTTAATTATTTTGAACTCTCCTAAGCATATTTATTTCCTTTTCTGTAAGTCCTGTAAGATTGCTTATTGCTTCGTTATCTAGTCCCATTTTTATTGCTTTTATTGCTGTATCTGTTGCTTGTTCTTCTCTTCCCTTTTTGATTCCATCTTCAACTAGCATTTCTCCAAGCTTTGTCATACTTATCTCCTCCTTTACTTTTTCCAAATCTTTTCCGTCCAAAAACTTTCTCAATCATTGAGTAAGTTCCACTAACCAAATATAAAATTTGGAGTGTCACTTATCTGCAAATGCATATAGCATTGATTCAACATCATATCTATATTGATTATCTATTTTCTTTATAAGTCTTATAGATTTTATTATCTTATCAAGTTTGCTTTGCTTTCCACTCATTATAGGTGTAAATGTTAATGCAATCAAATCTTGCTTTGTTACATCAACATTATCATTTATTTTTTCTTCAACTTCTTTAATTACAATATCTCCATCTCTATCATACATTGATACTGATTTTACATTATTTTTCTATTTTGTTTTGTATATAACTATATTATTGGGGCCTATTTATTACTTTCCCATTCCCTAAATAATTCATCAACAATAAACTCTGAACTTTCTGCCCACATAGTAGATTTTGTATTTTGAAGAGCTTTGTAAGTATTAGATTTATATAATTCAGCAAGTATTTCTTCAAACTGTTTCCCAGTTCTCTCACACAAAATTCTCACTACTTTTTCTATCTTCATTATAATATCTAAAGTTATATCTTCATCATTATATAAATATTTCTGAATCATATTCATCTCTCTAAAATGTTTGTGCCATGAAATAATATAATCTCATTGTTAATTAACATTCTCTTTTCTCCTAACCACATCTTCAACAAAATTTATGCTTTCTTCTAAGCTTTGTGTATGCAACACATCATACTGTGAACGTATTAGCTTAATAATATTATACTTATTAAATATCTCTAATGCTTCACTACTAGTTATATGGTGATTATATGCAAATCCTTCAACTGCTTCTATTATCAATAAATTTATATCATTTTCTAAGCTTGTCAAATTACATTCACCTCTTTATATTTTTATTATTTATTTAGGTTCATCCTAAAATTTTGTGATGAACCTTTTATATTATTTATTTATTATCTATATTATATCCAATAAAATTAACTTAATAAAGAATATCTTCTTAATCAACTCTGGAATCTTAATAAATAAGAATTCTGCTAAACTTACTCAAAGAGTTGTTACTAAGTATGAAGTTGCTTAGTTTAAACATTAAAAAAGCTGTCATTTTTATGGCAGCTTTTTTAATCCATATATTTATTTATATTTTATAATATGACTAATACGGTATATGGGGAATTTCAGATGTTTTCACCTCGTTTAAAGAATTATAGAATTAAGAATAATCTAAGGTTTATCATTTGTTAAGTGAAACAAATTAGAATTTATAAGTACAACATCCACATTAGTAAATATGTAACATTCGCTTGTAATAACTAAAACAATTCTATTATTGCATTTATCTTGTCTTCGCTTTTTACTGTAATAATATATTTATCTGCATATTCTGAATAATAGCATTTAATATTTTCTCCATATACTATTTCTTTTTTATATACAATCCTCACATTATCGAATATTTTATTTTTATAAATATCCTGTGGTAGAATTTCATATGCCATATCAAGATAGCTTAAGTTATGCATATGATTATTCATATCAATATCTCTTCTCTGAACAGAATATTCTTTTTCAAAAATATAATCTTCATATTTAATCTCTTGAATTTCTTCAGAAAATACCATTTTATCATTTTCTGACTCATATAAATCTGCAATATCTTCTGTAAGTCTTATAGGTCTTCTTCTTATTGTATCAATAAAAAGCCATCTTGATGTTCCTATTACAATTACATTACCATCTTTATCCTTAAGCTGAAAATCACGATAAGCACATAGTCTTTCTATTTTTCTTGACCATGTTTCTGCTTTGATCTCTTCATTATATTCAGGTCTTTTTATAACCTTCATCTTCCAGTCCAAAAGCATCCATACTCTTTTTTTGCTTTCAATTTCAAAAACCCCGTATCCTACAGATGCTGAATGAAGTCCTCCTACATCTTCCATTATTGCAAGAAGTGCTTTATTAGTTGCTTTGTTATTAACTCCTATATCTTCTAAACCAATTTTGTAACTACTACTATATATCATAAATTTCCACCTCTCTATTGCATTCATATGATTGTATAAACCAAATTAAATTTTATCTTTCATAAGCAATTTTACCATATGAATTTTAATTTCCCAAACAGAAAAGATGTATCTTAATACTGTCAAAAATATATTTTGGTGTTTACCATTATTTAAATTGATATGTTTGGATAAAATTTGCTATAATTTAATATATAAAATTAAGGAGTTAAATCAATAAAAAACATTATAGAGAATGATGACTATATATTCATTTATATAAATTCTATATCTGCGATTATAATTCCAATAAAAGTATTTAAATCATATATTATTACTTTTTTATCAAACCATTTTACCAGTTTTATCTAATTTATATCCATTTATTGTTGTATTAGCTGCCATAGATCCATCTGAATTTAAATAATACCAGCTTCCATCTGAATTTTTTAACCATCCTGTTTTCATAGATCCATCTGAATTTAAGTAATACCACTTTCCATTAACATTTGCCCATCCTGTTTTCATAGATCCGTCTGAATTTAAGTAGTACCACTTTTCATTAACATTTGCCCATCCTGTTTTCATAGATCCATCTGAATTTAAGTAATACCACTTTTCATTAACATTTGCCCATCCTGTTTTCATAGATCCATCTGAATTTAAGTAATACCACTTTTCATTAACATTTGCCCATCCTGTTTTCATAGATCCATCTGAATTTAAATAGTACCACTTTCCATCTGTATTTTGTAACCATCCTGTTGCTTTAGTACCATCTTCTTTATTATAATACCACTTTCCATCTGCATTTTGTGACCATCCTGCTGCTTTAGTACCAGCTTCTTTGTTATAATCCAAACTTCCATTATTGTCTTTAACCAATTCTGTTTGTATAGTTACATGAGATTTACCACTATCTAATGAATTATTACTGCTACTATGTGATCCAGAACTTGAAGAACCTCCACCTGAACCACCAGAACCAGAACTTGTACTAGATGATTTAATTTTGGAAATATTCCCAACATAATCAAATTCCTTACTTCCACCATTTGTTGATTCTAACTTAATATTTAATGTAAATCTTCCTTCTTTTGAATAAGTTGCTTTAACCAACTTAGAATCTGTAATAGATACAGAAATACCATTAGGTAATGTTAATGAATTTAAAATAGATACTATATTATCTTTTGTTGTAGTATTTGTGTAAGTAATTGAATCTAATTTTGCTTTAACTAAATTATATGCTGTATTTAAAGCAGCAGTATCATCATTAGTGGTATTATTATCTGATGATGTTCCTGAAATTTTTCCAACAACTGCTGTGAAATACTTTTTGGCAGTTTTTACACATACTCCTATATATTTACCTATGTCATTTTTGCTAATTTTATAATCTTTATTTTTACCAATTAAATTATTGAAATCTGAATCTAAATTATCAAGTCTATACCACTTATATTTTACGGCTGCATCTGTAGTGAATTCATTACCATCTTCATCTAAAAGATTAGCAATTAAAGTTTCACCTTCTTCAGGTACACCACTTATTTCAAGTGTTACAGCTGCTCCTGTTGTTTCATGTTTATTTTCTCCAACTATAACATTTATACTAGCTTTTAAGTTTTTTGGATTTGTTATACCTTCAGGTAGTGATAATGTTCCAGTTAGTCTATAAGTATTTGCTATATTTCCATTATAAGAATCTACATTCCAAGAAACTGCAGCTAGTAATGGAGTATTATCTTTACTTAACATAACAACAACTGTCTTAGGTAAAGATACATCTTGTATAGGCGTACCATTTGCCACTCTTATGTCTCCTAATTTTAAAACGCTTGTTACTGTTGCCGTTATAGGCGGTTTTTCTTTTACTACAACATTAATACTTGCTTTTACACCATTAGGATTTGTAATTCCATCAGGTAATGTTATTTCACCTTGTAATTTATATTCCTTTGCAACATTTCCATTATAAGAACGTGTATCCCAAGTTACAGCTGCTGATGTTGTAGTCTTATCACTTAAAATAATTTCTATTGTTTTAGGTAAGTTTAAATCTTCTACAGGTGTTCCATAATTTACACTAAGAGTATTAGTTACTGAACCTCTTATTATTTTCGTCTCCTCAGGTGCTTTATCAACTACAACATTTACACTTGTTTTAAATTTGTTTGACACATATGTTGTATTAAGTAATGTTACTGTCCCATTTAAATTATAAGTTCCAGGACTTTTTTTGTAATTACCTGTATCCCATTTAACTGCTGCACTTGTTGTAAATGAGTCATCTATTGTTACATCTAAAGTTTTTGGTAATGATAAGTCTTTTACAGATGTACCTTCAATAACATTTATATCTTTTACCTCAGGAATGCTAACATTAACTTCATTTACCTCTACATCACAACCATTTAATTCTGCTACTGCAATTGTATCTCCGTAAACAGTTTTAACTGATCCATCTAAACGAGACATCAATACCCATTTACCAATTTTACCTTCTGAAACATTTTGAAGTTCTAATGTACTTTCTAAATATTTATCAGAACCTACATATTCATCTGCTCCAATTACGAAAGAATAATATTTGAATCTTCCATCATTAGCTTTAACAGAATAATTAGCAGTAATTAATGATGCCAAATTTAATTTGTTAATTCTTAAATTCTTATCTCTAGTAATGTTTGTTTTACTTATATCTAAGTTTCCTTCACATTCATTACTAACAAAATAAAATTCAAGATTCTTTAAATCAGTTATATCTATTGTATTTACATCATTAGCATATATCCATCTTAGTGCAGCTTTATTAGATTCTCCTGTTTTTATATTTTTAATATTTGAATCTCCATACATTAAATTGGAAAGAGAGTTCATATTACTAATGTCTATATCACTTAAATTTGTTTTTGATAAATTTAATGATTCTATTGATGTCAATTTTGAAAAATCAAAAGAAGTTATTGGATTACAACTAATATCTACGAATTTTACTTGTGCTAAATTATCTAATGTTAAGTTAGACAAATTACTATTTGCTAATCTTAACTCCTCTAAATTATTACAGTTACTTACAGATATACTTTTATAGTTATCACTTTTACCAAATTCGTCTTTTACAGTAAAGTTACCACCTAGATGTAATACCTTCAGAGATTGGCAATTATTAAATCTTATGTCTCCATTTAATTGCAACCCTCTCATGTATATTTTGTACAATTCTTTTACATTATCAGTATCTTTCCATATAATTATTGGACGTGCATTTAAATAATTATTAACACCATCATTAGGATCATTTTCTTGAGCCTTTTGAATTTCACTAAGAAATTCAGATTCGTCCATAAATAAACTATCTATGCCTTTTTGATTAAGTTCTATTCCACACTTCTTAGCGTTTGTTATACCATTTGAATCTGTTTGAGATAGGAATGCAACTAACTGTTGATAATCAGACTCATTATACCCTTCTGGTGTCCCTATACTAATAGTATCAGCCATAGCTATTAGTGGCTGATCATTAATAATATTAATACCAGCTCCCATACTAGCTATACTTGTTACTACTAAAGCTTTAGCCACTAATTTTTGTGTTTTTTTACTCAAATAATACATTAATCATCCCCCTAAAAATCAAAATAATCATTATTTTTTCATTATTAAATTTATATTTCCATATATAGAGAAAATTAAATAATTACCCACTTTTGTCCTACTCTCTATTTTAAAAAATTTTTATTTAGAAATTGATTTTAGCATTATTTTTTAATATTCTCAACGAAACATTATTCAATTATGTTGTTTTTTGGAAAAACATCATTAATTTTTTACTTTACTGTTAATTTGCTAATATTACTTTATTTACGCAAAAATGGACTCATTTCTGAGTCCATAAATCTTAATCTTCCATGATAGCTATCGTATCTATATATTTTTAATTTCTATCTAAATTATCATAAATTTCTATTCCATACATACTACAACTTCTCCATTGATACCTTATTTAAAAGTTCTTCTATAGCATCTATATATATCTCTACTATATTATTTTTTATCGATTCGTAATCTTCTTCATTATATATATGAGCTGTTGAATTTCTTGCAAGTAGTATATCATTCCAAACAATCATATCTTCTATCAAGCCCTCTTTAAAAGCATGTTTGTAACATCCTCTAGGATTATTTATCTCAAGTCCATCAGCTTTAAAGATTTTAGATAATAATTTCCATGTTAAGTATTCTAAAGTTTCATACTTTTTTATTATGGAATCTCTATATACTTCTAATATTATTTCATCTGCATTTTCTAATCTTTTATAGTTTTCTCTTATATTTTTTAAATGCATAAGCATTCTATATGCGTAATTATAAGTGAGTTTAATTGATTCATCATATTTATCTAATATTCCACTCATCTAATCACTCCTAATTTCTAAATCAAATTTATAATTTTGTCATTTTCTAATCCCTCAAATAATCTCATTTCCATATCTTCATAATATATAAATACAATTTAACTCTCCTTCTCTTTACTTACATGAATCTATTGACTACACTCATTTTAACTATATTTCTATTATAACCACACTCATTATGAAATCCTATTTCACTAATTAAAAAATGTTCATTAAAATTATATTAAAAAAGAATGTAGTAGATTTGTTTTACACAAATCCACTACATTTCCGTATTATCTATAATATTATATTTATCTTTTATTAAAGAATTATTTTTTATTTTTATTCTTTAAGAAGAATATACCTGAAATTATAGCTGCAACTATTACAGCTCCATAACCTAATACTGTAATAATTGTATTCTTTTCATCTACTTTTTCTGAATTTTCACTTACTTCTAATTTTTCGCTTGTTTCTTTATCTTGAGATGTTTCTGAATCATCTGCTACTTCTGAATTTTCAGATTCTGAATTATCCGCTATTTCTTCATCATCAGATTCTTTTGAATTCTCAGTTATTTTTGTATTTTCTACTGCTCCTGTATTATTATTAAAGCTTGCACTTCCATTGCTAGTACCTGAGCCATTTTCACCACTTAAGCTTTCATTATTTCCACCAGTGCTTATATTTCCGCTATTTGAGCTTTCATCATTTCCAGCAATGCTTCCATTTCCACTACTTGAGCTTCCACCATTTCCTCCGGTACTTCCATTGTCAGCGCTTGAGTTTCCACCGTTTCCACTACTGCTTCCATTGTCACCGCTTGAGCTCCCACTATTTCCACCAGTGTTTCCATTTCCGCCACTTGAACTTCCACTATTTCCACTAGAACTTCCATTGCTACCACCAGTGTTACCTGAATTATTATCTGATTTTAGCTCATTTAATCTAGCTTTCAATTGGCTTGCATTACTTAAGTAATTATTCACCTTTATTTCCACGTATATATCTACATTGCTATTGCTATTAAATAATCCAATAGCTCTTATATTTCTTAACTTATCTAATAATCCAACTTCTTGAGTAAGCTTTAACTTATAAACTGTAAAATCTCCCTTAGAATATATATCTTTTATAACTGGGTTTAAATTACTTATACTCTTTAAGAATTCATCTAATTTATCTACAGTTATATTTCTCATTTCAAATTCTACTGGGGAATTTTTTGATCCATCAGTACTTCCTACTATAGGTAATAAAATGTTAGTATCTACTATATCTTTAATATATGAAGGCATTTCACTATCATTTTTGAAGTCAACTACGTTTATTGTAAAGCTATCTGATTTATTGCTTCCATCTTTAGTTGATACTGTTATTGTTGCTTTCCCTTCTGATCTAGCAATGATTTTAGCACTATTTCCAATAACCTCTATTTCAGCCACATTTGAATTACTTGTTGACCAATTTACATCTTTCACATCTGCATCTCCATTAATAGATACAGTTACTGTTTTTTCATTTTCTAAATACATTTTAGAGAACTTATTATTTATAGTTATACTTTCAACTAAATTTAGCTCTCCTTTAACTGTTACAGTTATTGTTTTTGTTGTTATTGCACCAGTGCTATCTTCAACACTATATGTAACTTTATATTGACCCTCTTCATTTACTTTTACAGTATTTTCAATAACCTTTATATTTGTTATAGGTCCATCTTCCTTGTCAGATGCAGTTACGCCATCTAATGGATTGAATGCTGTTCCTAGTTTTATAGTCTTATCAGTTGCATATATTTCTGGCGGATTATTTATTCCAGTTTCATTTGAAATTACAACTACTTTACTTTGTGCCCTCGATGTCTTACCTTTACTATCAGTTGCAGTATATGAAACTTTATACTCTCCTGGAATATTAACACTTACATTACTGTCAACCTGTAATTCTATATTTTCATCCTTATCTATTACTGTAACCCCTTCTCTTGGATCAAAGCTATCACCAACCATTAAATTATGGTCTTTAACTCCTAAAATAACTGGTGCTTTATTTGCATTTACAGTTAAAGTTATTGTTTTTTCGGCTTTATTCTCATACTTATCTATAGCAGTATACGTTAATTTATATTCAGTAGTTGTCTCTGGATCTAAATCAAGTTCTTTATCTACTGAAAGATTAACTTTAAGATCATTACCTTTACCATCTCTTGCTTTGATATCTTCCATTGGATTGAAAATATCTCCTGCATTTAAAGTAACATCTTCTAATTCTTTATCACCTTTAGTTATAATTGGTTCTGTCGTAATTTTTTCTTCAATTACACCTACTTGTATTATTAATTCTTCAGATGTTTCACCATAACTATCTTTTGCTATAGCTTCTAAATTATATACTCCTGGTGTAGTTTGTGAAAATTCTGTTATAACATTGCCTTCATACTTAACTTCTAACGATAAAGCCTTATCATCATCCTCATCATCCTTCATTGTTATTCCTAAGTTTTCAGCTGTTAACTGAATCTTTTCTCCCTCCATAAGCTGAATAGATCTACCATCTGAGCTTATAGTTGGATTAGAGTTCATAGATATTTCTTCTTTAGAATAATCTACCTTCTTACTAACATATTCTTTATTAGCATCACTTACATACTTATACTCTACATCATCATTTGGAGTTATTGTGTATTTATTTGCAACTTTATTTTTGCTTAAAATACCTTCTACCATTTCACCTAAATCTAAATTAAATATACCTTTTGATTTAAATTTTAGATCTATATCAAATACATCTACTTTATTGGCATTCTTAGGAATTGAATTATCAGCTGTTATTAAAACATCAATGGTATTTTTATCTTTATCATATGTATAATCTGTTAATATTTTATTTGAATTACTTTGATCTTCATTAGTATTTACTATAGTTTCTATTTCTTTTGAAACTAAATCATGTATACTATTTTCTCCATCTTTTAATTCTGCTCCATCTAGCTTTATACTAAATTGAAGTGACCTTGGTATCTCTTTTATATTATCTATAGATACCCTAGCAGTATCATTATCTACTTTTTCTACTACTAATTTTAAATTGTCTGTTGTATCAGAATTTATACTCTCAAGAATTTCAGGTGTTGCATAAACAATCCCAGCTGTTGATGCTGCTACTAGACCTGATACTAATGCAGTTTTTGCTGACAGCTTAATCTTTTTCATCTGTTTTTTTCCTTTCTTATCTTAATAAAAGACTATCTCAAAAGAGATAGTCTCTTTTTAAAATTATTATCTATTCTCGTATGCTTTTTTCATAATATCATTATTTATTTCTACTACTTTATCATATGAAGTAGATAAGGCTCTTGTCTTTCCACCATTTAAATCGATTGATGGTAATCTATCTAGCGCTGGTAAATCAAGTAAGAAAGTATCACTTACTAACCTTTGACCAACAGGCTTACCTGATCCATCTAATTTATTGTATCTATATAATTCAGCTTTTATAGCTTTTCCTTCTATATTGTTTTCTCCATTTATTATCTTATTTTCTTGTTCTGGAGTAATCCAATATATCCAGTTACCTTCTGCAACTTCACCAAGTTGTGCATTTTCTGGTAAATTAGCCAATAATATAGCTTGAGATTCCAGTGCAAAATTTCCACCATTTTCATTTATTACTAGAGGAACATTAAATGCTGGATCTCCTTTGTATTCACCAGTTATTATTATTGAACCAGCTGGTATTGATTTACCTGGTGCATATGTATATTCTGTATTTAATCTACCTACACCATTTCTATAAACTTTGTCATTATTATGTACTCCTATTTCTATATTATCACCTGTAGGTCCTAATATATCTAATTCTGCTATAGAAATAGTTTCAGATCCTTTAGCAACTAATTTTACATATTGTGCATCATATGCCCATAGTTGAGTATTGTTATTATTTCCAGCTTCATTAAAGTAGATTGTATTTTCTTTAGTAGTATCAAAAGTTCCTGAATGAGCCTTAGTCCATGACTTTCCATCTTTGCTTACATAAACTTCATATTTACTTATTGGTGAATATGTAGTCTCTGTATTTCTCTTAAAGAAATTCATTAGAGAGAACTTCTTCTCTTGAACTGGTCCTGGAGTATATTTAAGTCCTACAACAGACTTAGTACTTCCCATATCAACTGTTACATATGGGTCTCCACTTGCTACTCCCCCATTTTGATCAGTTGCCTTTGATGCATTATATACTGTTGATACATCATTATCTTTTATTTTATTAATTTCTCCGCCTTGAACTTGGCCATGTCCAGTATTCTCATCTAAAACATCATTATCACTTCTTGTATTTGTATCAAATATCCAATTGTTCTTAGCTATGCTTCCATCATGATTTACTTTTACATTTCCAATTACAGTTTCCTCTGTTACATTTAAGTCATAATCATATGCTCTAACTTTGTATTCAAAAGCTCTATTGTTTACTGAATCTATAACATCTGTAAAGCTAGTTGCTCCATTTTTGCTATCTTTATCTCTTTCAACAAATCCAACTGGAACATCTTCAATTCCTGTTGATGTTGCTTCTTTTCTTATTATTTCATATCCAAGTATCTTATCTGCATCCTTGTTTACACTTAAATTTAATGGAACTTCTTTTTGATTTAAGTAAGTTTTTTCAGCTATTTGAACTCCATTTTTATCAGTTCCAAAAGCTCCATTTACTTTAGTATCTTTTGCCATAGTAATTGCACTCATATTATTATTTTCCATAGCAGCTAATCTTTTTCTTCTTGCTTCATCATTTAAGTAGTAAATTGCTTTATCTTCAACTGGATAATCTTTACTATCTAAGTATTCATTAGTCTTTTGACTCGCAACTAATCCCCACTTTTCAAAGAACGGTCTTAAGTCTTTACCTACAGCATCTGATGATCTCATTATAAATGTTTGAGCTGTAGAATCTTGACCAGATTCATTAGAAGCTGTTCCCTTATTTCTAGTTTCTCTATATAATTTAGCATAGAATGTATCATTACTTAAATCATTATCAGTATTCTTATCTAACATTGTGTAAGTATAATCATTATCATATGCTAAATGTAATTGCCAGAACATTCCAAGTCTAGTTAATCCATCACTTGCAAGACCTACACTTCCTGATGTTACTTTATCATATACCTTCTTATAACCATCTGATAACTCTAGTCTAGATGCATCTATATCATCAAATGTTTGGCTTATAAGAGCTAATACGTTATTAGTAGTTTCTGCATAAGTCAATCCTGGTCTATCATGAACATGACCAATTTCATGATTTATACCCCATCCAAATAAACTTCCTTCATCTTTATTCACTAAATTTCCATTAACATCAAATTTAAATGGTACACCTTGCATCATAGAAGGAGTAGATCCATATCCTATACCAACATGGTGTCCTGAAGCATACATAAATGCTCCTGTAAACATTCTTTGATACTTAATATTAATACGGTTTCTAGGTGCTCTATTAGCATTAAAGTATTGATTTTCAGTGCCGCTTATTTTACCATCACCATCTAAGTCTATTGCTTTTTCAAGTAAACCTTGTTGTGCATAAGAAACTTTCATTAATTGTTCCCAAGCAAGTAATGTATCATAAACTCTATTTACCTCAGCCTCTTCATTTCCAGATAACCCAGTTTCTATTCCTTTAAGTATTTGATCTGCTGGAAGTGAAAGCATTATTCTTTTGCCTTCTATTTCAGTACTATTCAAAATAGAAGTTTCTGGATCATAGGTATAAATATTATTTGCATTATCTTGTGCTGTTGCAGATTCAGGATATCTATTTGGTAAGGTACTTACATAAGATTTTAATTCTCTAATATAAGTTCTTATAGCTTGCTTTACTTCAGCTTCTTTTGTCGTATCATCTATCATATTATTCACATTTAAATGTGGTACTCTTGTACCCCCACTTACACGTACTTGTGCATGTTCTGTGTCTTTAAAATTAGAATCGTAGTTTATATATAGATTTCCACCTTTTTCATAATTAATATTGAAAGATGAAGTTGGAATTGTTATTTCATTCTTACCAACTGTTAATTTTTGATTCCAATTAGTAATGTAAGTTCCAGATTCACCATAGTGCTGAGTTATTGCAAGATTAAATTTTGTATCTTTTCTCTCTGAACCAATATAAATTGTTACTTTATCTCCTGGTTTTACAGCAACTCCTAATGCTTGCCAGTTATTGCTTTGACCTATTGTTTGCCCTTGATTAATTATTCCAGCATCAAGTTTTAAAATTCTATCACTTAACTTAACATCATCAAGTAAATCTTGTGCTCTTTGTAAGCCTTCTAGAATCTCTTTTTGGTTAGAATGATATTCCATATTTACTGGATCTATAGTCTTAGCTCTTTTTGTAAGTTCATCTATCATCTCTTGAGTAACATCATCTTTTATGGATAATTTTAAATCATCTGCAAATAAATTATCTACATCCTTTTCTAAACTATCATATTTATAGAATTTAATTTCTGATACACTTACTTTACCAGACCCTACACCTGCATATACAGATATATTAACTTGTACTTTTTTTGCTGTTATAGGCTCATCTAATTTTAAAGTCGCAACTCTATTGTTTAGATTCACTTTTGCCTTTTTATATTCCCATGCTTTTGTTTCTTCATTCCATATCCCAATATTAGCTAAATACGGCTGGGAATTTATATCTAATCTAGTTATTAAATTTATTGTATCAAGTGTATACTCTTGATCAAATGTAATTATAGGACCTCTCTTACTATAGTTAGATGAATCCCAATCATCTAATGTCCATGCAGTAGAATAATCATTATCAACAACGCTGTCTTCATCATCAGATTTACCACTTGGAAATTCAATCTTTTCTATATGATTAGTTAATTCATTTTCTCCATTTAATGAATTGATAAGATTATAGTTAGTAGTTATTGGAGGTACTAAGCTAGTAGTAGAACCTAGATAACTGTTAGATAAACCACCAGTCCCATGATGATTAGTTGCTGTCATCATTATTTCATAAGTAGTTGTGTCTTTTAAACCACTTATAGTATAATTCGTAGCTCTTATTAATTCATCTTTATCCTTCTTTTCACTTGGTTCTAAATTTGCTACTCCATCTGGTATCTCATTAGTTATGTCACTATCTTTATAGTCTTTATTTGGATCATTTGCTTTTATCCATTCCTTAGTTCCAATTTCTCTATAATATAAATCATAATCTTTAGCTTTTTTGTGAGAAGCCCAGCTAACATTAAGAGATTTATAACCACCTTGAATTTTTATACCTTCTGGTCCTTCTGGAGCTGTTTCTGGTATAACTTGAAGCTCTACTATAGAGTCTGCTCCAAACTTGCTTCCATTTTCCCCATCTTCATTACTACTTAATTCTCCGGTTACAGAGTTCCATCCTTGTGGATTATAGTTTGCATCTACATTATCTGGCTTTCCATCTTTATCATTTTCATTATTTGTTAAATTAGTATCTCCAGTTGAGCTTGCACTATAATCTTCCTGTTCATCCTTGTATCCACTTTTCCAATCTCCAGATGTTGATTGTATACTAACTCTATAAATAGCATATCCGTCTACTTTTTCTATTCTTAAAGTATTTTTACTTGTTTTATATGTGCTTGTACTTACTACTTTTTTACCGTCGTTATCAAGCTTTTCAACTTTAATTTCATATCCAGTTACATTTGGCACATGCTCCCAACCTAGTGTCATGGACTCCTGACCTACTTGCGTTGTACTTGTAAAATTATTTATTATTGGTACATTCATCTTAGGCTTTGGTATTTCTGTATAAACGTTATTTAAAAACTCAACTTTTGATATTTCCGTTAAATTCTTATTTCCTCTACCACCAGTAACTTTTATAGTTATTTCACTCACAGCAACTTGACCCTTTAAATCTATTTCTATAACATCTACATTACCATCAGAAGTTTTTCTTGTTGATCTTGTCGCCTTTGAATTCTTAAATTTGAATTCTAAATTTGTTCCATCCCCCTTAGGTATAATTATGCTTCCTGTACTTGGTGCATTTTTACTTGGAGCCTCTATAACTAACTTTTCAACATAAGTCTCTGATCTTTTTGAATCTCCTAAATTCATTGATAATAATATAGGATTCTCTTCACTTATTTCTTCTCCCTTAGATTTCAGTGAAACTCCAGCACCATTATTTTTTAATATATCCTTTATATTACCTTCTACTTCTGCACCAGCAACTTCTACTTTTGCATTTTCTGGGTTCACAATAAGATCTGTATCTAGTATTACTGGTTCTTGTTTTACTTTATTCATATTTTGATGAACATAAGTTAAATCAGTTATATCAACTTCTCCATCTCTATTTAAATCATAATCACTATCTGATACATCAATTTTCATCTTATTCAGTATGTAATTTTTTATACTATTTTTTGACTTATTTTTAATTTTATTTTTTAAGATATTATAATCTGTATCATTCACCAGGTCACTTCCATCAACATTTCCTGCTAGAAAAACTCCTGGATAATATACTTTCGTTTCATCATCTATAACTATTTCTTTATCGCTTGTTCCAATTAAAACTCTCTTAGAAGAATCCTGTATTTCTATATTATCTACCGATACAGTTTCATATCCGGCTCCCGATATCTCAAGTAAGTATGTTCCTAATGGAAGTTTATCAAAAGTTAAATGGTAAAATTCTAACTCTGTAGCTGAATCTTCTATTTTCTTTCTTTTATAATCTAGAGCTTCTAATTCATAATTTATGCCTTGGGATTCTCTCTTCCCAGCCTTAACAGTATCTGAACCTAGGTTAACCTCAACTTCATCTTCACCTATACCTTTTAATTTTACTGTTATTTTTGTTTGATCAGATGTTGTGAACTTTATAGGAAGAGAAAAGTTTAAATCTAGCTCTAGTTTACCTTTTGCTTCATAATTATCCCCATCTTCAGTTATTTCACCTGCATCAACACCATCATCACCCTCTGCTGTTATCTCATCATTAGTAATATCTCCATTTTCTGTAGTTTCTCCACCATTACTAGTGTTATCACCTTCTACAGTTTCTTCACCTTTAGAAGTATCTATATCACCTATAGTTTCTCCACCTTCTGTAGCTCCTTCACCATTACCAATGTTATCTTCTTCTCTATCTACTTCATCGCTAGAAGTTCCATCCCCATTTGTAACTTCTCCGTCATTAGTAGTATCATCACCTTCGGTAGTTACTCCATCATTAGAAGTTCCATCCTTATCTGTAGTTTCGACACCATTACTAGTATCTACATTTTCAGCCACTTCATCTTTTGGTGATTCTGTTAAAATATCATTATCACTTTTTTCAGTTGTCTGTGATACATCTTCTTTAATAACATTAGTTTCTTTAATGTTATTAATATCTTTTGCAAAAGCAACGTTTTGCATCTGACTTGCAATCAAAGTTACTGCAAGTGTAGTTGATATTTTTCGTTTCATCCCTTAAATCTCCTTTACTATGTATATACATGAATGTAAATTAATAGTTAAATCATAATAATTATTAATACATACATGTTACTTGCACATAATTATTATATTGTTTTTGTTACACATTTCAAGTTAATTTGTCGTTTTTTGCATTTTTTTTTGGATTTATATAGTATTACTATATAACTTTTCATATTCTTAATTTTTAAATTATTTATTTTGGGCATAAATTTAACTTCAAATAATTTCCATGCACCTCTTTTTTAATCTTAATCATAGAATATTATATTTATAACAAAAATGGACTCATTTCTGAGTCCACCAATATTAATCTTCTATATTAAACTATTTAATATCAATTACTTGTTTCAACTTTTCCCAAGCTTCCTCCTAAACTTCAAACAAACACCTTCCCCTTCAAACTTAACAACCTCCTTCTCATTTCCACAAAATATGCATCCTTCTTTATATTTTCTCAAAATAACTGTATTATTAATTTTAATAATTTCTATAGGATCATCCTTTCCAAAGCAAAGTAAATCTCTAATCTCCTTTGGTATTACAATTCTGCCTAATGGATCTAAATATCTTACAATTCCTGAATTACCCATAAATACCCTCCATTACTTCGATCTATAATTATTTCTAATATCATTTTTTATTTCTACAACATAATCCTTACTCATTTCATATATACGAGATCCTATTCCTTCATCAAATTCCAGCATTTTTTCAATTGTAAATTCACTGCTCACAATAATAGGAAGAAAGTTTAGATATCTATAATTTATTATCTCAAACATTATATTTACATCACTTTCATTAAGTCTCCCTTTAAACAAATCATCAATAAGAAGTACCTCACAAACCTGATATTTTAATATCATAGATGCATACTTTTTCTCATCAATTACATTTTGCTTTATTTTAGTAATAACATCTCTATAAAGCATATAAACTGTTCTTATCTTTGCATTTAATAGATTTAATGCAAGTGCAATGCTTAAATGTGATTTTCCACTACCAACCTGTCCACATAATAAAATGCTATTTCTTCTGCTATTTCTGATTTGTTCAAAGTCATTAAAATATGTACTAGCTGTATCTTTAACTAACTTTGAAGTTTCATTCCAGACTTCAAAGTTAGAAAACTTATACCCAACCATCTCTGGGTTTATTCCACATAACTTCCATTCCCTCTTGTTCTTTTGAACTTTCTGACAGTCACAAGTTATTGCAACTGGCTGCATTTTTTCCTGTGGTATAAGAATCCATCCAGTATCCTTACACTTACAACATTTATATGAGAATAGTTTCTGTCTTTTTTCGTTCTTCTTATGTAAGGACTCTTGGTTTCTTAGGCTTAAATCCTGCAAATTCATTCTTATTCTGTCCATTACCTTTTCTATTGAACTTTCCTCCACTCTTATGACCTCCTTCTTTTAGGTTTAAGTTTGGATACCCTTCCCTTCTCCAATTTTTAAGTATTCCATTTATATAATTAAAATCATACTTCGCCACTTCTATAGATTTATCAATAGCATTTTTTACATTATCTACACCATGCATACATATAGCAAGGCGAAGTTTTCCATAATCAAGTGTTCCTATTTTTCCTGTTATGCCCTCATAATACTTAGTAAGCTTTATGCAATTTTCACTTAATTCATCATTTAACTTTTTATCGCTAATCTTATCACCATCACTCTTTTTCTTATTCTTGTTCTGTGTCTTATTCTTTATCTTATCTGTTACAGTAACATTACTTGCTGGTACTGTAACATTACATGTTGTTACATCATCATTACTTAAAATGTTATCTTTTAAAATTTCAATGTCACCTTTAATATTATCTTCTTCTACATATTCCTCTTTATGCTCATTTATAGTCTCTACTTCATCATTTTGATTCTTTAGATTTTTCTTTTTCTCTTCTTCAAGCTTCTTTTTAGCTCTATGTTTTGCTACTCTTCTATTGGTTTCTATTCTCTGCTTTTCAAGTGCATCAACATTCTGATACTTTGTCCAATTCTTTACCACATAAAATTTATCTTCAGTTAATTCAATCATTTGAAGCTTTATTAATACCTTCATAGAAAGTTTAACCTTTTCATAAGGCTTATTAAATTCTATAGCAAGGGTTTTAAGTGTATATGGAATATCTTTCATTAATATATAGATAACCACCATCATTTACTATTCCTGCTAAGCATAAAATTCTAAACCATATGCCTTCTATAAAATCCCCTTCGTCATGATCTGCAATTATCTTCATCTTAGGATCATTAAACATATTGGTTCTAAGCTTAAACCCTCTTTCTTCAACCATAATTTTTCCTCTCCCAATCATGGAATTTTTTAAAATGCATTAGTCCATCAAAGTTTGGAATTATATTCATTCTGCTACATATAAGAACATAATGTCTAAATATATAAAAGTTCAATCTCAATACCTCCTTTAAACATAATCAATCCGCTTTAAATTAGTTACTTCTATTGCATCTGCTTACTTCCAAACTTTCTTTTTGTTTACGAAAACTTTCTTTTCGATTTCGAAATTTTTCTTTGCGAATATAATTTATAGATTTATTTTGTATGTCATATTTAAAATCATTATGGACTTTATTAAACTCTATCTCGCTTTTCTTCAATAATGATTCCTCTCTCATACTTTCTATTTTATTTACTATTCCCTTTTATTAAATTGTAAATTAATACCATTTGTTTGTAAAGCGTTTTTATATTAATTTCATTTAAGAAAAGTTACCTCAGACTATTATTTCTATGAGTAAGATACGTGTATAACCTATATATAATTTAGATTTCTACTTCTACGCATTATGTGGGTGTTGTAAATATCATTTCCATCTTTTTCTATTTTCAATTTACATTTTCGTACATGTATCTTATAGTTATACATAGGAGGAATAAATATGTTTAATAAACGATTGGAAGAGTATAGAATTAAACTTCATTTAAACAAAGAAAGAAATGGCTGATAGTCTAGATATCAGTGAAAGTTATTATAGTTTAATAGAAAATGGTAAAAGGAATCCTTCAAAAACTGTTATAGAAAAACTTGTAGTTATCAGTGAACTTCCTGAAGAATATTGGATATATGGAATAGATAAAGACAATTATATAGATGTAAGAGATGATTTTAAATTTTTAAAAAAGGCTTTAGATACTGTTGCTGAGTGGACTTCGGTTACAGAATCCAGCCAAATTTTTGATGATTATAATAATCCAAAAGACCCTATTGGAAAATTATTAATTTCTGCTTTTAGAGCTGATTTTGATCATATTTTAGCAAAAAGGAATAAATAAAATATTTATTTTTTAGATAATGTGGATATCATACTATTTTAAAGGAAACTCCTATTCACATTCGTTCATAGGAGATATATACCACTAAGCTCATTCTTCGCTAAGTGGTATATACCTGTTAATTATATTATATAGTTCCCCTTAAGCCCCAATAAATAAGCAAATTCGTAAGAATTTATATTCCTAAAAATAATAGTACATTAGTTATTTAGTTCTTTTAATTTTTAATATATTTGAATATCTAAACTTAAATTTACAAATATATTTCTTTTAATAATCGTAAAATCTCCTGTTTATAAATATACTGCTCCATGAAATTTTATTGCTTTTCTGATTTCATAATCCCTTAATCCTGTATAAGAATTCCGTAGTATTTTAAATATAAAAAATACTGCAAATTCATTTATTGAATAGTGCAGTATCTTTAAATATTTCTTAAATTAATACTTGTATCAATTATGTATAGAAATTAAGAATTCTTTTGGATATAAATCTTAATAACCTTAATTAATAAGACCAAAGCATAAATTCCTAAGCCCCACAATATTAATGCTGGAATTCAAAAAATAATCAATGGAATTAATGCTACTATTACCTTCATCATATCCTCCTTAAAAATAATTACTTTAATTCCAATTATATCACATTATACCAATGCTGAATTATTCAATTTTTCAAAACACCTTTATTACTTGCTACATAAAATCTAAGAATTTCGCAGTAAAAAAATTGCATATTCAATCATCTGAATGATACGATTTTACAATTTGTTATTTAATTCTATTGGTTTATAATTTAAGAAAACTGCAAATTATTTAACTTTCTATTCAAATAATTCATTTACAATTGGAACAATATTTATTAATGGTTCTTCATAAGGATGAATTTCTCTGATAATCTTAATTGCATTCTTAGCATATTCTCTTTTACATCTTATCTCCATCTTACATTCAGTACCTTCACATATCTTCCCCACTTCACCATTGAAGGGATTTGAACCTTCTAAAGGTCTCCAATAACCTCTAACATTTGTTATTGAAATAACATTATCATAATCTCCAATCTTACATACATTAACTTTATTAAGTTCATCACGTAATTTTATTATATATTCTTCTGGAACATATATTTCGATTTTTACTTCTTTAAATTCCATCATATATCACTCCTTCCCATTCATTTACAATTGTGCATATAAAAATACCACATATTCAATTTTGAATAGTATGGTATTTTTATTAATATATTTTAAATTTTATTGATGTTAAATTGGTCTACACTTAATTCCATAACCACCTCTACCACCATTAAAACGTAGTATCTCATAAAGTTTGCCATCTAATTTCACTTGCATATTGTCATCTTCATTATTTTCTAGGAATTCATAATCAATCTTTTCTTTTACACAATAATTAGCAATAGCATCCTTTGTAATACTAACTGTTGGATAAACAGTGTAGTCTTCATATGTAATATCAACACTTAATTTTAGCATATTCTTTAAAATATTTCCCATAAACTCCCTCCAATTAATTTATTGAATCTACTCTTTTTAGATTCTTACTCAATTATACAATAAAAATAAAACATATGAAATTGTATTATTATTGTTATTTTATTGTATAATTTTAAATACCGTACTATTCAATTTTCAAAGCTCAAATTTTCTTAATTAGTTTGCAATATCTACATTTTATGCATAAAAAATACCACACTACTCATTTATTATTTAGAATAAAGTGATATGGAAATCAATCCGTTCTTGTCAATAGAATCAACATATTTCTCACCTGTTCAATCCCATAAATATTCAGGAGGAGCAATCTTTTCAAGTTCAAGTTCAACATATACAGGTATTGAATGACCTTGATTTGCACGTATTAATGTTTTATCATCATTAAACAAATATCGCTGTTTATTATCCGTCTTTACAATCTCCTCTAAAATATCCATATTAAACTCATAGTTTTTTGCAATACCGTTAATAAGCTCTTCCACATTTGCCGAACCATGTTCATCTAAAGCAATTCCCACCACTTCTGGATTATGCCGCAAAATTAAACTTATATATCTACTTAATTCTGTTAATAGCATATTATTTTTTCTCCTTTATAATTCTGCTTAGTATAACTAATTATTTATAAACAATCTATATAAATTGTACCAAATTATTCAATTTTTAAAGACCACTTTTTATAATAACTAAGTCAAATCTGCATATGACTAATAAAAAAAATCGAAAATTCAATTATTTTTAATAATGCAATTTTATAATATACTATTTATTTTTATTAATTTATAATTTCAGAAAAATATGCAACAAAACATTGTGACTCTAAAACACAAGCTTAATAATATAAGTGATTATAATAAATAAGCCTACAATTATGGAAAATATTCCTACATGCTTATTTCTCTTACAAGTTTCTTTTGAATCCATACCTTGTGATAATTTAACTTCCCTTAAACCACTAAATAATTGAGAAAATCCCAAAAATATAAGTGCAATATCAATATTTACAAAAAATACAGAAATAATTGTAAGTATGCTGAATATAACACTTGCTACATGATATATTTTATTGTCAATTTTCAATTTCAATCCTCCCTACCTTATTATCTCCAAACAATCTCTTCACAATTGTTTACTATTATAAATCAATTATAACTTATATTTTAAATATCATATTGTTCAATTTTCAAAGAACAAGTTTTTATTAATCATTACGTCAATACCTCTTATATTTTTTCATATAATATACATGATTTTAAAAGTCAGATTATGCTAATATCCTATTAAAATCCCATAGCGACTTTAACAATTTCCATTTCTCCCTTAGATGTAAGCATTTCTAAAAGTTTAAACGCTACACCTGAAGCTGTTTCTGGACAATATGAAGTAATAATATTTCTATCAACTACAATTGGTTCATTTACAACATTAACATCAAATTCTTTTAACTGTTTTTGCCTATATGCATCTCTTAAATGATATGTAGTAGCTTTACGATTCTTTAATACTCCACTTTTACCTACAGGTAAAGCAGCTTCACAAATAGTAGAAATAATTTTTCCTTTTAAATCAAATTCTCTTATCAAATTCAAAAAACGCTCATCATAAGTTTCTTCATAAAAACCAAATTCTTCAAAGCCACCAGGAATAGCAAGTGCATCATAATCATCAACATTGATTTCATCAATTGTTTTATCTACTATTACAGGAATATTAAATGTACTTATAACTTGTTTCTGAAATCCACAAGTTACTACTGAGACATCATGATTATAATCATTTCTAGCCCAGCCCATAACATCTACAAATACACTAAATTCCATTGTTTCAAATCCTTTAGCTAAAAAAAGTAGTATTTTCATTTTACAACCTCCATATTCATTAATAAGGATTCTTTTTCCAATCCGCCTATCTAACATAGCAAACATTCTTTCCAACGGATTCTTGGAAGTTATGCTATCTTTAATACTCTGATTTCGATAGTTTTCAAGTGCTTCACAGAACTCATTATCAGTGTATTCAGTTCTATATTCTATAGGTACAGTATCCATAAGGAACCAAAATTCATCCCAATATTCTCTGATACCAACAGGATTTGAGTTTTTCTTGTATCCATTTTTAATATAATATGTATTAACGGTTTCCCAAGAAAATTGCTTTACCAACTTATCGTCGATATAAATTTCAAAAATATGGCATCCATCCATACCAACATATGAAGTGCAGATATATCTGACTCGTCCACACAAACATTCTGCAAGCATTTCTTGTTCAAGATATTTACGCATACCACTCCAAGAACCTAATATTTTCCCCATTCAATCCCCCCTAAAAATCAAAATTTATAATGATACTTTCTTCCACTTTCTTATCTTAGTCCTAAAAGTCCCAAACGGTGCAACTGTATTTACATGAATAAATTTATATACTTCACATACTGCTGTTTTGGTAGCCTCATCAGCCCACTTCCTTTTATGAGGTTTAAATAATTCCTCTTCAGTCATACCATCTATCATTTTATAAATATCCTCAATATTTTTGTCGAGCATATTTTTTAATTCTCTTAAAGATAAGTGAGCATATGTATCTGTAAACCATTGATACAATTCACCTAACTGGTTCCATTTAAACTTTTCAGTTGGCATTTTGACTTCTATTTCTGCTCTCTCATCACTTTCCCACTTTAAAACTGAAGTTGTCCACCCCATTTGATAGGCAAGGTTTTCAGCAGGAGTTCTGTCTACTTCTTCACATCTTTTATCCTTAAAATCTTCAGGAATGCTATCAAATTCTAAAATATATTTTTCATACGTTTTCTTAATCTTACTTTTTAATTCTTCTTTATTTTCATATACTCTCACTTAATATCTCCTTTTCAAATTACAATTTGTAATAAATCAAAACTTACAATCCACCTTTTGGGTTAATTATATTTTTTATAAATATTGCACTATTTAGTTTTCAAAGAATATTTTTATTACTTTCTACGTCAAATCCACATATAGAGAGCTAATTGAAAGAATTTGTTCTTTGAAAATTGAATAATATGGTAGTTTTCTATAGACATATTAATTATAAAAAAGTTTATATTAAAAAACATAAAAAAACACTTTTATCAAATACTAATATTAAAAATAAAAAAGGTGAATTCATATGATTAAAAAATTATATTTTCTAATAGTATTTATGTTTTTTATAACATTGACTAATAGCGTTATAGCTAGCACAATTTCTAGTAATACTAATATTCCTACTATTTCAAATACTTATACAGAGGGGCTTTACAGGTTTGATAATTCCTCTAACATTGACATGGTAGTAATGCTTAATAATGATGTTCCCACTAAACTTATTATTTTTGATGATGAATTTAAAACTATCTAATAGTCTACATATTGGAATTTTTAGAGCTAGCTATCTTTAGAAAAATCTCCTGAATTAATTATAACTGTACACCTACAATACGCTCATATGAAATTAAGCTTGCCTTAACATCATAAAACCTTATTTCTCCGCTATCTTTTGGAATTATTACTGTAAAAGGTTTATTAGGTTCAATCGGTATATGCTCTACTTCTTGTAAACAATTATCTATTTCTATTTTTGATACATTCATCTTATTAAGAGATAAAAATATACTCCCTTGATCATTACTATTGAATTGTACAATATCATCTGAAATTTTTGACACACTACCACCTGAATAAAAAAAATATCCAAATGAAAATCCACTTCTATTCTGATATATAGAGAATGTATACTCACTTAAATCTTTGGAGTAAAAAAGAAAAGCACCAAAATCATCATTAATATATTTTGCTGTTAACCAATCTTCTTGCATTTTTTGTGATTTGCGTGCATCTTTTTCCATATTATATTTTGATACGCCTATGTTACCTTGACTCATTAGAGTTATAAAAATTAAAATCAGTATACTCATAATCATAATATATTTTTTTGTTTTCATACAGTATCCCCCTCTTATAAATTCACATAATAAATGAAGCTGTTCTTCACTCTAAATAATTAACTGTTCCAACAAATTACATAATTTATCTTTTATCATAAAAACTATTTCCATTCAGCCTCATAAAACAAATTAAACTTAACAACTGAATGATGTTCTTGTCCGCTTATACTGTAATAAACATTGTATAGATCCTCTCTAACACTTAGCCTTTCTATGGTTCCTACTTCTCCCCCAATACTACAAATATGTGCTGTTATCTTTTTATTGCAAACTATTGGCCTCCAACATATTTCATATATAAGTAGTACTACAATTATTATAATCCCTATAATCTCCATCTTTATTTCTCCTTAAATTTTAAGTTTTTATTGTTCTTCATAATAATTTAAAAATCTACTTTTATATTGATTCATATTATCAACATTATCAAAAACAATATCTATATATTCATCTAAGCAGTATCTGAACACTATTTTTTCATTTAATTTAACAATATAATAATCTGCTAATCCTTTATAATTTTTTCCTAAATCCTGTTCTGTCAAGTGCCTGATAAGTTTGTTATAATTTAAATCATTTACTTTACACTTTAGACAATAATGCTTTATTTCTATAACTTCATTTTCAATTTCCATATTTTCACTAATTAAATTTAAAGTTTTTAATACATTTTTATTCCTTATATAACTTTTAATTTTTACAAAGTCATATACAAAATCATCGCTGTAGGTATTAGCAATAAACATAATTTCATCTTTATCTTCAAATATTTCTTTAAAAATTTCAATACACCGTTTATTTACTGTATCTATATATATTGGATCACTTGTTTTCTCATAATCAATATCCTTTGATAAATTTAAACAAAGTGTATATTTGTTATTTTTCCATATGACGGGATATATCTTAAAATCATTTAAAATATCTGATATTGTATTCACCTATATATTCCTACCCTTGATATTCATCACTTTTTTTCTTTTATTTACATTCTATCATCTTTTAATTTTTTTACCATAAAAATTCTTTACTAGACTTGTGCAGTAAATAGGAAAAATTTAAGCTACTAGTCCTAATTTGGCAATAGTAGCCTGTAAATCAATCCCGTTATCTGCACATTCATGTGCAAAAGAAACTATTTTTACCAAATAGTTGTTTCGGAAGTGCAATATTACATCTCCAATATTTTTAAATTTATATAATTTCCACATTTGACTCTGAAAATCTTAAGAAAAGTATACGTTAAAAATATCATGCTCCAATATCTATGTATTGATTTTAAAGATTGAATTTGAAATTCATCAAAACCAAGAGCTGTTTTATGATATCTATAACTTACTTCAATATCCCAACGCTTTTCGTAATATGAAATTATGGTTTTATTATCGAGTGAAACATCCGTACTTATAATGAATGCTGGATTATCAGATAAATCGTTTTTAGTCCAGCTTATAAGTACAACTACATTCTCAATATCATTAAGTTTTCCTTCATATCTATAAACATAGTACTTGTTATTACTAGCGGTAACTAAGCTAGTCTCATTAGTCCTAATGTATGAAGAAAACTTTTTGACATTTGTTTTAATGCCAGCCGGATATATTACTCTGTTAGATTTTATTCTCCCTATAGTGTGACAACCATTTATTAAACCGTGAAGCAAAATTTTTGCTGAAGTATACCATGAATCAACTAGTAAATAATTGTTTTTAGTTACAGGAGTGAATTCATTAATCAGTTCCATCGCAAGTTCATTTTTATCTAGAAATTTTTTAGATAGTTTTTTACTCGATTCCTTTCGGTGATATTGTCTAAAATCTAAAGGTATAGAATAATCATTAATCTTATAATGCGATGTAACTAAGCAGTGTGACCATTTAGGTTTATTGCCATCAGCATGTGAATTGTGAAAATCTAAGCCTTCAATTTTTTTAGTTGAAGTATTTTTCTTAGTTAAGGTATCATCAATGATTAGGAATCCAACATCACTATCTTCACAAGTGTTGGAAATTTCAGATATTGCATGAAATATGCGTTCTTGCGTAACATATTCATGATTCCATGAATATGAACTTAGGAACCTTGAACCAGTACTTCGATCTCTATTGCATGTAATTTTATTATGAACAGATGAAATAGTTTTGCTTCCTTCTGTTACAATAATTCCAGATACTATATTTACCATATGATTCTTTATCGCAGAAGAATATGGCAGATTTAACTCTGAAATATAGTTGATAATTGTTTCATTTTGGTTTAATATTGTTGTCAGCATATAAATCTCCTTAGATTTGGTTTCGCAACAATAAATCTAGCATGTTTGAGGTTTATATGCTACTTTTTTATTTAAAATTATACTGGTAAAATATCAATAAAAATCCGATGGTAAATTTTCTTAAATTAATGCACAAGTCAAGCTCTTTATTTAAACATTTTATATTTAGACACAAAATTGACATATTACACATATATAATATAAACATAAAGTGATTTAAAAGTTTTTCATTATTATCCCTTATTAAATAAATATAGAATTAATATAAAGAGTAGCTTTCCCCAAAGCTGCTCTTTATATTTTCTAAATTGAATTTTATAGTTCTAATTCTTTCATTGGAATTTTTAGCTGAAATATTTACGCAATCAAGCATATCATATATTGAATTTCGGTTTTTATCCACTAAACTCAGTACCTCCATTGTATCTTATGTAATTATTTGTAAAACAAGAGCAAAAACCTTAAAACACTTTTTTAAACCATATATACTGTATATATCTATTACTCACTTTGCTATAAATATGTCTGTTTTAAGGAGACCTTTATGGATTATGTATACATTGAAAATCTAGCTGTAAGATCTAAAGCTGGTGATAAATATTCAAAGGAACTTCTTTTCCTTGAATTTCGCCCTTTTATAATAAGCATTTCTAAAAAAACTTTTATACATGGATATGATATTGAAGATATTCAAAGTGAATGTTACAGTATTCTTTTTAAATGTGTCGTTTTATATGAAGCTTCATATCATAGATTTGTTGCCTATGCTGTAAATGGTATAAAGAATAGTATCAATGCACTAATTGAAAAAAGTAAAAACAGAAGTTCTGCTGAAGGTAATGAAGCTCTTACTTTATGTAGTAATCTAGAATATGTTTTAAGTTCTAACACTCAAACCATAGATGAAACTCTTTGTGAAAAAGCTGATTATGAAAATCTGTTTTTAGCTATTAATAAATTAAATTCCAAAGAAAAAGCCCTTATTACTGCTGTTTATTTTAGAAGAAAAACTCTAACAGAGTATTCAAAACGTACTAATATCCCTTACTATGATATTATTACCATTAAAAATTCTGCTTTAAAAAAGCTTCTTATTTATCTAAATAATTCTAATCGCATATAAATATATAAGCCTACATATGCTTACATTTTATTATTTACTACACTACTAAAACAATATGTACCTAGATCAATATTGGGGACACATTTCTCTTATTTCAATTATAATTTATTTTCAAAATGTGTCCATAAAACTATACTAGCCCCAATTAGTACCTGGCTATATTTTTCTACTCTTTTTTATAATAATTTAATCCTTGTTAAATTTGAAACGTTTTTTTATTTAATCATAACTATTCATCTTTACTACCATCTTTTTAGCAACAATTACAAGAAGTATAGCTAAGGCAGATAATATAGCAGATCCGATATATCCTATAACATACGATCCACTTGCATCATAAAAGCTAGCAGAGATTTTTGGTCCAACAAAGGCACCAATTCCATATCCAATGAAAATAAGTCCATAATTGCGATTATAGTATTTTGAACCAAAAATGATTTTTACCATAGGTGCAAATACAACTAATAATCCTCCAAATGAAAAACCTACTAAAGCAATACAAATAATAAAGTAAACATAGGAATGAGCAATTGTTAACATTAACATAGACAGACCATTAATTAATAAAACAAGAATCAATGAATTCCATCCTTTCAACTTATCATAAATAAATCCAAAGGAAATTCGTCCAAACATATTAAATAAAGTCATTAAACTTACACATAAAGCAGCCGTCATTGCAGATAAACCAATTTGATTTTGAGCAATTGGTGAAGTCGCACTTACCATCATTGTCCCTGCGGCATTAGCAAAGATAAACATAAATAGCATTACCCAGAATACTGGTTTTTTAACCATTTGAGGAATATTATAATCCTTAGCTCTTAATTCCTGACTTTGACTCTTTGAAGGAACCCATCCTTCTGGAACCCAACCATCAGGGCAAGGAATAATCATCCATGCAACTAATCCAATACCAATTAAAAAGACAACTCCTAAAATCTTGCATGCAGTCTGAGGACCAAAATTATCAATTAACATTTGAGCAATTGGTGACATTATAAATGGTCCACATGCTGCACCTGCTTGCACTAACCCTGAAATAGAGCCACTTTTGTCCGGAAACCATTTCAATGCTGTTGGTAAACATGCTGGGTAGATCATACCAGCACCAGCACCAGCAATCACCCCATATACAATGTATAAAAACGGAATTGTATTTGCATACCCAGTTAAAATCCATCCCCCTGAAAATAAAGCTAATCCTATATATATAGCAACTCTAGGTTGAAGTTTTTCTGCCAAGATTCCACCTAGAAAACCTACAGCACAATATATAAACATATATATTGTATAAGCCATTGAAAAATCAGAACTGCTCCAATTAAATCGATTACACAACGGTAATGAAAATAAACTAAAGAAAGCAGTTGCTGAAGTAAATAAACTTTGAATCCAAACGCCTGCAAAAACACGCCATCTGGTTGATTTATAAACATTCATTTTTTATTTCCCTTTATCTTATAATTATTGTAATGTTCCTAAATCTAATGCTACTTCGCGACCATTGAATTTTCCAGCTTCAGGACTTGTTCCAAGCCAATATACCATATTAGAAATATCTTCTACTTCTAAGAATGGAACACCTGCATACATTTCTTCTACAGATTTAAAATCTTTTCCTGTTAATTCATTAATGAAATGAACATAGTCCATAGTTTCACACATTGGAGTTTTTACTTTTGTTGGGCATAAAGCATTGACAATAATTCCTTTAGGACCTACTTCTTTAGCTAAAGTTTTTGTTAATCCCAAAATTCCCCATTTTGACATACAGTATGTTGCAAGTTTAGGTGTACCATATAATCCAGAAGTTGAAGATATATTAATGATTCTTCCGAAACCTTGTTTTAACATATATTTTGCAGCATACTTATTTGTTCTCCATGTTCCAATTAAATTAATATTCATTACTTTCTCAACTTGTCCATCAGTCAATTCCCAAGTATATCCAAAATTGATAATACCAGCATTTGCAATGACAACATCAAAACGACCAAATTTATTCCATGCTTGCTCAAAAAGATTTTCCATATCTTCACTAGAAGTGATATCACATTTCACTCCTAAAACATCAACATTGAATTGTTCACATCCTTTGATTGTTTCTTGGAATACATCGTTTTGAGGATCAAGCATATCAGCTAAAACAACATTATAACCATTCTTAGCATATTTATAAGCATGAGCTCTTCCTTGACCCATTGCGCCTCCAGTTATTAAAACCACTTTTTTTTCATCCATATTTATTTTCTCTCCTTTATTTGATATTTTTTTGACAATCTTATTGTAAACTATCAAACAGCTTGAAAGTCAATGAGATACTCATCATTTATTTTTTATATCTGTATATTTTTAACTAAAGTATGTAACTTATGTTATAATAATTGAAATATAAAACTATAATTTAAGATGGTAATAAAATGACATAATTATTGTGTTTTATTACATTTATACAAAGAAGTGAAGTAGATTATAGAAAAAGAAAATGATGAAAATTTAACTATTTATCAAGCGTATAATTTTACTATACAATACAAAACTGATTCTTATTACAAACTGGACAAACATAGTAAAATAAAATTTATAATTGTTTATAGTATATTAGTTTTATCTTTAGCAATTAGTGCAATATAGCTTTATACTGCATTTGATTATAAAGCTATATTAAAAAGCATTGCCATATTTAAACAATTATAAGTTAAATTAAAAATATAGATGGACAATCATATCTATATTTTTCATTCAATTCCAACATTATATTAAAGCATAGCCTTAACTTAAAATATGATAAAATATATAAGTTCTGACAATAAATCTACGTAATAAATTTAAGAAATCTTGAAGACATTTCAACCTTCATTGTCAATTGTACAATGTACATTGTTAATTAGAACATATATACTAAAAAACTTTAAAACAATTTGAAAGATGGGGTTTATTATGTATCAAACATATACAATTGGAGAACTAGCAAAAATGCTTGGAATCACTGCTGAAACGATTCGTTATTATGAAAGAAAAGGAATTATTCAGCCTATACATGATGAAAATACAGGATATCGTTATTATACAACATGGGATTTACATATGATGATAAGAGCACGTTGTTATCTTGGATTTGGTTTTACAATCGAACAAACTGTAAAAATGTTACAAAAGAGTAATCTTGATGATATTAATGATGTTTTATTTGAACAAGAATTATTGATTGAAAAACAGATTGTTTATTATATGAATTTATTAAAGCAAATACGAATTAATCGTTCACTCATAGAAGATTTTCAGAATCAATCAGTACAATTATCAATAAAAAAGAATCCAGCTATGTTTCGTATCAATACACAAACAAATTATCATCTGATCTTATCTAAACAACAGCAAATTGAAATCAAAAGCATGAGTGAAAAAATTCCCTTTGTTTTTTCTACAGCATTATTTAAAAAAAATAATATTTTAAATAACAATACTGAATTTGACTTTGGAATAGGTATAGAAGAGCAATTTGCAAGACTGCTAAATATACAAGAAACAGGATATATTCATTATTATCCATCACAATTATGTCTTTATATGTGTGTTCCATCACGCTCAAGTCAGTTTTTAACGTCTCAAATTATGCAACCTGCTTTTGATTATATGAAGGAAAATAATCTAGAGTTGAATGGTGATATCATTACACAAATTATAGCTATGTATAAACCTGGAGATGAGTATTTTAATTGGCATAATGTATGGATTCCCATCAAATAAAGTCAAGTAAATAAATGAA
Source organism: Clostridium neonatale (assembly GCF_900465025.1). NCBI lineage: Bacteria > Bacillati > Bacillota > Clostridia > Eubacteriales > Clostridiaceae > Clostridium > Clostridium neonatale. Next base: position 481,452 of record NZ_UICR01000002.1, read on the forward strand.
AGTGTCTTTAATTATTTTATAAATACTCCATCCATATCAGCATATAATATATCTACTGATTCCCTACGTATTAGCTAAATCATTCTCATATTGGACACATACTTTCTTAACTAAATATATATACTTGTTTTAATATATTTACTACATTACTAAAGCAATATGGTATTATATATATTAGTAAATTAAATCTATTAAGGAGTGATTTTATATGAATATAGATAATGTACTTGTTCTATTACCTTTAGATGATGCTCAAAAAAATAAACTTGAAAATAAATTTGATAAAATAAATTTTATTTTCAAAAATTCCAATGATATCACTAGTAATTTAGTGCAAGATATAGATGTAATAATAGGTAATCCACCTCCGCATCTTCTAAAAGATGCACATAAATTAAAATGGCTTCAACTAAATAGTGCTGGTACAGATAGTTATATAAAAGATGGGGTATTAAGTGAAAATGTAATTTTAACTAATGCAACTGGTGCATATGGACTTGCTATCTCTGAGCATATGATAGCAGTTCTTTTAACCATATTTAAAAAGTTAAATATATATATAGATAATCAAAAAAATCATATATGGCGTGATGAAGGAATGGTTAGATCAATCTATAGCTCTAAGGTTTTAATAATAGGCCTTGGGAACATTGGAGAAGAATTTGCTAAAAGAGTAAAAGCATTTGGGGCTCATACAATAGGCGTAAGAAGATCAAATTTAAATAAGCCTGATTTTATTGATGAATTATATTTGATGGATAAAATTGATGAGCTATTACCTGAAGCTGATGTTGTAGCACTTAGTCTTCCAAATACAAATGAAACATATAAAATGTTTTCAAAAGAAAAACTTGATTTAATGAAAAAAAATTCTGTACTTTTAAATGTAGGAAGAGGTAATGTTTTAGACACTGAAGCCTTATGCGATGCAGTAAAATGCGGTCATCTTTTGGGTGCCGGATTAGATGTAACAGATCCTGAACCACTTCCTAAAAATCATAGAATATGGGATATAGATAATATAATAATTACGCCTCATATTTCTGGTGGATATCATATAAAAGAGACACTAGAAACCATTTTAGAAATAAGTATACATAATCTGAACAATTTATTAAATGATGAAAAATTAATGAATATTGTAGATTTTTCAACTGGATATGCAAAAAAATAATTTGCTAGAATCATATAACATAAACTAAATATATTAACATTAAAAAAGTAGCTGCGCCATGCTCATTCAAAGAAAGATTTTTTAAATTCTAGAAATTAAACCATAGGGAAATACGTTCTCTATGGCTTTTATATTTATATTTTTAATTTTAACACTTCATTAGCTAAATAACCCTGCCCCTTCTATGATTTCCTGTTCCATAAATAAGCTTAAAACTGCTTCGTTATAATCACTTAACTTTTGTGATTTCTTTATTTTTTTATCATACTTTTTATTATCTGAAAATATGTGAATCATGTACCCCCATAATTCTTTCATTCTAAATATTGCATTTTTATCTTCATTAAATAATTCTATATATCTATTTAAAAGTTCATCATGAAAATCTTTTAATACTTCTTTATTTATATTTTGCTATTTCTTTTGCCTTATCTATAAGTTCTAATTTATATGGTTCTGACATATCTGGGAATCTTGTTCCAAGTCTTTCATCATTAACTCCAATTAAAGGATTATCTCCAAATAAGTTTATAAAATCTTTAATTAACATTAATGTTCCTGGTTCAAAACTTGTATTTATACCACCACATACGTTTGTTACAATTATTTTTTCTATTCCTAATCGCTTCATAACATAAACAGGATATGTTACTTCTTTCATTGTATATCCTTCATAATAATGAAATCTTCCTTGCATTAATAATACTTCTACATCATTTATTCTTCCAAATACTAATTTTCCTTCATGGCCTTTAACTGTAGGCACTGGAAAATTCGGAATACTTTCATATGAAATATCTTCTTTATCTTCTACTACATTAACTAAATCACCTAATCCAGAACCTAATATTACAGCTATTTTAGGCTTTCTATTTACCTTTGATTTAATAAATTCAACTGATTCCATTATTTTATCATACATACTTTTTCCTCCACGTTATATAATCTTTTATAGCCCCTCTTCCTTTAGTATATTATAATCAATTTCTAAAATTATGTTTATTCATACATGCTTTAATTATAATGTTGTTTAACTTTTTATGTCTGCTCAATCTACTCTATCGACATAAATCGAACTTAAATTATAGAAACTACAAAATAACTTGTGATTGTTCTTATAATGTGATATCCTTGAAAATTGTTAGCTTTGTTTATGAAAGCAGAAATTAAAATACGGAGGATAATCATGGAAAATATAAATGAAAGACAAAATCCATGGGCATTATTGCCAATTGGAGTGTTTTTAGTTATTTTTTTAGGAGTAGGTTTTTTAAGTAAGGATTTTTATACAATGCCTGCTATTGTAGCATTTTTAATTGCATTATTAGTAGCTTTTCTACAACATCAAAAACATGGATTTAATAAAAATATGAAGGTTATTTCACGAAGCATTGGAGATGAAAATATTGTAACAATGTGTCTAATCTTTTTAGCATCTGGAGCCTTTTCTGGTGCAGTAAAGGCTGCAGGTGGAGTAGAAAGTACTGTAAATTTAGGACTTAGTATTATGCCTTCAAATATTGCAGTAGTTGGTTTATTTATAATTGGATGTTTTATTTCAGTATCTATGGGAACTTCCATGGGAACAATTGCAGCCATGGCACCAATTGGAGTTGGGATTAGTGAAAAGACTGGAATTCCATTACCAATTTGTATTGGAGCAGTAGTATGCGGAGCAATGTTTGGAGATAATCTATCAATGATTTCAGATACAACAATTGCAGCAGTACGTACACAAGGATGTGAAATGAAAGATAAATTTAAGGAGAACTTTATTATTGTTTTGCCAGCAGCTATTATAACAGCAATATGTTTTTTTATAATTGCTGGAAATGAAACATCACAAAATTTTGGAAGTTTAGATTATAGCTTTATTAAGGTAATGCCTTATTTTCTTGTGCTAATTGGTGCATTAATAGGGATTAATGTATTTGTAGTACTCATTAGTGGTACTATCTTATCATTGATTGTTGGATTATCAACTGGAGCAATGAACTTTTCAAATATGTTTGTATCTCTAGGAGATGGAATAACTGGAATGTATGATATTACTATTATATCTATTATTGTGGCAGCAATTGTAGCAATGGTAAAAGAATATGGAGGAGTAAATTATATCTTACATGTTGTAAGAAAGAGAATCCGTGGAAAACGTGGTGCAGAGTTTGGTATATCTATTTTAGTATTATTGTTAGATTTATGCACAGCTAATAATACAGTGGCAATTGTAATGGCAGGACCAATTGCAAAAGAACTCAGCGATGAATTTGAAGTATCGCCAACTCGTGCAGCATCTCTTCTAGATATATTTGCCTCCTTAGGACAGGGTATAATTCCATATGGGGCACAATTGTTATCAGCTGCTACTTTATCTGGCTTGACACCAATTGCAATTATGAGATATCTGCCATATCCCCTTTTAATGGGCATTAGTGCAATATTATTTATTTTGTTTAGAAAGAGAAAATAAAATTAATAGTCTAATTTTTTCAATTAACAAATTAAACATAATAATTTTTTGCAAAAGTTTATGTTGCTATTCATACTAATGAAAATATTGATTCATAAAAGAATAAATATTATAAATAAGGATAATGGATATATTTGTTTAAACAAATATATCCATTATCAAAAATATAAATTCTAAAACAACTTCTTCTTTTAAAAAATATTATATGTCCAACTTCTTAGGCTGTGCAATCAAAGTAATTTTATAAATTAGCTTTAAATCAATTCTTCAACCCTTGCACCAATTCTTTATGGCTCGCATATTGGAGCAAATCTTTCAACAACGCAAGAGAAAGGTCATTTTACATAAAATTATTTTTAATTATATTCTAAAGTGGCTTTACATAAATATTCTTAGATAATTCTCTAAGTTTGTTTATATCTAATATATATATTTTTTTATCACCACATTTTATAATTGATTTTGATTCCATTTCTTTAAGAGTTCTATTCAAATGTCTATATGTTGTACCTAAGAATTGGGCAATGTCTAAATATGATGAATTCAAAATTATATAATTTTTGTCTGTAAGATGTTCAACTAAATAACTAGCTACCCTATTGATAAGTGGATATACAAAATTATATGAGCTATTATTAATCGTTCCATAAAGTTTTTCACTCAAAGAATCTACCAAATGGTGTAAAAGTTTTATATTATCAAAAATGCTTTTTTCTAAGTATAGTAGAAAGTATTGCTATCAAAAAAGTATCTTCTACTGCATCAATATTACAAAGTATAGGTATACCTTTTAAAAGTTCTAAATCTCCTATTGTATTAAAATCTTTATAAAACTTTAAAGTCATATAATTTCTTTATCTAGCTTAGCATCTTTAATAGCTCCAATTACTACTCCATGAGCTCCTAAATCCTTGCATAACTGTACATCATATTTCATTATTTCAAGTTCTTCTTTAGTATAAGTAAAGTTTCCTCCACGAGGTCTTATTATAACCATTACTGGTATATCTAATTTTTCTACTGTCTTTTTAATTGTTCCATAACTTGGAGTAGTTCCATCCTCCATTAAGTTGTCACAAAGCTCTATTCTATTTGCACCTTTTTCAGCAGCTAAGACAGCCTCATTATAATTTCCAACACAAGCTTCAAATATAGTCATATTATTCCCTCCAAGATAATTATTTTAGTGTGTCTTAAATCTTAAAAATATATTCATGGGACCTGGTCCATGCTCTTTTTTTTAGAAAAGTCCAGTTCATCTATTTTATCAAAGTTAATACAATATTAATAATAAAGTCCTTCTTTATCTTTATTAAATTGACTATTATAAAGCTCTGCATAAAAGCCATCTTTACTAAGCAATTCTTCATGTTTTCCACTTTCAACAATTTTACCATCCCTTAGGACAATAATTTTATCTGCATTTTTTATAGTACTTAGTCTATGAGCTATTACAAATGTTGTTTTGCCCTTCATCAAATTTAACATTGCTTTTTGAATTGCCATTTCTGTACGTGTATCAATAGATGAAGTTGCTTCATCTAGAATTAAGATAGATGAGTCCGTTAAGCTAGCTCTTGCAATTGCTAAAAGCTGTCTTTCACCATGAGACAAATCCCCTCCGTTATCTGATAAAACAGTATCATAGCCTTCAGGTAATTGCATAATAAAATGATGTGCATTAGCAAGTTTTGCTGCCTCTTCCACTTCTTCATCAGTAGCATTTAATCTTCCGTATCTTATGTTTTCTCTAACAGTTTCTGAAAACAAAAAAGTGTCTTGTAATACTATTGATATATATTTTCTTAGGCTATCTCTTTTAATACTATCAATATTTTTACCATCAATAATGATTTTTCCACTATCTATATCATAAAACTTAGTCAGTAAATTTATTATTGTAGTCTTTCCTGAACCAGTAGGTCCAACAATTGCAATTAAATTTCCTTTCTCTCCTTCTAAACTAAGACCATCTAGAATCATCTTATCTTTATTATATGAAAAGCTCACATTTTCAAAAGAAACTGTCCCTTCCATACTTTCAATATGCTCTGCATTAATACTATCTTCTTCTTTCTCTTCTTCTATAACTTCAAATACTCTCTCTGCACCGGCTAAAGCACTTTGTATTGTGTTAAAAATATTGAGAATATCATTAATTGGTCTAGTGAAATTTCTCATATATATGATAAAGGTAAAAATTATTCCTACAGATATACTTCCATTTCCTTGTGCAATTAAATATCCTCCACTTACGGCTACTATTAAATAGGATAAGTTATTAATAAAGTTGTTTACTGGACCCATAATTCCTGAAAAAGCTTGAGCATAGATTGCACTGCTTGTTAGTTTTTCATTTATTTCATTAAAATTATCTTTAACCTGTTCTTCTTCTGAAAATAACAATGTTGTCTTTTGACCTGAAACCATTTCTTCAATATAGCCATTTAAATCACCTAGATTTCTCTGTTGTTTAATAAACAATGGCTGAGTTTTAGTTGCAATGATTTTAGTGATAATTATCATTAAAGGAGTTGTCACAATTGTTACCCATGTAAGAATTGGACTTAAAATTAACATAGCTATAAACATTCCTACTACGTTAATAATTCCCGAAAAAAATTGTATAACACTTTGTGATAAAGTCGTATTAATATTATCAACATCATTGGTTAATCTACTCATGATATCACCGCTGGAATGCGTATCAAAATATTTTAAAGGCAACTTTTGAATATTTTTAAATAAGTCCTTTCTAATATTAGAAGCAGTTGTTTGTGCAATATAAACCATCAACCTATTTTGAAAAAAAGTTGTTATACTGCCTACCAAATATATTATTGCTAATATAATACAAATGTTTCGTAATCCGAGCATGTCCCTTTTTTCAATAAAATTGTCTAAAGTATAGCCATTCATTCTAGTACCTATGATATTTATTACTGTACTTATAAATGATAATAAAAATATTAAAGCTATTACTGTTTTACTGCTACCTATATATTTTATTAATTTTTTAATTGTTTCTGATGGATTTTTGAGTTTAATATTTTCTAAGCGCCTGCCTGGACCACCAGGTCTACCTGGCATTTGTATACTAAATTCTTTTGAATTAGCCAACTTTAATCACATCCTCACCAAATTGTAGAATTGCAATGCTTCTATATATTTCATTATTTTTTATTAAATCATCATGTTTTCCAATAGCATTAATAGTTCCGTTATCAAGTACAATAATCTTATCTGCATCTGCAATAGCTGATATTCTTTGTGCAATAACAAACATAGTTTTATTTTTCATTCTCTTTTTTATGGAATTTTGAAGTTTAGCTTCTGTTGCCATATCTAAAGCGCTAGTAGAATCATCCATAATAAAAATTTTACAGTTTCTAATTAAGACTCTGGCTATACAAAGACGCTGTTTTTGGCCGCCAGAAAAATTTTGACCTCTTTGCTCTACACTACTCTCATAAGCGTTTTCTTTTTTCATTATAAATTCATAGGCTTCAGCTTCTTTAACACTTTCTTCTACTAAATCTCTGTCTGCTTCAGCACTTCCAAACTTTAAATTTCGTTCTATTGTTCCTGAAAATAATGTATTTTCTTGAGTAACAAATCCAATATTTTTTCTAAGTTCTGCAAGATTTAAATCTTTTACATTTACGCCTCCAATTAGTATTTCTCCTTCTGTTGCATCATATAGTCTAGAAATCAAACTAACTAAAGTACTTTTACCAGCACCTGTTCCTCCTATTATGCCAATTTTTTCTCCTTCTTTAACTTGAAAACTTATATTTTTTAAAACATAATCACTATCTTCATTGTATTTAAAGCTCACATTTTTAAATTCAACATCATATTTTTCTGGCTTAATTGTTCCATCATTATTATTTATAGCTGGAACTATATCAAATATCTCATTAATTCTATCTGCTGATGCCTTTGCACGTGAAATATTTATTACAATACTTACCGCCATAATCAAAGCATTCATTATTTGAATTATATAATTTATAAAAGCCATAATGATACCTACTTGTATTAAGCCGTTGTTTACCATTATACCGCCAAACCACAATACACTTATTACAGCAAAATTCATTACTAAGGTTACAATAGGCCAAAGCATCATATTTATATTCTGAGCCTTTATACTCTCACTATTTAAACCATTATTTGCATCATTAAACCTGTTAAGCTGTTTATTTACTATATTAAAAACTTTAATTACCTGCACTCCTAAAATATTTTCACGCATAACCACATTAATATTATCTATTTTTTGCTGAACAGCCAAGAATAATGGAAATGATTTTTTCATTACTATAACAACTGAAATTAATATAATCGGAATTACTATTAAAAATATTATAGAAAGCATTGGACTAAGAATATAAGACATTATAAGCCCACCAATACATAGCAGTGGTGATCTTATCATTCCTCTCAAGAGCATTGTCACCATATTCTGAATTTGCATTACATCATTGGTTAATCTCGTTATTAATGATGAAGGTTTTAAATGATCTATATCTGCATATGATAAGGTTTGAATTTTATTAAATAATCCTGTTCTTAAATTTTGACCGAGCTTCATAGATGCTATAGAAGTAAATACTGAACATCCTGATCCACCTATTAGTCCAAGTATAGCTACAATAAGCATTTTTTTGCCTACAGTTAAAATGTAAGTTGTATCATTATTTACAAGTCCTATATCTATAATATTTGCTAATAGTGTTGGCTGAAGCAAATCCATAGAAACTTCTAAAATCATCATTATAGGTGCTATTATTGTACAAATAATTGCTGATCCTTTTAAAAATCTTAGCAATAATTTAATCATAATCTCTTTCATTCCTTTCTAAACTGTTTTCAAATATAAAAATAGGTATTGTGATGATTTTTCTTTAATAACAGAAAAATACTAGAAGTTATTCTAGTATCATCTGTAGTTCTTATTTGATAATCCTTACTAATCTTCAATCAAATGCTTATGATGATCTTTGTGACCATGACAATGGTGATGGTGCATATTTTTTTCGCAATCTCCAAATGTATCAGTTCCATTTATCATCTCAAGATTTTCATTAATTTTATTAATCATATCCAACATTTTTTCAGTTTCTTCTGTTGTAAGGCAGTTAAAAATTGAAGCTGATAATTTATCATTAACCTGGTTAAATCCATCAATGGCATTTCTACCAGTATCAGTAAGATAAACATGCATCACTCTGCGATCTTTCTCATCACTCTTTCGTATGATAAATGAATGTTCTTCTAAATTGCTCAACATTTCTGTTAAAGATGATGGACGAATATCCATCATCTCTGCTAAGTCACGTTGTATTATTCCATCATTTTTTGAAATCAAAAATAATAACCTGATCTGTCCTCTGTTAAGGCCTTCTATTGGTGGCATTATACGATGTCTACTTCTGTGCATCTGTCTATTTAGACGCTGCAGCGCATTATATAAATTATTTGAAATTGTATCTGACATATTAAATTCCTCCTATTTTGGTTACTTATTTATAATTGATTAGGTACCTAACAATTTGATTATAATTGACGAATTTTCTAATGTCAATAATTTATTTAGGTACCTAATTATATTGCTTAGCTATATGAATACTTCATATTGGCATTTAAATACAGTTATAACTTATATTTTTATAGCCTATATTATAATACAATATCTTTTATTAAAGGTAATCTTTTAAGCCGTCGATTTTTTTCAGCACATTCTGGATTTTCTGAGCGAGCCTGCGAAAAGGCCAGGCGCATATAATTTATTTTTTATTCTTTAGGTACTATATATTATTTTTAAAATCTAATCCAACATTAGTTGTCCACAGGCTATTCTGCAATATAATTTCCTAAAGAATAAAAAATACTAAGTAATCATAATTTAATATAATTGCTTAGTATTTCTTCTATTCTTATAGATAATTAAAATTACAGTTCTTAATTTATAAACTCAATTAAAATGTTATTACCTTCTATAAAAGTGGTTACGCCATATCAAAAAAGCTTACTTGATCACTTTCTGAAAGATCATTTAAACATCCAAATTTTCTAAGTAAATCTGTAGCTGAGTTTCCTATTTTAGCTCTCTTTTTCAAATTATCTATTGAACTTATAGGAGTATCTTCACGAACAGCATTATATATAGATTCTGCTGCCACATTCCCCATACCAGATATACTATTTATTGGTGGTCTTAATCCATCCTCTTCTACCTTAAATTTAGTTGCATCTGATTTATATAAATCAATTGGCAAGAACTTAAAGCCTCTTTCATACATTTCTAAAACTATCTCTAAATCATCATACATATCCTTATCTTTTGGTGCAGCATCATTTCCCTGCAGGCTGATTTCCTTCATTTTTTCTTTAACTTTTTCTTTTCCAAAAATCATAAATTCTGCATCAAATGCTTTTGCTCTTATTGAAAAATAAGCTGCATAATATGCCTTTGGTATATGAACCTTAAACCAAGCAATTCTAAAAGCCATCATAACATAAGCTGCTGCATGGGCCTTAGGGAACATGTATTTTATCTTTTTACATGAATCTATATACCATTCAGGTACATCATGTTCTCTCATTAGCGCTTCATATTCTGCCCATTTTTCTGGATCTTTTAATGCTTTACCTTTACGAACAAGCTCCATTATTTTAAAAGCAGTATTTGGTGGAAGTCCTTTTTTAATTAAATAAACCATAATATCATCTCTACAACATACTGCATCACTGATACTTGTTATTACTCCTGAATCAATTAAATCCTTAGCATTTCCAAGCCATACATCAGTACCATGAGATAATCCTGATATACATAATAAATCCGAAAATGTTGTAGGAAGTGTATCTAAAAGCATTCCTCGAACAAACTTAGTTCCAAACTCAGGTATTCCAAAAGTCCCAACTTTTGAATTTATCTGCTCTGGTGTCACTCCAAGAGCTTTTGTTGATGAAAATAGTGACATTGTTTCCTTATCATCAAGATGTATCTTTTGTGGATCAACTCCTGTAATATCTTGAAGCATTCTTATTACCGTAGGATCATCATGGCCAAGTATATCGAGTTTCAAAAGATTCTGATCAATAGAGTGATAATCAAAATGTGTTGTTATAATATCTGACTCAGGATCATCTGCTGGATGCTGAACTGGACAAAATTCATATATTTCTCTTCCTTTTGGAACAACTATTATTCCTCCTGGATGCTGCCCTGTTGTTCTCTTTATTCCTGTACATCCTTTTGATATTCTTGTTATTTCAGCTTTATTAGCAGTTTTATTTCTTTCTTCAAAATATTTTTTTACATATCCAAATGCTGTTTTTTCAGCTACAGTACCTATTGTTCCAGCTTTAAATGTTGTACCTTTACCAAATATAACTTCTGTATATTTATGTGCCTTTGCTTGATATTCTCCTGAGAAGTTTAAATCTATATCTGGTTCTTTATCTCCATTAAACCCAAGGAAGGTTTCAAATGGAATATCCATTCCGTCTTTATCTAGATTTTCTCCACACTGTGGGCAGACTTTATCAGGTAAATCAAATCCATTTTTATATCCATAATCCGTAAAATCTGAATACTTACATTTTGGACATCTATAATGCACTGGAAGAGCATTAACTTCTGTTATACCTGTCATATATGCAACAACAGACGAACCAACAGATCCTCTTGATCCCACAAGATATCCATCTTCATTTGATTTCCACACAAGCTTCTGTGCAATAATATACATTACCGAGAATCCATTTTTTATAATAGAATCTAATTCTCTATCAAGTCTATCCTGAACAATCTTTGGAAGCGGATCACCATATAGTTCATGTGCCTTTCCATAAGCAATATCCTTTATTGTCTGCTCACATCCATCTATATGCGGTGGACATTTTTCTGGTGAAATTGGACTTATTTGTTCACACATATCTGATATTTTGTTTGTGTTTGTTACAACAACTTCATATGCTTTTTCTTCTCCAAGATATGAGAACTCTTCAAGCATCTCTTCTGTTGTTCTTAAATATAATGGTGCTTGATTATCTGCATCTTTAAATCCCTGACCGGCTTCTAATATACGCCTGTAGATTTCATCTTCTGGATCCATAAAATGAACATCCCCTGTTGCCACTACAGGCTTATTAAGTTTTTCTCCAAGTCTTATTATTTGTTTATTTATTTCTTTTAAATATTCCTTATCTGGCACATTCCCATTTCTTATTAAATAATCATCATTGCCAAGAGGCTGAATTTCTAAATAATCATAATCTTTTGCTATATTTTCGATTTCCTCATCAGATTTTCCAAGTAATATGGATTGATAAAGTTCTCCTTCACTGCATGCACTTCCAAGTATTAAACCTTCAGAATATTTCTTATACATACTTTTTAATATACGTGGTTTTTTGTAGAAATAATCTAAATGTGAAAATGATACAAGCTTATATAAATTTTTTAATCCAGTATAATTCTTTGCAAGTATTATTGCATGATGAGTTCTAAGTTTTTTATATGCTACTTTTTTAGATTCTTCATCTGAAGCATATTCTTCTATATCTTCAAGGGTTAATGCTCCTCTTTCCTTTAACATGTCAATCATCACATTAAATACCTTAACAGTAGTATCAACATCATCTAATGCTCTATGTGCAACCTCTACCTTTATGCCAAGATTTTTAGCTATTCTTCCTAATTTATAAGTTTTATAATCAGGAAATAAATCATGCGCTAAAGTCAATGTATCTAAATATGTGAAATCAAAATCATGCCCTAAAACTTTTGCATAATGCTTTAAAAATCCAATATCAAAGTCCGCATTATGAGCAACCAAAACAGTATCTTTAATAAAATCAAGCATTTTAGGGAATACCTTATCTATTGTTTCTGCATTCCTTACCATATCATCAGTTATGTTAGTAACTTCAACTACTCTTTGAGGAATAGACTTTTCAGGATTTACAAAAGTACTAAACTTATCAATTACTTTTCCATCTTGAATTTTCATTATTCCTATTTCGGTAATTTTCTCAAGCTTTGGAGAAAAACCTGTAGTTTCAAGGTCTAGCACACAATATGTTGTATCAATGCTCTGCCCCTTTATGTTGGTTACAGCTGGCTTTTTATCTGGTGCTAAATAAGCTTCTACTCCATATATTATTTTCATATCTTTATTATCTCTTCCAAGCAATTTATGTGCCTCAGGAAATGCCTGCACAACACCGTGATCTGTTATAGCTATAGATTTCATGCCCCAGCTCATAGCTCTTTTAATTAAATCTGTAGCACTTGTCATAGCATCCATTGTGCTCATTTTTGTATGCATGTGAAGTTCTACTCTCTTAACTTCTGAGTTATCTTTTCTTACGGTTTTCTTTAATCCATTTGTCTCAATTATGATATTAGCAATAATCTCAATTTCCCCTGAAAATTTGCTATATCCAGAGTTGCCAAAAAGTCTTACACCTTTAGCTTTTTTAAGTCTTGATAAAACTTCATCACTTTTCTCTGGCTTAAGGAAGGACTTGCAGCTTATAGAACTTGAATTGTCATATAAATCAAAAGAAACTAGAATCTTTCCACTTCTAAGTTCTTTTGTTTCCATGTTTGAAATTTCTCCCTCTACAGCAACCGTTCCTTCATATGGTGAAATATCAGTAATTTTAATAACTGGCTCTTTAATATTTGCACTTCTTCCTAATATTAAAAATGGATTATCCTTTTTGCCTTTATCTTCTTTTTTTGATTCACCTTTTGAATCACCTTGGTTAAATGAACCACTTTTAGAATAAGGATTTCCCATAATCTTCTCAACTGGCTTTGATTGCGGAGTTTTTGGGTATGATGCATCAGATTTAAGTTCATTTTTGATAACAGCCATTCTCTTTTTATGCTCTTCTTCATTTAATTTAAATAACTCTTCATCTGTTATATCATCAATAAAGTTTATTGTATATGATTTTCCATACATATTTCTTAAAACATCTTGAATTTCCTTGTCATAATTTAATTCCTTAAGCATATGTGATACAACAATCTTAAAATTAAAATTTATTTTATTATCTTTTATTTCATATTCACAGCTATTTAATGCTGCTTTTAATAAAGGATGCTTATCACCAAACCTAGTCATTATATTTTCAAAAGTTTCTTCTATTGGTTTCTGCTTTACTTCATCTGTATACATAATGGTTATCTTAGAATCATTTAGGACAAATCTCTCTTTAATAAAATTATTAAGTCCTTCAATTTCACTAAATTCAATATATTTATCAGAAGTAATCTTCAGCTCTAAAATCTTGCTTTTTTTCTTTAAAACAACTCCATCTACAATTGCATTGCTTATGGTAAATCCCGCTTCATAGTCACTAAAAACTTCATTTATCCTTTTCATTATTCTTTCAAACCTTTCTTACAAATGATCTTTTAGTATCTTTATATTATATAATTAATACTATAATTTGTCATATTATAAAAATAATCATAAATATACATCTTTTTAATAAATACTCCATTTATCTCTCTATATGTATTTCCTTCAACATTTAATACATTTTTGGCATGTATATATTTTTATTTGGTAGCATATTTTCACACTTGATTTATATGGTTTTATGGTTTAGAGTAATTAATGTTGAATAGAAAAAATCAATACAAAGTGCAGAGAGGTCTTGCTTTGCTATGTAAAGTGAATACCATGAGAGCTTTAACCATACAAAAAAACGATTTTTTATTCTTATTCAATAATTTCTATCTTAATAATAAATGGAGAACATAAAAAGATGACAATAGAATTAGAAAAATACTACAATAAATTTTGTGAAGATAAAAGATTAACAAGAAGACATGGACAAGTTGAATATATTACTTCCATGAAGTATATTCATGAATATCTAAAAGATAAGGAAAATGCAAAAATCTTAGATGTTGGTGCAGGGACTGGTAGATATTCTGTACAACTAGCTAATGAAGGATATGATGTTACTGCTATTGAGCTTGTAAAGCACAACCTAGGTATTCTAAAATCAAAAGGAAGTACAGTAAAAGCAATGCAGGGGACAGCATTAGATTTATCAAGATTTCAAGAAAATACTTTTGACATAACATTGGTGTTTGGACCAATGTATCATTTGTATAAATTTGAGGACAAAGTAAAAGCGCTACAAGAAGCAAAGAGAGTAACTAAATCAGGTGGTGTTATACTAGTAGCATATTGTATGAATGAATATAGTATATTAACATATGGTTTTAAAGAAAATCATATTCGTGAATCTATTGAAAATGGTAAAGTCAATGAGGGTTTTCACGTTATATCAGAACCAGAAGATTTATATGATTATGTAAGGATTGAAGATATTAATAAGTTAAATGATAAAGTAAAACTCCAAAGGATAAAGCTAATTGCAGCAGATGGACCCGCTAATTATATGAGACCTGTTTTGAATTCTATGGATGAAGATACTTTTAAGATTTTTATTGATTATCATCTTTCAACCTGTGAAAGACAAGATTTGCTGGGTGCAAGCGCACATACCTTAGATATTTTGAGAAAAGAATAATGAAAATAAATATAATATTTAGTTTCCGATAAATTGTTTATTAGAGCATAGCATATTAATATCCACCAAGAACCTTGGCAAGTTTAGTAAAAATAAACTGAGACAGTTTCTAAGCTCGGATAAAAAGGCTTAAAACAAATTTTTGGCTCATCATTAATATTCCCTAATTTTTTCTAGACATAAAAAAGATATAAAAAAGGAGATAACTAAATTAATAGTTGTCTCCTCATTATTTATATGGAAAGTAGCTTTTAGGGATAAACTACTAATGAACCCTGTATTTCATATATTTATTTCTATAAAACACTTACATTCTTAATACATTTCATTCACCGTTTTTCTTATTTGCTAACTAAAGAAAGTTGTGATAAAACTCACAACTCTAAAGTTCAAAAATTATCTTCTATTTCTATTATTTTGATCTTTTCTTGCTCTTCTACAAGCTGGACATCTAACTGGTTCATTATCAAAACCTTTTTCTTTGTAGAATTCTTGTTCTCCTACACTGAAAATAAATTCTTCGTTACAATCTTTACATACTAATGTCTTATCTGTCATATTAAATTCCTCCTTATTTATTAAAGATCAATATTAATTAATATAATTCTCTAATCAGGAGAAATCTACAACTAAAAAAATCTTTTAACTTAATATGTTATAATTATAACATTAATAATATCTAATTGCAAGCTTTTTTATTTTATACGTGGTAGAAGGAATTTTTTAAAGAAATATCTACTCATATACATTCGTAGGTATAAGAGATTCACACCAAATCACATATTGGGGTTCTCTACTTAAGAATTTACTTATTTATTGTAGTATGTAACTAAAAAATAATTTCTACATACTTACTGAAATCAGTATTTTTAGGTATAATATATACTAAAAACCATAAATAGCATTAATTATGAGTTTAAAGAAAACAAAGAAATTCAATATATGAATACCCGACTCATATTCATTCGCTGGGTCAGCGATTCACACCAAACCAAAGATTTTGGTTCTCTGCTTATGCGTAGTATTGTATTGAAAATTTGAGTTATTAAATTTTTAGACAGAGGCTGTTCCAAAATTGTTTGTCCAACACTTGTTGTTGGAGCAAACATTTTTGGGCACAGCCTCTGTCTGTAGAATTTTTAACTCAAATTTTCCTACAATACAAGCATATCATATATTGAATTTTGGTTGTTATCCACTAAACTCTGATTCTACGTAATTTATTTAATAATCTTCTTAATATCAGACACTATCAATTCTTCTGTTAAATGATATCTTTCATATAATTCATCTAGTGGAACTTTATCAGTAAATTCTTTTTGTGCTCCAAAATTTAATACCTTCATGTCTTTATCACCATAGAATCTTGAAATCTTTTCACCAAATCCTCCATCAAGTACTCCATCTTCTAAAGTTATAACTAATTTATGATCTTCTAATAAGCTTGCTAATAAGTTTTTATCTATTCCGCTTATAAATCTAGGATTAATTAATGTAGCATTTATTCCTGTTTCTTTCTTTAATTTTTCCTTTACCCTCTTTCCTAAATGATAGAAACTTCCAAGCCCTATGATTGCTACATCTTTTCCTTCTTCAACTTTTTCATATGTATTTATATTACTAAAGTCTGGTTTAACTTCAATTCCTGTTGATATTAGTTCTGTATTTGGAACACGTATAGCAACTGGGCAGCTTCCTTGTTCTATTCCCCATTCCATCATTGCAAGATATTCTTCTTTATTTGTTGGTGCAAGATAAACTATGTTAGGTATATTACATATTAATGGTATATCAAATATTCCAAGGTGAGTAACATCTCCCCCTGATATTCCTCCACTATAAACCATAATAAGAGCTGGATTATTATTTATAGCTAAATCTTGTGATAATTGATCATAAGTTCTTTGTATAAATGAACTCATAAATCCTACTACTGGCTTTCCACCTTGTGATGCTATTCCAGATGCAAGAGCCACTGCATGTTCTTCAGCTATTCCTACATCAATATATTGATCTTTAAATTCTTCTCTAAATGAAAGTAAATTAACTACTCCTGGAGTTGCTGCTGTAATTGCTACCACTTTCTTGTCTTCTTTTGCTTTTTCCATTAAAAACTTTTCAGTTATACTTCCATAAGTATCTTTGTTATCAAATTTTATTAAAGGTTCTTTTGTTTCTAAATCAAAAGGCATAACCCAGTGGAAAGCTTCCTTATTCACTTCTGCATCCTTGTACCCTTTACCTTTTATTGTTTTAATATGAACAATAACTGGATGATCTATATCTTTAACTTTTGAAAATGCTTCTACAAGAGACTCAATATTATTTCCATCATTAACATAATAATAATCAAATCCTAATGCTTTAAAAAAGTTATTTGAAGCCGTACCATTAGTTTCACGAAGCAGTGCTAAATTTTGATAAAGTCCTCCGTAGTTTTCTGCTATAGACATATCATTATCATTTACAACTATTATTATGTTCTTTCCAGATGCTGATGCATTATTTAAACCTTCATAAGCTTCTCCGCCGCTTAAAGAACCATCACCTATAACAGCTATAATATTTTCATTTCCACCTTTTACATCTCTAGCTTTAGCAAGTCCACATGCTAAACTAACTGAAGTGGATGTATGCCCTACAGTAAAGAAATCATGTTCACTTTCATTAGGTTCAGTATATCCAGTAACAGTTTTATATTCATCCGGATTTATAAATGCATTTTTTCTTCCAGTTAAAATTTTATGTGGATATGATTGATGAGATACATCATATACTATTTTATCTACTGGTGAATTAAATACATAATGAAGAGCAACTGTTGCTTCAACCATTCCTAAGTTTGGTCCAAAATGTCCTCCTGTTGTACTTACTTTTTTTATTAAAACCTCTCTTATCTCATTAGATAATTCTGTTAATTCATTACCTGTAAGACTTTTTAAATCTTTTGGTCCATTGATTTTGTTCAAAATATTTAACATTCTAGTACACTTCCTTCACTCTTATAATCAACTTCTAACTCAGTGTAGCACTTGAAGTTAACTCCAAGTCAAGTATTTTTTATCCTCATTAATTTTTATCTGCATAATAAACCTCAATATAATTATAAAATATAGTAATATCTTTATTGTTTTGATTAGTATACCATATTATAATCATATTATAGTACAACGTTCCTATTAGACATGCATGTTATTTAATAGTATTATAATTATGGAAGAAGGAATTTTAATGATAATAATTGCTATTATAGCCACAATAACTGCTTACATCATTAAAGGTATGTGTGGTTTTGCAAACACATTAGTTTTTAGTTCAATTATGAGCTTTACAGCTAACAATATTAATATAACTCCCACTGAACTTTTACTTGGATATCCATCAAATATATTTATTGCTTATAAACAACGAAAATGTCTTTCAAAAAGAATATGGCTTCCATTATCACTTTTGGTTATAGCAGGAATAATTCCCGGAGCTATATTTTTAAAAACGGTAAACACTCAATTTCTAAAAATATTTTTTGGTCTATCGATAGTTACTATATCATTAGAAATGTTTTTAAGAGAAAGGCAAAAAGAAAAAAATAAAAGCTCCAAAATTGTACTAACAATAATAGGAATAATATCCGGCATTCTTTGTGGATTATTTGGCATTGGTGCATTTCTTGCTGCATACGTAAGCAGAACTACTGACAATCAAAATGAGTTTAAAGGTAATTTGTGCATTGTTTTCTTGATTGAAAATACATTTAGAATCATTTTGTATATATTAACAGGAATTATAAATCTAACCATATTAAAAGCTGCATTATTGCTTATTCCTTTTATGGCTATTGGATTATATATTGGCAGTGTATTATCTAATAAAACAAGTGAAACAGTCATAAAAAAAGTTGTTATCATGCTTCTTATGCTCTCTGGTGTTTCACTTATTATAAATAATATAAGTCATATTATTTAGTCACTTATTTATAAATTCATAAAATATAAATATTAGATACTTTTCTACACAGCTATTTCTTAGAAAATTCTCATATATGACAACAGCTTCTTAGAACATAAAAAAATCGCCAAGGCGACTATTATATAGTCTTCTATAAAAATGCAAATACAATAGAATACAATAGCTTTTATAAAACGTAGTCCTTTAAGCCGTCGATTTTTTTCAGCGCACTCTGGATTTTCTG
This sequence comes from Clostridium neonatale, assembly GCF_900465025.1. NCBI lineage: Bacteria > Bacillati > Bacillota > Clostridia > Eubacteriales > Clostridiaceae > Clostridium > Clostridium neonatale. Next base: position 500,862 of record NZ_UICR01000002.1, read on the forward strand.
AGCTTGCCGAAGAAAAGGCCAGGCGCATATAATTTATTTTTTATTCTTTAGGAACTATGCATTAGTCTATTGCAATATTTTTTAAATAACTTATCCATATTTATATATTCTTTTATACATTCAAAATTCAGAAATAATTTCAAATCTTATTATATATTATTCATAGAAATAATTATAAATATTAATTGGTTGAAAAATAATAACCTCATTTCAATAGACATCATATTATAAAGTAATACTATATCTATTAAAACAAGGTTTATTTTTATCTTCTCAAAGTTAACTCAATAATATTAATTATTATATTGAGGTTCTTCTTGCTTTACAAAGTCTAGTCTTGATTGAATTTGTTGTTCTACACTATCCATTGTAGTTGCAAGTTGATCAAACATTTGTTTTGCTTCTTGATTATCTGTATCTAAAGAAAATGTCTTCATATCTGCAGCTAATCCTTTTGCACTAGCTAATGCTGTCTCTAGTTTAGTTCCTGTTGGCATAAAAATCCCTCCTTCAATGTAAATCTATTTTTTATTGCAACTATATTTTTGTTCATAATCAATTTAAATATTCAACTTATCATAATGAAATATCTTCCTTAAATAAATATATCCTATATTTATTTAATTTAGTGTATATAATTTCTATTAATAAGTATAATAAACCTTAACTCTTCTTATCCTACATATCCTTGGAAATTTTCTTTAACATTTTAAATAAATATTTACATTGTTATATGAATTAAAACTAATATTACTGGTTAAAGTAAGTTAGTAAGCAATTTAAACTATAAAGGAGACTTTTTTATGACTGCTATTTCAAAAGTTAAAGAAACATTAGCTACACTAAAAGGAGCTGAAGCAACTTTAGAAATGTATTCATTACAAGAACGTGATAAAGACGCTAAGAGAATTTACAATGAAGCATCTAAAGAAATACATAAAATCAAAGCTGATTTAGAAAAGAGAATAGGATTTATGGAGTTTGAGGAACCCCAATACAAAGGCAACTAAGTGAGGTGACATATGAATACTTGGTTAATAATATTATTTAATTCAATCGTTTTATTTTTTTTAACTTTAATTATAACAAAATATATAAAGAAAAAAACCTTATCAAGAGCTACTCCATTTGACTTCATTTCTTATGCAGTCATTGCAATTATAATTTCTCTAATATCTTTAAATATAGTTCCTAATATTTATTTTGGATTAATTACATTGGCTGTTTGGGCTCTTATGCCTCTTATTTTAGATTATGCTTCTATGAAAAGCAAAGTAATCTACAATCTAATAAATGGCAAAGAAAGAGTTTTAATAAAAAATGGCAAGATAATGGAAGATAACTTATCTAAAGAAAGAATTACAGGCGAGGAGTTTTTACAAGAAATGCGTTCAAAAAAAGCATTTAACTTAGCTGATGTAGAGTTTGCTGTAATGGAAACAAATGGAGAAATTAATGTTAGTTTAAAAGCTGATAAAAAGCCAGTAACTTCCTATGATTTAGGAAAACAAGTAGCATCTAAGGCTGAACCACAAGCAGTAATTTTAGATGGGAATATATTAAATGAGGGTCTTACTAATGCCGGATTAAATCATGATTGGCTTAAAACTCAATTAGAAATAAAAGGTGTCACACTTGAAAATGTTTTTCTTGGTCAAGTAGATTCTTCTGGTGATTTATATGTGGATCTTTTTGACGACATGATACAGGTGCCAAAAACACAAGTTAAAGAAATGCTATATGCTAGCATAAAGAAAACTCAAGCAGATTTTATTTCATTTTCTTTAGATTGTGACGATAAAGATACAAAAACTATGTACTCAAAAAATGCTGAAAAATTAGAAGAGATAATAAAAAAATTAGAGCCATACTTATTACGTTAGAAGGTGAATATATGTCAAATATGAAAAAGAAAAAAATGACTGCCACTCAGCAGGAATATGATAAATTAGTAAATAAAATAGAACCTAAAAGGCCTATTTTTAAGAATTGTATAAGAGCATTTCTTGTTGGAGGTACAATATGTACAATCGGTCAAATAATACAATGGATTTGTATGAACTATTTTAGCTTTGATGAAAAAACTTCAGTATCTCCAACTTTAGTTGTTTTAATATTTTTCGCCGCTTTATTTACTGGTCTTGGAATTTTTGATCATTTGAGTCAATGGGCAGGATGCGGGACTGCAGTTCCTATCACAGGCTTTGCTAATTCTATAGCTTCTGCTTCAATTGAGCATAAAAGTGAAGGATTTGTACTTGGGGTAGCTGGAAACATGTTCAGCCTTGCAGGTGCAATTGTTGTTTATGGAGTTTTTGCATCTTTTATAATTGCTACAATAAAAATGACAATAACTTGGTTAGGAGCGATGTAAATGCTTAAAGGACATCAATCTTGGATTTTTAATTCTAAGCCTACAATATTAGCTTCTGCAGCTGTTGGCGGACCATTTGAAGGCAATGGTGCTTTAGCTAATGACTTTGATATAATTGGTGAAGATTTATGGTTTGGGCAGGATAGTTATGAAAAAGCTGAAAAAACTATGCTTGAGCATGCCTGTCAAAGAGCAATCCAAAAATCAAATTTAAGAAAAGACGATATTAACTTTTTTTTAAGTGGAGATTTAATGAATCAAATTATTTCCAGCAGTTTTGCTGCCAGAACTTTAGGAGTTCCTTATTTAGGAATATTTGGAGCCTGCTCTAGTTCTATGGAAGGTTTATCATTGGCAGCCCAATTAATAGATAGTAATTCTGCAAAATATGTTGTAGCTGCCGCAAGCAGTCATAATGCGGCAGCTGAGAAACAATTTAGATATCCTACAGAGTATGGAGTACAAAGACCACCTACAGCTCAATGGACAGTAACAGGAGCTGGTGCCTGCATCCTTGGCCCAAATGGTGATGGTCCTAAAGTAACTTCTGCCACTATAGGAAGAGTTGTAGATATGGGTATTTCTGATCCTTATAATGTTGGTGCTGCCATGGCTCCAGCAGCTGTAGATACAATAGAAGCTCATTTTAGAGATTTAAATATTGATGCTTCTTATTACGATCTTATTGCTACAGGTGATTTAGGAAAAGTTGGTCATGAAATTGCCAATGCTTTATTTGAAAAGCATGGAATAAATATGCCCATAGACATATTTACTGACTGTGGACTATTAATATATAAGAAAGAACAACCAAGCTTTGCTGGTGGCAGCGGATGTGGATGCTCTGCTACTGTAACTTATGGACATTTGCTTAATCGTATGCGAAAAGGTGAATTAAAGAAAATGCTTATTGTTGCAACAGGAGCATTAATGTCTCCTATATCTTTTCAGCAAAAAGAAAGCATACCTTGTATTGCTCATGCTGTTTCTATAGAAATGTAAAAAGAGGTGTTATAAGTTATGGAAAAATTTATTTTTGCATTTATAATAGGTGGTCTGATATGTGTTATTGGTCAACTTATAATGGATATTTTAGAGATTACTCCAGCACACACAACATGTACATTAGTTGTAATAGGAGCAATCCTCGGAGGATTTGGACTATATGATCCTTTAGTTAAATTTGCAGGTGCAGGTGCATTTATACCTATAAGTAGTTTTGGAAATACTCTTGTGACAGCAGCTATAAAAGAAGCAACTGAGACTGGCTTTATAGGAATATTTACTGGAATGTTAAAGACAGTAAGTGGCGGAGTTTCTGCTGCAATAATCTTTGGCTTTCTTGCTGCTATGATATTTAAACCTAAGGGGTAATAATAATTTACAATTGGCAATATATATTGCCAATGAAAGTCTATTATCTATAACTATTTATCAAATGCTTTTTCTTATTACCAAAATACATTTAAAAAGCCAGAACTTAAATTCAAATTCTAGCTTTTGCTCAGCAACCATATTCTACATATCTGTTTTGTATTTAATATATCAATTAGTTTTTAAAATACCTTGATAAATTATAAAAATAATATTCTATAAATTTATTCTTAATAAAATACAAAACGAACTTGACAATTATATTAAAAAAAACTAAAATCTTATTGTATGAGGTGTGCAAATCATACAATAAGATTTTGTTTTAACAAATTAAAATGTGCGTTTATTAATTTGTTAATGAGGAGCATTTTTTAAGGTTACGCGATGTATTAACCTTTATAACTTCTTTGTTGTGTGCTGACAAAGAAGTTTTTTATTTATTGAAAATATATTTCAATTAGAAGGAGTATTATTTTAATTGAAAACAATTCTCATTTAAAATAATACCTTGTTATCTTATTTCTGTCAATATTTTTTATAAAATTTTCTTAATTTTTAGCTCAAATACTTCTCTCTGCGTGTCCCTTTTAACAGCAGTTCTAATAATTTTCTTTTTCTTCTCCTGTTTTGGCAATGCTCCAATTGAAAATTTATTCTTTCTTTCAATTTATATATCTTTTGAAAAATACAGTAATCCATTCGCTCAAATATTTTTTTAGTGCAAACAAATATATAAACTATATTTATAAATTATTCAGTTAAAGATTAAAATATTTTATTATAACCTTATGTATGAAAACTCCACTTTACAGTAAGTTAAATAAAAAATGATTAAACTATTCATTTATTAAAATTAATAGTTTAATCATTTTATTTTTATGATAATGCAACATCTAAAATCATCATAATTACAAACCCTATAGAAAATCCTATTGTTCCAATATTGGAATGCTCACCTTGAGAAGCTTCTGGAATTAATTCTTCAACTACAACATATATCATTGCTCCTGCTGCAAATGATAAAAGATATGGCATAAAAGGTGTTATTAAACCAGAAAACATTATTGTAACAATTGCTCCTATTGGTTCTACCACTCCAGATAATACCCCATAAAGAAATGCCTTGTTTTTACTTAATCCTTCACTTATTAGTGGCATTGATATTATTGCTCCTTCTGGGAAATTTTGAATTGCTATTCCTATTGAAAGAGCAAAAGCTCCTGCAAGAGTTAATAATGCGCCTTCATTCAAAGCACCTGCAAAAACAATTCCAACAGCCATTCCTTCTGGTATATTATGAATAACAACAGCTAAAACAAGCATTGTTGCTTTCTTTAAATTATTCTTCTTTATTCCTTCCGGCTCATTACTATTTGAATGAAGATGTGGAATCAGCTTATCAAGCATTAGTAAAAATAAAATTCCAACTAATACTCCAACTGCTGCTGGAATAAATGATAGTTTTCCCATATTACTAGACATATCAATTGCAGGGATTATTAATGACCATATCGATGCTGCAATCATTACGCCAGAAGCAAATCCAAGTAATGCTTTATTTACAAATGGATTCATTTCTTTTTTCATTATATAAACACATGCCGCCCCTAATGATGTTCCTACAAATGGTATCAATATTCCTACTAAAGTATTCATATGTTCCCCCCTCTATAAAATATATTTTTATATAAATTCACAAAAATCATGATTGCTAAATAATTTATTTAGCTTAAATAATCGTAATAATTAATAATAATTCTTACTAAGATTTTATATTTTTAGCTTTTGTTTGTCAAGAAACTTAATTTTATCCTTACTATTTCAATTTTTCCAAGAGATTATGAGACTTAAAGTTATATTTTTATTCCTTCTACATTATATGATATTATGCCAGTATTATTCTCTCCTTAATCTTTACCATATTTTCTCTTTCCTCACTAGAAAATTCATCTAAATATGCCTTAAAATAATCATGCCATTCTCTTTCCAAGCCATATACATCAATATATTTTGAAAGCATGATTATCTCCATATTATTTAGAGAATTGAAATATACTACATATTCATCATCAAATAAGCATTCTGAATCAAGCACATCATTTAAGTCAGCTAAGCTTTTAACCTTACTATTAATAATTTCTATCTTTTCTTCTAAATCTGAGCATTCTCTAATTTGCTCTACCACTTTTCTAAACTTTTCATTACTCATTTTTTCTTTATCAATGTATTCAATTATTTCTTCTTCATTTTCTTTTGCAAAAGATACGAAAATATTTTGCAGCTTATCAAGTTGTACTCCTTCATATATGGAATAAGTCATTTTATTTACACATTGATCAATATAATCTACTAAATCATTATTTCTAATTACCAAAATTCTTACACACTCTTTTCCACACCTTAATAATAATCCTTTTATCTCCTCTTTAGATAATTTTTTTAATTTATCCTTTATTATTTCCCTATCATGCTCGGAAATATGAAGATTTTTAATTTCTTTATTACATATAATTAATCCAAGACAGTTGGTAAGTACAATTTCAAATATATTCAAAAGAAGAAGCTCAGAATTTTTATCATATCCTTTTAAAAGCTTTTTGATATTATCTTCATCAAAATTAAAACAAAATTCATTTTCCAAGTTCAGCCTTTCTAAATAATTTCGCATATATTCAACACCAACATAATCTTTAAGCTCTATTGCAAGCTGATAATCTATAGAACCTGGTGATTCATGTGCTCCAAAGAAATCATCATACTGTTTAAAAAATATTGAAATTCCATAGTTGGCAGTATCATCATAAGAATAGTTACCCACTTTAAGCTTATTTTTCTGAATTCTTTTTAATAAGCTTCTACTATATTCCACATTAGCTTTAATTATTATATTTCCTTTATTCAGCATATCATCTATTGATTCACTTTTTAATTTTTTAAGGATTTCATCCACCCTTTCAAATTGTTTTAAATACACACTTATTGTATAATTTATACATTTAAAAAGATCGTCTGCAGTTTCTAACATTACTGAGCTGCTTTCATCTTTTGTATAATACTTTAATAAAGCCTGTAAGCTTTGTAATCTTTCAAAATATATTTTTTCTACCTCTTTATCTTCTATTAACCTTTTTTCATAAGCTTTGGATAAAAGGTCATTTAAAAAGCATTCTTCACTTAAATCTTCTCTCTTTATAATCTCATACTTTATGATGTTTTCTGCATATTTAATAATATCTTCTTTATCTTCTATAATAATTTTTTCATTACTCAAAGTTTCTCATTCCCCTTCATTAATAAATACTCAAAAGACATTTAACAAGCATCTTAGATATTGGCATTTACCAGTCCTTTTCACCATTAATATTCTTATAATCTTTCACACCATTTCTTATATTATCAGCTATTGTATATAACACTTTTCCTTCTAAAAGTTCTAATGAGCCTTGGCAGTAATTATCAAAATACTCTTTCATTATTTCAATTAATTCATCATCTCCTATTACATCTAATGTTTCATTTTTATAGTTATAAAAAATCTCTACAAGTTCATTTATTGTATCGCTATAATTATATTGTGATATATATGGAGAGTCACAAAAATTCATAATAATTTTATCTATTATTTCACCATTGAACTCTAGTCTTCCAGTCTTAGCAAGTGCTACTTTTCTTGTATTAATAAGTTCTTTTACATCTTTTTCAGTAAGCTGTAATCCATATTCACGTGTTTTTTCATTACATTCAATTATTTCATCATGAATCTTACTTTCTATTAGTTTGTTTTCAAATGAAATTAGATCTTTATCCATTTTTTAAACTCCTCCTAAAATATTTTCAAAAAAGTATTGACTTTATTTTTTATTTATGTTATGATTAATTATATAAATATTTTTATTCATAATGCGTTATAATGTTCAATTATATCACTAACAATGTTATTGTCAATGTGTTTTGTATCTTAGAATTAATGAGGTACTATTTTTTTGTGCAAAAAAAGGATATAATGTAACTAAAACGTAGTTACATTATATCCTTTTAATTATTATTTTCCTCTAAAAAATATATTTTTCTTTTAAAGTTCATATACCTATAACCTTCATATAAAATATATTTTCTTAAAATGTTATAATAAAATTTAATTTTATATTTCTTCAATGATTTTTTCTACCCATCTGCATAAATCTACAGATGCTTTTTTAGCTGTTTCAACAACTCTTTCATGGGAATGTTTTACTTTTTGTATCCCTGTTGCCATATTTGTAATACATGCTATTCCAAGTACATCCATACCTAAATAGTTAGCAGCAATTGTTTCAGGTACTGTTGACATACCTACTGCATCTGCTCCCACGCCTCCAATCATTCTTATTTCAGCAGCAGTTTCATAGTATGGTCCCATAAATCCTGCATAAACACCTTCTGCACAATCTATGTTAAGTTCTTTTGCTATTTCTTTTGCTTTATTAATAAGCTCTAATTTATATGGCTCTGACATATCTGGGAATCTTGTTCCAAGTCTGTCATCATTAACTCCAATTAAAGGATTATCTCCAAATAAATTTATAAAATCGTTAATTAACATTAATGTTCCTGGCTCAAAGCTTGTGTTTATTCCTCCACATGCATTTGTCACAATAATCTTTTCTATGCCAAGTTGTTTCATAACATAAACAGGATATGTAACTTCTTTCATAGTATATCCTTCATAATAATGAAATCTTCCCTGCATTAACAGCACTTCTACATCTTTTATTCTTCCAAATACTAACTTTCCTTCATGGCCTTTAACTGTAGATACTGGGAAGTTTGGAATATCCTCATATGAAATATATTCTTTGTCTTCTACAACATTAACTAAATCTCCAAGCCCGGAACCTAATATAACACCTATTTTAGGCTTTCTGCTTACCTTAGATTTAATAAATTCTACTGATTCCATTATTTTATTATACATGTTTTTTCCTCCAACTGATTAATATTTGTATGCCATCCGTCTACATTATAATAAACATATCATATTCTGTCTATTCACTTTTTTATATACTATAATATACACTCAAACTATCAATCAAAGAGATTTCTCACAACATTTTATGGATTATAATATTTATTACTTCTAAATATTATGGCGAATAACTTCAACTAGTTTGAATTTTTTATCTTCATATTCATATTTAAAAATACAGCAGTTAGTAAATCCCTTTCTTAATTCTTCTATTGGATCCTGCCACTCTGTTAAAAACTGCAGGCAGGCTCCAGCATGAGATACAGCAAGTACTACTTCATGATCTTCTTTTTCCATAATTTCTGTACATGTTTTAACCATTCTTTCTCTTACCTGAGCTCTTGATTCTCCGCCATAATCAAGAAAAAATGTTCCAAACACTTCTTTGTTTTTGGGATTTAAATCTTCACTTTCTCCCTCAAATATACCAAAGTTCATTTCTTTTAAACCTTTTAATCTTGTATAAGGAATACTGTTATCTGTAACAATTTCTAAAGTATCACAACATCTTTCAGAAGTTGAGCTATATGCATGATCTAAAGGAATATCTTTAAAATATTCTCCTGCAACCTGAGCTTGTTTAATTCCAAGCTCTGTAAGTGGAGAATCACAAGCACCTTGAATTTTTCTTCTTAAATTAAACAAGGTTTGTCCATGTCTCATTAAATAAAATGTTTTTTTCATATTTATCATCCTCCCTTAATGTTTATGCATATTAATGTTAAATCTTAGAGTTAACTCCATGTCAACAGTTTTTATTGAAATTTATGTTCCTTAATATATGGATTCTTATAAAATGAATATGCAAGCTGTATACACATAAAGCACCAGATAACTGGTTCACATATAATAACGCCAAAGTATTCAAGACTTGGTATTAATAAAATAACAAATAATATTTTCCCTAATAGCTCAATAATACTTGAAACTAGCGGAATAAGTTTTTCTCCCAATCCTTGTAATGAGTTTCTTAAATTTAAAAGAATACCCAGAATCCCGTAAAATGGTGCATTTATTATTAAATATTTTGCTCCATTGTATATAACAGTACTTTCAGTAGATCCTGATAATATTTTTACCATTGTTGGTGCTGCAAAAAATAAAAATACAGAAATTATTATCCCCCAGCAAATGACTAGAATATTAGCATATCTTACTGCTTTTCTTATTCTATATCCTTGATTCGCTCCTTTATTTTGAGAAACAAAAGTTGATAAAGCCATTGAAATAGTCATACCAGGCATCATACAAAAACTATTAAGTTTACGTGCTGCAGTATGTCCAGCAATGATAAGATAGCCCAAGTTGTTAATTGCGGTTTGCAATATAACTGTTCCTGCAGATACTATAGACATCATAAATCCCATTGAAAATCCTTGCCCTAATAATTCTTTATACAATTCTTTATCAAAAGCAAAATGTTTTTTAGATGGTATAAGAATTGGAGCTTTTTTGTATATATAGATAACACATAATAGAGCTGAAATCCCTTGTGCAATAACAGTTGCAACAGCTGCTCCCTTAATTCCCATATTAAATTCTGTAATAAATAATATATCTAAGACTACATTAATTATTGAAGATATAATAAGAAATACTAACGGCATAACACTATCGCCTATTGCCCTTAATAATCCTGCAAATAAATTATATGCAAACATAACACCAACAAATATAGTTATCACATATATATATGAATACGATTCATCTATTATATTTTCAGGTGTATTTAATAATTCTAATAATGAATACAAAAACAGCTTTGATACTATCATGATTACAATAGTTACCAATATTCCAATAACTATGGACCCAGCTACAGATTTTTTCAATAAATTTTCATCATTTGAACCATAAGTTCTTGCAGTTACTATACTGAGCCCATTACCTATACCTAGTGCAAAACCAACTAGTAATTCATATACTGCTCCGCAGGCCCCTATTGCAGCTAATGATGTATCACCTAAGAAATTTCCTACAATCATTGTATCCATTGTGTTATATAACTGCTGAAATATAGATGAAATAAAAATCGGTACTGCAAAAATTACTAATGACTTTAATATGTTCCCCTTTATTAAATCAACTTTTAAACTAAACATAATACTTCTCCCTTAAAAAAATAATATTTAAATTTATAAATAATTGCACAACTTATGGTTTAACTGTTGTCTGAAACATTTAAATTTATACCTTTTCATACAACTTTTCATGTTAGCACCATTTACTTAATAAAAATCGCCAAAATGACTATGATATGATCCTCTATAAAATATAAATCGAATAGAATACAATAACTTTAATTAAAACAATCATAAATCAAGCCGAGAATTGCATGATTCCCAGCTTTTAATCTTTACACTATTATAAACTACTTTCCCCAACTTAAAACTCCTGTTAATTCTGCTTCTTCATATCTGCTAATCTTATGGTTTAAACGTTCTAAAGTTTTCTGCATCTCTTTTATTCTTTCTATAAGCTTTTCACGTTCCTCAACAAGTAATTCTTTTCTAGCAGTTATAGTTGAATCTCCTTCTTGATCAAGTGCTACATATTCAATTAAAGTTTCTATTGGCAGTCCAGCTAAACGCATGCATTTAATAAACTCAATCCATTTACAAGCCTCTTCTGTATAGTCTCTTCTCCCACTTGACGTACGGTTAATATAAGGTATTAATCCAATACGTTCATAGTAACGAAGAGTATCTTGTGTAAGTCCATACTTTTTACTTACTTCTGAAATTGTCATTTTTATATTCCTCCCATCTCTTTGTTAATTATATAAAATATTTTTGCCTCAACACCAAAATGTGTTCTCGACAGAATTAAGATGCCAATGCACGTTTATTACATTCAAAAAAATTCTTGCTTCATATTGTCAAGCACAGCTTTTAGTGTTGAGCCATATTTTTATATAAAGTAATTTCAATAAGATTATCAAAATACAAATTATTTGCTTTTGGTTTCATCTTTTTCATCAGTACTACTTATACTAATAAATAAATTTATTATTCCTTCTATAACATATCACTTGGAGTTGACTCAATGTCAAGCTTTTTTTATTTTTTAGGAAATTATATTTGGATATAACCTGTGAACGAGGTGTCCCTTAAGGGTGTAAATTATTTTTGATAATATCATAGTAACTTAATATTATTCTTCCATAGCCTTAATCTTATCATATAAATATTCATTAACCTTCAGAATATTTATAGAATTAAAAAAATCATCCAAATCATTAAACATAGCCCTTTTATACTCTTCTTTTGGAATTCCAATACATAATTGCCCTAAATGAGAAAAGGTAAGCTCATTTCCAATTTTACCTGCATCTTTTCCTAATTTCTCTACGAAATAATTTCCAAATAAAATCTCCAAATCTCCCATTCCTACAATAGAAATCTTATTAATTTTCATACTTATTCACCTCTTAATTTTAAAAGTTATTTCTTAATAATCTAACTAATTATAATTTCCAAATTCCCAAACAAAGCTTTATTATGTGAGCTAAAATCTTTGATATTCTTTCATTATATCATAACACTTCATTACATACCTTAAACAAAATACATGAAACTAAAATTTAGTGAACAACACCGAAATAAAGCTCAGATTTTCAGCATTATTAATATTTATATAAATACATTTTTAAATTATAGAATAGTTATTTAAACAAGTTAATATTTTATCATTTTTAAGAAGGCAACAATATATAAATATAAGAATATAAATTCTTAAGAATTTCCTTATTTTATGCGGGTTAAGGTCAATTTTTATATGTGCCTTAATAATTTTCTGCATTAATTGAAACTATATTTAAAGGAATAAAATAACATTAATCATAACTAAAATAAATTAGGTATTTATGATTTTGGAGAAAACAAAGAAATCCAATATATGAATATGCGTAGTATTGTATTGGAAATTTCAGCTTTTAAATTCTTTGGCAGAGGCTGTTCCAAAATTGTTTGTCCAAAACTTGTTTTTGGAGCAAACATTTTTGGGCACAGCCTCTGTCATTAGAATTTTTAGCTAAAATTTCCCTACAATCGAGCATATCATATATTGGATTTCGGTTATTATACACTAAATTCTGATTCTACACAATTTATTTATCTTGGACAATATTATAATGATTTACTTATAACTTCATCATTGATTCTATCAATTAATTCTTTTAACTCTAAGCTTCCTTCATCACCATTTTTTCTGCTACGTAATGAAATCTTCTTTTCATTTTCTTCCTTTTCACCAATAACAATAATATAAGGAACTCTTTCATTTCTAGCTTCTCTTATTTTATAACCTATTTTTTCATTTCTATAATCCATTTCAACTCTTATTCCATTTTTCTCTAATTTATTTTTAATCTGTTCTGAATAATCATTGAATTTATCTGATATAGGTAATACTTTTACTTGAACTGGTGCAAGCCATGTTGGGAATTTTCCTGCAAAGTGTTCTATTAATATTCCTATAAATCTTTCTATACTTCCGAAAATTACTCTATGGATAACTATTGGTCTATGCTTTTCCCCATCGCTTCCAACATACTCTAACTCAAATCTTTGAGGAAGCTGGAAGTCAAGCTGAATTGTTCCACATTGCCATGTTCTGCCTATGCTGTCTTCAAGATGAAAATCTATTTTAGGACCATAAAAAGCTCCATCGCCTTCATTAACTATAAAATCTAAATTTAATTCTTCTAAAGCACCTTTTAAAGAATCTTCTGCTAAATTCCATTCTTCATCACTCCCCATAGAATCTTCTGGCCTTGTAGATAATTCCACATGATACTTGAATCCAAATTTTGAATACACTTTATCAATAAGTTCTACAACACCTTTTATTTCTGATTTTATTTGATCTGGAAGCATGAATATGTGGGCATCATCTTGTGTAAATGCTCTTACTCTCATAAGTCCATGAAGTGCTCCTGAAAGTTCATGTCTGTGCACTCTTCCAAGCTCTCCAACTCTCATTGGAAAATCTCTATATGAATGCGCTTCTGATTTATATACAAGCATTCCACCTGGACAGTTCATTGGCTTAAGTGCAAATTCTTCTCCATCAATCATTGAAGTATACATGTTTTCTTTATAATGATACCAGTGACCAGAAGTTTCCCATAATTTCTTATTAAGCATAATTGGTGTTTCAACTTCAACATAACCTGCTTCATAATGAAGTTTTCTCCAGAAATCAATTAATGTATTTTTAAGAATTACTCCTTTAGGTAAGAAGAATGGGAATCCAGGTCCTTCTTCTGCAAATGTAAATAGCTTTAATTCCTTACCAAGTTTTCTATGATCTCTCTTCTTAGCTTCTTCTAAGTTATGAAGATAAGTTTCAAGACTTGTTTTATCTTTAAATGCTACACCATATACTCTTTGAAGCATCTTATTCTTTTCATTACCTCTCCAATAAGCCCCAGCTACGCTTGTAAGCTTAAATGCTTTTACATACTTTGTTGATGGAATATGTGGTCCTCTACAAAGGTCAACATAATCACCTTGCTTATATAATGATATCTTTTCTCCTTCTGGAAGATCATTAATAAGCTCTACCTTATATGGTTCATTCTTTTCTTCCATTAAATTCAACGCTTCTTCTCTTAAAACATCCATTCTTTCAAACTTTAAGTTCTCGTTAATGATATTATTCATTTCTTGTTCTATTTTTTCTAAATCTTCAGTAGTTAATGGTTTTTCTATATCAAAATCATAATAAAATCCATTTTCTATTGAGGGACCTATAGCAAGTTTTGCATCTTTATAAAGTCTCTTTACAGCTTGAGCCATAATATGAGAGATAGAATGTCTAAGCACTTCAACAGCTTTTTCATTATCTGTTGTTAAGATATTTACCTCATCATTATCTTTTAACTTATGGCTTAAATCAACTAGGGTATTGTTTACTTCTCCTACTATTGCATTTTTACCTAAATTCCTGCTTATTAAATTTGCAAGATCTAAAACACTTGAATTTTCTTCAACTTCTCTTAATGATCCATCATTTAATTTTACTTTTATACTCATTTTTCTATCTCCCTTCTAATAATTTATTATCAATTTTTTTCATTACTTCAAAATATAATTAATAAAATTATTAGTAATCATAATATTTTTTTAATTTTAATATAACAAAAAAGCATTCGTCCCAAAAATCTTGGGACGAATGCTAAACATCCATGGTTCCACCCAAATTGAATTAAAAAATTCAATTCATCTTAACTGTTTCTTAACGGTTCTACTAACCGATGACATTTCGCCAAATTTAGAGAAACTTCTTATTGCATAAATTATATAAATTCTTGTATGTAATAAAATTTCACTAAATACTCAGCTAATCAGTCATAGCTCCAGGGTAGTTTTTCTTATAGTCATATTTAAAAATGCTCTCAGCCGGTGGCATTTTCTCTCTAAAAATTGTACTCTATAATACTTTTCCCTTTCATTGCTTATTTTATATTTAACTTTAAAGTTATGTGCACTTAACTTTATATTTGCATTATATTCCTTTTAATTTTAATTGTAAATAGTTTTATACAATTAAAACTGCTTTTTATGTTTAAGTAAAAATAAAGAAAGAAGCATCTATATTCATTGAGCTTCTTTCTCTACTTTACCTACATTTTAAAAATATATAAACTTATATAGCAAAGTTAAAATTCAAAGCAATACCCAACATGCCGTTGCTTACATATTCAATACCTGCTCCCTGCAGGTGGGTTAAACTCAACTTACCTCTTATAATCTTCTGCTGCAATTATGGACAATCCTTAATTACAAATTACTGAAGCCCTATATCCATAAGTATATTGTAAATCCCGAATATATTATGTAGGTTGAATATAATAAGCTATTCGTACATCTCAGGTTACTGTATCTTTATTATATCACTTTTTTCTCTTTATTCAATATGAATATTTTGGATTGAAAACATTTTAATTATTTTATTATAATTATCTGATTAAAAATTTTCTGCAATCAAACTTGCTCTTTTTATTGCCTCATTAATTTTACCCTGAACATCAGCACCAATAACATCCATATTTTCTAGTGAAATAGTCTCTATATCTGTAATTCCAAAGAATCCTAATATAGTTCTTAAATATCTTTCTCCCATTTCATATGGTGAGTTTGTATAATCTCCACCTCTAGCTACTACATATACTGCCTTTTTATCTTTTAAAAGTCCAACTGGGCCTTCTGCAGTGTATTTAAATGCTATTCCTGTAACACTTATATAATCAATATAGTCTTTCAATATTGCTGGAATGCTTAAATTCCACATTGGCGCCGCAATTATATACTTATCTGCCTCTGCAAATTGATATGCATATTTTAATATTGGGTTATTCTTACTTTCTTCATCTTTAAGTGCAAATAATTTTCCTAAATCATCTGGTCTTAAGAAGTCTATACCTTCTTCATATAAATCTAAAACTATTACTTCATCTTTTGGATTATTCTTTTTATATTCTTCTACAAATTTATCAGATACCTTAAAAGTTCTTGATTCACCTTCATTTTTTATGTCTGCTTTAATATATAGTACTTTACTCATTTTTCTTCCTCCTGTTAACTTTATATAATCTATAAATATTATTATTAAAATTCTTCTATTCCAAACTTACCATTTCTAAAATCTTCATAAGCTTGATATATTTCTTCTGTAGTATTCATAACAAATGGACCATGTGAAGCAATAGGTTCATCTATTGGTTCTCCACTTAATACAATGAAGAGACTTTCCTCTGTTACTGACTCAACTACAATATTACCTTGTACATTATCAAACAAAATAAAATCTTTCTCTTTAGCTTCTGTATCATTATTTATTTTAACTTCACCTTTTAATACAAGTATTCCTGTGTTAAAATTGCTTGGTTCACTTAAAATAGTCTTTCCATGATTTTTTAAATTTACATTATAAAGATTTATTTTAGTAAATGTACTAGCTGGCCCTTTTACTCCATTAACTTCTCCAGATATAATGCTAATTTCTCCTTGATTATTATCAAGCTTTAATATGCCCATATTTTCTTTTAATAAAGTTTGATATTTAGGCTCTGTCATCTTTTTGTCTTTAGGCAAATTAACCCAAAGTTGAATCATATGCAAAGTTCCACCTTTATTATTGAATTCTTTTTCATGATATTCCTTGTGCAAAATTCCTGATGCAGCAGTCATCCACTGAACATCTCCTGGCCCTATAATCCCATGATTTCCTTTATTATCGTGATGTTCAACCTTTCCCTCATAAGCAATAGTCACAGTCTCAAAGCCACGATGAGGATGAGCCCCAACACCACGAATATTAGATGATGGTTCATAATAATGTGGTGCATGATAATCTAATAATATCATTGGGGATAAACGCTTCATGTCATTTATTCCTACTGGTAAGTATTGTGATACCCTAAATCCATCTCCAACCATATGAAATTCTGGTCCTCTAAATATCTTTTCTATAGTTCTTAAATCTTCCATAATACTCTCTTTTCTATTTATCACTAATTAGTGATAAAATTCTAAAAATTTGTTTTTACTTTTATTCTTAAATAATTATATGTTTTTAAATTTTTTAAGTATGCTTTTTAGCATAACTTTCTCTTCGTCATTTAAAATTTGAAAAATATTGCTAATATTCTTAATATGTTTAGGTAAAATTTCCTCTATAAAATCTTTACCCTTTTGAGTCAATGATATTATGCATGATCTCTTATCTTCCGGATCTGCATTTTTTTTAATTAATCCATCCTTTTCTAAATTTTTTATTACTACTGTTATATTCCCAGATGTGGTTAATATCTTTTCTATTAACTCATATATCTTTAAGTCACCTTTATTATATAAAGCTTCTAATACTCCAAATTGAGCCGGAGTAAGTCCGCTTTCTTTGATTGTCTGGTATTCTTTTTTATGAATTTTATGTTCTGCTCTTGTAAAAACAACCAAAGTAGATAAATCTAGTTCATTTTCTTTAATTAACTTTTTTATATCTTTCATGAGCTTAATATATCACTAATTAGTGATATTGTCAAATCATCTTACACAGCTACATATAGAATGTGCATTTATATAAAAAACATAAATTTATAATTTTCCTTACAAAAAAATCGCCAAGGCGACTGTGTAACCTTTTCCTCTCAAAAAATAAATACATTAACAGTCAATAACTTTAATTAAAAGTCTTATGAGCCGTCGATTTTTTTAGCGCATTCTGGATTTTCTGAGCTTGCCGAAGAAAAGGCCAGGCGCATATAATTTTTTTGTTCTTTAGGAACCTTACATTAATTCATTACAATAATTATCAAAAATAACTTATACCATCAGGGGGCACCCCGTCCACAGATACAAGATAATATAATTCCCTAAAGAACAAAAAGCAGATTAACTCATTCCCGCCTTTTAATATATAATCCCTGTTAAAATTATATAATCTATTTAAAATATTTCACATTTATAATATTAATCAATGTTTATTATTTAAATCCTCTTAAATTATTTTCTTCTATATTTAAATCATTAAACATCATGGATACAATAGCTTCATATTCATTTGCCCTATTTACTTTTCTTATCTTCTTTGCATATTTATCACTTTCTGCAAACATATGTATCATATAGAACCAAAATTCCTTCATCTTAAATAGTACATTTTTATCTCCTGAAAGAATTCCTTTATACCCAGTATAAACTGCATCATGAAATGCTTTTAAGGTCGCTTTATCAGCCACTTTATTATTTTTAATTTCTCCTATTAATCCTGGATTTGCAATAATTCCTCTTCCAAGCATAATACATTCTAAATTTGGACATTCTCTTATCAATTCTTTATATTGGCTAAAATTAAAAATATCACCATTATAACAAACTGGATTTTCACTTGAAGATAATGCAGCTTTAAATATTTCCCTATTAGGTTTATTCTTATAAAAATCCTTTTGTATTCTTGGATGAACTATAAGCTCTTCTAAGGGATACTTATTAAATATTTTTATTAATTCATAGAATTCATTTGGATCATCTTTACCTATTCTTGTTTTTATTGATATCTTTGCATCTGACTTTGAAAATATTTCGTCTAAAAATCTATCCAGATCTTCTCTTTCAGAAAGAAATCCTGATCCTTTATGCTTAGCAACAACTGTACCTGATGGACATCCCAAATT
Source organism: Clostridium neonatale (assembly GCF_900465025.1). Taxonomy (NCBI): domain Bacteria; kingdom Bacillati; phylum Bacillota; class Clostridia; order Eubacteriales; family Clostridiaceae; genus Clostridium; species Clostridium neonatale. The sequence goes on from NZ_UICR01000002.1 coordinate 519,795, forward strand.
TAAATTGATTTCATCATATCCAAAATCCTTTAAGGCATTTACTATGCGAATAAAATACTCAGCATTATTGGTAAGTATTTGAGGTACTATAGGCAGTCCTTCATTATGTGCTGGTAATATATCATTTAATTCCCTTGTCGTAAATCCTTCATTACTAGTTGGTGAAATAAATGGAGTAAAGTATTTATCAATCTGTCCAAATAAATTATGATATGCATTTCTATATATGTATCCAGTAACCCCTTCAAGTGGTGCAAAATAATATTTCATAATTATAAAACTCCTTATTATATCTTGTGTAATAATTCCACATATATTTTATCTATTAATAATAGTTTTGTATAGTATATAAAACTATTACACATAAAAGTAAATTATAATTCCTTTTTTAGATATATCATATCAACCAATTGCTTCCCACCTTCAAATATTGGATGGTCATAATTATCAATGAAAAACTTCTTAACTCTATGTGATTCAATAAATCCACATTTTTTATAAAATGGTAATGTAAGAGGACTATCTCCTGTTCCAACATACATAACATCACATTTTTCCTTATAGTATTCAAATATATATTGAATTATTTTTTTCCCATATCCTTTTCCATGATATTTTTCATATGTTGCAATATTTTTTAATTCATATATTCTATCCTCTTCCTTTGTTACTACACATATACCTTTTAAATCATCATCGTATAAAGCAAACATATCTCCTCTATTTAAATATTTATCAATCATATCTTCCTGTTCATCTGCTAACAATAACAAATCTAAAAATCTTTTTCTATCATCTTTTATATATTCTACTCTCACTACTTTTAACACCTCTTTATTCATGATTATAAATAAAAATTTTTGCTATAAATATAAGTATAACAGGCATCATATCTAATGAACTACAAATATATATAATTTTCAACCTAAATTATAAGTTCTAGCAAATTAAAATAGTGTATATAAATCAGAAATTTATTAACTAATTTATATACACTATTTATAATATCAATATTTTATGCTAAAACTTTTCCTTCTGGAAATACTTTTCTAAATATAAATCTAACAACTGGTCCTGCAACAATAAGTTGCACTGGTAATGCCATTATGAAATTTATTGGAATATTCTTTAACCAAGTAATAAATAGATTACTCCAGTCGCCTGATTGTATTGTTACTTCTAAAGCTCCATACATAGACATAATTATTACCATAGGTATCACCATGCATGAAGAAACTGTAATAATTTTTCTTAAAGTTGAACTATCAGGCTTTAATAAATATTTAAATGCAACCATTTTAGCTACTCCTGAAACAATAAACCAATCACAAAACATTGCAAAAACATAAGCAATGGGCATTCCCATCCACGCAGCCTTTATCACATCAACTGAGATTTCTCCCATATGTAAGCTAATATTATATATACTCATCCAAAGTACCATAAAAAAACACATCATTACTGTATAAATTAAACTTTCTCTTTTATTTTGCGGCATTAAAATTCTCCTTTATAAATAAATAATTTATCTCGAGACAAACCCTATTATACATATTATTTTTTGTTTGTGTAAGTATTTTTTTATTTATATTTAAATTATTTATATTTTAAGACCTATATTTTGTTTTTAAAATTTTAAATTTACATATAATAAGGCCTCTACAACTTACTTTCATAAATTATAGAGGCCATATCTTAATATTATTGAGATTATGGGTAATTTAAATTTTTTATAAGATCTACTATATATGATCTACTTATTCATAAGTAAATCATATATTATATCCTTTAACTTTATAATTAAATTTTATGTTAATATTATCAAAGATATATTTAATAATATTACTTATTTTCCTTGTAAGTATTCATCAATAGCTGTAGCAGCTTTCTTACCAGCACCCATTGCAAGTATAACTGTAGCTGCACCTGTTACAGCATCTCCACCTGCATATACACCTTCTTTACTTGTAAGTCCAGTTTCTTCTTCAGCTATTATACATCTTCTCTTATTTATTTCAAGACCTTCTGTTGTAGAAGATATTAATGGATTTGGTGATGTACCAAGTGACATTATTACAGTATCTACATCCATAGTAAATTCTGCCCCTTCGATTTCAATTGGACTTCTTCTTCCAGAAGCATCTGGTTCACCAAGTTCCATTTTAACGCATTTCATACCTTTAACCCATCCCTTTTCATCAACTAAAATTTCTGTTGGATTAGTTAATGTATCAAAAATTACGCCTTCTTCTTTAGCATGATGTACTTCTTCTGCTCTTGCTGGAAGTTCTGATTCACCTCTTCTATAAACTATATGTCCTTCTGATCCAAGTCTCACTGCAGTTCTTACAGCATCCATAGCAACGTTTCCGCCACCAACTACTGCAACTTTTCTACCTGCCCTAACTGGAGTTGAATACCCCTCTTCGGCAGCCTTCATTAAATTAACTCTTGTTAAGAATTCATTTGCTGAAAGAACTCCATTTGCATTTTCTCCTGGAATTCCCATAAATCTTGGAAGACCTGCACCAGAACCTATAAATACTGCTTTAAATCCTTCATTATCAAATAGTTCATCTATAGTAATAGTTCTACCTACTATTACATTAGTTTCTATCTTAACACCCATTTTTTTAATGTTTTCAACTTGCTTTGCAACAACCTTTTCCTTTGGGAGTCTGAATTCTGGGATACCATATTCTAAAACTCCTCCTGCTTTATGAAGCGCTTCAAATATAGTAACATCATATCCCATTTTAGCTAAGTCTCCAGCGCAAGTTAATCCTGATGGACCTGAACCTATAACTGCAACCTTCATTCCATTTTTAGGTGATGTTTCACTTAAATCTACATTATATTCTGTAGCCCAGTCTGCTGTAAATCTTTCAAGCTTACCAATTGATACTGGATCTCCTTTAATTCCTAAGACACATTTTCCTTCGCATTGTTTTTCTTGAGGACATACTCTACCGCAAACTGCTGGAAGTGAACTATATTGTGCAATTTCTTTTGCAGCACCTTCAAAATCTTCATCTTTAACCTTTGCTATAAATGCTGGAATATCTATAGATACTGGACATCCCTGTCTACACTTAGGATTTTTACAATTTAAACATCTTTCTGCTTCTTTTACTGCTTCTTCTTCATTATATCCAAGACACACTTCTTCAAAGTTAGTAGCTCTAAGCTTAGGATCTTGTTCCCTTACAGGTACTCTTATCATTCTTTCCTTCATCTCCATTACTTATCACCTCCGCATCCGCAACCACCATGGCTATGAGTGTTTCCTTCTTCTTTCTTTAATTGAGCCTTACCTTCTTCTGTCTTATACATTGCTTGTCTTCTCATTGATTCATCATAGTCTACTAAATGTCCATCAAATTCAGGTCCATCAACGCAAGCAAATTTAACCTTTCCGCCAACAGTAACTCTACAAGCTCCGCACATGCCTGTACCATCTACCATTATTGGATTTAAACTTACTGTAGTTGGTATTCCTAATTCTTTAGTAAGAATAGATGTAAATTTCATCATTATCATAGGTCCAATTATTACTGCATGATCATATTTTTTTCCTTGATTATTAACTAATTCTTTAAGCATATCTGATCCTGTTCCTTTAAATCCATATGATCCATCATCAGTTGTTACATATAGATTTCCTGAAACCTTCTTTAATTCTTCTTCATATATTAATAAGTCTTTATTTCTGCTTCCAAGTATTACATCAACCTCTATTCCATTCTCATGCATCCATTTCACTTGTGGATATACTGGTGCAGCGCCAACTCCACCTGCTATAAAAATAATCTTCTTTTTCTTTAGTTCTTCTATATCTTCCTTAATAAATTCACTAGGTTGACCAAGAGGTCCTACAAAATCACAAACATCTTGTCCGACTTCATATGTAGCTAATTCTTTAGTTCCACTACCTACTGTTTGAAAGACTATTGTAACAGTTCCTTTTTCTTTATTATAATCTGCTATTGTTAAAGGAATTCTTTCACCTTTTTCATCATTTTTTATAATAATAAATTGCCCCGGTTTAGCAGACTTTGCTACTCTTGGCGCTTCTATATCCATTAAAAATATATTATTTGTAAGCTCTCTTTTACTAACTATTTTATACATTTATGTTCCTCCTAATTTTATAAAAGCTCTTTTTCTGGAGTTACTAATATCTTAACATGTTTTTTCTTTTCTGGGCCTGTTAATGCACCAAAACCTTCTTCAACTATATCATCTAAATATACTTTTTTAGTTACATATCCTTCTGCTTTTATTCTACCATCGCTCATTTGAGCAATAATTGCTGGGAATTCATGTCTATATGCTAATGTTCCAATAATTTTCTTTTCACTAAATACTAGCTTATTAGGATCTAATTTAGCATCACTTTCCCATATACTTGTTATAACTAAAGTTCCCTCAAATTTTATACTATCAATACCTGTATCAATACCTATTTGAGCTCCTGTAGTTTCAAATGCAACATCAACCCCTACTCCATTTGTAAGTTTCTTAACTTCTTCTACTATATTTACTTCATTTGGATCTAATACTACATCTGCACCGGCTCTTTTAGCATATTCTTGTCTTATGGATTTTCTTTGTAATACTATTATTAATTTTGCACCAGCTGCTTTTAAGCATTCTATAGTTGCAAGTCCTATTGGACCAGAACCTAAAACTAATGCAGTATCTCCAGTTTTAAAGTTTCCTACTCTAACTGAATGTAGTGCTACTGTCATTGGTTCAACTAAAGCAGCTTGTTCATAAGACATTTCATCTGGTATTTTGTGTATGAATTTTTCTGGAAAAACTGTATATTCAGCAAATCCTCCGCCACTTCCACAAAGACCATGGAATCCTAAAGAGGAACATAAATTATATTTTCCTTCTAAACATGCTGGACACTTACCACACGCAACAATTGGCTCAACTATTACTCTATCTCCAGCTTTAAAATTAGTTACATTCTCACCAACTTCTACAACATCTCCTGAAAATTCATGTCCTAAAACTACTGGAGCTGTTGTTCCACTTAACGGATGTGGTTGTCCCACTGGTATAAATATTGGTCCTCCTAAATATTCATGTAAGTCTGATCCACATATTCCACACCATTTTACTTTAATTTTCACACCATCACTTGTAACCTTAGGTTCTTCGATTTCTTCCACTCTAACATCTTTCTTTGCATACCATAAAGCTGCTTTCATATAAAAACTCCTCCTAAAAAATAATTTGTTAATTAATTCACATATATTATTAGCAAAATCCATACCAAAAATATTATAAATTAAAATTTCTTTACGCTAGATTCTCAATATAATTGGTCTTACCTTTATTTTAAAAATAAAATATTATAACTTTATATTCTTTCTGTAAAGAAAAATGTATCAAAACGATACATTTTAAATTATCATTTTGATACACTATTATTATTTTTATCATTTTGATACATATATTTCATATTTTTTTATCTTTCTATACAATGTGGCTCTTCCTATCTTCAATAATTTTGCAGCCAATTGAAGATTACCATTGCATTTTTCTACTGCATATTTTATAGCACTTTTTTCTACTTCCTCAAGTGGAACTATTTTTATTTCTTCATCTATGACTTTTTCCTCATTAATAGTTTCATCTATATGATTATAATTCAAAGTGTTTATGTTCATAAATTCATCTTCACTTAGATAATAATCTCTTTCAACAACATTCTTAAGTTCTCTTATATTTCCCTGCCAATCACATTTTTTTAATTCATTCATGTATGTCTGACTAACTTTTATAGCTTTACCAATATTTTTAGTATTTAAGTTTTGAATAAACTCATTTACAAGTAAATCTATATCATCTTTTCTCTGTCTTAAAGGAATAGTTTTTATCTCTATTACGCTTAATCTATAATATAGATCTTCTCTAAAATTTTTCTTACTTATTTCTTTTTTCAGCATTCTGTTAGTTGCACCAATCACTCTCACATCTAATTGTTTCTCATGTGTTCCACCGACTCTTGTAATCTTCTCATTATCTAAAACTCTAAGAAGCTTACTTTGAATATCTAATGGTAATTCACCAATTTCATCAAGAAAAATTGTTCCTCCATCTGCTAATTCAAATTTTCCTGGATGTCCTTCTTTAGATGCTCCTGTAAACGCCCCTTTTTCATATCCAAATAGTTCACTCTCAACCAATTCACTCGGAATTGATGCACAATTCACAGCAACAAAAGGTCCTTTTGAACGCTCACTATAGTTATGTATTGATTGTGATATTAATTCTTTACCAGTGCCACTTTCTCCTTGAATCAATATATTACAATCACTTTTAGCAGCTTTTTTAGCAATAGTTATCATTTTCTTCATTTCTTCATTATTTGTAATAATGTCTTTAAATTGATATTTAGCTTTATATCCTGCAAATTTATTTACTAATTTATGTATCATTTTAACTTCTGTAAAAGTAATTACCATACCATTATTATTGCCCTTTACATTCAATGGAAATACATCTATAACACATTTTATTATTTCATTATTTATGGAAAAATCACATTCTAGATTATTTAAATATTCACTTTTTTCTTTAAGTATTTTTTCAAAATCAACACCATTTAAAACTTCACCAATATTCATATTCATTGCTTCTTCTAATGATATGTTTAGAATTTTTAGTGCTCTGCCATTTATACGCTTTACTTTCATATATTCATCAGTAACTATCATGCCTTCTGATATTGAATCAAATGTTACATTAAGTAATTTATATGAAATAGCTAATTCCATCTGTTTTTGTATTGATTGAGCTGCTGCAGTAACTATTCCTAATGTATGCGAATTAGCATCGCAATACTTTCCAGACATATTTATACATCCAATTAAATTGTCATCTTCATCATGTATTGGTGCTGCAGAACAAGTCCATGAATGTTGATTTATTCCATAATGTTCTGCCCCTATGGTTTGAATTGGCTTATTGAGATATAAAGATGTTCCTATAGCATTTGTTCCAACTATATTTTCTGCCCATAGCTCACCTTGTAAAAAATTCAATTCTGTTGCCCTTTCCATTATATCTTCGTCACCTATTACATCTAATATATACCCATCTTTATCTGTTAAAAATAAAGCAAAGCCTGACCCTCTAACCATACTATAAATACTTTCCATAATAGGCCTTGCTACTGAAATAAGTTCACTATTTCTATTAATTAATTCATTTATATTAGAATGTTTTACATTTCCTTTCCCGTTATAAGGATCAACACCATGGTTAATGCACCTTATCCATGAATCACCAATCTCATTTCTAACTTTAGGACTTACTTTTTTAGTTAAAATAAAATTTCTCCATGCTTTAGCAATAAAATCTATATAATTCTCCATATTTATTTCTCCAATACTTATATAAATTACTGATTATATTGGGTTAATTATACCATATTACATAAATAACAAACTATATTAAGAACTATATACTATTTTCTTAATAAACGAAAAGGATGCTGAAAAAAATCAACATCCTAATTTTATATTTTATCTGTATTTAATTTCTATATTATAAATGTAATTTGCATGTTAAAGATTGTAACACTAACTATTAATTTTTTCATTAAGCTTATTTTTCATCCAAAATTGTATTGTTACAAATACGCCAACTAATATTGTAACTTCCACTTCTAATAAAAGAATACTAACATAGTTAATATTCGTATTATTAATTAGTAATCCAATAATTGTAAATATTAATGTAACAATTCCTGAGGTAATCCATGTAAGGCTTATCTTCTTATTAGCAAAACTCACATAATTGCTAATATTACTCTCACGCTTATTATCATCAGAAATTCCAGAGAAAAACATTGCTATAGGTATAAATAAATTCAATACTTTATTAATTCTATTAATAGAATTGTATTTATATAATACACCTATATAAACCATTATCATCGGAATACATATATTTAAAATCAAAATAAATATATTCATATAGACACCTCCAAGTAATTATTATAAGTTTTTACTTTATAATACCACTATATGCCTATATATGGAAGTTATTATATTACAATAATCCTTTTATATCTTTTGCTATATCTATAGGTTCTATTCTTGATTCATATCTATTTATAACTTTTCCTTCTTTATCAATCAAAAACTTTGTAAAATTCCACTTTATACTATTGCCAATAAGATATTCTGGATAATTTTCCTGTGTTATTGAATATAGTAATTTATCAGTAGCATTATCTTTATCAAACCCCTTAAATGGACACTCGTTCACTAAATAAGTAAAGATTGGATCTGCATTTTCTCCTCTAACATCAATTTTTTCTGATAAGTTAAAGTTCACACCATAATTTAATTGACAAAATTTATTTAAATCGTTATTGTTTTCAGGTGTTTGGTTATCAAATTGATTGCAAGGAAATCCTATTATCTCAAGCCCTTGATTTTTATATTCATCATATATCTTTTGTAGGCCTTCTAGTTGTGGTGTAAATCCACATTTACTTGCTATGTTTACAATTAATAATACTTTGCCTTTAAATTCTTCAAGTGATCTTTCCTTTCCACTTATATCTTTAAATTTATAATCATATATACTCATACTTCATTCACCTCATCTTAATTTAATTATAAATAATTTATCTAAATTTAATTTAATTCAATTAATTCTTTTAAAAAATACTTAAGTATTTGTAATTAAAGATCTAAATTTGCTAAAAGAGATTATATGGTTTTATTATTTATCTCTATAATATATTTAGAATTAATCATAACTGATTTTCTAATTTTATTTCACCATATATTATAACCTGATCTTTTTTCGCAATTTAATTTTTCTAAATTCAATTTAACTCAACTGATTTATATCTTTATTATATAACATTTTTTTATTTTGTCAATAATATATTTTGCTAACCATATATAAATCTCTTTGAATATTTTAATCAAATTCCTACAATATTTATCTATAGAATACTCAACTTCATTAGAAATTTTTTCTAACTATTAGCTTATATTCTTTCAATTCTCAATTGCTAAATAAGAGTTTTTTCAATATATACTTTATAATAATTTTTACTTCTTAAAACCTTTTTGTTCAATTTGATAAACTATATAACATTCTTAATTTCCACAACTAAATCCGTATATATCAATAAAATTAAAATATTATTCTTTTAATTTTTAACTGACATAATTTTGTCACATATTATATATATAATTTAAATCATAAAGAGGTAATAAATATATAAATAATCCCCTTTATTTATATAATTTCATTTTCATTATTATTCCCTTATAATAATTTTTTATATCAGCTTATGTCCCCCTACATAAGCTGATATTATATTTTAAAATAAAATATAATATTAAATAATTCATCTAACTGTTAATTTGTATATTATTATCCTTAGCATATTTTATTGACCATATACAAATCTCTTTGAATATAGGGAGTAAATCAGTGCAATATTCAGCCATAGAATATTCAACTCTAGGCGGAACTTCATTATATACTGTTCTAATTATCAGCTTATCTTGCTCAAGCTCTCTTAATTGCTGAGTAAGTGTTTTTTCAGTTATACTACCTAATAATTTTTTTAATTCTCCAAATCGCTTAGTTCCATTTGATAAATGATATAAAATTCTTAGTTTCCATTTTCCACCTATCAGATCCATATATATGTCAAGAGAATAAGAATACTCCTCTTTTAATTTACTCATATAAAAGCCTCCTAAATATCAATACTGTCTTTAATGATAGTATATATCAAAAATGTGCGTACTTGTAATAAATAATATCACATCCTAAAATAAATTCATAAATATATTTTAAAGGAGCAGGTGTGCATGTATAAAGTAGATATTGAAAAATGCATTGGTTGTGGACTTTGCATAAAAGATTGTTTTGTTAAAGATATTGAATTAATTGATAATAAAGCAAATATAAAAAATGAAAGATGCATGAAGTGTGGACATTGTGTTGCAATTTGTCCAAAAGGAGTTGTATCAACAGATACATATAATATGGATGACGTTAAAGAATATAGTGAAATTGACTTTGATATAAAGCCAGATACTCTTTTAAACTTTATAAAATTCAGAAGAAGTACTCGAAACTTTAAAGAAAAAGATGTTGAAGATGAAAAAATCCTTAAAATAATAGAAGCTGGAAGATTTACTCAAACATCAACTAATAGCCAAGATGTATCATATATAGTGGTTAAAGAAAACATTGATAAATTAAAAGAAATGGTATTTGTTACACTTAATAATCTTGGAGAAAATATTATTAAAAATTTAAATGAAGAAACAATAGTGTTTAAACGCTATGCCGAAATGTGGATAAATATGTACGACGCATTTAAGAAAAATCCTAAAAATGATAGCATATTTTTCAATGCACCAAGTGTAATTTTAGTTGTTTCAAATAATCCAATTAATGGAGCATTAGCTTCTTCTAATATGGAGCTTGTAACAAATGCTTTAGGTCTTGGTACATTTTTTAGCGGATTTTTTGTAAAAGCATCTGAAGAAAATCCTGAAATTAGAAACTTTATTGGATTAAAAGAAAATCAAAAAGTAGTTTCTTGTATGGTAATTGGCTACCCAAATGTAACATATAAAAGAACTGCCCCAAGAAAAGATGCTGAAATTTCTTGGAAATAAAATTTTTCTAAAATTTATATGTTATTAGCAGATTACTATTTAAACTGCTTCTTAAAAATGTTTCTAAAAATCATTTTCTAATAAGCAAGCATTTTGAAACTGCTTTAGCAAAAAATGTGTAAATCATTTTTTGATTTACACATTACTATTACTCTAAATCTTTACTTTAATTGTTTTGCTTACATGACATTTCTTCTACTTCAAGTTTTATAACTGCTGTAGCATCAACAATTCTTTCATTAAATTCCCAATCTGATTTTCCTGAATAACGTTTCATCATAAGATTAAATATCTTTATCTTTTCATCTATATCTGTAATTAATGAAATCTCACCTGTTCCAATTACACTTTTATATTTAAAAGAATGATTACATGGGTTTTCACTTGGCTTAAACATCCCATCAGTATCCAGCTCAAAACCCGCATACTTATTTTTATTAATTAAAGTTATTTTTCTTCCTACTTTAGCCCCATGAAAATAAAAAAACTGCTTGTCTCCTTCATGTACATAAGCAAAATTCAAAGGTACTATATATGGCTTATCTCCATCTATAAGAGCTATTCTACAGCACTCACATTTTTCAATTATTTCATCTATTTTTACTGGATCTGTAACTTGTCTATCCTTCTTTCTCATGTTCTTCTTCCTTTCTAATTATTGGTATTATATTTATAACATTATAACATATATTGTAAGAATTCTATTGGCATTTTTCTATTATTGCTTTTAATTATTTAGCTTAATAAAATTACATAATACCAATTTTCATCTATTTCATTATGTTATTCTTTCTATTTATTAAAAATTGAAGAATAATGCTAAACCAAAAAACTAATAATCATGCATACTATTCCTGAAAACAATAATGAGAGCCTGCCTATCCCATTATTCACAATTATTTTAACATCATTCTTAGTTTTTTCATTTTCCATTCTAGTAATTTCAAGATTTGCATTACCTGAATATTGAGCATTACTTTGTCCCATTGATTTTATGGATAACCCTTTAGGATTTCCACTAATAGAAGCAAATCCACCCAATACTACAAATATTATTGATTCTATTAATAATACATCTTTTAGAATATAGCCTTTAACATTTACTAATATAAACGCAATAATAAATAAAAAAGCACTCAATAACATAGATAAAATAATAAATGTTCCTATTGATTTTAATAAAGATTTACTCATACTCTCCCCCTTTCATTAAATTTATATTGTCTCCTAGTATAATTAAGCATGGCCATATAATATATGATCTGAACCATAGAACATGCTATTATGATTATTTATCATATTTACAATATTATTATTTAAAAATTCTGGCATTAATCTTATTTTACTTAACTTATCTATATTAATCCATTCACTATCAATTTGCATATCATCTATTTCTGTTGGTTTTATCAATATATTATCCTTCAATTTGCAGACAAAAATATGATACATCTTATGTGCATATTCTGGATATATTTCTCTTATTTTTGGATCATCACATATTTCTTCATATAATCCTGAAAATCTTAATGGAACAATATTATATCCTGTTTCTTCAAGACATTCTCTTATAATCGCATCATGTAAGGTTTCATATTGGTTTTGTCCTCCACCTGGAAGAGAGTAATAATATCCATTATTCTCATCAAAACATCTATTTAATAAAACTTTATTGTCATTTATGATGATAGCTTTTACTGTACTCCTAATACTCATTTTTTCTCCTAACATAAAATACAAAATTCTTTCTAGATATAGAATACCAATATTTTACCCAAAATTCAAAATTCTTTTATTCATGTAACTTTCTATATAAAGTATATTTTTAAATACTATTACTAATAAATATTGTGAAACATAAAATAAGGCTGCTAAATTAAAGCAGCCTTCAGACTGTTGACAACTAACTTCAAAATGAAGCTAGTTGTTTATTTTTATGTTAAAATATGATAGTAAAAGTAAGGTGGTGTTTCATTATGATGGGAATTAAAAAGAAAGCAGATAGAACACAAATTGAAATGTTAAGTTTAGATGATCTTGTTCCTAAAAATCATTTAGTTAGAAAAATAGATGCAACAATAGATTTAAGTTTTATTTACGATGAAGTAAAAGATCTATACAAGCCTTACGGGCGCGAAAGCATTGATCCAGTAGTTTTAATAAAAATAGTAATGATTCAATATCTTTTTGGTATCCGTTCAATGAGACAAACACTTAAAGAAATTGAGGTTAATTTTGCATATCGTTGGTATTTGGGATATAACATGCATGAACAATTACCTCATTTCTCAACATTTAGTAAAAACTATTCAAGAAGATTTAAAGATTCCGATTTATTTGAAACTATCTTTGCAAGAATATTGTGCGAAGTTAATAAATACGGTTTTATTGATGATGAGAATATCTTTATAGATGGAACACATATAAAAGCTAATGCTAATACTCATAAATATAGAAATGAAGTTATTGAAGAATCTGCAAGAGTATATGAAAAATCATTGAAAGAAGAAATTAATAAAGACAGAGAATTACATAATAAAAAACCACTTAAAGAAAAAGAAACTTCAGAAGAATTAAAAAAAACATTAAAGTAAGCACTACCGATCCTGAAAGTGGATTATTTCATAAAGGTGAACATAAAAAAGTATTTGCATATACTGCTAACACAGCTTGCGATAAGAATAACTATATTTTAGGCTTTGAATTGACACCTGGGAATGTCCATGATTCAGTTTCATTTTGGGGAATATATGAAAAAGTTAAGAAAGAACATAGCAATGTGAATGGTATTGTTGTAGATTCGGGATATAAAATCCCTGCGATTGCGAAGCAAATAATTGATGATGGAAAGACACCAATAATGCCTTATAAACGCCCTATGACTAAACAAGGATTCTTCAAAAAATATGACTATGCTTATGATGAATACTATGATTGTTACATTTGCCCTAATAACCAAATATTAAAATATTCTACAACTAATAGAGACGGTTATAAAGAATATAAAAGTAACAAAAAGACTTGCGCTAATTGTCCATTTCTTAATCAATGTACTCAAAGTAAAAATCATGTAAAAGTAATATGCAGGCATGTTTGGGAAGAATACATGGAGCAAGTAGAAGATATAAGACATATAAAAGGTATGAAAGAAATCTATATGTTACGAAGTCAAACAATTGAACGTGTATTTGCGGATGCAAAAGAAAAGCATGGTATGAGATATACACAATATCGTGGAATAAAAAAGGTTAAGATGGAGCTTAACCTCTTATTTGCATGCATGAATTTAAAAAAATTAGCCACATGGCTGGATCGGAATGGACTATTGCCTATCGGTTCGGACAATTTATTGGCCAATTTAATGAAAAATATAGAAAAAATTCTATTAATAATAACAAAAGGGGTAAATGCAAATTTCATTTACCCTCTTTTGTCTACAAACTGAAGGCTGCTAAATTAAAGCAGCCTTATTTGTGTGTGTTAAATTAATTAATTTATTTAATTTTTCATTCACTTTTATGTTCCACAGTAAGTTTTATAAGGACAGCTTGTAGGCTTAGGTAACTCAGAATAATATTCACTTACATTAGAGTAATCGTAAGGACTATTAATAGCCTCTAAAAGTTTATTCATAACTGTATAATTATTATTATTCACTGCCGCAGATAAAGATTCCTCGACTCTATGGTTACGTGGTATTACAACTGGATTATTCTTTTTCATTAATTCTATCGAGTCTTCCATTGATTCATTTTGTCTCTTTAATCTTTCCTGCCATAACTTATACCAGTCTTTAAAATCTTCTTTACGAAACATTTCAATATTATTTATATTACCTAATGTTAAATTAAGAAAAGTATTTGTATAATCAGCTTTGTATTTCTTCATAAGATTTAAAAGAGTTTCAATTATATGTTCATCTTTGTCTTCTTCATTAAATAATCCAAGCTTTTTCCTCATTCCAGAAAGCCAATTATTTTTATATAAGATTTCAAATCTTGATAATGATTTTTCAGCAATTTTTACAGCTTCATCCGCATCATCATCTAATAATGGTAGTAATGTTTCTGCAAATCGTGCTAAATTCCAAACAGCAATTTTGGGCTGATTACCATATGCATATCTACCATAAGTATCAATAGAACTAAATACGGTGTTTGGATCATAAATATCCATAAATGCACAAGGACCGTAATCAATTGTTTCTCCGCTAATAACCATATTATCAGTATTCATAACTCCATGAATAAAACCAACAAGCTGCCATTTTGAAATAAGCTCTGCCTGCCTTTTTATTACTTCATTAAGCAAATATAAGTATTGGTTTTCACTGTTTGATGCTTTTTTAAAATGTCTGTTTAATGTATAATCTGCTAAAGCTTTAACATCTTCTATGCTTCCATAATTTGCAGCAAATTGAAATGTTCCAACACGTATATGGCTTTTTGCTATACGCGTTAATACTGCACCTTCAAGCTCTGTTTCTCTTATTACACTCTCACCTGTAGTTACAACTGCTAAACTACGAGTTGTTGGAATACCTAGACCATTCATGCCTTCACTTATAATATATTCTCTGAGCATTGGTCCTAAAGCTGCTTTTCCATCTCCTCCTCTTGAATACGGTGTTCTTCCAGATCCCTTAAGCTGAATATCAAATCGCTGTCCATCTTTTGATATATATTCCCCCAAAAGAACTGCTCTTCCATCACCAAGCATTGTAAAGTATCCAAATTGGTGTCCAGCATAAGATTGTGAAATTGGAGTTGTTCCTTCTAAAACTTTATTTCCAGAAAGTATGTCTATCCCATCTTTTCCCTTTAAAAAATCTGCATCTAATCCCAAAACATCAGCAAGTGAATCATTGAATATAATAAGCTTTGGAGATGATATATCATTTGGATTTTGAATAGAAAACATTTTTTTCGGAAGGTTTGCATAAGTATTTTCTAATTTTAAATATTTATTTTGAACTGTATTTTTATTTTCCATTTATCCTCCTTCTATATTTTTATAAATTTATCTTTAGTTTCTTCTTTTAACCTATTATTATTCTAATTTAATATAATTTTTGCATTAGAATAAAATCATCTTTAAACAATCAATAAACTTTTTATTAATATTAATTATTAATTACTATTTATTCTATTATAGTTATTATAACATATTTACCAATACAAACTATCCAATTTTTAAACAACATTATTTTATTAATCAATAACTCTTAATTCATTTTGATATAAATAACATGTCTACTATAAACGGTAGAATAAAAAGTAATACAGCTAAAAAAGTTTAGAATATAAACTTTTGGGGAATAATGTTATTGCTTATTATTTGTATAAATTATCATTTTTTCCAAGAACAATATATAAACTTTTAAATTATGATACAATATTTAATATAAAATATACGAGCTTTATAAAAGGAGGAAATATATATTGAATGATATTTTTAAAAAAGAATACAAAATAAATATTTTTAATGTTGATTCTGAGCATAAATGTAAATTTTCATCTTTAGTGGATTTCTTATGGGATGTAGTTATATCCCAATCTGATTATTTAGGAGAAACTAAAGAAGGCTTTGTTCATAATCAATGTATATGGGTACTTTTAAAATACGATATAACTATATATGAATATCCTAAATTTAGAGATACAATAACTGTTGACACTAAGGTCCTAGGTACAAAAAAGTTCTATGGTTATAGACAAAATACTATAAAAAACTCTGAAGGAAAAGTTATAGGTGAAGTTTTTTCAACAGCTATATTAATAGATTTTGAAAAAAGACGTCCTATGAGAATATCCCCTGCCCAAAGCGAAATATATGGACTTGATGGAGAATTAGATGAGGCACCTCCTTTAGATGATATTCCTAAAATTCAAAAAGAGGACTATATAAAAGACTACCCTGTTAGATATAGTGATATAGACTCTAATGGACATGTTAATAATGTAAAGTATATGGAGATGGCAATAGATACTTTACCAAGGTCTATTTTAAATGAATATAAATTATATAATATTAAAGTACTATTTAAAAAAGAAACAACTGATGGAGATATATTACATATTTCTTCTGAAGTAATTGATAATGATAGCGACAATATTATTACCATTCATAATATCACACGTAATAATGTAACTCTTCTTACAAATTTACAATTTATATGGAAGAAAAAATAGTCTAGTCTTATGTGGTAAATTAAAAATAGTCATGTTTTATGAATTATTATCAATAACATGACCCTATTTAAATTGTTAAACATGTCACTCATACTTGTGGATTCTTTTATGGATTAATGTTAAGTAAGGTTTTTATTCTAAAATATTATTATTTATAGCAATTATATTTTTTACAAAAAATAATTATCGATGAACTAATTAAATGGATATATTATTAATTAAAACTTCAAAATCAAATCAAAATATAACTCATATCAGCATGTTTTTAATGATGAAACAATCGTATTTCCGTAAATGTCATAACTATATTGTATTTATCACATGTTTCTATTACATTATCATCTCTTATTGATCCTCCTGTTTGAGCTATATAAGAAACCCCGCTTTTTTTAGCACTTTCTATATTATCTCCAAATGGAAAAAATGCATCTGATCCTAAAGAAACGCCTTTAAGATTCTTTAGCCATTCTTTCTTTTCATCCCTAGTAAACGGATATGGTTTTTCAGTAAAAATATTTTTCCATGAGCCATCACATAGCATATCCATATAATCATCTGAAATATATGCATCTATTGCATTATCTTTATCTGCTCTTTTTATTCCTTGTTTAAAAGGAAGGTTAAAAACTTTAGGACTTTGTCTTAAAAACCATGCATTTGCTTTGTTTCCTGCAAGTCTTGTGCAATGAATTCTAGATTGCTGTCCTGCACCAATACCAATTGCCTGCCCATCTTTCACATAACACACAGAATTAGATTGGGTATATTTCAATATAATTAAAGATATAATCAAATCTCTTTTTGCACTGTCTGGTAATATTTTATTTTTAGTTGGAATATTATTTAGTAGCTCTTCGCATATTTTTATATTATTTCGCTGTTGTTCAAAAGTTATCCCATACACCTCTTTTTTCTCTATTTCATTTGGAATATAATTCTCATGGATTTGTATTATTAAATAATTGCCTTTACGCTTATTTTTTAATATTTCTAATGCTTCCTTTGAATATGATGGCGCTATTATTCCATCTGAAACTTCACATGATAAAATTTTTGCTGTTATCTCATCACATTCATCTGATAAAGCTACAAAATCACCATAAGATGACATTCTATCTGCACCTCTTGCCCTTACATATGCAGTAGCAATATCTGATAAATTTACATCATCAATAAAGTATGCTTTTTTTAAGCTTTTACTTAGTGGAACTGCTACAGCTGCTCCTGCAGGACTAACATGTTTAAATGAAGCTGCTGCTGCAAGGCCAGTAGCAGTCTTTAATTCTTTTACAAGCTGCCAGCTATTTAATGCATCCAATAAATTAATATAGCCAGCACTACCATTAAGTATTTTTATAGGTAATTCGCCATCTTTTGAAAAAATTCTAGCTTGCTTTTGATTTGGATTACATCCATACTTTAATTTTAATTCCTTCATAATCTTTGTTACACTCCTTTTAAAACAATAAAAGCCCACTACCTGGACTTTTGCCCAGACGGTCGGCTTTTTATTTGTTATACTTCATGTGGTTTATTCCACTTCCGTCAGTCGTATAACCTATATGTAAAAAATATCATTTTAATTTATCCTTGTCAATAAATGTTCATTTCCAAAAATGTTACTACGCCACCTCATTTAATATATGCTGTAACTTTATTAAGAAACTCCTTTTCATTTCTTGATAGTTTCATGTAAAATTCTATTTTTAGATTTCTCCTTTTTAAAATTATTTTATTATATTTTGCAAAAAATATAACGTGATACCATTCACATTATCTCATTCTGACCAATTATGTACACCAATATTTATCTTTGTTAGCATCATAAAATAATCTTTAAATTTTTTCAAATATCTTTTTACAAGTGCCTTTAACCCGCTATAAATAAGCAAATTCTTAAGAATATACATATGAATCTTTATTAATTTATTCATTCAAATATTTAAAAAATACTTTCTTTATAATATTTTCTATTTATAAAAATTAAAAATATATTAATTTTATAAATTTTTCTTTTAAAGTTCAAAGACTCTGTGATCCTCAATTTTGATCCATATATTATGTAATAAATATTTTTATAATACCACCTTCTTTTATATTTTTGAAACATCCTATATACTTTTGAAAACTTTCAATCATTATTTTCATATATGATTCATTTTTTAACTTATTTAGCTTTTATGTTTCCAAAAATTTAATATATATTTTTACTTACTTGAAGATATGCTAATTGAATAATATACTTATATTTGGTAACATGTTCTTTACTATGTACTAATAAAAACTCATGAAATGAGAGGTCATTATATGAAAAAGAAAGATATATTAGAATTAAAAAAACGTCTAAAGAAAGATTACTGCACCTTCACAAAAATGTGTGGTTGTTATGTTAGCGGAGAAAAACATATTATCTTAAAATTTAGAGAAACCTTTTTAAATTTAGACGAGGATGAATACTTTAAATACTTAGAAATTGCTAAAAAAGTACTGTCTGGTTCCATTGGAAATAACATTTTGGAGCTTAACTTTCCAGTTGGTGAAGACCTTATAAATGAAAAGCAAGTTTCCCTTATGCAGCTAAAAAGAAGTCAATTAAAGGATGATGCTCTACTTGACAGTTTTTACAAATCCATTATAGATAATTATGATTATACAGGTAATTTTTTGATCCTTATTTTTCATGATGCTTACGATGTTATTACTAAAACTAATGATAATGCAAAGTTAGATGAATCTGAAGAAGTATATGAATATGTATTATGTGCAATATGTCCTGTTTCACTTTCAGCTCCTGGTCTTAGATACTTTGAAGAAGAAAATAAAATAAAAGCACGTATTAGAGATTGGATAGTTGAAGCACCAATTAATGGCTTTGTTTTTCCTGCTTTTATTGATCGTAGTTCAGATGTTAACTCCATTATGTATTACACAAAAAATGCAAAGGATACACATCCTGAATTAATGGAAAATGTATTAGGTTGTTATTCAAAACAAACTGCTACTATACAAAAAGAAACGTTCCAATCAATTATTAAAGATTCGTTTAGCGCTGATGAAACCAAGGCTGAGAAAATTTTTATGGAAGTACAAGAAAATCTAAATACTATGATAGATGAATACAATGAAATGTATGATGATACAGATTCTGAGCCTAAAAGCTTAACAAAGAAGGATATACAAAACCTTTTAATAGAAAGTGGAGTTCCAGAAGAAATTACTACTAAGATTGAAAAATCATATGAAGAAAACTTTGGTGATGATCTTCCTTTAGCAGAACATTTAATTGATCCAAAGATACTTAAAGCGAATGAACAAAGAAGAAGAGAACAAATACTTGAAAAACAAGTAGAAATATTACAAAATAAGCTTGAAAGAACAAAAATAAATGTTGAAACCAATTCTGAAAAAGAAGAAAAACACGAAATTGAATCGGTACAAAATTCAGATAAAGAGACTTTAGATACAATATCAAACTCACTAGATGAATCTTTTCCACAATCAGACAATATGCTTGAAGAATCAAATTCTGATATAGATTTAGAAACAGCCTCTGACTTAGATTTAGAAAAGAATTCTGATATAGCTTTAAACTCAGTATCAACTGAAATAAAACCAGAAAAACATTCTGATCCAAACTATGATATTATTCTTCAAGTAAAACCTGAAAAATTAGATCAAATAAAATCACAGATAATTGATGGTAAAAAATATCTTGTTATTCCTGTTGATGAAGATGAACAAGCAAATGTCAATGGTATTGATACTTTGATTTAATTTATTATAAATTATATTTTCTTATTATTTATAATAAGAACTTCACTAAAAAACAATATATATAATTATTATAATAATTTAATAGTTTCTTTATAAGACCTACGATTATTCTCGTAGGTTTTATAATAAATATCCTACCTCCTTATACATCTTTAACTACTAACTCTCCTTTTAGATAGTATCTAACTTTTAAGTTAGTTCTATATTTTTTTATTACATTGTTATATATTAGTAATATAAAGACTATAAATAACTATATAAATTTGTGAGGTGTTAAAAATGAAAGTATTGCTTATTAATGGCAGTCCTAAAGCTAACGGCTGTACTTATACAGCTTTAAGTGAAATTGCTAATGAATTAGAAAAGGAAAACATAGAAACAGAAATCTTTCATATTGGAAATAAGCCTATAAGAGGATGCATAGGATGTGGTGGCTGTTATACTACTAACAAGTGTGTATTTAATGATGATGTCGTAAATGATGGGATTGAAAAAGTAAAAAAAGCTGATGGAATCATATTGGGCTCTCCTGTACATTATGCAGCAGCTTCAGGTGCTATAACATCATTTTTGGACAGGCTGTTTTATGCTTATGGCGGTAAATTTCTTGCACATAAACCTGGAGCAGCAATTGTAAGCTGTCGTAGAGGAGGTTCAACTGCGGCTTTTGAACAGTTAAATAAATATTTTACTATTTCTAATATGCCAATTGTATCTTCTCAATATTGGAATATGGTTCATGGAAATACCCCTGAAGAAGTAAAACAAGATTTAGAAGGAATGCAAACAATGAGAGTTTTAGGTCAAAATATGGCATGGCTTTTAAAATCTATTCAATCTGGTAAAGAAGCTGGAATAAAGTTACAGAAAAAGAACCTAGAGCAATGACTAATTTTATACGCTAATATACAAAACTATGGTAATATTTAAACTTCGCTTAAAGAAGGCTCAGTGTTAATATGACTAAGCCTTCCCATTTATATATTGATTTTTTTAGTTAGATACTATCAAAAAGGAGAGTAAAGAAATGGATAATCATTCTCCTTTAACTTCTTTTACATACTCCCATGTGTTCCCTTCATCTTTTGATTCATACAAAGCTTTGCATCCTCCATTATAATCTCCATCAGATCCTTGTCCAATTAAAATTTCACTCTTTCCATCTTTAATGTAAGGCATTTCTGGCAAGTCAAAAGGCTCATAACTTTCTCCATTATTTAATGTTACTTTTATACTTTGAAAATCCACTTTCTTATATGATAAGCCGCCATCTTCTGTTCTATATAGTTCTCCATTACTACCGCCGCTATGAGATAAGCATAAAAATCCAAGTTTTTCATTTAAAAAAGTTATTCCTGATGCTACTCCGATTGCCCCTTCAAATGGATCTTCATTTATTACTTTCCATGTAGCTCCACCATCAGCAGTGGTATTTAATGAATAAGATCTACTTCCTGCTGCAGCAGCAGTTACTTCTAAACGATAACCAACCTTATCTGATAAATAAAATTCATCTATACCATTACTTAATTTTTTAGTACTCTTTTCATTGTCTTTCACTGCCAAAGAATCTGATTTAATATTATTTAAATCATCAGCCAAAATATATCGAACAGGAATATATACATCTTCTTTACCTGGTACAAATACAGAAACAGCATTTCCTATTATCTCTGATGAAGGATTTGAAGCCTCTTTTGTATTTCCATTTCCATTAATATAAACAATTCCATCTGTATTATATCCAAAGTTTCGCTTACCATAATAAAGTATGCCATATTTATTTTCATTCCATTTTCTCACTGTTTCTTTAAGTGGAATAACCTTCATTGTGTTGATTAATGGCTGCAAGCTTTTGTCTTTATTATAATCTGCATTCACATAGCCATTTGAAATTATTATTATATTCTTTGATTTATTTTTATCATACGTAATTAAATAACTTTCTTCTTTGCCATCATCATCTTTTCCATATAGATACGCATTAAAAGCTGTAATTGTTCCATTAGATTTAAATTCAAGACTAACACTATCAGAAACATATAGCTCTTTAGGCAACTGTATTTTTTTATTAATATCTATAAAAATGCCTTCTATTCCACTTTCATATATATTGTTATTTTCAAAACTTATAGTCTTTTTATTCTTCAAATCATTTAAAAACCAAGAAAGTTTTCCATTATAATTTATTGCACTATTATATATTTTTGCTCCATAAAATAATGTTATAACAATCATAATAATTATAGCTATATAATGCCATATAACTTTATAAATCGAATTACCTTTTACGCCTGACTTCAATGTACCACTTTCATCAAACTCATTTTCCTCTACAATCTGTTCTGAAACAGTTCTATTCCTTTTCACAATTTTAATAATAAAAATCACAAGATATGCCAAAAAGAATATCATACAACCAAGTAACACAATAATATTCTTACGTATTCTTCCATATTTACATAAAGTATATAATTCATAAAAGAAAATCCCATATATAGCTATAAATATTGGGTTGCTCAACATTGATATAAATACTTGTCTTTTCATAATTTGTTTATATTCTTTCATTTCAGTCTCCTTCCCATTTTCCTTTTCTAATATATATGAATTATACAACAAATTTACAAGGAAAAATTAAAAAATAGCCTTACCAAATAAATTTATTTGGTAAGGCTATTTTCTTAATGACTATTCTATAATTATTTGACATTTCTTCTCTTAAAAAACTTTTCTAATCCCATTCTTACTTCCTCATCATCAATATTAGGAACTTGAACATTCTCTTCAAATCCATCCATTTCTACCCCATCAAAACAATATAATTTAATCAACAAATTTCATAAAGTTTCTATTTCTTCCTCTATAAAATTTTTAAAAATATCAGCCATAAAATTAACAGTGCCATCTCCTTCCGCACTTAACCATGATATCCATTCCTATATCACTTACATGCACATTAAATAATTATTTAAGTTTTATATAGTGCAAACACTTACTTGATTACGTCCATTGGATTTGGAATTGTACAAAGCCTTATCAGCATGTTCAATAAGTTCGTTTTTTGAGTACTGTATTGAAGATGATTTTGTTGTAATTCCTAAACTTAAAGTGACATAAGCTGATACATCAGAAGATTTATGTGCTATCTCTAGTTCTTCTACATTTTTTCTAATAATCTCTGCTATGATTTTTGCGCCCTCTTCATCCGTTTCAGGTAAAATTACAGCAAACTCTTCGCCACCATATCTTGTTACAAAATCTAATGGACGTTTGACACTTAAAGAAATAGATTTCGCAACATTAATTAGGCAGTCATCCCCTTTAAGATGTCCATAATTATCATTGTAACCTTTAAAGAAATCTATGTCAGCCATTATTAATGAGATTGGCTTATTTAATCTAGTACAACTTTTTATACTCATTTCTATATAATCATCAAAGCTTCTTCTATTTGGTATTCCAGTAAGGCCATCTAAGGTTGAAAGACTCTCTAATTTAAAATTAGCTTCCTGCAGTTCTGATAATTCCTTTACTTTCATCTCTAGTAATCTAGCTTGTTCTTCTATCATTTTCTTTTGGTTGTAAAGTTCTAGAAATACCTTAACTTTGCTTTGTAACATTATTGGCTCTATGGGCTTAAAAAGATAATCAACAGCTCCTATTTCATATCCTTTAAATATACATTTCTGTTCTTTACTTATTGCTGTCACAAATATTATAGGTACATAGCGAGTTTTTGAGTTCATTCTAATATATTCTGCTGTTTCAAATCCATCCATATCTGGCATTTGAACATCAAGTAATACTAATGCAAATTCATAATATAACATTAAACTTAAAGCTTCATTTCCTGATGTTGCTTTTATAATATTACAATCTATATTCTCAAGTAAGCTTTCTAAGACAAGCAAATTTTCTGTCCTATCATCAACAATTAAAATATTAACATCATTTTTGTTTTTCATTTATATTCACCACTAATTCAATTAATTTATTTCTGATTTCATCTAAAGTAAGTATATAATCCACTTCTACAGCCTTTATAGCAGTATTTGGCATAAAAATTGACTCTGCTGTACCTGGATCTTGTACTATTATGATTCCACCAAAATCTTTTATCTTTTTTAGCCCTTTACTACCATCACTACTTGCTCCTGTTAATATAATCCCAATCAGTTCATCTCTATAGACTTCAGCTGCAGATTCAAAAAGAACATCAATGGCAGGCCTAGAGTGATTTACTTTTGGATCAACTGTAAAGGACATAGTTTCATCTTTTTCTACTAATAAATGATAATTAGCTGGGGCAACATATACATTTCCTAAAAGTATTTTTTCCTTTTCATCAGCTTCTTTTACATTTATATTACATACATCATTAAGATGTTTAATCATATAACCACTAGAATAATTACTTAAATGCTGAACAATCAATACTGCTGCTGGAAATCCTTTTTTTAAAGGCTTTAATATTTTTTCTATTGCATCTATGCCTCCTGCTGAAGATCCTATAACTATTGTTCTATACTTCATTTTATCCTCTCCAATATGTAATCATATTTTATAAATATAAAATTTCAATTAAACAATATATTTTTTACGATAAATCTTTTCACTTTCACTAATAACATCAAAGTTATGACGATTTTCTGAAAATATAATACTTTCTTTTATACCTAAACAGAGAAAACATCCATTACATAAACTATCATAAAACAAATTAATTACAGAATTTTGCAAATCCTTATTAAAGTATATAAGCACATTACGACAAATTATAACATGTATTTCACCAAATACTCCATCAGTTACTAAATTATGTTCTGCAAAAGTAATTTTCTTTTTAAGTTCCTTATTTATAATAATTGAGTCATATTTTTCTGTATAATATTCTGATAAAGATACATTTCCTCCAGCTTTTTGATAATTTTGTGAATATTCATCAATAAGATCAATATCATAAATACCCTCTTTAGCTTTTTGTAAAGCTGTAGCATTAAAATCAGTAGCATAAATTTGTGTTCTTTCATATATGCCTTCTTCCTTCAGCAAAATTGCCATAGAATATACTTCTTCTCCAGTAGAACATCCAGCATGCCAAATTCTGATAAATGGGTAAGTTTTTAATATAGGAATAACATTTTTTCTAAAATTTTTATAAAAACTTGGATCTCTAAACATTTCAGTCACATTAATTGAGAAATCGGCTAATACTGATTTAAAAAAATCTCTGTCATAAAGAATTTTATATTGTAACTCAGAAATATTACTTAGTCCAGATTTAGATAGACTTCTAATGATTCTTCTTTTCATATGAGCAGTGGAATATTTTCTAAAGTCATACCCATATTTTAAATAAATTCCCTCCAATAATAAAGATACTTCAATATCTTCACTCTCAATTTTTTCTTTCACTTGATCACTATTCATTTATACAACCACACCTTTAAAAGTGAAATTAGTTTATTAATATCTACTGGTTTTGTCAAATAATCATTGGATCCAGCCTCAATACATTTTTGTCTATCTTCTTTCATTGATTTGGCCGTTATAGCAATAATAGGTATATTATCAAATTGTTTTTCTTTTCTTATTTCTTTCATTGCAGTATATCCATCCATTTCAGGCATCATTACATCCATTAAGATTAAATCTATATTATTTTTTTCATAAAGTTTTTTTATTCCCTCTGATCCATTACGTCCAACAACTACATTCATTCCTTTTTCTTCAAGAGCACTTGTTAATGAAAAAACATTTCTCATATCATCATCAACAATAAGTATATTTTTATTATTTAATAAATTTTCTTTTTCTTCACTAAATTTAATATTTTTAAAGTTTTTATTATCAATATTAGAATCTACACTATGAAAAAATAAACTCACTTCATCAAGAAGTCTGTCAATTGAATTATTACCTTTTATGATAATACTCTCAGTATATTTATTTAATTTATCTTCCTCTTCTTGCGTGATATTACCTTCTGTATAAATTAAAATAGGGAAATTCACTAAATTTTCTTCTTTCAATTTATTAACAAGATCAATTCCATTCATATCTTTCAGATTTAAATCTAATATCATACAATCAAATTGCTCATCTTTTAATAATTTATATGCATCTAATCCACTTTCTAAGGTAGTGATCTTGAATCCTCTTTCATTTAAATTATTATATATCATATTACTTTGACTTTTATCTTCGTCAACAATAAGTAGTTTCTTAGAATCGTTAGATAAGCTTGTCTCTATTTTATCAAACAAATTATAAAGTTCTTCTAAGTTATATGGCTTTTTAATATGCCAAACCAAATTTTTCATTTTATCATATGAATTTTTATCTTCTTTCCATGAAATTATGTGAATTGGAATGTTTTTTGTATATTCTAAGTTCTGCAATTTATCAACTACTCTCACCCCGCTATTGTTTGCTAACCCAATATCCAATAAAATCGCATATGGTTTGTATTTTACTGCTAATTTTATAGCTTCATCACTATTTTTCTCAATTAAAACCTTATAATTTTTTTTATAAGCTAATTCGGATAATAAAGTAGAAAACTGCTCATCATCTTCAATTATTAAAAGAAGCTTTTCATCTTCTTTTTTACTTTCGTAATGCTCATCTTTGGTGAACTCATTAATATCATTTTCTGATATTATTTTTTCTTCCAAATTGTCATGATAATTTTTATCAATACTCGAATATTCCTCTTTATTTAACTTAACTTGTTCCATATTATCATTATCTAAAAATACTAAGGTAAATTTACTTCCTTTTCCTTCCTCACTTTTCAAATAAATGTTTCCTCCAAGTAAACGAGCAAGTTCTCTTGAAATAGATAACCCGAGTCCTGTCCCTCCATATTTTCTACTAATTGTTCCATCCACTTGCTTAAAAGCCTCAAAAATTAAAGTTTGTTTATCAGCAGGTATACCTATGCCTGTATCTATGATTTCTATACTTATTAATTTATTAACATTTTCCTCAATTTTATAATTTTTAATATCTTCTTCTTTAGGTCTGCATATATTCATTTTTACATAACCAGTCTCAGTAAATTTAAATGCATTAGACAATAAATTATTTATTATTTGTTGAAGTCTTTGCTCATCAGATATTATTTTCTCAGGTAATCCATCTTCAATTTCTATCTTAAAATCTATGTTTTTTTGCAAAATTATTGGAGTAAATAAACTTTTTGTATTCTCAGCTAATTCTGCTAAATTCACTTGGTCAAAATTTATATCTATTTTACCAGATTCAACTTTAGACAAATCCAAGATATCATCAATAAGCCTAAGAAGATTTTTACCAGAAGAATGAATAGTTTTTGAATATTCTAATTGTTTTTCTGTTAATGGCTCATTAGCTTTTTTATTTTCTAGTAATTGAGAAAGAACTATAATACTATTTAAAGGAGTTCTTAATTCATGAGACATATTAGCTAAAAACTCAGATTTGTATTTATTAGCAATCTCTAACTCCTTAGCCTTTCCTTCAATTTCATGGTTTGCTTTCCTTAAAAGTTTATTATTTTCACTTATATCTCTCTTTTGCTGTTCTAATTTTTTAGTTTGCTCTTCAAGCTCCTCATTTGATACTCTTAACTCTTCCTGCTGAGTTTGCAGATTCATTTCAGACTGTTTTAGAATCTTAGCTTGCTCTTCTAATTCTTCATTATTTTGTCTTAATTCCTCTTGCTGTACTTGTAATTCTTCTGCCTGTACTAAAGTCTTATTAAGAAGTACCTCCATTTTTGTTTGTGCTTTTGTTAAATTTATACTTGTAGCTATGTTTTCACTAACTTGTTCAATAAATTTTAATTGTACATCCGTAAATTGATTAAATGATCCTAGCTCTATTATGCATTCTATTTCCTCGTGATACATACAAGGAGCAATTAATATGTTCTTGGGAACTGCCTCTCCAAGGCCAGAAATAATTTTCATATAATCAGCTGGTACATCTTGTACTAAAACAATCTTGTCTTCTAGAGTAGCTTGTCCAACTAATCCTTCACCTATATTAAATTCATCAGGTGAACCTTCTGAACTATTATAAGAATAGCTTCCAAATACTTTAAAAGTGTTGCTATCCGTTTTAACATAAAATCTTCCAATTTGCATATTTAAATATCTACATATGTATGTAATTATACGAGAACTTAATGTGTTAATTTCTCGTACACCTCGCATTTCTTCATTTAGCTCTGCTCTACCAGTTGTCAGCCAGCTTTGGTTTCTATTCTCAGAAATTAATTCCTTAAGCTTAGTCATAAATATATTAAAATATCTAGCCATCTTGCCAATCTCATCTTCTGAATTACTCATTAGCCTAGCTTCTAAATTAACTTCTCCTTCTGCTATTTCTCTAAAAGTATTTGTAACAACTTTTACAGGATTAACAATCATCCTAATAGATAAACTTGCTATAATAATTGCTGCTATAGTCGCTAAAGCTCCTCCTGTTAGCATAATAACTCTTGTTTCTTTCTCCATTTTAATGAGATCCGCATTTCTGTTCTGCAGTAGCCTTTCTTCTTCATTATTAATATCTCCAAGTATTGAACGTAATTCATCCATCATGTTTTTTCCATAACCTGATTGAACAATAGCAATCAAATCTTCTAATTTTAACTTTCCTGAAGAAACTTCTTTTCTCTTAGCTATTATTATGTTTTTTTCCCATTCAACCCATTCTTTATATTTATTATTAATATTATATAACCTTTGTTGTTGTTCAGAGTTATCTTCTGTAAGTTGCTTGAGTTTATCATAGTGATTTTCATAAGAAGAATTTCCTTTATTAAATGGTTCGAGAAAACTTTCATTCCCAGTAATAACGTATCCTCTTGCTCCTGTTTCCATATCTAATAAACTCATAAGAAGGCAATCTGACTCTTGAATAACTTTATATGTATGACCATTCCATTTGACTGCTTCGGATTCTTTAACAAAATTTATATAGGTATTGCCAATAACCGCCAACATTATTAAAATAATGATTCCAAAGCCTATGAACATTTTTTGGCCTATACTTAACCGCCTTATAATCAATATATCACCCCCTTTTAATAATTTATTTAATTTTTATAATAAGTTTATTTGTATTTATATAAGTTCCAATAAAATTACTTCATATGAGCCATATATCCTTTTTGGGTTTAGGGCAGATTTTAATGAAGATTCTTAATTAGAACATATATATCAGTAATTTCATTAATATATAAATAAATACTTATGTATAATTAAAATCTAGTATATATTTCCTTATTCATAAATTTTCACATATTTTCTATCATCAAAAACGCCAACAATCTTGATTAATTGTTGGCGGGTTGCACTACTAGTTCAAAATCCTCAAAGTGCCCAAATAAAGAGAATTTATCATTACTTCCAGATTTATTATGTTTTCATAGAATTTATATATATAATATTCTAATAACTCCATATATTCAAGCATATTTTGATAAAAAATATAATTATTTGCATTAAAATATGCATCTAAGAATTTCATTAGCAATTAACTTTAGCACTTGTATTAATTATCAATTAAAAGAATTCTTATTTGTTTTTTGGTGAAAATAAATGAGAATTCTTTATTTATTTATATATGGATTTAGCTGTATTTGAATATCTATATTATTTTCATTCAAAAAAGCATTAATTTTTCCATTCATTTGTTCTGTTAGTAATTTTACAATTGATAATCCAAGTCCTGTTGATTTACCTCGTGATTTCTCAGCAACATAAAATTTATCAAATAAATTGTCAATATTAATTTCATTACTATCTGAAATAGGATTTTTAAAAGATAAAATTATACTTTCATCTTTAATGAAAATATCAATAACAACATCTCCATCGGAATAATTCAAGGCATTTTTCATAAGATTTTGGATAATACGATTTATCTTTTCTTCATTACCAAGCACATATATGGGGTCTTCTGTATTAAGTTCCACTTCCATATGTTTTTTTTCAAATTGCTGTACATAATCAACAACATTATTTGCTATACTATTTGTCAAATTAATCTTTGTGAGATTAATTTCCAATCTAGATATCTCAAGATAATACAGATTAAGTAAAATTATTTTTTACTTAATCTGTATCCCATTCCCCATACTGTTTCTATGTATTCTTCAGTTTCATTTATACTTCTTTTACTCCTTATTGGTAGACCAGTCTATATGCTTTTTGACGTCAAAATAAAAATGCATTGTGCCTATGACAAGTGGTATGACCATAGGTACAACGCATTGCTTATTTAAAGTATAGCATAAATTTTTTTATTGGTGTAATACCAAAATTTATTTTTTTCTTATAACTGGAATTTCACATTACAAAAATAGAGTTTAATAAAAACTTTGTATATTCATTCTTAGGATTTTATAATTCTGATGTATTCTTATCTTTAATTCTAAAAATTCCCCACATACCTGATTCTATATCCCATTTTATAATTCCTGACCTATATAAATAGTCACCTGGTATCATAGATGCTCCATTTATTAACTCAAGATTAAATACGTTTCCTACACTCATGGCTCCTTGAGCTGATATAATATTTGTAAATGGATCATCTGGCTGAGCTTTCCATTTATGACCATGAAGCACGAAACAAGTATTTCTTGGTTTGTCTGCTGGCATTAGTAGTCTTATAATAACTCTTTCTCCTGGTGATGCTTCAAATATTGGTGTAGCTGGATCTTCATGAACTACAGAACTAAATACATTTGCTATATCTGATTCATCTGGGTTATCTCCTAATCTATTAAAAAATCTTTCTGATCTATAGTTAAATCCTTTTTCTCCTCTATCTTCAAAATCCACTGGTTCTGGCTGCCCATCTTCACCAATTTCTCGATTAGTCTCTATTAAATTACCATCTACGTCTAAAAGCCTTATACCATTGTGCATAAAAATTACAAATTCTCTAAATGCGTTACGTCCATCTTCAGATATAGTTGCTTGATCTCCATAAATATCATCATTCTCTATTTGTGCTTCTTCTGGTTCTATTATTATTGCTCCAAATAAACCATGATATCTGTGATTCCTTATATCTGTAAAAGATGACAATAAGCAAGTTCCGTATTCCTCATCTGCATACCATAAATAGGTTTTACTATCTCCTGGCTTTACAGTTTGTTCTAAATTATTATACCCTACATTTACGCCACTATCAGCTATTGGATTAAATCCTAAAAATTGCGGACTAATTCCTACTCTCATAGATGGTGTAACTACTTTATCAACTGGTACTCCAGGAAAAACTTGATATGGTATTGGTTTAGTGAAACAATTAGTTAATTTTACTTTTATATATTCACCCTTATTTGCCCTTAATATCAATGGTTTTGGTTCCATCTTTCCACTTAGTATATCATCCTTGTACTCATATGGCACAAATAATAACCCATCAGGATCATGGTCTTCAAAACAATTGTATAAGATATCTTTTTGTATTGCCGCTATATGAAACTCTCTAACCTTTTTTTCTTTAGAATCATCTATTTTATTTGAACATTCTTCAGATGAGTTTATAGGCAATAAATTTTTAGTTTTATTTTTATAGGCTCTTATTATTCCCCATAAACCTAGCCATAAATCATCTTGACCTCCAAAGTAGTAAAGATAATCTCCTCCTTCATAATCATCTTTTATTCTTATATTGAATGCTTCTGATATTCCTATTGTTTGCGCTTGAACTAATGGAGATCTTATGTCTGTTATTTCTTTTCTCCACTTCATTCCATTTATATTAAATGCATGTTGTTCTTCTTGAGCTCCATCTAATAATCTTATTACAATTTCATCTCCAGGATAGGTTTCTAGTATTGGTGTCACTGGATCATCATGAATTCTAGAGCTGAATACATAAGCTGAATCCTCACCATTTAATTTTTCCTTTGTTAATCTTTCTCTTAATGGCTCACACTTATAATTTATGCCCATAACACCTGGGTCATCATGTGATCCTGGAAATGGAGGTTTGTTTAATGGATTCCCTTTTTTATCAAATAATAATGCAAAATCATGGACAAATAGTCCAAACTCTCTGAATTTTCTTCCTGAAGGTGTTTCTATCACAGCTTTTGTTCCATATTTTATTCGTTTGCCTGTCTTTGGATCATAATATTTTGATCCTTTTGGTTCTATTATAACTGCTCCAAACACTCCATGTTGTTGATGTGAATTTGGATTGAAATGATCATGGAAAAAACACGCATTTAATTCTTCATTAGCATAATATCTTTCTACTAAGGTTTCTCCATAAAAAACAGAAGCTATATTATTATATCCATTTGCACCACCATCTGAAGCTATAACATCAAATTTCACTAAGTGAATGTGAAATCCTACATTATCAGTTAAAGTTTCTAATTGAAAAGCTGTTTTTGGTAGTGTTTCTGGTAAAAAATTGGTGGTTCTAACTTCTATACAATCGCCTTTATTAGCTCTTATAACTAAAGGTTCTACATCAATACATCTATTTTCTACTCCTGCTACATATTTCTTAGCTAATTCCTCTTTATTTTCATTTGTTACCTTGCACTCTGTGTATTCTTCTATTTGCTCTTTTGTAACATAAAATCTTCCATATGGGTCATTCCATCCTGATTTGTTGTATACTAATTTTGCTTGTAATACAAATAGTTCAAAAATAACATCTGCCTTTTTACATCCACACTTATCTTTTTTATTAGGACAAGGTTGGGTGTATAAAGCTCCTTTAGTAAAATTATCTGAAAAATTATCAGACTCCAACTCAGTTGGACATATTTTATTTCCTCCCTTTTGGTTTATTATCCCTAAAGGTGGCTGCTTTGGTCTTTCTCTAAATTTTCCGTTTATAAAATTAGGATACCCTGGATGATCTAAATCCTTTGCAGGAGGTGGAGTTCTATCTGGAAGTGGTTTTAACTCTTTTATAATAGTTCCATCTGGATACAATTGACTTATTACTTGGCCATTTTCAAGTAATACATTTTCACCAGTTTCCAATCTATCAAATACTCTCCATAATGACCACATTCCTTCATGAAAATGAGGATATAAATGACAATGCCATATATGATCTCCTATAGATCCGACTAAACTTCCTGCACCATATAATATATCCAGAGTATAACTTTCTTGAGGTCCTACTGATATAGAGTCTATTATTATTGAATCAGGATTATCCGGCTCTAACCTCCATTGGTGTGTGTGAAGATGGAATACATGTGTTTCTTGTACCCCTCCGTGTATAAGTCTAAACTTAGAAGGGTCACCTTTATATGCTCTTGGTATAAACGTTGATGGATCACCATAAGTCCAAGAACTCATAGAAACATCTTCTCCATCTACTACATGATGCTCCATTGGCTTTTTTATATCTATTATATTGATGTTATCCTTAGGATTACATGGATTACAGAACTTAAAACCTACATCTTTATCTGGTATAAAAGCAGCTCTATTTACCATAGGCTCTGATCTGTAACTTATGGCAGTTACAGCAATTCGCATTCCAGTATGAGGATCTATAATTGGTTTTCCAAATCTATTTACAGCTTCAAGTTCATCATGAAAATACACTGCATACTCTCTAAAACTCGGCTTAGATGGATTGTGAATATCAGCAAATATACCGCTTTTCAGCTCATTTCCATCTACAGGATCTGTCCAACTAGTTCCCTTTGCTTGAACTATTAGTGCTCCAAACAAGCCGTGTATATTAGTTCCTTTTTCGCTAAATCTAGTATCACCCATATCACTAAAGTAAAATATTCCTTCTCTATCTGCGTACCATTCATAAGTTATCTTTTCACCTGGACCAACTGTAGAATCGACATTATAGCCTGCATTAGCGCCATCAGATAATATATTTTTGTACTTAAGTCCTTGCATGTGAATAGATAATCTTCTCTCTTCGTTATGCTCAAATTCTATTCTTATAGTATCTCCAACATTTGCTCTTATTGTAAGAGGCTGAACTTCTTCTGTAGGTCTTGGAAGAGGAAGCCCATTTTCATCTTTATTATAAAAATTTGCTATAGCTTTATTCTTTACTTCATCTTTATATTCTTTTAGTATATACATAATTCCATCTGGATCATGGTCACCGAAGAAATCATATACAATTGGTATAGATAGTACAGTAACATTAAAATCTCTAAAAATAGAATCAATATTATCGTTATCCATTCTAATTACTCCTTTGTTTACATTTTTTATAATATATAATATTACATAACAATATAAACTGTTACATTTTTGGGCATTAAAATTATTATTTTTACAAAAAAGATTCACCGAAAATTGACTATAATCATATAATAGACACTTAAAATGCGAAATATGACCATTAAAATTCCCTATTTTTTATCATGAAAAATGAGTTTCTTATAAAATTTCATTTTTACTAAATTAATATTGAATACGTATTTTTGGCATTTTGCAACTATATGAATAAAAATTAATGTATTAAATAGAATAAGCGTATATTGTATTTAAATTATTGAAATTATAGTTATAATATTAATAAAGATATATACAAAAAAATGTACAAGGAGGTATATACAAATGAGTAAATTAAAGAAAGCTATTTTTGCTGGCGGATGCTTTTGGTGCATGGTAAAGCCATTTGATTCATATGATGGTGTACAAAAAATAGTTGTAGGTTATACTGGTGGTCATGTAAAAAATCCTACATATGAAGAAGTATGTACAAAAGAAACAGGGCATTATGAAGCTGTAGAAATTCTATATGACGAAGAAATAATAAAGTATGTGGAATTAGTTGAAGCATTTTTTATGAGTATTGATCCAACAGATGAAGGTGGTCAATTTAATGATCGAGGAAAGAGTTATGAAACAGCTGTCTTTTATACTGATAATGAACAAAAGCTCATAACTGAAGAATATAAGATGAATTTAGATAAGAGTGGAATATTTGGTAAACCCATAGCAGTAAAAATATTAAAAGCAGAGGAATTCTATCCTGCCGATGAATATCATCAAGATTACTATAAGAAAAATCCTTTTAGATATAAAGCATATTATGAAGGTTCTGGTAGAAAAAATTTTATAGAAAATACATGGAAAATATCAACTTTAAAAAAAGAAGAACTCAAAAATAAATTAACACCTATTCAATATAAAGTTACCCAAGAAAATGGAACAGAACCACCTTTTGATAATGAATATAATGAAAATTTTGATGAAGGAATTTATGTAGATGTAGTCACAGGGAAACCTCTATTTTCTTCAAAAGACAAGTTCAACTCAGGTTGTGGATGGCCAGCTTTTTCTAAACCTATAAATAAAGGATATGTAAAAGAACATTCAGATTTTAGTCATGGAATGTTTAGAACAGAAGTAAGAAGTACAAATGGAGATTCTCACTTAGGTCATGTCTTTAATGATGGTCCTGATGAATTAGGAGGATTAAGATATTGTATAAATTCAGCTTCATTAAAATTCATTCCAAAAAATAAAATGGATGAACTAGGATATGGTGAATATTTAGATAAATTATAAAACTAAAAAATTGCAAAGAAATTATTACTAATCGCTTTGCACAAATAGAAGAAATAAAGCAAATTTAAAATATGCTATTCTAAGTTTTTAAGGATAGTATATTTTATTTTGTCTTTATTAATGATGTAGATTTATTTTCATATGCTTTAATAGCTTTTATAAATAAATATATACTTGCTCCAGTCCGCAATAAATAAGCAAATTCTTACACATAAACACATATTAATTCTATAATTCTTTTCTTTTAAAATCTAAAAAACTCTAAAATCATACTTTTAAACTATATATATTATATAATAGATAATTTCATACAAAAGGATTGATATATGTGGCTAATAAAAAATCTCCTCATATTCCCAAAAGTGATTTTGATATTAATGAAAGAAAATAAGCCTTTTTAATTTTATACTAAAATTCATAATGCACTTAAAAGACAGTAGAATTTTGTTTTTATACAAAATCTCTACTGTCTTTTATTTTTCTTCTTCCATTAGGCTAATTAAATATCTATTCCTAGAAATCTTTTTACTAATAATCCAATAATAAAGGATACTCCGGCTACTGAAAGGCTAACAATAGACATTTCTTTGAATTTTTCTTTGAATGATAAATCCTTAGCAATTGAGATGTAATAATTAAATGCTGCAATTATTACTATAACTGCAATTAACATAACCCCTAATGACATCATGTACATATTATCTGGTAATAATAAATATGGAAGAATTAATATTACCACTGTAATCAAATATGCAACTCCTGTATAAATTGCTGATCTTGCCGCATTTTTATTGCCTTCATTTTTAGCTGATAAATATTCTGAAGAAGCCATAGATAGTGTAGCAGATATTCCTGTAATAAGTCCTGCTAAAGAAATTAATTTATTACTTTGCATAGCAAACGACCATCCTGCTAAACATCCAGTAAATTCTACCAATGCGTCATTTAATCCCAAAACCATAGACCCTACATATTTTAATCTATCTTCATCTATCATTCCTAATAATTTCTGTTCATGCACCTGTTCCTCTGTAAATACTATCACTGATTCTGGTATATTTTTTTCTAATAATATCTTTATTGATTTATTAATATATTTGTTTTGTCTTATTTCCATTATTTTGACTGCAAATGTATATCCTAATATTTTAGATAACAATGTATACCAAAATACAAGTGCTCGATTAGGCTTTACATCACGCTTTGTGTATCTTTTCCAAACATCATAATGCTTTTGTTCTTCACTAGCTATTAATCTCAAAGTCTTCTTATCCTCAACATTATTAGTATCTTCAGCAATTCTCATATATATTAGTTTTTCAGTCAATTCATCTGACTGTAATTTTTTTACTAGTTTTATAAAATCATCATCATTCATTTCTATTACTCCTTAACTTAATTATATGAAAATGAATTTTATTTATGTTATATATGTTAAATTTAGAATTCTATATTACATATGTTCTCTAAATAATATAATCTAATAACTTTCTCACTGAATTTCTTGATTCAGCATATATATTTTTGCAATCTCATCAATTACAAATAAAATAACTCTTACGTTAAAATAAATCTTTCTTCTTTGTTTTATCCACTTCACATTTCCCCTTATATTATAATATTAATAATAAGTTAATAATAATTATTGTTTTTATAAATCTCTATTTTTTTATTATTGTACAACTATTGGATATAATTATCAATATTGTTAATATATATACACACATTCCTGTCTACATATAATCTACATATTTATTTGTTAAAATACAATTAATTTAAAGTTTACAGATCATATGTTAACTTCATAAATTAAAATTTATAAATTAAGGAGTATAAAAAAATGATAAAACAAAGTGAATTTTTGATTAGTGGTATTCTAATTTGTATAATATTAGTATCAGGAGGTATCTTTATATATCATAATAACAATAATATTCAAGATCCAAATATGATAAATTATTTAGATAAAGATAATAAATTAATGGATACCATGATGAGTGAAATGGATGGAATACCTCATACTGGTGATGCATCTATTGACTTTCTTTACGGTATGATCCCACACCATGAATCTGCTGTTAGTATGTCTGAAAACTTTTTACAACATGGTGGAGAAAATGAAGAACTAAAAAAAATTGCTAATGATATAATCAATGTTCAAGTTTCAGAAATTGAAGATATGAAACAATTAATTCAAGAACTTAAAAAAAATATTCAAATAGATACTGATAAAGAAACTGATTATTTCAAGGAGTATAATAAAACGGCTAACCATACTATGTCTCATCAAACATTTAAAAACGTAGATGAAGCATTTGCTAAAGGAATGATTACTCATCATCAAATGGCAATAGATATGTCAGAAACAATTTTAAAATATACTGATAATAACACAATAAAAAATATGGCTGAAAATATAATTGATACACAGACAAAAGAAATACAACAAATGGAAAGCATAATCCAAACTATTAAATAACCACCTGAAAAAGATGAATTGATATTAAAAGCCAAATCTAAAATTGAGTAGTACTCTTTTCTTATAGATTGGACAAAAATTAATTGAATATTTTAGAATGGTATTTAAAGAATACTCATTTTATGAGTATAATCAGAAGCTTTTCATAATATTACTTGAGCTATGTAATAAACAGATTAATTTCATAATATATGTTATAGAATTTGTTGACTTATACATTAGAATTCATAGCCTGTCCATTGTTCAAATAAGAAACATATGGATAGACTATGGATTTACGTAGAATTTATAATAATTTAGTTTTTATGTTTTCTATATTAGAATAAATCTCGTTTTACCACTTTCCTTTGTTCATGTGTCCTGCTAATTCAGCTTTTGATCTTTGCTTTATTGTCCAAACCTCATTTTTTGCTTTTTCAAATGCTGCTACGCACATAGGATCTAATTTTATTTCTATGCCTTCATTGCAAAGTTTAGCAATTTTATCAGCTAAAACTATGATTTCTGCATGAATATCATTAGTTCTGTCAGATTGATAGATCTTATCTGCATCTTCCTTGCTTAATTCAACAAATTTTTCTTTACCCATGTTGCATTTTGGACATTTTTCAGGAGCTTCTTCACCTTCACTTATAAATCCACATACTGTACATTTAAATAATTTTTTCATAATAATACCTCCATTTATTTTAAAAGTTAAATATATAATAAATATTTCATTACTATATATTTAACTATAATTATAGATTTTTATTTTACTTTATTCAAAGTTCAAATAATAATTATTTTTAAAGAAAAATACTGATTTAACAGAGTTATCTTAATGTTTCTTTAAAATTCTAACAATTCATCAAATTATAATCTTAAAATGGATAAAAACTCATTATCGTTATAAATTTAAAGCTTCTTATATGTAATTACATAATTAAATATATTTTCTATTTCTTTAATCCTCATAAAATCTTCACAACTTTTTACTAAAATTAATATATCTAAAGATAAATTACTATTTAAATATATTTTGAAATAAAATAAAGTAATTTGATGGAGGCAAATATGAAGATCAAAAGAGAGATTATTAAGGTTTATGACATGACATGTACTTCATGTGAAGGCAAAGTAGAGAGTGCATTAAAGAAAGTTAATGGAGTTGTAAATGTAATTGCTAGCTATAGTGCTCAGCAAGTAACTGTTGAATATGATAGTGTGATTTGCAATATTGAACAATTAAAAGAAGCTATTAAGAAAGCTGGTTATAGTACAAAAAATTCAAATAATATTAAATTCGCAGGCTTTTTTGTTGTGGTTGCTGCTATTTTACTAATTGGTAATTCTACTGCGGGATTTGATATGAGCTCTGCTCTAAATAATGCATCTTATATGGTATTATTTATTGTTGGTATGCTTACATCAATTCATTGTGTTGGTATGTGTGGCGGTATAATGCTTACACAAAGTATTTTAAAAGAAGAAAAAAGTAAGTTTCAGACTTTAATGCCTGCAATTTTATATAATGCAGGAAGAGTAACTTCTTATACAATTATTGGTGCTATTGTAGGTGCTTTAGGTTCTGTCCTATCATTATCACTTAATGTGAAAGCAGGGCTTCAAATATTTGCAGGAGTATTTATGGTTATAATGGGATTAAACATGGCAGGATTCTCTATTTTTAGAAAGCTTAATATTAAGTTACCCTGGTCTTCATGTTCTACAAAAAAGAAACCTAAAACTCCTTTCTTAGTTGGAATGTTAAATGGATTAATGCCTTGTGGCCCTTTGCAAACAATGCAGCTTTATGCATTAGGTACTGGTAGTGCAATGAATGGAGCATTATCAATGTTTGTATTTTCTTTAGGAACAGTTCCTTTAATGTTAGGCTTTGGGGCTATATCTGGATTTTTAAGCAAAGGTTATACAAAACAATTATTAAAGTTTAGTGGATTTTTAGTAATAATACTTGGATTAATAATGGGAAATAGAGGCCTTGCACTTGCAGGTTTTGGCCTTCCTAATATAAGAACATTAGCACAAGGTACTTCAGCAAATGCATCTCAAACTAATATAGCTAAACCAACTATTGAAAATGGAGTTCAAATAATAAATATGACAGCAGATAATAATGGGTATACACCTAATGTATTTTATGTACAAAAAGGAATGCCTGTTAAGTGGATAATAACAGGAAGTAAGTTAAATTCCTGTAATAATGCTGTGGTAATACCATCTTTAAATATACAGAAAACTCTAAATTCTGGTGAAAACATAATTGAATTTACTCCAGAAGATAAAGATATAAATTTCAGTTGTTGGATGGGAATGATAAGAGGAGTTATTAAGGTTACTGATAATCTTGATTCTGTGGATACATCTAAGGCAGATCCATCATTGCCACAACCAAGTAGTGGAATGAGTTGCTGCACAGGTAATACAGTAACTGATGCTGAGCAAACTCCAAGTATATATGGTGATGATTTAAGTAAGGTTTCAACTGATAGATTGATTAAAAAGGCTAATATTTCTGGAGATACACAGAGTTTAAATATTAAGGGAACCGGTTATGAATTTGAACCACTTGTAGTAGTATTAGAAAAAGGCATAAAAACAAACCTTTCATTAGATCTTGATTCATATGATAATCCAGATAGCACTTTCACCTTATATGATGGAGAAACTGGTGATGTTGTAACTACATTTACAGGTAAGAAAGGTATTATAGACGTAGATTTTAATATAGATAAAAGTGGATCATATGTAGTAGTCAATAACAATATAGCTGCAATTGGAATCGAAGTAACAGATTCTTTGGAAAATGTAAATTTAGAAGATGTTCGTAAAAATTTTTTAGATAATTAAATTCATTAATTTTTACTGGTATATTCGTATATTCTATATTAACATATTATTCCAGTTAAAATTTAATAACAAAATTGCCAAGGCGACTATGATATAATCACCTATAAAACATAAATCCAATAGAATAAAAAAAGGCTCTAGCATTTTTACCATATTAATATTAGATGATAAAAATGCTAGAGTTCACTAATGAATTTAAAAATAATTTATTAAATTTTCCGGATTTCCTAAGTACGCTAAAGTAATATATCTATAATTTGAATTCTATACTAAATCTCCTTTGACAGCTTCCTCATTTTTCGTCTTTAATTTAAGTATATTATAAATCCCCCCAAGCATTATAAACCATACTGGTGTTACAAATAAAGCCACACGAGTTTCTTTATTAAGTGCTAATATACCTATAACAAAAATTAAAAATGCTAAAATTATATAATTAGCAATTGGGTACAGTGGCATTTTGAATTTGCTCCTAGATGCAAGTTCAGGATTAGTTTTGCGATATCTTAAATGACAAATAACTATAATTGTCCAAATAAAGATAAAGCAGAATGTTGATATGCTTGTAATTAGCACAAATACCCCTTCTGGCATAATATAATTCAGAATAACTGAAATAAAAATCACAGCTGCAGAGAATATTATAGCATTAGAAGGTACTTGATTAGGTGTTAATTTTTTCATTGACTCAGGTGCATTATTTTCTTTAGCAAGAGAATAAACCATACGGCTTGTACTGAAAATACCACTATTACAAGCAGATGCAGCTGATGTTAGTACAACGAAATTTACAATACTTGCTGCTGCTGTAATTCCTACTGCGCTAAATACCTGTACAAATGGACTTTTATCTGGATTAATTGAATTCCATGGGTATATACTCATAATAACAATAAGCGCCCCAATATAGAAAATAATAATTCTAATTGGAATATTATTAATGGCTTTTGGAATAACATGTTCTGGATTTTCAGTTTCACCAGCTGTTAATCCAACTAATTCAATTCCAGTAAAAGCAAATACAACCATTTGAAATGAAAGTACAAAACCTTTTATTCCATTTGGGAGCCAACCACCATTATTCCAAAGGTTTGTAAAGCTAGATGTACCAGCATCTGTAGAGAATCCTTTTATTATCATAAATGTACCAATTATAATTAATGCTAAAATTGCAACAATTTTAATTAATGCAAACCAGAATTCCATTTCTCCAAACAACTTCACTGTTGTAAGATTCATAATTAGTAAAACTATAAGAACTATAAGGCTTGGAACCCACTGAGCTATATTGGGAAACCAGTATTGTATATAAAGTCCAGCAGCAGTTAAGTCAGCCATGGCAAGTGAAATCCAGCAGAACCAATATGTCCATCCAGTAATAAATGCTGATCCGTTTC
The DNA here is from genome assembly GCF_900465025.1 of Clostridium neonatale. NCBI lineage: Bacteria > Bacillati > Bacillota > Clostridia > Eubacteriales > Clostridiaceae > Clostridium > Clostridium neonatale. The sequence goes on from NZ_UICR01000002.1 coordinate 562,713, forward strand.
CTAAATAATCATGTACAAAATCTACAAATGAATGATAGTTTAAGTTAGAAAGTAATAGTTCTCCAAGGGCGCGCATAATAAAAAAACAAACTGTTCCTGTTATGGCATACGCAAATAAAATAGATGGGCCAGCCAAGCTAATAGACCTGCCTGATCCAAGGAATAAGCCTGTACCAATTGCACCTCCAATTGCAAGTAATTGAACATGACGATTTTTAAGGCCTCTAGACAAGTTTTCATTTTCTGACATATTATTCTCCGCCTTTCAAAATTATGAATATTTATTAGTTGGAGATACAAATTATGAATAGATAAGGTCTAAATAAAGTAATTAAATATAAATTACTTTTTAATATATGTTAACTACCCTGTCCTTTTACCTGAGAGTTTCGCTATACAGCTTTCTCCTTCGGTGCTCATTATAAAGAGTCTCTCCAAGGATTCATCCAATAGCGGTCATCTCTAATATGTTATTAGGTACCTGAAAGATTTACTTCTTCGGTGTATAGCCATAGCCATAACTCTCCCGCTATCTTCATCTGAATTATTAAATTTCTTATTATATACTAATACTTTTTTGTAAAATTTACAAGTTTTTTATTTTAATTTAGAAAAACATTTTTCATAAAAATAGCAGACTATATTTCAAGTCCGCTTAAATAATATTCTTTTTAAATCAATAATTTTATTTCCATACCTCTTTTGCAACTTCCTGAACCAGTTTCAATTTTGCCCATTGTTCTTCTTCTGTAAGTTTATTACCTTCTTCCGTAGATGCAAATCCACACTGAGGACTTAAACATAAGCGTTCCAATGGAATGTATTTTGAAGCTTCTTTGATACGTTTAATTATATCATCGTTATTCTCAAGTACAGGAGATTTTGTTGTAATGAGTCCTAATACAACTTTCTTATCTTTACCTACATATTTAAGTGATTCAAAATCACCAGAACGTTCATCATCAAATTCCAAATAAAAGGCCTGTACATTTTCTTTTGCAAAGAGATCTTTTGCTACACTGTCATAACCTCCCTGGCACGCCCATGTAGAATGAAAATTTCCTCTACATATATGAGTGTTAATTACAAGGTCTTCTGGCTTACCTTCAATAGCAAGATTATTGATTCTTATTAATTTTTCAATATTATCTTGAAGGCCATCTTCATCAGTACCAAAAATTAAGCAAGCATTAGGATCAACGCATACTCCCCATGTACAATCATCAAACTGGATGTTCCTGCATCCTGCTGCATATAAGTCTTTAATAACTTTTTTGTATCCATCTGCAATATCTAAAATCAACTCTTCTTCGTTTGGATAAATGGCTTTTGTTTTTTCCAAATTTTCAGGGATAATCATCTGAAATAAAAACTGTGCTGGTGCAGGAATTGTCTGTCTAGCAACAGTATTATCATCTTCAAATTGTTTTACAAATTTAAAATGTTCAACAAAAGGATGACTGTTAACAAATACTTTTCCAATAAGGAATGTGTCATCAATTAATGCTGCCTCTCCATCAAACGGAATTCCATCCTTTGTCTTCTCATGTCCAACACCATTAAATGCCCACATAAAATCAAGATGCCATGAACTCCTCCTAAACTCTCCATCTGTTATAACTCTAAGTCCAGCTGCTTTCTGTTTTGTAATTAAATCTGTAATTGCTACATTTTCAACTTTTTTTAGCTCTTCTGCTGTAATTTTTCCATTTGCATATTCACTTCTTGCCTTCTTTAAATAATCAGGTCTTAAAAAACTTCCTACAATATCATATTTAAACGGTGCATTGTTATTCATAATTATTCCTCCTATAAAAATTGTTAATCTAATTTTAAAAACAATCTTTTATCAAAAATTTTTATTGAAGTAATCATATCATATAAATTTAATTATAGTGTAACTCCAAAAAACTATTACTTGTTATAGTTTTATACTATAGCTGAAATATGTAAATCTTGTTTTTAAAAGCACTAGAAATAAATCTTATATAAATTCTGAAATAATTTCATTTAATGCATCAATGTAAATATTCGCAAGTTTGCTAAGCTTAATACTTTTATGTGAAATCCAACCAACTATTATTTCTTCATTGACATCTAGAGGTACAGCAATAATATCATTTCCATTTAAATCAGAACTTAGAACTCCCGTTGATATAGTGTACCCATTTAATCCAATTAATAGATTAAAAAGAGTTGCTCTATCACTAACTTTTATGTTTTTTTTATGAGAAAGAGTACTTAGTATTTCTTCAGAAAAATGAAATGAATTATATTCTCCCTGCTCAAAACATAAATATGGATAATCCTTCAAATCTTCAATAGTTACTACTTTTTGCTTTGAAAGAGGGTTATTTATACTAATAAATACATGTGGTTTTGCCACAAATAACTTTGTAAACTTTAAGTTGTTTTCCTTAAAGAGTTTATTAAGAATTTTTGAGTTAAACTCATTTAAATATAAAACTCCTATTTCACTTCGAAGATTTTTTACATCGTCAATAATTTCATAGGTTTTCGTTTCTCTTAGACTAAATTCATATTCGTTATTTCCATATTCTTTTATTAAGTTAACGAAAGCATTGACAGAAAAGGCATAATGCTGAGTTGATACAGAAAAATGTTGTGCTGAAGGCTTTGTATTAAAATATCGTTTTTCTAACAGTTCTGTTTGCTCAACTACTTGTCGTGCATAACCTAAAAATTCTGCTCCATCAACTGAAACACTAATTCCTCTGTTTGTACGCTGAAAAATACTTATATTTAGTTCAGTTTCAAGTTCTCTAATTGCATTAGAAAGACTTGGCTGAGTAATAAAAAGCTTTCTAGCAGCAATATTAATTGATCCACATTTTGCAATTTCAATTGCATATTTTAATTGCTGTAATGTCATTTTATCACCACCTTAAAAATAAAAAAATCGCCAAGGCGACTATGATATAGTCTTCTATAAAAATACAAATCCAATAGAATACAATAGCTTTTATAAAACGTAATCCTTTAAGCCGTCGATTTTTTTCAGCGCACTCTGGATTTTCTGAGCTTGCCGAAGAAAAGACCAGGCGCATATAATTTATTTTTTATTCTTTAGGAACTATGCATTTAGTTTATTGCAATATTTTTAAAAATGAATTATCCACAGATTATCCATGAATATAATTTCCTAAAGAATAAAAAAGTCCTTCTAACTGATATGCTAGAAGGTATCAATTTTACAAGTTATATTTCTATATTCTCTTTTACAACCTCTCCTTCTAACATTTGTTCTTCATGTATTGTTATATCAATCTCTTTCTTTAAATCCTTTAATACAGCACCATATGCTGGTATCAAAAATGCATCTGCACATATCCATGCAACTGGACTAGCAAAACATACTGCTATATATCCAAATATAGGAACTAAAACAAATCCACACACTGTTCTTGCTATCATCTCACATACTCCAGCAAGTATTGCAAACATTGAATATCCCATTCCCTGAATAGTAAAACGTACTACATTTACAAAACATAATGGAATATAAAAAGTTGCTGTCATTATTAAATATTTAATTACTTGTGAAAGTATTTGTGCTTCACTACTATCTATAAATATTAATGCTATGCTCTTTCCAAAGAAAATTGATACAATAAGAGCTATTATTGAATATGCTGATCCTATAATTATACTGCTCTTTATTCCTTGACTTATACGCTCTAACTTTCTAGCCCCAACATTTTGTCCAGCATATACCGCCATTGTTGAACCAAGTGCATCAAATGGACAACATAAAAATGCAGATATTTTAGACCCAGCAGCAACTGAAGCTACCACATCTGAACCAAGATTATTTACTGATGTCTGTAGTATTACACTACCTATAGCTGTAATAGAATATTGTAATCCCATTGGTATTCCCATATAACATAACTTTTTAATACATCTTACATCAATTTTTAATTCATCTTTTTCAAATTTAAGAATTTCATATTTTTTTCTCATAAATATTAAGCAACATACTCCTGATATTCCCTGTGATATAACCGTAGCCAAAGCTGATCCTTCTACTCCCATATGCACAAATATTATTAAATATAAGCCCAAAATAACATTAATCACTGAAGATATAATTAAAAAAATAAGTGGTGTCTTACTATCTCCAAGTGAACGAATAATACCTGCTAACAAATTATAAAGAAATGTTACTGGTATTCCTAAAAATATTACAAATATATAATCATATGCACCATCAATAATATTTTCTGGTGTCCTCATCAAAACTAAAATATCTCTGCAAAATACACATACTATAACTGTCATTATAGCTGAAATTATAATTGATAACCATGCACTATTAGCTACATATTTACGTAAAAGTTTATAATCAGATGCTCCAAATTTTTGTGCTACTGGTATTGCAAATCCATTACAAATCCCCATGCAAAATCCAATTATCATAAAATTTATTGAACTTGTTGACCCTACTGCCGCTAAAGAATCAACGCCCAAATATTTCCCTACTATAATTGTATCTGCCATACTATAAAACTGTTGAAATAGCATTCCAAACAATAATGGAATTGAAAATCCCAAAATAATTTTAAATGGATTACCTGTAGTCATATCTTTTGTTTCATTCTTTGCCATAGCCTTTATCCTCTTTCTAAAGCTAATATATTTAAAATATTATATTGCTCTTTTATACTCGTAAAATTTCTTCCTTATTATAGCTTAAGATTTGTTGTTCTTTCAATGACTTATAAGAAAATTATTTCATTTTAATGTATTTTTGTAATTTTTCATAAATAATGTTTAATAACTCTAAAATTAACAATCCCAAGGCTAAAAATTCATTAAAATTAGTTTTGAAATTTTGTGATTTATTAAGTGAATATAATACCATTTAAGAACTTAATAATGTTACTTACTAATTTTCATTAAAAAGGGTAAGTAAATTCCCGTATATTGTGTTGGATTTAGAGCTTTAAAATATTTAAAATACTTCTTTTAATTTTGGTTCTTCATAACTTATCCTAAATCACCTCTATCAATTTTTCATCAAGAGAACATTTAGTTTTTCTTGACATTAAAATACCCCTTTATAGAAACAGTTTTATTATTTTAACTGTCTACTATAAAGGGAGCATATTAAAATTAGATTTTTGTGGGGTTCATGGTGGAAGTAAGGCATAACCTTTGAAATCCACCATAAATTTTATATTAATTTTATTGTAGTTTCTAAAGGTTGTACACCAGTGAGTTGTACACTTCTTTTATCTGGTTGAGATATACCAATAAACAATTTAAAGTTTTTGCTATCAAGTATTCTTTCTCCCTCATCATTTACTACTTCAAAGGATGATTTTTTAACCTTCATAGTTACAACTTTACTTTCTCCTTTCTTTAGTTCAACGCGTTTAAATCCTGCTAAGCTATAATTTAGAACTGCATATTTAGAATCGAGATCTTTAATATAGCATTGTACTACTTCTTCGATATCAAACTCTCCTGTATTTGTGATTTTTATGCTTACATCTACATCTTCGAATTCATCCTTAATATTTGATACATTTAACTCTGATAATTCTACAGTAGAATAAGTTAATCCATATCCAAATGGATATAAGCTTTCTCCTGTAATATAACGATATGTTCTACCCTTCATTGAATAATCAGTAAATTCCGGTATATAATTAAGATCCTTATAAAAAGTTACAGGTAATTTACCGCTTGGTGAGCATTTTCCAAATAATAAATCAGCTACAGCTCTACCACCACGACTTCCTGGATACCATGCATCTAATATAGCAGCACATTTTTCTTCTGCTCCATTAAATGTTAATGCACTTCCTGTACCAATTACTAATATAACTGGTGTTCCAGTTTCAATTATTTTTTCTAGTAGTTCTTGTTGCTTTCTTGGTAAATTTAAGTTTGGTTTATCACCAGCCCCTTCACTATTACCTGCATCACCTTGCTCTCCTTCAATAGTAGAATCTAAGCCTAAGCAAAGAATTGCAACATCTGATCTTTCTGCTATTGAAATTGCTTCTGCTAATCTGTCATCTTGTTCTGCTAATTCTTCAACTCTATCTTTATATAAATGACACCCTTCTGAATAATATACCCTCACATCATCCTGAACAGCTTCATGTATTCCATCTAATACAGTAATATATCTAGATGCAGTTCCTGAATAATTACCCTTAAGCATTATTTTACTATCAGCATTAGGTCCAATCACTGCAATTGCTTTTAGTTTTTCTTTATTTAAAGGCAATATTCCATTGTTTCTTAATAGTACCATTGATTTTCTTGCTGCTTTTAAAGATAATTCATTATGCTTTTTACAATCATTTAATTCATAAGGTATTTTGTTATATTCACATTCTTCATCAAACATTCCAAGCCTTATTCTTGTTGCCATTAATCTTTCTGCTGCTGTTGTTATATCCTCTTCTGTAACCAATCCTTCTTTATATGCTAGTAATATCTGAAGATATATATTTCCACAATTTAAATCACATCCATTTTTAATGGCTAATGCTGCTGATTCAGTGGCAGTACTTGTTACATTGTGATGTAAATGAAAATCTGCAATTGCCCAGCAGTCTGATACTACATGTCCTTTAAAATTCCACTTACCTCTTAATATATCTTTTAATAAAGTTTTACTACCGCAGCAAGGTTCCCCATTTGTACGATTATAAGCTCCCATTACTGCTTCAACATCACCTTCCTTTACACAAGCTTCAAAGGCTGGCAGATAAGTTTCATACAAATCCTTTTTACCTACAATTGCATTGAATTCATGTCTTAATCCTTCTGGTCCACTATGAACAGCAAAGTGCTTAGCACAGGCAGCTATTTTTAAATATTTTCTTTTTCCCTGCAATCCTTTTACAAAAGCTACACCTAATCTAGATGTTAAATATGGATCTTCTCCATAAGTTTCATGTCCTCGACCCCATCTAGGATCTCTAAAAATATTAACATTTGGTGACCAAAAAGTTATCCCTTTATAAATATCTCTATCATCTTTTTTACTACTTTCATTGTATTTTGCACGTCCTTCTGTTGAAATAACTTCTGCAATCTCATGCAATAGCTCATCATCAAACATAGCAGCTAGTCCAATTGCTTGTGGAAATACTGTTGCTGTACCTGCTCTTGCCACTCCATGCAAGCCTTCATTCCACCAATTATATCTAGGAATCCCCAATCTTTTTATAGAGGCTGATTTATAAGTTAGCTGCTCTGCTCTTTCTTGTAAAGTCATCTTTCCTACTATTTCCTTTGCTTTTTCTAAAGCATATTCATGAGTAATTCTTTTCTCTTCCGCCATTTTTCACATCTCCTAAAAATAAATTTATTAAAGTATCAAAGTATTAAATGAATGTGGTTTTACAGTAAAATTGTAATTTATTTCATTAAGATTAAAAGTTATTTCTTGATCTTCATCAAATGGATTTAATAATTCTAATACTATACTTCCATCTGGGTTCTCAAATGCTAAAGCATTTCCAGCAAAATCTCCCTTTAATCCCTTCATTACTGCTCCTGGTCTTATATATTTTGAGAAATGCCTCATTAGATAATATTCTGGATTATAGTAAATGCTATTGTCTTTTGTTATTGTAATAAGAGAGTTTTGTTTCCATCCCCATGTGCTTATTCCACCTTCTTCAAGGACCATATTCCAATATACATATGCACATGCACCATTCATTAGGTATGTCCACATCAAATTAAATACGTATTCAGCATACTCCCAGCTATTTTTTCCTTCCCCGCACTCATTTTCTGTTTGTATTATTTTAATTTCTGGATAAGCTATTTTAGTTTGCAATAAAGCATGTTTTCCTCCCCATTGATAACCAACTCCGCTTACATACTTTCTTGCATTTTTATCACTTAATATCATATTCGCAAAATTATTATATTGCCCAAACTGCCAATTATCATCACCATAATCATCATAAGGTGAATTTAATGTTCCAAGCCATATTTCTGTATCCATATTACTTTCTTCAAATAATGGTCCAATGTAATCTTTTATAAAATCGCGAATCTTTTTCCCTGACCATACACAAGATGGAAACTTCTGATCTGCTATTGGCTCATTTTGTATGTGTACTTGATTAATTATAATATCTTCCTTTTCATACTCCTTAACAAATTTTTTAAAATAAAGAGCATAGGCCTTTAAGTTTTTTTCTTCCCAAATTAAGGTTCCAAAGTTATAGACTTCAGGGAACTTCATCCATGTAGGAGGGCTCCAAGGCGAAGCAAATAAAGTAAGCTTTTCACTATATTTTTCTGCCTCCTTAATATAAGGAATCAGGCATTCTTTATCTCTTTCTATACTAAAATTCTTCATTTCATAATCGCCTTTAGTTTCATTTAAACTATACCAGCTTGCTGCATAATCATTAGCTCCAATTGGTAATCTACAATAAGTGAAATTACATTCTTGTTTATCAAATAGATTCTTTAGTACCTCTTCTTTTTTATCTTTAGACACTTTATTTAAACCTATATATCCAAGCTCGTTGAAACATCCTCCAAATCCCTCAATAGTTTGATATGACTCTCCATTTAACTCTAATGTATGATATGATTTTTCATCATTTATCTTAACATTTCCATTTATAAAGCTTTTATTTTTAGTTGTCGAAATTAAAACTGCTTGCTTCATTTTACCATTCCTCCATTTTCTCTAAATTCTGTTGGTGACATTCCAGTTTGTTTTTTAAATGCCAATGAAAAATAATTTGTATCTTTATATCCTACTAAGGCCGCTATTTTGCCCGTTTTCATACTAGTTGTTTCTAATAATAATTTTGCTTTTTCTATTCTTTTCCTTATTATATAGCTATTACAGCCTTCACCTGCACTGTTCTTAAATAGCTTTGAAAAATACGTTGGAGTTAAATAAAGCATTTCTGCAATACTATAAACTGAAATTTCTTCATTTAAATGTTCTTTAATATATGCTTTTGCTTTTCCGATAATCTCATAGCTTTCCCTAATATCTGCTTTAAGAATTTGCATTATAAAATCTCTAGTAATTTTTATTGCATCATCACAATTACAATTTTTCAGGGAAATTATTAATGAATCTATTTTATTATCTCCTGCTTCTCCCTTCTCAATCATGTAAGAAAAATATACTCCACTTCCAACATCAAAGCATGTTTTTTTTACTAATGAAGCTGATACGTTATAAAACTCTATAGCGTCAACATAAGCTTCGTACGCCATAATAACGTTTTCTAAATTATCAATATTATCCATCATAGTTCTTCTTAAATTTTGTACTTTTTCACTAAATAATAGTAAACGCTTCTCCATAGGTTCTTTTGTAATAATTCCATCATATATATTTTTATTATTGAGTAAAGAATAAGCATCATTATATGAAATATTAATTTTATTAAAGCCTTTTACAATGCTTCCCATAACTATTTTAGGATTAATATCATACTCGTTTTTTAAATAATTAATTAAATACTTTATTCTATCTGTAACATCTTCAAATTCTTCTCTTACAAATGTTGCAATTACAATATTTTTATTTTTATCTTCAAATGTAATACCTTCTTTTTTTGAATCAAATAATTCAATACACGTATTCTTTATATATAGATTTAATAATTCAAAATGTTGTTTCCATGATAAATTATCATCTATAACTGGACATACTAATGCAATTTGCAATACTTCTTCCTTATCAATAGAATAATCAACTAATACTTTTTCAATTTCCTCTGCCTTCATTGATTCATGAATCATATTTTGCATAATCTGTTCAAGCTTTAATTGTTCGGTTAATCCCTGTATTCTGCTATTTATCTTCTGCCTATGACTTATAATTTTCTCATTTTCTAAATCTTTTACTAGCCTTCCAATAGTATTTTCAAGTTCTATTTCATCTACTGGCTTTAAAAGATAATCATCAACTTGCATTTTGCAACATTTTTGAGCGTATTCAAAATTATCATATCCTGTCAATACAATAATTTTTAGTCTTGGATTTAAGAAATTAATTTTCTCAACTAAAGATAATCCATCCATCTCAGTCATGCATATATCTGTAATCAAAATATCAATAGTTTCATCTTCCATAATCTTTAGCGCTCCAATACCTGAAGATGCAATTTTAACTGTATCTATTTTGAGCTTTTCCCAAGGAATTACATTGCATATTCCTTTTCGAATCATCTCTTCGTCATCTACAACCATAGCTTTATACATTAATCCCTCTCCCCTTTAGGTAATAAAATATCTACTGTAGTTCCATCATGATCATTTTTCCTGTAGAATAACCCATACCCACTGCCAAACAGCATTTCTATTCTTTTATGAACATTTCTTAATCCATATCCTGCTTTTTCATCAAATACTGATATAGAATTATTAATCTCATCAATTTGCTCCTGCTTCATTCCAACACCATTATCAGCAACTGATATAATTATCTTATTGTGATTTTCTTTTGCAGTAATTATTATTTTTCCCTTATAACCATCCTTAACTCTTATTCCATGATAAATTGAATTCTCAATTAAAGGCTGTAATGTAAGCTTAGGTATCAATACGTTTTCAAAACTTTTATCTATATTTATTTCACATTTTGCTATATCACTATACCTCATATTCTGAATAATTAAGTAATTTTCTATATTCTCTAATTCTTGTATAAGAGGTATTATATCTTTACCCTTACTTAAGCACAAACGATAGTAATTCGCTAATGCCTTAACCATCTGTGATACTTCTTTATTTCCATCTGATAAAGCCTGCCAGTGAATACATTCTAATGTATTATATAAAAAATGTGGTTTTATTTGAGATTGTAATTTATTTAGTTCAATTTGTTTAATCTCAGATTGTTCCTTTTTTATTCTATACATAAGTATATTGATTTCCTCAATCATAATATTAAACCCACTTGCCAGCTGCTTAAAATCTTTTCCCTGATACTTGTACTCCATCCGTGCCTCAAAATTTCCTGTAGAGACTTCCTTCATTTTCTTTACAAGAGTATCCATTGGCTTATATAAGTTTTTACTAAATTTATAAAATCCTATACTTATTATTACACCAGTTACTATTATCCACAGTATTATAAAAGATATAACTGTCCTAGTATCTTTAAGAAGAGATTCTCTAGGTATTTCTCCTACAATGTACCAATCTAAGTTATTAAGTTTCTCATAAATAACTACTTTATTATCAATTTTCTCTTTTCCACTTTTTTGTTTCAATATTTGTGCATAAGAACTTCTTATTCCTATTAAATCTTTATCTTCATTAGATATAATAGTTCCAGTCTTATCAGTCAAATAAGTTTGTACTTTTAATTCGCTACCCAAATTTGTATAAAACTCTTTAATGTGCTTTTCTCCGATTCCAATAACTAAAAAGCCTGTATATTTATTGAAAATATATTTATCACTTATAGGCTGATAAATATTTAAAACATATTCATCTGGATAAAATACTTTTTTATCCATACTAATTTTACAATTAATAAATTTAGTAGATATAGAATTTTCATAATCTTTTAGTATTTCATCTCTAAAATCACTGTTTGTCCATGTCTCTCCAACATATACTAATTCTGGCCCATTGAATTTAACTAGTGCAATATAATCAATATAATTATTTGAATCTAAAATATATCTTATTGAGGAATACGCCTCACTTGTATCCTTGTTATAATTTTTTGAAGTTTCTTTGTTATTCATTAAAAACTCTTTTGCGCGGCTGTCTGAAGATATCATGCTTGATATTTCAACAAAATTTTTTAATGTTGAATCTAAATTATCATTTATAGTCTCAAACTGTCCTTCCATAAGTCCGCTAGATTTTTCAGTGATTTGTTTTCCTGCTAACTGATATACTGCTAGAACTATAAAAATATTTGTAATTAAAATAGAGAGAATAAAAAAGATCGTAACCTTTTGATTAAATTTCATTTTACACAATTTATCTTTAAATTTTATTAATATCTTATACATATCTTTATCCACCACTATTCTTCTCTATATTAATTTTTTTAAGTTAAAACAATGCTTATTCTAGCCTTTAACAGCACCTGCCATCATACCTTTAATTAATTTATCTTGTCCAAAAATAAATGCTATAATCATTGGCAGCATTGAAATAGTAAGAACTGCCATAATCATTGGAACATTCATTGTATATTGTCCTTGATATTCCCAAATAGCAAGTGGCAATGTTCTATTAGGTAAGGTTTGAGTTAAAACTAATGCAAAACTAAATTCATTCCATATAGCAACGCCATTATATATGGCTAAAGTTGCAAGGCCTGGCTTTACTAATGGAAGCATAAGGTTAAAGAAAATTTTATATTTATTACACCCATCTATTTCAGCTGCTTCTTCTAATTCCCTGGGGATAGCATGCATAAATGTAACTAATATAAATACTGAAATTGGCAGATTAAAAGCTACATATGGGCCTATTAATGCCCAAGGTGTATCATACAATCCCATATTAGTTGTCATTAAAAATATTGGAAGCAACGTTACATGAACTGGCACTGACATACACGCTACTATTATACCATATATTGGTTTGTTCAATTTGAATTTAAATCTAGATAATGGATAAGATGCACATGCACTTAAGAATAATAAAATTACCAATGAAACAATAAGTACTAATATGCTATTTTTGAAGTAAATGAATATGTTACCTTTAAATACATCTATAAAATTCTTTAAATATAAACTTTTAGGTAAATCAAATACACTTCCCATAAGCATTTCAAATTGTTGCTTAAATCCTGCAAGTAACATAAATATAAAAGGAACTATTGTAATTAAAAGCCATGCTATTGCTAATATTGCAATTATAGTTTTGGTAGATATTTTTTTTATCGAGAAATTCTCCTTCATAACAATCACTCTTCCTTTCTATTTAATGCTTTAATTGTAATCAATGATATTATTGTTATAATAATAAACATTCCTGAAGCAATTGCAGAACCATATCCCATTCTTTGAGATAAAAATGCATTTTTATACATATAAGTTGCCATGAGTTCAGATGCATTGCCTGGTCCTCCACCTGTCATAACATATATAAGATCAAAATATTTTAATGATCCAACCATAGATAATACAATTGCACTTTTAATGGCTGGTTTCATTAGTGGAAGTGCTATCTTCCAAAAATATTGACTTTTTTTAGCTCCATCGATAATTGCTGCTTCATACAAATCTGCTGGTATATTGCTATAGCCTGCTAAGAAATACACCATATAAAAAGGTATAAACTGCCAGCATATTGCTACTGTAATAGTTAATAATGCTGTCTTAGGATTTCCTAATAAATCTATTGAGTTTCCACCAAATAACTTTGATATTCCAGATATTATACCTGAATTTGCATCTAATGCATACTTGAATAAATATCCAATTGCAACAGATGACATTAACATTGGTATAAACCAAATTACTTTAAATATATTCAACTTTTTCCCACCAAAGTCTAAGAATGTTGCAAGAGCAATACCAATTGGTAATTGAACAATTATAGATAAAACCATAATAATATTATTATTTAAAAATGCTTTTCTAAAAACTACATCAGTCATAAGTTCTTTCCAGTTATTTAAACCCACAAACACCTTATTTGATGCAAATCCATTCCAATCATAGCAACTTAAATTGAAAGAATATACAATTGGATATGCTATATATATTATTAGGAATAAAAATGCTGGCACAAGAAATATAATTGCTGCATTTCTTGTTGACGCGGCACGCCTTTTAGCTAAACTATTAGTTTGTAATTGCACTTTTTCTCTCTCCTTCATATAATTATTGAGCTGTTGCAAAACTAAGTCATATAATTAGCTTCAGAAATTAATTATATTTATTATAAAAGCTTTATTTTGTAACAGCTTTAATTTTTTAATTATTGCTATAGTTATTTGTTTTTAGCTTTATATGCATCCATAGCAGCCTGTAATTCCTTATCTGCATCTTGTGGTGTCTTAGTTAAGCCAAATATTTCCTGGCAAGTTGATTTGTGTACTTCTGCAACTTCTGCTGGTAAGTATTGATCATACCACAATTGAACTCCACTTGCTTTATTAACTGTATCCAGTATTTTTTGTGTTAATTCATCATCTGGTTTAAAATCTTTAAGTGGAATAATTTTACCTAATTTCTTACGTTCTTGAAGTGCTTGATCGTCTAATAAACTTTGGATTAATTTAAAGGCTCCCTCTTTGTCTTTACATGTTTCTGAAATTGAATATAAATTATCTCCAACAGTTCCTGCACAAAGTGATTGGTCTTCTTTTGAACTATCTAAGGCTGGAAATGGGAAGAAACCTAATTTACTCATAAAATCTGGATTTTCACCGAGTACTGTACCTGTAAACCATGATCCCATTAAATCCATTGCAGCATCACCTTTATATAATGCTTGTCTAGCTTGACCACTATCATCATCCATTCCATTAAATCCATCCATAAAATATCCTTTTTTAACCCAATCTTGAATCTTGTTTCCGGCGAATTCAAATGCTGGGTTTTCAAATGAGCCTTCTCCTGATGCTGCATTGGCAAATGCATCAAGACCACCAAAACGAGTTGCTAAATACATATAATACATAGATCCTGTCCATTTTGTAGCATTAGCTAGAGCAAAAGGTGCTACTCCATTTTCTTTTAACTTATCACATGCAGCTTCTAATTCAGAAATAGTTTTGGGTTCTTCTACTCCATATTTAGCAAAAACATCTTTATTATAGAAAAAACCTGCAACGGATACGTTTTCAACCGGAACAGCATAAATCTTGCCATTGTATGAGCATTGATTAATTCCAGCATCTATAAATTTATCTTTATAGTTGTCTTTGTTCATAAGATCCGTAAGATCAGCAATCTTATTTGAATTAACATAATCAATTAACCCTGATCCTCCCCATTGAATAAACACATCTGGCGTTTGATTTGCACTCATCGCCATGGCTAATTTTTGCTTATAAGAATCATTAACCTGATCAACAACTTCTACTTCATACTCAGGATTCGCTTCCATAAACCTTTTTACAGAAGCCTTAATTGCATCTGCTGCTGTTGCTGTTTGAATATGCCATAATGTCAATTTTGTCTTTCCAGATGCACTTGAACTTTGTGATGAATCACCACTTCCTCCACATCCAGCTAGTAGCGTTGAAGCCATAGCTACAAACATTAGAACTGATGCTATTTTTTTTAAATTTTTATTCATTATATTCCCCTCCATTAATTTATTTTATTATCATGCTTAAATGGTATCATCTATCCATAAGAAAAAATATTGAATAATTTATCTTTTATCTATAATTTTATATGTTTTTGTAAACATTTACTAAAACCATTGTACAAATATATAATCTCCTACTAAATAAGAAATCCCACAATAATATCTTATAAAATTAAATAATCAAAAATAGTAAACGAGCTGTCAATTCAATCCTTTATTATAGGATGCATTAACAACTCTTTTTTGTACATTTTATTAATTTTTGTCGTGTTCTCTATACAATATCAATACTAAAATATAAGCATTAATGGGGTGAGTTCATGAATAACTATGTCTTAATAACTGCAGCTTCTGAAGGAAAATAATTATTGTGATTTGTATTATCTTTCATTTATTTATGTTAAAAATAATTTAATATAAACTTAATTAAACAGTTAGTATATATAACTATTTTAGTGATATATATTTTACTATAATAAAACCGCAGATATACTTCACATTAGTGATTTATACACTTAAGTTTTTTACTTTATAAAATTCATATCTTTTTTCTTACATCTTATTAGGCATATCTAACAAAACTCATATCCAATGGATATGAGTTTTGTTAATTTAATTTATTAAGATAAAACACAGCCTTTGAAATTCAAATTATTATTAATAAATAATAACTTAAAAATTGAATTATTCTTAAATGTCAAAAATATAATTGCTGTTCTCAATTAACATTAGAAATTTATACTATATACTATTATTATATAAAATTTTAAGAATTGCTTCTGTTGCCCATCACTATCATTATCAAGAGTTTATATGCTCAATTTTATAGAAACAATTTTATTATTTTAACTGTTTGCTATAAATTGAGCATATTATTTCATAATTAAATCCTTATAATACTTCCACCACAAACTTGGATGACCTAATCAATATCCAATATCATTTTCTGAATTTAATACATGTAGCTGGTTTTAAGCTCTAACCAAATTCCTATATTCACCTTTTAAGTATTCAAAAGCATCTAACACATCTTTTGGTACCTCAACATGTGCAATATATCCTCTTCCATTTGGTCCATATCCACTTTCATTATCATTCAATCGTGGTATTTCACCCATAAGCAGTGAAATATATCTTTCAATATCCCACATTCCTAATATATTATTTTTCTCAAATGTCAACTTATCTTCTTTAACTATAACTTTAGTCTTATATGAAGCATAGTTTATTATATTAATATTGGAATCATACTTTCTAAATCCTGCTTCCATTCTATGCTGCATAGTTGCATCTTGAATAATAATGATATTTTTAGCCTCAATATTTTTCTCATTCAACAAACGCAATGCATATGTTACATTATTACCACAATTAGTAGATTCCCTTTCTATATAATAATCTTTTATATTATATTTTGAATTCATATACTGACCCATTATATCTGCTTCCATCTTATTTTCTGTCTCAATTTCCGGGCATTCTTCTTTTACTTTTTTTCTTAAACTTTCAGTAGTATGACCTTCTCCTCCAACAATCATAAGCTTTTTAGCTACGCCATTTAACATAGCTTTTCCAGCTACTTTACAGCCTTCTAGTATGCTTCCACCAAATAATATTAATGAATCAGCATGTTCTATATTATATTTCTTTATTAATTCTTCTCTAGTTAATTCTTGTACATCCCTTTTTCCACAAAAATCTGCTAATATATTGATCTTTTCTGCTACAACTTGTAGGCTCATGTATTTATCTCCCTTCTTGTATATATAATAATTTACATTGAATTCTATCACATTTCTACACCAGCCAAATGATTTCTTTCTGCTTCTTTTAATATTCCATTGCCATCATTATCTCTATCTATATAAATAAGAATATATCCTTTCTTCATTTCTCCTGTTGATATACTTACTGAATCAATATATCCCCATATGATTAAACTAACATTTTTAGCTAAAGATATTGTTGAAACAGAATATACATTTAATAAAACATGATCTGCAACCTTCTTTTCTGAAGATCGTAATGTATTATAATAAGATTTATTTCTATTCTTAATTTTTAGTTAATCTATTCAATTCATCTATAGCAGCTACAAGTTCAGATTCATACTCTTCATATAAATCTCCTTCATCTTCTCCAAGCTGTTCTTCATAAAATCTTATCAAAGACTGAAGTTCATCTATTCTACTCATATTATTCTCCTTTTGTTATATTTTAATTTTTTTATAATACTTTAAGCGTAATATCTATACCAATTTTTTACACAATCAATTTTATATTGTTGTATAAAACAAAACAGTAATAAATTAACCATAAAAAAAATTCCTATATTTTTTCATATAATATGTGAATCAATTATTTTTTCTCCACAATTTCGCCTATATGGAGTTAAAATAACCATTCTTATTTATATTTTAACTCTTAATTCGCATATAATATATATAAATATTATATTCTAGTTTATTAATTTCTCAGAATAAAAATCCGCGAAAAATATAGCTGATTTTTATTCTGTTCATTACTATTTCTCTAGAAATGATTTTTTTTATTTTTTCTACTCCACACCATGAAAAGGCTCAATAAATAAGCAAATTCTTAAGAATTTAAGCATATATGTTCTAATATTTATAACTTTATTTCTTCTAACAATTGTAAAATTTTATCTTTATAGATATGTTTCTTTTTATGATTTTAAAATGTTAACTACAGTATTTATTATCTATATAATACATACGTAGATTCATCTTCTTTGTATCTGTGAGCTCATCTGCAACCAAATCTTAATTTATTACTTTATCTAATCCTTTTTTATAAAAGAGCTATGTTTTTATAGACACAAATAATATTTTTATATATACTTAACTAGTTATTTAATATATTGATATAAAAATAATATTGGTTAAAATTATCAAACAAAAATTGATATTTTTATTAAAAAGGAAGTTAGGTGAAATTCCTACACAGTGCCGCTACTGTAATTAGGGAATGCTGATTCAAAATACACCATTGAACATAACCATGTTTGAGAAGGAGAATCAGTGTACTGATCTATAAGTCAGGAGACTTGCCATTATTATAATATCGATACTCTTCGGTAAAAGAGTGATATTAATAAAAATTAAATATCAAATGATGACTAAGAGTATCCTTCTATCTTTATATTGAAACAAATAAATATCAAATGATAAAAGGAGACAACATGAAAAAACAAAAAAAATTAATAACAATTCTATTAAGCATGATCATTTTATTAGGTCTTGTTTCTTGTGGTCTAAACAATAAAAACATACAAAACAATTCTTCAATCTCACAATCTGAGCTAAATACTGATTCACACTATCCTGTAACTATAACAACATATAACTATGCAAAGGAGCCTATTGAAATAACTTTTAATAAGGCACCTGAAAAAGTCGTAGCTATTTATCAAAATTCTATTGAAACAATGCTTGCATTAGGACTTGAAGATAAAATGGTTGCTGCTGCAGGTCTTGACCATGACGTAAAAGATGAATATAAGGATAGTTTCAGTAAAGTAAGTTATTTAGCAGAATTTACTCCTGATAAAGAAACTATAGTAATGGAAAAACCTGATTTTATATTAGGATGGTATTCTTTATTTGATGACAAAAGATTAGGTGATGTTGACTACTGGATTAACAATGGAACAAACACTTATATCTCATTAAATAGTGGAATATCTGAAGAAAGAACCATTCAAAATGAAATTACAGACATATTAAATATAGGTAAAATCTTCAATGTTGAAGATAAGGCTAAGGCTTTAGTAGATAATATTACTTCAAAAGTTGAAGAAGTTACTTCAAAAGTTGCAAATAAAGAAAAACAAACAGCTATGGTAATAGAATATTTTGATGATGATATCTATACTTATGGAGCTAAAACTTTAGCTGGAGATATGGTAACAAAATTAAAGGCAGAACTTTTAAATCCTGAAGGCGGAAATATAGGTGCTGAAGACTTAATAAATTTAAATCCTGATTGTATTTTTGTTTCTTATATGGACAGAGGAGATGAAAATGTTCCTATAGATGAAGTAAACAAAATACTTAATAACCCTGCTTTTTCAAGTCTTTCAGCAGTAAAAAATAAAAGAGTTTATGCAATACCATTAGGTGATATGTATTCCAGCGGTATAAGAACCATAGATGGTATAAACACTTTTGCTAATGGATTATATGGAAATGAATAAAAAACTTTTCAAAGATGTTCCTATATATTTAGGAACTTCTATTCTACTTTTAATCATACTTTTTTTATCAATATGTCTTTCTGTTACCATAGGATCTGTTGATATAAGTATGAAAGAAGTTTATGAAGTTATATTATATAAATTGTTTGGTATTGGTTCTTCATATAGTGGAACTGGTCCTATTTCTGATGTGGTCTGGCTTATAAGAATGCCAAGAATAGTGCTTGCTATTTCTGTAGGCGCTGGACTGTCTGTAGCTGGAATAGTTATGCAAGCGATAGTAAAAAATCCTCTTGCTGATCCTTATATACTAGGTGTATCATCAGGAGCATCTCTTGGTGCCACCCTTTCAGTAATTCTTGGATTTGGGAGTATCTTTGGAAGTAACTCAATTGGATTTATGGGCTTTATTGGCGCCTTTACAATATCTATTTTAGTTTTAGTGATATCAAATATTGGAGGACGAAGTAATTCTATAAAACTTCTTTTGGCAGGTATGGCACTAAGTTCAGTATGCAGCTCCTTTTCAAGCTTTTTAGTATATATATCTGATGATTCACAAAAATTAAAGACTATAACTTTTTGGTTAATGGGTAGCCTTGCTGGAGCAAAATGGGATGAAATAATCATCATACTTCCAATTATTATTTTAGGAACAATATTTTTTATAACTCAATATAGAACATTAAATTTAATGTTATTAGGTGATGAGGTATCAATTACTTTAGGCACAGATTTACATAGCTATAGAATCATATATCTAGTAATAACCTCTCTTATGATTGGCATATTGGTTTATGCTTCTGGTATGATAGGATTTGTGGGGCTTATTGTTCCACATCTAGTAAGAATAATTTTGGGAACTGATCATAGAAAGATAATACCAATAGCAGCTCTTTTAGGATCTATAATCTTAATATGGGCAGATGTGTTTTCAAGAGTAATAATAAAAGGAACTGAAATTCCTATTGGAATAGTTATATCAATAATCGGAGCACCATTATTTGTATGGCTTATGATTAAAAAGAATTATGGTTTTGGTGGTAATAAATAATGAATATAAAAACAGAAAATGTTAATGTAGTTTTAGAGGACAACAATATATTAAAAGACATAAATATAGAAGTTGATAATAAAGAAGTTGTAGGCATAATAGGGCCTAATGGAAGTGGAAAATCTACTCTTTTAAAATGTATATATAGAGTATTAAAGCCAAGTAATGGCATAGTAAAATTTGATTATGCTGATATAAAAAATATATCTGTAAAAGAAAGTTCAAAAAAATTAGCTGTGCTGTCACAGCATAATAACTATAACTTTGATTTTACTGTTAAAGAGATAGTTCTCATGGGACGCTCACCTCATAAAAAATTTATGGAAAGAGATAATAAAGAAGATTATGATATCGTAAATGATGCTTTAAAAAAAGTTGATATGATGAACTTTAAAGATAGAAACTTTCAGAGCTTATCTGGTGGAGAGCAGCAAAGAGTAATACTTGCAAGAGCTTTAGCCCAGCAGCCTAAATGCTTAATATTAGATGAACCTACAAATCATTTAGATATAAAATATCAGTTGCAGCTTATGAGAATAGTTAAAAGCTTAAATATAGAAGTGATTGCTGCCATTCATGATTTAAATATTGCTACTATGTATTGTGATAAAATATATGTTTTAAAAGACGGAAAAATAGTTCAGTATGGCACTCCAAAAGAAATTCTTACACCACAGCTTATAAAAAATGTCTATGAAGTAGATGCAAAGCTTATAGTAGATAAAGATATAGTTCATATCTCCTATTTAATATAGGAATATATTTTCCACGTCTTATTTTCAACTACTTCATAACAGAATTTTATGAAACTTTTTACGTATATTATAAATAATATAACATTAATTTTCTATTTGCATTAGTTAATTCTTTTTCAAAGAATTTAATCTTTCACAAATTTTGGGGTACAATAAGGCCCCACGAAGTTAGGCGGAATTATCTGAAAAATAATGTATTCCCATAATAAGCATACTAAGAAAATCTTATCTTCCTAAATTAGGCAGATAAGATTTTCTTCTACTGTTTTAAAATAATACGCTACCTTTGTACTATAATTACTTAAAAGCAACTATTTTATGTTGTAAATATATTTCTTCCATAAATAAAATTTTCTCTGGTATAAACTTAATAAATTAATCTTTTAAAATTCAATCAAATTACCTGAAAGTTCTTCCACGTACCACGCTTAAACCTGATAATGTATATAATGGCACGAAACATCCAGTCAATCCCCATAGCAATCCATACGCCAATAACTCCCATTTGAAAAATAACACCTAGAATATAAGCAAAGGATATTCTGAATATAAACAATGAACTTATTGATATAACCATAGTAAATCGTACATCCCCTGCCGCACGCAGCGCATTGGCAAGAGTAAATGAAGCTGGCCACAGAAAGATTGCACAACAATTATGAATCATAACAAGTATATAAGTCAGATGACGGACTTCTATAGGTAAAGAATAAAAATTTAAAATCCACTTAAGAAGCAGAATCTGGCCTAAACTGCTTAATATAGTTCCAATATAAGCACTCTTCATAAGTTTCTTTGTATAATTAGTAGCCTGTAAATAGTCACCTGCACCAACACATTGACCTACTACAGTAACTATAGCTAAGTTTATTGCATTTGCACACGTAATTGCAATCATAACTAAGCTGTTTGTAATTCCGTTTGCAGCAATCTGAGCTGTACCAAACATTGAAACAATACTAATTAAAAGAACCTTCCCCAGTTGAAAAATTCCGTTTTCTATGCCATTGGGAATGGCTATATTTAGGATTCTTCGAATCATTTCACCGTTCCAAGAAAAAATCTTAGAGAAAGAAATGAATACTTCATTTTTCTTATTGAAACACATATACAGCATAATGGCTGCTGCAACTGCACGAGCAATGATTGATGCAGTTGCAACACCTGCGACACCTGCATGTAATACAAAGATTCCAATTGCATTTCCAACCAAATTAATTAGATTCATAATAATAGAAACAATCATTGGCGTGCTGGAATTTCCCATGGAACGGAATAAAGCAGCACCGCAATCATAAATAGATAAAAACGGATATGACAATCCAGAAATAACAAAATAAGTTATAGCAGATGTCATAACATCAGCTTCAATATTCCCAAATAGAATACTTAGCATTGGTTTATGAAAAACAGCTACAAAAATTACAATTCCAACAGAAATAAGTGATGATATTCCAATTAACTGACTGGCAGCATTACACGCATTATCTCTATCTTTGTTTCCAATATATTGTGAAACAACTACAGCTCCTCCTGTAGTAAGTGCAGCCAGCAAATAAATTATTAACATATTTATCATATCCACCAGAGAAACACCTGAAACTGCCGCTTCACCAGTATAAGATAACATCATAGTGGAAACTATTCCAACAACTATAATCAGGATTTGATCCAAAAATATTGGAATAATCAATTTTCTAAGTGCCTTGTTTGAAAACATAAAAATACCTCTAACTAATATAAGAATCTATCTCATAATTTTTTCATTTCAAAACTTTTTCTAACCTTTCTAATCCTTCTCTAAGTAATGATCTAGAACATGCTATGTTTATTCTAATAAATCCTTCTCCTGCTTCACCATATGTTTGTCCATCATTGATTCTTAGGTCACCTTGTTCAAGTATTTTTTTACTGATCTCTTTTGAACTCATACCAAGACTTTTACAATCAATCCATATTAAATACGTAGCCTGAGGTACCACAACCTTTAATTTTGGAAGCCTTTCATTAATAAACGAAAGTAAATAATCTAGATTTCCTTTTAAATAATCCAATAATTGTTCTAACCATTCTTCTCCTTCATTATAAGCAGCAATTAATGCCTCAATTCCAAAAATATTAGGCTCTATTGCCTCATTTATATTTAGTGATCTATTTACTTTTTTTCTATACTCCTCATTAGCTACTATAATATTTGATATTTTTAGTCCAGCAATATTAAATGTTTTACTAGGTGCCGTACAAGTGATGGAATTCATTAAAAATTTTTCATTAATTGATGCAAATGGAATATGTTTATTTTCTTTATAAACCAAATCCCTATGAATTTCATCAACTAATACTAAAACATTATGTTTTAAACATATTTCACCTAATCGTTGAAGTTCATCTTTACTCCATACTCTTCCTCCAGGATTATGAGGATTGCATAAAATAAAAATTTTAACTCTTTCATCTGAAGCCTTCTTTTCAAAGTCCTCAAAATCAATTTCGTAAAACTCACCATTGTACTTTAGTTCATTTAATACTATGGTACATCTATTATTCGTTATGGACGTATTAAAATAATTATAGACCGGTGAATGAATTAGAACTTTATCCCCTGGTTCTGTAAATGCTTGTACAACTGCTGAAAGTGATGGAATTACACCTGTACTAGCTTCAATCCATTCCTTTTTTATTTCAAAATTATGTTTCCTATTCCACCATCTAACCTCAGCTTCATAATAGTCATCTGGAATATTAGTATATCCAAAGATTCCATGCTGCACTCTTTTTTCTAAAGCATTGATAATTGGATCAGCTGTTTTAAAATCCATATCAGCTATCCACATTGGTATAATATCTTTTTCCTGTGAGGTGTCCCACTTAACACTATTTGTATTTCTTCTATTAATAATAGTATTAAAATCATACTTCAAATTGATTACCTCCTTATAAATTATTATAATATCATACTGCTTTTCTTATAATTTGTATATTTTCAAAATCCAAATTGGGATCATCCAATATAATATCTTTAACATCTTCTACTTTTATGGTCCCGCTAAATGGATTCTTAATACTTTCAACTGTGTTTATGACTTCAGCTTGAACTGTTGAATATTCAAAGCTTAAATCTGTATCAACCATTTCACAATTTTCTAATATTAAATTTTCTGCATAACACAATGGCTGTGTTCCACTTATTTTGCAGTTAATAAGTCTTAGATTTTTAGAATACCATCCTAAATATTCTCCATTCAAAACAGAATCATATACTGTAATATCTTCTGTATTCCAAAAAGTATCTTTTGAGTTGATTACACACTCTCTAAAAACACCTTTTTTCACGTGTTGAAATGAGTAATTTCCATCTAATTTAAAATTATTAACTTCAACATTAGAACTATGTAATAATAAATAATTACCTTTAAATTTAGAATCATTAATCTTAACATTTTTACAGTCCCATAGTGTTTCCTCTGTATTCATAATAGTTTTATTAATTGTAATATTTTGAGCATCTCTAAAAATCTTAGGTGCATCAACTTTGCAGTTATTCATTATTATATCACTTGTATACCAAATGGCTGCACGACTATCTTCTGTAAAATAGCTGTCATAAACTTCTACATCTTTATTATGCCACATTGGATACTTACCCCAAAATTTACAATTATATATTCTTATATTTTCACTCTCTTTAATTGGAGATTCGCCTTCTAAAAATACACTGTCCTTTATTTCTGTATTAAAAGATTTAAATAGTGAACGTTCTCCTTCAAAAGTTCCTTTTTCTATTAATTTCATAACGTCAATTCCTTTTCATCTTTATTATTTTTTTAAATTCATTAATTTATATTTCTTCCATATATCAATATACCATCTGACCATATTACCCGATCAGATGGTTATTAAAATCGTAAATCAGTTATTTTCAGAGTAAACTTCTTTTGCCAAACTAAACGCTGCCCATGCATTTGGCCATCCCACATAAAATGCCAGATGAGTAATTATTTCATACATTTCTTCGGCTGTTACTCCATTATTCTTTGCATTAATTATATGGTATTTTAAAGAATTATCAAAAATACCTTTTGTCATTAATGCTGTAACTGTAATCACGCTTCGATCTCTAAGTGATAACTTATCCTCTCTTGACCATACTTCCCCAAAAAGAACATCATCATTAAGTTCTGCAAATTTGGGTGCAAATGTTCCAAGAGCATCTCTTCCTGCTGTCTGCTTTTTCATATATATTCCTCCACTCTATAAATAATATTTTTCATACTTATGACATTGTAATATTATCTTAGTTTTGCATATTCTTCATTTGTTACCGGTTCACACCATTCATTGGAAGCACCTTCTTTAGGAACAGATAATGCTAAATGTGCAAAAGCTTCATCTGCTACTGCACCATGCCAATGTTTAATTTCTGGTGCTATATATACTACATCTCCGCTTTTTAAAAGTTGTGGCTTTTTTCCCATTTCTTGATACCATCCATGGCCACCAACACAAATTAATATTTGACCACTACCATGATGAATATGCCAATTATTTCTACATCCTGGTTCAAATGTTACATTGCATATTCCAACTTCTTTATCATTTAAAGAGCTTAAATAACTTTTACCGATGAAATATTCTGCATATGCTGTATTTTCTTCACCAAGTAAAAAATCTGATACTTTTTCTAATTCTTTTCTATCCATTATTCTCTTCTCCTCTTTTATCTATATTATTTTATTTCTTTTATCTATATGCTTTTTCATAGATTTTCACGCAATCTTCATGTGATAATGGGCATGGATCACACATAAATACCCCCCCATTGTTTCTCTTGCGTTCTTTGCCATCTTATCAAATTCATCTTTTTGTATACTCTTATTTGATCAAATACACTTTGAACTTGCATATACTGCTTTCATGTATTATGATAACTCTATACTAATACCTAAACCTAACTTTAGGTCAATACTTTTTTAAAAATTTTTTTGGAGGTGTTTTATGGCTTATTCCATTGGAGAAATTTCAGAAATGCTTAATATATCAATATCAACTCTGCGCTACTATGACAAGGAGGGACTTCTTCCTCTAGTTAACAGAACTTCTGGAAATATACGTATCTTTGATGATACAGATGTTGAATGCTTAAAAATGATAGAATGTTTAAAAAATACAGGCATGCCACTTAAGGATATTAAAAATTTTTTTGAATGGTGCGAAGAAGGGGATTCCACAATTGATAAACGATATGAACTGTTTATGCACCAAAAGGCAAAGACCGAAAAACAGATTACTCTATTACAAAATGCTTTAAATCGCATAAATTATAAATGCGAATTTTACAGAATATCCAAAGAAAAAGGAACTACAAATCTTCCTGGTTTACGTGAAGAACTAGCTATGAAATTCCTAAATAAAGTGTCTGAAAAAGGAACACCAGAATAGCTTGGTGTTCCTAGATTTATTAATTAATCATATATAGTAAGAAGTCAAATTCCAATAAATTTATTTATCAATTTAATCACTATCTGTTATTTCTCTATCCCATGCAATATCTTCTCTAACTACCTTTGCTGGATTTCCTGCAACAACGGGCTTATGAATTATATAATAGTCCTTTTCTTCTAAGTAATTATTTTCATTTAAATAATTTTCTATTTCTTCATTAAATTTATAAAATTACATCTCTATTGCAATCTTTTGAATATATATAAGAAAATAATTCTCTTCCAACTCCATAAGCACATTGTGCAACATACGGGCCAAACCATATGAAATCTTCTTTCTTTATTCCCATCCACTTATCATCTAATAAATACATACCTTCACCACTTAAAACATAAGCGCCATGTTCTTGTACATGAGTTTCAACTATTGGATGACATCCACCTGGTTCAAATGCAAGTATATGCATATTCATATCATAGCCAAGATGTGTTGGAAGTAAATCTTTTATATATACATTTTCCATTTCATCATAAATTTTATATTCAATATCATTAACATTTCCAACACAGACTTCTGCTTCAATGCCTTCAAGTGGAATATATATTTGCTTATATAGAAGAAACTTTGCATTATCATTTCCTACATTTTTAAATGATATTCCAAGTCCAGCTGGTGAAAAGGCATATCCTCCATCAATTAACGTATATTTTTCTTCTCCAATTTTTATATCTAATGTTCCATTTAAACAATATATAAAACTTTCTATTTTATCTTCTTTAGCAAATGGTATAGTTGTTCCTCCATTTACATTGGCATCAACTATATATTGAACAAAGCTTGCTCCCATTTTAGGTGATGCAACTATGCTCACTATACACTCCTTAATATTTGGTATAACGTTATTTACCAAACCATCTTTTGGTATTACTGCATATACCCCCGGCTTAACTACAGCTCTTGTTGATAATAAATCACTTGGATATCCAATTTTTATATCTCCTCTTAAATCACTTTATTTGTCACATTAAAATCTAACTTTTTATATTAAAATGAAATTTTGTATGTCTTATTAAAAGTTTTAACTTTAAACTAATTATATTATTTTACAGTTTTTCTTTCAATTACATAATAAATTTTTGTATTTAAATTCTACTTTAAAGAAGCTGCTTGCATATATTAAAATATAATTTTATATATTTTTTCATATCTACCTTATAAAATCCAACTAATCTTTATTAGGCGCTTTTATGATATTTTTTTGTAGTCCATATATTGATTTATTTCCATTGAAAATATATGAAATAGAACAAACTACAAAAAAGTATGGCATATACTCATATCCAAAAACTTCAGCTCCTATAAATATAGGTGCTAAAAGTGTATTTGTAGCACTTCCGAATACTGCAGTATAGCCAAGAGCTGCAATAAATTCCACTGGCATATTTAATATATTAGCTAACACTACACCAAGGCTGCATCCAATAGAAAATAGCGGAGTAACCTCTCCTCCCTGATATCCAGCTGCTAATGTTATAACTGTAAGTATAATTTTTAAAAGCCAGTCAAATTCATAAATATGTTCTCCATTAAAGCTTGCATTTATTAAATTAGTCCCTAAACCTGAATATCTTCCTCTTCCACAAATAATAAATAAAATGCTTAATATTATTCCAACTACAAATATTTTTTTAATAGGATCTTCAAATTTATTGCCTAACTTTTCTTTTGCATATTTTAGAAATACAGAAAATATTCTTCCAACAAAGCTAAAGATAACTGCTATAATTACTAGTTTTAAAATAAACATAGCATCTATATTTATTTTTGTTTCCAGTTTGAAAGTAAACTTTTCTAAGTTCAATAAATGTGCTGTAAAGCTGGATGAAAAAGCTGCAATAATAATTGGAAGGAGAGCTGTATAATCAAGTGCACCTGCAATCAAAACTTCCAAAGAAAAAAAACATGCTGCAATTGGTGTCCCAAACAATCCGGCAAAACCTGCTGCCATTCCTGTTACTAAAAATACTCTCGAAGCATTTTCTATTTTAATTCTACTTCCAATATAATGAGAAACAGTGGCTCCAATTTGTACAGCTACTCCCTCTCTTCCAGCACTTCCTCCAAACAAATGGGTCATCCATGTTCCTATTATTGAAAGTGGTACAAGTGTTAATGGAATACTGTCTTCTTCACCATGGCCAACATTAAATACTAAGTTCATCCCCTTCATTGCTTTCTTACTAACTTTTCTATATATCAAGATTAAAAGCATTCCTGCAAGGGGAAGGAAGAAAATAAGCTTCATAAAATGCTCGCTCCTAGACTCCCCTAAATAAATTAAAATCTTTCCAAAACCTGCATCTATTGCTCCAACTATAACGCCAATAATAACGGCTGCCAAACTAACAATAATCATTTGCTTGTAACATTTAATAAACTCCTTCATTATGTATTACCTCCAATTTTACATAAAAAAACTGATAACTATCCGTAGCAATTACAGAAGTCATCAGCATATAGCGGTTTAGACATTTATGTCACGGGAGACTTTCATTCCCTATTTATATTCACTCTTTTAAATTTATACAAAATTCTTTTTAGATTATAGCATTTTAATATTATTTTGTAAATGCATTACATAGTTAATTTCATTCCATTAATTTTTCTTTTAATAATATCTATATTATATATTATTATTCATAGCTAACTCTTTTAATCCACTCACTAAATAGTGCATTAAACACTTCTGGCTGTTCTATCTGTAAATTATGTCCTGCCATATCTAGCACGGCAAAAGTTGCCCTTGGATAATTATCTAGAATACTCCATGTCCCCTTATATCCAACGCTTGAATCCTGACGACCTAGTAAAAATAATGTAGGTTTGTTAAACTTTTGATCAAACATATCCTTTTCGAAAGATAATTTTTTCCCACATTTATTAAGCTTATTCAAAAAATCATTATCAGCTAATTTTATACCAGATAAAATTTCATTGTTATATCTTGTCCAAGTTTCTTCTGTTTGAACTACTTGTATAGATCGAAACATTTCTGCTTCTTCTTTGTCAAGTTTTGATAATAATTCATCATCTTTCTTTAAAACAATATGTTTATGTCTTAAATCATGACCTTTAGTTGCTGGGCATAATAAAAATAATCCATCTACTCTTTCTTTCATTTTATATATTAGTCCTAAAGATAAATATCCCCCATAAGATTCACCCGCAAGTAAGAAATTCTCATCTGGAATAATTTTATCAATTACTTCAATAACAATGTCCAGCATCACATCAGAATTCACAATCCAATCTTTACTCTTTGTTTTTCCCATACCAGGCAGATCAATATATATTCTTTTATATTCATTACTTTCACCTAATATTGGTTCAATACATCCTGACATTAATCTATGGTCAACTGTATATCCATGAAGAATAACTATAGGCTTTCCATTTCCTTTAATCTCATAATTTAGATCTAAATCTCTTATTTTCAAATACATTTTTTATTCTCCTTTTTTATTTATCTTTGATATATGGTCAATACTAATTCTATTGGCTATAATATTATCAATAAGCTTTTAATTTATAATTGATAGATATCATCTTATTTAATAAATAAGCGATTTGCAACTATCTTATCAAAATAGTTTGTTATCAAACTATTTCTTTAAAAAAATTAAAAATTATTTTTTATTTTTAATAATGTTTTTAATAAATCCGACTTCTCCTTTTCTGAAATTCCTTTGTATACTGTAGATATTAAATCTTCAGATATTGATTCAAACATTGGTTTTAATGCCTTACCTTTTTCACTGAGACTTACATATATAACACGATTGTCTAAAGTATCTTTTGTTTTCTCAACATAGCCTTCCTTTATTAGTTTATTTACTAATGCTGTTACTGTTGATTTATCTTTTTCAATCTTCTCTGCAATCTCCTTCATAGTTAATTTTTCATTATATAAAAGTGCAAAAATAATGTCTCCATGAGAAGGTGCAAAGCCCTTCAAACCACATTTATTCATTTCATCTGTAATAAATGTATTTGCGTGATCTCTTATTCTTGAAATTAATGATATTATATCTTCTACTCTCATAAGATCATTATAGTTTGACATCAAACTATTGTCAAATATTTTCATTTTCTTTTGTATATATATGATTATTTTAATGTACTTCATTACTGATTTTCTAAATTTAATTAAATCAAAATATCTATTTATTACCTTTTCAAATTGTAATTTACTTGACTTGTGCATTAATTTAAGAAAATTTACCATCGGATTTTTATTGATATTTTACCAGTATAATTTTAAATAAAAAAGTAGCATGTAAACCTCAAACATGCTAGATTTATTGTTGCGAAACCAAATCTAAGGAGATTTATATGCTGACAACAATATTAAACCAAAATGAAACAATTATCAACTATATTTCAGAGTTAAATCTGCCATATTCTTCTGCGATAAAGAATCATATGGTAAATATAGTATCTGGAATTATTGTAACAGAAGGAAGCAAAACTATTTCATCTGTTCATAATAAAATTACATGCAATAGAGATCGAAGTACTGGTTCAAGGTTCCTAAGTTCATATTCATGGAATCATGAATATGTTACGCAAGAACGCATATTTCATGCAATATCTGAAATTTCCAACACTTGTGAAGATAGTGATGTTGGATTCCTAATCATTGATGATACCTTAACTAAGAAAAATACTTCAACTAAAAAAATTGAAGGCTTAGATTTTCACAATTCACATGCTGATGGCAATAAACCTAAATGGTCACACTGCTTAGTTACATCGCATTATAAGATTAATGATTATTCTATACCTTTAGATTTTAGACAATATCACCGAAAGGAATCGAGTAAAAAACTATCTAAAAAATTTCTAGATAAAAATGAACTTGCGATGGAACTGATTAATGAATTCACTCCTGTAACTAAAAACAATTATTTACTAGTTGATTCATGGTATACTTCAGCAAAAATTTTGCTTCACGGTTTAATAAATGGTTGTCACACTATAGGGAGAATAAAATCTAACAGAGTAATATATCCGGCTGGCATTAAAACAAATGTCAAAAAGTTTTCTTCATACATTAGGACTAATGAGACTAGCTTAGTTACCGCTAGTAATAACAAGTACTATGTTTATAGATATGAAGGAAAACTTAATGATATTGAG
Organism: Clostridium neonatale; assembly: GCF_900465025.1. Taxonomy (NCBI): domain Bacteria; kingdom Bacillati; phylum Bacillota; class Clostridia; order Eubacteriales; family Clostridiaceae; genus Clostridium; species Clostridium neonatale. The sequence goes on from NZ_UICR01000002.1 coordinate 594,655, forward strand.
AATGTAGTTGTACTTATAAGCTGGACTAAAAACGATTTATCTGATAATCCAGCATTCATTATAAGTACGGATGTTTCACTCGATAATAAAACCATAATTTCATATTACGAAAAGCGTTGGGATATTGAAGTAAGTTATAGATATCATAAAACAGCTCTTGGTTTTGATGAATTTCAAATTCAATCTTTAAAATCAATACATAGATATTGGAGCATGATATTTTTAACGTATACTTTTCTTGAGATTTTCAGAGTCAAATGTGAAAAATTATATAAATTTAAAAATATTGGAGATGTAATATTACACTTCCGAAACAACTATTTGGTAAAAATAGTTTCTTTTGCACATGAATGTGCAGATAACGGGATTGATTTACAGTCTACTATTGCCAAATTAGGACTAGTAGCTTAAATTTTTCCTATTTACTGCACAAGTCTAGTAATTTATTGCTTTATTTCAGTTACAATATTACTTAAAATCCATTTCTTATTTTTATAGTCTTAATTATAGCATCATCCCATATCTGTGCTTCAATATATCTTATAGGTCCTTGTTCTCCTAAAGGATTCCAACTCTGAGGAAGTCCGTACTTATCAATAATCTTTAAAATTTCTTCATATGTATATACTTGTTTTCGATACTCTTTACTATCATCTCCTCTTGATCCAAAAACAGGAAACATATCCCCATATGTAAATGAAATATAATTAGTATCAATATCTTTTATCTCAATACTAATTGATGTTCCATCTTTATACCAAGATAACAACCATGGGCAGTCTTCTAATGTCATATAATGTGGTCTTCTTCTATTAACTCTACCACCCTTGCTTATAAATATCTTTTTGACAATATCTTCATACTCAAATCTTCTTTCTAAATATATTTCGTCTCTATTAGATGCAAAAATGGCTTTATTATTATAAATAATATTCATAATATTTTTAGCATCTTCAATTTTTAAGTCTGAAAGATTCATAAATGGTCCTATTTCTTTTTCATAGTAATGAAAAAGTCTCATCGTCTCACCTCAACTATTTTCAAAATATCTCTTTATCAAATTACAGCTTATACTTTGGAATATTATAACATATATACAAGTATCAAGTTATCCACTCTTTGAAAATTTTTTTATTATTTAATCATCAGTACAAATATTATTGTAATGTAATTCATGAAAGATTTTCTCACCATAAAAAAATCTATATCTGCAAACGAAATAGCTATGTACCCTAGTATATTTACTTCTTTTCAAAGATGTATATAAACTGATCATAACATGCCTTCTACAAAAATAACTTTTCTATATATAAAAAGATAATAACTTCTGTAAAAACTACAGAAGTCATTATTCTATAACTGTTTATTCATATTCTTTTGAAATTACTGAAAGTTTCCTAAGATAATTGTTCTCTCGATATTCCTTGCTAATTCTACATCCGCTATTACTTTAGGTAACCTTTTTATTCTAAATAGGATTTTTAGTTAGTATTAAATTTCTCACTTATGCATATTAGTATCAATTAAATCACCCAGTAATTATCATGAAATACAACCTGACGGTAAGTTCCAAAATTCATCCACTTATTAAATATTTCACTTTCTGAATCCTCTTTATTAGTATTATATTCACTTAAAAATGCTTTAAGTTCATCATCTGAATAAACTTTAATTTCAAAACCTCTTCCATTTATAACTGGATAGCTGCCATAACTATACTTATCAAGTACAATAATTTCACTTATTTTTTTATCTCTAACTTTAACAGCCACATTATCTCTTAAGATTAAAATATCAAAATTATCTGGATAATTATAACTTTCTCCCTTTGTTGGAATTGTATCGCCTACTGTGTATTTTGGATGCTTATCATAATATTTTGATACATTTAAACTATCTAAGTTATAATAGAATTCTTCAAATATATCTCCTCTTGCACTTAGATTTTCATATACAAATGCTACATCATTCTTTAAGTTTTCTTCTAAGCATTCTATTACACCACATGCTGAAGTCATATTACTTACCCTGTCAATTAAAATAAGTTCGCCTAGAGTTTTATGAGATTTAAAATTATCTACAACTATGTTTTCTGCCAAAACAATCTTGCAGTATGCAATTTCATTTTTTGTTAAAGAACTTGCTTCCTTATGCTCGCCACTATTTACATCAATTGCATATTCAATTTTTGATACAACTGCTGGTATTAGTTTTGTTCCAATCTTAGCTAAAAACTCTTGTCCATTATTTAATTTACTATCATCCATCCATAAAATAGTAGCTTCAATATGCTTTTCTGTGTTAATCTCAGAATCTTTGAATAAAACGCATCCCCTTGATACATCTACTTCTTTATTTAATGTAATAGTAACAGGCTGACCTTTATATGCATCTTTACTTTCTTTATCACCAATGTTGATACTCTTCACATATGCTTTTTCATTACTTGGAAGTGTTGTTATTTCATCTCCGATTGCTATTCTTCCTGCTTCAACCTGTCCTTGAAACCCTCTAAATTCATGGTTTGGGCGGCATACCCTTTGCACTGGCATATAAAATCCTTCTTCATCCTCATCGGATACATCTACGTTTTCAAGATAAGCTAAAAGAGGTTCACCATTATACCATGAAATATTTTCTGATTTCGTAGTTATATTATCTCCTTCTGTAGCACATAAAGGAATTATTTTTACATCTTTAAGTGAAAGTTCTTTTGAAAGATCATTAATAACTTTCTCAATTTCTAAAAATTTATTTTCATCATAATTTATTAAGTCCATTTTATTTACTGCAAATACAAAATGCTTGATTCCCATTAAAGAACAAATTCTGGCATGACGTCTTGTTTGAATTAAAACTCCCTGCTCTGCATCAACAAGTATAACAGCTAAATCAGCAAATGATGCTCCAACTGCCATATTCCTTGTATACTCTTCATGTCCTGGTGTATCTGCAACAATGAAGCTTCTATTATCTGTTGTAAAATAACGATATGCAACATCAATAGTTATTCCCTGTTCTCTTTCAGCCATAAGTCCATCAAGCAAAAGTGAATAGTCTATTTTTCCTTCTCTGCTTCCAACCTTACTGTCAAGTTCTAATGCCCTTCTCTGATCTGCATATAGAAGTTTTGCATCATATAATATATGTCCTATGAGAGTTGATTTTCCATCATCTACACTTCCGCATGTAATAAATTTAAGTAATCCTTTCATCTTAGAAATATCCCTCCCTTTTTCTTCTTTCCATACTTCCTGCTGCTTCATTATCAATAACTCTTGTTGTTCTTTCTGATGAAACTGCACTTAAAGTTTCTTCGATTATCTCATCAAGTGTTGTGGCTTCTGATTCACATCCGCCAGTTAATGGATAGCATCCGAGAGTTCTAAACCTTACTTTTTTATATTGAATTTCTTCACCAGGCTTTAATTTTAATCTATCATCATCCACCATAATTATATTTCCATCTCTATACACAACTGGTCTTTCTTTTGCAAAATATAATGGTACAATATCAATATTTTCTCTTTTTATATATTGCCATATATCTTTTTCTGTCCAGTTAGAAATAGGGAATACTCTCATGCTTTCTCCCTTATTTATTTTCGTGTTAAATAATTTCCACATTTCAGGCCTTTGATTTTTAGGGTCCCATGCATGAGCTTCATTTCTAAAAGAAAAAATACGTTCCTTTGCTCTTGATTTTTCTTCATCACGCCTGCCCCCACCAAAGGCAGCAGTAAATCCGTATTTACTTAAAGCTTGCTTTAAAGCCTGTGTTTTCATAATATCTGTATAAGCTGAGCCGTGATCAAATGGATTTATTCCTTGTCTTACACCTTCTTCATTGGTGTACTTAAGCATTTCTATACCTAGCTTTTTTGCTGTTTCATCTCTGAATTTAATCATTTCTTTAAACTTCCATGTAGTGTCTATATGCAAGAATGGGAATGGTGGTTTTTCAGGATAAAATGCCTTCATTGCCAAATGAAGCATTACTGAACTGTCCTTTCCTATTGAATACAGCATTACTGGCTTTTCGCACTCTGCTGCAACTTCTCTTATAATATATATTGCTTCTGCTTCTAACTCATCTAAATGAGATAATTCACTCATATATAGCCTCCATTTCTACTGCCATAGCAGATTTATAATTAAGTATTTATTTGACTATTTCCTATATTTACTTATATAAAAATTTAAATTGACTTAATTGATATTTATTTAAATTTTTTCTATTTTTAATACTTCACTTATATCAAGATTTGAACTACATTAATATTTATTTGAATCCTTTGGATTTAAATCTATAACATATGTTTCACCATCTGGTTTTTCTACCTTCCAGTGTACAAGTTCACCATCTTCTTTAACAGTAAGTGTGCTTCCTCTTCCCCCAATATCTGCACCAAGATATAATGAAATAGCCTGACTTTTGCATTCTTTAACACAAGACGTACATCCCCAGCAGTCTTTTGGATATTTAATAAAAGCCTTTTTATTATCATCCATTTTTATAAGATTCCCTGGGCATGCTTCTAAGCACTGCCTGCATCCTATACATTTATCTTTATCAATCTTTATGCTCATATTTTTCTTTTCCTCCTACAAGTTCTCGAAAAATAATTTGTATCTTTCCATCAACTGCTTTTGAATTTACATACTTAAGGTATACATCACTTTTCTCTGGATAATCTAAATTCTCTGCAAAGCTGTGCCATCTTGTCTCTTTTCTTGCCTTTAAATGAGCAATTACAGATAAACATACTGTAAGCCTCTCTTTTAATTCATATATAAACATAAGCTCATGCATATCTTTAGCAGCAAGATGTGAAGTTAATGAAATTAAATTTCTTATCTTTTCATCAGCCATATGAAGCTGTCTTTCATTATATTGATAATTGCTGCCTATACCACCTGCATAACTGTCCATTATTTTCTGCATTGCTTCTTCTAATTCTTCAACAGTAAAGCTTTCATTTTCTTCATTTAAAATACTTTCAATCTCATATTTCTTCTCTTTGATTAACAGCTCTTTTTCATGATCTTTTATTTCAGCTTCATTTTTAATCTTTAAATTATTAACTTCTAAGTTTGTTTTATTTTTACCGTCTAAATCATGAATTATAGATAATGCTGCAATTTCTCCTTCTACAAGAGCTCCTGTTACATATTTTTGAGGACATCCACCTGCCACATCTCCAGCTGCATAAAGTCCATGTATAGTTGTTTTTCTATTTGTATCTACCCAATATCCGCTTGCAGTATGCCCTCCAACTATGTATGGTTCTGTTCCTTCAATTTCAACATTTTCTTCACTTGGATTCTTTCCACTTTCTATCCATTTTAATGTCTGGCTTGGTGCCATATTAAGATATGCCTTTTTTAATTCATCATTTAATTCTTCTTTAATTCCTTGTGTTTTTAAATAACATGGACCTCTTCCTTCAATATTCTCTCTTACTGTTCCATATAGCCTTTCAGATGTTGTAATCCCATATTTACTTTCATAAACCTCACCTTTAGAATTTATCTGTTTTGCTAAAACACCTTGGGCAATTGTTCCTGTAGGTGCTATTGTGTCTTTACATCTTAATGCTATAAAACGCATTTCAAAAGTTGTCATTTCAGCACCGGCTCTTATTCCCATTGCATACCCTGCACCTGTATTAAAAGGCGGATACCACATTTTATGCCTTGAAAAGCCTGGATTGTTAGGTTTATAAAGACCTGCTGCTCCACCCGTTGCACATATAACCTTTTTAGCTTCTATAAAATATAAAACGTCTTTATTTACATCTATTGCAAATGCTCCATAAATCTTATTATCTTTAACAACATAATCTATAACATTCATATGATTGTATGCTGTAACGCCATTTAACTTCTTTACAGCATCTGCCAATATAGGCTTTATATTTTCACCATTAATTTTTATATTTCTATTGCCTCGTGCAACATATTCTCCATTTTCATCTTTTAAAATAACAAGACCTAAATCTTCTAATTTTTTTGTTACTTTATTTAGACCTTGAGACATTGTAAGAAGCAGATCTTCTCGTACAATTCCTTCTGCATCCTTTTTAGCATACTCAACATAATCCTCTGGCTTTCTTCCTTTTACAATATATGCATTGATTGCATTTACACCTGCCGCAAGACATCCACTACGTTTTATATTGGCTTTTTCAGCAATCAAAACAGAAAGATCTGAATTTTCTCTAAGCGTAATTGCAGCATAGCATCCAGCTGTTCCACCACCAATGATTAATACATCTGTTTTAAGATGCTTTATATCTACCTCAGTTTTCAAAAAATCGCCCCCTAAATTTAAATCTACGCTGAAACTTTAAATAAATACTGGATTTCTATCTTCCATTGCTGCATTTTCTATTAATACAGCTTTAGCATTTTCAAATGCATATAATCTATAAATTAGTACATTTACCTTTTCATTAAGCTTAACTTCAGGTTCCTCTAAAGAACGATTTGCAGTAAGAATCAGCCCCTTTACATTAACCTTAACTTCTATATAGCTTCCACGAAATGATATTTCTTCAATAATTCCTTCTTCTGCCGCACTCATATACTGATTTAAATTTCCCAGTTTCTTTATTCCAATAAACTCTGGTCTTATAACTGCTTTTTCTAAATTTTTAATATCTGTAAATCCTTTTAAATCATAATGTTTATCAAAAGATGTAGACTGTCCTATAAATTCTGCAACAAATGCATTTTCTGGATGTTTATATATTTCAATAGGTGTTCCAACCTGTTCAATTCTTCCTTTATTTGTGATTATTATTTCATCTGCAACTTCAATTGCTTCATCTTGGTCATGTGTAACAAAAATACTTGTTACACCAACTCTTGAAATCATTTCTTTAAGCCAGCTTCTAAGTTCTTTTCTAACCTTAGCATCAATTGCTGCAAAAGGTTCATCAAGAAGTAAAAGCTGTGGATTTGGTGCTAAAGCTCTTGCAAAGGCTACTCTTTGCCTCTGTCCTCCAGATAGTGCATTTGGATATCTATTTTCCATTCCTTTTAATCCAACTAGCTCTATCATTTCTGTAACTCTTTCCTTTATTTCTTTTTTACTCTTTTTTTGCACCTGTAGACCAAACGCTATATTATCAAATACAGTCATATATCTAAAAAGTGCATAACTTTGAAATACAAATCCAATTCCTCTTTTGCTGGCAGCTAAATCATTAACTCTGATACCATTTATAAAGATATCACCTGAGTCTGGTGACTCAAGTCCTGCAATCATTCTAAGAATTGTTGTTTTTCCACTTCCACTTGGACCTAAAAGCCCAATAAGTTTACCCTTCTCAATTCCAAAATTAACATTATTTGAAGCTTTATAATCTTCAAAAGTTTTATTTATATCTTTTAATTCAACGTACATCTGCACCACCAACTTTCTTCGACTTATATTCAACAATATTTTTTAGAATCAATATTATAATTGCCATTATTACTAATAGAGAAGATACAGCAAATGCTTCTGATAATTTAAATTCGTTATATAATATTTCAACATGCAGTGGCAGTGTATTTGTTTTTCCCCTTAAGTGACCTGAAATAACAGAAACTGCTCCAAATTCCCCCATTGCACGTGCTGAACATAAGATGATTCCATATAAAAATGCCCATTTGATATATGGAAAAGTTATTTTTCTAAAAATTCTAAATCCACCTGCTCCCATAAGTGCTGCTGCTTCTTCCTCATCAGTACCTTGTGCATTAAGTACTGGTATAATTTCTCTTGACACAAATGGAAACGTTACAAATATTGTTGCAAGTACTATTCCTGGGACAGCAAAAACTATTTTTATATTATCACTCATAAGAAATGGATGTGCCCAGCCCATTCTCCCAAAAGTTAATGTAAAAAGAAGTCCTGCTACAACTGGTGACATTGCAAATGGAATATCTATTAATGTAGTAAGAACCTGTTTTCCTCTAAAGGTGAATTTAGTAATACACCATGCTGCAAACAGTCCGAATATTGTATTCACCAATACAGCTGCTATGCTTGTAAATAAAGTTAGTTTTAATGCTTTGATGGTGTATATATCAAGTACTGCATTTGTATAAGAATTGAGTCCTTTCTTTAATGCATACACAATAACAACAATTAAAGGCAGTACAAGCATTATCAAAACAAATAAAATACTTATTGTCACTAATATATATTTTGTAGATTTAAAATTATTATCTTTACTCATTTCTGCCTCCTAGCTTGTCCTTTTATTCACTAGAGATTGAATAATATTTATAAGAAATAAAATTGAAAATGATGTAGCAAGTATTACAAGTGCAATTGCTGTTGCATCCGTATACTTTAATTGTTCTAACTTTGATACAATTAAAAGTGGTGCAATTTGTGTCTCATAAGGTATATTTCCTGCTATAAAAACTACACTTCCATATTCACCAATACCTCTTGCAAGAGCAAGTCCAAACCCTGTAAGCATTGCTGGAAATATCTCTGGAAATATCACTTTAAAAAATGTTCTTCTCTCACTTGCTCCAAGCATTGCAGCTGCTTCTTCATACTGTTTATCTAACTTTTCTAAAACAGGCTGTATAGAACGTACTACAAATGGTATTCCAATAAAGATCATAGCTATAATTATTCCTATCTTCGTATAAGCTATTTGTATACCAAACTTTGAAAAAATACGTCCAATCCATCCTTCATTTGAATATAAAGAAGTAAGTGCAATTCCAGCTACTGCTGTTGGAAGCGCGAATGGTAATTCTATCAATCCGTCTAATAACCTTTTCCCTGGAAAATCATATCTCACTAATACCCATGCAAGAACCATTCCAAATATACCATTAACTACCGCTGCAATAAATGCGCATCCAAAACTTACCTTATAGCCTGATACAACTGCACGTGAAGTAACAACTTCTAAGAACTCCCTAAAGCTCAAATTTGAGGCACATATGATTATGGAAACAACAGGTATCAATATAATCAAACTTAGCATTGATATTGTAATACCCATAGAAAGTCCAAAACCCGGTATAATTCTCTTTCCACTTTTTCTTTTTATACTTAATGATATTCTTTCCATAACTCACATCCTATTTTCTATAGATAAGGAGATGTCTTTAAGGCATCTCCCTTATAAGTCTCTTTATTACTTTGATTGATAAATCTGATCAAATATAGCTCCATCCTCAAAAAAGTCTTTGTATGCTTTATCCCATCCTCCAAATTGTTCATCTACAGTTACAAGGTTAATATTAAGGTTAAATACATCCTTATATTCTTTTAAAATTTCTTTATTAGATGGTCTATAAAAATTATCTCCAGCAATTCTTTGTGCTGTGTCAGAATATAAATATTCTAAATAAGCTTTAGATACTTCTTCAGTTCCCCTTCTCTTTACAGTTTCATCTACAACTGCAACTGATGGTTCTGCCAAAACACTTAAACTAGGAGTTACAATTTCAAATTCATCTGGATGCTCCTTTACAGATAAATAAGCTTCATTTTCCCAAGCAATCAACACATCGCCTTGTCCATTTTCAACAAATGTTGTTGTAGCACCTCTTGCACCTGAATCTAACACAAGTACATTTTCATAAAGATTTTTAACAAATTCTTTTATCTTTTCCGCATCTCCATTATATTTTTTATCCGCATACGCCCATGCAGCAAGGAAATTCCAGCAAGCTCCTCCTGATGTTTTTGGATTTGGTGTGATAACCCCTACTCCATCTTTTACAAGATCATCCCAATCTTTTATATTCTTGCTGTTTCCCTTTCTTACAAGAAAGACAATAGTTGATGTGTATGGTGAGCTGTTCGATTTAAATTCGTTAATCCATCCACTTTCTATTAATCCTGCATTTTCAATTGATGTAATGTCATGTGCTAATGCCAAAGTTACTACATCTGCTTCATTTCCTTCAATAACTGAACGTGCTTGTTTCCCAGAACCGCCATGAGATTGAGTTATATTAACATCTTGTCCAGTTTTCTCTTTCCAGTACTTTGCAAATTCTTTATTATATGCTTCATATAATTCTCTTGTTGGATCGTATGATACATTTGTAATTTCAATTGTTTTTTTCGCATCAGATTCTGCATTTGAACTTTCACCGCATCCTGAAAATGCTCCTAAAGCACATAATGTTGCTAACCCTAAACTAATAATCTTTCTTATTTTCATAATCTTCTCTCCTTATCAGTAATTCAATATGCTTTTATTTTTGCTTTATAATACATGCAACATCGCATATTTCCATATCTGTGAGAGATTATAGCCCCAATTTTACTCATTTCTTACTTTCACCCCATTTTTGTTTATTTATGGTATATTTAGGAGTATACATTCCTTTTCCGAGTATGTCAATAGGAAATCTATGATTTATTTTATAGATATGCTTTCTATAAAATAATGTGCAAAAAAACACCAGCATTTTTTAGTATACTGGTGTAAAAAAACTTTTAATATTTAGAGTGCTATAAACATTAGTACTCTTATCTCATATAAGACATATTTTTATTCAAATAAAGGAGTAGATAAATATCTTTCACCTGTGTCTGGTAATAACACAACAATGTTTTTCCCTTTATTTTCAGGTCTTTTAGCTAGTTCTGTTGCTGCATGTATTGCTGCCCCAGATGAAATTCCAACTAATACCCCATCTGTTTTAGCAACACTTCTAGATGCTTCAAATGCATCATCATTTTCAACTTTAATAATTTCATCAACAATATCAAGATTCATTACGCCAGGTATAAAACCTGCACCTATACCTTGAATTTTATGTGGACCAGGCTTACCACCTGATAATACTGGAGAGCTTGCAGGTTCAACTGCCACAATTTTGATATTCGGATTTTTAGCTTTTAATACTTCTCCATTACCAGTGACAGTACCACCAGTACCAACTCCAGCTACAAAAATGTCTACTTTTCCTTCTGTATCATTCCAAATTTCCTCTGCTGTAGTTTTTCTGTGTACTTCAGGATTAGCTTCATTTTCAAATTGTTGTGGTATAATTGCATTTCCATATTCAGCTACTAATTCTTCAGCTTTTTTTATTGCACCTTTCATTCCATCTGCACCTGGAGTAAGAACTATTTCAGCTCCTAATGCCGCTACAATTCTTCTTCTTTCAATACTCATTGTATCTGGCATTGTAAGAATTAATTTAAGACCTTTGGCAGCTGCTACAAAAGCTAGTCCGATTCCAGTGTTTCCACTAGTAGGCTCAATAATAACAGTGTCTTTATTTATTTTGCCATCTTTAATTCCTTTTTCAATCATTGCATTTGCAACTCTGTCCTTAACACTTCCTAGTGGATTAAAGTATTCAAGTTTTGCAATAATATTTGCTTCTAAACCGTTCTTTTCTTCATAATTACTTAACTCAAGTAATGGTGTATTTCCAATCAAATCTGTTAATTTCTTTGCTATTTTTGCCATAATTATTCTCTCCTTTTAATATATATATTTATAATTCTTCGTTATTTATTAATGATAAAATCGTAAATCTAAATAGACTTGTCCTATTTAATTTTAATAAGTATAATTTTTTAAGCTACTACTATATTTATAAAAAGCTCTGCATTTACATTGCATTTTCTTCTTATTTTTACTTATATTTGTATTATAGACTCTTTATTCCGAGTTTGTCAATAGGATTTATATGATTTATATTTATTCACTAAAAATTTATCTTCTAGAAATAGAATTTTTTAAGCAAAAACTTACTGTACTTTATACATTTCTTGATAAAAACAAAAAGAGTTAAAGAAATCGAAAGATTTATTTCTTTAACTCTTCTTCTACTAAGCTAATTCAGTCTTTTTACTAATATCCATATTGCTCATAAGAAAAATTATTAATGCTATCCAAATGAACCCAAATGTAATTGCATTAATTGCTGTAAATTTTTCTTTATATAAAATAACTCCTATAAGCAATTGTAAAGCTGGATTAACATACATTAATATTCCTGCTAAAGAATATGGTGTGCTTTTTATGCCTTGTGCAAAAAGCAATAATGGTACAGCAGTTATTATTCCTGCTAATGGTAATAACAAAAACTGCATTGGATTATGAATAACTCCAATAGCTCCAATTCCATTTATTTCTGCATAAATTATATATACTATTGCAATTGGTGTTACTGCTGCTGTTTCAATTATAAGTGAAACTTGACTTTCAGCTTTTACCATTTTTTTAATTGCTCCATATATTGCAAAACTTCCTCCAATTATAACTGCCAAATATGGAACCTGTCCATATCTTATTATTGGTATCATAACACCTATGAAAGCTATAACAACAGAAATCCATTGGTTCTTATTTAATTTTTCTTTAAAACAAGCAAATCCCATTAAAATTGTTATTATTGGATTCATATAATAAGCTAAACTTGCTTCAAGAATATGATTGTTGTTTACTGCCCATATATAGCTTCCCCAATTAATACTAACCATAACCCCTGCTGCACACAGCAATAAAATTTCTTTCTTATTTTTAATTACCTCTTTAATCTTTAATGATTCTTTTTTAAAAATTATTAATACAAAGCAGAATATTAATGACCAAAATATTCGTGATGCTAAAATGTACGCTGGATCTAATTGGTTTAAAAGTTTCCAAAATATCGGAAGAATCCCCCAAAGTACGTAGCACATCAAAACTGCAAATGCCCCTTTTTTCATTTTCTTCCCCCTTACAACATTGCTTATAGCTTTTTTATTCTTACTAGTATATAACTTCATGAGTAAAATTTGTATACATAATAAATATGAATGTATCAAAAATTTCTACTGCACAAAAATCTTATAACAGCCCTACTAAATAATCTTTTATTTATATAAATGCCAATTTATTTTCAGCAATTATATAACGTAATTATCAATTTTACTATTATGCCATTCTACTAAATCCTCTAATGTAACATTATCAACAACACCTTTAATTGCATCATCGATCTTTTTCCATAGTATAACTGTTACACATTCATTTTCACGTTCACATGTATTTACTTCGTCTTCAAAACATGGTACTGGGCATAGACTTCCCTCTGTTAATCTTAAAATACTTCCTACTGTATATTCTCTTGGCTTTTTGGATAAATTATATCCGCCTTGTGGTCCTCTTACACTTCTTACATAGCCTGCTTTTGTTAAGATAGCTATTATCTGTTCTAAATATTTATCTGATATCTCTTGTCTTTCAGAAATCTCTTTTATTCTTATTGGCTTACCATTTTCATTAATGGCTAAATCAAGCATTAATCTTAATGCATATCTTCCTTTTGTAGAAATTCTCATTATCCTATCCTCCTAAATTCACTTTTCATTTGCAATATAGGCATAGCCTTATTAAATAAATTGTTCGTAGCTCATCATAACTATATCATGATATATTCTTATCTTTGTATTTCTATTCATATCAAAATTCTAGTCTTTATTATATTTTATATCTATTCATTGTTTTTTGTACAGTATATAAAATCATAATTTTTTAATTCTTAATTTAATACATATAGAAATAGGCTTAATTTATATTGAAGTCATGTATGCATAAATTCCAATAAATTCATAAATATTGTGATATACTTGTATATAAATACCTGCTTTTTCAAATATAAAATTATAATTGTTAAAATATAGGAGAATCGTATGAAAGATAAATTAGAAAACATTATAAAAACTTTTATTAGAGAATATTCTCAAAATCATAATACCACTACTTCCTGGAATGAACCCTTAATTGCATATGCAGATGCATTTAATGAAGACTTTATTAAACTTAAGGAATTAGTAAGTCCTACCCATGCAATGCCTCATGATTTTTTATCTAATGCCAAAACTGTAGTTACATACTTCATACCATTTAATGGTGATATTATAAAAAGTAATATAGCCCATAAACATTCATCAAAAGAATGGTCAATAGCTTATATAGAAACAAATAAATTAATATATGATTTAAATACATTCATCAAATCTGAGCTAGAAAAATTAGGTTTTAACTCTAATATAATTCCTGCCACTCACAATTTTGATACTCAAAAGCTTATAAGTGACTGGTCTCATAGACATGTTGCAGCTATTGCTGGGCTTGGTACATTTGGAATTAACAATATGCTTATCACTGATAAAGGATGTTGTGGACGTGTTGGAAGCTTTGTAACAGATATGAAAATAGAGCCTTCTTCTAAAATTAAAAATGAAAACTGCTTATATAAAAGTTTAAATATATGTAAAAAATGTGTTGAAAGATGCGTTAATGATGCATTAAAAATAGATTCTTTTGACAGGCATAAATGTTATGAAATGTGCTTAATTAATGATAAATTTCATGATAATCTTGGACTTGTTGATGTTTGTGGCAAATGCTTAGTTGGAGTTCCATGTTCTACAAAAAATCCAAATAATATCTGATTTGTATAACTTGAAATTTCTAATAAGAAAAATATAGACAATCATCATATCTTTATTTATATCATTGATGATTGTCTATAAATATCTATTTGGAAAATAAGTCATTCTTACTATCAGAGTTCCAAGCATATTCAATATTATGAGCTATTTCATTTGCTTTTTCTTCTCCAAACCTGTCACTTACAAATCCTAACGTCATATCAATTCCTGCTGAAACACCTGATGATGTATAATACTTTCCATCTACAACCCATCTTGCTTTTTGTACCCAATTAACAGTATCATTAATAGATTTAACCCATTCAAATGCTTGCTTATTTGATGTTGCACTTTTTCCGTTTAATACATTTGCTTTTGCAAGAAGAGCTGAGCCTGTACATATTGATAAGCAGAATCCAGATTCTTCTGCTATTACTTTCAACATATTAAGAAATGATTCATCATTTACAAGTTCTCTTGTTCCTTGTCCACCTGGAATAACTAAAATACCTTTTTTATCAGCCAAATCAATATCCTCTGTTATAATTTGAGTTTTTTGTCTGCTTGTAATCATTCCACCATTTTGTGAATAGTAGTGAATATCATACTCTTGCACTTTACCTAATATTTCTAGTGGTCCAAAAATGTCTAATGTTTCAAAATCATTAAATAATACAATATTTACGTTCATTTTATCATCTCCATTAGCAATATGAAATATATAATAAGTTTAATTCCACCATAAACAATATAATTTATAACCATCTTTAAGCTTCTCAATAGATATATGCTCATCTATTTCACTTGGAGATGCTTCTTTAAACCAAGATTCTATCTCTTCTTCATTTGCTGTTGTAACAACAAAAGCAGTATCTGAGTATGGCCATTCTTCTTCAACATCTACATCAGCTATTTCTATATATACTTCCTTAACATTTTCTTTTTTCTCTATCTCTTTAAAAATCGCATAAAATTCCTTAACATCAAATTCATCAGTACATGCATTTGATGCAAAAGAACCTTTCACATAATTGCCTTCAAAAAAATCATTAACCGAAATTCTTTCATTATTTTCTATTTTATTAAGTAAAGCTCTTTTTTCCTTAGATGAAGGATTTAATTTAATTGCTGTATCATAATAATTATTAGCTTTATCTTCTTGACCTAACTTCTCATAGATTTTACCTATTTTATTACAATAAAGCTCGCTCTTATTATTAAATTCAAAAGCTTTTATATAATATTTTAAAGATTTTTCATACCTTTTATATCTTTCATAATAAGATCCTAACAAAAAGTATCCTTTTGCATCATTTGGCTTATCTTTAATTGCATCTAAATATTTTGTTAAACTTTGATCCATTTCAAAATTTTCTAAATTAACTGCTTTTTTATAATAGTTTTGTGCTTTATTTAAATCACCTAATTTTTCATAAATATCCCCTATAATTTTGCAATAATAATGATTATACGAATCTACTTCAAAAGCCTTCTTATAATATTTTAACGCTTTTATAAAATCATTATTTTTCTTATAATAATTCCCTATCCATGAATTTATTTTGGGATCCTTAGGATTCTTAGCTATCATTTTTTTATATTTGTCTAATTCACTATCCATAAAATCCTCCCTTCTATATGTTTCTTAATATATTATTACTCAATTGCCTCTTTTCATTTTTCTACTTCATAAGCATATTTTACTAAATGAATTATAAATTTACAATTGTATCTATTTTGGCTTTTTAAAAGAGTTGAATAAAAATATAGCTATTTAATTTTCAAAGAACGTTTTTTCATTTTAATTCACTGCTTAAAATCTAACTATTATATAATGTTAGAAATCCGAAAAAAATTTTTATTCTAATTCTGTTTAACATCTTAAAAACTTCTTCTTATCCCCAGTAAATAAGCAAATTCTTAAGTTTTTACACATATATGAACTAATATTTATGAATATATTTATTCTAATACTTTTAAGTTTATATCTTTATAAATATACTAATTTGTAAAATGTTATCTATGTGACTTCAATAAAATTTTTCTTCTCAAATTTAAAGGTTCTAAATATCATTTCATTTAATGATTTTAAATTTATCTTGAGTGTTATAAATATTTTTCCCATAGTTTTTAATTTTAGCGTTTAATGGACATAATGTATAACAAAAGTTAAATACACTAGAAATTTTATTTTGAGCAAAATAAAACTTCTAGTATATTTAACTTTTATTTTTAATTTTAATAATTATATACATTTTAACTTTACTCCATTAACTCCTGCTTTAAAACTTTTCATAAACAAATCGAATGTACCTTTAATTGATTGTGCATTATCAGTTTCATGATTTAACTTAAGTACTTCGATTGCGGTTTCGACAGTACATAACTCTCCTTCCGATGCACCTCTTCTCAAAGTATATTCTGACTTATAAATTGGATTTAATGAAATTCGCGGCAGTTTTTTTAAATAATCACTCTTTCTAAACATTTTTGCAGCTTCTTTCCATGTGCCATCCAAAATAATAAATGCTGGCGTTTTTTTTGAAGCTTTATATTCAAATTTTCTTTCTAACGATTCATCATTTTCTGTAGGAAATAGTATATATATTTCATACTCTTTACTATTAATGTAATCAATTAATTTTTCAGGAATATTTTTTCTCTCCCAAAGGAATAACTCCGTTGATTTTTGGTTAACCAATTTTAGTAATCTAGCTGTATTTGAAGGCCTACTAAATTCTTTTTCTGATGATAATATCCATATCTTTGCTTTAGTCTCTATCTTAGGCACAATATTGCATATACAATTTATTATTGGTAACCCGCATTTATTGCAACTTTCATATAATTTTGTAATTTGTTTAACTTTAAATTTAGAATCCATATTCTATCCTTTTAATACTTTTTTTATTCTTTGTTATTAATTTTTTCTTGTACATTAGTTTGTATTTCCTTATTATTAATCCTAAAAACTACAATTGCACTCAGCGAACTTACAACCATAACAAAAATAATACAAAAAGCAACCAAAAATATACATTTCCCTTTACTTATCTCCATTATTGACCAGCTCCTTTCATAATTAAATTATATCTAATATATCTTTATATGTAAACAATTACCCTTTTAAAAAGTTTCTAATAAAGTAAAAGAGGCAGCCTTAATTAGCTGCCTCTTTTTATAATAAGGTTAATTTATAAAGAATATTCTAAAAGCCGAATTAATAGAATTCTTGAAAAGTGTTCCATTATCATGTACTATAAAACCATTCATTAACATAGATTAATTTTAAGTAAAAAATACGATCCAATTTTGGAAAGTTCCGAGACCATAAAAAGTAATTCATTATAGATTGTCCATTTTTTATTTATATTTATTCAAAAATAAATTGCTTTATTATATTTATCATTTCACTTCTATATAAATCATTTTCTCTAGCTTTTATTAATGTATTTTTTAAGTTATTTTCTATATAAGACTCATAACACTCTTCTTTTAAATATGCTTCTAATGCATCTATAAGTTGATTTTCTTTTTTTCTAATCTCGTATTTATTATCTGAGATTTTTAAGTTACAATATAAAGAATTAATTGTTTTTAAAGCTTCCATTTATATCCCTTCCTTTTACCATAATATTCTACCTTATTCACGAACATACGTTCTATTTATATAATATAACTTCTATTATATTTTGTAAATAGTAAAATTTATAGTGACAACTTTTAAAATATAGATATTTATGTTCATAATCTAAATATCTATATTTTAAAAATTAACCTTACAAAAAGGATATAGCAATAATGAGATTATTTTAAAATGGACCCTATATAGTAGACACTAACTAAAAGATTGTCTACTATTATAGGGTCCATTTTAACTATTTATTTTTTCTTTAATTTAAATTTCACTATCTCTAAATTCAATTTTAGTACCTTCTGGTGCAATTATTTTAAACAAATATCCATTTTCAACTTTGTATATTTCTTCACTATTTTTTCTTTTGAAATTATCATATCCTAATGATTTTATTCTATTATATTCTTCTTTAATATCATCAACTTTAAAACACATATGTACAATTCCCGCACTAGATGAGGTATATTCTTTAAGCTTTTCACCTTCTTTATTTGTTTGAAGCTCTATCATAAAATCTCCAAGCTTTAACCAAGTATTGTACCCTCTGGTATGAACATTCTCTGTCTCATGAATTAATTCGAATCCTAAAATATTAGTATAAAAATTTAATGATTCTTCATATTTTTCTGTTTGAATGCAAACGTGATGTATAGATTTCATAATATATTCTCCATTCATTTTCTATATCCAAAATTCAAATTCCAATAAAAACCCGTCTTGTAAAGATAATAGTTTTCTAAAACAATAACCAATTTAACAAATTCTAAGCTTATGCCGAATTCATCAATTTATGCAAAGCAAAATATTATGCCAGTTCCTATTTTAAATGTAAAATAACCTGCTAATATTGAAATCAGAACTCTTATCAGAATATAACTTATTTCACTTTTTATTGATTTATATTCTGTCAATGATTTAACTATTGGTTTAAAAATACTGAAAACTTCAAATACAATTATAAGCATTAATAATATATACATCAATGTAATCATATTTACAGCATCTCCTTTTAATAAATTTTTATATACATATCAAATTTGAAATATAGAGTTTTCTTATAAATTTTTATTTATATAATCTTTCACCTAGATAAAATATTTTTTCTCTTAATTCTAAGTACCTTTTGCTAAAATTACATCTTTAAGACTAAGTTAAATTTAACTTACCAGTTATTGATATAACTGCATTCCCACCAATATATATTCTTCCTTCATTGCCCACCCTGCTTAATATAATTGAAGGCTTACCCATTGCTTCTCCTTGAATAAAAGTATTTTTATCCTTTTCCTCAATAAGACCTTCTTTTAAGAGATAATAAGTAAGCGCCCCATTCGATGTTCCTGTTGCACACTCTTCATCAATTGCATAAAGTGGTGCAAAATTTCTACAGTATGCAGTTGCCTTTTTGCTTTTTTCTAAATAAAACATATGAACGCCAACAGCATTGTATTTTTTAGATAACCTTATTACTTCTTCTTTATTTTGAATTGCATTATTTAATACTTCTCTTGATTTTACAGGTAGAAGTATATCAGTAAGTCCTGTATTTACTATGCAACATTTAATTTCTTTGTCTATATCATCATCCTTAAGTCCATAAGCTTTATAAATTTCTAAAACTTCGTCATAATTGAATTCCCTTACTATCTTTCCTTCTGCCATCTCAATCCAGACAACATTTTCTTTAACTATGACTTTTAAATTTCCAGCTAGTGTTTTTGCATAAAATTCTCCAGTACCTATTATCCCTTCATTACAAAGAACAGTAAAAGCAGATACAGTAGCGTGTCCGCACAAATCCACTTCACTATTTGGTGTAAAATATCTTATTTCAAAGCTATTTTCATCTTTACCTTTCTTAACAAAAGCTGTTTCGGAATGTTTAAGTTCTGCTGAAATATTTATCATTACTTTTTCGTCTAAGAATTCGTTATTTTCATCAACAATAACAACACCTGCTTGATTTCCTTGAAATACTTTATCTGAAAATGCATCTACAACAAATAATTTCATGATTTCACCTCACTATAATATACAAAATTTTATTTATATATTTATTGGATGTCCTAATATTCAAATTATTATCTAATATAATTCATAATAATTATTATACCATGTAAATACAAATAGTCGAAAATATTCCTGTTAATTATGGTATACTTATTTTTGTAAAAATACTAATTATGTGGTGATAATATGAATATAAACAATATTATAAATGACTATGGTTCTTACATATATAATTATGCATTAAAGCTTTCTTGCCATCCAGCTGTTGCAGAAGATTTATCTCAAGAAACCTTTATTAACGCATGGAAAAACATAGATTCTCTAAAAGATTCAAATGCAATAAAACCATGGCTTAGAAAAATATGCTTTAATCTTTCCTTAATGAATGTACGAAAAAATACAAAGAATCCCGAAAATCTTTATGATGAAATAGAAAACCTTGAGCAAGATGGCCTTTTATATGTATCTTCTATTCCAAATCCAGAAGATGAAATAATTGTAGATGAATACATAAGCGATATGCAAAATGGATGTTTTCTTGCTATGGTTAGAAAGTTGACCTTAAATCAAAGAATAGCCTTTTCTTTAGTTGATATGTTTGGTTTATCCTTAGATGATGTTTCAAACATACTTAATATTTCAAAAGTTGCTGTTAAAGGCCTTCTTTATCGTGCTCATATGAATTTGGATTCTTTCTTTTCTGATCATTGTAATATTCTAGATATAAATAATCCATGTAGCTGCAAAGCTTGGATTGATTTTGCCAAAACGAGAGACAGCCTTAAGAAAGATGCAAATAATAATAAGCATAAGCTAATAGAAAGATTAGATTATAAAAAATGTAACTATGTTTTTAATAAATCTACACGTGCTAAGGTTAACTATCTTTATAAAAATATGCCATTGAAGAAACCACAAAAAGAGTGGTATAAAAATGTAATTGATATTATAAATGATATGTACATTTGAAACTATAATTAGCTATAAATATCTCATAATACATAATTTCTACGTAGAAACTATAAAAATCATATAAATTTTTTCATGCTATCCGTTACTTTCCTCCTTTTAGTGCATCTATATAAATGAAAGCATATTTTCATTTATTTTAAGGAGGAATTTTTATGAATAACTATGAACAAGCAGTAAAGGAACTAGCACCTTGTGGCAATGACTGCTCACGATGTGCATCCTATGTAGACAGCAAAATTGTACATTTAAGCAAAGAGCTTAATGAAAATCTAATTAATTTTGAAAACATGGCAAAAAAATTAAAGGACCTTATGCCTATTTTTAACTACTATAAAGAATTCTCAGATATACTCACTCATTTTTCTAATGGAAACTGTGAAGGCTGTAGGTTTACAGATAAGCCAAAATGCCAATGCAGTATAAATTCCTGTCATAAAACCCAAAATGCGGATTTCTGTTTTGAATGTAGTAGTTTCCCATGCACACCAACCACTTATAATGAATCTCTTATAGAAATTTGGAAAAATAATAATAACAAAATAAAAACATATGGTGTAGAAAATTTTTATATTGAACAAAAAAATAAGCCTAGATATTAAAGTAAAAGCCAGTGAATTGATGATTCACTGGCTTTTACTTTAATATTTACTCTATACTAAACTTCTCTTTTAATTCGCCAAGTGGCGACAGATGACTGTCACCACTCAAATTATTTTCTAGTCAATTCCTCTAACAATTTATAAACACGTTTATTTAATAGGTGTTTCAATAAGCCCTTCTCTATTTATATCTTCACCTATTCCTTCTAATATTAATTTTACTCCTTCACATATTTTTTCTTTATCCATCATGTAAATTCCCCCATAAATACGGTAAATTATGCCTTAATTCTTTTTATATTTTCTCATAGTATTACTTTAAATACAATAAGTATAAATTTTTCATATTATTAAAAGTTAATACAAAATATATAAATATATTATAATACAATCTTTTACTATTCAAATCTGCATATTAAAGTTATAATTAATTGACAATTGGTATTTTCTTTTGATAACTTTAATATTGAAATATTAATTGAATATGTGATCTATAAGGAGATATTATGAATAAGACTTTTGAAGAATTAAATTTAAATTCAAATATAATTGAAGGATTAAAAAAACAAGGAATAACTGAACCAACTTCTATTCAAAGTGCGTGCATAATTCCAGCTTATGAAAATAAAGATATAATAGGTGAAAGTTATACTGGAAGTGGTAAAACACTTGCTTATCTACTGCCTCTATTTCAGAAAATAGATACATCTAAAAGAGAAATGCAAGCCTTAATATTAGCTCCAACACATGAATTAGCACTACAAATTGAAGCACAAATTAAACTTCTAGCAGAAAATTCAGAGATTCCTATGACTTCTTTATCTATTATTGGAGATGTTAATATCAATAATCAAATAAAAAAGCTTAAAGAAATTAAACCTCATATAATTGTAGGTTCTACTGGAAGAATACTAGATTTAATAACAAAGAAAAAGATAACTGCACATACTATAAAAACTATAGTAATTGATGAATGTGATAATTTATTAAATCCAAAAAGAATTGCTGTGGCAAAGAACATAATTAAAACTACAATGAGAGATCGTCAGCTTATGGCATTTTCAGCTTCTATAAAAGAAGATACTTTAAATGCTTGTAAGGAATTAATGAAAGAGCCTATAATAATTAAATCAGAAGATAAACCTTCACTCAATCCAAATATTGAGCATTTATTATTTGTTTGTGATAGACGTGATAAATTTGATACATTAAGAAAAATTATTGCAGCTTCTAATCCTAAAAAAGCTATTGTATTTGTAAATAATAATGAAGATATTGAACTTACAACTGCAAAATTAAATTATCATGCTAAGGATTGTTTTGCTATGAACAGTCATATTTCTAAAGAAGATAGAAAGCTTGCTATAGAAAGCTTTAGAAATGGTAAAATTAAAATACTAGTATCTTCTGATATAACCGCGAGGGGGCTTGATGTTGAAGATGTAACACATATATTCCATCTAGATTTACCATTAAAACTTAATGAATATTTACATAGAGCTGGAAGATCTGCAAGAGGAAATAAATCTGGTATTTCTATTGCTATAGCTACTGAAAAACAACTTAATATAATAAAAAAATATGAAAAAGAATTTAATATAAAATTTGAAAATAAAAAAATCTTTGGTGGAAAAATTGAAGATTCTAACTCGCCAAAACAATTTGATAGTGAACCTAAGCATAGAAATAAATCTTATAATAATAAAAATGGAAAATCAAAGTTTCATAACTAATGAAACAATAAATAGGCTTTATTTCATAAAAAAATAAGCATAGATATTTATCCTAAAGTGATACCTATCTATGCTTATTTTTATTATACTTAGTTAATTTTTAATTTCATAAATTAATGCGCTGCACACTCAATCAAAAAAATGACATTAATTATGATAATTTTAACTAATAAAACGAATTGTCGCATTAATAACTTCGATCATAATTATTATAGTTTTCTACTTTATGCGGTAACCCTATTTTGCAATTATAATATATTTATTAATCATTTATTTCCAGAATAATAATACATATTCCTATCAATACTCCTGTTATTATTATTCTAATAATATCGTCATCACTTATTCCAATTATCCCTAAAATATAGTCTCTTGAAAAGAATAAGATTAGAGTAAAGCAAATATAAATTATTTTATAATATTTTTTAGGCTTATTCTCTTTTATTTTCTGTAAATAATTTAATCCTGATTTTTTATCAATTGTATTAATCAATAAAGATACTCCTAATCCCATAATCATACTAATGGTCCATTTCATAAAATATCCCCCTCACCCACCACCCTTATTTTAACATATATGCCACATACTTGGCATTGTTCGAAACATAATTATTTATGAAAACCATCAATCTTTTATACTTTTCCTTAAAGTAATAAGACTATTATATTCTTCATCCAGCCTTTTATATTCCTCACTTCCAATTGTGCAGCTGCTAAGACAGCTTAAAATATAAGTTATTTTATTTTCCAATAAAATTTTCTCTTCAAGTTTATTTTTACTTTTCTTATCTTTATCTTTTTTCTTATTTTTCTCAATATTATTTAGATATTCATGTATTCCATATTCATATCTAATTATTTTTTTATTATTAAAAACAAGTAATTTATCACATATCTTTTCAAGCATATATCTATCATGAGTAACAAGTATAATTGTTCCATTATAGCTTCGCAATGTTTCTTCAAGCTGTTCTCTTACATGAAGATCGATATGATTAGTCGGCTCATCTAAAATCAAAACTTCACATTGTTCTTGTATCATTAAAATAATCTTTAATTTCATTCTTTCACCAAGGCTTAAATACTTGACTTTTCTATCTAACATCTCTGCATTAAATCCAATTAAATTTAGTTTTGTTCTAAGCTGACCAAGTTCCTGCCTATTTTCAAAATTAAAAAGTTCTATAATGCTGCATTCTTCATTAAGTCCAATTACATCTTGACTTATATAACCTATTTTTCTTGTAGGGCTTATATAGAGGTCACCATCAACATCCATTTTTCCTAAAAGTGCTTTAATAAAAGTAGTCTTTCCACATCCATTAGGACCATATATCCCAATCTTTTCACCATGCTTAATGTAAAAAGAAGATTTTTCAAACAGTATCTTTTTATCAAAACTTTTAGAAATGTCTTTTGCATCTACTACAACAGCCCCAATCTTTTTAGATTCCTTTATTTGAAATAAAACTTTTTCTTCTTCTTTAGGCTTTTCTAATCCTTCAACCTTCATCTTCTCTAGTCTTTTTATTCTGGATTTTATTTGGTTATCCATCTTTTTGGCTTTAACTCTGTTGTATTCTTTTCCACCAAATTTATTTCCTGTTTCTATGGCTTTTTTTCTAGACTCTCTATGAGCCTTGTCTGACCATCCTTCCAATTCCTCTATCTGCATATTAATTCTATTCTTTATTTTTTCCTGTTCAACATATAAATGAACTGCATTTTCATAATCTTCCTGCTTCTTTTTTCTATAATAAGTATAGTTTCCATTATATTCAGTAATTTTTTGATTTTCTATTTCAATAATGCGTGTAACACATTGATCTAAAAAATATCTATCATGTGAAATTATTATTATTGTTCCATTAAACTTCTTTATTTCCTTAACAAGATAAGCTACACCTAAGTAATCTAAATGGTTAGTCGGCTCATCTAAAACAAGAAAATTATAGTCCCTATGAATAACATCATTTAAAAGCTTCTTTGTCTTTTCGCCCCCACTTAATGTACTTTCTAGATCTTCATACTCAGTTGCCTGCTTCATATAACCTATCTTTACGTTATTCTTATACCATATTATTTCTCCAGAAGTCGGTTCTATTTTCCCGCATATTATATTTGCTAATGTAGTCTTTCCTGTACCATTAGATCCGACAATTCCTATTGTTTCTCCGAGCTTTATTTTAAAATCTATTTTATTAAAAATAACATTTTCACCATATTCTTTACTTAAATTTTTACTTTCCATTAAAACTGTCATATTATCACCTCTATATCTTGAGGTCTTACTCTTATTTATTTCCGCTTTAGATTAACTTCAATATTTAATAAAAAAGACTATAAATGAATTCAACTCATTTATAGTCTTCTTAAATATATAAATTCTTTTACATTCTAAATCAATATATTTTTTTACTTCTAAAACTATTATAAATTTTTTAAGTAAATATATTAATTTTACTTAGAAGAACATATCATGAGTATATCGAGCTTTATCAATTTTTGCACAACAAATAAGGCATTCCTCAAATCTTGTTTTACAAATTTTCTTATTGATTAAGCTAATATCTTCATTTCGTTCTCCTTTCTATAATCATGGTATATGTTTATATTATTCCTACAGAATAATTTTGTCAATACATTTAATTTTCTGCTCTTTTCTCTAAACTTCCATAAGTTAATAAAGCCATACATTGATCAAATGAGTATATTCCACTTCCATCTGGATTTCCAAATGCGCCATTAAATTCACTTGCAACATTATTTATTCTCATTTTCTCCATTTTATTAACAGCTAAATCTATAAGTTCTCTATCATTAAGTTCATTTCCTATTAAAGCTACTATTGAATATACTGCAGTTGATTCATATTCATAACCATTAACCACATTTCCATCAACAGTATATTTACCTAAAATACCATCTTTTTTTATTGCATTCTTTAGCCATGATATTGTGCTTTGCTTTAATTCTCCTTTCTCTGCTAGATGAAGAAGAGTTACCATAGCTTCTGCTGTATTAAGATCATCTTTTTCATATTTTTTTGTTTTATAATTATACCAGCTATAATATAACGGAAATTCATCACTTATATATCCATTTTTTACGATATCAAAACTATTCTTATAA
Source organism: Clostridium neonatale (assembly GCF_900465025.1). NCBI lineage: Bacteria > Bacillati > Bacillota > Clostridia > Eubacteriales > Clostridiaceae > Clostridium > Clostridium neonatale. The sequence continues at coordinate 621,154 of NZ_UICR01000002.1, forward strand.
ACTTTTTTAAACCTTCTATCAGATTCTGATAATTCCTTAAGCACTTCAAAATCTGCATAACATAAAGTTAGCCTTTCAGCCTTTTGATTGTACTCAAAATCATAGCTATCTACTAAATTACCTTCTTCTACGTTATACTTATAAATTGCTTTTCTATATTTTCTTAACTCTTTATTATTCTTTCCAAATTTATCGAAGCCTTCTTTTAATGCACCATAAATTCTCAAATCATCTATTGCTGCATTTACTCTGCTTGCATTATTATCCTGAACTCTCCATGAAACAAGTTCATCATTTTTCATATACTTATTTATGTAATCTAATGTTGTTTTAAATAATTCTGCATCATTTGTAAGTTCTGCATATTCGAGCATTATTCCTTGGGATTCACTTAATATAGTTTCTTTTATATTATCCTGATTATCGTTTAGTAAAGTTGTTTTTATACCTCCTGAAGCATTAGTTAATTTATTTCTAACAAAATTTTCAGTGGCCTTATACCCGCCATCTCTTCCATATCCAATTAATGCTTCCAATTCATTATTATCATTTATTATTCCTTTAATATGTTTTATTAATGTTCCATCTTTATTTATTATCAAAGTACTTGGTATTGTATCTATTTGAAATTTATAATATGCGTTTGAAACCTTATCAAATGCAAGTGAAAATGCTATATTACTCTCTCTTAAAATCTCTTCATCCGTTCTATCTACCAAGATAAATTTTACATCATCATATTTACTCAGTACATCTTCAAATTTTCTTATATCATCTAATTTATAATTTGTAGTTCCATCAGCATTATTCCAAAACATTATTATTACTATATTATCCTTTAAATCTGATAATTTATATTGCATATCCTTTGAATCAACAAAGCTTATATCTGAAGGATTTTCATATAAATTACACAATTCTGGCATAATGTTCTTTTCTAAATTTATATTATTTTCTTCTTGTTCTAGTATTCTTTTTTCTTTAATTCTTTCACTTATAATATTTTTTCCTACAATTATACTTGATATTATTCCAATAGATGCTATTGCAATAATTATTTTTTTCTTTCTGTTCATGAAATACTCCTAATTTCTAATTTTATATTTATTATACTCTTATAAACTCTATTTTAATATATTTTATCTATGTAACACAATTTTCTCATACAGAATAATTATTTTTTTCAGATCTTGTAATTATTTTATTATCTGATTCTTCAAGAGTAGTTTTTATATTTTTAATTAATTCAATACTCAAATAAAAAAATCGCCAAGGCGACTATGATATAGTCTTCTATAAAAATGCAAATCAAATAGAATACAATAGCTTTTATAAAACGTAATCCTTTAAGCCGTCGATTTTTTCAGCGCACTCTGGATTTTCTGAGCTTGCCGAATAAAAGGCAGGCGCATATAATTTATTTTTTATTCTTTAGGAACTATGCATTAGTCTATTGCAATATTTTTTTAAATAACTTATCCACAGATTGTCCGTCAATATAATTTCCTAAAGAATAAAAAAGACTATAAATGAATATCCACTCATCTCTAGTCTTCTTTAAATATCATTATTTTTTAATTTATTTATCTTTATTATTACGCATTTTATTTCTAACTAAAATAAATACTATGCCTAAAAATAAAATAAACATAATTGAAGTTGAAGCTAAAGTATATAAAAAATATTGCTTATTTTCGATAATCTTCTTACCTAAAGAAGGCTTTACCTTTTCCTCTACATCTTTTTGAAATCTATACATTTTAGCATCTAAGTTATCATCAATTAGGATACAATCATCTTTTAATGCCCATGTAAGTTTTTCATCCTTTATAAATTTATCAATATATTCTAAAGAACTATCCTTAGCACCTGTAAGCACCAAAATTGCTTGTCCTTCTTCATATGGAGATGATAGTAACTGCATAGTTCCAACATTCTCTGCATAATTATTTGATAAAATCAGCTTTTCATTAGACAATAACTTTGTATTGCTTTCATCATATTTAAAATATAAATTTTTGTTTAAATTGCTTATAAATTTATTACTTTTTGGTGTACCAACAGCTATAATATTTTTATCTTTATAATTTACTGAGCTATTCAAGCAGTCACTTCCTCGGCAAACCTCTATATTTCCATATGGATCTGCACTTTTCCCATAAATAGCAAGCATTTTACCTGCTAATGTAAGTTCTTGTGCTTTTGCTTCATCAGGAATTACTATTAATACCTGGTTGAATCTTTCATCTTTTTGGAATGGATGTGGCAATGTGTCAAATTTAGGTACTATTGATGTATTTATTGGCAAATACAATATAGAATCCTTTGTTACATACGCCCACGGCATATCCATTTGTCTTGGTGTACAAATAAGATCTTGTATTTCTAAATCAAATGCTATGGACACCTTGCCAGCAGAAGTTCCTACAACATCTGCTGGAATTGTAAATGTTAATTCATCTCCTGATGATCTTTCTTTAGTTAATTTCTTACTTGCAATTGGAGTCTCTCCCCAATACACAGTAATTAATGAACGTGTAAAGTCTAAATTTTCACTATACCTAAACTTTAATGAAATTTTTCCTGCTGAAGATAATATATAGTCATTCAATGTAGATAAATACAAATCACTCTTTTGTCTAAATGGTCCTATAAATACCATTCCTCCATCAGTAAGGCTTTCAATTGTATAAGTATACGCTGAACTATCATTTAATTTAGTAGAATTCTTTATTACATCCGCACTTCCAATCCTCACCATAGCTACATTACTATTTTCTTGATCAACTCTATTTTCATCTGAAATCATCCGTGCACATTCTATTAGTCCTTCTTCTTTATTTGATACTAATAAAAGCATAGGATTTCCATTTGCATCATTAATAAATAACACAACTCCATTATCATTTAATTCTTTAGTATAAGGTGATACATATTCTTTCATCTCACTAGGCAGATTTTGGGTAAGTGAAACTAAAATAGTGTTTGATGAGTTGAATTTTCTATAATCACTGTATGAACCCATATTTAAATTATTTTCTTCAGATGTCTTTGTTCCTAAATTAGCAGCCAAAATCATAGAAGCAGATAATTCTCCGTTATCCTTTTTATCAGATACTAAGATAGCTGTATCTTTTGCTGTAGGATCCATAGTCGATATAAAGGGGTATGGATAATATAAAATCTTGTTATTATGATTTTCTACTTCATACCCAATTCTTGCATATGAATTTTTACTTATATTTATCCAGTTAGCACCTGAATAATCATCTATACATCCTTCATCATTATATAATCTTACATAACCTGATACTCCCAGGTTATTAAATCCCTCTTTTAATAATTCTACTGGAATTACTGCATATATTATTTGAGGTCCACTATTTTCATATTTGATTTTGCAAGAATAAAATGGCTTATTATTAATTGAAAATGTTATAGTTGCAGGAATATCAGTAATTAATTGACTTAAGGAATATTGTATACTAACTATTGCATACTTTGTATTCCAATACTTTGGTATTTTAAAATATAAGCTTTCTGTTGATAAAATCCCATTAAGTGTTTTATCAGAGCTCCATGAAAAATCTGATGAATAAGTTGTTTTGGTAACTTCTGGAAGGTCAACAATCGTCTTGCTTGGTTCACTAAGCATAGTTGAAATAATGCTATTTATTCCTTCTTCATTTGTTACTCTTTCTTCTTTATCGTCATTTTGCGGTTCTGCAAAACAATATGTAGATTGCACAAATAATGCTATTATACCTGTCACAAATATACATAATACTTTTTTACATATGCTACATTTTTTATATTTTTCATTTAATCTCCCCATATTATTAACTCTCCACCCCACTAATATATTTATGATTCAATTGACCGCTCTGTCTTATACCACTTTACTTCACGTTTAAAAATAACATCATTCAATGTTTGTACTATAGCATTTAGTACAACAAATACCCACAATTTAGAATACGTAAATAACATTATTATTACTAAAAATAATGTCTTAAAATTAAATTCATTTTTCTCTACTGCAACGGTAATTAATATATTAAGAATAAATATTAAAATAGCCATTCCCCATAATAATGTAGAAAATCCACCTAATGTAACATGAGTTATTCCTAATATACCTAATACAAAAATACTATCTGAACAAATTAATGATATTAGCATAAGAACATACACGCTGCAGTAATATAGTACATCTAGACGCATTGCTCCTGCACTTTTGTCCAAAATGTATTTAAAATTTGATGAAATAACATATAAATTTCCTTTTGCCCAACGTGTTCTCTGTTTAAACCATACTCTAAGTGAATGTGGTTCTTGCTCCCAAGTTACTGCAAATGGTATAAACTTTATTGCATATCCCATTCTATATATTCTAAAGCTTATTTCAGTATCTTCTGCTAATGCCTTTGTATCCCATCCACCTATTTCTTCTATAATACTTCTCCTTATTACAAAGTTAGTTCCTGGAATTGTACATAATTTAAAAAAGAACCATCTTCCGGCTTGATTCATACATTGATATGCTAAAGTCTCTATATTTACAAATCTTGTAATAAGAGATGCATTTTTATTTCTAGTTCTGAACTTTCCTATAACTGCGCCTAACTTATCGTCTTCCATTAAATTTTCCACAAGTATTCTTAAAGAATCTTTCTCCGGAGTATTATCGGCATCATATATTGATATAACACTGCCACTTGCAATGGAAAAGCCTATATTGAGTGCATTGGATTTTCCTCTACCTCCTACAATATTATCAGTATTTATGACTATTATTTTTCTATCCTTATTCTTTTCTTGGATTTCATGTAATACCTTTGCTGAATCATCATTTGAATTATCGTTTATAACTATTATTTCAAACTTATCTTTTGGATAATCAAACTCTAATAATGATAAAACTGTCCTTTTTATTACGATACTTTCATTATGAGCTGGGACCATAATTGATACCATTGGATATTCATCTAGCTCTATGGATTTATTATCTTTCTTTGCTTTTATATAATAAATAAATCCTCCTACAGACAAAAATACATTTATAAGCATTAAAATCCATATACATAAAATTGCAAACAGTGATAAATAATCAATTAGCATCAGAATACCCCCTTAAAATTTAAAACATATTAATGAAAGAAACTCCTTTTGTTATTTTTTCTTGCTATTATAATAAAAATTATAAAGATAAAAGAAATTATACCTACAAATACTAATAAAACTTTATTGCTATTTGACATTAATCTTGCCATTCGTCCAACAATATTTCTTTTATAATCAAAATTTTCTTCATACTTAAATGGCTCATAGCTTAATGAAACTACTTTTCCTTGAAATTTTAATATTTTATTTTCATATTTTAAAACATACTGATTTGTATATACTGATTGATCCATATCCCACATACTTTTCATCAGTACATTAGATTTCATTATTATATCTATTGTTTCTTCTATATCTTCTATGCTGTCATTTATATTCAAGTAAACTGCTGTTGAATGAACTCTTATAGGGCAAAATTCTTTATCATTTAGCATTAATGCTGGTGAAACTATATTGTGTCCATCATTATAAATCTCATTATTAAAATTATTTTTGTTCCTTTCTTCATTGCTAGATTCATATAAAAATATTGTTTTAAATCTTCTTAATATATTTTGTCCATTTTTGCTATAAATCCAATCTTTAGGTGCTTCTAAGCCAATTGGATAAACATTGTATTGAGAATAGGCTAAATATGAAGTATTAATTTTTTCATTTATTTCTTCTTCAATTACTTCTTCTCTTTGTATAATTGGACTATGGAGTATTATTGCCCCTCCATTGCTCTGAGCATATGAAAGTATTTCACAAAACTTTTTCATTGCTGGATATTCCGAATTTATATATATTGGCATGACACTTATTATATATGGAATCCTATACTTATTCATTATTTCAATTACATTAAATAATTTTTCTGGGTCTACAAATGGATATATTCCATCAAGAACAATATATTGTGCGTAATTGTGTGGAAGCCCTTTATATTGCCACATCCATAATGCAATTTCTTGAGTCAGCATTGCTTTTAAAATATCATTATCACAATCATATACTGCAATATAAGATAAATTTCCACTCCGCACAGAATAATTCCCTGAATACTTTACAGAAGCAATTTTCCCGCTTGCATATTCAAAATCCCCTTTAAGTAATATAGTATCATCTGTTTTTAAATATAAAGAAATGTCTTTTTCATTAGAGAAGTTATAATTTATCTCATATTCACTTTTACCTTGTTCTACATACCCAATCGAATTATCCATATAATTAATTATATGTTTTATTAATCCATTACCTATTACCATAAACTTATTATTACACTTATATAGTTTCTGTATAAATTTATCATCTGCATTTTCTTTCTCACTATATATAATAATATTGTTGAATTTATCAAGTTTATTTACTGAGTCCTCTATGCTGCTATACGAAACTTTATATCCAAGATAAGTTAAAATATCTGAAATAGAACCAAATTCCTTTTCATTAGATGAATTCTTATCATAAAGCAAAAGAATATCTCCATCATCACTTCCTTTACCATTTGCATATACTATATTGGTAATGCTCATAAGAAATATGATGCCTACTAGTATTATGGTAGTTATTTTCTTATACATCATACTGCATCTCGCCTTCTACTTTACTTTTATAGCCAATGACATCATCACCAAATTCAGAATTATATTCCTTAAATCCAATTTGTATATCTACAATTATTGATCTATCTGCTATTCCCCAAAATGAATTATTCTGTCCCATAGAATTTTTAATACGCTTAGCTACAATATTTGCGCCTTCTGAGTCACAAGTTAAAATAGTTCCTATTTTTCCATGTTCTTCAAGTATAAATAATTTATCCTCAAACCTAATTGTATCTTGAAATATCTTAGCCATTTTTTGTAATAATTCTTCATATTCATTTTTACTTAATATTTTTCGTAATTCTTCTCCATAACGTAATTTAGCTATCATCACTGTTATTGGAAGATTATTACGCTGGCTATATTTGATTGTGGATCTTAAATCATGATAAAAACAATTTATATTATATAATCCAGTTAATGGATCTATCATAATTGCTTTTTCAACCTGTTCTTTCAATAAAATATTTTCTAATTCTATTTTACTTAATGTCTTTGTATATAACATTATTGATAGCACTGATACTATTGGCAATATGATCCATAAATAATTAACAAGTGAAACATTTATTCCTTGAGAGTATATTTGAAATATTTTATATGATGTATAAAATACTGTCTGAGCTGCTGCTATAACAATTCCATATATATAACTAGAAAATACAGTAAGAAGTATTCCTAAGAACATTGTAATAATCATAATTTCATTTTCCAGCCTATACTGTGAATCTGATACATAGGTAATTAAAGTAACTATTGAAATTGTTATAATAAAAAGTAACATAGCAAAATCTTGAATTAAATAGTTATAATTCCTTTTCTTATCAGACATTATTCCCCTCCATTCTGAATTATATTTAATTTGTGAAATATTCCTGAGAAACAAAAGTAAATAAGTAAATCAATAGATAAACTAAAGATAAATATATGCTTATTTAATTCTGAATCTCCACTCATAACTATAGCCTGAATTGCTTGATATAATCCTGAAAAAATAACTAACATCATTATTTCTAGTGTCATATTATTACCTTTTTTATCAATTAAAAATAATCTCCTGGACTTATTTCCCCATAAAATAATAGTAAGTACATATAGCACAATTACAACCCCTATTGTCTTAGGTGCTGATTGCATTTTAAATGTGCTCCAGGATGACCAAAATAAGCTCTTGGCTTTTGGATTAAAACCAGCTTCTTTTTCATAATTTCCGCTGTAGGATATTCTTGTATTAAATGCTTCTTTTGAAGCTATATTTAACATATATACCATTGATATAGGATGCTTAATGTAATATTTGATTATATCAATTGAATTATATTTATCAAAAAATCCATTATTTAAGCTTTCATTTGCCCCTGTTGTAAGAGGGTAAAAATCATTTGTATTAGTATCTGCTAATACAGAATAATTAGAATCTATTCCAAACTCTTTTAATGTTTCTTCAGGATTTTTTGACTGAAGTAATATTCCTCTTGTCATAGCGTTATATTTACTTGATAATGTAAAATTACTTTCAAGATTAGAGCTTGACCATAAAAAGCTAAAAAATAATATCATACTTACAAAAACACATAAAGCCTTATATAAAACTTTTCTTTCCATAAAGATGAATCTTACAGATAAAATTCCCAGAAAAATGCCTAGAACTAAATATTGTTTTTCTGATGTAATTAAAATAACACCACTAATTGTGTACAATATTAACCATAAAATATCACTATCTTTATTATTAAAAGATAGTGCAGAGCAAATACATAGAAGAAAGCAAATAAAAACTAATGGTTCAGAATAAAAAGAACAAAAATAAGTAGTATATGATACATCTGAAAATATTATAATTCCCAAAATTCCTATTATTACACCTTCTGTAAAGTTATTCACTCTCTTTGCTGCATGAGTTACAATTATAAAAAATGCAGGAATAAACAATATGGTATATACTAGTCCCATAAACCTCATATCAAAAAAAGAATCCTTAGTAAAAATCTTATCCAGATTCAATGCAATTTTTATAAAGATATTAACACTAGATATTCCTTTTTCTCCTATAAAGGCCTTTTCCGGTGATACCATGTATCTGCGATTATAATAATTGAAGTAATTATCTTCCCTATTCTCCCCTATATGATCTATTCCGAAATGTCTCATATTTCTAGAAAATGATCCATCATCAGAAATTCCTAAGTATGGATATACAAATAACATGTAAACTATTAAAAATAAGGCAATAACACTTGACCATAACCCTATTGTTCTAGCTGAATATTTATCTTTCATCTTCTCATTTATTTTATTAATATAATTACTTATAAAATTATATATTTTCCTTATAATCTTATAACTTCTTAAAACCCACTTAAACTCATCTTTATTCTCATTCATTTTGATCATTACTCCTCTCTTCAAGCCTTCCATAGGCTAATAGCGCCATACATTGATCAAATGAATATATTTCTGTTCCATCTGCATTTCCAAAGGCTCCATCATATTCGTTTTGTGTATCATTTATCCTCATTTTTTCCATTCTGCTTAATGCTAAGTTTATTAATTCCTGATCATTCATCTCATTACCAATTAATGCAACAATAGCGTATACTGCTGTAGATTCATATTCATATCCGCTAACTACATCACCATTAACTTTATATCTTCCTAAAATTCCAGTATTTCTTATTGTATCTTTAATCCATGATACTGTATTTTCTTTAAGCTCACCTACTTCTACTAAATGAAGTAAAGTCATCATTGCCTCTGAACTATTTAGCTCATCCATGGTATAAGTTTCGCCATTATAATCATACTTACTATAATATAAAGGGAATTTATCACTTATATAACCATTTTCTACAATATCAATACAATTATCATAAACATCAATAAATCTTTTATCATTCTTAGATAATTCTTTTAATGTCTTAAAATCTGCATAGCATAAAGTTAATTTCTCTGCTTTTTCTTTATACTTAAAATCGTAACTATCTACTAATCTTTTTTTGCTTACATTATATTTATAAATGGAATTTCTATATTTATTTAAATTTATATTTTCTATTCCAAATTTCAATTTTCCCTCATTTAAAGCTCTATAAATTCTCAAATCATCTATAGCTGCATTTACTCTAGTGGCATTTCCATCTTGAACCTTCCAAGATACCAGCCTATCTTTTTTCATATATTCATTTATATAATTAAGTGTATTATTAAATAGATTTTTATCATTTTTTAATAAGGAATATTCGAGCATAATGCCTTGTGACTCACTTAGTGTGCTTTTCTCTTTAGTTTCAGATTTAAATTTAATATTTACTCCACCTAAATGATTAGTTAATTTTTTTGTAATAAATCTTTCTGTAGCACTATGGGCTCCTTCTAATCCATAATTAATTAGTGATTCCAGTTCACCCGTGCTCTTAATTTCTCCCGCCTTATACGTTAAAATATTACCATTTATATCTATTATTAATGTAGTTGGTACAATCTTAATTCCAAGTTCTTTATATATCTTTAAATTTTCATCAAATACTGTATGAAAAGGTATATTATTTTCATTTAAATATTTAATTGCACTTTCCTTGGTTTCCTTATCTCCATCTAGCTTATTTACTAAAAGAAATTCAACATTATCAAATTTGTTTACTATGTCTAAAAATTCATTTGATTTTTTTAGTTCTTCATTACAATATTTACACCAACTAGCCCAGAAGGTTATTACTACTACTTTTCCTTTTAAGTCTTTTATATTTAACTTACTTCCATCTTCTTTAGTAAAAAATATATTTTCACTTGTATCATATAAATTACAAGCTGTTGGTGAGAGATTCATTATTGTTGTTAACTCGGCAGGTCTTTCATCTTCATTTTTTTCACTATTATTATCTTTTAGTACATTTTCTTCACTATGATCGGTGCTGATTGGACCATTATTTAATACCAATAAAATAGTGCACGCAAAAAAGATAATACAGAAAAATACTATTAAATATAAACATGCCTTTGATATTCTTTCTAACTTGATTCTCATACGTCAACCCCTATATTAAAATATATATTGTTCATATAAAAATTATATTTTTTCGCTATATTCTTCAGTCACAGTTATTTTTACATGTCCTTCTATTATTGCTTTTTCCATATCAAAAAAGTTACTTTCTTCAGGAAAATTATGATTTTTCATTTTATTTAAGCTACTTTCTTCAGTTGCCTCTATATGTTTATTTTCTATTATAAAATCATGACTTGATGAATTATATGCAATCTTTTCTTTAGATAAATTCCTATAATATTTGTATATATCACCAACCCCTACTGCACCTAAAATAGATATAATCTGCATTGCATAATAATGATATCTTGGCTGACTTTCTAAACACATGTGAGTTATTACTGTACCAATAAATAATAAAATCATAGTGTGAGACAAATCGCTTTTTTTTAGTATAGCAATCATTCCTGCTAGCCATGAAAAAATTACTACAAACAAATAATAGTAATTACATACTTTCATATAATCATATAAATATTTTTCTATTTTGCTATTTAAGGTACCTTGATTATCCATGCATATGATATTTATTGCAGGGCTGTAATCATCATTATTCCAAAGCAATGTAAATTTTTTAAACATTAGATTAAATGTTCCGACATAATTATTTTTAACTCTTGTAATTGCTTTATCTCTGCATATTTTTTGAGCTTCTGTAGCTGAATTAGTAGTATTATAACTATCTTCTAAAAGTTTAGCATCTCCATCATTCCAACCCCCATCAGAATCTATATTCGTACCAACTAAAAGGTTATATCCAAATGAATCAATTCCATTTGCAACATTTCTGCCAATCCTATCTTCTATATGTGCTGTAATAACATTTGAGCATATTAGATAGCTGACTAATATTAATATGACACACCTCCAGCCTTTAGATATAAATACAAGTGAAACTGGAGTATCAAGAATATCTTTTTTAAGATATATCTTAGATGACAATAAGACAATAATAATAGCTATTAATAAAATCATTGCCATAGGTCTAACTGCTGAAGCAAACGCCAATAGCATTCCAAGTATGATATATTTAACTATTCCCATATATGATTGTCCACTAAATTCGTTATATTTTTTTGTTATATAAACAAACCATAGAAAACATCCAAATAGCATACAATTAAATACAGGTTCTGATGCAAGAAAGTTGCTAAAGAAAATTTGAGATGGCCAAAAAGTTGATATAAAAACAGCAAATAAAGCTGCAATACTTCCTGAAATATACCTAACAATTTTATATATAAAAAATGAACATACTATTGATGATAATACGCCAAAATAAAGACCTGTATTTAAACTATCACCAAATATTCTAAAAATTAATGATAATATATATGGGTACCCCATAACATGTGGAAACTTAGCAATATAATCACATAATCCTTCTCCTTCAGTACTTAGTGTTCCATTTTGTAATAATCGTGCAATATCGTAGTAAGTTTTATAATCAGATTCTAGTTTCATTGGTAGACTTTTAATAACTCTAATTCTTAAATATAATCCAGTTATTAAAATTAACATTAATATTATAAATTCTATAACTGATTTATTCTTCTTCATAAAGTCATGTATAAATTCTTTTGATAAAATATATAATACACAATTAAATAATAAAACTATAAAACAAGTAATAATTAAAAATGCTCCCATGTATAAAAAGTTATATTCGGAGCTTTTCCCCAAATTTTCTACACCACATATTATTATAAAAAGCATAATAACATTGAAAACTGCTATTGAGAAGTATGTAAATAAATTACTTTTAAATTCCATTTTGTATTCCTACCTATTCAAATTTTCCAGAGCGCTAAATGCAACATCAATATTTATATAATATGCTTGCTAATTGTATAATATTTCAATAATTAATTTTTTTCTTATGTCAAAAATAATTATACTTTTCTTCAACATCATAATAAGAATATTTTTAAATATATAATAATTTTATTATATATTGGTAACACTGTAATTAAGGTTTTAAATACCTGTAAATATATAAATTGTTTATGGAGGATTTTATAATGAAAAAATTTATTTGTACTGTGTGTGGATATATCCATGAAGGTGATACACCACCTGAAATCTGCCCTATTTGTAAAGTAGGTGCTGACAAATTTGAAGAAATGAAGGATGAATTAAATTTTGCTGATGAACATAGAATTGGTATAGCTGAAGGCTTAGATGATGGATTATTAGAAGGTTTACGTGCCAATTTCATGGGAGAATGTACTGAAGTTGGAATGTATATTGCAATGTCACGTGCTGCTGATAGAGAAGGTTACCCCGAAGTTGCAGAAGCTTATAAAAGAATTGCTTGGGAAGAAGCAGAGCATGCGGCTAAATTCGCTGAAATATTAGGTGAAGTAGTATGTCCTAGCTCAAAAAGCAATTTAAGTGCAAGAGTTGAAGCTGAATACGGTGCATGTGAAGGTAAAAAGAAACTTGCAACACTTGCTAAACAAAAGAATTTAGATGCTATTCATGATACTGTTCATGAAATGTGTAAAGATGAAGCTCGTCATGGTAGAGCATTCAAAGGATTACTTGATAGATATTTTAGCTAATATTTGTTATTAATTTATCAAAAGAATATTAATATTACTTTATATTATAATAAAAGGAGTTGTTTTTCGTGCAAAAAATTAATTGCGATGTACATAATTGTTCACATAACAAGGATGGTATTTGCTTTTCTAACAGAGTAGATATTGGAGGGGTATCTGCATCAAGTAGCTGTGGAACTTGTTGCGGATCATTTTTAAATAAATATTTATATAGTGATTTAACAGATAACACAAATTCTCAAGGCCAATGTGATTGTTTAATTTGTACTGCTGAAACTTGCAGATATAATGAAAATAAACTATGTTCATTATCATCTATTAATGTTTCTGGATCAAGATCTCAAATTTATTCAGAAACTGAATGTGCCAGCTTTGATTCAGCTGAATAATTTTCGTAATCTAAAATAGAATTTTAAAAGAACTTCTGAAAATAATTATTCTCAGAAGTTCTTTTAATTTAAATCTTTTTATCCATCATAATCATATTATGACATGTATTATAACCATTCTTTTTATAAAATCCTACTGTCTTATCGCTTAAGCATGTTAGCAAGAATATTTTATTTATACCTTTATCTTTTAATTTATCTTCAAAATATTTAAGAAGCTTTGCACCTGTTCCTTTGCCTTGAATGCCTGCTCTTATGCAGAATTCTTTTATTTCAAAGTTTACTCCATCATAATAATATTCATCATGACCAAGTATCATTCCTAATATATTACCATTTTCACGACATATAATACCATATGCACCGTCATAGCTTAACATTTTTAATAATCGCTTAGCGGCTGTTTCTTCTGTCCATTTATCATTCCATGGCTCAGCATTAAAACATTCTACATACATTTTTGATAATTCGTCTATATCTCTATTAGTCATTTCATAATACTCTATCATTAACATGTCTCCTTAGCTTCAAAATAATTCTATTAACTCAAATATAATTTTTCTAAAAAGTTTGTTCCTGCTTTAGTTTTAAAATATTTATTTTTTATAGATACAATACTATCATGCTTTATTTCATCTTCATATATATTTACTAAAAAATCAGCTTCTACTAGTATTTGATAATCTATATTATCAATTTTACTATAAGTATGATGATGACCAATCAAAAAGCACACTCTATCTATTATTTTTTCATCAAAATCTAACCCTTCAAGCATTTTTCTTGCAACTGGAGGTCCTTCTATTTCTTGATAATTTCCTGCTGAAGAATTATACTTTTCTTCACTTATTTTAATTCCTATGTCATGCATTATTGCTGCTATTTCTAAAATATATTGTGTTTCTTCATCTAATTTTTCTAATTCTCCAATAGATTTAGAAAAGGAATATACTTTTAAGAAATGATTTATTCTTCTCGGATCATTTGCATAATAAGCTATCATTTCATTAATTATAATGCTTGTATTATTATTCATATCCTTTGCTTTAGTAATAGATTATTATATATTTCTCTTACTAAATTACCTTCTTTCTATAATTTTTTATTATAATTATATATTGATAATTATGTAATTACAACAAAAAATATACTAATAACCATTTTCAAAATATGATTTATTAAAGTGAAAGAACTTATATTTTATACCAATCCTTGTTTTTCTAAAAAATCAACAGCTACATCTTTAGGGTCTTCTTTTAGTTCATCTACTCTATAATTTAATTCACTTACTATATCATCAGTCAATAAGTCACCTAACTCTTCAATTAAAGGCTTAATTTCAGGATATTTTTCTAAAGTTTCATAGTGTATAAGTGGAACTGCATAGTATGGTGGGAAGAAATTTTTATCATCTTCTAAAAGTGCTAAATCGTACTTTTTTAATAAACCATCAGTTGAGAATGCATCTACAACATCACTATCATTATTCATTAATGCTGCATACTTAGAACTTCCATCTATTCCTATCTCATCTTTGAAATTAAAGCCATATTTTTTCTTTAGTCCAACAACTCCATCTTCTCTGTTAAGGAATTCTAATGATGTAGTAGCCACAAACTGATCCCCTATTTTTGCTAGATCACTTATAGTATTTAAATTGTATTTTTCTGCTGTTTCTTTCTTTACAGCTAAAGCATAGGTGTTATTAAATTTCATTTGTTTTAATACCTCTATGTTATATTTATCTTTAAAATCTTTTTTTACTGTAGTATAAACTTTTTCTACATCAGATATAGGTGGATACTTAAGGATATCGCCATAGGCTGTACCACTATAATCAACATACATATCGATTGCTCCTGATTTTAATGCTGAAAATGCTATTTGAGTTCCTCCAAGTGAAAACTTACGATCTACAGAAATATCAGTTTTTCTCTCTATAAGTTCACTCAACATATTAGAAATAATTTCTTGCTCCGTGAAATCTTTACTTCCAATCGCTATTATCTTTTTATTGCTAATCTTCTGTGATCCAGTAACAACAAATACTAAAGCAATCAAACAACATGTAGTAGCTAAAACAACTTTTTGAATTCTTCTAGTCTTTGCTCTTTCTCTATTATTTTTAGTATTAGTTTTCTGTAAACTAATAGGTGTAACCAAACTTTCAACAATTCCCAATATTCCATCAACTAATAATGCTAATATACATGCTGGTATTGCACCTGCTAATATTTGATAATTATTGACTGTTCTTATTCCAGAAAAGACTAGATATCCTAATCCTCCACCTCCAATGAAAGCGGCCATAGTCATAAGTCCAACTGCTGTAACAGCTGATATTCTAATTCCTGACATAATAACAGGTAATGCAAGAGGGATTTGTACTTTTGTTAAAATTTGAAATTTAGTTAGTCCTATTCCTCTGGCTGCTTCTAACATTTGCTGATCTATATTATTAATTCCTGTAGTTGTATTCTTAATTATAGGTAAAAGTGAATATAAAATAACCATTACAATTGCTGGTGTTGTACCTATACCCAAAAATGGTATTGCAAATCCTAATAATGCCATGCTGGGAATTGCTTGTATCACACTAGCTATACCAATAACTGGTTTGTTTATTTTTTTTATATAACTTATAAGTATCCCTAATGGAATACCTATTAAAATAGCTATTCCTACTGATAATGCAGTAAGCTTTATGTGTTCAAATAACAAGGTAATTATTTGATCTTTTGCACCTAGTAAGTATTTAAATAATTCATTCATGCTAGCTCACCTCATCCGTATCTATAAATTGTCCACTAAGGGTGGTAACCAAACTGCTTTTAGTGATTATACCAATTAACTTTCCCTCATTGTCAACAACTGGTATTTGTGATATCTTATTTTCTTTTACAATTTCAAGAATATCAATTATTGTATCTTCTGGTTTCACAGTTACAAATTTATTGTTCATCATATTTTCTAATAATACACTTCTATCTGTCATCTTTTGAATTTGTTTTGCAGTAACAATTCCTAATAAATCATTACCTTTACTAATTACCATCAAGCTATCAACCTTATTTTTTTTCATTTTTTCTATGCATCTTAATAATGATGAACTTTTAAAGCAGGTAACTGGATTTTCAATCATAATGTCTTTAGCTCTAATAAATTCTGGAGAAGACCATATTCTATTTCTTCCTATGAATTCGCTTACAAAATCATTAGATGGGTTTTTTAGAATATTTTCAGGTGTATCATATTGTGCAATTTCGCCTTCATTCATTATACATATTCTATCTGATATTTTTATAGCTTCATCCATGTCATGAGTTACAAAGACAATGGTCTTCTTTAATGTATTTTGTAACTCCAATAATTCATCCTGCAATTGATTACGAGTTATAGGATCTAATGCACTAAATGGCTCGTCCATCAATATTACTTCTGGATTGGTAGCAAAAGCTCTTGCAACCCCAACTCTTTGTTGCTGTCCCCCACTTAATTCTGTTGGATAACGGTCTAAATACTCATCTTTCTCTAACCCTACCATCTCCATAAGTTCCACAGTTTTTTTACTTATTTTTTTCTTATCATTTTTTTCTATAGTTGATATAAGTTCAATATTTTCTCTTACCGTCATATGTGGAAATAATCCTGTTTGCTGAATTACATATCCAACGTTTCTTCTCAATTTAATGATATCTTTTGAAGCAATGTTTTCTCCATCAATTAGAATTTGTCCTGATGATGGATTTATTAAACGATTTATCATTTTCAAAGTAGTAGTTTTCCCACAGCCACTAGCACCTATTATTGATACTAATTCTCCTTTATTAATATTAAATGATATATCTTTCAATACTTTTTTATTTTTAAAATTCTTATTTACGTTTTTAAATTCTATCACAAAACCCTCTCCTTAATTATTTATTACAAAAAATATATCTTTATCTGAAATTTCATACTCATATTCAATTTGAATTCTCAGCATTTTATTTTTAATTGATTTGTGCAATCAAACAACAGATATAAAGATATTAATTCATATGTTCTCACTACTTTATTTAATTTTACCTTTCTTCAATATATATATTTCTTATATGGAAATCATCAACAAATGTAGAGTTTTTTGTAGCAACTTATTATTTTAATAAAGTTGTTACTTTCCAGATTATGATAAGTAACAACTTTATTATATCATTAGGTTGTTTTTATTGTCAATTTCTTTCTATTATTTTAACTTTATGGTAAATGTTTAAATTCAGAAATTGGCACAATTCTATAATATCTGTATCTCTTGAACATAAAAGCATCTAGTACTAAATAATTAGTACCAGATGCTTTTATGTAAATCAATATTATTTATTTTCGTTATCTTCTACAGGATATAAAAATTTCTTTACGCGCTCATAGCATCCCTCATCACCTATAAAATAGAAAACATCATTTTCACGTAAAACAGCATATGGCCCCGGTGACATTTGAAGACAATCATCTCTTTTTATACATATAATCGTCGCTGAAGTATTATGCCAAAAATTTATTTCAGAAATTGTCTTATTTATATGTGGCGTTTCATTAGATATCTTTATTTCAAATGGTATGAAAGGATTTATAGATTTAAATCTATCTGTTCTATCTATCAATTCAAATAAATGTTCTTTTAAATACTCATTTTCTTTCTTTTGACGTTCCAAGCTTGCTAGTATTTCATTTCTTAAATCATTAACAGTTTTTACATCATTGTATTGCCTAATAAAATTAATTGCATTTTCAGTAGATTTAATTATAACACCACTACCTTTAGTAGTATCTACAATATCCATATCTGACAATATACAAATAGCCCTTCTAGCAGTTTCCGATGAAACTCCATACTGGCTAGCAAGAACAGAACGTGCATATATCTTTTGTCCTAATTCATAGTGCCCATTTGCTATTTTAGACGCGATATCAGCAGCAATTTGTTGATAAACAGGACTTACTAATTTTACTTTTTTCTCCATCTTAACTTCTATCCTCTTATTAAAATTATTATTAATTGTTCCAGCAGTATTTTACCATATTTTTTTATTTTTAACTATTACTATTTAAAAAAAGATAGGAATATATTTATATTAAACACTTCCTATCTTACCGTATCATTAATGAATTATATTTTATTATATTATTATTGATTAAATTTCTCTTAATAAGTTAGCCATTTCAATTGCTGAAACTGCACATTCATATCCCTTATTACCTGCTTTTGTTCCTGCTCTTTCAATAGCTTGTTCAATATTATTAGTAGTAAGTACTCCAAATAACACTGGTTTTTCTGTATCTAAAGATACGCTTGCTATTCCTTTTGATACTTCAGCACAGACATAATCATAATGAGATGTAGATCCTTTTATTACAGCCCCTAAACATATCACAGCATCATATTTATCATTTTTAGCCATCTTTTTAGCTATAAGTGGTATTTCAAATGCACCTGGTACATAAGCTACATCGATATCTTCTTCCCTAGCTCCATGTCTTTTTAAAGCATCAAAAGCTCCTTCTAAAAGTTTGCCGCCTATAAATTCATTGAATCTTCCTACTACTATACCAAATTTTAATCCTTCTGCTATTAACTTTCCTTCAAATTTCATCTTTCTTCCTCCTAAAATTTCATCTATTTAAATTTAATTTTTATCGCAAACTGTAAACTTACTAGTCCCTTATTATATAATTTCGCCCTTATAAAACAACCAATCTATTTTTTTATTTAATATTCAGTATACATTTTTTCAATTAATTACTTCAAAATGTGCTAGTCTATTTCTTCTAGTAAGATAAGAACAATTTATAATTCCAATAAATGATTCATTCTTTCTTTTTTAGTTTTCAAATAAAATACATCATTTTTATTAGGTTTAATTTGTATTGGTACTCTTTCAATCACTTTAATATCATTTTTCACCAATCCTTCTATTTTTGCCAAATTATTTGTAATAAGCTTAACTTCACTGACTCCTAATATTTTTAGCATATCTGCACTTATCTTATAGTCTCTCATATCTTCTTCAAATCCTAAAGCTAAGTTTGCATCAACTGTATCTAAGCCTGTGTCTTGAAGAGCATATGCTTTAATTTTATTTAATAAACCTATTCCACGGCCTTCCTGTCTCATATATAGAAGTATTCCTGAACCTTCTTCTTCTATCATTTTCATAGCTGCTTCATACTGCTCACCACAATCACATTTTTTAGATCCAAATGCATCACCTGTTAAACATTCTGAATGAACTCGTGTAAGTATTGCTTCATTTTCACTTATGTCACCTTTAATTAAAGCTACATGGCATAATTCAGATTTTTTTTCCTTAAATCCAATCATTCTAAAATCTCCAAACTTAGTTGGAAGTTTTGCCTCAGCTTCTTTAGTAACTAAAATATCCTCCTTTCTTCTATAATTTATCAAATCTTTTATTGTTATCATCTTTAAATTATGTTTTTTTGCAAAAGCAAACAAATCATCACGTCTTGCCATAGTCCCATCATCTTTGATAATTTCACAAATAGCAGCACATCCTTTTAAGCCTGCAAGTTTTGCTAAATCAACTGAAGCTTCTGTATGTCCAATTCTGTCTAGAACACCACTCTTTTTTGCTATAAGTGGAAATATATGTCCTGGCCTTCTAAAATCACTATAATTATCAGATTCTGCAATTTTATTTATTGTTAAGGCTCTTTCATATGCAGATATCCCTGTTGTTGTATCCTTATAATCAACTGAAACAGTAAAAGCAGTTTCATGATTGTCAGTATTATTCTCTACCATAGGATTAAGCTTAAGTTTATCTGCAATTTCCTCTTCAATTGGTACACACAAAAGACCTTTAGCATACTTAATCATAAAATTTACTGCCTCTGGAGTTGCCTTCTCAGCAGCTATAACTAGATCCCCTTCATTTTCTCTATCTTCATCATCTACTACTATAATCATTTTCCCGTTCTTTATGTCTTCTATCGCTTCTTCTATAGAATTAAATTTCATTTTATATCACTCCTAAAAACCATTCTTAATTAAAAATTCTCTTGTAATGTTGCTCTGTTTTTCTTTATCTTCTTTCTCCATAAAATTAGTAAACTTCTCTATATATTTTCCTACTAAATCACACTCTAAATTAACTTTTGAATTAAGGTTTTTATATATTAAATTTGTATTTTTTAAAGTGTGAGGAATTATAGAAACTTTAAACAACTCATCATCAACATATGCAACCGTAAGGCTTATACCATCAATACATATAGATCCTTTCTCAATTATATACTTGAGTATGTTTTTACCTGTTTTTATTGAAAACCAAGTCCCATCAATGTTTTCTTCTATAGATACTATTTGTCCAATTCCATCTATATGTCCACTGACAATATGCCCTCCAAGTCTTCCATTAAAACACAGTGCTCTTTCTAAGTTAACTTTACTTTTATATTCACATTCTCCTAAGCTACTTCTTTGAAGAGTTTCTCCCATTATATCTGCTTTAAAATAGTTTTCTCCCTTTTCTGTGACAGTCAGGCATACACCATTAGTACAAATGCTGTCACCAATATTGGTTTCTTGTAACACTTTAATACATTCTACTTTTATGACTCCAAATTCATTTCCTGTGCATAATTCTTTTACAGTTCCAACTTCCTCAATTATCCCAGTAAACATTTAACTCCTCCTTTCCTAGTTAATCTTATAAATTATATTTAAAATTCTTACATACACATAGATTAAGCTTATCATAGTATTACTTCTTAATATATCCTTCAACTATCAAATCATCATTTATATTTTTATAACTTATTTCATTTAAATTTATGCAATCATATAATCTAGAAAATCCTTGCCCACCTATGCTGCTTTTGCTCTTATGGCCACCTAAAATTTTAGGTGCTATATAAAACCTAATTTTATCTACTATTCCTTCTTCTAATGCAGAAAAGTTAAGCTCACTTCCACCTTCAATTAGAATAGAATCAATATTTTTTTCACCTATCGCTTGTAATAATTCACTTAAATCCACCTTATTATTTTTAAGTGATGTAGTTATTATGCTTATTCCCATATCCTCTAAAATTCTTTTTTTATTTTCATCAGCTTTTTCTGTTGTTGCAATTATAGTAAGATATGGATTGATTTTTACCACCTTAGAATCTATGGGAATTCTAAGAGAACTATCAACTATTATTTTTATAGGATTTCTTCCACCTTTTATTCTGCATGTGAGCTCTGGATCATCTAAAAGAACTGTATTAATTCCAACCATTATTGCATATAATTTATTTCTAAGATTATGTGCATCCTTTCTACTTTCTTCGCACGTAATCCACTTTGATTCTCCTGTATATGTTGCTATTTTCCCGTCTAAAGACATACCAGCCTTAAGCAAAACAAATGGTATTTTACTTGTTATATATTTAATGAATATCTCATTTAACTTTTTACATTCTTTTTCTCTTACGCCTACTGTAACCTCTATATTATTTTCCCTTAGTTTTTCAATACTCTTGCCTGCAACTAATGGATTTGGATCAATCATTCCTATAACTACTCTTCTAATTTTTTTTTCTATAATCATATCTACACAAGGAGGTTGTCTTCCAAAATGAAAACATGGCTCTAAAGTAACATATATTGTACTTCCCTCCATATTTTTATTACAGCTTTTTACAGCATTTCTTTCAGCATGTTCTTTTCCATACTGCTCATGATATCCTGAGCCTATAATTTTATTATTCTTTACTATTACTGCTCCTACAAGTGGATTAGGATTAACTTTTCCCTCGCCCTTTAATGCTAGTTTTATTGCAAAATCCATATAGAAATCATCATTCACTATATTCACCCCTTAAATAAAATTCAGATTATTTTTTATGAACTAAAAAAAGCCCTAAGAATAAATTCTTAGGGCAAAATATAATATTTAACAATTATTCACAACATATTGTTTTATATTTAACAACATCACAATTACACTTAAATATGAAGACTAATATTAATTCTAATACTGATATTTATATAAAAAACCTTGAACATATATTGTTCAAGGCATAAAAATCAATATAAAATAACATATTTCTTCATAGTGAAATAATTATTATATACATATATCTTCTTTCATCCAGACTATACTGTTGGCCTCGGAGTTAAACCGAATCTGCTTTTTATTTAAAGCTCGCGGGCTATACCGCCAGTAGGGAATTACACCCTGCCCTGAAGATTGTCATATTAAATTATATTTATATTGTATTATAAAGTACTATTAAATTAAAGTACTGCAACTTTTTTTGTAATATCTTTTAACCAATTAACCATTTCTTCATCATTCCAAATTTGAAGACCAAACTTTGCATATCTCATAGCTTCTTCGTCTCCGCCTAATTTAGCCATATGTGGTTTAACAGCTGGAATTTCTTTTTCTTTTGTTAAATAATCAACAACTACTGGATTTCTCTTATATGCTTTTTTTAAAGAAATTTCAGCATCGCTTAATCTTCCTAATCTATATAACACTGCTGCTCTATTATAATTAGTCGCTGCAATAATGTCATTTTCATAATTATCTAAAAATACTTTTGCATCATCATATTTCTCATCTATTAAAAGCCAGTTTGATACTAATCCTCTAACTAACATTTTATCAGTTTTATCATATTTTACAATTTCTAAAGCTGTTTCTATAGCCTCATCTTTTCTTTCCATTTCCCATAACTTAGTTGCTAATAAATATTTAGCACCAAATAGTGGTTCTGCTGGTTTTACTAAGAATACTCTTGGATCTGTATCTTCCATCTTTTCAATCTTAAGAACATTTTCTGCTGCTTTTACCGCTCTCTTTAAGTATTTAACCTTTTGATCATCACTTAATCTTGCATCTCTTGATAAAATTACATATGCATCAGCACAGTCTTTATATATTGATAATGCTTGCATAGCTATTTTATATTTACTCGCATAACTTTTTTCTTTCCAAGCTAAATCAATAACCTTTTGAGATATTATGTATTTTTTTTCAACTTGCACTCTAAATGATTCTTCATCTTTTTTATCCGCAGTAGCTAAAACTTCCTTCTTAACTTCTGACAGATTATTATTTGAACTAACAATCCATTTTTTATCTTCATCAGATAAATTAAGTAAAGCTTTAATTTCTTTAGACTTGCTTGTTACTGTACTACTACTTACTTCAAACGCTTTATATAAATCCGTTGCTTTTATATAAGGCTCTTCTTTAGAATCGAATAAATCATTAAAACTTCCTATTGCATGTACAATGCCAGCTGCCCAAGAAACACTTTTTCCCTTTTTAACAGCTTCTTCATTACCATTAAATAGAGTTTCTGCCGCTACTAAACAGACATCTTTATATGCATCATTAAGGTGTTCATCTGAAAAAACTTTTATTTTATCGACTACTTCATCATACTTCTTAGCTATTACGTTAGATAATTCTTGCATTACTTTTGATAGCTCCTTTTTTAATTGTTTATCTTATTTGATTTTATCTTACAACACACATTATTTGCAAGTTAATTCATCAAATTTCATATTTAAATTATGTATTCGATTATTTAATATGCTCTATAAAATAATCACTTATATATTATAGCATATAAATTATAAATTTATCCACATAAATTATAGTAAATTTTGTTATTCTTAATATATACTCATAATACTCATAATTATTTTATAAATTAAATATATATTTCCATAGCATAATACATAAAATATACCGATATTACTATTTATTAGGTAGTGAAATATGTTATCAAACTATTTATACAATTTATCCACTATATTATGTAGTGACTTTTTTACACTAGAGTCTTTAAAAACAAACTTTTTATCCCCAAACACAATAAATGAAATTTACTATAAGAAATTATTTAATCACAAATGGAGAGAGAAATTACTTGCTCCAATAAAAAATACTAGTTTTTCATATAATTATAAAATCTTAAAAGAAGATCAACACCTTTTAAAACTGCAGTTTATACTAAAAAAGTCATTTTCTCAAAAATATTTTTCTAAAGATGTATCTTCAGTTACAATTGAAAATTATATTATAATAATAGAAAAATCTCATCTAAATTATAACTTTGTAATGTTAGTTAATTCTGAAGACGATGTTTTGCTTTATGACAGACTTCTAAAAAATGATCTTTCTTCTATTATTGAGACCTTAAATACAAATAGTCTACATCTATGGGAAAATAAAATTTCTAATTTAGATTCTTTATATAATTCATTTATACTTTTATCATCAAAAAGCAAAAAAGCAAGATCATCTGAAAATGAATTTAATATTAATAATGCTATAAAATATGCTGAAAAATATGCCTTAATTCCTAATCCTAATTATAAATCATTTAATGGAATAGGAGGAGACTGTACTAACTTTGTATCGCAAATTATTCATGAAGGTGGCCTTTCTAAAACACAAACTTGGAAACCCTATAGTAATTCCTGGGTTAGAGTTGAAGAATTATACTCATATTTAATTAATAATAAACTGGGTATTAATGTTTCAGATATTTCACCTTTCAAAAAAGGTAACATTATTCAGTTTTATACTCCACAATTGGGGAAATTTTTTCATACTGGATTTATTACTTATGAACTATCTAATGGTGATTGCTTATATTGCTGCCATAGTTACAATAAACTTAATTATCCTCTAAGTGAAATTTATCCTATTATATATCCTACTCTTAGAGCTATAAAAATTAATTGACGTTTATTACTCCTAACAGCTAAGGAATAAAGTTATCTCAAAACATAAATTAAATATATTGTGTAGAATAAGAGTTTAGTGGATAACAACCGAAATTCAATATATGATCGGCTCGATTGTAGAGAAATTTCAGCTAAAAATTCTAATGGCAGAGGCTATGCCCAAAAATGTTTGCTCCAAAAAAACAAGTTTTGGACAAACAATTTTAGAACAGCCTCTGCCAAAGAATTTAAAATCTGAAATTTCCAATACAATACTACGCCTATCATATATTGAATTTCTTTGTTTTTCTCTAAAATCATATATACTCAATTTATTTTAATTATGATTAATGCTTTTTATATTCCATGCCTTAAAGTATATCTTCTAATCACTGTAGGTAACTTATGAAGTTACCTATAAAATCACCTTAACCAGCATAGAATAAGCAAATTCGTAAGAATATATATTCTGATATTTATAAATTGATACCATTTATACATGATAAAATATTAACTTCTTAAATCTTTAACATGTATAAATAACTATTCCTTAATTTAAAAATGAAGCTTAGAATTTTTCATCAATGATTGTTCCAAAATTGTTTGTCAAATTTTATATTGGAGCAAACAGTTTTGGGCACAATCATTGATGTTTAAATTCTTGCTTCATTTTTGTAGCAAGCGAGCCGAACATGAGAGCTTCATTTCGGTTGTTATACTCTAAACTTAGTACGTCATTTATTTATACTATACATTTATTTCACTCTTAATTTTTAATGCTTCAGCATTATCATTTATAATTGGATCAACATATTCATCTATAAATTCAACAACTTGACTTGGAGCTCTTCCAACGAATTTAGTCGGATCTATTATTCCAAGTATCTCTTCTTTAGTTAATCCAAATGAAGAATCAGCTATTATTCTATCTATTAAGTCATTATCTAAACCTTCGCCCTTAACCCTTTGAGCAGCGGCCATTGAATGAACTCTAATTTTTTCATGTAATTCCTGCCTATCTTTACCTCTTTTAACAGCTTCCATCATTATGTTTTCAGTAGCCATAAATGGTAATTCTCTTTCTACATGAGAAGCTATTACTTTATCATATACTACCATATTTTCAGCTATATTTATGTATAAGTTTAATACTCCATCTAATGCTAAGAATCCTTCTGCAACTGATAATCTCTTATTAGCTGAGTCATCTAAGGTTCTTTCAAACCATTGAGTACCTGCTGTAATTGCTGGATTTAATGAATCAACTATAACAAATCTAGCTAAAGCACTCATTCTTTCACTTCTCATTGGATTTCTCTTATAAGCCATAGCTGATGATCCAATTTGGTTTTTTTCAAATGGTTCTTCCATTTCTTTCATGTTTTGAAGTAATCTTAAATCATTACTGAATTTATATGCGCTTTGTGCTACCTCTGATAAAGTATTTAAAACTATTGAATCAAGTTTTCTTGGGTATGTTTGACCAGTAACGCCATAGCTCTTCTTAAATCCCATCTTTTGTGCAACTATTTTATCAAGTTCTTTAACTTTTGATTCATCTCCATCAAATAACTCCATAAAGCTTGCTTGAGTTCCAGTAGTACCTTTAACTCCTCTTAGCTTTAATGTTGATAGTAAAAAGTCTATGTTTTCAATATCCATAACTAAATCTTGCATCCAAAGAGTTGCTCTTTTACCTACAGTAGTTAATTGAGCTGGCTGAAAATGTGTAAATCCTAAAGTTGGCATATCTTTATATTCAATAGCAAAGCTTTTTAAATGATTTAATACTGTTACTATTTTACTCTTTATTAATTCTAATGCATCTCTCATTATAATTACATCAGTATTATCTCCAACATAGCATGATGTAGCTCCTAAATGAATTATACCTTTAGCATTTGGACATTGAAGACCATATGCATATACATGGCTCATAACATCATGTCTTACTTCTTTTTCTCTTTTTATTGCATCTTCATAATTAATATTATTTATATTGTCTTTTAATTCCTTTATTTGCTCATCTGTAATATTTAATCCAAGCTCCTTCTCACCTTCTGCTAAAGCTACCCATAGCTTTCTCCAAGTTGTGAATTTCATATCATCAGAAAAAATAAAACTCATTTCTTTTGAAGCATATCTTGAATTTAAAGGTGTGCTATATAAATCTCTCATCAGAAACCTCCATGCGAATATATTTTATATTTTTTTATCTAACATTCGTATTATATCATATTTACATAAATCTTGAGTAGTTAATTTTCAATTTTTTTATTTAATATCTTTAAAACCATGTTAAATCTTATTAATTACAAATTTTATATAAAACAAAAAGGTCTCATATTTTTCAATATGAAACCTTTTTGTATATAAATTAGTCTTCTAATGTTTCAACTAATTTAACTATCTCTTCAACTGCTAAAGCTTCGTCATCTCCTGAAGCAACAACTTTTATTACAGCATCTTTAGTTACAGCTAAAGATAAAACACCAATTAAGCTCTTAACATTAGCTTTTTTTCCATTAAATTCTATGCTAATATCCGACTTGAATGATGAAGCCTTCTTTACTAATAATGTTGCTGGTCTAGCATGAAGACCTGATGAATTTTTTACACAAACTTCTTTTGCTATCATTAATATACACCTCTTTATAAAAAATTAATAAATATAGCATTTAACTATTATAGTATAAACGTTTTTATAAATAATTTCAACCTAAAATTACTACTTATACTAATTAATTTCCCTCCCACTATTTAGCGTGGTTGAACAATTAATTTAATGGCTGTCCTCTCTTCTCCATCTATTTGTATGTCTGTGAAAGCCGGAATGCAAACTATGTCTTTTCCACTTGGAGCTATAAAACCTCTTGCAATAGCTATTGCTTTTACCGCTTGATTTATTGCTCCTGCTCCTACAGCTTGAATTTCTGCAATATCTTTTTCTTTAATTATTGCAGCTAATGCTCCTGCTACTGAATTTGGATTTGATTTAGTTGATACCTTTAATACTTCCATTACTGTTATTCCTCCTAGAATTTATTATGCATATCGTTTACATTAACTATATTCTATATATGTCTCTAGAATCCTTTAATTTTCATAGAAAAATTTTAATAAAATTAACTTAAAAGAAAATTTATCCATTATAATATATATTCTAGCAAAAAAATTAAATGCACCTTGTTTTATAACAAAGTGCATTCCTAAATACTTATTTAGCAAAATCAACTGCCCTAGTTTCCCTAATAACATTGATTTTTATTTGACCTGGATATTCTAACTGTTCTTCAACACTCTTTACTAAATTACGTGCTAATTCAACAGTACCAGCATCATCAATTTTTTCTGGTTTAACCATAATTCTTATCTCTCTACCAGCTTGAATTGCATATGACTTTTCTACACCTTCATACGAATTTGCTATTTCTTCCAATTTTTCCAGTCTCTTAATATAAGCTTCTAATGTTTCTCTTCTCGCACCAGGCCTTGCTGCTGATATAGCATCTGCTGCTTGAACTAGCACTGATTCTAAACATATCATTTCTACATCCCCATGATGAGCTGATATAGCATTGACTACTAATGGTGATTCATGATACTTCTTTGCAAGGTCTCCTCCTATTAATGCATGAGGGCCTTCTATGTCTACAACTTTTCCTATATCATGTAATAAACCTGCTCTTTTAGCTAAAGCAACATCTAAACCTAGTTCTGATGCCATAAGTCCTGCCAAATTTGAAACTTCTATTGAATGTTTCAAAACATTTTGACCATAACTTGTTCTGTACTTTAATCTACCAACAAGTTTTATTATTTCTGGGTGTAGTCCATGTACACTAGTTTCCAGGGCTGCTTGTTCCCCTTCTTCCTTAATATTGTTTTCTACATCTTTCTTTGCTCTTTCAACCATCTCTTCGATTCTTGCTGGATGTATTCTACCATCCACAATTAACTTTTCTAAGGCTAATCTTGCCACTTCTCTTCTAATTGGATCAAAGCTAGAAAGAATTACTGCCTCTGGAGTATCATCTATTATTAAATCAACTCCTGTTAATGTTTCTAAGGTTCTTATATTTCTACCTTCTCTACCTATGATTCTACCTTTCATTTCATCATTAGGTAACGCAACAACCTGTACAGTGGTTTCTGACACATGATCTGCCGCGCATCTTTGAATAGCATTTGTAATTATTTCCCTTGCTCTTTTATCTGCTTCTTCTTTAGCTCTGCTTTCAATATCTTTTATCATTAAAGCAGTATCATGTGTAATTTCTTTTTTCACTTCATCTAAAAGGATTTCACGAGCTTCCTCGCTAGAAAGGGATGAAATCTTCTCAAGTTCAGCTCTTCTTTCATGAAATAGTTCCTTTGTTTTTGTTTCTATTTCTTCTACTTCAAGCATTCTTTGATTTAATGTTTCATCTTTTTTCTCAATAAGTTCACTTTTCTTGTCAAGTGCTTCTTCTCTTTGAATTACTCTTCTTTCAAGTCTCTGAATTTCATTTCTTCTTTCACGAGATTCTTTGTCAAAATCACTTCGTAATTTATGAAGCTCTTCCTTGGCTTCAAGAATTGATTCCTTTTTCATAGCTTCTGCATCTTTTTTTGCTTTTTCAAGCACTTCTTTTGATTCTTTTTCAAGTGCTTCTATCTTATTCTTTGATGCTTGTTGAATTGTTTTATAAACCACTATTCCCAATACTAATAAAATAACTATATCTATTAATATCAAATATACTGGATTCATATTAACACCTCCTAATTTATTAAATTCTCATTATTTATCATTAATAAGAAAGTATAGTAAGGTGTCATACTCTTCTCACTGCATTACGAATATGATAAACCAGTATTCCTTTTTATTCTATATTAAAAATAAAATTATGTCAAGTTTGCCCAAATATTGATTATATACTCCATGCTTTTATTTACGAGTCCTTATTAGAAAAATATAGCTGTATACATAATTATGTATACAGCTATATTTTACTTGTTTATTTAATTTTATATTATATTTAACTTATTAAGATTTCTACAATAATTAACTATTTCCTTATTCTTTATCTACTTTATTTGCTTCGCTACTATCTTCCTTAACTACTTCAGTATTATCTACTGCAACTTCAGTTACTTCTGGCATTGGCTCAGCTTCTTTAAGATTATATTTTTTTCTTATTTGATTTTCTATTTCTAATGCAACATCTGGGTTATCTTTTAAATAAGCTTTTGCATTTTCTCTACCTTGACCAAGTCTTATATCTCCATAAGAGAACCATGCTCCACTCTTTTGAATTATCTCTTCTTTAACACCTACATCAACTACATTACCTGTTCTTGAAATACCTTCATTATACATAATATCAAATTCTGCTTGTTTAAATGGTGGAGCCACTTTATTTTTAGTAATTTTCACTCTTGTTCTATTACCAATTATAGCATCGCCTTGCTTTATTGAATCTATTCTTCTTATATCAAGTCTTACTGAAGCATAGAATTTTAATGCTCTACCACCTGTAGTAGTCTCTGGAGATCCAAACATTACTCCAACCTTTTCTCTTAATTGGTTTATAAAAATAGCAACACAATTAGTTTTATTAATTGTACCTGCAAGTTTTCTTAAGGCCTGAGACATAAGTCTTGCTTGAAGACCTATATGAGAGTCTCCCATTTCACCTTCTATTTCTGCTTTGGGAACTAATGCAGCAACAGAGTCAACTACAATAACATCTATAGCTCCTGAACGAACTAACGCCTCTGCTATTTCAAGACCTTGTTCTCCTGTATCTGGTTGAGATACTATTAAGCTATCTACATCTACACCTAATCTTTGTGCATACATTGGATCTAATGCGTGTTCAGCATCTATGTATCCAACTGCTCCACCTTTCTTTTGAGCTTCTGCTGCTATATGAAGCGCTACAGTAGTTTTACCTGAGCTTTCTGGTCCGTATATTTCTATAATTCTTCCCTTTGGAACTCCACCAATTCCAAGTGCTATATCTAAATCTAAACTCCCAGTTGAAATTGCATCTATATTTAGTACATTGTGTTCTCCAAGTTTCATTATTGACCCTTTACCAAATTGCTTTTCAATTTGGCCCATAGCACTCTCAATTGCTTTTAATTTGTCTGCATCTATCTTTCCCATAATATATCCTTCCTTTCAATCGAACTTATGTTCTGTATATAATTATAATTTAATAAAATTTTATAGTCAATAAATTTCTTTTATTAATTTGCTAAAAGGGCTATTTCACTTATTAGAAATAGCCGCTTTAAATAAAATTATATCCATGTCTCTTAATTCTTAAACAATTATTTATCTGTAGTTAATGCTTCTTTATTTTTAACGAAATATTCATATCCTGATATTATAGTAATTACTACAGCTGCTAAAAGCATTATCTTTGGAACATTCGCAAAAAATACTGCCCAAAATGCATTATTTGATACTAACTTTGTTAAATATAATGAATCTCCTATATTTACTTGTAAAAGTAATAATATTATTGCTATTATTTGTATAACAGTTTTTATTTTTCCCCACCAGCTTGCTGCAATTACTTTTCCTTGCGCAGCAGCAATAGATCTTAGTCCAGATACTGCAAATTCACGTGCTATTATTATTATAGCCGCCCATGCTGGTATAACTTGTAATTCAACTAATGAAATCAAAGCAGAAGTAACTAATAATTTATCTGCAAGTGGATCCATAAATTTACCAAAATTAGTGATTTGATTTCTACTTCTTGCTATATATCCATCTAACTTATCTGTTAATGATGCTAATATAAATATAAAAGTAGCTATAAAAGTTCCATATGGTATTCCTTTTACTGCAAGAAATATCAAAAATACTGGAACTAGAAAAATTCTAATCAATGTCAGCTTATTTGCAAGATTCATTTACAACAACTCCTATTAAATCATAATCCATATTTTCTATTATTTTAACTTTAACAAATGATCCAATTTCTATATTTGCATTATCATTGTTTTTAAAGAATATATTTCCGTCTATATCAGGAGCCATTTCAAAGCTTCTTCCATGATAATATTCGCCATTATATCCCTCTACAAGAATATCATAGTATTTTCCTATTTTCAATTTATTTAATTCTTCTGAAACACATTTTTGTGTAAGCATTAATTTTTCTTCTCTTACCTTTTTAATTTCTTCTTCTATTTGTCCTTCCATTCTTGCTGCTGCTGTATCTTCTTCTTGAGAATATGTAAATACACCTACTTTATCAAGTTTAAATTCTTCAAGAAAATCTGTTATCTCTTCAAAGTCTTCTTGTGTTTCTTGTGGAAATCCTACTATAAAAGTAGTTCTTATTATTATTTCTGGAACTCTTGTTCTTAACATTTTTATTTTATCCATTATATGTTCTTTAGTTGTTTTTCTTGCCATAAGCTTTAATACATGGTTACTAATATGTTGTATAGGTATATCTATATATTTTACAACTTTATTATTATTACCTATTTCATCAATAAGTTCATCATACAATTCTTCTGGATAACAATAAAGAAGTCTAATCCATTTAATTTCTTCAATTTTACTTAACTCTCTTAATAATTCATGAAGGTTTTGTTTTCCATAAATATCTGTTCCATACATAGTTGTATCTTGTGCTATTAAAATTATCTCTTTAACGCCCTGAGATGCTAAATCTTTTGCTTCATTTATTATGTTTTCTAATTTTCTACTTCTAAATTTTCCTCTTATTTTAGGGATTATGCAATACGTACAAAAATTATTACAACCTTCTGCTATCCTTATATATGCAGTTGATTGCTTTGTTGTAAGTATTCTTTTTCCCTCATTAATGAAATCATCAGAATAATTTACATACTCTAATGATTTTTTATCTTCATTAATAAATGCAGTAATTAATTCATTCAGCTTGTTATAATCATTTACTCCAAGCATAATATCTATTTCAGGTATAAGCTTTCCAAGCTCTTCCCCATATCTTTGAGTAAGACATCCTGTAGCAATCAAAAGTTTACATCTATATGTTTTCTTATATTCTGCCATTTCAAGTATTGTATCAATTGATTCTTGTTTTGCACTTTCTATAAAACCACATGTATTAACTAATATAATATCTGCGTCTTTTGGATTATTAGTTATTATATAGTCATTACTCATGTTTCCAAGAATAATCTCTGAATCAACTCTATTTTTATCACATCCAAGACTAACCATACCAACTTTGTATTTATTTGAAGAATCTCTATTTTTTATAGGATCCTTAACAATTTCCAAATTACTTTTCAATATTTTTTCCTCCTGCGTTTTACTGATTTATAATTATAACAAATTATAATTATAAATTACAAGTAGCTCTCTTTTCCACAAATTATTATACTACAAAACGATATTCATATTTATAAAAAATAGTTATGTACATAAAAATTTAACTTTTTATGTGCTCTATTCTTCAAAATTATCTCCATCATCAAAAAGTTGTTCTCTCTTTACTAATACCTGTCTTGGCTTGCTTCCATCCTTCTCAGAAATAATTTTCCTTTCTTCTAATTGATCCATAATTCTAGAAGCCCTATTAAAGCCTACTCTAAGTTTCCTTTGAAGAAAAGAAGTTGATGCCTGCTCATATTCAACAACAATTCTTATTGCTTCATCAAGAAGTTCATCTACATCACTATCATTCTCTCCAGCTATTGAATTTTTAGAATCTGCTGTATTGTTAATATGTTCAATTATATCCTCTTTATAATTGATATCACCTTGATCATTCTTTATAAAAGAAATAACATTTTCAACTTCTTCTTCTGAAATGAAACATCCTTGAACTCTTAAAGGCTTATTTTCACCAACTGGATAATATAACATATCTCCTTTTCCAAGAAGTTTTTCTGCACCTGAACTGTCTAAAATTGTTCTAGAATCAATTTGTGATGAAACTGCAAACGATATTCTTGATGGAATATTAGCTTTAATTACACCAGTTATAACATCTACGGAAGGCCTTTGAGTTGCTATAACAAGATGCATACCTGCTGCTCTAGCCATTTGTGCAAGTCTTCCAATATAATCTTCAACATCATTTGGACATACCATCATTAAATCTGCAAGCTCATCCACAATTATAACTATATAAGGCAGCTTTTCTTCTATTGATCCCTTTTCATATAAATCATTATATGATTCCATATTTCTAACACCTTTTTCAGCAAATAACTTATACCTATTTGTCATCTCATTAACTGCCCAGTTTAAAGCTGCTGCTGCTTTTTTAGGATCAGTTACAACCGGAATTAAAAGATGTGGTATTCCATTATAAACACTAAGTTCAACAACTTTTGGATCTACCATAAGAAGTTTTACCTCTTCTGGCTTATACTTATATAATAAACTTATTATAAGAGAATTTATGCATACGCTTTTACCTGATCCAGTTGCACCAGCAATAAGTGTATGAGGCATTTTGCTTAAATCCCCAACAACACATTTTCCTGAAATATCTTTACCTAGGGCAAATGATAATTTTTTATTTGAATTAATGAATTCATCACTTTCAAGTACTTCCCTTAAAAATACCGGACTTTGTTTTCCATTAGGTACTTCTATACCTACAGCTGCTTTACCTGGTATTGGTGCCTCTATTCTTATTCCAGAAGCAGCAAGACCAAGTGCAATATCATCTGATAAATTAACAATTTTACTTACTTTAACTCCAGGGCTCGGCTGAAGTTCAAATCTTGTTACAGACGGACCCTTAGTAACTTGAATGACTTTTGCATCAACTCCAAAGTTTGATAGTATCTCTTCCAGTTTATTTGCATTTTCTATTAATTCTTTTTTATCAGAACTATTAAGCTTCATATTTACATTAGCCTTTAATAACTCTAAGCTTGGAATTTCATATTCTTTTTCTTCTCTTTGCTCTAAAATGTGTTCCTCTATTTCCTTATTTACAACTTCTTTAACGTCATTATCTAAATTTTTCTTTTTACTAGAGCTTTTCTTTTCTGAATCCATATTTTCATCTATAAATGCGTTAATATTATCATTAGATTTTTCTATTTTATTTCTGTTTAGCTCTTCTAAAACTGCAATATCATCCTCTTCTTCCTCAGAATTTTTCATGAAGTCTAATATTTTTATTTTTCTATTAACACCTTGTAAAAACTCCTCCTTTTCTCTATTTTCTATATGTTTTTCTGCAGCTTCTTCATTATTATCAACAATATTTATAAAAGTACTTTCTTTTTTCTTTCTTGAATTATCTGTTTGTTCTATTTTAGCACTTTTCTGTCTTCTGTTATTTCTTATTTGCTCACTTTTACTTGCCACTGTGAGTCCTAAATCATATAGTGTTATATCAAAAATCAGTATAACTGCAATTAATGAAAGTGCAAAAAATAATATATATGATCCTACAGTTCCTACAAATTTATATAGAGGATAGCATATTAAATATGAAAACATTCCCCCATGAATTACATGACTTTCATTTATGGCTATTGCTTTAATATTCGCCATAAAATCATTATGATCGTGTAATGACTGAATATTTATTGTTCCACAAGTTAACATTACTATAATAACAACTAAAGATATTCCTATAAAACTTTTATTTTTTAAAGATACATTGCCTCGCGTTTTTATGTATTGAAATCCAAAATATAATAAATATATAGGTAAAGTATATGAACCAATTCCTATTAATGCATATGATATATTTTGAGATAGTTTTGATAATACACCGGCTAAAGATGTGTATATAGCTACAGCTAAAATAAGTCCAGTTGCCATATATATAATTCCAACTATATCGGGATTTGCTTTATCATTATTTTTTTGTTTATTTTTTTTGGTATTACTTCTCCTATTATTTTTACCCAAATTTAATCACCCCTATGCTCTTATTTCTACATATGATAATTATTTCCCTCTAAATAAGATAACATTAAAAGCAAAAAAGGGCTATAGATTTTTTTCTATAACCATTTAAAACATTAATTTAATTATATATTTTTTAATAATTAATTTTTAAAAATAAACTCATATTATATTTACTTAGATTTTTTTTCTCCTATAAGATTTTTAAGTTTATATAACGCTTCACTTATTCCACCAACTTCATCAATAAGTCCACATTCAACTGCCTGCTTTCCTATAAGCATTGTGCCAACATCATTTAATAAATCATCTCTTTGATCCATAAACTTTTCTAGTACATCCATATTTATATTGGAAGTTCTTACTATAAATTCATTTATTCTTTCTTGTATTTTTTTAAAGTATTCAAATGTTTGTGGTACGCCTATAACAAAGCCATTCATTCTAACAGGATGAACTATCATAGTTGCAGATGGTGTTATAAAAGAATAATCTGATGATGTTGCAAGAGGAACTCCAATTGAATGTCCGCCTCCAATTACAATTGAAACAGTTGGCTTTGACATGCTTCTTATCATTTCTGCTATGGCAAGCCCCGCTTCAACATCCCCACCAACAGTATTTAAGACTATTAATAATCCTTTAACTGCATCATTTTGTTCTATATCTATAAGTTGAGGAATTATATGTTCATATCTTGTTGCTTTAGTCTGTGGTGGTAAAACTGAATGGCCTTCTATCTGACCAATTATTGACAAAACCTGTATACTTTTATTTGGATTATTATTTATTGTATTTCCTAATTCCTTTATTGAATTTATTTTTTCTTTCCCTTCTAAAGTCTCTTTTATTTTTTCATCATTATTACTATTTAAAATATCATTATTACTCATAAAAAAACCTCCTGTAATACTGTTATTTTATACAGGAGACCTTTTTTTATACGTAAACTAGTCATTCAAAAATTATATTGTGCTGCTAATAGAGAATGCTTTATGTAAAATATTTATAGCATTTATTGCATCTTTTGAATGAACTAAGCACCAAATTGTCATATGTGAATCTGCAGTTTGAAGAACTTCTATTTTATTATCGCTTAGAGATTTTATTATTTTAGCCATTACACCTGGAATTCCTTTCATTCCAGAACCTATAACTGCAACTTTGCTGCACTCATCAATAATATTAAATTTTAAATTTGCTTTTTTTAATATATTTTCTAAAAGTTTTCTATCCTCTTTACTTATAGTGAAAATTTGCTTATCTGGGAATATATTAATTAAATCTAAACTTATCTTATTGGCAGCTAATAATTCTAATATATCATTATATTTTGTATTTTCCTTATTCTCATCTTTAGTAATTGAAACTTGAATTCTATCACCTTGACTTGTTATTCCTGACATTACCCTCTTATGTTTTCTATCACCAAAATTATTTATCAATGTACCATTACAGTCGCTCATTGTATTTTTAATTAACAGTGGTATATTGCCTTCCATTGCTATTTCAACTGCTTTAGGATGAATTACTTTTGCACCTTGATCAGCTAACTGAAATACTTCATTGTAACTTATAACATCAATTAAATAAGCATCTTTTACTATTCTAGGATCAGCAGTCATTATACCATCAACATCTGTATATATTTCTATCATTTCAGCATTTAATGCAACGCCAAGCAATGATGCACTTGTATCACTGCCTCCTCTTCCAAGAGTAGTTAAATATCCACTTTCACTAATTCCCTGGAATCCTGTAACAACTGGTATCCTACCCTGAGATATTATATCTAATATTCTTTTAGGCTCAACCTTAACGCACTTTGCATCACTAAAGTTATTATCAGTTAATATTCCTGCTTGCCCACCAGTAAGTGGAACAGCTTCTATTCCTGCCTCATATAAATCATTACACATTACAACTGAACTTATTGTTTCTCCACAACACATAAGTAAATCTTGAGCCAGCTTATTTTTGTATTTAAAATTATCATTGATTAAGTTAAGTAATGTATCTGTAGCGTATGGTGCGCCCTTTCTGCCCATTGCTGACACTACTATAACAGGACTATACCCTTCATTGATAGCTATTCTAACTTTTTCAATTACTTTCTTCCTATTTTCTTCACTAGAAACTGAAGTTCCACCAAATTTTTGTACTATTATTCTCACGTCTATTCCTCCCAAATTATAGCTTTACCTTCTTTACTATATCATCATCTGCATCTAATATAATAGTCCTAGCCCCTATTTTTTTCACACAATCCCATGGTATTTCAAGAAAATCTTTACTATTAAAAAAATTAAACTTTCCACCATTTAAGTTTATTATTAAATATTTAAAATTGCCATCATCATCAATAATTAAATCATTATTTAGCAAATAATCATATTTCTCACCATCATTAACATTAATAAGCTCATATTTTTCTATTTCACTTAGATACTTAACCTTTTTTTCTTCACTCATAAAAATCCCTCCGCTTCTCATAGATTATATGATAAGTGGAGGAATATTATTCCTGTTAACTATATATTGATACTGCTTCCTTTAGTATTATCATAAGCTTTTTCATTTCTTAATATTATTGAGTTTAGCTTTTCATATTGTACATCCTGCCCAACATAAGCAACATTTAGTACTCCATTTTTAAAGCATGTATCTAAAATATATTTTATGCTACTTTCATCTATCTTATCTATTTTTTCTAGAACCTCTTCTTGAGTTCTTACTATATTTCTAAAAAGGTATGTCTTCGCATTTGCAAACATTCTAGAACTAGTACTTTCTAATCCTAAAATATAGGTAGCTTTAATCTTTTCTTTATTAATAGCAAGTTGTTCCTTAGATATTTCAATCTTACTAAACTCTTTTAATTCCTTATCTATTGCATCTAATGCTTTCTCAGCAAAGTTTTTATTTAATCCGGCATAGATATTAAGTGTACCTATACCTTGAAATGGCTGTAGATAAGAACCTATAGAATAGCATAATCCTAATTCTTCACGAACCTTTTGAAATAACATAGAAGATGCCCCATTTCCTAACAGGTTATTAAGCAATACTAATGAGTAGTTATTTTCATCTCCATAAGGTAAACCTTTAAGTCCTAAAGATATATGTAACTGTTCTATTTCTTTATTTGCATATCCTGAATTTATTTCTATTTCGACATCATTATATATAGGTAAATAGTTATCATCACTATGCCAATTTCCAAAATATTTTTCTAAAAGCTCTTCTAATTCCTTTGCATCAAAATTGCCACATATAGATACAACAGAATTATAAGGCGTATATTTTTCTTTTATAAAGTTTAATATTTTTTTTCTTGTAAATGACTTCACATGTGAAATAGTTCCTAGTATTGGTCTTCCCAATGGATCATCTCCAAAACATGCTTTTGAATGAGTATCATCTAGAACATCTTCTGGAGAATCTTGACTCATATTAATTTCTTCTATTACTACACCCTTTTCTTTTTCTATTTCTTCTTCATCAAATTTCGAATTTAGAAGCATATCAGAAATTACATCTAAAGATACATCTAAATGAGTATTTAGAGCTTTAACATAATAACACGTACCCTCTTTACTTGTAAATGCATTAATTTGACCCCCGACATTCTCAATATCTTCTACTATTTGCTTTGCATTTCTTTTATTTGTGCCTTTGAAAAACATATGTTCAATAAAATGCGATATTCCATTAAGCTCTTCAATTTCATTTCTAGAGCCATTTTGAACCATAACTCCAACGCTAATTGAATTTAGGTGATCTATTTTTTCTGTTATAACTCTTAATCCATTTTTTAAGGTATAAGTATTATACATATTTTATGCCTCCACTCTATAAAAAAAAGGCAATATAGATTGCCCTTCTCTATTTATCTTCTTTTTTTTCTTTATCTAATAAAGCATCTTTTCTTGAAAGATTAATTCGTCCTTGATTATCTATTTCTGTAACTTTAACTAAAATTTCATCTCCAACTGAAACAACATCTTCCACTTTTTCGACTCTTTCCTTAGCTAACTTAGAAATATGAACCAATCCTTCTTTATTAGGTAATATTTCTACAAAAGCCCCAAATGTAGTTATTTTCGTAACTTTTCCTAAGTATACCTCGCCTGCTGCTACTTCTTTAGTTAATCCTTCTATTATCTTCATAGCAGCATTAACTCCATCATGATCTGCAGAGCTTACAAATACAGTTCCATCTTCTTTAATGTCTATTTTCACACCAGTGTCAGCTATTATTTTATTAATAACCTTACCACCAGCACCAATTACATCTCTAATCTTCTCTGGATCAATCTTCATAGTTTCAGTTTTTGGCGCATATATAGAAACATCTTTTCTTGGTTCAGGGATACATTCTTCAATCTTTTTAAGTATTGTAAGTCTAGCTTTTCTTGCATCTCTTATAGCATTTT
Source organism: Clostridium neonatale (assembly GCF_900465025.1). Taxonomy (NCBI): domain Bacteria; kingdom Bacillati; phylum Bacillota; class Clostridia; order Eubacteriales; family Clostridiaceae; genus Clostridium; species Clostridium neonatale. The sequence goes on from NZ_UICR01000002.1 coordinate 661,914, forward strand.
CTACAACATTAAAACTAAATCCTTGAAGTTTTGTATCAACTTGAATTGATGTTATTCCTTCAGTAGTACCTGCTACTTTAAAATCCATATCTCCAAAAAAATCTTCAATGCCTTGAATATCAGTTAAAACTTGTTCTTGACTACAATCCTCTGAAGTTATAAGTCCCATTGCTATACCAGCTGCTGGTCTTTTTATTGGTACACCTGCATCAAGTAATGCTAAAGTAGAACCACAAACTGAAGCTTGTGATGTTGAACCATTTGAGCTTAATACTTCTGATACTAATCTAATAGTATATGGAAATTCTTCTTCACTTGGTATTAATGGTTCAAGTGCTCTTTCTGCTAAAGCTCCATGGCCTATTTCTCTTCTTCCTGGACCTCTTAATGGCTTAACTTCTCCAACACTGTATCCTGGAAAATTATAATGATGTATATATCTCTTAGATTCAGCTTCATCAATACCATCTAAAATTTGTATTTCGCTTATTGATCCAAGTGTTGCAACAGTCATAACTTGAGTTAATCCTCTTGTAAATAAACCTGTTCCATGAGTTCTTGGAAGTATCCCAACTTCACATCCAAGTGGCCTTACTTCATCAAATGCTCTTCCATCTGGTCTGCGCTTTTCATTTAAAAGCATATTCCTTACTACTTTCTTTTGCATAGTGTAAAGAACTTCCTTTATGTCTGCTAATTTTTCAGCATATTTTTCGCCAAATTCTTCTTGTACTTTCTCGTTTATGGCATCAATAGCTGCATTTCTTTTATCTTTATCTGTGATATGCATTGCTTCATAAACCATATCTTGAGCAAACTCTTTTATATCTTTTTCTACTTCTTCATCCACCTTATAAAACTCAGGCTCATCTTTTTTCTTACCAAACTTAGCCATTGCTTCTTCTTGGAATGAAATTATTTTTTGGCATTCATCAAATCCATATTTGATTGCTGCAATCATTATATCCTCTGGAATTTCATCTCCACCAGCTTCTATCATCATAACTTTTTCTTTAGTAGCACAAACTGTTAGATGAAGTGTACTTTCTTTTCTACCTTCTGAATCTGGATTTGTAATAAATTCACCATTTATTAGTCCTACTTGAACTGCTGCTGCTGGGATTGTATATGGTATGCTTGAAAGACATAATGCAAGCGATGCTGCATTAATTGCTAAGATTTCTGGTAGTACATCTTTTTCAACTGATACAACTGTACATACTACTTGAACATCATTTCTGTAACCCTTTGGAAATAAAGGTCGTATAGTTCTATCAACTGCTCTACCATTTAATATTGATTTTTCTGATGGTTTACCTTCTCTTTTTATAAATCCACCTGGAATTTTACCTACGGCATATAATCTTTCTTCATATTCAACACTTAAAGGAAAGAAATCAATTCCTTCTCTTGGCTCTTCAGATGCATTTACATTTGTTAAAATTACTGTATCACCATAGCTTGTAAAAGTTGCCGCATTTGATAACATTCCCACTTTACCAAATTCAACTTTTAGCTCTTTTCCAGCAATTTCAGTTGTTAATACATTATTCATGTAATACATACCTCCTTTTTAGGTATTAAAATATTATTAAATTTTTAATTATTTTAAAATAATAGAGCGGAAACCTCCGCTCTTGAAATTATCTTCTTAAACCTAATTCTTTAACTAAAGCTCTGTATCTTTCGATATCTTGTTTACTTAAGTAGTTTAGAAGACCTCTTCTTTGACCAACCATCTTTAAAAGACCTCTTCTTGAATGGTGATCTTTCTTATGAACTTTGAAATGTTCTTGTAATGCATTTATTCTTTCAGTTAATAATGCTACTTGAACTTCTGGAGAACCAGTATCGTGTTCATCTCTTCCAAACTTTTTGATTATTTCTAATTTCTTTGCCTTATCCATTATAAGTACCTCCGCGTATTTATATATTATCGCCTAACTCCAAGTATAAAGACGGCACCTTTAAACTTAGGATTAGGTTCCTTTTGTATTATAACAAAAGTAAAGATTATTGTAAACTAAATTATCAAATACTATATATATAGTTTCTCATTTCTAGCGAATTCTTTATTTCTCTCTAATTCTTCTTTAAGCTCTTGCAAGCCATTGAATTTTTTTCCATCTCTAATTTTCTTAATGAAACTAACCTCTATATGCTCACCATATATATCTTCATCAAAATCTAATATATATGTTTCAATAGTTATTTTCTTTCCATTAACTGTCGGATTATTACCTATATTAGTAATTCCTTTATATATATTATTATTCACCTTAACATTAGTATAATATACACCTACTTTAGGTAAAATTAAATTTTTATTTATATCTAAGTTAGCTGTTGGGAACCCCATAGTTCTTCCAATCTTTCTTCCATGAACTACTTCACCAGTTAATGAATATGGTCTAGAAAGCATTTCTGCTGCTTCAGAAACATCTCCTTCTAAAATTAAATTTCTAATTCTAGTACTGCTTATAACATCACCATCATATAAACATTTATCAATAACGTACAATTCATAATTAAATATCTCTTTAAGTTCTTCAAGTAACTTTACATTCCCCAAATTTTTATAGCCAAATTTATAATTAAATCCCACTATAATTCCTTTAGCATTATACTTGTCTATTAATAACTGTATAAATTCTTTTGGTGTTAATTTCATAAACTCTGTGTCAAAATCTTTAAAGCATAATATATCTACTTTCTCATCTTCTAGAATTTCTATCTTTTTTTCATTTTCCATGATAAGTTTTGAGCAAAAACCTCTATCCATAAAACATCTAGGATGATTTTTAAAAGTAAATACCATGCTTTTCCCATTTTTCTTTTCTGCAACTTCTACAGCTTTATTAATAAGAGATAGATGCCCCTTATGAAGACCATCAAAGCTTCCAAGGGCCACATAATTATTCGATTCTAATATCTTTTCGGAATAGTTATCTATAACAATCATAATTATGCTCCTAATTTTAAAGTAATAATTTTACTATCTTAAAACCTTCATTATCTTGTTTTCCAAGACCTATAAATGTTTCTTTATCATCGTAAACTCTATATAAAACATCTTTTTCAACTTTTTCATTAGTTAATCTCTTATCAAATACTTTTACTCCATTTATAAGAAGTTTTGTAAATGAACTTTTAACAGTTAGTTTTGGATAAAACGAAAGTGCTTCTTCTATTGTAATTAAATTATTATTAATATTTTCTTCATTTAACTCATCAATGTTAACACTATTTTCTTCATAAAAAACAGATGTACTGCATCTGTTTAATTCACACATAGTTGCTCCAACATTTAATTTTTCCCCAATGTCATAACAAAGACTACGTATATATGTACCTTTGGTGCAAGTTACTTTCATAGAAACATATGGCAATTCTATCTTTATATTATTTATATCTAGTATATTTACTCGTCTTGCTTCTCTTTCTACCTCAATGCCTTGTCTTGCTAAATCATATAATCTTACACCATTTTTCTTAAGTGCAGAATACATTGGCGGAACCTGATCATATTCACCAACAAAGTATTCAATAGCAGATAGAACATCTTCATGAGTTATATTGGAAATGTCTTTTTTTTCTATTACTTCTCCTTCTAAATCATAAGTAGTAGTTTTTATACCTAATAAAAACTTTACTTCATATACTTTATTTGAATTCATAATATAGTCGATTATCTTTGTAGCTTTTCCAAGGCAAACCGGTAAAACCCCTGTTGCCTCTGGATCTAACGTTCCCGTATGCCCAACTTTTCTTTCCTTTGCTACAAATTTAACTTTTCTAACCACATCAAAAGAAGACATGCCTTTGTTTTTATATATATTTAATATTCCATTCATATGCTGACTTCCATTTCATAATTATAACTTCATTTGTTCTTTTAATACTTTTAGAAGATTTTCTTTAGCAACTTTTAAAGTAACAGCCCTCTGCATAACCCCTGCTGCTTTTACATGTCCGCCGCCCCCAAAATTTTCAGCAACTTTTCTAACATCAACATTATTTTTTGATCTTAAACTTGCTTTTACTCCTTCATCTACTTCTTTTAATAAAAGTGCTACTTCCACACCTTTTATAGAAAGACCTATTGAAATAATATCTGAAGTATCCGTATTTGGAAGATTCAATTCATCTATCATATTTTTTGTTATTTCAATAACAGATACCTTACCATCAAGTTGTAATTCTATATTTGATAAAGCACATCCCATTAATTTAACTTTATCAAACGGTTTATTATCAAAAAGATTACTGTGAATTTTAGAATTATCTACACCAAGTGCAATCAATTCACTTGATATTTCATGAGTTCTTTGTGTAACATTTGAGTGCCTATATGATCCTGTATCTGTAACTATACCTGTATAAATACATTTTCCTATATTTATTATCTCATTACATTGTGATGTAAAATCTATACCAATTTCCTTTAATAATAAATATACTATTTCGCTAGTTGCAGCTGCTTTTGTATCCACATAATTTATAAAGCCATACATCTCATTAGATACATGGTGATCTATATTAATTATCTTTCCATCATAATAAGTTAAATCAGCACTTATTCTTTCTACATTTCCGCAATCTAATATTATTACTAAATCCGTATCATTTGTAGGTTTAGTTATTTCTTTATCTATAGTCTCACTTAAAGGAAGAAAAGAGAGGTTATCTGAGATAACGTCTCTTGATATAATATAGGCATCCTTATTTAATTGTCTTAATCCATTTAATAATCCAAGTGCACTTCCCGTTGCATCCCCATCTGGTGATGCATGAAATGATAATCCAATTTTATTTGCTTTTAAAATTTCTTCTTTTACATCTTTAATACTATTCATCTTTTTTACTGATCCTTTGTATTAGTTCATCCATATGCATTCCGTAGTTTATTGAATCATCTATTTCAAATAATATTTCTGGAGTATGCCTTAAGTTTATTCTGCGCCCTACTTCTTTTCTTACAAATCCACTTGCACCTTTTAATGCGTCTAAATTATTTTTCTTTTCATCCTCGCTACTACAGAATATACTTACATATACTTTAGCATATCTTAGGTCCTTAGTAACTTTAACATCAGTCACTGAAATCATAGCTGTAATTCTGGGATCCTTAATTTCATTTTGAATTAAATTACTTATCTCACGTTTAAATTCTTCGTTAATTCTCCCACCTCTATAATTTGCCACTATACTTCACCTCTTTAAAGTTCTTTTCTTTTAATTGCCTCCATTTTGAAACATTCAACAATATCTCCTTCTTTTATATCATTGAACTTTTCAACTGTAAGCCCACATTCATATCCGCTATTTACTTCCTTAACGTCATCTTTAAATCTCTTAAGGGAAGATAGGCTAGATTCAAATATAACTATTCCTTCTCTAATTACACGTACTTCAGAATTTCTTTGAAGCTTTCCATTTAACACATAGCACCCTGCAATTGTTCCTACATTAGAAATTTTATATGTTTCTCTTATTTCTGCACTACCTAAAACTACTTCCTTATATTCAGGTTCAAGCATACCTATCATAGCTGATTTAACATCTTCAATTGCATCGTATATAATTCTATAAGTTTTTATATCTACGCCTTCTTTTTCTGCTTGAGTTATAGCATTATTATCTGGTCTTACATTAAATCCTATAACTATTGCATTAGATGCTGCTGCAAGTGTTATGTCTGTTTCACTTATAGCTCCAACACCACCATGTATAACTCTTACCTTTACATCATCTGTAGAAAGCTTTTCTAATGATGATTTAATAGCTTCAACTGAACCTTGAACATCAGCTTTAACTATAATTGCAAGCTCTTTAACTTTTCCTTCTTTAATTTGACTATATAAATCTTCTAAAGAAACTCTATGACTAGCTTGAAGCGTTTCTGCTTTTAATTTTTGCTTTCTAGAATCAGCCATATTTCTAGCTGTCTTTTCATCTTTTACTTGATTAAATCTATCTCCTGCTTCAGGAACTTCTGATAGTCCAAGTACTTCTACCGGAATAGATGGTCCTGCAGTCTTTATTTTCTTACCTGTATCATCAAACATAGCTCTTATTCTACCATATGTAGAACCTACTAAAATAGAGTCTCCAACATGTAAAGTTCCATTTTGAACTAATAATGTTGCAACTGCACCTCTACCTTTATCAAGTTTAGCTTCTATTACAGTACCTTTAGCTTTTCTGTTTTCATTAGCTTTTAATTCAAGCATTTCAGCACTTAAAAGTACCATTTCAAGTAATTTATCAATATTTAAATTTTGTTTTGCAGATACTTCTTCTGAAATAACATCTCCACCCCAAGATTCAACAAGCAATCCTTGTTCAGCAAGTTCTTGCTTTACTCTATCTGGATTAGCACCTGGTTTATCTATTTTATTTATAGCTACTATCATTGGTACACCTGCAGCTTTACAGTGGTCTATCGCTTCTTTAGTTTGTGGCATTATTCCATCATCTGCTGCAACAACTAATATAACTATATCAGTAACTTGCGCACCTCTAGCTCTCATAGCTGTAAAGGCTTCATGTCCTGGTGTATCTAAGAATGTTATAGCTTCGCCATTTAAAGTTATAGTATATGCACCTATATGTTGTGTTATACCACCTGCTTCTGAATCTGTAACCTTTGCTTTTCTTATACAATCAAGTAAAGATGTTTTACCATGGTCAACATGCCCCATTACAGTTACTATTGGTGGTCTCTTTTTAAGATTTTCTTCATCATCCTCTTCTATTTCAAGTACTTCAAGTTCTTGACTTTCTTCTTTTTTTTCTGCTAGTACTTCATACTCAGTACATACCTTTTCTGCTGTTTCAAAATCAATTTCTTGATTTATTGCAGCCATTACACCTTTAAATATAAGTGTTCTTATTACATCATTAGTTGGTTTATTTAATTTTTCAGCTAATTCTTTAACAGTAATGCTTTCACCAATTTCAATAATTCCAACATTATTTGCTTCTTCAGCAGCTTTCTTTTCTGCTTCAACTTCTCTTCTTGTTTTCTTTTTCTTTTTTTGGCCTTTATTAAGTTCTTCTGCTAGTTGATCTTCATATTCATCTACTATAGTTTTAGATTCACTGCCTTCCACAGACACTTCACCTTTTCCTGCATAAAGTTCCTTTATTAATGCAGCATCTTCATCTTCTATAGTGCTCATATGATTTTTAACTTCAACACCAAACTCTTCCATTAATAATGTTATTAATTCCTTTGAACCTATATTAAGTTCCTTTGCTAATTCATGTACTCTTATTTTTGACATGTAGTCACCCCCGTATTATTTTCTACTCATATATTTTTTCCTCCTCATATAACATGCTTAATTTCTCTGCTATATTTTTATCTAAGATTCCTAAAATCATAATTTCATCACGACCAATTGGATTTCCTAATTCAAACTTTGAGAATTCTACAATATATGGTATGTTTTTTTCTGTACAATGTTTTATAAATTTCTTTTTTGATGATTCTGATAAGTCTTTTGACATTATAAACAAATAAAAATTGTTTTTATTTCTTAAATCATCACATTTACTATATCCCTCTACCAAAGAACCACTTTTCTTTGCTATTCCTAAAAAATTAAAAAATTTATCCATTATTAACTTCTTCCTTTAATCTTTCATAAATTTGATCACTTATCGGGATATCTAAATTTCTACTTAACCTTTTAGCTTTAAATGCCTTTTCAAGACATTCAGTATCTTTACAAATGTATGCTCCTCTTCCGGACTTTTTACCTGTTAAATCTACACACACTTCACCTTCTGGAGTTTTTACAACTCTAATGAGTTCTTTCTTTGGTTTCATTTCCATGCAACCAGTGCACATTCTTAAAGGAATTTTTTTAACCTTCATGAAAAGCACCTCTCTATTCTTGTATTTCTACTTCTGTTTCAGTAAAATCAGTAGTATCTTCATCTTCAATTATCACTTCTGTATTTAATAACTTTTCTTCTTCTTCTTCAAGAGCTTCTTTTTGAGATTTACTCTTTATATCTATTTTCCAATTTGTAAGCTTAGCTGCAAGTCTTACATTTTGACCTTCTTTACCTATTGCAAGTGAAAGCTGATTATCATCAACAACTACTTTTGCCGACTTATTTTCTTCATTCACTTCTACACTAAGTACTTTGGCAGGGCTTAAAGAATTTGCTATAAATTCTGCAGGGTCCTTACTATATTTAATTATATCAATTTTTTCATTTTTAAGTTCATTAACTATATTTTGTACTCTCACACCCTTAGGTCCAACACAAGCTCCCATTGGATCTACTTCTTCATCATTTGAGTATACAGCAATTTTGCTTCTTGAACCTGCTTCTCTTGAAATGCTCTTAATTTCAACTACACCTTCAAAAATTTCAGGAACTTCAAGTTCAAATAATCTTTTAACTAATCCTGGATGTGTTCTTGAAACATGTATTTGAGGTCCTTTACTTCCATTCTTTACTTCCACAATATATAGTTTTAACTTTTCATTGAATTTATATTCCTCATTTGGAATTTGTTCGTTAGGACCTATAACTCCTTCTAATTTTCCTAAATTAACAAAAACCATTCCTTTATCTTTTCTTAGAATTGTTCCTGTTATAATATCAAATTCTTTTTCTTTGTACTCATCATAAATTATGCTTCTTTCAGCTTCTTTGATTCTTTGAGTTACAACTTGCTTAGCAAGCTGTGCAGCTACTCTTCCAAAATTTTTTGGTGTAACCTCTAAATCGACAATATCATCAACTTCAAGTGTTGGTCTTATTGTTTTTGCATCTTCAAGTGAAATTTCTGTAACATCATCATACACTTCATCTACAACTACTTTTTGTGAATATACTTTAATTTCACCAGTTTCTCTATCCATTATTACCTTTACATTTTGTGCATTAGTATGTAAGTTAGCATAGTTCTTTTTATATGCTGCAACTAATGCATCTTGTATTGTTGTAAAGAGTAAATCCTCTGAAATTCCTTTCTCTTTAACTAATTCCTTAAGAGCACCTACAAACTCTTCATTCATTTTAATACCCTCCTTAAATTTATATTTCGCCTTCTATGTTTGCTGTTTTTATTTTTTCTTTTGGAATTTGAACTTCTTCTCCATTATCTTCAACTACAACTTCATTAATATCTACACATTTAAGAATTCCTTTAATGTTCTTCATTCCATTAATTGAACCTGTTAGTTTTATAAGTACTTCACTTCCAATAACTTTTTTAAAATGTTCTTCTGTATAGAGCGTTCTATTAACTCCTGGAGATGATACTTCTAGATAATATGGATCCTTTATAGGATCTTCAACATCTAATATATCACTTACTTGTCTTGAAACAGCTTCACAATCATTAAGTGATATTCTGCCATCTTCTTTATCTATATATATTCTTAAATAGAACTCTCCATTTTCTTTTACATATTCTATATGATATAGAATATAATCTAAGTCTGAAACAATAGGTTTTACAAATGCTTCAATTTTTTCAATTAATGCATCTTTACTCATATTAGCGCCACCTTTCAATATTAAAACTGCATTTTGTTTTTAGTTTATGCAATTTTAAAATTTGTAATCAAAAACGCAACTATCATTAAAGAAGTTGCGTTTACAAACATAAGGAGCGGGCAATGTCCCACTCCTTTTTTTCTGCATATTAGCTTTAAACTATTTATATAATAACATATAAGCTTTTAAAATTCAAGCATAATGTTAGCTGTTTGCTAAAATAGTGACAATTGATTCGTCTCAGACATACCATCTAAACATCCATGTGATGTAAGACCCTCTATTACTGTTTTTGATACACCTGCTCTTATTCTTAAATCCTCTTTTGAAATAAATTCACCATTTTTTCTTGCTTCAACTATACTTTTTCCAGCATTATCTGCAACACCTGGTACTGCATTTAACGGTGGTCTAAGTGCGCCTTCTTCAATTATAAACTTTGTAGCCTCTGATTTATATAGATCAACTCTTAAAAATTTTATTCCTCTTTTATATGCTTCAAAGCATAGTTCAAGCACTGTAATAAGTCCTTTGTCTTTTACACTTGCATTATTTCCAAGTCCATACAATTCTTGAAGCTTTGCATATACAGCACCTTCTCCAAGACATATTAAATTGGCGTCAAAATCATCCGCACGTACAGTAAAGTATGTAGCATAATACGCTTCTGGATAATAAACTTTATAATAAGCTATCCTAATTGCCATCATGACATATGCAACAGCATGCCCTTTTGGGAACATGTATTTAATTTTTTTACATGAACCTATATACCACTCTGGAACATTACGTTCCCTCATTAACTTTTCATCATCTTCTGAAAGACCTTTTCCTTTTCTAACCTTCTCCATTATGGTAAATGCAGTTTTAGGTGGAAGGTCCTTATACATTAAATATACCATAATATCATCTCTTGTTGCTATACAATCTCTAAGTGTAGTAAAACCCTCTTTTATATAATATTGGGCATTATTAAGCCAAACGTCTGTGCCATGTGAAAGACCAGATATTCTGACTAAATCCGAAAAAGTTTTTGGCTGAGTATCTACAAGCATCTGCCTAACAAACTTTGTTCCAAACTCAGGAAGTCCATAACTTCCAACTTCACATTCAAGTTCTTCTCTGGTAACTCCAAGAGCTTCTGGTGAAGTAAATAAACTTAATACCTTTTTGTCATTTAATGGTATTATTTTAGGATCAAGCCCAGTTATATCTTGAAGCATTCTAAGTACAGTAGGATCATCATGCCCAAGGATATCAAGTTTTAAAAGCCTTCCTGAAATAGAATGATAATCAAAATGTGTTGTTATAACATCAGTATCATTATCATCTGCCGGATGTTGTACAGGACAGAAATTACAAATTTCATTATCTGCTGGTACAACCATTATTCCACCTGGATGTTGTCCTGTAGTTCTTTTAATTCCTGTACATCCAATGGTAAGTCTTTCAATTTCTGCTTGAGGAACACGAATATTTCTTTCATCAAGGTATTTTTTCACATATCCATAAGCAGTCTTTTCAGCAACAGTACCAATGGTTCCCGCTTTAAATGTATGGCCCTTACCAAAAAGTACTTCTGTATATCTATGAACAACACCTTGATATTCTCCTGAAAAGTTAAGGTCAATATCTGGTTCTTTATCACCTTCAAATCCAAGAAAGGTTTCAAATGGTATATCATGACCATCCTTTTTATATGGTGTATTACAATCTGGACAATTCTTATCATCCAAATCTGCACCAGAACTTACAGATCCATCTAAAAAGAACTCTGATTTCTTACAGTTAGGACAAACATAGTGTGGAGGAAGTCCGTTAACTTCAGTAATATCTGACATTGTTGCTACAAACGATGAACCAACAGACCCTCTTGATCCAACAAGGTATCCATCTTCAGTAGACTTTGCAACTAGCTTTTGTGCAATAAGATAAAGAACAGCGTAACCATTATTAATAATAGAGTTTAGCTCTCTATCTAATCTTTTTTGGACTACTTCCGGCAGATTCTCTCCATATATGCTGTGGACCTTATTCATTGTCATATTTCTTATTTCATCTTCTGCTCCTTCTATTTTAGGCGGAAAAGTTTCATCTGGAATAGGCTTTACAGGTTCTATTAACTCTGCAATCTTATTTGTATTTTCAATAACAACTTCATTTGCAATATCTTTTCCTAAATAATTAAATTCCTTAAGCATTTCTTCTGTTGTTCTAAAATAAAGTGGAGGTTGATTATCACAATCCTTAAATCCTTGACCTGCCATAATTATTCTTCTAAACACTTCATCCTGATGATCAATAAAATGCACGTCACATGTTGCTACTGTTAATTTATTTATTTCTCTGCCCAAATCATAAATTTTCTTATTTATAGCTTCAAGCTCTTCTATTCCATTAACCATACCTTTTTCTATTAAATATTGATTATTTCCAAGAGGCTGTATTTCTAGATAATCATAAAAGGACATTATTTCTTTTATTTCTTCATCACTTTTACCATCTAAAATCGATCTATAAACTTCTCCACCTTCACATGCTGAACCAACTATAAGGTTTTCTCTATTTTTAGCTATTTCACTTTTTTTAGTTCTTGGTCTTTTAAAGAAATTATTTAAATGTGCATCTGAAATCATTTCATATAAAGTCTTAAGACCAGCCTGATTTTTTGCAAACAATATTATATGATATGTTGTCTGTTTTTTTACATCAAAATTAGCTCCAAATAAATCATTTAATTCTTTTAATGTATTTATATTATGATGCTCTTTCAATCTTTCAAACATCTTTAATAATATCTCAGCCGTAGCCTTCGCATCATCTACAGCTCTATGGTGATTCTCAAGAGATATACCAAGATGTTTTGCTACAATATTTAATTTAACCTTTTTCAACTCTGGATATAAGAATCTTGCAAGAGGAACTGTATCAACTATTGATGAATCAAACTTCAAATTAAGATCTCTACAATTTTTCTTTATAAATCCTGTATCAAATGCTGCATTATGTGCAACAAGTACACACCCTTTGCAAAACTCCATGAACTTAGGAAGTAGATTTTCTATTGTATCAGCATCCTTTACCATATCATTATTTATACTTGTAAGCTTAGTTATTTCATACGGTATATTTCTTTTAGGATTTACAAAGTGACTAAAGTTATCTATTACTTCTCCATTTTGTATTTTTACTGCTCCAATTTCTATGATTTTATCATTTACTGGTGAAAAACCAGTAGTTTCTATATCAAAAACAACATAAGTATCGTCTAATGAATCGCCCTTTTCATTTATTACAATAGGAACGCCATCATCAACCAAATATGCTTCTACACCATAAAGTACCTTTATATTATTTTTCTTTGCAGCACTTTGTGCTTCTGGATATGCTTGAACTCCACCATGATCTGTAATAGCTATTGCCGGATGTCCCCATTTAGCAGCTCTTTCAATTAGTTTTGATGCAGATGCGACTCCATCCATAGTGCTCATTGTAGTATGAAGATGAAGTTCAACTCTTTTTTTAGGTGCTGCATCCATCTTCTCAATCTTTTTCATTCTATTTATGTCTCTTCCCATTATTACAACTTCTCTAGAATATGTATCATATACTGCTTCACCTCTAACTTTACAGTAAAAGCTTTTTTTGACTTCATTAAGTACAGCTTCTGTATCCTGAGGTTTTAAGAAACATTTTACTGCAATTGAACTTGTATAATCAGTAATAAAGAAAGTTAAAATAATTTTTCCTGTCTTAGTTTCAATAACTTCTGTCTTGAAAACTTCTCCAATAACTGCAACATAGCCACTTCTTTCATCTATTTCACTTATATTAGTTGCTTCTATTTTAATTGCTCCTCCTAAAACTGTATTTTCATCTTTCGGAGCTCTCTTATATGTCTGGAATTCTTTTTTCTTTTCTTGCTTATTTTCAGCATTTGCACCATTAGAATCATTTGATTTTTTCTCAGTTGTATTTTGAGATGATATATTTCTATTTTTCATTACTTCTTTTACTATTTGCTTATTCTCTTCAATCTTTCTATTTTCATATTCATCTTCTATAGATAAATTATGATCATACTTAAATTCAATACGTACTGTCCTATTAAATATATCTTTAATTCTACTTTCAATTTCTAAATCTACTTTTTTATTAACTGTATGATTTATAACAGTAGTATTCCCTGAATATACACATATAATATTATCTTTAATTTCTCTTTTAGCTGAATATAAAAGATGCCTGCTTAAAGGATATTTTCGTGCAGCTTCTTCTACTACTGATGTCCAATGCTCAGTACCTATTTCTTTAACTGTACAATTAGTTACATCTCTATAGCATAAGATTTCTATGTTTATGTCTATTCCTAATTTTTTTAGTATTAAAGATTTTAATTCTTCCTCTTCACTTGAATTCAATGGATCTATAGATCTTAAAACAATTTTCAAAGTATCACTTTTCTTAAAAAATTGAAATCTTAGAAGCTGAATATTTTTATCTTCAAACATTTCATTTTTACGTATTTCTTTAGATAAGCTTTTGATAAATTCACTCAAAAACCTTCCTCCCATCTTTGGTATAAATTATCACTATAAATTCTAAAACTCAAAAATTCTAATATTCATAAGAATATTAGAATTTTTTTAAATTTATTAATTATAATTTTTCTATTTCTTCCATTAATGCATCAATTAATTGGTCTTCTTTAACTTTCCTGACAATTTCGCCTTTTCTAAAAATAATGCCTTCTCCTCTTCCACCAGCTATTCCTATATCAGCTTCCCTAGCTTCTCCTGGTCCATTAACAACACATCCCATTACAGCTACTTTTATTTGCTTTTTACAGTTTTCCAATTTCTTTTCTACTTCTTCTGCAATTTTAATTAAATTTATTTGAGTTCTTCCACATGTAGGGCATGAAACAAATTCTACACCGCTTTTCTTAAGTCCTAAAGATTTTAATATTTCTGATGCCACTTTAATTTCTTCAACAGGATCACTTGTTAAAGATACCCTTATTGTATCTCCTATTCCTTCTGCAAGAAGTGTTCCAATACCTACACTTGATTTTATTGTACCTTTAAATACTGTCCCTGATTCAGTTACTCCTAAATGAAGTGGATAATCACATTTATCAGCTATAAGTCTGTAAGCTTCAATCATCATCTGTACATTTGAAGATTTTATAGATATAACAATATCAAAGAAATCTAAGTCTTCTAAAATTTTAACATTTCTTAAAGCACTTTCTACAAGTCCTTCGGCTGTTGGTTTTCCATATTTCTTTAAAATATCTTTTTCAACTGAACCTGAATTAACCCCAATCCTTATTGGTATGTTCTTAGCTTTACATGCTTCTGCAACCTTGGTAATTCTATCAATTCCGCCTATATTTCCAGGATTTATACGTAGTGCTGAAACTCCATTTTCAATGGCTTTTAATGCTAATTTGTAATCAAAATGTATATCAGCAACAACTGGCATAGGTGACTTTTCTGTTATTTCTTTCAAAGCTTCTGCATCATTCATATCAAGAACTGCACATCGTATAATTTCACATCCTGCTTTATGCAGTTCATTCATCTGCGCCAAAACTTCGTTAACATTACTAGTTCTAACATTTGTCATTGATTGTATAGTAATCGGAGCATCTCCTCCAACATATATGTCTCTCACTTTAACTTTTCTTGAATTTCTTCTGTTCATCGTTCTCCTCCTAAACTCAACATATTTTATATATACTAAACTTGATATTATTCTTATAAAATATTTTATGTCTCAATAATTATATCTCTTAATTTATGTAGTTGTAAACTTTAATCTTCTGCAAACAAAAGTAGCATACCTATTAAATAAATAAGTACACTACTTTTATGATTACAATTTAACTGGAAATAATATATCCTTTATTGTTACAAGTATCATAAGTCCAATTAAGCATGCGAATCCTGCATAATTCAATCCCGCAACAATCTTATCTGGAACCTTCTTTCTTGTAATAAGCTCAATTAATAGTATTACACACCATCCACCATCAAGTGCAGGAAATGGTAAAAGATTGAACACTGCAAGATTCACACTTATAAATCCTATGAAATACATTAGATTCCATATTCCAGCCTTTGCTGTAGCTGTTGTCATCTTTACTATAGTTACAGGTCCGCCTACATCTGTTTTTAAATTTGCCTCTCCTGTAAATATCATTTTTAATCCTTTAAAAGTCTGCGATACAAGAGAAACAGTTTGATTTAAACTTTGTTTAAAACTCGAAAGAATTGTTGGCTTTGCTTCTGATACAAAAGTTATTCCCAATTGTTTTCCTTTTCCTTCTAAATCTTTTAATGTTACTGATGCCTTTTCCTTTGCACCATTTCTATTTACAATTAAGTCTACTGTATCATCTTTAGATAGCATTATTCCCATCTTTACATCATCAGCTGTAAATACTTTTGAGCCATCAATTTTTACTATCTTATCACCAGACTGTAATCCAGCTTCAACTGCTCCTGAGTTTTCTGCAACAGTATTTACTACTGGTTTGGCAAACCCAAAATTAAAGCTTACAGCTGTAAAAATTATAATTGCAAGTATATAATTCATCACAACTCCTGCAATTATAATGCTTATTCTTCTTAATGGTGATTTTGCTGAAAAACTTCTTTCATCGTCTACTTCTCCATCTTCTCCCATCATTTTTACATATCCGCCGATTGGAAAAAGACTTAATGAATAGGTAGTTTCCTTACCTTTCTTTGAGACAATTCTAGGTCCCATTCCGATAGAAAACTCTTCCACTCTTACTCCATTTAGTTTTGCTAACGTAAAATGTCCTAATTCGTGAACTATTATTAATAATCCAAATGCTAATATAGCTAAAATTATATACATTACTTTCCTCCTTAAATGTCACTTCTCATTACATACTCTTTAACTTCTTTATCTAATTTAATTATATTTTCAATTGTCATTTCTTCATTAGATTTATCTTCAAATACTTCCATACATTTTTCTATAGTATCTGCTATGTCTAAAAATTTAATTTTCTTTTCTAAAAATAATTCAACACATGCTTCATTAGCACCATTTAAAATAGTTGGCATAAGTCCTCCTATCTTTCCTGCCTTATATGCTAGCTTTAATGATTTAAATGTATTCATATCTGGTTTTTCAAATGTTAACTGCGATATATTATAAAAATCAATAGTATCTGCTACAAGTTCTTTTCTTTCAGTATAATTTATAGCATACTGTATTGGAAGTCTCATATCTTGTGCTCCAAGCTGCGCTATTATGCTTCCATCAGTATATTCAACCATTGAATGTAATATACTTTGTGGATGAACAACAACTTGAATATTGTCATAGTCACAATCAAAAAGCCAGTGAGCTTCTATAACCTCAAGCCCCTTATTCATAAGAGTTGCAGAATCTATAGATATTTTTCTTCCCATATTCCATTTAGGATGTTTTAGTGCATCTTCAACTTTTATATCAAGTAATTCATTTATAGTTTTACCTCTAAACGGTCCACCAGATGCTGTTAAAATTATTTTCTTTAGCGTATTTAAATCATTCCCTCTAAGACTTTGAAATATTGCACTATGCTCTGAATCAACGGGTAAGATTTTCACATTGTACTCTTTAGCTTTTTTCATAACAATCTCACCTGCTACAACTAAAGTTTCCTTATTAGCAAGTGCTATGTCTTTTTTAGCTTCTATTGCTTTTATTGTTGGTTCCAATCCTATCATACCAACTACAGATGTCACTACTATGTCAATTTCTTTTAATGTTGCAATTTTATTTAATCCTTCAATACCATTATATACTTCTATATTTTTATTATTATCATCACAATACTTTTTTATTTCCTCTGCACTTTTTTTATCCATCATTGCTACATATAATATATTAAATTCTTCTATTATTTCTATTACTTTTTTTACAGAAGTATTTGCACTAATTGCTATTAGCCTTAATTCTTCTTTTGATTGTCTAATTACATCAAGTGTTTGAGTTCCTATTGATCCAGTGGCTCCTAATATAGAAATGTTTCTCATTCTTTTTCCTCCTAAGCTATACTTCACTATAAATTATTTCTTTAGCTAAAATACTATACATAGGACCTGCAAGTATTCCTAATATTCCAAACAGATTAACACCTATGTATAATGAAAGTAAAATTACAAGAGGATGAATCTCTAATTTAGAACTTAAAAATTTTGCCTCAAGTATCTCCCTAATTACCTGAACTAATAAATATAAACATATTAGACCAAAAGCTATAAGAAATTTCTTCATTATAATATTGTATATTATAATTGGAATAAATACAATTATAGTTCCAACGTAAGGCAGAATATCTAAAATCCCGCAAACAATACTAAGTATAAAAGGATTTGGCACATTTAATATAAAAAAACCCATCATTATTTCAATTGTAGATATTATAACAAGTAATCCTTCAATTTTTATCATATGCATAAAATTTGTTTTTTGAATTCTTGTTTTCTTTACTACTTCAATAGGTAATAATAATTCTAATAGTTCAATAAATTTATTTTTATCTACCAGTATAAAAAACGCACATATATTGCCAATTGCATATGCACATAAATTTCCAGCGAAACCTCCAATTAAGTTTTCTCCTGTTGAAACAGCTCTATTCCTTATATTATTATTATTTATTATTGAAAATAGACCATCGCTTAATCTGAATTTACTTACATCAAATTGTATTACATCACTCATATCTTTAATAAAATTTTCTATCAAGTCTAAGTTTGTAAAATATAACTTGTGGATTCCATTAAATATTCCTGTTCCTAAATATAATATCACCAATATCATAACTATATTTACAATTACAATACTTAAAGCTCCGGCAATATTCCTAGGAATATTTAATCTTGTCATTAATTTATATAATGGCGTAGTCAAAATAAGTATTATGATTATAGACAAAAATGGTTTAAAATAATATTTTATTATAAACATAATAATAAGAAGAATAAAAAATGAACTTATTAAATATAATAATTTTTTATATTTATTAAATATATACATCACCTCACTTATTACAAAATAGTCATTTTTATAAATATATGCATGCATTTATTTATACACTACTATTTATTTAATAAGTAAAAATTTTTATCTAAATTTTTTCAACTATTTAATAAAGATATTCCGATTTTTGATACAAAAAAATCGTAAACTTATTAAAATAAATTTACGATCAATATCATATAGTGTATTCTATTTACATCATATTCCAACAATGAAAGTTAAGTAATAAAATATAGCAGCTGATGAAAAGATTATACTATCAAATCTATCTAATATTCCGCCATGACCTGGTATAAGATTGCTATAATCCTTAATTCCAGCATATCTTTTAATCGACGATGCTACCAAATCACCCAATTGTCCTACAATCCCACATAAAGCTCCAATAAGAAAATAATGATATGTTGGAATAACATTAGTGTATCTGCTAATAATAATGCCATATATCCCAGAAAATACTGTTGCTCCAATCATTCCACCTATAGAACCTTCAACTGTTTTTTTAGGTGATACTTCTGGACATAATTTATGTTTTCCAAAAAATTTTCCACTATAAAATGCAGCAGTATCACATAACCATGATCCAATAAAAATAAGCCACACTAAAAATGCTCCACTTGGTTTAGTATTTACTAAGTAAACAAAACTAAATAAAACTCCTGCATATAGAAAACCAAGTATGGTTAAAGCCACATCGATAAATGTATATTTCAAATTCATAACTGGTATAATAAGTAAAATAAATGTTGCTAATACTAATATATACATCATAATTTCAAAATTATTATTGCAAAAATAATATATTAATAAAAGAATATACCCAGCTATGTTTATTGGTTTAAAATTCTTTGCATGAACAGCATTATAAAATTCATATAGCGCTGCCACTGATAAAACAAATGTAAAAGCTTTTAAATAAACTCCACCAAGAAAAACAAATATTATAAACGGAGCAATCATAGCTGCACCTAAATATCTATTATTAGATTTCAAATTCTAATCACTCCTTAATTATTTTACTTTTCCAAATCGTCTATCCCTGCCTTGATAATCAGCTATAGCTTTTCTCAAATCTGTTTCCTTAAAATCTGGCCAATTTATATTTGAATACCAAAATTCTGAATATGCACACTGCCATAATAAAAAATTACTAATCCTTTGTTCTCCAGATGGTCTTATAATCAAATCAGGATCTGGTATACCATTTGTATATAAATATTTTTCTATTGTATCCTCATTAATATCTTCTTCTTTTATCTTGTTATTCTTTATATCTCTTGCAATTAATTTTGTTGCTCTCACTATTTCATCTCTTCCACCATAATTTAAAGCAAGATTTAAATTTATTCTCTTATTATTTTTAGTAACTTCAATAGCATTATTTAGAGCATCTCCACATTCTTTAGGCAATCTTGACATATCACCTAGAATATTAAGTTTTACATTACTCTCGTTTATTTCTTTAAGCTCACTTTTTAAGTATGTATTTATTAGTTTCATAAGTGTACTTATTTCTTCTGTTGGTCTTCCCCAATTCTCAGTTGAAAATGTATATAATGTAAGATTTCTCACACCAAGTCTTGCTGCTTCTTTTAATATTATTCTTACTGTTTCAACTCCTGCTTTATGCCCCATACTTCTAGGTAAATTTCTTTCTTTAGCCCATCTTCCATTTCCGTCCATTATTATAGCTATATGATTAGGTATGTTATTCATATCCAGTTGTTCAACCGATACATCCTTTTTTTCTATTTTTCCTTTAAATATATTTATCATTCTTATCCCCCTATTACAACAGGAAATATTTTTGCTAATAATTAACAAAAGCCTGCTTTAAGAGCAGGCTTAGATATTTTTATATTGATAAAACCTCTTTTTCTTTTGCAGTAATTATACTATCTATTTTTTTAACTACACCATCTGTTATTTTTTGAACACTATCTTCTGCTTTCTTAATTTCATCTTCTGAGATATCGGCATCTTTTTTCATGTTCTTTAGTTTATCATTAGCAGTTTTTCTGATTGATCTAACTGCAACTTTCGCTTCTTCTCCGACTTTTTTAACATTCTTAACAAGAGCTTTTCTTGTTTCTTCAGTAAGTTCAGGTATTATTAATCTTATAACAGTACCATCACTTGAAGGATTTAATCCCAAATCTGATTTTAATATAGCTTTTTCAATTTCTTTTATTAGAGGCTTTTCCCATGGAGTTATCATAAGTACTCTTGGTTCCGGTGTAACTACGTTAGCTACTTGACTTAATGGACACATAGTTCCATAATAGTCGATTTGAATTTTATCAAGCATTGAAGGATTTGCTCTTCCTGCTTTCATTGTTGATAAATCTTTTTCTAATACAGATACTGTTTTATTCATTTTTTCTTCTGCATTTTTAATAACTTCTTTAATCATGATTAACCTCCTATTTACTAGTAACTAATGTTCCTATATTTTGTCCATACATGGCTCTTTTTATATTTCCCGGTTCATCTAAGCCAAATACAAGTATTGGAATATTATTATCCATACATAATGATGTTGCTGTTGAATCCATTACTTGTAATCCTTGATCTAATACATCAATATAAGATAGTGTATCATATTTCTTTGCATCTGCATACTTATGAGGATCTTTATTATATACACCATCAACTTTTTTAGCTAAAAGAATTACATCCGCTTCTATTTCAGCTGCTCTTAATGCAGCAGTTGTATCTGTAGAGAAGTATGGATTACCAGTTCCAGCTGCAAAAATAACTACTCTTCCTTTTTCTAAATGTCTCATAGCTCTTCTTCTTATAAATGGTTCTGCAATTTCTTTCATTTCAATTGCAGTTTGTACTCTAGTCATAACACCAACTTGTTCTAATGAATCTTGAAGTGCTAAAGCATTTATACAAGTTGCCATCATTCCCATATAGTCAGCAGTAGTTCTGTCCATTCCTTCACCACTTCTGCCTCTCCAAATGTTTCCGCCTCCAACTACAGTTCCAACTTCAACACCCATATCAACTAATTCCTTAATTTCAAGAGCTATTCTCTTAGCTACATTAAAATCTAACCCAAAACCACTTGCACCAGCTAATGCCTCTCCTGAAAGTTTTAAGATTACTCTTTTATATTTGCATTCTGACATTTAAAACTACCTCCTCAATCTTCCTAGGAATATTCTTTTAACTACTCTTCTATATATTTAAAATTTAATCCACTATCTACAAATCTAAGTTATTATATTAATTAAATTTGCCCTTAGTAATTAAATTTATTCTCTATAATAATAAAACTTTACATATATAATGTTCAAGTTATTTTTCTATATTAATAACATATTTCTTTAAAAAAAGAGAACACTAAGTGTTCTCTCCTTAAGGTAAATTATTTACCCATTTGTGCAGCAACTTCTGCAGCGAAGTCTACTTTTTCAACTTCGATTCCTTCTCCTCTTTCGTATCTTACGAATCTAGTTACAGACACTGGAGAACCGATTTCTTTAGATTTTTCAGCTAAGAACTTAGATATTGTCTTATCTCCATCCTTAACCCATAATTGTTCTAAAAGACAAACTTCTTTGTAGTATTTTTGAATTCTTCCATTAACCATTTTTTCAACGATATTTTCTGGCTTACCTTCATTTAAAGCTTGAACTCTGTAAATTTCTTTTTCTTTTTCAATTGATTCTGCATCTACATCTTCTTTGCTTAAGAATAATGGATTGGCAGCAGCAATTTGCATACAAATTTCTTTAGCGATTTCATCTAATGAATCACTTGCTGTATCACAAGCTAATTCAACTAAAACTCCGATTCTTCCGCCACCGTGGATATAGCTCTTAACAATACCATTTTCTATGTTGAACTTAGTAAATCTTCTTACTGTCATGTTTTCACCAAGTTTAGCAATTAATGCTTTTAAAGCATCTGCAACACTTGTTTCACCATCAAATTTTTCATTTACTAATTGTTCTACTGTTGTTACAGATGTAGCAACTACTATTTCAGCTAATTTATCAGCAAAAGCTGTGAACTCTTCATTTAAAGCAACAAAATCTGTTTCACAGTTGAATTCTACAATTGCACCAGTTTTCTTATCTTCTGAGATGTAAGTCTTAACAACACCTTCAGCTGCTGTTCTTCCTGTTTTTTTAGCAGCATCCGCAAGACCTTTTTCTCTTAAGAATTCTACTGCTTTATCTTTATCTCCTTCAGTTGCAACAAGAGCTTTTTTACAATCCATCATTTTTGCTCCTGTCATTTCTCTTAGTTCTTTAACTAATTGTGCACTAATGTTTGCCATAAGTTATATCCTCCTTATTATAAGTAATCCTTACCATTATGTAAGAAAAAGAGGAAATGAAGTGAACTTCACTTCCTCTATGCTTTTATATAAATCCCTTATATTATTCAGCTAATTGTTCACCTTGTCTTCCTTCGATTATAGCGTCAGCCATTTTAGCAGTTATTAATTTAACAGCTCTTATCGCATCATCATTACCTGGAATCACATAATCTACTTCTTCTGGATCACAGTTTGTATCTACGATAGCTACAACTGGAATTCCTAAAATTTTAGCTTCTGATATAGCGTTCTTTTCTTTTCTTGGATCTACAACGAACATAGCTCCTATGTTTTCAGGATCTAAATTTCTAATACCACCTAAGTTGTTTTCAAGTTTTTCTAATTCACCTTTTAACTTGATAACTTCTTTCTTTGGAAGAACTTCAAAAGTTCCATCTTCTTGCATTTTTTCAATTTCTTCCATTTTCTTAATTCTGCTCTTGATAGTTGTGAAGTTAGTTAACATTCCACCTAACCATCTGTTGTTAACGAAGTGCATGTTACTTCTTACAGCTTCTTCTTGGATAGCTTCTTGAGCTTGTTTCTTAGTTCCAACGAAAAGAATATCTTTTCCATCTACAGCTACTTCTTTAATGAAGTTATAAGCTTCTTCAGCTTTCTTTACAGTCTTTTGTAAATCTATGATATAGATTCCGTTTCTTTCTGTAAAGATGTATGGAGCCATTTTAGGGTTCCATCTTCTTGTTTGGTGACCAAAGTGTACACCTGCTTCTAATAATTGTTTCATTGATATTACTGACATTTTGTTACCTCCTTAGGTTTATCCCTCCACTATCTTTAGCTCATAAATAACCTTCTAAATAAAGGGCACCTATTTATGAATTGGATAGTGTGTGTATTTTGTTACCTTAGATAGTATATCACAAGCTAATTGACCTATCAACATTTTTTTTATTTTTTATAATTATTCTCTCTTTAAAAATGCCTATTGTTTTAAAATTTATTTGCTTCATTTTATTAGTATATCTTATTTGCTTAATAAATATTATAAAAAAATCAAGTAATCTGAGTAAAACTCAGATTATTTGATTTTTTTTAGTTCTTCCATTAATTTCTCATTTAATATTCTAATGTATGTTCCCTTCATACCAAGGGATCGAGACTCTATAACACCAGCACTTTCAAACTTTCTTAATGCATTTACTATAACACTTCTTGTTATTCCAACTTTATCTGCAATTTTAGATGCTACAAGAAGGCCTTCATTTCCATTAAGCTCATCAAAAATATGCTCTACAGCTTCTAATTCCGAATACGATAATGTTCCTATTGCTAACTGGACAACTGCTTTTTTTCTTGTTTCTTCAGCAATTTCATCTTGCATAGCTCTAAGCATTTCCATTCCTACTATTGTTGCACTATATTCAACTAAAACTAAATCATCGTCTGTAAATGGTTTACCAAATCTAGCAAGGATAAGGGTTCCTCTTCTTTCCCTATTTCCTATTATAGGCACTATAGTAGATAATTTATCAACTTGTTTACAACTACCTATTTCTTGGAAAACACATTTACCCTCATTTGGGATATTTGCAATTGTTTCATTGTTCTCCAAAAGAACTTTATTATAATCTTCCGTAAATTTTTTATCTTCTATAACTTTCTTTTTCATAGCTTCACATTCAAAGTTTGCACAAAAGGAATATCCTAAAACCTTACCTTTTCTACTGATTATATATGCATTACAGTCTAATACTTGACTTAAAAGTATACATATATCTTGAAATGCTACAGGTTCTGTTCCTGATTTTTGTAAAATTTTATTTAACATCCTAGTTTTATCTAAAAGTGATGACATATTTATTATCCCCCTTGGCATCCTATATTTCTTATCTATAAAAAAGCATCTTGAATTGTTAGAAAATTCTTAAAATTTTTAATTAAATAAAAAATACTCTTAGTTGTAGTTTATCATATAAAAATTCCCTTTTCAACAGATTTTTATACTAACTGACATCTTATTAAAGTTTTTAATAAATAAAAAAACATTTGCATTAAATAAAAAATTAATGCAAATGTAAAAATTAAATTATATTTAATAAATTTCTAATCATCTTTTTTTTCTTCTTTTATTTCTTTTTTATATCCACACTCTGTATTAGAGCATTGAATGTACTTTCCTTTTGATTTTGAATACTTTAAAACCATATATGAATCACATTCTGGACATTTTTCTTTTACAGGCTCATACCAACTTACAAAGTCACATTCTGGATAACCTGAACATCCAAAAAACTTCTTACCTTTTTTACTCTTTTTAGCAACTATTGTATTTCCACACTTAGGACAAGGTACATCTAATTTTTCAACTATAGGTTTAGCATTTTTGCATTCTGGATATCCAGGACATGCTAAAAATTCTCCAAATCTACCTTTCTTTATCACCATCATTCGCCCACATTTTTCGCATGGTACATCTGACACTTTGTCTTCAATTACAACTTTAGAAATTTCTTTTTCTGCCTTCTCAATTGATATTTTCAAAGGATCAAAAAACTCAGCAACTATTTCAGTCCAATCCTCTTTCCCTTCTTCAACATCATCTAATTTCTTTTCCATTTCTGCTGTAAAATCTACATCTACAATTTGCTCAAAGTAATCACTCATAATGTTATTTACTATTTCCCCAAGCTCTGTTGGTATTAAATTTTTCTTTTCTCTAACTATATAATTTCTACTAAGGAGTGTAGAAATAGTAGGTACATACGTACTTGGTCTTCCAATTTCTTTTTCTTCAAGAAGCTTTACAAAAGATGCTTCTGTATACCTCGGTGCTGGTTGAGTAAAGTGTTGACTTGCACCCATGCTTTGTTTCTTTAGTTCTTCATTTTCCTCTAGTGATGGTAATATTACTGATTTATCATCTTCTTCATTGCTATATTCATATATTTTCATAAATCCATCAAATTCAATTGTAGAACCACTTGCTTTAAATTTATAATCTCCATTTACAATATCTATAGAATTTGTATTTAATAAGCATGATGCCATTTGGCTAGCTATAAACCTCTTCCAAATTAATGAGTATAATTTATATTGTTCTGAAGTTAAATTTTCTTTTGCTATTTCTGGTGTTATCTCAACATATGTTGGTCTTATTGCTTCGTGAGCATCTTGAATATTTTTTTTACTTTTATAAACTCTTTTTTCAGTTGGTAAATATTCTTTTCCATAATTATTTTCAATAAATTCCCTTGCACTGTTTTGCGCATCTTCTGAAATTCTCACAGAATCTGTCCTCATATATGTTATAAGACCAACAGTACCATATCCTTTTACCTCTACACCTTCATATAAAACCTGTGCTATAGACATTGTTCTCTTTGTCATAAAGTTTAGCTTTTTATTTGCATCTTGTTGAAGTGTACTTGTTGTAAATGGAGCTAATGGATTTCTATTTTTCTTCCCCTTCTTTATACTCTTCACAAGAAAATTTCCATTTTCAAGTTCAGCAACAATTTTATTTGCACTTTCTTCATTATTAATTTCAATTTTTTCATTTTTATATGTTGAAAGTCTTACTGGAAACTTACTCTTTTCTTTTTTTAATACTGTATCTATTAGCCAATATTCCTTTGGAATAAATTCATTAATTTCCTTTTCTCTATCACAGATTAATTTAAGTGCTGCTGATTGCACCCTTCCAGCACTTAATCCCCATTTTACATTTCTCCATAAAATTGGACTTATCTCATAACCAACTAATCTATCCAATACTCTTCTAGCTTGTTGTGCATCAACTAAATCTAAATTAATTTTTCTCGCCTGCTTTATTGATGCTTTAACTGCTGTTTTAGTTACTTCATTAAAAACAATTCTACATTGTTCATCTTCAGAAATTTTTAAAATATTCGCTAAATGCCATGAAATAGCTTCACCTTCACGATCGGGGTCGGTTGCAAGATATACTTTATCAGCTTTTTTAGCTGCTTTTCTAAGTTTACTTATTAATTCACCTTTTCCTCTTATTGTTATATATTTAGGAATATAGTGATTTTCTATGTCTACCCCAAGTTTACTTTTAGGCAAGTCTCTTACATGCCCCATTGATGCTTCTACAATATAATTTTTTCCTAAATATTTGCCAATTGTTTTTGCTTTAGCTGGCGATTCTACAATTACTAGTTTTTGACCCATAGCATAACTCCATATACTTATTTATGGAGTATTCACCCCCTGTATACTTTTAATCTTTCAAATTTCTTACATTGTTCTTACATAATAATTTCCTGGCAAACAAATTATTTCACCTTTAATCTGCATTTCAAATAATAATGCATATAATTTTCCTCTATCTATTGATGAATTATTAAATATATTATCAATATGAATAGGTGAATCATCTATCAAATCTAATATTTCCTCTTTTTCAGGAACTATCTTTTGCGGCTCAATATCTATATGTGGTAAATTGAGTAAAACCTTCAAATCTTCCACATCTGTGCAAATACATCCACCATCACGCATAAGTTTATTCGATCCACTTGCTCCTTTATATAATATAGAGCCCGGAATAACAATAACCTGTTTATGCTGTTCAAGCGAGTATCTCGCCGTAATTAATGAGCCACTTTTATCTGAAGCTTCTGCAACTATTACGCTTTCACTTAGACCACTTATAATTCTATTTCTACTCGGAAAATTAGTTTTTAATGGTGGTGTGCCTAATAAAAATTCTGAAATTATTACACCTTTTTCACATATCTTAGAAAATAACTCTTTATTTTCTCTTGGATAGACTCTATCTATACCACATCCTAGTACACATATGTTTATCCCACCACATTCTAAAGCAGTTTTATGTGCTGTTGAATCTATGCCTCGTGCACCTCCGCTTATAAGCGTAATATTATTAGTAATAAGCTCCTTTGTCAAGAGTTTTGTTACAACAAATCCATAATTTGAACATTTTCTAGCACCAACAATTGCAACAATTTTATCATTAATTACTTCAATATTACCTTTATAAAACAAAAAAAATGGTGGTTCTAAAATTTGTTTTAATTTCTCTTTGTATGCGGGATTAGCATATGTTATATATCCTATATTTTTCTTATTTAATATTTCTTTTACTCTTAATACCTCAGTTATTAAATCTTCTTTTTGAAAATTTTTTAATTTTTTTGATATTGAACTTTCTTTTTTCAATATCTCTTCAAAATTATCATAAACGTTTTTACAGGTTTTATACTTATCAATTAGTTTTATTTTTTTAGAATTACTTATTTCAAGAAGAATTAACCATAGTTCATAATCCATATTTACACCTCATTTTCTTTTTATATAACCTCTCCATTTATATTTTTTCTGTAACTTATTGCTTCAATAATATGTTCTTCTAAAATATCTCTTTTATTATCAATATCTGCTATAGTTCTTGCTAAATCTATTGTTTTCACATATCCTCTTAATGATATGTTTGAATTGTCATAGTAATGTTTTAAAACTTCTGTACATTTTCTATGAATTTTAAAAACTTCAAATACATCCATTCCTTTAACTTGTGAATTAAATGTGTACTTTGTATTTTTAAATCTTTCATCTTGAATTTGCCTAGCCCTCACAACGTTTTCTTTCATTATTTTTGAATCATACGAATCTTTTCTCTTCTTTATTTCATCATAAGTCAATCTTGGTACATAATTTAAAATATCCATTCTGTCTAATAACGCATTAGAAAACTTTTTTGAATATTTACTCAAGTTATTATTTAAATAAAAATCTGCACCTTGATATTCTTGATATTCATTGTTATCAACTGGATTAAAAGCTCCAACCAATAAAAAATCTGATGGAAGAGTATATGTTGTATTAAATCTATTAATATTTATTTTCTTTTCTTCTAAAGGCTCTCTTAATGATTCTAATACTTCTTTTTTAAATTCTAATATTTCATCTAAAAACAGTACTCCATTATGTGCTAATGTTATTTCACCTGGCTTAATTTCACGTCCACCACCTACAAGTCCAGCTTTTGTTACTGTATGATGTGGCATTCTAAATGGTCTTCCAAGCTTCTTACCCGTATTTAAGTTGCCAACAGAACTATATATCTTAGCAACTTCAATTAATTCTTTTTTATTTAAAGGAGGCAATATAGACAGCAAAGCTTTTGCAAGCATTGTTTTTCCACATCCCGGCTCTCCATATAAAAGTATATTATGATTTCCAGCTGCTGCAATTTCTAATGCCCTTTTTGATGAATATTGCCCTATTATATTTCCATAATCTAAATTCTGTTCTTCTTCATCAAATACTTCATCTTGAAGTTTATACGGCAAAAGATCTTCATATGTTATAAAATCTATAGCTTCTTTTAGAGTTTTAAACGGAAAATAATTTCCATCATTAAAATAATATGTTTCTTCTAAATTATCATAAGAAAAGATAAATTTATTTTTATTTTCATTAATTCCTTGAAGTATTATTGGAATCATCCCTTTTATTCCTTTTAGTTCCCCAAATAAAGATAATTCACCAAAAACTATATATTCACTTAAATCTTTATTTTTAATTTGATTAGATTCCATAAGAATACCTAACGCTATTGGTAAATCTAAAAGTGAACCAATCTTTTTTACATCAGCAGGTGCCAAATTGATAGTTATTCTTCCAAGAGGAAAATTATATCCGCTATTAATTATAGCCGCTCTTACCCTCTCTCTAGCTTCTTTAACTGAAGCATCCGGAAGACCGACTATATTAAACATAGGTAATCCTTTGCATATATCTACCTCAACTTTAATTAAAATCCCTTCTAAACCATTATTAGTAGCACTTGTAATTTTTACTGCCATCCTTTTCACCTCTTAAAATTATGCATATAAATTATTATTAATTCCATTAACAAGATTATAGACAGATAATAGATTATTAATTCTATAAAATTGAATAAATTGATTTTTTTCTCTTTTTGTTGTTAATAATATAATTAAATTAAATATATTTTTTTAATTTAAGGGAGAAATTTATGAAAAAGTTTAATAAAGCAATAGGCAGCCTAGGTGAAAATTTAGCAATAGATTATTTGAAACAAAATAAATATAAAATACTAGATACTAATTTTAAAAACCGTTTTGGAGAGATAGATATCATCTCTAAGAAGGATGATTTAATTATAATAATAGAAGTAAAAGGAAGGTTTGGAGTAGCTTACGGCTTTCCAAGTGAATCTGTTAATCTTTCTAAACAAAAAAATATTATAAAGGTAACCAATTCATATCTATATATAAATAATCTTTATAAACACAATATAAGATTTGATATAATTGAAATATTTCTTAACCATATAACTAATTCTTATAAAATAAATCATATAGTAGATGCCTTTAGAATAAATTAGAATCATAATATAAATGTTTGCTTCCATAATCTTTCTTCATTATTTTCTATTTACATAACTTCTTTTTCTAGCAAGTTAATCTTATTACGTACCTGTTAGTTTTATTAACTGCTGTACTTTAACTAACTATTTTTACTTCAGTTCTCAATTATGGCACAATAAATCTTTTATATATATTTACTTTTATATTCAGAAAAATATATAAATACATAATCTTAAAAATAAAAACACTTAAGAATTTGCTTATTTGTTGGGAATTGTAGTCCTAAGCCAGTATAATTTTACATTATACTTAATGCTTAATAAGAACACTGACTAATAATTTATTTAAATAAATTAAAAGTAGAGAATACTATTTTTTATAGCGATTCTCTACTTTTAAAATATAATATTTATAATAACTTTGTTAAAAAACTTTTTCTATGTATATCACATATTCCATACTTTTTTAAAGCTTCCACGTGTTTTTGAGTTCCGTATCCAACATTATTGTCAAAGTCATATTGACTATATTCTTTTGAATATTTTTTCATGAGATTATCTCTATAATCTTTAGCTA
This sequence comes from Clostridium neonatale, assembly GCF_900465025.1. Taxonomy (NCBI): domain Bacteria; kingdom Bacillati; phylum Bacillota; class Clostridia; order Eubacteriales; family Clostridiaceae; genus Clostridium; species Clostridium neonatale. Next base: position 692,772 of record NZ_UICR01000002.1, read on the forward strand.
CAATTGAAGCAGCTGCAATACTCGCACTTTTAGTATCTCCTTTTATAACGCTTTTATTTAAAATATTTATTCCTTTTACCAAATATCCATCTGATAAAACCAAATCTGGTTTTACTTTTAACGAATTACAGCTTTCTAAAAATACTTTATTATTTGAATACGCTATTCCTTTTTCATCAATTTCTTTATTTGATGATATTGAAATACTATATGCAATAGCTTTTTCTTTTATTATTTCTGCCAGTTTATTTCTCATAGATTCTTTTATTTTCTTTGAATCATTTAAATATAATATTAAATCTTCATCTATAACTTTTAAGTCAAGTACTACTGCACATGCTACTATTGGACCTGCTAATGGTCCTCTTCCTACCTCATCTACACCTGCTATGTATTTATAATTTCCAAATGATTTATCAAATTCATACATTGATTTAACTCTATTTATTTCATTTAAATACAAGTCCAATTCCTTCTTTATTTTAGTTCCTAATGAAATAACATTTTTTCTTTTATCGCTAGACAAAACTTCAATTATCTCAAAAATTTCATTAGACTTATAGCTTTCCTCAATAGAAATTCCTTTTATAAGTTCTTTTATTTTATTAAAAGGCAGCTTTTCTAATTCTTTATTAATTATCTTCATTGTTTTCCTCCAAAGGGGATTCTAAAGATATCTTTCCAATCTTTCCACCTCTAAACTCATCAAGTAAAATGACTGCCAATCTATTGTAATCAATTTGTCCCCCCGAAATTAAAGTACCTCTCTTTTTACCTATAGCATCTAATGTGTCTATTGGATTTTCAAAAATTTCATTTAATTTATATCTTTCCTTTAATTCTTTTCCATATGTGTTTTGAAGACGTTCTACAAGTTTTAATGCTAATTCTTCAATATCCATTATTTCATCTTTTATTGCCCCTGTAAAAGCTAAATTTAATGCAGTATTATCATCTTCAAATTTAGGCCATAATACTCCCGGAGTATCTAATAGCTCTATTCCTATACTTGTTTTTATCCATTGCTTGCTCTTTGTAACCCCTGGCTTATCACCAGTTTTAGCTATATTATTTCTTGCCATTTTATTTATAAAAGTAGATTTTCCGACATTAGGAATACCAACAACCATAACTCTTGTTATGATCTTTACCATTCCCTTAGCTTTTAGTCTATCATGCTTTTCTTTTAATAAATCCAATAAAGCTGGCTTTATAGCATTCAACCCATCACCTTTCAAGCAATTTACTTCAAGTACTCTTACTTCCTCTTTAGTAAGATATTTAATCCACTCTTTAGTTGTTTTAGAATCAGTAAGATCACTTTTGTTTAAAAGTATAATTCTTGGCTTTCCTTGTAATAAATTATCTATATCGGGATTAGCTGATGATCTAGGTATTCTTGCATCCCTAATTTCTATAACAGCATCAACTAATTTCAAATTTTCTTTAATTTCCCTTTGAGTCTTTCTCATATGCCCTGGGAACCAATTTATCGCCATATATATTCCTCCTGTTTTATATAATATATAAAAATTCTTTATAAATCTAAATTTATTTATATTATGTCTAAATATACTTAATATAAACAATATTAAATATACTTATTTTTAAAAAATTAAATATAAAAAAAAGGACTAAAACAGTCCCTTTTTATTATTATCTAGTTAATAATTCTTTAACCTTAGCAGCTTTACCAACTCTATCTCTTAAGTAGTAAAGTTTAGCTCTTCTTACTTTACCTCTTCTTGCGATTTCAATCTTTTCGATAACTGGTGAGTTTATTGGGAATGTTCTTTCAACTCCAGTTCCGTAAGCAACTCTTCTTACAGTGAAAGTTTCTCTTAATCCACCATTTTGCTTTTTGATTACAGTTCCTTCGAACATTTGAACTCTTTCTTTGTTACCTTCTTGGATTCTAACATATACTTTGATAGTATCTCCAATATTAAAGTTTGGTAAATCGTTTCTTAATTGTTCAGCTTCTATAGCTCTTATAATTTCGTTCATTGTGCTTTCCCTCCTTTAAGATAATTTGACGTTCTTAACATATTAATAGTGCATGACAGAGGAACGCCCGTACTAGCACAAAGTTAATGATAACATATGTTTTTTTATTTTTCAACAAAAATTATAATATTTATAATTTTATTTCTTCTTTTCTTTTAAAAGCTTCATATCCTCTTTAGTTAATATAATATTCTTATACAAATCTGGTCTTCTTAACTTTGTAATATTAAGAGATTGCACTCTTCTCCATTTTCTAATATTCTCATGGTGTCCTGATAATAAAATTCCTGGCACTTCATCTCCTTCAAAGTTCTGAGGTCTAGTATACTGGGGATATTCTAAAAGGCCATCGTAAAAAGACTCCTCCATAAAGCTTTCTTCTTTTCCAAGAACACCTGGAATAAGTCTTAAAATACAATCTATAGTAGGTATAGCTGCCATTTCTCCTCCAGTCAGTACAAAATCACCAAGGGAAATTTCCATATCTATATGCTTATAGACTCTTTCATCAATACCTTCATAATGTCCACACAAAAATATAAGATTTTCTTCTTTAGATAATTCCTTAGCCATAGCTTGAGTCAACGTCTTGCCTCTTGGTCCTAAAAAAATAACCTTTCCTTTATTACTCTTCTTAGCATTCCTTATGCTGTCTACAATAGGCTGTGGTGCCATTACCATACCTGCTCCACCACCATAAGGATAATCATCAACTTTTTTATGTTTATCCAATGTAAAATCTCTTATATTTATAATATCCATATCTACAATTTTATTTTCTTTGGCTCTTCCAATTATACTATGATCAAATATAGTAAACATTTCTGGAAAAAGTGTTAATATACTAATCTTCATCTTGCCATTCACCTACAGGTCTTATAAGTACTTTCATATTTTCTATATCTACATCTAAAACTATATCTCTAAGTACTGGAATTAATAATTCTTTTGGTTCTTTAATCCAGTATACATCATTATTTTTAGTGCTTATTACATCAAAAATTTTTCCAAGCTCTTTTCCATTTACATCATATACTATACACTTTTTCAAATCTGAAACATAATAAGTATCTTCTGGGAGCTTTTCTTCCTTGTCTCTTGGTACTTCTATGTATTTTTGCTTATACATTTCAGCATCATTCATAGTATCTATACCCTCTATTTTTAAAATCACTCTATCCTTTTGAAACTTAACTCCTAAAATGTTCATTTCAACTCCACCTACAAGAACACTCTTATATTTTTTAAACTTATTTACATCTTCTGTTAAAGGATAGACTTTTACTTCACCTTTTATTCCATGAGTATTAATTATTTGTCCTATTTTAAATAATTCTGCCAAATCTAATTCCACCTTCTTTAATTAAATTTTATTCTATATATCTTATTTTCATAAATATCTATATTATATGTTTTATTCTCAATGTGAATTTTACATTTTCAATAAAATATTGTCAATCATATTTAAAATTTATCGTTTTGATTCTGGTCTCATTTACCTGTTATGATAATATTTATTATATTAATTACAATATATAATTTATTAAATAAAAAGGATGTTCAAAACAATACATTTTGAACACCCGCTTCATTCTTAGATGATTTCTACTAAAACTCGTTTATTATGTTTTACTGCTGCTGCTTTTACTACCGTTCTAATAGCTTTTGCTATTCTTCCTTGTTTTCCAATTACTTTTCCAACATCCTCTGGAGCTACTTTTAACTCTAATATGATAGAAGCTTCCCCATCAATCTCATTAACAGTAACAGCATCAGGATTATCAACAAGGGATTTAGCTATATATTCAACTAATTCCTTCATAAACGTTCTATAATTAGTATATACTAATTATAGTTTCACCTCCAAAAATTACTTAATAAGACCTGCATTAGTTAAAAGTCTCTTAACTGTTTCTGTTGGTTGAGCTCCATTAGATAACCATTGGCTAACTTTTTCTTCATTAACTTTAACTTCAACTGGTTCAGTTAAAGGGTTGTAGTATCCAATTTCTTCGATGAATTTACCATCTCTTGGAGATCTTGAATCAGCAACAACTATTCTATAGAAAGGAGCTTTTTTAGCACCCATTCTTCTTAATCTCATTTTTACTGCCATTTTAATTTCACCTCCTTTATAGGATTATGATATATTTCAAATTCTAGAAAGGTAACTTGCCAAATAGGCCGCCCTTCTTAACTTGCTTTTGCATTGATTTCATCTGCTTCATGTTCTTTTTCATCATTTCATAACTTTTCATTAATTTATTAACTTCTTGAATTGATGTCCCTGAACCTTTTGCAATTCTTGTTTTTCTTGACATTGACTTTGCTACAAGATTTGGATTTCTTCTTTCCTTAGCAGTCATTGAGTGAATTATAGCTTTAGTCATTGCCATTGTAGCTTCGCCTTTGCTTAAATCAACACCTTGTAATTCTTTTGCATTCATACCTGGTATCATTTCTAAAAGTTTGTTAAGTGGTCCAAGCTTAGCCATTTGATCCATAGCCATTAAGTAATCTTCAAAATTAAATTCTTGATTTAACATTCTCTTACCTAAATCAGCTGCTTCTTTTTCATCTATTGCTTCTTGAGCTTTTTCTATAAGTGATAATACATCTCCCATTCCAAGAATTCTAGATGACATTCTGTCTGGATAAAACACTTCAAAATCATTCATCTTTTCACCAACACCAATATATTTTATCGGTTTGTTAGTTATGCTTTTTATTGAAAGTGCGGCACCACCTCTTGTATCACCATCTAATTTAGTAAGAATAACTCCAGTTAAATCCAAGTCGCTATTAAAGCTTTCTGCAACATTAACAGCATCTTGACCAGTCATAGAATCTACTACTAATAATATTTCTGATGGATTAACATTTTCTTTTATATCTTTTAATTCTGTCATTAGTTCTTCATCAATATGAAGTCTACCTGCAGTATCTATTATAACTACATTATTTCCATTATCCTTTGCATGAGCAATACCAGCTTTAGCTATATCAACAGCACTTACTTTATCCCCCATTTGGAATACTGGAATTTCAATTTGCTTTCCTACCACTTCTAATTGTTTAATTGCAGCAGGTCTATATATGTCACAAGCTACAAGTAATGGTTTCTTGTTATTTTTTCTTAAGTTTAACGCAAGCTTACCACACATTGTAGTTTTACCTGCACCTTGAAGTCCAACTAACATTATAACTGTAAGTCCACTACTGCTATAGTTTATTTTACTTTCACTTCCACCCATAAGATTAGTAAGTTCTTCATTAACTATTTTTATAACTTGTTGTCCTGGTGTCAAACTTTCAAGCACATCACTGCCTACACATTTACTACTTACAGTTGAAACAAAAGTTTTAACTACCTTATAGTTAACATCCGCTTCTAATAAAGCAAGCTTTACTTCTCTCATGGCTTCTTTTATATCTTTTTCAGTTAATTTACCTTTACCCCTTAATTTCTTAAAGGTTGCCTGTAATTTTTCTCCTAAACCTTCAAAAGCCATGTATACTTACCTCCTTTTTATAAATTTTCTAGTTTTTCTTTATATCTCAAAATTTCACCATTATCAATTGAATGATTAATTTTTAAGTCTTCTAAAAAATCTATAATTTTTTTATTTTTTTCAATACTCTTTTGAAGTAAGTTAAGCTTACCCTCATAGGACAAAAGCTGCTTATAACATCTTTTGATTAGGTCATGAATTGCCTGTCGACTTGTTTTATTTAATTCAGCTATTTCTGCTAAAGATAAATCATCATTATAATATAAGTCCATTATGTCTGCTTGTTTTTCAGTTAATAATGGTCCATATAAATCCATTAATAATGATATTTCAAATCGCTCTTTTTCATCCATGTTTAATCACCTTACCCACAAAAGAGATTTTATCAAGATTTTATATAAGTGTCAAGTATTTTTACTTAACACTTATATATTTTTTTAAATGATTTTATTTTTGCCTAAATTAAAACTTCTGCAAACTCTTCTGCATTGAATTCTTGAAGATCTTCAATTCCTTCTCCAACCCCAATATACTTAACTGGAATCTTTAATGTTTGTTTTATTGATAAAACCACACCACCTTTTGCAGTTCCATCTAACTTAGTTAATATTATTCCATCAATAGGACATACCTCCATAAATTGTTTTGCTTGAATCACTGCATTTTGTCCTGTAGTTCCATCTAAAACTAATAAAGTTTCTTTTTTATAAGAAGATAATTCTCTATCTATAATTCTATTTATTTTCTCAAGTTCATTCATTAAATTCTTTTTATTATGAAGTCTTCCAGCAGTATCACATATAAGAAGATCTACATCTCTTGCTTTAGTTGCTTCTATGGCATCAAAAACAACTGCCGCTGGATCTGACCCTTCTTGTTGTTTTACTATATCAACATTTGCACGCTTACTCCATATTTCAAGCTGATCTATAGCAGCTGCTCTGAATGTATCTGCCGCTGCAAGTAAAACTTTTTTCCCTTCTTCTTTATTTTTAGCTGCTAATTTTCCAATTGAAGTTGTTTTTCCAACTCCATTTACGCCTATTATAAGCATAACCTTTTTATCAGCTTCTTCTTCTTCCTTTGTATCCTCAAGTAACATTTCTTTAATCACTTCTTTTAATGCTGGTGTTACTTCTGCTGGATCATTTATTTTTTCCTTTCTTATTTTACTTCTTAATCTTTCTATTAATTCTACTGTTGTATCCATACCAATATCACTGGTTATTAATATTTCTTCAAGTTCTTCATATAAATCTTCATCTATTGTTATCGCTAGTTTTAAAGCCTCATTTATTTTATCTGTCAATCCATCTCTTGTTTTAGATAATCCATCCTTTAGTTTATCAAACAACTTTCCAAACATCTTAATTCCTCCTAGTCAAAATCATTGCTTAAGTCTACTGACACTACTTTAGATACACCTTTTTCTTCCATAGTAACTCCATAAATTATATCACTTGCCTCCATTGTTCCTTTTCTATGTGTTATAACTATAAATTGAGTTTTTTCAGAAAACTTAGTTAAAAACTCTGCATATCTATAAACATTAGCATCATCTAATGCCGCCTCTATTTCATCTAAAATGCAGAATGGCGTTGGTTTCATCTTTAATATTGCAAATAATAATGCAATAGCTGATAAAACTTTTTCTCCCCCTGACATAAGATTTATGTTTTGAAGCTTCTTTCCTGGCGGTTCAACGTTTATATCTATATTTGCATCAAGCTCGTCACCTTCGCCTAAAATAAGTTCTGCACTTCCTCCTTTAAATAAATCTTTAAAGGTTTCATTAAAATTATAATTTAATATCTTAAAATTTTCCTTAAATACACTTTTCATTTCAAGTGTCATTTCTTCTATTACTGATATAAGTTCTTCTTTTGCTTTTTCTAAATCTTCTGCTTGAGATGACATAAATTCATATTTGTCTTTAATTTCTTCGTATTCTTGTATTGCACCTAAATTTACAACTCCAAGTTTTGTTATTTTAGCCTTTGTTACTTGAATCTCTTCTTTTAATATCTTTTCATCTGTTACAGGTTCACATATTTCTAATGCTTCTGCATAAGTTAATTCTAATTCTTCATTAAGCTTTTTATAAATATGCTCATTTTCTGATTCTTTTTTAGCTTTAATTATTTCTCTCTTATTTACTTCCATTTCTTTATTAGCAACTTCATCTAGTACTCCGCTAATAAGATTATCTTTCTCTTTAAACTCTTGCTTAAGTTTTTCTTTTAGTATTTCTTCATCTTTAAAATTAAGCTCAAGTTTTTGTATTTCGTTATTCTTCTCTTCAATGGATTTTTTCTTGTTTTTTATATCATTAGTTAAAGATAAAATGTTATTACTATTATTTACACTTTCTTCTTTTAAAATCACATTCTTTTCTTCAAAATCATTAACTTCTTTATTCATTCTTAGAAGTTCATTTTTCTTACTTTCTAACGCTTCATCTAAAGCAGCCTTATTTATTTTCATCTCAGTCAGTTTAGATGATATATTATCTAATTTTTGTTGTTTTTCTTTAAGATATTGTTCAAGTCCTGTTATCCTATTTTTATTGGATAAATCTTCACTTTCAACATTTTTTATTTGTTCTTCTTTTTCTTTAAGAGTTATATCTATTTTATTTCTTTCATTTATAATTTTTCTTAATTCTTCTTTATTTATTTCTAAACTTTTAGCAAGCTTATTTGTATCATTTTGCAAATTTTTCTTTTCTTCTTGTTTCTTTGTAGAATCAATATTTTTTGCATGAACTTCATCTCTTTTATTTAATATGTCTTCATCTAACTGCTTTATCTTTTGCTTTAAGTCATTGGCCTCTGAAACAAGAATATCACAACTCTCTTTTTTCTTAAATATTTCTTTTTCAAGTTCTTCTATCTCTCTTTTTCTTCCTAAAACATTAGTATTTTTTCCTTTTATACTACCACCAGTTAAAGCCCCTCCTGGATTTATTACTTCACCATCTAATGTAACTATTCTATAGCTATAATTACTAATTTTAGCTATGTTTAAAGCACAATCCATATTACTACAAATTATCGTTCTACCTAAAGTATAGTCCATTATATTTTGATACAATGGGGCATAAGTGATTATTTCACTTCCTATGCCTATAAAACCTTTTTCTTGTGTTATATTTGAACTTAAAGATAGCTTTTTACCTTTTATTATATTTAAAGGTAAAAATGTTGCTCTTCCAAGCTTATTACTTTTTAAATACCCTATAAGATTTTTTGCTACTTCTTCGTTTTTAGTTATTACATTTGAAATAGCTGAACCAAGTGCAATCTCTATAGCTGTTTCATATTGTTTTTCAACTTTAAAAATCTCTCCTAATACCTTTGTATCCTCTGCTTTGGAAATTTTATTATTATGAATAGATTCCATTAATGATTTAACTGATCTGTTATATCCTTCATAGTGCTTTTCTAAATTTTCAAGCATATTTTTATTTGCTTCAAGTCTAGTTAAATTTCTATTTAATTCCCTAAACTCGTTTTCTTTTCTTGTTAAATTTCCTGATAGTGCACTAATCTTTTTCTTATTGACTTCTATCTCTTCATTCAAATCTTTTATTTCAGTGTTTTTTAATTCAATCTCAACTTCTAGACTTTTATACGTCTGTGTATTTATGAGTATATTGTGCTCTAAAGAAATAATAGATGAATTAAGCTGCTCTTCTCTTTCATTTTTAATAGTTATTTCTTTATTTATAAGTGCAATCTCATTTTTTATCTCTGAATTTTTTCTTAAAAGATCTATTTCGCCTTTTTTTAAAGTTCTAAGTTCTTCTTCAACTTTTTCTATTTCTTTAAGAACATCATTGTTTGTTGACTCATATAAAGTTATTTCTTCATCTTTAGCTTTTTGTTCGTTTTTCTTTTCTTCTAATTCTTTTTCTAAAAATTCCTTATTTTCTTTTATATAAGATATTTTTATTTTAATATCATTAATCTCAGTATCATTTCTTTTAATTCTTTCTTCAAGTGATTTTATTCTTTCATTGTAAAGATCAATTTCCTTTGACTCTTCACCTATAATCTCCTTTAAGTTGTAATATTGCTCTTTTTCTTCTAGAGTCTTTTTGTCTATTTCCTCAATTTTTTCCTCTAATTTTTTAAGTTCTATCTTATCATTAGATATCTTTTGCCTTTGCTCTTCAATTTCTTTAATACGATTATTTAAATCTTCAGTAATACTTTTAAGCTCATCTTCCATTCCTTTTATTACGTGAACAATAAGTGATACTTCTTTTTTCTTTAAACCATTGGATAACTCATTGAATTCTAAAGCCTTTTCTCTTTCAATTCTTAATGGTTCAATTCTTTCTTCATATGTTGAAATAATATCATTTATTCTTACTAAATTTTCATCTGTATTAGCTAATTTTTTTTCTGCTTCTTCTTTTCTATTTTTAAACTTTACTATTCCAGCAGCTTCCTCTATTAACGATCTTCTATCCTCTGGTCTTCCGCTTAATATAGCTTCTATTTTTCCTTGTCCTATTAATGAATATCCTTCTTTTCCTATACCTGTATCCATAAATAAATTATTTATGTCTTTTAATCTACATTTTGAATTATTGATTAAATATTCAGATTCTCCAGATCTAAATATTCTTCTTGATACAGTAACCTCATTATATTCTGTTGAAAGCTTACCATCGCTATTATCTAATGTAAGCGATACCTGAGCTAATCCTACTGGCTTTCTAAATTGGGTTCCAGCAAATATTACATCCTCCATCTTTCCGCCTCTTAGAACCTTTATGCTCTGTTCACCAAGAACCCATCTTACCGAATCTGAAATATTACTTTTCCCGCTACCATTAGGACCAACAACAGCGGTCACTCCTTTTTTAAATTTCAACTCTGTTTTATCTGCAAATGACTTAAAGCCACGTATCTCAAGGGATTTTAAAAACAAATTTCCCACTCCTTACACTAAAATAAAAGTATAGTAGGAATAAATCCTATAACGAAAATTAATATAATAAAAATAGTTATAGCTACTATCATTTTTTCTCTTGTCTTTTTCTTCATAAATAAACCACCTCTCATTATTATTAAGTTTATAGTAAAGATTAGAAAATTTCAATAATTAGAAATTTTTCATCATATAGTAGTCCTTAGATTTTATTTATTATTAATTTATAATTATCGAAACATATGAAAAGCGAGAGTTTCCTCTCGCTAAAATATTATATCCATTTTCTTTTCATCTAACAATAGCTTAATATTTCCTCTTAAAATATTATCACTTTGTTTAACTTCTACTTTTTTATTAAGCGCCTTAAGCTTATTAAAATACAATTTTTTATTCGCATATAGCTTGCTTATATCTTTTGAATTTATTTCTATTGTAAATTCACTAATATTTTTAGTATTTTCTATTATTTTATCAATGATTAAACTTCCTTCAACAAGTTCCCTAAACGCTGGATGAAATGGCCCTGAAATCACATCCTTACCTTCTGCAATACTGTCTGTAGGTTGAAGTCCTATCCTTATTACATTTACGCCAGCATTTCTGTACATATCATACATAACTTTGCTTATTTCAACAGCTTCTTCAAGCGTATAAGGTATGTATGTATTACGCTTATACATTATCTCCATCGGTGTATCTTTTATTACCAATGATGGATATATCCTACATATGTCCGGATTCATCTGTAATGAACACTCAACAGTCTTAATATCAGTTTCAAAAGTATCTCCTGGAAGTCCAGGCATTATTTGATGACCTAATATAATATTATACTCCTTAATAAGCTTTGATGCCTTTACCACATCTTCTACAGTATGCCCTCTTCCGGCCTTCTTTAATACCTCAGAATCTAAAGACTGAACTCCAAGTTCTATTATATCTACACTATATTCTTTTAAATAATTTAAAATATAATCATTTATATAATCTGGTCTTGTTGAAAGCCTTATTTTTTTTATAAGGCCTTTATCTTTATATTCCTTGGCTATACTTAAAAATTCTTTTTGTTTTTCCTCTTTTATTCCAGTAAATGTTCCTCCAAAGAACGATACTTCAACTATAGCTTTTGAATTATCAATAGTTTCCAAATATTCATTTATAGTTTTTCTAACTATTTGACTCGTTACTTGTTCATCTAGTCCAGTTATTCTGTCCTGATTACAAAAAACACATTTATGAGGGCACCCTTCTTGAGGAACAAATATTGGAATTATATAATAATTTTTACTCATTTATTTCGCCTAATATCTTCAAAGCTGCTTTTGCTGCATTTTGTTCTGCTTCTTTTTTACTGTATCCTTCGCCTTCTCCCATAATTTTATTATCAATAACCACATTAATAAAAAATTTACGTCTATGAGGAGGTCCTTCATACTTTATTAAATCATAATGTATTACCACCTCTCCATCCTGTTGAAGAAGCTCTTGAAGCTTTGTTTTAAAATCTAAAACAATTTCATTGTTTATTGCTTTATGTATTATCTTTTCAAAATGTAATAATATAAAATCTCTTACAAAGCCTATACCTTTATCCAAATAAACTGCAGCAATTACTGCCTCTACACAGTCAGCTTGAATAGATATTCTTTCTCTCCCTCCTGTAAGTTCTTCACCTTTACTCATTCTAATATATTTTCCTAGCTGTAACCTTTTTGCTATTTCAAATAAAGAATTTTCACAAACTATGAGACTTCTTATTTTAGTTAATTCACCTTCAGTCTTATCCTTAAATTTATTAAATAGATATTCAGTAATACATAATTGCAAAACAGAATCACCTAAAAATTCAAGCCTCTCATTATACTCTGCATCCTTGAATTGATTTCCAAAGGAACTATGTGTAAGTGCTGTCTTTAATAACGTATGATTATTAAAATAAACTCCTAGATTATCTTCAATTTCATTAAGTGTATACTTATTCACTTTTAAAATCCACTCCTTGAAGTTTATTCTTCAATTTGCTTTTAGCGTTTAAACAAATTCAAGAATAAACTAGTTATAAATAAATATAAAATCCCGCAACATACGCGGGATTGTTTTATTCTTCGTGATGAGCTTTTACGTATTCTACAACGTCTCCAACTGTTTTGAAGTTTTCAACATCTTCATCTGGAATTTCCATTTCTAGTTCATCTTCAAGTGCCATTACAAGTTCAACAATGTCTAATGAATCAGCATTAAGGTCATCAATGAATGACGCTTCCATAGTAACGCTTTCTGCATCTATGCTTAACTTATCTGCAATTATCGCCTGTATTTTTTCAAACATTACTTTCACCTCCCACGTTCTACATTTAGATAATATTATATAATATCCTACTCGTCAATATAAGTTTGATATATTTTTATTAATTTTAATTATTAAACTCATTTTTCATATGATTCAATACATCATTTTTATAGAAAATATCGGTCTGTCTAATAGCATTTTTAAAGGCTCTTGCATCAGAACTTCCATGTGCTTTAATACATATGCCATCAACCCCTAGAAATGGTGCTCCACCATATTCTTTATAATCAAATCGTTTCATTATTTTCTTTAAAACTGGCTTTAACAATAAAACCCCTGCTTTAGAAATAATTGATGATTTCATAATTTCATCTTTCATTACTTTTAAAAGAGTTGATGCAGTTCCTTCATACATTTTTAAAGCTGTATTTCCTACAAATCCATCACTAACAAGTATATTAGTATCTCCAGTCGAAATATCTCTTGGTTCTACATTTCCAATAAAATTAAGTTCATTATGCTCTTTTAGAAGCTGATAAGTAGATTTTGTTAGTTCATTTCCCTTTTCTTCTTCTGCGCCTATATTTATAAGTCCTACAGTTGGATTTTTTACATTAAACACTTTTTCATAATATACTTTACCCATCTTAGCAAATTGGACTAAATAAGAAGGTTTACAATCAACATTAGCACCAACATCAACTATCATAAAACTTCCGTTTCTTCCTGGCATAATAGGGGCTAATGCTGGTCTTTCTACACCTTTCATTCTTCCTACTATGAATGTACATCCAGCTAAAAATGCTCCTGTACTGCCACCTGATATTACCGCATCACAAGTTCCATCTTTAACAAGGTTCATAGCTTTTACTAAACTTGAATCTTTCTTTTTTCTTACTGCCATAACAGGGTGTTCATTAGTTGATATAACTTCAGTAGCATCTATAACATTTATCTTATCTTTTTCATAATTATATTTTGATAATTCCTCATTTATTTCTTTTTCAGGGCCAGTAATATACATCTCAATATCTTTATATTCCTCTAAAGCCTGAATTATACCTTCTATAACAGCTGCTGGTGCATTATCTCCACCCATCCCATCTATTGCTATTTTCACTAAACTCACTCCTTTCTAGCTTAATAAGTTTCAAAATAACATTTTCTCTCTTTAATATATAATTATACTACTACTTAATATATTATCATAATTATATAAAAAGAAAAGAAAGTCATAAAGACTTTCTTTTAGTTTTCAGAAGCTACAACTTCCTTACCTTTGTAATAACCACATTTTTTACACACTCTGTGAGCAAGCTTCATTTCGTGGCATTGTGGACATTCTACTATACCAGGTAAACTAGCTTTAAAAGTTTGAGCTCTTCTTTTCTTAGTTCTAGCACTACATTGCTTTCTAGCTGGACAACCCATTCATTACACCTCCTTATTTTTGAAAAAACCCTTTAAGACTTCAAAACGTACATCTACGTCCTCTTTATCACATGTGCATGAACCATGATTTAAATTACATCCACATGTTTGACAAAGCCCCTTACAGTTGGTTTTACATACTCTTTTAATAGGTAAAGTTGAAATAATACTAGTTTCAACTACTTCATTGATGTCTAAAACATCATCAATTACAATAATAGCTTCATCTTCTGAATTGCTATCATTTGTAAACCTTTCTTCTATATCAATATCTATTGGATAGATAAAGGTATCTAAACATCTTGAACAATTCATTTCTAAATTGACTTTAATATTAATATTCAGCAATAAAATATTATCTTTAGAAGATATATCTCCCTGCACACTGCAAGAACTGACTGGTTTTATAATATCGCCTTCAAATTCAAATGGATTCATTTCAAAAGTATAGTCAATATTTTTATGTCTGCCTTTTCCTGAAACAATATCTGAAATTTGTATTTTCATAATAGCTTAATCCAAATATAATTTAAAATATATGGATCTTTCTGTCACTCCTTGCTTATATATTTATATCAAACACCACTAATTATATAAAGTCACACCTCAAAAGTCAAGTTATTTTACTACTTTGTTAAAGCTAATGTTTCTTTTGCTATCATTAACTCTTCGTTTGTAGGTATTACAAATACTTTTACCTTTGAATCTTCAGTAGAAATTTCCATACCTTCACCGATATCCTGATTATCATTCTTCTTTAAATCAATTTTTATTCCTAGGAATTCCATGTCTATTAAGGCTCTTTCTCTTATTTCAGGTGCATGTTCTCCTATACCTGCTGTAAACACAATTGCATCTAGTCCTGCCATAGCAGCTGCATAAGCTCCTATTTGCTTCTTTATTTGATATCCATAAATATCCATTGTAAGTAATGCTCTTTTGTTATTCTCTCTTGCAGCACTTCTTATATCTCTAAAATCAGTACCCACGCCTGATATTCCAAGCACTCCAGATTTCTTATTTAATATTTCATCCATTTCTTCTATTGAATATCCCTTTTCTTTCATTAAATAAGTTACAATTGCCGGATCAATGCTACCACTTCTTGAGCCCATTATAATTCCATCAAGAGGTGTAAATCCCATTGTAGTATCTACAGATGTCCCGCCATCAACTGCTGTAACACTAACACCATTACCTAAATGACAAGTAATAGTCTTAATGTCTTTAATATTTTTCCCCATAACTTCAGCAACTTTTCCTGCTACATATTTATGAGATGTTCCATGGAATCCATATCTTCTTATATGATCTTCTTCATAATATTCATATGGTATTGGATACATAAATGCTTTTTGAGGCATTGTTTGATGAAATGCAGTATCAAATACAGCTACCATTGGAGTATTTGGCATAAGTGCCATACAAGCTTTTATTCCAATTATATTAGCTGGATTATGAAGTGGTGCTAAACTTACTAAGTCTTCTAAGTTTTTCATAACTTCTTCGTTAATCACTACCGATGTTGAGTATTTTTCTCCACCATGAACAACTCTATGTCCTACTGCACTTATTTCATCCATTGAATTTATAACACCATTGGCCTTATCAACTAAAGTATTTAACACTAAGTCTATAGCTACTTTATGATCTTTGAGATCTGTTTCTACTATATATTTTTCTCTTCCTTCTACTTTTTGAGTTAATATACCATCAATTCCTATTCTTTCAACCAACCCTTGTGCCAATACATTCTCATTACTCATATCAATAAGTTGATATTTTAATGACGAACTGCCACAATTTATAACTAATACTTTCATTTCAAATTCCCCTTTTTCTTATTTTGCTACGCTTTGTGCCTGAACGGCTGTTAACGCTACTACATTAACTATATCGTCAGCTGTACATCCTCTTGACAAGTCATTTATAGGCTTTGCAAATCCCTGACATATTGGACCAATTGCTTTTGCATTTGCAAATCTTTGTACTAATTTATAACCTATATTTCCTGATTGTAAATCTGGGAAAATTAATACATTTGCTTTTCCTGCAACTTTACTATCTGGAGCTTTTTGATCTGCAACTGACTTAACTATAGCAGCATCTAATTGTAATTCCCCATCTATTAATAAAT
This sequence comes from Clostridium neonatale, assembly GCF_900465025.1. Classification (NCBI taxonomy): domain Bacteria; kingdom Bacillati; phylum Bacillota; class Clostridia; order Eubacteriales; family Clostridiaceae; genus Clostridium; species Clostridium neonatale. Next base: position 709,093 of record NZ_UICR01000002.1, read on the forward strand.
CTGGTCTTAATTCATTAGCTTTCTTAGTTGCATTTCTAACTTTATCTACAGCTTCATGATCTGCGCTCCCCATTGTAGAGAACGATAACATAGCAACTCTTGGTTCCATATCGCATAGTCTTTTAGCTGTTTCAGCTGTAGCTATTGCAATTGCTGCTAATTGATCTTCAGTTGGATTTGGATTAACTGCACAATCTGAAAATAAAAGTGATCCTTCTTCTCCATATTCTGATGCTGGAACTTGCATTATAAAGAAACTGGAAACTACTGATACCCCTGGTGCTGTCTTTATTATTTGAAGTCCTGGTCTAAGTAAATCTCCTGTTGTATGAATAGCACCTGAAACCATTCCATCTGCGTCATCACACTTCACCATCATTGTTGCAAAATATAACGGATCTCTAACGATTCTATTAGCTTTTTCCATTGTGATACCTTTATTTTTTCTAAGGTCATAAAATGCATTAATGTATTTTTCTAAATCATTAGATTCCTCTGGATCAATTATTTCTATATTAGAAACATCCACATCTATATCATGAGCCTTTTTCATTATTTCTTCTTTATTTCCTATTAAAATCGGATTTGCTAACCCTAATTCATATATTTTTTGTGCGGCTGTCACATTACGTTCTTCATTACCTTCTGGCAAAACTATATTTTTCTTATTTGCTTTTGCAGATTGCCATATTTTTTTCATAAGATCCATAATTCTTTCTCCTTTCATTAATTGTAAATCTATATTAATAATATACTCCTTTGTGTATGGTCTTTTCAACCATAAATATAGAATTCATTAGATTTGTAATAATCTAAATTATCTGATAATAAGCCTTCAAATTAGTAATACCGTCATTATATATTTTTTGATATAAAAATTAAATATCTATTATTTTTTATGTTAAACAAAATATTATCAATTTATTTAGTATTTACAAAATTTCACATTAATATAATAACTTTTTACTTGATTATCACCTAATATAATTATATAGTATACTATTGATACATTAAAAATTATAATACATATACAAAGGAGATGATTACCATAATAACAGGCATAATAACAGAATATAATCCATTTCATAATGGGCACAAATATCATTTAGAGCAAGCGAAAAAAGACACTAGCGCTAATAGTATAGTTTGTGTAATGAGTGGTAACTTTATGCAACGAGGAATTCCAGCATTAATCGACAAATGGAAAAGAGCAGAGATTGCTGTAAAAAATGGTGTAGATTTAGTATTAGAACTGCCGCTCGTTTACTCTGTCTCATCAGCTGAACATTTTGCTTTTGGAAGTGTATCTTTATTAAATAGATTAAATATTATTGATAACTTATATTTCGGCAGTGAAAGTGGAAATGTAAATATACTAAAAGATATATCAGAAATTCTTATTAAAGAACCTGATGAATACAGACTCTCTTTAAAAAATAACCTAGATAAAGGGCTTCCTTTTCATATAAGTAGATCAAATGCATTAATTGAATATTTTAAAAACGACAATATTAAAGATGTTTTATCTAATTCAAATAATATCTTAGGCATTGAATATATTAAGTCCTTGATGAAATTAAAAAGCAATATAACTCCTGCAACTCTTAAACGTGAAGGTGGTACTTATAATAGTACTCAGTTAAATTCTAACTTTTCCTCAGCTACATCAATAAGAAAGCATTTAAGAAATAGTAGCGTAGATATGATAAAAAATGAGGTTCCTATGGAAACATATAAAATTTTAAAAGATTTAATTTTTTCAGGTTATCCATTTATATTTGAAGAAGATATATTTAAATATATAAAATATAAATTACTTTTAGATGGAAATTCTCTTTCAAAAATTCCTGATGTTTCTGAAGGTTTAGATAATAGAATACTTAACAGTATATTAAAATGCAACTCTTTAAATGAATTAATATTAGAATCTAAAAGCAAACGATATACTTATACAAGATTAAATAGAATTTTAACTCAATATTTTTTAAATCTTGAAAAATATGATTTATTTAAACTGACAAAATCTCCAGCACCTTATGCCAGAGTTTTAGCTTTTAATTCTAATGGAAAGAGTATTCTAAAGAAAATAAAGGATAACAGTGATATTGAAATAATAACTAAAATGCCGAAAAAAAATTTAAATGAACATCTAGAAATAGATATTCTTGGCACAAAAGCATACTCCCTTTTAAATAATAAAATCAATCCTATGGATGATTATTTAAAAAGTCCTATCATAATATAATTTAATTTAACATAACCATAAGATATATACATTTTAAATTTTATTTTTAATTAATTATGTATCAAAGTAATTATTATGTTTTGATAAAATCTATTTTAATCTATAAAATTTTATCTTAATTCTGAGGTGATTTAATGTATACTGCAATCTTATGGTTATTTATTATTGTTTTAACTATTATATTAATTAAACTCTTAAACATAAAAATCAATGTTTTAATCTGCATAAGTATTTCTGTTTTAATAGTGCTATTTGCTGCAAATATAAACTTAAGTTTAAATGCTGCTATAGAAGGAAGTAAATTATGGTATAAAGCCATTTTACCCACCACATTTCCTTTTGTTGTAATATGCAATCTTCTGATTTATTATGATGGCATAAGTTTATATTCAAAAATACTTGGTCCATTAATTTGCAAACCACTTAATTTGTCTGAAAATTGTTCTTTTCCTATAGTAGCAAGTTTATTGTGTGGTTATCCACTTGGTGCTAAATATTGTGTTGATTTATACAATATGAATTATTTAGATAAAGAAGAATATATAAGGCTATTGAATATTGCATCCAATGTTGGTCCAATTTTCCTAATAGGTTCAGTAGCAACTGCTTTATTGAATAATGTATACTTTGGTTACATACTTCTAGCATCTAGTTATTTATCTATTATTTTTATAGGAATAATTACAAAAAAAAAGAGAACTTCATCTAATAAAAGTTCTCTTCGCTTAAATAAAAAATGTGATTTTAATTTTGGAACAGCTATTAAAAACTCAATTGAAAATGCTATAAATACTACTTTATCAATAGGTGGTTTTATAATAATATTTTCAGTAATAATAGCACTAGTAAAAAATAGTTCTTCTATACATTCTTTATGTTCATATATAGAAAACATATTAAGTCTCCCTTTTGATGCCATCTATGGATCATTCCTAGGAAGTATAGAAATTACTAATGGATGCAGTATATTATCAAAGATAGATTTACAATTACCATTAAAAATAAGCATAATAAGTTTTTTATGTTCTTTTTCTGGATTAGCAATAATAGCTCAAGTAAGTTCCTTTGTTAGTTCAACTAATATAAAATACTCAAGATATATATTTATAAAGTTTATTCAAGGTATATTCAGCTTTATTGCAACATTTATACTTATGAACCTTTTACCAACTACTGCTTATTCTTCCTCAATCATATTACATTCACACTTCAGTATTTTTTATATGTTTACACCACTTTTATTGCTGCTTGTACTCACAATTATATTAAAAGTAACAAATAATTTATTTTTTCATGCTTCTTAATTCTTTTACATTATCTCTTATAACATCACATGCACCAGTAAGACTTATGTCAATTTCTTTTGCTGCAATTTCAAAACTTGCTTGCATGTTTCTAATTAATTTTATTTTTTCTTCTTCTATAGCTGAATCTAACTGACTTAGCATTTCATCTGAGTAATCTCTTGAACCAAGTCTTATAGCTTTTGCGTCTCTTTGTGCAGAAGCTATAATTTCTTGTGCACGTACTTTTGCTTCTTTAACAATATCATGATTTTCAACATTTTGCCTCATCATAGCCATTGTTTCTTTTCTAAGTGCATCATACTCTTTTTTTGCTTCGGTAAGTATTCTTTCTCTTTCATTCATTACCCATTCTGCTTTTTTAAATTGGTCTGGAAGATAATTAATTATTTGATCTACTATTTCTATTATTTCTTTTTTATCTACCATAACCTTACTACTCATAGGAACCTTCGGTGAATTATCAACTATATCCTGCAAATATTCAAGTAGCTCTATTATATTTACATCTATTTTCTCCATAAAAACACCCCTTATACTTTGATTTTATCAATAACATTCTGAAGAATTTCCTTTGGAACAAGTCTTTCAATGCTACCATTAAATTCTGCAATCTGCTTAACATTTGATGAACTTATATGTAAATATTCCGGAGATGACATCATACATATAGTTTCTATATCATTATTCAATTCTTTATTTATAATTGCCATTTGCATTTCATACTCAAAATCACATGTTGTTCTTATTCCTTTTAAAATAACATTAATATTTCTTTCCTTCAAAAAATTAACCAATAATCCGTCAAAACTTACTACTTCCACATTCTCAATATCGCTAGTTACTTTTTTTATTAACTCTACTCTTTCATCAATATCAAACAAGTGCTTCTTTTCAACATTAATTAAAACCGCCACAATTATTTTATCAAAAACCTTTGATCCTCTTCTTATTATATCCAAATGTCCATTGGTTATTGGATCAAAGCTTCCTGGATAAACAGCTATTTTCATATTTTAATTCTCCTCATAATATTTATAGTAACATACTGTTGTATTTCCATATTTCTTACTTTTTAGTAATTTAATTTTTGAATATCCTTCATATATTTCTTCAATACTATCTATTTTAGTTACTATTATTCCCTCTTCCTTTAACATATTATTTTTAACAATAATTTTAATTGCTTCTGGAATCATTTCTCTACAATAAGGTGGATCTATAAATATTATGTCAAATTTTTTATTCTTGTTAGCTAAACTATTCATCCCGTCATAAGCATCTGTCTTAATAGGAAAGCAGAAATCTTCAAACTTAAGGTTCATAACATTTTGTTTTAACAGCGGATACGTAGCATCACTTTTATCAAATAAATAGACTTCTTTAGCACCTCTGCTTGCTGCTTCTAATCCTAAACTTCCAGTTCCAGCAAATACATCAAGCACTACTCCATCAGGAATATATAATTGAATAGAACTGAACATTGCTTCTTTAACTCTATCTAAAGTTGGTCTAGTTTCCATAGTAGCTGGAGGTATCAATTTATGTCCTCTTGCTTTTCCTGCGATTATTCTCATTTTTCCTCCTAGGTTACAATAACTTTCATTTAATATATTATTTTATATATTGCATAAGTTTAAGATAAATTACCATTTATCTTAAACTTTACATTATTAATATATTAACATATTCTTGTATATTATTTCAATTTAATTGAAACAAATATATCTACTATTATTATCTAAACTTTTCATAATTTCATTCAACAGTTCTATATTTTCTTTTGCATCGCTCTTTATAACTTCATTTGCCTCAATTCTCGCACACCTTAAAATATTTATGTCTTCATAAAGATCAGCTAAAACGAATCCTGCATCTCCGCTTTGTTTTTTTCCAAACATTTCACCTGATCCTCTTAATTTCAAATCTTGCTCGGCAATGAAAAATCCATCATTGCTTTCAGTCATTATCTGCATTCTCTTTTTAGTTACATTGCTTTTAGCCTTTGCAATTAATATACAAAATGATTCATATTGTCCTCTTCCAACTCTCCCCCTCAATTGATGCAATTGGGCTAATCCAAATCTCTCAGCATTTTCGATAATCATAACTGAGGCATTAGGCACATTAACACCAACTTCAATAACTGTTGTTGAAATTAAAACTTTTGTCTTATTTTCTTTAAAACGAGTAATTATTTCGTCTTTTTCACTTCCCTTCATTTTTCCATGGAGCATCTCAACTTCCACATTTTTGAATACACCATTTTTAACCTGTTCATATATAGTTTCAACTGAATTCAATTGTTCTTTTTCATCTTCTTCTATAAGAGGACATACAATATATACCTGTCTACCTTTTTTTACTTCTTCATAAGCTAGTTCATATGCAGACTCCCTGCTTATGTCTTGATAAAATCTAGTATCAATTGGTTTTCTACCTGGTGGTAATTCATCAATTATTGATACATCCAAATCAGAATACAAATATAAAGCCAAAGTTCTTGGAATAGGCGTAGCTGTCATGACTAAACAATCTGATTGTTTTCCTTTATTAATCAATCTGCTTCTTTGCTCCACTCCAAACCTGTGTTGTTCGTCTGTAATTATAAGCCCAAGATTTGAAAAATCAACATCTTCTTGAAATAATGCATGAGTTCCAATAAGTAGCATTGGGATATTCTCTTTTATTTTTTCTTTAATTCTCCGCTTTTCTTTAGCCGATGTTCCGCCTGTTAAAAGCTCTATATCTATATTGAATCCTTCAAACATTTTTTTAGCTTCCAAAAAGTGTTGATTTGCTAAAATTTCTGTAGGCGCCATAAATGCACATTGATAATTATTTTTAATAACGTTAAAAATCGCAATCAACGCAACTATTGTTTTTCCACTTCCAACATCTCCTTGAACCAATCTATTCATAGGTGCATGTGCCTTTTGATCTCTTAGTATGTCTCTTACAACTTTTGTTTGAGCATTTGTAAGTGGAAATGGTAATTTTTCTTTAAATTCTTTTAATTCATCAACCCATTCAAATGAAATACCTTTAAATTTATTTTTTAAGTTCTTCTTTAAAAGCAATAGCTTTAATGAATATGTAAATAGTTCTTGAAACTTCAATCTGTTTTTTGCTTGCTCCAATTTTTCTTTGCTTTGCGGAAAATGTATTTCTCGTATGGCATTACCTAAAGAAATAAGGGAGTATTTTTCGATTATTTCTTTAGATAAATTTTCTTTAATCTCTGTTTTAGATAATATTTCATGAATAAGTTTTTCAAAAAGTTTATTGCTTATATCACCCTTCAATGGATATTTGGGTATTATTTCACTAGACATAGCTTCCTCACATGCAATTACCGGTGCCACTACCTCTAATGTTTTTCCAGCACGCTTGAATTTTCCCATGAGGTTGTAAGTTCTTCCTTTTATAAAATTATTTTTCATATACTTTTGATTAAACCATTTTGCATAAACTTTATGATTCTCATATTCTAGCTCTATAGTTGTCAATATTTTTCCACTTTTTGTTCTTATATCTGGTCTAAATGATACTACCGTACATTCTAAAATAATTTTTTCTTCACCATCTATGATATCAAAATCAGTATTTCCACCTACAAATTCATAATCTCTTGGAAAATATAACAGAATATCTAATATATTAAAAATTCCACATCTATTTAATTTTTCAGTTGCCTTAGGTCCCACGCCTTTTAAAGAAGATATATCACTATATATATTCATATAAACTCCTCCAAAACAAAATAAAAGCCTATTCTCAAACTATATTTATCAATGAAATAATTTTTCATTATGTCATATTAGGCACATCAAAAAAATAACTAGCAACTTACTTTGTTATTTTATTTCATGTGCCTAAATTTCATAAATACAATATTGAGATAGCCTTTTTAATTATTCTACTGACATTAAGAAATAGTATAAAGGTTGGTTTCCTTTATAACCTTGTATATCTAAATCTTCATATTTTTCTTGTAATTTATCTATAAATGAATTAGCTTCTTCTTCACTAACTTCTTCTCCATAATAGACAGTTATAAGTTCACTATCATCATCTATCATCTTATCTATTACATTTTCTGCAACAGATATTTTATCTTCTCCAACTTCTTTTATTTTTCCTTCTACAAGACCAAGCATATTACCTTCTTTAATCTCTATTCCATCAATTTCTGTATCTCTAACTGCATATGTTACTGAACCTGTTTTAACAAGCTTAATTGTTTCATTTAGCTCATTAACATTATCTTCAACTTTTGCATCTGGATTAAATACTGTAACACAAGCTATTCCCTGTGGTATTGTTGTAGTTGGTATTACATGAATATCTCTATCACTTATTTCCGCTGCTTGATTTGCTGCCATAATTATATTTTTATTATTTGGCATAATGAAAATATGTTTTGCATTTATTTTATCTATTGCATCTAACATATCTTGAGTAGATGGATTCATTGTTTGACCACCTTCTATAACGTAATCAACACCTAGATCCTTAAATATATCAGATATTCCGTCACCCATAGCAACAGTAATAAAACCATATTCTTTCATTTCTTCATGTATTTCATTGCTTTGAACTTCAACCATTTCTTTTTCATTAGCTTCAATTAAAAGTTCTCTATGTTCTTCTCTCATATTATCAATTTTTATTTTTGATAATTCACCTATAAGAACGGCTTTAGATAAAACGGCTCCTGGATCATTAGTATGAATATGAACTTTTATCACATCATCATATCCTACAACAATCATTGAGTCACCCATATTTTCAATTTGACTTTGAAGTTCATTAGCTCTTTTTGCATCTCCAAGAACTATGAACTCAGTACAATATCCGAACTTAATTTCAACATCTTCTGTTGATTCTGCTCCAACTTTAGCTGATCCACCTGCAATTATATCCTTAATTTCTGCTTTAATATCATCCTTTAGAGCTTCGTACATTCCTTGTAATATTATATAAAGTCCCATTCCACCTGAATCAACTACTTTTGCCTTTTTCAGAGCCGGTAAAAGTTCTGGTGTTTTATCTAGCATTACCTTAGCAGCCTTTGTTATTTCATCCATAAAAGCTACTATATCTTTTGCCTCACTTGCAACAGCTGCTTCTGATGTTGCTCTTATAACAGAAAGTATTGTACCTTCTGTTGGCCTCATTACTGCCTTATATGCAGCTGCTGATCCTTCATAAAAACCTACTGCAAATTCTGCTACATCAACTTCTTCTTTTCCTTCTAATCCCTTAGATATTCCTCTAAGAATTTGTGAAAGTATAACGCCTGAATTTCCTCTAGCCCCCATTAGTGCACCCTTGGCTAATTTCTTAGAGATTTCTCCTATAGAATTACTGTTCATATTTTCAATTTCTTTTACAGCTGCTTTAAATGTCATAGACATATTTGTTCCAGTATCACCATCTGGTACTGGAAATACATTCAATGCATTTACAAAATCACTTTCCTCTAGTAATCTATTGCTTGCATTTACAACCATATTATAAAAATCATGGCCATTAATCTTTTTGTATTCCATTATTTCAGTTCCCTCCTAGACTCTAACCGCTTGCACATTTACTGTTATAGCTGAAACTTTAAGTCCAGTATAATTTTCTACATTATAACGAACCTTTTGAATAATGTTATTAGATATAACCGATATTTTTGTTCCGTATTCAACCATAATAAATAATTCTATCTGCAATCTATCGTCATCTGTTAATTCTATTTTTACGCCTTTGCTTAAATTTTCTATTCTCATTAATTCCCAAAGACCTTCTGTAGGACTTTTAGAAACCATTCCAACTACTCCATAACATTCCATTGTTGAAAGTCCAACAACTTTAGCTAAAACTTCCTCAGAATAATTTATATTTCCGTTTTCATTTGAAAATCCAATCATTCATATTCCTCCTAAAATATTTTATATCTTAACTTATATTCTATCTTAGAACACATTTTTATTCAAGTATTGTTTATATTCCTTATAGTTTTATATATAATTGCATTTTAATTTAGATAGTAACTAATTCATAATTATTTACTATAATAATATAGTGCTAACCATACTGTAACTACATATAATTCCTAGTTATAGTATTTACATATTTGCATTAAAAATTACTTGCCTAATATAAATTCCTATGATATAATTTATCCTGTCCTATTGAAGATGATTATCTTTGCAATATAAGGAGGTGTTTTCTAATGGCAAGAAGATGCGAAATCTGTGATAAGGGTGTTGTAGCAGGTGTACAATACAGCCATTCACATCGTCAATCAAAGAGAACTTGGGCTCCTAACATAAAGAAAGTAAAAGCTTTAGTTAACGGAACACCAAAAACTGTTCATGTATGTACAAGATGCCTTAGATCTGGAAAGGTTGAAAGAGCAATATAGTTCATAATAAAAAATGCAATTGTTGTCCCAATTGCATTTTTTATTTTTCTCATTTTTATATCTAGAGCATATGTACACTCTACAATACTACTTTTTCCTAAAGAATTTTATTATATTTGAAAGAAATTTAGGTAACTTAAAAGCGATTATTTTCATAAATATAAATCCTCCTAAATATTAAAATATAAAATGAATTATAAAATATCTCTCTATTTTAAATATATCAAAATTCATCTTATTATATTAATATTCAGAAGGACATTAAAATGTTCCTTATTTTTTTAATCAATTGAATGAATAATCAATAATTCCCCTTCATCGAAGCTAATCTCTATTGGAGTATCTAGAAATTCATTACATATAGCTCTTGGATCTAACAGATGCATATCATATCCATCATATATATTATATTTTGCGCCTTTAACCTTAAAGTTTTTAACAACATCAGTAAAAGCATGAAAACCTATATTTTCACCATATTCTCCATGCAAAGTCATTTTTTTCTGTGCAAGATATATCTTGTTCTTATCATCTAAAACTTCTATTTCAATACCTTTTTTCTTATATGTTAATATGAGACCTAAATTTCCAAGCATGTGATCAACTCTACTGCCAGTACCACCAAATAAGTATATTTTCTTAGCTCCCCTTTTCACACCTTCTATTATTGCAATTTCTGTATCCGTATAATCCTTCTCTGGAGGAAATTCAATAATTTCTTTTACTGTTTTTCTCATTTTTTCTAATATATCCTTATTACTCGAATCAAAATCACCAACAATTAAGTTTGGAGTTATATTGTATTTATAAAGGCATTCACATCCACTATCTGCCGCAATAATATAATTTACTTTATCAAGGTATTTTTCTAATAGCTCTTTCGAAGGCGGATTCCCCCCACTTATTATTGCTATATCCAAAATTTTACCCCCTTAATTTTTTTATATTTGCCTCTATATTTCCACCATTAAAAACAGCTGATCCAGCCACAATAACATTTGCGCCTGCATTAATAATTTCTTTTACATTATTCTTATCTATCCCACCATCAACTTCTATTAATAATGTTGGATTTATTTCATAGCTCATTTCTTTAACTTCTTTAATTTTATTCAATGTATATGGTATAAATTTCTGGCCTCCAAATCCCGGGTTTACAGACATTATTAATACCATATCAAGACTTCCAATTATATCTTTTAAAACACTTACTGGAGTCCCAGGATTTAATGACACTGCTGCTTTTTTCCCTTTTGATTTTATATAATTTATACTTCTATCTATATGTCTATCAGCTTCATAATGTATTGTTATTATGTCAGCTCCAGCCTCTATAAAATCATCTATGTACCTTGAAGGTTCTTCTATCATTAAATGAACATCAAAGACCTTTTTTGTTTTATCTCTTATTGATTTTATAACTGGTAATCCAAAAGAAATATTGGGAACAAAATTTCCATCCATAACATCTATATGAATAAAATCAGCTCCTGCTTTATCTATCTTTTCGATATCTTCTCCTAATTTAGAAAAATCAGCTGATAATATTGATGGCGCTATTTTTACCATTTATTTTTTTCCTCCTCTATTATCTCTTCTAATGTCTTTACATAAAAATTATACCTGTATTTATTTATTTTTCCTTCTTCAACAGCTTCTTTAACAGCACATTTAGGTTCTTTATTATGTAGACATCCTCTATATTTACAACCTTCATTATACTCTATAAATTCAGGAAAACAATATTTTAGTGAATCTTTATCCATCAGATCTCTTATCTCTAGTGTAGAAAATCCTGGCGTATCTACTATATAACCATCTTCTATATCTATAAGTTCACTATGCCTAGTTGTATGTTTCCCACGACCAAGTTTTTCGCTTACAGATCCAGTTTCCATATGTTCTTTTTCTGAAAGTTTATTAATAAGTGTAGATTTTCCTGCTCCTGATGGTCCACAAAGTACAGTAATATTACTTTTCATCTTTTCTTTAAGAATATCTATTCCAATACCTTTTTTTGCATTAATATATAAAACCTCATATCCTATATCATTTATTCTTTTCTTTATTTCTTCTCTTTCTTTTTCATCAACTAAATCTATTTTATTTAAACAAACTATTACATCTATATTATTATATTCACAAAGAACTAAAAACTTATTTAATAGATCAAAATTTATATCTGGATTTTTAATTGCAAAAACAATAAAAGCTAATGATACATTTGCAACAGTAGGTCTAAGTAATTCGCTGCTTCTTTCATGTATCTCTTCTATAACACCTTTTCCTTTTTCTATGGCGATAGTTACATTATCACCTACCATAGGCTTTATATCTTTATGTCTAAATTTTCCTCTAGCTTTACATTCTATTATACCATTTTCTGTTTTAATATAATAAAATCCACCTATACCTTTTATTATTTTTCCATTCATAAAATTCCTCCAAATTTCTTCTAAAAATATAATGTAAAAGAGAGGCATTGGCAAGTCTGCCTCCTCTCTAATTACATGCTTAAATTATTTTATTGACCTGATTGGTTTAATGATGGATCATCCCATGGGCCTTCCGGTGTATTACCTCCTGGCGTTGAGCTTGAATCACCATTATTTACATCATTTCCACCATTCCCAGTATTACCACTATTATTTTGATCATCTCCTGGGGAATTGGTATTACTATTATTATTGTTGTTATTATCTCCCGGTGTTGTTTCACCTGTATTTCCATTCGAATTATTATTATCTTCTACATTTCCATTTTGCTTATTGTATTTTCCAACTTTTATTGTTATAGTAGTACCTTCTTCAACTCTGCTTCCTGAAACAGACTGGCTTAGCACTATACCATCTTCTATAGCATTTTTAGTTGTTACTTGCTCAACAACATACTTTAGATTTGCTCCTGCTAAAGTAGATATAGCATCACTTTCAAGTCTTCCAACAACACTTGGAACTGTGACAAATTTAATTTCAGGTCCTAAACTTACAACTACTGTGATTACTTGATCTTCTGAAATAACTGTATCGGGTGCTGGATCTTGACTTATAATCTGCCCTTTAGCTACGCTACTACTATATTGTTCTGTTTTACTACTAATTTTTAAATTTAAAGATTTTAACTTTGTTTCAGCCGTATTTAAATCATCTTCTCTTAAATCTGGCATTTTAAGATCTTCCTGTCCACGGCTAACAACTACCCTTACTTCACTTTTTTCCTTTACCGTAGTTCCTGCCTTTGGATTTGTCCTAAGTATAGTTCCTTCTGGTTCATCACTTGATTCTGTTTCTGCTTCTACTAATACCAGATTTATAGCTTCAAGTTCACTTTTTGCTTCATCAACATTTTTACCTTCTAAATTAGGTACTTCAACTTCTTTACTACTCAAAGAGCTGCTGTCAGAAAACATATTAACTGCAAATGCTATAAGCCCGAATAGTAATATCACCCCGCCTATTGATAATGCAATTTTTAATATCCTCTTATTTCTTTTTCTTGACACTATTCTTTCCTCATCATCGTCGTAGTCGTCATAATCCTCATCGTCATCATCATAGTCATCATCATCATCATCATTATTATATTGATTTGAATTATTTATTTTTTGTTTCGAAATTTGTTCTGTTACAGCAGACATAACAATTGTATGTTGGCTAGAATCATCAACAACTTCATCAATTACAGCATTTGGATTATCCTTTATTTTTTGTAAATCATTAATAAATTCTTTTGCAGTTTGATATCTCTTGTTTGGATCCTTTTCTATGGCTTTTAATATTAAAGTATTTAAACTATCTGGTATCCTTGAATTAAGCGATTTAGGTGAAACTGGATCTTCTTGAATATGTTTTAATGCAATTGTAACTGCGCTATCTGCTTCAAATGGTAATTTCCCTGTTACCATTTCATACAACACTATTCCTAATGAATACAGATCAGTTCTGCAATCAATAAAAGATCCCTTTGCTTGTTCTGGTGAAAGATAATGTGCTGATCCCATTATTGTTGTTGTATTAGTAATTGTTGCAGAAGTTGTTGATTTTGCTATACCAAAATCAGTAACCTTCATAACTCCATCTTCTGTGACTAAAATATTTTGTGGCTTTACATCCCTATGAATTATATTATTTCTATGAGCGCAATCTAAAGCTTTAGCTATTTGAATTGCAACTGATATTGCAGTTTCATAATTCATTTTGCCAACTTGCTTTATTACATCCTTCAAAGTTTTTCCCTTAACATATTCCATTACTATATAATGTAAATCTTCTTGAGTACCTACATCTAAAATATTTACTATATTGTTGTCAGATAAAGTTGCTATAGCAGTTGCTTCATCTTTGAATTTTTTTACAATTTCTTCATTATTGCAAAATTCTTTTTTTAAAATTTTTACTGCAACAAATCTATTTAATTTATTACATCTAGCCTTAAATACTTCGGACATTCCACCTTCGCCTATTTTTTCTAATAGTTCATATCTGCCACCAAGTACAGTTCCATTCATATTACATCTCTCCTCCAAACAACAATACTGTTATATTATCTCTTCCACCATTTAGCTTTGCTTTCTCAACAAGCTTATTTGCCACAGAATTATATTCATTTTCTTGAAGAATAATTTCTAATATCTCATCTCTTGTTAATTCATTAGTAAGCCCATCTGAACATAATAAATACATATCATATATTCTATTTTTTATTGGGAAAATATCCACACTAACTCTATGCTCTGTCCCTAAGGCTCTCGTAATAATATTCTTTTTAGGATGATTTACTGCTTCACTTTCACTTATGCTTCCACTATCCACCAATTCCTGAACCAAAGAATGATCTTTCGTAATTTTCTTCATTTCTTTATTGGAAATATTTATTCCAAAACAGCAACTATCACCAACATTAGCTACTTGTTCATAATCTTTAGTTATTAAGCATGCTGTAACTGTCGTACCCATTCCATTAAGATTTTTATTTGTTTTGGAATATTCGTATATACATTCATTTGCTTTTCCTATAGCTTCTATTAATAAATCCTCATTTGATTCTGATTTAAAATTATTTTGTACATAATTTAAGATTTCTGTTGTGGCCATTTTACTAGCTACTTCTCCAGCATTATGCCCTCCCATTCCATCCGCAACAACATATAATTTAAAATATTCATTTTCTACGTATGCAGCCGAATCTTCATTAAGGCTTCTTTTTAATCCTATATCTGTAACCAGTCCTACCATTTTAATTCCCCCCTATCTTTTGGGTATCTATGTAACTTCTTCTAAGTTGTCCACAAGCTGCATTAATGTCACTTCCCATTTCTCTACGAGTAGTCACCTCAATTCCATAGCTTTTCAAAATTTCTGAAAAATCTTCAATTGTCTTTTTAGAAGATCTCTTAAATGAATTTTCTTTAATTTCGTTTACTGGAATTAAATTAACGTGACACAACATACCTTTTAAAAGTTTTCCTAAAGATTTTGCCTCTTCTCTACTATCATTAACATCTTTAACCAATGCATATTCAAATGTCACTCTACGTTTCGTCTTATCAATGTAATACTGACATGCTTTTAATATTTCATCAATTGTATACTTATTAGCTATTGGCATAATCTCTTTACGCTTTTCATCACTGAATGCATGAAGTGAGAGTGCTAAAGTCACACTAAGCTCTTTATCTGCCAACTCGTATATTTTTGGTACTATACCACACGTCGATAATGTTATATGCCTTTGCCCAATATTTAAACCATACTCAGCACTCACTAAATCTAAGAATTTAACAACATTATCATAATTATCTAAGGGTTCTCCACTTCCCATTAAGACTACATTAGATATTCTTTCACCAATATGATTTTGAACAACTAATATTTCCGATAATATCTCTCCACTTGTAAGATTACGAATTCGTCCTCCTAAAGTAGAAGCGCAGAACTTACACCCCATTCTACATCCTACCTGAGTAGATACGCAAATAGAGTTTCCATGCTTATATCTCATAAGTACACTTTCAATTAGGTTTCCATCTTTGAAACCTAATAAAAACTTTTCTGTACCATCTATTTCAGATTTATAAACTTCTACTATTTTCGGTAAATCTATTGTGAAATTCTCTTTTAATTTATCTTTTAAACTTTGAGGGATATTTTTCATATCCTCAAAGTTATAAACATTTTTATATATCCAAGAAAATACTTGCTTTGCTCTAAATGCACTTTCTTTATTTTCTGTCATCCATACTTTTAATTCATCTAAAGTATAGTCTAATAAATTGTTCATTTGTTCCACCTACTATTACTTTTTTTGTAGCTTAGCAACAAAGAAGCCATCCATATATTCATTCGGCATAATAGTTAAAGACCCATCTTTATTATAAACTAAATTATCTTGTTTACCTATAAATGCTCTTTTAGCTTCACTGTCTCTATGTTTTTCTAAAAAGTATTCTATATTTTCCTCATTTTCTTCTTTATTTAAAGTACATGTAGAATATATCATAATTCCACCTGGCTTTAAATATTGCCATGCATTTTCCATTATTTTTCTTTGAATTGAAACAATTTCTTTTAAGTCATTTCTTCTTTTATTCCACTTAATTTCTGGTTTTTTCCTTATTATACCAATACCAGAGCAAGGTACATCTATAAGAACTCTATCAAAGGCAGATACTAAATCAGAGTTTAATTTTGTTGCGTCATTCTCAGCAACTTTTACATTAGTAATACCTAATCTCTCACAATTTTCTTTTATTAAGTTTAATTTTGAAGTATGTAAATCAAAAGAATAGACTTCTCCTGTATTATTAAGAATTTCCGAAATATGTGTAGTTTTACCACCTGGTGCAGCACATAAATCTAAAACCTTCATTTTATCCTCTAGCTCAAGCAACGGTGCAATTACCATGGCACTTTCATCTTGAACTGTAATCTTTCCTTCATTAAATAATGGATTATTTTCTATAGATTTTCCGCCCTTTATGCATATAGCTTCAGGACATACTACACCTTCTTCTATTTCATATTCCATTTTTTCTAATTCTTCAAATACTTCATCGTAATCTGCTTTAAGTGCATTAACTCTTACACTTACCTTTGGAACATAGTTAAGTCCAGACATTATTTTCTTTCCTTGTTGCTCTCCATATTGCTTGAATAAAAGACGTATCATCCAAGGCTCAAATGAAAATTTATATGCATATTCATCAATTTTGTTTCCTTGAACTTCTATGTCATCTGGATTTTTAGAAAAGTTTCTAAGAATACCATTTACTAATTTTGAATCATTTTCTGATATTTCTTTAGCTTCTTCAACTGCCTCATTACATGCTGCATAAGCTGGAACTTTATCTAAAAAATTCATTTGATATATTGCTACCCTAAGAATATTCAGAATAGTTTTATCCATTAATTTTATATCTTTGACAAAATTAGATATAATAATATCTAACGTCTTTTTTCTTCTTAAAACACCATAAACAAGTTCTGTTAATAATGCCTTATCCTTATCACTTAAATCACATTCATTTAATTCATTTGAAAGAATTAAATTTGAATATGCTCCTTCATCTAAAACTCTATTAAGTATCTTTACTGCTAATTTTCTACAATTCATATTTTACCTCTTTTAATCATCTCTACTATTGCTAATTGCAATTAGTCTTACTAATTGTGATATTGCCATCAATGTAGCCGCCACATATGTCATTGCTGCTGCATTCAAAACTTTTTCTGCACCTTTTACTTCATCTCCATACAAAATGCCTCTAGACTTCAGTATATTCAATGCTCTTGTCGATGCATCAAATTCAACTGGTAATGTAATAAGTTGAAATATAACTACAGCTGAAAATAATATAATTCCAAGAGTTGTTAAGCCTTTAAATCCCATCACTATACCTAAAAAGAATAATATCCAGGATATACTCGAACTAAAATTCACTACTGGAACTATAGAATTTCTTATAGTTAATGGTTTGTATGATTCTTTATGCTGAATTGCATGCCCTACTTCATGTGCAGCAATTCCTGCTGAAGATATAGTTGAACCACTATATACTTCTGGTGATAATCTTAAAACTCTGCTTGATGGATCATAATGATCTCCAAGCTTAGAATTTATTTGTTCTATTCTTATATCAAATAATCCTGCTTCATCTAACATCATTCTTGCCACCTGTTGACCAGAATATCCATTTATTATCCTTACTTTTGTATATTTATTATAAGCTGAATTAACCTTTGATTGAGCCCAAAAAGAAATTATTAAAGCTGGAATAAGTAATATCATTGTTGGATCGAAATATGAATAAAACATTCCTATGCACCTCCATTATTCCAAAATTATATCTTTTTCAATCTCGTGTCCATTTATATATTGTTCTATGGTTAAAGGCTTACCATTTGGAAATTGTACCTTTTTAATAAGTAAACATCCTTCTTTGCAAGCTACTTTTATTCCATTTTTATCAACATTTAATATTGTGCCTGGTTCTTTATTACTGCTTTCATATAAAACTTCTGTTTCATAAATTTTCATTCTATCTCCATTATAGTTACTATACGCAATTGGCCATGGATTTAAACCTCTAACTAGATTATGAATTTCTTGTGCTGTTTTATTCCAAGATATGTGTGCTAATTTTTTATCAAGCATTTTAGCATAAAATGTTTCTTCTTTCTGTTTTTCTGGAATAATAGTCTTATTTACAATTCCGTCAATTGTTCTTAGTAAAAGATCTGCACCTCTAACACTCAAAATATCATGCAGTTCTCCACATGTCATATTTTCAGTAATAGTAACTTCATCTTTAAGTAACATATCTCCAGTATCTAGTCCTATATCCATTAACATAGTAGTATTTCCTGAAATTTTTTCTCCATTTATTATGGCCCAGTTTAACGGAGCAGCTCCTCTATACATTGGTAGAAGTGATGCATGTAGATTTATGCAGCCATACTTTGGTATATCTAAAACCTCTCTTGTTAGTATTTGGCCAAATGCTACTACTATAATAAAATCCGGACTAATTTCTTTTAATATTTCTATAAGTCCCCTATCATCTTTTAATTTTATTGGTTGATAAACAGTTATATCATGCTTTAATGCTTCTTCTTTTACTTGTGAGTAGGCCATTTTTTTTCCTCTGCCTTTTGGTTTATCTGGCTGAGTTAAAACGCACTCAACATTATGAGTTTCAATTAATTTTTTTAATGATGGAACTGAAAATTCCGGAGTACCCATAAATACAATTTTCATTATGCTAAACCTCCATATTTTATTTTTCTAATTTATCTACAAATAATGTTCCATCTAAATGATCATATTCATGCAATATAGCCCTTGCCAATAATTCTTCACCTTCAATCTCGAATTCTTCACCTTTTTCATTTAAAGCTCTTGCTTTAACATAATTAGCTCTAGTTACTTCTTCATATCTTCCTGGAACACTCAAGCATCCCTCTTCTCCTGTTTGAGAGCCACTAGTTTCTAATATTTCTGGATTAATAAAAACTAATGGTCCATCTCCAATATCAATTACAAACAATCTTTTTAATATACCAACTTGAGGTGCTGCAAGGCCAACACCATCTGCATCATACATTGTATCAATCATATCTTCAATTAATGTTAATAATCTATTATCTATCTTTTCTACTTTTCTGCATTCTTGTCTTAAAACTGTATCTCCAATTTTTCTTATATTTCTTAATGCCATTTTTCTTCCCCCTAAGTCATACTATTAGGATTAATATCAATACTAACCCTTATTTCATTATATACACTCTTGTTTAATTGATAAAGAGTATCTTTAACTTTTTCGTTAAAATCATCATTTAACTTTCCTTTTAGAATTATTTGCCACCTATAATTATCTTTTAATTTGGTTATTATACATGGTACTGGCCCATAAATTGTAATTTCTTCATCTAATATTAATTCTTTCAAACTTCCTTCCAAATTATACATAAATCTTTTCAATTTGTCTTCAAACTTTGACACACAATTAATTAATAATATTTTACCAAAAGGCGGATTACCCATCAACTGTCTAATTCTTATTTCTTCCTTAAATAAGTTAATATAATTTTCATTTTTTGCATATTCTAAACTATAATGATTTGGAGTATAGCTTTGAACTATTACTTTCCCTTCATCTTCACCTCTTCCGGCTCTTCCTGATACTTGAGTTATAATTTGATACGTTCTTTCAGCAGATCTATAATCCGGCATATTAAGTGACATATCCGCTGCAAGCACCCCAACTAAAGTAACATCTTTAAAATCTAGACCTTTGGATACCATCTGAGTCCCTATTAGTATATCCGCTTCTTTATTTTTAAATGAATTGTATATTGATTCATGGGCATTCTTATATCTTGTAGTATCAACATCCATCCTTAAAGCTCTTGCTTTTGGAAAATATTTTTTCACTTCTTGTTCTACTCTTTCAGTTCCAGCTCCAAAAAATTTAACATATCTACTATTACATTTTGGACACTCTTTTTTAACTTTTTCTGCTCTTCCGCAATAATGACATATTAAATATCCATTTTTATGATATGTCATCGAAACATCACATTCTGGACATTTAAATACATATCCACAACTTCTGCAGGAAATAAATGTAGAAAATCCTCTCCTGTTTAAAAATAATATTATCTGCTTTTTTTGTTCCAATGTTTTATATATTTCTTCAGAAAGTTTTCTACTAAATAATGAAAGATTTTTATTTTTTAATTCTTCTCGCATATCTATTATCTCCATATGCGGCATGTTTTTCCCATTAACTCTGTTATTCATTTCAACAAGTTTGTAATCACCATTTATTGCTCTATAATAACTTTCAATACTTGGAGTTGCAGAACCAAGTATCAACTTGCAATTTTTCATTTCACTTAAAAATTCTCCTACTTCTCGTGCGTGATACTTAGGATTATGTTCAGATTTGTATGTATTTTCATGTTCTTCATCAATTATTATTGCGCCAAGATTTTGAAGTGGTAAAAATAAAGCACTTCGTGCTCCAATGACAAGTCTCGCTTTTCCTTCTTTAACTCTATACCATTCGTCAAATCTCTCTCCTTGAGACAATTTACTATGAAACAATGCTACATCTCTGCCAAATCTGCCTTTGAATCTTTCAATCATCTGAGGTGTTAATGAAATTTCAGGAACAAGCACAATAACACTTTTTCCTTCCTTTAGCATTTCTTCTGCAATTCTCATGTAAATTTCTGTTTTACCAGAACCAGTTACCCCTTTTATTAGATATTTTAATTCACTTCCATACAGTATTGTTGATAAACACTTTCTTTGTTCTTCTGTTAATTTTTTCTTATTATCTTCATCATATTTCCTAATATTATATCTAAATACAACTTGCTCTTCACTTTTCAATATATTGTCATTAATTAGTTTGTTCAAACAATATAATGAATAACCCTTTTGTTTTGTCAGCTCACTTTTTGTATATACACCATTGTTTTCTTTTATATATTTATATAACTCTATGTAGCTATCTTTTTTTAATTTATCTTCATAATCTTCTTTTTCTATACATATAACATATTTTTTCTTTTTAGTAGATCCTGTCATAATTCCACTTGGAATTAACATTCTTACCGCATCAATATATTTACAAAGGTATTTTCTTCTTAAAAAATATACTAAATTTATATCATCTTGTGTTAAAATGGCCTCATCATCACAAACTTTAATTATTTCCTTTATTTTATATTGAACACTAATTTTATCATTGTCAATTAAAGAAAAAATAAATCCTTCAATTGGCTTGCTTCTTGCTCCAAATGGAACCTTAACTCTATGTCCTATTCCAATTTTCTTTGTGACATTATCAGGGATTTTGTATGTAAACATTCTATCTATTTCTAAAGCATCACTATTTATAATTATTTCTGCATACATATTGTTTTTATCCCCCTTTAGCGCTAATTTATTTACACAGATAAGCTTCTTCTATAATAGAAAGAAGCGCAACATTAGCGCTTCTTAAGTATTATGTCAAATAAATTTCTTGCAACTTTTTCTTTACTCATTTTTTCTAGATTTATTTCTTTATTATCCTTAGAGATAATTATAACTTTATTCTCTTCTACTCCAAAGCCAGTATCCTTTGCACTTATATCATTTGCCACTATATAATCTAAATTCTTTCTTTTCAATTTAGATAGTGCATTTTCTTTTAAATTTTCACTTTCTGCAGCAAATCCAACTAAAACTTGATTTTCTTTTATTTTCCCAAGCTCCATAAGAATATCATTATCTCTTGTAAAAACTATTTCTAAATCATTATCTTTTTTCTTAATTTTTTGCTCACTATAATTTTTAGGCTTATAATCTGCAACTGCTGCCGATTTAATAACAATATCACTTTCCTTAAATCTTTTTAAAACTTCATTTTTCATTTCTTCATTTGTAGATATTTTAATAAAATTAACACCTCGTGGACTTTGTAATGATGTTGGTCCAGAAATCAAAGTCACCTCTGCCCCTCTATCTCTTGCTTCCTTAGCTATTGCATATCCCATTTTTCCACTTGATCTATTTGTAAGATATCTTACCGGATCAATTGGAGCTATTGTTGGTCCTGCTGTAACTAAAACCTTCTTTTCTATTAGATCCTTATTAGTATTTAATACTTCTAATACTTTTTCTACTATAATAGTTGGATCTTCTAGTTTACCTTTTCCAGTTGTTCCACAAGCAAGTCTTCCTTCTGATGGTTCAATAAATTCATATCCATAAGATTTAAGCTTCTTGATATTATCCTGAACTATCTTATTTTCATACATATTTGTATTCATTGCTAGAGCAAAAATCACTTTTGCCTTTGTTGCCATAATTGTTGTTGATAGCATGTCATCAGCTATTCCATTTGCAACTTTACCAATTATGTTCGCTGTTGCCGGTGCAATAAGCATTACATCTGCTTTTTCTGCCCAACTTATATGAGCAATTTCCCATGCCTTTGGCTCCGAAAAAGTGTCAACAGCAACTACATTTTGGCTTAATGATTGAAAAGATAATGGTGTCACAAACTTTGTAGCATTTTCTGTCATAATAACATTAACTTCGATATCTTTCTTTTTGAGCTGACTTACAATCTCTAGTCCTTTGTAAGCAGCTATACCACCGCTTACCCCTAATAAAACATTTCTTTTCATTTTATTTATTAATATTATTTCCTACATTTTCATATTCAATTGCATCTTGATCTACTTCATTAATGGCAATTGTTAATGCTTTCTTTGTATCAATATCAATCTTTGGTTTTGAACCTCCAATTATTTGTCTCGCTCTTTTTGAAGTTAAAATTACTAATGAATATCTATCATTCACCTTTTCTAATAAATCTACTACTGATGGATTAATCATAGAGTTGTTCATGTATTAAGTCCTCCTTTGAATCTAATATACTATGTTTTAATCTGTCTACTCTACATTTTTCTGCATTAATTATCGCTTCTATTTTTTCTGTTGCAGTTTCAACTTCATCATTTACTACTGCATAATTATATCTAGAAACAAAATTTATTTCTTTATATGCCGATTTGAATCTTTTCATTAAAGATTCTGGAGTTTCACTTCCCCTTTTTATAATTCTTTGTTTTAATTCTTCCATTGAAGGTGGTAATATAAATATGAAAACACCATTCTTACTATTTTCTTTTACTTTCAATGCACCTTGTATATCTATCTCAAGGATAACATCTTTCCCACTATTTAAAATTTCTTCAACATTTGATTTTGGTGTCCCATAATAATTATCATATACTTTTGCATATTCTAAAAAATCACCATCTTCAATTTTATTTTTAAATTCATCTTTTGTCATAAAGTAGTAATTTACACCATCTATTTCTCCAGATCTAGGTAATCGAGTTGTTGCTGAGACAGATAAATTTAATTCAGGATGCTTTTGTAATAATCTTTTACATATAGTACCTTTCCCTGCTCCGGATGGTCCTGATATAACAATTAATAATCCTTTTGCTTTACTATTTTCCATTTTATTCCTCTTCCTCATCAACAATATCATCTTTAGCAGATAACCTATGCGCTACCGTTTCCGGCTGAACTGCTGATAATATAATGTGATCACTATCTGTTATTATAACAGATCTTGTTCTTCTTCCATATGTGGCATCTATAAGCATACCTCTATCTCTAGCTTCTTGAATGATTCTTTTTATAGGTGCTGATTCTGGGCTAACAATTGCAACCAATCTATTTGCAGAAACTATGTTACCAAATCCTATGTTTATCAACTTAATTCCCATTTCTATTCTCCTTATTATTCAATATTTTGAACTTGTTCACGTATCTTTTCGATTGTATTCTTTATTTCAATAACATAATTTGTCATATTAATATCAATAGATTTAGATGCTATTGTATTAGCTTCTCTGTTCATTTCTTGAATAATAAAATCCAGTTTTCTTCCAATAGCTTCATCTAATTCTAATGTATCTTTAAACTGGCTCAAATGACTTTTTAATCTAGTTATTTCTTCATCTATAGCAGATTTATCAGAAAGTATTGCAACTTCCAATGCTATTCTACTTTCATCAATTTCTACCTCTGTTAAAAGTTCCCCCAATCGCTCTTCTAGTTTTTTCTTATAATTTAATGGTATAGTATCAGCTAATTTTTCAATTTCTACTACCATATTATATATATGTTCTATTTTAATTAAAATATCCTCTTTTAATTTTTCACCTTCTCTAATTCTCATCTGTTCCATAAGTTCAAGTGCATTATTAATAAGTGGAGAAATTTCATTTAAAATATCATCTAAATTTTCTTCTTTTTCCACAACTGTTATAACATCTGGAAATCTAGCTATTTTAGTGGTTGTTATATCATCAATTGTATGTAACTCATTCTCAATCTCTTTTAAACAGTCAAAATATGCCTTAGCCAAATTAATATTTAAAACTGGTTCAGCTGTTGAATTTCCGTAATTCTTATAATTTATAAAAACATCAACTTTCCCTCTATTCAGTCTTTTACTAATCATATTTCTTATCTTTTCTTCTAGTGAAATCATTGCCTTAGGCATTCTTATATTTATATCTAAATATCTATGATTTACACTTTTCATTTCTATTGAAAAATTTAAAATACTATTTTCTTCACTTTGCGCCCTTCCAAAACTTGTCATACTTTTTATCAATTTAAACACCTCCTTATTATACTATTTATTAAAACAATAAATATATATTAATTAATTGGCTAAATTAAGTCAATAATTTGTTTACAGAATGTTAACATTTTATTTTAAAGCCAAGTGCTTACTCAAAACTTATTTAATTAAAAATTAGTAGTGAATAGTTAAAAAGAATTTGTGAAAAGTTTTATGATAAAAATCTCAATTCTTCCACTCTCAACACTTCACTCTTATTAGTTTTAAAATATTATTTTTTTATAATTTTCTGTGCTATAAAAAATAAGGATATTCCATACTAACTGAAATATCCTTATTTTATAATAATTTTTCTTATAAATCTTAAATTAAGAAGAATAGCTTAAATACGAATATAATTGCTAACACAATCATCACTACAGATATCTTCTTCTTTTCCCCTTTTGCAAAGAATATATTATATAATAAATTTATAACAACATATGCTATTACACCTATAGTTAATCCATCACCTATACTGTATGTAAGTGGCATTAATGCTATAGTTAAAAATGCTGGAAGACCTTCTGTAATTTCAGCAAAATCAATATTTTTAACTGCTCCTAGCATTAAATATCCAACATATATTAAAGCTGGTGCTGTAGCGCATGATGGTATTGCAATAAATATTGGAGAGAAAAACATAGCAATTAAAAATAATATTCCTGAAGTTATTGCTGTCCATCCTGTTCTTCCACCTGCTGCAACTCCTGTTGAACTTTCAACATAAGTAGTTACCGTTGACACTCCAAGACATGCTCCAACAGTTGTTCCTACTGCATCTACCATTAATGCCTTACCTACATTTGGTACTCTCCCCTTATCATCAAGCATTCCAGCTCTTGAAGCAACACCAACTAATGTTCCTACTGTATCAAAAAAATCTACAAATAAAAATGTACATACTATAGTAAAGAAATTAACAATACTAGTTGGATGTAGTGCATAATTTAAATCTAACTTTCCTGCTATAGGTGCTATACTTTCAAATTTAAATATTCCATTTGGTAGGTATATTCCCATTTCTGATGCTGCAGTTGGGTTAATTAAAGCATATCCCCAAGCTAATAAAGTACTCACTACTATTCCTACTAATATTGATCCTTTAGCACCTTTTTTATCTAACACAGCTATTATTATCGTACCAATTAATGCAACCAATACTGTTGGCAATCTAAAATCACCAAGCGCTAAATATGTAGCTGGATCTGATACTACAAGGCCACTTCCTGTTAATCCTATAAAAGCAATGAATAATCCAATACCTGCTGTAACTGCATATTTCATATTCATTGGAATTGCATTTACAACTGCTTCTCTTACTTTAAATAATGATAATAAAATAAAAATAATACCTTCTACAAATACTGCTGTTAATGCTATCTCCCATGATATTCCCTGTCCTATAACCACAGAATAAGCAAAATATGCATTAAGTCCCATTCCTGACGCCAATACAAATGGCAAATTAGCATATAATCCCATAAGTATACTAGCAAACGCTGCTGCTAAACATGTAGCTGTTACTATAGCACCTTTATCCATACCTGTTTCACCTAAAATATTAGGATTTACAGCTATAATATAAGCCATTGTTAAAAATGTTGTAAGCCCTGCTATGAATTCTTTTTTCATGTCAACATTTTTATTTGTAAATAATTCAAAAAAAGGCTTCTTTTGTTTTTCTTGTTGCATTATTCTACCTCCGAAAATTACTTAACAAATTAATATAACCAAAACAGTTACTTTATTTAATTTGTACAAAATATAGAATCTTTATACGTTGACCCATAGTAATATATTTACTCTATCAGATAGATACTATATATAACTGATACTAATATTTCTTCGACTACGAATCACGAATGACAAATTGAATTATATATAAATTATTCGCATATTTCAACATATTTTTTTCAAATAATATCAGAAGTATTCAATTTTATTAATATTATAGATAAAATATAATAAATAACCAACTATAAAAGTAACTAGAATAGAACAATATAAAATTATACAACATCGATTTGTATATAAGTTAATTACTATATTCATAAAAACCTGAGGTTAACAAAAATTAAAAAAGGAGATAACTAATTTGATAGTTGTCTCCTTTACTTATATGGAAAGTAGCTTTTAGGGATAAACTACTAATGAACCCTGTATTTCATATCTTTCTATAAAACACTTATGTTTTTAATGCATTTCATTCATCATCTTTCTTATTCACTTACTAAAAAAGAGTTGTGATAAAACCTCACAACTCTAAAAATTCCAAAATTATCTTCTATGATTTTGTTGTTTTCTAGCTCTTCTACAATCTGGGCATCTAACAGGCTCATTTTCAAAACCTTTTTCTTTGTAGAATTCTTGTTCTCCTACTGTGAATATAAATTCATTTCCACAATCTTTACATACTAATGTCTTATCTGTCATATTAAATTCCTCCTTATTTATTAAAGATCAATATTAATTAATATAATTCTCTAAAATATGGAGAAATTAATAACTAAAAAAATCTTTTATTTAATTCTTTTAAAGTATATCACTATTACTATCTAATTACAAGCTTTTTATTTGATATATTATAATTTCAGGTGAATCACTTAAAATCATTGATCCTATAATCCAATTTCAAAAATATCCTTTATTTCATTTATGCTCTCAGTATAATTTACAGCTACTAATAACTTAATTCTAGCTTTTTGGCCTGTTAATACATCTCCAAATATACATCCTAACTCTTTCAACTCTTTTCCACCACCTTCATAACCATAAGATTCAAAAACTCTTCCTTCTAAGCATCTTGATACTATTACAACTGGTATATTATTCTTTATGGCTCTTTTTATTCCATCCACCATGTTATAAGGTACATTTCCTCTTCCGAGGGCCTCTATTACTATTCCTTTGAAATCACTTTCAATTATAAAATCCAAAAATCTCGAATCACTTCCGGCAACACATTTTATAAGTGCAACATCTTTGTTGATTTTTTCCACCTGAATACTTTTAACTTTAGGATTATTTCTATAAAATATAACTCTATTATTATCAACAATACCTATTGGTCCAAAGTTTGGTGTGCTAAAAGCATTTAGCGCCATTGAATTCTTTTTAGTTACTTCCGATGCACTGTGAAGCTCACCATTAAAGCAAACAAGTACCCCTCGTTCTCTAGACTCTTCCGATATAGCTGTACATATTGATGAAGCTAGATTAAATGGTCCATCATATCCAAGCTCTGAACTACTTCTCATAGCTCCTGTTACAACCACCGGCTTATTGCTCTTTAAAACTAAATCTAAAAAATATGCAGTTTCTTCTAATGTATCTGTACCATGTGTAACAACAACTCCACATATGTCTTCTCTTTCAATTAATTTCTGAATCATTCTGGATAAATCAAGCATCAAATTAGGTGTCATATATGGAGATGGTAAACTTGAAAAATTATAAGTTTCTATTTCAGCATATTTTTCAATTCCAGTAACCATTGCCATTATCTCTTCTCCATTTAAACTCGGAACTGCTGCTTTTATTCTCTCATCAACCTTCATAGATATTGTTCCACCATTAAATACAATTGCTACTTTTTTCATTTTTATAAAACCACCTTTTCTTTTGTTTATAATTTGCCTCTCAAATAATGTTCATATTCAAAACTTTACTATTTAATTAAACATAAAAAAAACTCTCAGAAATAATCTAAGAGCTTAACCTTATCTTTTGGCAGGTCGGCGTATCCTGCATCTCTGGTTACTAAAAAATTAGCGCATGAGGAGCCTTTGCTCACCTCAAAAAACAAGTGTTAATTACATAATAATAGTTTTTCTTTTATTCCCGAGTTACTTGCTTTAACTATATTTCCTTTAAAAAGCTTGGAATTTAACTTTCCAATTGTTATTGGATATAAGGTTGCAACATATATATACTCATCTGCTGCATCAATTTCAAGACCTAACAATAATTCTATATTATCTATGCTCTTTATCAATTCAATAGATTTCACCAAATTCTTTTTATTACTTATTCCAAAATAATCTGGTTCTTTAATAATTTTCTCTACTATTTCTATTATATTGTCTTTAATCTTTTTTGTGAGTTGTTTACCATGCCTCTTCTTAATATGCTTTATTACTCCTGGAGATGCATAAACAACTTTAGGGAAATCAAGCTCTAAGAGCTCACCTATAGAGTTTTGTAATTTACCGACTTTCTTATAAGCTTTATACTCTTTTCTCATAATATCCCTCATTTATATCCTTTTATTTATTATATATTAATTTCATGTATTTTTCTACTCAAATACATAAAAGAGTTTTCGATTTCTTACCTCCAAAATTTGAGGGAGAATTTCTAGTATATTATTAAAATTCTCCCTAGCATACTTATTAGAATGAATGAGGATATTACTATGTAATTTTTTTAGAATGGATTTCTTAAAAATCAACTAATATATCTTATCCTCAATCACAAGTGTTTAATTATAATATTATACAGATTAATCCTCCATTTCCTTCGTTTATAATCTTCTGGAGTGTTTTTTGTATTTTAACCTGAACATCTTCTGGCATCTTATATAATTTATTTTGCAATCCTTCCTTCACTAACACTTCCAATGATTTTCCTAACATATTGCTTTGCCATAATGACGCTGGATCTGTTTCAAACTGTTCAAGTAACCCTTTAACAAGTTCTTCTGTTTCTTTTTCTGATCCCATTATAGGATTTATTTCTGTTTTTATATCGCATTTTATTAAATGCAAACTTGGAGCACTTGCTTTAAGCTTAACTCCGTATTTATTCCCTTGTTTAACAATTTCAGGTTCTTCAAACTTCATTTCTGATAATTGAGGTGCAACTAGTCCATATCCGTTTTCACGAACATCCTCTAAAGCATCTTTTACCTTATCATATTCACATTTTGCATAAGTTAAATCTTTTATAATTCCAAGTAAATTACTTTCTGAGTTTACCTCTATATTACATATTTCACTTAATACTCTATAGAATATTCCA
The DNA here is from genome assembly GCF_900465025.1 of Clostridium neonatale. Classification (NCBI taxonomy): domain Bacteria; kingdom Bacillati; phylum Bacillota; class Clostridia; order Eubacteriales; family Clostridiaceae; genus Clostridium; species Clostridium neonatale. The sequence continues at coordinate 739,287 of NZ_UICR01000002.1, forward strand.
TCTTTAGGTTTCATAACTATTTGTGCTGTTCCACTTCCAAGATCTACTTCTTTTATTGTTGCTGCCCCTAAAAAATCTTCATTATCAAAACTTTCCAAGCAATATTTTATGTCTCTAACTTTGGATACATCCTTACTCATATCCATAATTATGTTAAAGAATTCTTTCTTTAACCAATGATCACATTCAATATTTTCAAGCCATTCTGGCATATCAATATTAATCTCTTTAATTGGAAATTCTCTAAGTACATATTCAAATAATTTTTCTATGTCTTCCTCACCTAAATTATATACATCCATTATTTGGACTGCAACATTATATTTCACTTCTAATTCTTTCTTTAATACCTTAGTTTCTGGCGCATTAGGCTTATTTGTGTTAAGCACTACAATAAATGGCTTATTTAATGATTGTAATTCTGAAATTACTCTTTCTTCTGCTTCTACATAATCTTCTCTTTCTATGCCAGTTATGCTTCCATCAGTTGTAATAACAAGTCCAATAGTTGAATGATCATTTATAACTTTTCTTGTTCCTATTTCAGCAGCATCTTCAAATGGAATTTCATACTCATACCAAGGAGTATGAACCATTTTGCTTTCTTCACCTTCCAAGTATCCAAGTGCACTTTTAACAATATACCCAACACAATCTACCAATCTCACCTTAAATTTAATTTCATCTCCAAGTGTTATTTCTATTGCTTCGTTTGGAACAAATTTAGGTTCTGTTGTATGAATACTCTTACCTGATCCACTTTGTGGTAATTCATCTTTAGCTCTTTCTTTCTTATAGCTGTTATCTATTTTCGGTATAACCATAAGATCCATAAACTTTTTAATAAATGTTGATTTTCCAGTTCTAACCGGACCTACTACCCCCACATATATATCACCTTGGGTCCTATCAGCTATATCTTTGTATATATTAAAATTGTCCATTTTTTTTACCTCCTAGTATTCTTTTTACCAATATATATATATTCCTTTAACTTTCAAAATATACACATCTATAGGAAAGTAAAAATTAATATCTTTTACATAAATGTTATCTAATAAAAATTAACCTACAGAAATATGCTTGAATATTTCTGTAGGTTAATTTAAAATTTTTTAATATGCGAATTGGCTGTTATATAGTTCATAATAAAACCCATGCTTCTTTAATAATTCTTCATGTTTTCCCTGTTCTACTATCTTGCCTTTATTCATAACCAGAATTTTATCAGCATTTATGATTGTTGAGAGTCTATGGGCAATCACAAAACTTGTTCTTCCTTCCATAAGCTTCAAAAATGCTTTTTGAATTCTAACTTCTGTTAGTGTATCAATAGAACTTGTTGCTTCATCTAAAATTAAAACTTTAGGTTCTGCAAGCATTACTCTTGCTATAGTTAACAACTGCCTTTGTCCAGCTGATAGATCTTCATCATTTATTATTGTATCATATCCATTTTTTAATCTTTTAATAAAAGAATGTGCATATGCTGATGTTGCCGCATTAATTATTTCCTCATCAGTAGCATCTGGCTTTCCATAAGCTATATTTTCTTTTACAGTGCTATTAAAAAGCCATGGCTCTTGAAGAACCATTCCAAAATTTTTTCTAAGACTATCCCTGGTGATATCATTTATATTATTGCCATCAATATATATTGCACCCTTATCTATATCATAAAAACGCATTAATAAATTCACTAATGTCGTTTTTCCACACCCGGTAGGACCTACAATAGCAATTGTTTCTCCACATTTTACTTCAATAGAAAACTCTTCAATTAATGAAATATTCTTATCATAAGAAAAATACATATTATCGATTGTTATATTCCCTTTACATTCAGTTAATTCTAACGCGTTAACCTTATCTGGTTCTTCTGTTTTTTCATCTATAATATTAAAAATACGTTCTAGTGATGCAAATGCAGTTTGTATCTGAGCTGTTATCCCTGATATTTCATTAAAAGGCTTTGCAAATTGAGCTGAATATATCAAAAAGCTTGAAATTATTCCAACGGATACTCCTTCTGTTATAGCTAAGATACCTCCTACTAAACCAACGGCTATATAGGAAATATTATTAATAAATCTTGTACTTGGATTTATCATTGCAGACGCAAACATTGCTTTAGTAGCCGTTTTGCACAAGTTATCTGAAATACAATCAAATTCTCTTATGGAAGCCTTCTCCCTATCAAAAGCTTTTACTATCTTTTGATTACCAACTATTTCTGCAACAAAAGAAGACAATTCACCAACTGATTGCTGTTGCTTAGAAAATGAGCTTTGGCTAAATCTACTTATAGTAGCAGCAATAAAAAAACATATTGGTGTAACTACCAATATCCCTAGTGTGATTTTAACATTTAAATATAACATACATATAAGTGCAGTAATAACTGTTACTATCCCTGAAAATACATTAGTAATTGAGACAGCTAAAGCATCACTAACATTGTCCAAATCATTTGTAAAACGGCTTATAATATCACCATGTGGATGATGATCATAATATGATAATGGCTGTTTATTCAAACTTTTAAATGTATCTCTTCTCATATCTCTTACTATTAAATATGAAACCTTATTGGCGTATCGTGATATAAACCATTGAAATATTGAAGAAAGCATATATATAAATCCAAGGCCAATCAATATTCTTTCTAGGTTCTTAAAGTTTACATTATTTATTCCCCCAATATTATCAACTGCTACTCCATTTAAATATGTTGCAACAACAATTCCTATATTACTCATAAAGGCACACAATACAGCTAATACAATTTGAAAATTATATGGTTTCATATATGTTAAAACTCGTTTAAAACTATTCATAACTCAGCTCTCCTTTATTTAACCTGAGATTTATATATTTCTCTATAGGTGTCACATCTATCTAATAATTCTTCATGTGTTCCAAGTCCAACACATCTTCCATCATCTAAAACTAATATCTTATCAGCTGAAATAATTGAACTTATTCTTTGAGAAATTATTATCTTAGTGGTATCTTTCAAATTCTCAACTAAAGATTTTCTAAGCTTCTTATCCGTTTCATAATCTAATGCGCTTAGACTATCATCTAAAATAATTACTGAAGGTTTTTTTACCAAAGCCCTAGCTATTGTTAATCTCTGTTTCTGTCCTCCAGAAAAGTTTTTTCCACCTTCATATATATGTGAATCTATACCCTTTTCCATTTTACTTACAAATTCATAAGCTTGTGCATTCTTTAAAGCTTCAACTATTTCGTCCCTAGTTGCATCCTCTTTTCCCCATTTAATATTATCAGCTATAGTTCCTGTAAATAAAACAGATTTTTGAGGTACTATACCAATTTGTTCATGTAAAAAACTTTGAGAAAGTTTTCTTACATCTTTTCCACCCAAAAGCACAGCGCCTTTTGTTACATCATAAAATCTTGGTATTAAATTAGCTACTGTGGATTTTCCACTACCTGTTGTTCCAATTATTCCGAAAACTTCTCCATTATAAATTGAAAAAGATAAATTAGACAATGCTTCTTCTTCATTATATTTAAATGATACATTTTCAAAAGTTATAATTTCTTTATTTTTTACTAATGTTTTCATGTTAGTTTCATCTACATTAAGTTCATCTTTTATACTTGCGGAATATTCTAAAATCTCACTTATTCTAGATGCTGATGCTGATGCTTTCGTAAATGTAACAAGTAAATTAGCAACAACTATTAAAGCCAATAAAACCTGTGTTATGTAATTAATTAATACTACAATATCTCCTTGAGTTAATGTACCTATATTTACATTAATTGCTCCAAAATGAAATAAAGCTATTATCCCCATATTCATTATAAATGAAGTTAGTGGATTCATTAATGCAGATAAATTTGTTACTCTTATGTATGCTTTTGACACATTCTCAGTTGTTTCTTCAATACGTAGTTTCTCATTTTCATGCCTTGCAAATGCTCTAATTACACGAACACCACTTAAATTTTCTCTAAGTACATGTCCCAGTTCATCCATTTTAGTTTGAGCAGCTTTATATAGCGGAACTGTTCTTTTCATTATTATTGCTATTACTAATATAAATACAGGAATTAAGATTGCAAAAATTAAAGACATTTTAGGGTCTATATATATTGACATTATTAATGCACCAACACATAGAAATGGAGCTCTACTTACAAGTCTAATTAACATAGCTACAGCTAATACAACTTGATTCACATCATTTGTAATTCTATTAATAAGTGTTGAATTTCCAAACCTATCTATATCTGAATATGAAAATAATGATATTTTTCTTAATAAGCCTTTTCTAATGTCATTTCCTACACTTTGACATGTATAAGAAGCATAATATTGACATAAAGAAGCTGATGCTAGTCCTACACTTATTATTATGAACATACAAACTACCATCTTTATTACATAAGATATATCATTATTCATAATTCCTATATCTATTATTTTCCCCATAAAAATTGGTAATAGAAGTTCAAGAATTGCTTCAAATAATTTAGCTCCAGAACCTATTACCGTTTCCTTCATATATGGTCTAAGAAACCTTCTAAGTTTAAACACCGTTTATTCCTCCTCACATATTTATTTACTATATACTTTATTATTATACATCAATGTATAATAATGCAATAGCATAAATTATTAACAATGTGAGTTATCATACAATTCAATACATACTAACCATTTGCTTTACATGTATCCAAAATCATTTTGTAATCTAAGTTATTAATTTCTGCATACATTATTTTTTTCTTATCCAAAGTAGAAATATATTTATTATTATGATAGTCATAATCCACTAATTCAAAGAAAAATTTTTGAAGCACCTTATATATATCATAATTAACTGCCCCTTCATCTAAATATAATGTACAATATTGAAGCATATAAATATATATGAGATAAATATGAAATGTAATTTCTTCCTTATAATCTTCATATGCATTATGTTCTTTAAACTTCTTAACCAAACATCGTAGTGCATTCATTTTATCTTCTATTTGAATATTCTCATCACCATTACTTGTAATTGATTCAAGATTATTTGAGTAGTAATACAAAACAAGATCTGTTGCATAAACTTTTTTCAAATACAACATTGCAACCGGAAGAAAATCTATATCTTCAAAAGTTACCTTTTCTCTAAATTTAATATTATTATCAACTATTATGCTTCTTCTTATAATTTTACTCCACAAAAATCCTGGATAAGCAACAAGATGTCTTCTTTTTTCTAAATTTAACTCTCCCCATGTTTTTTCAATTGTTGTTAATGCATTCTTTTTAGCACTCCCATTATAAAAGCCGCAATCTACCATATCATAATTTCCGCTACTAGCTAAGTTATATAACTGCTCATACATATCTTTTTCCACATAATCATCACTATCAACAAACCCTAAATATTCACCTTTTGCAGCCTCAATTCCTCTATTTCGTGCACCACCTGGGCGTTTATTTTCATTAAGATTTATCAAAGTTATTTTCTCTGAATATTTTTCCTCATATCCGTTTAAAATATCTATACTTTTATCTGTAGAACAATCATTAATTAATATTATTTCAATATCCTTTAAAGTTTGATTAACAAGAGATTCTAAACATCTACGTAAATACTTTTCGTTATTATATACCGGTACGATTATTGATACTTTAATCTTCATCACAATCACTATTCCTTCTCTATTAATTCATAAATATTTTATAATAAAAATATAAATTTTTAATAAACAAACATAAAGTACTAATTATTTTTTATAAACAATCAATTATTTTATCAAAAAAATCTTAAGATTAAACTAAAATAATCACTTCAGCATAATCTTAAGATTATAATCTTTTAATTAAAACAATTCACTTTTCTTGTCTCTACTCATCAACTCATTCACTATAACTTCTGGAGTTTTATTTTCAAATAATCCTCTGTATAGTCCATCAGTTATAGGCATTGAAATGCCTAACCTTTCTTTCAGTTCAAAGAAAGCCTTACATGCACTTACACCTTCAACAACCATTCCAACCTCTTTAATAGCATCATCTACATTCATTCCTTTTCCTATTAAAAGTCCAGCTCTTCTATTTCTAGAATGCATTGATGTACATGTAACTATTAAATCTCCCATTCCTGTAAGTCCATAAAATGTTTCTATCCTTCCACCAAGGACCATTCCAACTCTTGTTATTTCCTTCATTCCTCTAGTTATAAGTGCAGCTTTTGTATTATCTCCATACCCAAGACCATCAACTATCCCCGCTGCAAGTGCTATAATATTCTTCACAGCTCCACCAATTTCAACACCAATTAAATCATCATTAGTATATACCCTGAAATAATTAGTCATAAATAAATCTTGGATATCCATAGCACATCTCATATCTTTAGATGATGTTACAACTGTTGTTGGTATTTTCATTGCCACTTCTTCTGCATGACTTGGCCCTGATAATACTACTATAGGATTATTTAATTCTTCTTCCATTACAACTGAAAGTCTTTTATCAGTTCCTTCCTCAATTCCTTTAGCTATTGATATAACAGGAATATCACTTTGAATCTTTCCTTTTATCTGCTTACACATAAGTCTTATTACATGTGAAGGAACTGATAAAACTATATATTCTGCATCTTTAATTGCATCATCTATATTATTAAAAGCAGTTACTCCTTGTGGAATTTTTAAATCTTTAAGGTACTTTTCATTTGTTCTTTTATTATTAATTTCGTTCACTACATCTATGTCTCTATCATAAATGCTTACGCAATTATCTTTTTCTGCAAGTAACACAGCTAAGGCAGTTCCAAAACTTCCTCCACCTAAAAAAGTAACTTTACTCATTTTTATTATTCCTTTCTTTGCCTATATTCTATTTGAATACCTGTTCCTTTAAAATCAAAACTTTCTCTTAATTGATTTTCTAAATATCTTTCATATGAGAAATGTCTTGCTTCTGCATCATTTACAAAGAAAATAAATTTTGGTGGCTTTGTTGCAACTTGAGTTGCATAATAAATTTTCATTCTCTTAAGTCCAACTACCGGTGGTTCTTTCATAAGTATTGCTTTACTTATAACATCATTTAATATACCTGTTGCAACCCTCTTATTATAATTATCATAACAGTATTTTGCTTTTTCTAAAACCTTTTGTGTTCTTTGACCTGTTAATGCTGAAATAAATAAATATTCTGCATAGCTTAAGAATTTTAATTTACTTTGTAACTCTTTTTTAAATTTATCTAAAGTCTTATCATCTTTTTCAACAAGATCCCATTTATTTACGATTACCATAATAGCTTTTCTCATTTCATGAGCATAACCTATTATTCTTTCATCTTGCTCTGTTATTCCCTCAGTTGCATCTATCATAAGTATGCACACATCAGCTCTTTCAATTGCAGCATAGGTTCTAACAACACTATATCTTTCAATTTCTTCTTTTACTTTAGATTTTCTTCTAAGTCCTGCAGTATCTATTAGTATAAATTTACCTTCTTCAGTTTCCAGATAACTATCTATAGCATCTCTAGTTGTCCCTGGAATATCAGAAACAATTACCCTATCTTCTCCAAGAAGTCTATTAATCAATGAAGATTTTCCTACATTAGGTTTACCAATCATAGCTATTCTTATGTATTCATCTTCCTCTTCTTCGTAAATTGATTTATCAAAGTTTTCAACTATACGATCAAGCATATCTCCAAGTCCTAATCCTTGTGATGCTGAAATTGTTATAGGATCACCAATTCCCAAATTATAAAATTCATATGCATTATCTTCTTCTTTTAAAGAGTCAACTTTGTTAACTACTAAAACTACTGGCTTTTTGCTTTTTCTAAGCATATTTGCCACTTCATGATCTGCAGCCGTTAAGCCTTCTTTACCATCAACTATAAATACAATAACATCAGCAGTCTCTATTGCTATATTAGCCTGCCTTCTCATTTGTTGCACTATTATATCATTTCTTTCTGGCTCAATACCACCAGTGTCAATCATTGTAAAATTATAAGTAAGCCATTCTGCTTCTGCATAAACTCTATCTCTTGTAACACCAGGTGTATCCTCTACTATAGATATTCTCTTTCCTGCTAATCTATTAAATAAAGTTGACTTTCCAACATTCGGTCTACCAACCATAGCAACTATCGGTTTCGCCATTTTAAATTTCCTCCTCTTTATATTCGTTAAGTTTTTCTATTAAGTCTTCACCTGTAAAATCTACCACTATAACTTTAACATCCAATGCTTTTTCAATATCTTTTATTTTAATATCGTCTAACATTATCTGCTCCGTTGAATCAGCAAGTTCATATCCTTTTCTAAACATATTATCTGACATTATAAGATATTTACTTTTTATAACGCCCTTCATTTGGTCAATTATATCTGTTCCTGTTAATAATCCTGCCACTGTTATTGTTTTACCAAAATAATTATTATCTATCTTATATACATCTAATTGCACATTAGGATTCTTTTCCTTAATCTTTTTACTTGCTTGTAAAAGTTCTGGATATGCTAAAGCTCCTGTAACAATAGAAAAACTGCCTTTCATATTTGTGTCTAGATCACCCAATGTATAATCTATAGCATCTCTAAAGCATCTTACCATTCCAACACCATCTTCTATTTGATGATAATTCTCATAGAATTCTGCTTCTGGAATTGGCTTTTCTGCCACAAGATAAAACTCATCTGATAATCTAACAAATGGACTTCTAGCTTCTTCATAATAACGTTTTTGTAGTTTTTCAACTCTTTCAATTTCCGCTCTAGCCCCTTCTTTAGTATAGGTTCTTACATGCGTTAAATTTTCTCTATATTTTGTAACTCCAATTGGAACTACAGCTACACTATCCACTTGTGGATATAATTCATACAAATCCTCAATTGTTCTTAAAAGTTCATCTCCGTTGTTTATATCAGGAATGCTTACTATCTGGGCATTAAGCTGTATTCCTGCTTCTGCAAGCCTTTTTAATCGTTCCATAATGTTTCCTGCAAATCTATTATTAAGCATCTTAACTCTAAGTTCTGGGTTTGTTGTATGTACTGAAACATTTATAGGACTTATATGATAATTTATAATTCTATCAATATCTTCTTCCTTCATGTTTGTTAATGTAACAAAATTTCCTTGAAGAAAAGATAATCTCGAATCATCATCTTTGAAGTAAAGACTATTTCTCATACCTTTAGGTAACTGATCTATAAAACAAAAAATGCATTTATTGCTACATCTCTTTGCTTTATCTATAAGACCTCCACCAAATTCTATTCCTAGATCTTCTTCATAATCTTTTTCTATTTCTATTTCCCAGATTTCTCCGCTATCAGCCTTCTCTATTTCAAGCACTAATTCTTCATCTTCAGACAAAAATTTATAGTCTATAATATCTTTAACTTCTTTACCGTTAATAGAAATAAGCGAATCATTTTTTTCAATTCCAACTTCTTCAGCAATACTGCCTGGAGTTATGTTTGTTATAATACTTTTCATAATTTCTCTCCTTATTATAACATACTATCTATCCTTGTTATATTACATGATTACTTTGTTTAAGTCAATAAAAGTGTTTATGTAAACTTAATATTTTTATTATTGGTAATAGATATTTTTGTTATTCAATTAAGTTTCAATTGTTATAGAATTGCTTTACTTAAAATTTACAAAACATACCTATAATTTTAATATCAATGATCTAATATTATATTATTACCATTACTTATAATAATTTTAAAGGTTGTGATTTTATTTGGAAAATGTATCAGATATAACTTTATATAAAAACCTTCAGAAGTTATTAACTAAAGCAAATATATATTCATTTTTTCAACCCATTATTTCTTTAAAAGACGCTAGCATACTTGGGTATGAAGTATTAATCAGAGATATATCAAATTTAATGAGTCCTCAAGAACTAATTAACTCAGCTATTAAATACGATAAAATAATTCAACTTGAAAGTCTGTTTATAAAAAAGCTTTAGAAAATTCATCAAAAAATGAAATAAAAGAAAAATTATTCATAAATATAAGTCCATTATTTTTACACAAAAAAGAATTATTTAATGAATTAGTTATAAATTTTTCAAAAGAAAATTCAATAGGTCTAGGAGATATCATCTTAGAAGTTACAGAGCAAGAAAATATATATTCTGATGATATTTTTAAGCAGAATATTGAATACTATAAATGCAAACATTATAAAATAGCTATTGATGATTTAGGTTCTGAGCATTCATCATTAAACAGAATTTCTGTGATCAAGCCTGAATTTATAAAACTTGATATGCAGCTTATACGCAATATTCATAAAGATGAAATTAAACAAGCCATTGTAAAAAGTATGTGCCAGCTTGCCAATTCAATAGGATCTTATATAATTGCTGAAGGTATTGAAAGTGAACATGAACTTCAAAAATTAATAGATTTAGATGTTCATTATGGCCAAGGATATTATTTGCAAAAACCTGCTGAGAAACTATTTCCCCTAAAGGATGAGATATATAAAAAAATAATTAATTTCAATATAATCAACAGTAATAGACCATCATATACTATAACTACTCTTTCAACTCCATCTAAAACAATAACCTCTAACATTTTGGTTAGTAAAGTAGATGAAGAGTTTAAAAAAAATACTAAATTACTTAGTATGTGCCTTGTTGACAATGATATTGTTAAAGGAACTGTTACTAGAAATTCATTTTATACCAAACTTGGTAGTATGTATGGCTATAGCCTCTATTCTTTTAAACCTATATCATCAATAATGAACAAAACCTTTCTATCTATATCAAAAGAAAATATTTTTTTCCTGTCCTTTAGAGGCGTTTAACAACAATCAAGCTAAGCGTAATACTTAGCTTGACAATTCGCCGTATAAAAAAAGCTGAAATTAAATATTATCTAATTTTCAGCTATATTTATTGTAGAAATCAAAGTCTCTCAATTATTCATTTAAATCTACATAAACTCCATCTTTTGAAAAAATAGTCCATTCGCAAATGTTAGTAACATGATCTGCTATTCTCTCTAAATACTTAATTACAAACAACATTTGTGCTCCATCATTAACCAACTCTTCATGTACCTTTATCTTTTTAATAATTTTATTAAATAAATTTTTGTAAAATGCATCTACTTTATCATCTTCTGCACAAATTTTATATGCCGCTTTAACATCATTATTTGTATAAGCTTCTACTGATGCTTTAATCATTTCTCTTACTTTTTGTTCCATATCCCAAAGTTCATTTATATCTCCATTAAAAGCACTTAAGTTTTTTCCCATTTTTTTAGTTATCTTACATATGTCAATTGCATGATCTGCCATTCTTTCTAAATCAGTAACTATTTTAGATGCTGCAAAAACTCTTCTAAGATCCTTTGCAAGTGGCTGTTCAGTTGCAATGAACTTAATGCATTCTTCTTCTATTTCCTTTTGCATATTATCAACTTCATCATCATTGTCAATAATTATATCTGCTTTTTCTAAATCATACTTTTTTAAGCAGATCATACTTTCATATATTTGTTTTTCAACTAGACTAGACATTGATAATAAATCCCTATGAATATTTTTTACCCTTATATGTTGTGAACCTCTTGTCATAATTTTACACCCTTCCTTTTAACCAAATCTACCTGTTATATAATCCTCTGTTCTTTTATCTCTTGGATTATAGAATATATCTTCTGTTTTTCCAAACTCTATAACTTCTCCATTTAAGAAAAATGCTGTTTTGTCAGCTATTCTACCTGCCTGTTGCATATTATGAGTTACTATTATTACTGTATAATTCTTTTTTAGTTCATCCATAAGATCTTCCATCTTTGATGTTGAAATAGGATCTAGTGCTGAAGTTGGTTCATCCATTAATATAACTTCTGGAGAAACTGCTAAAGTTCTTGCAATACACAATCTTTGTTGTTGACCACCGGACATTCCAAGGGCACTTTCTTTTAATCTGTCTTTAGTCTCATCCCAAAGTGCAGCACCTTTTAAGCTTTTTTCTACAATTTCATCAAGTACTTTTTTGTTTTTTATACCATGAATTCTTGGACCATATGAAATATTATCATAAATAGACATTGGAAATGGATTAGGTCTTTGGAATACCATACCTATTCTTTTTCTTAAATGTATTTCATCATAATCTTTATATATATCTTTTCCTTCAAATAAGACTTCCCCTGTAATTTTTACACTTTCAATTAAATCATTCATTCTATTTATTGTTCTTAAATAAGTCGATTTTCCACATCCTGAAGGACCAATTAGTGCTGTAACTTCATTTTTATTTATTTTCATATTAATATCTTTTAATGCTTGCTTCTCTCCATAATATAAACATAAATCTTTAGTTTCAATAATGCTCATGATTAACTCTCCTACTTTCGCCACATAAATTAACTCTATTTTTATTGTCCACCGTACTTTTTCATAATTCTTTTTCCTATTAATTTAGCTAATATATTGAATAAAAGAACTGATATTATAAGAACCGCTGCTGTTCCGTTTGCTATTTGGGTAGCATCTGCTACAATACCTTCCGAATTTAGCTTCCATATATGAACTGCTAATGTTTCTGCTGGTCTAAATAATGAAAATGCTGATTTACTATTAACCAGACTTATAGTATTAAAGTTTAAAGCTTTTGAGCTTAAACCTGCCGTATATAAAAATGCTGCTGCTTCTCCAAAAATTCTACCTGCTGCTAAAATTACACCTGTTAAAATTTCACCCATGGCACTTGGTACTGTAATTTTAACAAGAGTCTGCCATTTCGTAGCTCCAAGACCTAAAGATGCTTCTTTAACTCTTTTGCTTGCTGTTGCAATTGCATTTTCTGATATTCTCGTCATTGAAGGTATGTTTAATATTGTAACTGATAAAGCACCTGCAAGGATTGAATATCCCCACCCTAATTTATTTACAAAAATAAGCATACCGAACATTCCAATAACTATAGAAGGTAGAGAAGACATTGTTTCAAGGCACATTCTTATAAAATTAAGAACTTTTCCTTCTTTAGCATACTCTGATAAATATATACCTGCTCCAATACCAATTGGTACTGTTATAAGTAAAGAAATTAATAACATATAAAATGAGTTAAATAACTGTGGACCTATTCCTCCACCAGCTCCCGATATTTTAGGCTTTCCAAACAAAAAGCTTGGCTTTAACATGCTTCCACCTTTATATAATATATATACAATAAATAAACCAAGTAATAACACTATAAACGTACTTATTGCATAAAGTATAAATGTTGCAATTTTATCTACTTTTTTAGCATTCATTAGACAGCACTCCTTTTTTCAATTCTTCTCACAATCAATATGAAAATGAATGATATTATTAACAATATTAATGCTAATGTCCATAATGCATCATTCCATGCTGTTCCACTTACTGTGTTTGCCATGTCCATAGTTATTATACTTGTCAAAGTTGACATTGATGAAAGAATACCATCAGGTATCTTAACTGTGTTTCCTATAACCATTTGTACTGCTAATGCCTCTCCAAAAGCTCTAGCAATCCCAAGAACTACCCCTGTAAGTATTCCTGATTTTGCACCTGGAACAATAACCCTTGAGATTGTTTGCCATCTTGTTGCACCAAGGCCATATGATGCCTCAATGTGATCCATAGGTATAGTCTTTATAGCATCTATTGATAATGTTGCTATTGTAGGTAATATCATAAGTGATAGTACTAATACTCCTGCAAGTAACGAGTACCCCATACCACCAACATTATTTTTTATAAAAGGAACTAAAACAGAAATTCCTACCCATCCATATACAACAGATGGTATTCCAACTAAGACCTCTAATGATGGTTTTATTAATTTATTACCTATTCCTTTTGATATTACATTTACAAATATGGCTAAAGCTATAGCAATAGGCGCGCTTATAACAACTGCGCCTACACTAACCAATGTTGAGCCTAAGATGAAAGCCAAAGCTCCAAAAGAAGGAGAATTTTCTTGTCCAGGCTTCCAATTATTAGTGAATAGAAACTCTGATATGCTATAGTGATTTTGCGTAAATGTTTTTATCCCTTTAGATCCTATAAAAATTATTATAGCTACTGTGATTAATATAATGAGTATTCCACAAAAGTTTGCAAAAATCTGACCTATATACTCATTCTTAATCCTTTCCTTTAAACTTCTTTTTTCCATCTTAACTCATCCTCTAATTTAAAATTATTTATGTTTTTTTCTATTTTACTTTCATTTCTGATCCTGATATAAATCCTAAGTTTTCTAAGCTTTCATTATTTTCACTACTTGAAACAAATTCAATAAATTCTTTTGCTGGGCTTGTTGCTTCCCCTTTTGTATACATATGTCCATATGACCAAAATGGATATGATCCATCACAAATATTAGCTTTATCTGAACTTACTCCATCAATACTAACAACTGCCAATGCTTCTTTAGCCTCTTCATTGTTCATATATGCAAGGCCAACATAACTTATTGCTCCTTCATTTTCTCTCATAGCTGTAAGTACCGCACCGTTAGAATCCTGCATAACTCCAATTGAATCATTTTCAAGTGAAGCATCACCATCCAATATAGTTCTTTCAAAAGTAGCTCTTGTACCCGAACCAGATTTTCTATGAACTATAAATATTTCCTTATTAGGTCCACCAATTTCACTCCAATTAGTAACTTTTCCTGAAAATATATCCTTAATTTGATCTTTAGTTAAATTTGTAATTCCAAGACTTTTACTAACTACAACTCCAAACCCTTGTGCTACTACTTGATGATCAACTAGTTCTTTTGCTTTATCTGTATCTAATTTTTCTTCTGCCAATAGATCTGAATTTCCTATATCAACGCTACCTTCAAGTACTTGAGTAAGTCCTGTTCCTGATCCACCTGCTTGTGCACTTATTTCGACTTCTGAATATTTTTCATTAAACTTTTCAATTGATTGTTCCATTAATGGTAATAAAGCAGATGAACCACTTATTGTTAATGTACCACTTAATCCTTCTTGAGCTTCACCGTTGTTTGTGTCAGCACTTCCATTACCACCACAACCTATCATTCCAATTCCAATCATAGCTACAAGTAAAGTACCAACTATGTATTTTAAAGATTTCTTTTTCATTATTTTTCCTCCGTAAGCGATATGTTTTAACATCAATTTAATATACCTATTTATTTTGTCCTTTACAAAACTAATGATAAACTTTGAAAGTTAATAAATTATTAGAATAATGTTAAGATATTAGTCAGTTATGTTAATAAAATTTAACATAACGTTCTATATATGAATAGTTTCTATTTAAATAAAAAATACTTAGAAATATATTTCCTAAGTATTTTTTACAAATAAATATGTTTTTATTCACTCTAAAGATATGGTATTTTAATTTTAAATGTAGTCCCAACCCCAAGCTCACTTTCTACATCTATCTGACCGTTAAAAATCTTAACTATATGTTTAACTATAGCTAAGCCTAATCCTGTACCACCCTTTTTACGCGACTTATCTACCCTATAGAATCTTTCAAATATTCTTGGTATATCTTCTTTCGGAATACCAATTCCATCATCAATAATATCTAAACAATAATATTGTTCATCGTTATAGCTATTTATTGTTATTTTACCTTTATCATTAGAATATTTAACTGCATTTTCTATCAAGTTTAGCACCAATTGATGGAATTTATCCTTATCTCCTAAGATATTTTCACAATTCTCATCATTATATTCAATTTCCACATTTTTATTTACAGCTATTTTTCTCATTACATTTATGACATCTTCAATTATGTTTTCTGGTGAAAACTCCCCAACTTCTGAGACTAAATTACTTTCAATATTAGATAATACTAATATATCATTTATAAGGCGTGTTAATCTTTCAGCCTCTTTATTTATTATATCTAAAAATTTTTCTCTAGTTTCATCATCTTTAACTATCCTCAATGTTTCTGCAAAGCCTTTAATTGAAGTCAGTGGTGTCTTTAATTCGTGAGAAACATTAGCTACAAATTGCGTTCTCATAAGTGCAACTCTTTTTATATCAGTAACATCTTGAAATAAAATTACTCTTCCTATATTCTGAGAGTCATTTATTATATCAGATTTTTTTATTTTTATTTCCCTTTCTATTGGATGAAGAACTTTTATTTCCTCTTCATTTTTATCTTCGTTCTTCAAAAATGACTTTATATCATAATCACTTACATAATCAAATATACATTCACCAACTATATTTTTCTTTATGCCAAGTAAGGTTCCAACATATGGATTAATTAATATTACATTGCTATCTTCATCTATTGCAATTATTCCACTTTCTACACTATTTAATATAGATTCAACTTTATTCTGCTTATCAACCACTTCTTTAATTTTGATTTGAAGCTGTTCAGCCATTTTGTTAAATGTATTACTTAAAGTTCCAAGTTCATCATTACTTTTTATGTTTGACCTTATTTTATAATCACCATGACTCATCTTTGATGTTACTGATTCCAATTCTTTTATTGGCTCAACAATTATTCTAACCAACCTAAATGATAAAAATAATGAAAATACAATGACAACTGCAATTATAAATAAATAATATTTAAGATTAGCTTGTTCAAACATATTTACAGTACTTATTGGTATAGATGTCCTTAATACTAAATTATCACTGACTTTACTTGCATAATACATAAGTTTAGTATCTAAAGTCTCACTATACCTTATCTGATATCCACTTCCATCTTCAAAAGCTTTCTTTATCTCTAATCTTTCCTTATGATTTTCATTACTTTTAATTTCATTATCATATAATACGTCTCCATTTTTATTAACCAAAGTAATTCTAATTGGAGTATTATTGATTTTAACTTCGTTAAATTTGCTCAAATCATGCTTATCAAAATCCTCATTTTTACTTATAAGATAGTTTACGTTCACAAGTATTTGCTTTGTATTATTTATTTCTCTTAAATTAATTAATGTTATAAATGATGATGTTAATAATAATATAGCAAATAAAACAGTTACCATTACAGATGTTAGTATTTTGTTCCTCATATTATTCCTCTGGGTTAAATCTATACCCTACTCCTCTAATAGTCTCAATGAATCTTGGATTCTTATCATCCTCTTCTATTTTCTTTCTCAAGTATCTTATGTGTACATCAACAGTTCTTGTTTCTCCTATATATTCATACCCCCATATTTTGTCTAATAAAACCTCTCTTTTAAGTATCTTTCCTTTATTTTTAATTAATATTTGAAGAAGCTCAAATTCTTTTAGACTCAAGTCCACTTTATTATTATTTACTACTACTTCATGGCGCTCAAAATTTACAGTTAAGCTCTTTGATTTATATATTTCACTATCACTTTCGCTAAAAGTATTTGTTCTTCTTAGAACCGCTTTAACTCTTGCCAATAATTCTCTCACTGAAAAAGGCTTAGTTATGTAATCATCTGCCCCTAATTCCAATCCCAATATTTTATCTAACTCTTCGCCTTTAGCAGTAAGCATTATTATTGATGTATTTTTCATTTCATTATTTCTCTTAATTTCTTTACAAACATCAAAACCATCCATTCCTGGAAGCATTAAATCAAGAAGCATTAAACTTGGCTTATTCTCGTTTGCAATTTTTAATGCATCAATTCCATTATTAGCCTCCATCACTTCATATCCTGCACTTTGTAAATTAAATTTTAATAACTCAACAATATGTTCTTCATCATCAACTATTAGTATTTTTTCTTTAGACATATTTTTCCCCCCTATTTTAGGAATACAAAAGAAAACATTCTTCCATAAGCTCCTTCACTTTTTCTATATGAATATAACTTAATATCTTCATTACAATAAGTACATATTCCTAAAGTAAATATGTTTTTTTCATCTACGCCACTTTTTATTAGATCATCTTCAACGCAGCACTCTAAATTTAGATTTCTTCCATTAAATAATTTATTTTTATCAATATCATATTTTTTTTCTATAAATTTATCTTTAAGTTCTTCAGAAACTTCATAGCAACATTTTCTAATATGAGATCCAATATAGGCTTTAATATTTTTTTCATTGCATTTAAATTCATTCTTCATTTTTTCTATGGTCTTAAAGGTTATTGATTCAAATGTACCTCTCCATCCACTGTGTATAGCTGCTACTACTTTTCTCACTTCATCTACTAATATTACTGGCACGCAGTCTGCTGTAAAAATACCTACTGCTATTTTTTTTATGTTAGTTATTACCGCATCACCTTCCATGTCATTTATA
Organism: Clostridium neonatale; assembly: GCF_900465025.1. NCBI lineage: Bacteria > Bacillati > Bacillota > Clostridia > Eubacteriales > Clostridiaceae > Clostridium > Clostridium neonatale. Next base: position 757,598 of record NZ_UICR01000002.1, read on the forward strand.
TCTTTTCCAGTGTACTCTAATATTTTATCACTGTGTATTTGTTTTAGATATACAACTTTTTCCAGATCAAATTCTCCACTTAAAGAATTCAAATACTTTTTTCCTTCCTCAGTAGCTCTGTTAAAGCTTCTATTTTTTTCTGCATTTGTAAACACAACTTGAAATTTATCACTATCTAAAATCAAATAATCCTCTTTCTTTATAAGAGAATCTAACAGAACTTTGTTCATTTAACTATATCCTCCTAGTCTTAACCCTTACATTATTAATATTAACATTATATATAATAATTAGTATATCTTTTAACTAATTTTTAACTTATTAATAACACAAATCATTTTTAATTATTTTTATATATATAAAAAGGATATTGAAGCTTACTTCTCAATATCCCAATTTTTTTTTATGTTGTAAGGTTTTTTATTTCTTCAAGAAAAGTATTAATATCCTTAAACTGTCTGTAAACTGATGCAAATCTAACATAAGATATTTCATCAAGCTCTTTTAATTTGTTCATAACCATTTCACCAATATCCTTAGATGGAATTTCTGTAAGCATGCTATTAGAAATTGTTTTTTCTATGTCATTTGCTAAATCTTCCATTTGTTTTCTTGATATTGGACGCTTTTGGCAAGCTATTATTAAGCCATTTATTATTTTTTCTTTATTAAAATTTTCTCTAGTTAAGTCTTTTTTTATTACCAATATAGGAAAATCTTCTATTTTCTCATATGTGGTATATCTTTTATTACATCTTAAACATTCTCTTCTTCTTCGAATTGTTGTATTGTCATCTGTTGATCTAGAATCAACCACCTTACTTTCTTCAAAAGAACAAAAAGGACACTTCATTTACATCACCTCTTAACTTTAGTGCATCAACTTTACTTATATATATTATAACGTCATTCTTCTTATATTGCTATATATTATTTATATCATTATCTATTTCACCTTGTGATTTCACCAGTATAACATCCGTCCCTATTTTCACTATATTTTTCCACGGTATTTCTTTTTCTTCATCCTTCCCAAACCATGATTTAACTTCTCCTGGTAATATTAAAGAAATTACTTTATTTGTATCACAGTCTATTTTCAAATCTCTAATAAATCCAAGTTTACTTCCAGTTAGTACATCTATAACTTCCATATTTCTCATTCCATTGATTGAATGTAATTCTAACTCCATCAAATCTCCCCCATAAATTTTTATTTTTTATGTAGTTTAATTAATCTATATTATTAAATATATGATTCATTTTCTTATTTATTATTGGCTTCTATACATATTTTTAATAAAGTTTACGAAATTTAAAAGACGTTCAAAATACTTTTGAACGTCTTTTTGTAATTAAACATGTTTTCTCATATGCTTTAATGCTGTTTTTTCTAGCCTAGAAACTTGTGCTTGGGATATACCAATTTCTTCGGCCACCTCCATTTGAGTTCTTCCATTAAAAAATCTTAAATTCAATATTAGTTTTTCTCTATCTGTTAATTTTTTCATAGCCTCCTTTATTGATATATTTTCAAGCCAGCTTTCATCAGTATTTTTTGTATCACTTATTTGATCCATTACATAAATTGCATCTCCGCCATCATGATATATAGGTTCAAATAAAGACACTGGATCTTGAATTGCATCCAATGCAAATACTACTTCTTCTCTTGGCAATTCTAACTCTTTTGCTATTTGAGAAACCGTTGGTTCTTTGTTATTATCTTTTATAAATTTTTCTCTTGTTATTAAAGCTTTATAAGCTATATCCCTTAATGACCTGCTAACTCTAATTGAATTATTATCTCTTAAATATCTACGGATTTCACCTATAATCATAGGTACTGCATATGTAGAAAATTTTACATTCTGTGATAAATCAAAATTATCTATTGATTTCATAAGACCAATGCATCCTACTTGAAATAAGTCATCAATATTTTCCCCTCTATTATTAAAACGTTGAATTACACTAAGTACTAATCTTAAATTTCCCTTTATAAATGTTTCTCTTGCATTTTTATCTCCTGCTTTCATTTGCAATAGCAATTGCTTTTTTTCTTTTTCTTTAAGTATAGGAAGTTTTGCTGTATTAACACCGCATATTTCCACCTTGTTAATTATCACAAAATTTTCCTCCTTTCGGAAGTAATGATATGTATTGCATTAATCATTATTTCCGATAGCAGATACTTTTATACTCAAAGACAACCTAAATCATTCTACTTATTTCTTTTTTTAATCTTCTAATAATTTTCTTTTCTAATCTAGATATATAAGATTGTGATATTCCAAGCATATCCGCAACTTCTTTTTGTGTCTTTTCTCTTGTTCCATTTAATCCAAATCTTAATCTTACAATTTCTTTTTCTCTATCATTCAAGCTTTTTAGTGCTATAAGTAAAAGCTGCTTGTCCACCTCATCTTCTATTAAATTATATACGGTATCATTATCTGTCCCTAATATATCTGAAAGCAATAATTCATTTCCATCCCAGTCAATATTTAATGGTTCATAAAATGATATTTCTGCTTTTACTTTGCTATTTCTCCTTAAATACATTAAAATTTCATTTTCTATACATCTAGATGCATATGTTGCAAGCTTTATTTTCTTTTCAGGATTAAACGTATTTACTGCTTTAATGAGCCCAATTGTTCCTACTGATATTAAATCTTCTACATTTACACCTGTATTTTCAAATTTTCTTGCAATATAAACTACTAGTCTTAAATTTCTTTCTATTAATATACTTCTAATACTTTCATCACTATTTAATTTATTAACTAAATCTTCCTCTTCATCCTTAGATAATGGTGGTGGAAGTGCATCATTACCGCCTACATAATATAATCCTCTTCTAAATACTTTTAACTTACTTATTAATTTATTTAATAATACAATTATCTTTTCCACTTTGAATCCTCCTATACTATTCCTCTTGATAATAATGCATTAAATGTACTATTTTTGCTGAATTGATCACTACATGGACATATTATTGCATCAATTTTTCTAAATTCTAATCCATGATCTTTTATATTTACATTATTAACTCTAATACCTACAAGTATTCCATTTGATTTTACTGTTCTATAAGGTATATGATATATATTATTTCCCTGGAAATTCACATCACCTAACAAGCTTTCTTCAACTATTATGCAAGGTAAGTTTGTTATTGGTTCTCTCAATTCATTTCCTGTGTCTAAAAATCCTTTAAATATATAGTTTTTATTTTCTATATAACACTCTACAGAAAATATGTAATTATTTACAAAATTTTGTTCTTTAATATAGTAACTAATTCTATCAATAACTATAAATAGTATCATAAAACTTAAAATCACATATTTAATTGAATACTTTGCAATACTAAATTTCTCCCCTAATATATATATATTTTCTTTTAGTGAAAACAGAAAACATATTCCACTTAATGTAAATGAAACCATTAAAAATATTGTAGTAGTCTTAAGTAAATTAATGATACTTGTTTTTCCATAAGTAATCCAAACCATTATTATTGCCATAATTATTTGAAATGGGAAGTAACTAAAAATCTTCAATTCTGGAATCAGTAATACCACTGTATATATGCTTCCTAAAAAACTTGAAAATATCATTATATTTGTCTTACATTTATGATGAATTAATTTCATAGTTAATAATAGCAGAAACAAATTTACTATAAAATTTTCTAATATTAAAACATCTATATATATTTCCATTTTTATTCCTCCATCATATGAATTCATTATAGACTCATCTGTCTTAAAAATTTGTCACAATCTAATAACATATTAATATTTTTTAACTTTAACTTTTTACATTTACTTACATCATTTTTTGTAGACTACTTTTTATATGATAAAATAACTTTTTATGATTTTTTTTACTTTTTCACAATTTAATTTGTAAAATAAAAAAGTGGCTTCGCCACGCTTTATACGTAAAATATAAACCTTAATACTATAAAATAAGCAATTACTCAAACACATTTTTAAATAAGAAGGCACTTTTGCGGGACTATAATTTATTTTTTAACGTATTGAACTATCTAAGTTACAGAAAGCCTCTATTCTTAAGGCTTTTCCTATTATAAAAATTTTATACTTTCCTATACGTTAAAAAATCGCCAAGGCGACTATGATATGATTCTCTATAAAATATAAATCCAATAGAATACAATAACTTTAATTTTAAAAATCGTTTACCCGTAGTTTTTTCATCGCATACTGTTTTTTCTGAGCAAGCCTGTGAAAAGGACAGGCGCATATAATTTATTTTTTATTCTTTAGTCTTTATATTTTATTTATTACAATATTATCAAAAATAACTTAGCCACTGGTTATCTAAATATATAAATTACTAAATAATAAAAAATTATAGCCTTAAAAGATAATTCTTTTAAGGCTATAATTTAAATATATAAAGAAGTAAATATTAATGTTTCTTTTGTCTTCTTAAAAATACAGGTATATCTAAATCATCTGATTCATAACTATTATTTGAAGTTATAATTGGTTCAACTGTAGGTTCTACTGTTGCTGCAACCTCTTCTTTAACAGAAGTATTATTTACTGGCTTAACACTCTCTTTAGTTATTGGTTCTATAGAAGGTTGACATTCAAATCCTGTTGCGATTACTGTAATTCTTATTTCTTCTTTTAAAGACTCATCAATTACAGCTCCAACAATAATATTAGCATCTGGATCAACCGCTTCACGTACTACATCTGCAGCATCATATACTTCTAACGCTCCAAGATCTGCTCCACCAGTAAAATTTATTATAACATCTGTAGCTCCATCGATTGAAGTTTCTAATAATGGTGATGAGATTGCCTGCTTAACTGCATCTTGTGTTCTTGTCTCACCCTTACCAAAACCAACTCCCATATGTGCTAATCCTTTATCAAGCATAACTGCTTTTATATCCGCAAAGTCTGCGTTAATAACACCAGTTATAGTAATTAAGTCTGAAATTGCTTGAACCCCTTGTCTTAGCACTTCATCAGCCAATTTGAACGAATCTAAAAGTGTTGTTTTCTTATCAGCCATTGTTAGAAGTCTTTCATTTGGTATTATAACTAAAGTATCAACTTTTTCTTTTAGATTTTCAATCCCCATTTCTGCATGTCTCATTCTTCTCTTTCCTTCAAATGGGAAAGGCTTAGTAACTACACCTACAGTTAATATATCCATAGATTTTGCTATTTCAGCAACTACTGGTGCTGCTCCTGTTCCAGTTCCACCGCCCATTCCAGCAGTAATAAATACCATATTAGCTCCTTTAATAGCAGCTGTAATTTCTTCTCTGCTCTCTTCAGCAGCTTTTTTACCTATTTCTGGATTAGCTCCTGCACCAAGCCCTTTGGTTAATTTTTCCCCAATTTGTATTTTTTGACTTGCATTAGAAAGCAATAACGCCTGTTTATCTGTGTTTATTGCTATAAACTCAACATTTTTTAATCCTTCAACTATCATTCTGTTAACGGCATTGCTACCACCGCCACCACAACCAATTACTTTTATATTGGTTAATTCTTGCATATCTGAATCAAAATCTAACAAATTAATTCCTCCCTTTAAAAAATCTTATCCAAAAAAGTTTTAATTTTTTTTAGAATATGACTTCCTTCCTCATTTTCGTCTAATAAAAATTCTGTTTCATTCGTTTGAATTTCTTCAACTATTTGAGGTTTATTACTATCCTCTAATAAATTTAATCTATCATATACTTCTTTTGCTAATGCTAAAGAAGTTATATTTTCTGAATTTTTTATTCCTAAGTCTACTTTGCTTACAATCTTAGTCTTTCTCTTAATAATAGCTTTTGCAAACGTATTTATATTTTCAAAATAGCTTAAACCATCTCCATATAAAATTATACTACAAATTCTATCATAATGACCAGTCTTTTTTAATTCAGTATTGACATGAATTAATATTTCTTCAATTCTAGCATTAGTTACTTCATAGAATAATTCTTTAGATACCTTAGTTGTCCCTACTTGTATATCATCATCAAGTGATTCATCTTTATATAATGATTCATAGTTTCCTGAATAAATTATTTTTATATTATCTGCTTCCATAAATGAAAATTTGCCACATATAGCTAAATCATTAGATATATTATTTCCACCAATCGGAATACTAGTTAAATTTTTAGGTATTCCATTATTAAACAAGCAAATATCAGTTTTTCCAGCTCCTACATCTACTAATACAACATCTCCCATTGCATTAGTACCATTCAAAAATATTTGCTTGCCTGAAAATATATTAAGGGTAATATATTTTATTGTATACTTAGTATTTTTAAAAATGTCATAATATTTTTGTATTTCATCTTTATCACCAATTAAAATTGTCAGATTTAATTCAAGTTCATTACCAGTTAAATTTATAATATCTTTATGTAATACTTTACCATCTAGAATATAAAAGTTGACCATTGTATCTACAATACATTCATTTTCTTTTAACATTATGGTTTCTTTTGCTTTTTTTATTCCATTAATAATATCTAGCTTAGTAACTCTCTCATTTTTTATTTTACAAAAGGTTCTTATTTCTTTAATTGATGTTTTCCTTGCTGAAATACCAATAGATATATTACCTATTTCTTTATTAGTACTTTCCTGTAAATCCCTTAATAAAGATAATATGGATATTCTACATTTTTCAATATCTGTCACCAGCCCTTTTTCTATCCCCATGGATTTACAAGACTTTACCCCTAATATATCCATTTCACCTTCTTTATTTGATGCTGCCATTGATGCTGACAACTTTTTACTTCCGAAGTCTATGGATGTTATTATTCCTTGCTGCATTTTTCTCTATCCTTTCTATGTAGAAAAAATCTACTAATAGAAATATATTCAACAAACTTCTATAAATTCCTCTTTAAACTTTGCAATATATTATATTTTTTTATATTAATTTTATCATATTTCAATGATTTTAAAATTATTTTCTTAAAATAAAAAATCAGGAAAATATATTATATATATTTCCCCAATTTTATACAACCCAAATTATGTTTCTATTCATAAGAAATAACTACAGATACCCTATCATTTTGTAAATAGTTCTTTCTTAAGTTTTTTTAATGCTTTTTTCTCTATTCTAGATACATAAGATCTTGATATTCCTAAATTAACAGCTATCTCTCTTTGAGTCTTACATTTTCCATCAATTAATCCATATCTCATTATCAATATTGAGCTCTCTCTTTTAGTTAATGATTCACCTAACTTTCTATATAAAGCTTTTACTTGTAAATTACGTTCTACATTTTCAAGTACACAATCCTTTTCGCTGCTTAATATATCTATCAAACAGAATTCATTACCTTCTTTATCAACACCAATTGGATCTTGAAGATAAACCTCACTTTTTTGCTTTTTATTATTTCTAAATAGCATTAATATCTCATTTTCAATACATCTTGATGCATAAGTAGCTAGTCTAGTACCCTTACTAGAATCAAATGAATCTATTGCTTTTATTAAGCCAACAGTACCAATTGATATCAACTCATCAACATCTTTGTTGGGAAAAGAATATTTTTTAACTATATGTGCAACTAATCTTAAGTTTCTCTCAATCAAAATGCTTTTAGCCTCTTTATCTCCATTTTTAAGTTTATCTAGATACATCTGTTCTTCTGTCTCATCAAGAGGTAATGGAAAAGTGTTGCTATTTGTGATATATCCTGTGAGTAATACTGAGTTGCATAGTAAATTAATTAAACTATTTAATACAAACACCTCGTTCCTCCATAACAGTGCTTGATATTATAATATGTTTATATTTTATAAAAGTTGCTTATATAGATTTATTTTTTTCCTAGCACCCTTTTTATATAATTTAAATTTAATTATTCAAAGCTAATACTATATCTTTAAATATAGGAGCTGCCGTATCACCACCACCTAATGATTGATCCTGGATTTCAGGTGTAAAAATTACCATTGTATATTCTTTGCCATTTAATTCAAAGTATCCTGCAAACCATCCATGTGTGTGATTATTATTTCCTGTAGCCGATCCGGTCTTTCCTCCTGTAAATATATCTTCTATATAAGCATTTTTTCCTGTACCATTAACTACAACTTCTCTCATAGCATTTTTTAGGATCTTAGAAGTAGTTTCACTATATATCCTTTTTTCTTCTGTCTTAAATTCTTTTATTGTATTATCATTTTTATCAATTATAGTTTCAACAATATATGGCTTAACATAAATTCCATTATTAGTTACAGTATTTATTGCTCCTAACATTTGAATTGGAGTTACATTCATACATTGACCAATAGATATGTTGTTTACTCCAGCCTCTTTTTGTGGTTTTATTCCAGCCGCCTCATTTTTATTATTACCTTTAAAATTTAATACCGGCTTATATAATCCTTGATTTTCCGAATATGCGACAAGTTTATCATATCCAACCATAGCCCCTATTTGAGCAAATGAATCATTGCATGATTTTTCAAAAGCCTCTTCTACTGATAAGTTTCCATGAACAGTTTTACAAATCTGTCCAGTACACGTAAAATGATTATTAATATTTAAAAGTCCCATATCTATTGCTGATCCCAGAGTAATTATCTTATATATAGAGCCAGGCTCATAGCCAATTTGTTCTATTCCCAAGTTAATATTCGCTTCGCTTTCATCTTTTTGCATTAAAGCCCTTATTTTCCCTGTATCGCTTTCTATTATACTTACTCCTACATTTTTTAACGAATTATATTTATCATCATCTAAAACTTTCCTAATTTTATCCTCAAAATTCTTATCTATAGTCAGTTGTAGGTTTTTATTATTTTCATTTATATTTACAGTATGTTTTGAATAAACTGCCCTATCATCTAAATAGAATTCACTTTTAGGTGATTCATTATCTTTTAACTCATCATATAACATTCCTTCAATAGAATCCTTCTCTATTTCTTTTTCATCTAATACATTTGATAACATACTACTGATATTCCAAGCTTTTTTAATATTTACAGAATCTTTTGTATATGTATATATTCCTTTTATATTTTTTAAACTATTTATCTTTTTATAAGTGTTTTCTGAAATACTATAATATATTTTTCCATTTTCTTTCATTATATCTGTATAATTAAATTGTGGATTCTCTGATTTCATAATAAAATTTAAAGCCATCAAGCTTTCCAATGTTTCCTCATAATTATTTAGACTGAATGGCTTTGTATCAATTACCAAAATGTATTGCTTATTATAATTCATTAGATCCTTACCATTTGTATCTAAAATCATATACTTCATATCACTTATATTCTCTTGCTGATGATTTTGATATGAAAGAACTACTTTTTCATTTGGATATATTTGAAGTTTAAATAATCTAAAAGTCAATACTACCAAGAATACTATAAATAAAGATAAAATTTGCATCAATCGTTTCTGCATATAAAAATTCTTAGTAAAAATATAAAACACCTACCTTCAACTAGATTCTAGCCTTATAGTAAGTGTTTTATTCATTCTAAATATTAAATTAACATTTTATAATTATTTCAATTCCAATACTGCATTAGACTTTACTAACATATCATTTGCTTTAAGCGGATGCTCAACTTTAGCTTTAAAAATCATATGAGCTCTATTGGCTACATTTGTCTTTATCTGCTTAGCTTCATCAAACATATTTTCAAGTCTTACAGTAAAATATGGAGAATTTGCACGTAATACCTCTACTTCATCATTTTCAAATACTCTATTTTTTTGAAGAATTGTAGCTGTTTTTGTTTCATCATCATATTCTTTAACTATTCCAACTATTTCATAATCTCTTACATATGATGATTCTTCATAATTTTGCTCGCCATTCTTTCCTAAATAGAAGCCTGTATGATATTGTCTGTGGCTTACTTTATTTAATATATCCATCCATTCTTCTTTGAATTCAAAGTTTTCTGGATCTTCCCAGTATGCATCTAAAGCTTCTCTATAAGCCTTAACTACTGATGCGACATAAAACTCGCTTTTCATTCTTCCTTCTATTTTAAATGAGTATATGCCACTTTTAACAAGTTCTGGTATATAATGAATCATACATAAATCCTTAGAATTCATTATATATGTTCCTTTTTCATCTTCTATGACAGGATAATATTGCCCTGGTCTTGTTTCCTCAACCAAATAATATTTATATCTGCATGCATTTGAGCAAATTCCCTTATTAGCATCCCTTCCAAGCATATAGTTAGATATTAAACATCTTCCTGAATAAGCTATACACATTGAACCATGTACAAAGGCCTCTATGTCACATCCTTCTGGAATATTCTCAGTTATTGTGTTTATTTCTCTAAATGTCAATTCACGAGCTAATACTACTCTTTTTACACCTTGCTCATACCAGAATTTTGTAGCAACCCAATTTACTGTATTAGCTTGAGTACTCAAATGTATTTCTAATTCTGGAGCAACTTCTTTTGTTATGGCAATTAGTGATGGATCTGCAATAATTACAGCATCTACCCCCATATCATATAGACCCTTTATATATTCTCCAGCACCTTTTAAATCATAATTTCGTGCAAATATATTCAATGTTACATAAACTTTTTTTCCTCTTTCATGACAGTAGTTTATTCCTTCTATCATTTCTTCATTAGAGAAATTATCAGAAAATGCTCTTAAATTTAATTTACCTCCACCTAAATATACCGCATCTGCACCAAAATCTATTGCTATTTTTAACTTTTCTAAATTTCCTGCTGGTGCTAAAATCTCCGGCTTTCTCTTATTCAAAAAAATTACCTCCTCTTGGTAACTGCAATTCCATCTCCCATAGGAATTACAGATGTTATTAAGTCTTTATCCTTAGTAACTAAATCTAAATATTCTCTCATTCTTTTTACTATCGTTATTTTTCTTCTTTTAACTAATTCCTGTGATGCAACCATACCTCTAAATAATACATTATCAGCCACTATTATTCCATCCTCATTTAAGAGTCTTAAGCAATGCGGCAAAAAGTGATTGTAATGTCCTTTTCCTGCATCCATAAATATTAAGTCAAAAGGTTCATTTAAAGTTTCTAAAATTTCTAAACAATCCCCTTTTTTGATTGTTATTTTTTTTGATAAATCAAACTTATCTAAGTTCATTGTAGCATACTCAATCATCTTATCATCTCGTTCAATGGTTATAATATCAGGATTAGTTCCTGATGATTCATACATCAAAATAGATGAAAATCCAATTGCTGTACCAAGTTCTAGTATTCTTTTAGGTTTTTTCATACTAGTAATAAACTCTAAAAATATACCTGTTTCTTTTTGTACTATAGGAACTTTATTTTCCAAAGCAAAATCTTCTATTTCTTTAAGTGTTCCACTTCTTTCTGGAACTAAGCTTCTTATATAGTCTTCCATATAGTCATATGTAATATTACTCAATTTAAGCCCTCCATGTCAACTAATATCCTAATTCTTTTTTCTTATTTAAAAAATCATTATATTCATTTGTAAAATAATGTGATTTATCTTCTTTCAAAATATAATATAAATAATCTGTCTTATCAGGCATGAGTGCCGCTTTTAGTGATTCTTTTCCCGGATTGCATATTGGTCCTACTGGTAGTCCTTTATATTTATATGTGTTATATGGTGAATCAGTTTCTAAATGTTTATACAATACCACATCTACATGCTCATTCATTGCATATAAAACAGTAGCATCTATTTGGAGCTTCATATCCTTTTCTAATCTATTATAAATCACCGATGATATAAGTGGTCTATCTTTATCAACTTGAGCTTCCTTTTCTATCATAGAACCAATAGTAGTTATATCATTTATTTTACTATTATCAAAGTTAACACCAGATTCTTCTTGTATCTGTGTTAAAATTTCCTCAAATCTTTCAACCATCATTTTGATTATATCCTTTAAATCAGTATCTTTTTCTATGAAATATGTATCCGGATATAAATATCCCTCAAGGTCATATCTTTTATTTTTATTTTTCTCTATAAACCATGGTAATTCATAATTTTCAACTGCTTTTATAAATTCTTCTTTACTAGCAATATTTTTTTCTTCTATAGCCTTTCCTATATCTTCTATTGTATAACCTTCTGGAATAGTCAATGAAATTAAATTTTCATTTACGCTTTTCCCCTCTAAAGCTTCTATAAGTTCATTTAGACTTAAATCTGTATTAATTTTATAAGATCCTTCTCTGAGTTGTATATTTCTACTATTTATGCTTAGGTTTACTTTAATCATAAATTTATTCCTAAGTATATTTTCTTTATCTAATATATTTATGACATCATAAAATCCTTGGCCTTTATCAACTTTTATTATTATCTCTTTTTCTTTTGATTTTATCGGTTTATTTACAGCACTGTTATAGGTTAGAAAAAAGCTTAAAAATATTATACATATAAAAAATATCAAAAAAAGTACTAATCTTTTAGGAAATTTCTTATGCCCCATATTTTCCTCCTAATATAATAAAGTAAATAGTCTAAAAGACCATTTACTTTATTATAGTTAATTTATTTAATATTTTGAAGTAATTGAAACAATTATTTTTTGTTTCTGCTTATCATTCTCTTTCTTTCAGCACTATCTAGAATTCTTTTTCTCATTCTTATATTTTCTGGAGTAACTTCAACTAATTCATCAGCATTTATGAATTCTAAACATTGTTCAAGACTCATTTCTATAGGTGGAGTTAATTTTAATGCTTCATCAGCACCAGATGATCTTGTATTAGTAAGTTTTTTCCCTTTACATACATTTATATCTATATCTTCTGCTCTTGCAGAAACCCCAACTATCATTCCTGTATATACTGGAACACCTGCACCTATAAATAATTGTCCTCTTTCTTGTGCATTGAATAATCCATATGCTATTGAATCTCCAGCTTCAAATGATACTATTGATCCTCTGCTTCTTCCTGGGATTTCACCTTTGAACTTCTCATATCCATGGAATACATGATTCATAATACCATTACCTTTTGTATCAGTCATAAATTCATTTCTAAATCCTATAAGACCTCTTGCTGGTACTGTAAATTCTAATCTTGTATATCCATTTACTGCTGATGTCATATTAACCATTTCAGCTTTTCTTGGTCCTAATTTTTCCATAACAGGTCCCATAAATTCTTCCGGAACATCTATTGTTAAGTATTCAATCGGTTCTTCTTTAACACCATTTTCTTCTCTAAAGATAACATTAGCTTTAGAAACTTGGAACTCATATCCTTCTCTTCTCATTGTTTCAATAAGAACTGAAAGATGTAATTCTCCTCTTCCTGAAACCTCAAAACAATCTGGAGTTATTTCTTTAACCTTTAAACTTACATTTGTTTCTAATTCTTTAAGTAATCTATCTCTTAAATGTCTTGATGTTACAAATTCACCTTCTTGACCTGCAAATGGTGAATCATTAACCATAAAATTCATGCTTAATGTTGGTTCATCAATTTTAACAAATGGAAGTGCTTCTGGACATGATGAATCTGCTATAGTTTCACCTATATTTGCATCAACTACACCGCTTACTGCAACGATGTCTCCCATTCCAGCTTCTTCAGCTTCTTCTCTTTTAAGTCCATTATATGTAAATACACTTGTTATTTTATAATTTGAAGATGATCCATCATGTCTAACTAATGCTACTGTTTGATTTCTCTTTACTCTTCCTCTTTCAATCTTACCAATTGCAATTTTACCTACGAATGCATTTGTATCTAATGTAGTTACAAGCATTTGTAAAGGTTCATCTAAGTAACCTTCTGGTGGTGCAACATACTTTATTATTGTTTCGAATATTGGTGTCATATCCGCATTATCATCTTCAACATTGTATCTTGCAAATCCTTCTCTTGCTGATGCATAAAGAATTTGGAAGTCTAATTGTTCATCGCTAGCACCAAGCTCTACAAATAAATCAAATACTTCATCTATAACTTCTGTTGGTCTTGCATCTGGCTTATCTATTTTATTTATTATGACTATTGGCTTTAATCCTAATTCTAATGATTTCTTAAGAACAAATTTAGTTTGTGGCATTGGTCCTTCATAAGAGTCAACAACTAATAAAACCGAGTCAACCATTTTAAGTACACGTTCAACTTCTCCGCCAAAATCAGCATGTCCTGGAGTATCTACAATATTAATTTTAACATCTCCATATTTAACTGCTGTGTTTTTTGAAAGAATTGTTATTCCTCTTTCCTTTTCAAGATCATTAGAATCCATTACTCTTTCTTCCACTTTTTCATTGCTTCTAAAAACATGGCTTTGTTTTAATAAAGCATCTACCAAAGTAGTCTTACCATGGTCAACGTGGGCTATTATAGCTATATTCCTTATATCTTCTCTTTTTGTTAATTCCATTTTTATTCCTCCAAACAGTATTAAACTGTGAATTTATAAATGTATAAATTGAAGTAATTTTACATATATACATTTACTATTTAGCTTCTAAAATATATATTTATATTATTTATGTAAACATATTCTTATTTTTTTCATAAAATAAAATTGGATACATAAAGTATCCAATTTTCTCACATAACCATATTGAATTTTACTATTTTCAGCATAAAAAGTCAAGTTAATAATAATTATATTAATCAAAATTCCATTATTATTGGTAAAATCATAGGTTTTCTCTTTGTCTTTTCATAAAGGAACTCTCTAAGTTCATCTCTCATTTTAGACTTTAATGTTGCCCAATCTGTAATTTGCTTTTCTTCACATTCAATTAAGACATCTTTCACGATATCTCTTGATTCTTCCATAAGGCCTTCTGATTCTCTAACATAGACAAATCCTCTTGAAATAATATCTGGTCCTGCTACAATTCTTCCACTTTGTTTTTCAATTGTTACAACAACAGTTAATATTCCATCTTGTGAAAGATGTTTTCTATCCCTAAGCACTATATTACCAACATCGCCTACACCTAAGCCATCCACAAATACTTGCCCTGAAGTAACAACTCCATTTTTCTTTATATAATTTCTTCCTACTTCAATAACATCTCCGTTTTCAGGAATAATAAGATTTTTTTCATCTAATCCAACACTTATAGCAAGTTCTCCATGCTTTTTCAAGTGTCTATATTCTCCATGAACCGGTATAAAGAATTTTGGTTTTGCTAGAGTATGCATAAGCTTTAACTCTTCCTGACAAGCATGCCCTGAAACATGAATCTTTTCTCCTGATTCATAAATTACTTCTGCACCTTTTTTAAATAATTGATTTACCACCTTTGAAACAAGCTTTTCATTTCCTGGTATTGGTGTTGCTGAAATTATAACAGTATCGCCTTCAATTATATTTATCTTTTTATGTTCTGAAGAAGCCATTCTAGTTAATGCAGACATTGGTTCTCCTTGACTACCTGTAGTTATTACAACAATTTTTTCATTTGGATATTTATTCATAGCATCAACTGGTATAAGTACATCTTCACCTGCATCTAAATACCCAAGTTCTATTGCTACTTGAACAATATTTTCCATGCTTCTTCCTGATACAGCTACTTTTTTATCATAAGCTTTTGCCGCTGTAATTATTTGTTGTATCCTATGAACATTTGAAGCAAATGTTGCAACAATTATTCTTCCTTTTGCCTTATTAAATAATTTAAAAAATGTTTCACCTACAACTCTTTCTGTTAAAGTATATCCTGGTCTCTCAACATTTGTTGAGTCTGCCATCATTACTAACACACCTTTTTTGCCAAGCTCCGCAATTCTTGCAAAGTCCATCATCTCTCCATCAATTGGTGTGTAATCAATTTTAAAATCTCCTGTGTGAAAAACAACCCCAAGTGGAGTATGGATTGCTATAGCCACTGAATCTGCAATCGAGTGGTTAGTCTTTATAAATTCTACTGAAACGCTATTTAACTTTATTATATCTTTGGGCTTTACTCTCACTAATTCACTTGTGCTTAATAGACCATGCTCTTTTAGCTTTGTTTCAACTATTCCAAGAGTAAGCTTTGTACCATATACAGGAACATTTAATTGTTTTAAAACATATGGTAATGCTCCTATATGATCTTCATGTCCGTGTGTTAAAAATATTCCTTTTACTTTTTCTGAGTTTTTTACAAGATAAGAGACATCTGGTATTACTACATCAATCCCGAACATATCCTCATCTGGAAACTTTAATCCACAATCTATTACTATAATATCATCTTTATATTCAATAGCTGTAATATTTTTTCCAATCTCATTTATACCGCCAAGAGGAATAATTTTAACCTTCGTCTTTTCGCCTTTCATGTTTCCCCTCCTTTTATATTAAATTTTTATAAATAAAGGTCTTTTCTTTATTGTTAAAAGTCCTTTTATTCCTCTTTTAAATTTTTTTGACATTCTTCGCATAAACCATAGAATTTCAAACTATGATCTAAAATTTTAAATTTATATTCTTTTTCAATATCTATTTCAAGATCGTCTAACAAATCATCTTTAACTTCCAAGACTTTATTGCAGACATTACAAATAAGATGATGATGTCTATGAGTTTCATTAGAATGAATTAATTCATATCTACTGCAACCATCGCTTAAATCTAATCTAGATATTATATTAAGCTCTTCTAATAAAAGTATAGTTCTATATACTGTTGCTAATCCTATTTCAGGGCACTTTTTTTTAACTTCATCGTATATCTCTTCTGCTGTTAAATGTTTACCTTCATTTTCAATAATTACATCAACAATAGATCTTCTTTGTGGAGTTAATTTATAACCTTTTTTCTTTAAATTCTCTTTTAAGGCATTCATATCAACTAAATTTGATTGATCCATTATAACACCTCTTTTCTTTTATAATTACAACAATCCATCTTCATTCATAAGAGTATCATATGTTTCTAGCACTAATTGGAATTCATCATCATCTTCTTCAAGTGCTACAAAAATTTCACTACCATCTTCATCTTCATAAATTTTAAATGCATAGGCTTCATCAGTATCTTCAAACGCTGGTGTTGCAATTATATATTTTCCTCCTATTTTCTCTATTTCAAAATATATAATCACCTCAAACTTAACGTCATTGCCATCTTCATCAGGTATATATACATATTTTTCGTCTTGATTCATAACCACATTCCTTTCATATCTCTTTCTATATTTATCTAATCATTATTTATATTAATTTTTAATATTCTATAAAAATTATTTTCATACTCAAAATCATATTTTATACAAATTTAATATTCATATAAAATAGTCTTATTTAATAAATCAAATTTATTATATATAATAAATTTATTTTTATACTTTGCAAATTATATATAGTTAGTCTTTCATCTTAGCATATTATGAACATACCATATTATTTTGATATCATATCTAAATATCCTTGCAATATATATGTAGCTGCTACTTTATCAACTATCTTTTTTCTCTTATTTCTAGACAAATCCGCTTCTAACATTGCCTTATGTGCTGCAACTGTTGTTAGTCTTTCATCCCAAAATTTCACTTCTATAGAAATCTTATCTTCACACAGCTTTCCAAACTCCATAGCAAGTTCCCCAGATGGCCCAATTGTTCCATTCATATTTTTAGGCAATCCTATAAGAAGTAATTCTGCATTATATTCAGCACAAATATTCTTAATTTCTTGAATATCATTTTCTTTATTAGTTCTTCTTATTGTTGTTAAACCTTGAGCAGTAAACCCCAATGGATCCGAAACTGCCACTCCTATATTTTTTTGTCCTAAATCTAAACCGATTATTCTCACTTTAATACTCCCAAAAATTAAGAGTACCCGTAAAACGGGCACTCTCTATTTTATCTCCAAATAAGATTTTAAAACTTCTTCTAGTAATTCATCTCTTTCGAGTTTTCTCACTAAAGCTCTTGCTCCGTTGTAATTTGTGATGTAAGTAGGATCTCCTGAAATCAAATATCCCACAAGCTGGTTAATCGGATTGTAACCTTTTTCTTGTAGAGAATTATAAACATCTGTTAAGATAGTTTTTGTAAGAGCTTCTTTATTCTTACTAACATCAAATTTCATTGTTTGTTCAATATCGTTACTCATACAACCCAGCTGCTTACGCAGCTTCACCTCCTTACATCTTTAAAGGAAACTTTCCTTATATTCATTATTTACTTAAAAATCTAAAATTATTCATTTAAACTATATTTAGATTATACCTCATATTTTTAAAAAAGTATACTATTTTGCTAAACTTTCAATTATTTTATAAGATTCATTTATTGCTTCACCTATCTTTTCTGGTGATTTTCCGCCAGCTTGAGCCATGTCTGGTCTTCCACCACCGCCTCCGCCAAGGATTGATGCAACTTCTTTTATAAGTTTGCCACAATGAGCCCCTTTAGATACTGCATCTTTAGTTGCCATTGCACATATTATAACTTTTTCATTATTCGAACTCATAAGTAAGACAATTGAATTTTCTACCTTATCTCTTACTTTTTCACAAACATCTCTTAATGTATCACTATCCACATCTTTCATTTCATAAGATACTACATTTATTCCCTTTATTTCTTTACTACTATTAATTATCTCATCAATATTCATTGATGCAAATTTTGCCTTTAGGATTGAAATTTCTTTATCTTTTTCTTTTAGTTCTTTGATGTTCGAATCAATTCTTGATAACAATTCTTTTTCTGAGCACTTAAATTTGCTTGAAGCTTCTTTTAATAAATCTTTCTTTTCATTTATTAAGTTATAAGCTTCTTTTCCTATTACTGCTTCTATTCTTCTTGTACCTGCTGCTATACCACTTTCCGATACAATCTTAAATAAACCTATTTTACCTGTATTATCAATATGTGTACCCCCGCATAATTCTTTAGAATATTCTCCAGCACATACTACTCTTACTTTATCTGCATATTTATCATCAAATATTCCTATAGCTCCGCTATTTTTAGCTTCTTGAAGATTCATTATTTTAGTTATAACAGGAGTTACACTTGTGATTGCTTCATTTACTAATTCTTCAACCTTCATTATTTCTTCTTCTGTCATAGCTTCAAAATGAGAGAAGTCAAATCTCAATCTATCATTACTTACATATGAACCTGCTTGGTGCACATGACTTCCAAGAACTTTTTTAAGCGCTGTATCTAAAAGATGCGTTGCTGTATGATTCTTTTTAATTTCTTGTCTTCTTTCTTTATCTACTTCTAGAGTTACTTTATCATTAACTTTTAACTCACCATTTAATACTTCTACAAAGTGTACTATTTTTCCACCAATATTATTTTTAGTGTCTATAACCTTTGCCTTAAAATTATCATTGTAGATAACTCCAGTATCTCCTATTTGTCCACCCATTTCTGCGTAAAATGGAGTTATATTGGTAACAATAACACCTTTTTCACCTTCAGAGATAGTATCCACAAATGCATCTCCACATATTAATACTTTAGCCTCAGCATCTAACACATCATTTTCATATCCATCAAAAACTGTTTCTATATCATTAGAGATTTCATCAGTTATTTTTAAATCTGTTCCCATATAATTAGAAGTCTTTCTTGCTTCTCTTGCTCTTTTTCTTTGAATATCCATTTCTTCATGGAAAGCTTCTTCATCTAAAGATAATCCTTCATCTTCTAGTATTTCTTTAGTAAGCTCCATTGGGAATCCAAAAGTATCGTATAATGTGAATCCATCTTTACCACTTAATACTTTTTTATTATTAGCTTTCAATTCTTTTATAAATCCATTAAGTATTTCTGTTCCAGAATCTAAAGTTTCTCTAAACTTATCTTCTTCTATCTTTATTACTTTCTTAATATATTCTTGCTTTTTAGCTAATTCAGGATAAGCATCCTTAGAGTCTCTAATAACTACATCACAAAGATTGCAAAGGAAGGCATCTTTAATTCCAAGTGTTTTACCGTGTCTTGCAGCTCTTCTTAAAAGTCTTCTTAGCACATATCCACGGCCTTCATTAGATGGCATTACATCATCAGAAATCATAAATGTTATTGATCTTATGTGGTCTGTTATTAGTCTTAAAGAAATATCTTTTTTACGATCTTCACCATATTTAACATTTGCAAACTTACCTACTTCACTTAATATATTTTCTAATGTATCAATTTCAAAGATACTGTTTTTATTTTGCATTACGACTGCTAATCTTTCAAGTCCCATTCCTGTATCTATATTAGTACTTGCAAGTTTTTCATAATTTCCTTTTCCATCCCCATCAAATTGAGTAAATACTAGGTTCCAGACTTCAATTATTTTATCTTCATCTGAATACTTAACAAATTCCTCAGCATTCTTTGGTTTAGCATCATCACTTCTTCTGAAATGTATTTCTGTACAAGGACCACATGGGCCTGCACCATGTTCCCAGAAATTATCTTCTTTTCCTAGTCTGAATATATGTGTCTTATCAACATCAGTTAATGAAGTCCAATACTCATATGCTTCATCATCATCTAAATAAATAGTTACATATAATTTTTCCTTTGGTAATTCTAAAACTTCTGTTAAGAATTCCCAAGCCCAAGGAATAACTTCTTTTTTAAAGTAATCTCCAAATGAAAAGTTACCAAGCATTTCAAAAAAGGTACCATGTCTACTTGTAATACCTACATTTTCAATATCACCAGTTCTTATACACTTTTGACAAGTTGTTACTCTACGTCTTGGTGGCTCTTGAAGTCCAGTAAAATATGGCTTTAATGGTGCCATTCCAGCATTTATTAATAATAAGCTTTTATCATTTTTAGGCACTAAAGAAAAACTATCCATTTTTAAATGCCCTTTACTTTCAAAGAACTTTAGATATGCGTCTCTAAGATCATTAGTCTTTGTAATTTTCATAAAATATTCCTCCAATTTGTAATTTTCAATTAAGAATCATCTTTTCTTAAATTTGCTTGTAATTTCAATATTTTTCTAAAATAAAAAGCTTTCATCCCAAAACAAAGGGACGAAAGCTGAAATTCCGCGGTACCACCCTAATTATGTATTAAATATACATCTCTTAGTTAATTATAGCTCCTAGGTAGCTTCGAAATACATAGTAAGAAGTTTTCACCAGACACTTCCTCTCTAAAATACATATTATATATCTACTCATCCTAATCATTGCTTGATATTTTATTATTTCATCAAAATTATATTTCAAATACATAATTATGTCAATATACAACATTACTTTATCAATTCAAAAACCTTTTATTTATTATATTTTATTTCTAATATTTTATTCACTTCTTCTCTATATGGAAGAGATTTTTCAGCTCCTGATTTTGTAGTTGTTAAAGCACCAACTACATTAGAAAATTCCAAAGCTTCTTCAATACATTTTCCTTCACATATAGCCACTGCAAGAGCACCATTAAAAGAATCACCTGCTGCGGTAGTGTCTCTAGCTTTTACCTTTATGCTTTCTGACAGTATTTCTTTTTCATTTGATAAATAATAGCTTCCCTTTTCTCCAATTGTTACAATAACTTCTTTCACGCCAGACTCCAAAAGTTTTCTTGCACCTAATTTAAGATCATTCTCACCAGATATTATTACAAGCTCAGTTTCATTTGGCGTTATAATATCCACATTTCTTAATATATTATCACTTAAAATCTTTGCAGGTGCTGGATTTAAGATTACTTTTGTATTATGCTTTTTAGCTAGCTCTATTCCATACTCAACTGTTTCAATAGGAATTTCTAATTGAAAAATAACAAAATCTGCCTTTATAATTGCATCCTCATTCTTATCTATAATTTCTTTATTCACACATTTGTTTGCCCCACCATAAACTATAATAGTATTATTTCCATTATTGTCTACAGTAATCATTGCATTTCCAGTTTCAGTATTAACAATTTCAATTCTTGAAGTATCTATCCCCACTTCATTCATTCTATTAATTATTTTTCTTCCATTGTCATCATTTCCGACAGAACCAATCATAACAACATCTGCGCCTAATTTTCTTGCTGCAAAAGCTTGATTTGCTCCTTTTCCTCCAATGGAAGTTTTAAAATCAATCGCATGAATAGTTTCTCCCTTTTTAGGTAAATTATCTGTAGTAAGTACATAATCCATATTCATGCTTCCAATTACAACTATATTCATTCCTATCTCCCCTTTTATAAAATCATTAACTCTCCGAAATTATTATTCTATTTCAGTATAATTATTATATCTTTAATTATATTTAAAATAAATAATAATTTATGTCGTCATATATAACTTTTATTATAACAGCAATTGGAACCACCAGTATCATCCCCATAAAACCTCCAAATTTATCACCTATAAGAAGCAATATAATTATCATAAATGGATGCATATTAATACTATTTCCTGTTATTTGTGGTGACAATATATTTCCTTCTATTTGTTGAATAACTATCATAGCAAGCATTATATATAACCCTTTAATTGGAGAATCTATGAACGCTACAACAACAGCTGGAATTGCTCCAAATATTGGGCCAAAATATGGTATTATATTAAACGCAGCATTCAATAGCGATATCCACAATGGAAATTTAACTTTAAAAATTATTAAAATAAAAAAAGTTAATACACCAATTATCATACACAAAAAAAACTGCCCTACAATATATCTACTAAGTACTTTATCAATATCATATAGAATCTTCTTAATGACCGCCCTTCTATCTGACGGTAATATTAATAAAGCTTTATTAAATAAAGTTCTTCCATCTGATAAAAAATAATACATAATAACAGGAATAACTGCTAAAGAAATAACATTATTAGTTGTAGCTAATATATTATCTATAGCTATAGAAGAAAAGTCATTCAGCATATAATTTCCTTTTTCTATGATTCTATTATATATATTATTCAATATAGGCAAATCATTAAGGTTTAGTTTACTATATAGATTTTCTAATAAAGTACCTATACTATCTAAAATATTACTTATAGTGGATATTTCATTAAATAAGGTAGGAATAAAAATAATTATAATACTTACTACTACCATAAGTATCATAAATATAATCATCATAGATGCAATATTAGCTCCTACCTTTAATTTTTCTTCAATAATATCTCTAATAGGCATTAATACATATGATAAAATAAATGATATTATTATGATATTAATTATATTTTTTATGGAATCATTAAATAAATATAATAGAAATAAGCTCAAAAGAAGAAGAATTGCTAGAGATTTAATTAATAATATTTTATGCCTTTTTTTCAACATACCAGTTCTTCATATTATGAGGCATTATTTTAAATAAAATATTTTCTTCTTTTCTATATAAAATATATTCTTCTCCTAATATGCAATCATTTAATAAAAAGATTTGTTTACCTTTTATCATCTTATCTATCAATCCCGAGCTTACTATAATACCTCTTATGTCATAATTTTCGCTATCTATTATCAGGTCTTCTACCGTGCCTCTAATTTTCCCATTTAAATCAATGACTTCCATATCTTTAATTTCTTCAAAATACAAGCCTCTTTTTTCTTCAACTTCTTTTATAATTATACTTTCTCCTAAAGAGATAAAATCCTCTTTAGCCACATAATTTTTTTTAGAGAATATATTATTTGTAGAGACCTTAAAACCAACTAATTTAGCATTAAAAAAGTCTATACAGAGATCTTCAACTATACCAACCTTTTTACCATCAGTTTTATAAACTTTCTTTAAATAAAAATCCTTAGACCTAAGCATATATTTATCCTCCTATAAATTTATATTATAATTTTATAGTATATTGCCCATTTTATAGGAAAATAATTCTTAAAATTTCACTTTTTAGTATAAAAAAATAATAGCAACAGAAAATCCGTTGCTATTATTTTATAGTATCTTTTCAATTATTCCGCCACCAACTACAATATTACCATTATAGAAAACTACTGATTGGCCTTTAGTTATAGCCCTTTGTTTATCTTCAAAAGAAACTTTAACTTTCCCATTTTCTAATGGATATAAAACTGCCTTTGCCGCTTTTGCAGAATATCTTATTTTAGCTTCTACTTCTAATTTACCTTCCAATTTATCAAACGGAATAAAATTCACATCAGTTGCTAATAAATCAGTTTTAAAAATGTCTTCTTCAGATCCAATAACAACTTCATTAGTTCTAGCATTAATATCAGTAACAAATACTGGCCTTCCAAGAGAAAGCCCTAGTCCTTTTCTTTGGCCTATTGTATAGTATACAATTCCCTTATGTTTTCCTAAAACATTTCCGTTTTTATCAACAAAGTTTCCTGGCTTAACTCTTTTCGGTTCTACTTCAGAAATATACTTTCCATGATTATTATCTGAAATAAAGCATATTTCTTCACTATCTTTTTTGTTATGAACAGCCAGCCCTATTTCTTTAGCAATTTCTCTTATTTTTGTCTTTTCATATTCTCCACATGGCATTAAAGTGTGCGCTAATTGGTCTTGAGTAAAATTATATAATGCATATGTTTGATCTTTACGATCATCTTCTGATCTAATCAGCAAATATCTTCCATCATGCTCCTCTATTTTTGCATAATGACCAGTTGCAACATAATCAGCGCCTATTCCTCTTGCTTTTCTTAAAAGTTCATCAAACTTTAAATGCTTATTACACGCAATACAAGGATTAGGCGTATTACCATCTATGTACTCTTGAACAAAGTAATCAATTACTTTTTCTTTAAAGGAATCTCTAAAATTTAAAACATAAAAAGGAATGTCTAATTTATCGCATACCCTTCTTGCATCATCTACTGCAGAAAGAGAGCAACATCCACCTTCACGTTCCTCAAATTCTTTATCTTCTTGCCAAATTTGCATTGTTGCACCAATAACTTCATATCCTTGTTCTTTAAGAAGATAAGCAGCTACAGAGCTATCTACTCCGCCGCTCATACCGACAAGAACTTTTTTCTTACCACTCAAAACTTATTCCCCGTGAACCATGTTGTGTAGTTCATCATGGTCATGTTCTTTCATAGGTATTATCTCCAACCCATTTTTTTGTCTATAATCGTTTATAGCCTTATGAATAGCTTCTTCAGCAAGAACCGAGCAATGCATTTTTACTGGTGGAAGCCCATCTAAAGCTTCTGCAACTGCTTTATTTGATAATTCCCAAGCTTCATCTATAGTCTTACCTTTTATCATTTCTGTAGCCATTGATGATGACGCTATAGCAGAACCGCAGCCAAAAGTTTTGAATTTAACGTCCTTTATTATATTATCTTCAACCTTTAGATATATTTTCATTATATCTCCGCACTTAGCATTACCTACTTCTCCAACTCCATTTGCATCTTCTATTTCTCCAACGTTTCTTGGATTTTGGAAATGATCCATTACTTTATCTGTATATATCATTTTATTTTTCCCCTTTCTTAATAAAGTCTTCCCATAATGGCGACATATCTCTCAATCTTTGAATTATAGGTGGTAACACTTCAATTACATAATCAACATCTTCTTCTGTTGAATCTTCACCTAATGTTAATCTTAATGATCCATGTGCAAGTTCATGAGGAACACCTATTGATAATAAAACGTGTGATGGATCTAACGACCCCGATGTACATGCACTACCGCTTGATGCACATACACCCTTAAAATCTAATGATAATAAAATAGATTCACCTTCAATAAATTGGAATCTAACATTAACATTCCCAGGTAATCTTTTTTCCCCTCTTGGTCCATTTAATGTTGTATATGGTATTTTTAATAATCCATCTATTAATCTATCTCTAAGTTTAGTTAATTTTTCTGTATGTTCTTTTAAATTATTTTCTGCAATTTCCATTGCTTTGCCTATTCCAACAATAGAAGCTATATTTTCTGTTCCAGCTCTTCTATTTCTTTCTTGAGCTCCGCCATGAATTAAATTATCAATTCTAACACCTTTTCTAATATATAATGCACCTATTCCCTTAGGACCATACACTTTATGTCCTGCTAAAGATAATAAATCTATATTCATTTCTTTTACATCTATAGGAACATTACCTACAGCTTGAACTGCATCTGTATGGAAAAAAACTTTCTTTTCTCTACATATTTCTCCTATTTCTTTAATTGGCTGGATTGTTCCAATTTCATTGTTGGCAAACATAATTGAAACTAATATGGTTCTATCTGTTATTGCATTTCTTAATTCCTCTAAATTTATAAATCCTTCTTTGTCTACATCAAGATAAGTAACTTCATATCCAAACTTCTCTAAAAACTCACAGCTATGAAGTACTGCATGGTGTTCAATTTTAGTTGTTATTATATGATTTCCTTTTTTTCTATGTGCAGTTGCTATACCTTTTATAGCCCAGTTATCTGCTTCTGAACCTCCACCTGTAAAATATATTTCCTCTGGTAAACACTTTAGTGTGCTTGCAACTTGTTCCCTTGCTTTATCTATTGCTCTTTTTGTTTCTCTTGATATACCATAAAACGATGATGGATTACCAAACTTTTCTGTAAAATAAGGCATCATCTCTTCTAGTACTTCTGGCTTAACATATGTTGTTGCAGAATAATCCATATATACATTTCTCATATACTAAAATCGCTCCCATCTATAATTTGTATCCCATTTTTCTTTTCTTTTGCCTTCTCATAGTCATCTACTATATCTTGTAAAGTAATTGAATTTAAAACATCATCTATACTTTTCTTAACTTTAGCCCATACTGCTTTGGTTGTACAATCATTTTCACTGGCACAGCCTATCCCATCTATACAGTCAGCAACTTCTATAGGACCTTCTAAAACAGTCATAATATCACCAACCGTTATTTCTGACGGTGCCTTACATAATACATACCCTCCTTGAGCTCCTCTAATACTACGTATCAAGTTTGCACGTCTAAGTGGACTAAACAGTTGTTCTAAATAATATTCTGAAAGATTTTCCTTCTTTGAAATTGTCTTTATAGACATAGGGGTACCACCATAACTTAATGCTAACGCAACCATTGCTCTAACACCATATCTTCCTTTTGTTGATAATTTCATATAGCAACACTCTCCCCTTATCAGAATTTTAATTATATCTTATCAAAATACTCGGACTTTGTCAATTTATTTTCTTTTGAATATGGTATAAAAAACATAATATATAAAATCTTTAATAATCGATATTTATTATATCATTTTATTAAAGATTTTATAGACTCTTTTTATAATTTATCTAAATTCTTTTTATATTTTCCCAATATTTTTTTATACTGTTTTCATATTTATTATTCTGCTCTTCATAATATTTTTTATTCCTTAATTCCCTTGGTAAATATTCTTGTTTCACGTAATGATTTTCAAAATTATGTGGATATTTATATCCACCGACCCCTAAAGATGTTGCTCCAGAGTAATGAGCATCTTTTAAATGCATAGGAATATCACCGCAATTTGAATTTTCCAAATCACTTAAGGCTTTATCTATTGCCAAAATCGCACTATTAGATTTAGGTAATGTAGCTAAATATATAACCATTTCAGACAAAATTATTCTAGCTTCCGGAAAACCTGTCTTTAATGCTAGTTCTATTCCTGAATTTATTACTGTAAGTGCACTTGGTGTCGCCATCCCTATATCTTCTGCTGCTATAACAGCAATCCTTCTAACTATTGCACTTAAATCCCCAGCCTTTATGAGTCTTGCTAAATAATGAATTGCTGCATTAGGATCACTTCCTCTAATGCTTTTCTGGAGGGCACTTAATGAATTATAAAACTCATCTCCACTACTGTCTGCTCTCATACTGGATTGTTCTAACGTTTCTATATATTCAACAGTTATATTTCTTATATGTTTAATCTGTGAATTTATAGCCAATTCTAAAATATTGTATGATTTTCTATAATCACCTTGTGATATTTCGGCTATATATTTTAATGCTTCTTCGCTATAAGTTACTTTAATACCTTCCTTAATTAATTTTTCTAATGATTTTTTTAGTCCAATTACAATATCATCACTATCTAGCGGTTTAAATGAAAATATGTTACATCTACTTATGATAGCCTTATGTATAACAAAATAAGGATTTTCAGTTGTACTAGCTATTAATGTTATTCTTCCATCTTCAATAAATTCCAATAATGATTGCTGCTGTTTTTTATTAAAATGCTGAATTTCATCTATATAAAGAACAACGCCACTATAACTTAAAAGATTATCCATATTATTTGTTATATCTTGTATATCTTTTACACTTGCTGTTGTTGCATTTAATTTATAAAATTTCTTATCTACATAATTAGCCATTATATTGGCTAAAGTTGTTTTTCCTGTTCCTGGTGGGCCATAAAAAATACAATTACATATATTTTTACCTTCTATTAAATTATAAAGGGGTTTGCCCTTGCTTAATATTTGTTTTTGTCCTACAAAATCTTCTAATTTACTTGGCCTCATTAAATCTGCTAATGGTCTCATCAATACACCTCATTACGATATCAAATAACCTATAATTAAAATATTATCATAAAATCAAAATATATTACATATCTATAATAGTTCTGCTTTAAAGGAAAATTAATAATTGAATAGTAATTAATCCAAAAATAAAAAATCAGACAAGCATTTACTGCCATCTGATTTTTAATATAAATTATGCAAATAATGTTCTATCACTTAATTCATCTGTCACATTAGCTTTGTCAAAAAGAGCCATCAATTTGGAATTATCAAGCTTTTCTTTTTCTGAACCTTTAACATCAAATAATATTTTTCCCCTATGCATCATGAAAAGCCTGTTTCCATTTTCAAGGGCATGTTTTAAGTTATGTGTTACCATCATCGTTGTTATCCCACTATCTTTAACAATATGTCTTGTTATATCCATTATTTTTTCTGATGTTTTTGGATCTAATGCTGCTGTATGCTCATCAAGTAAAAGTAATTTAGGTTTAGACATAACTGCCATAAGTAATGTTAACGCCTGTCTTTGTCCTCCTGATAAAAGCAATACTTTATTGTATATTTTATCTTCTAACCCCAAATTCAATTCACTAACCATTTCTTTATAGTAATCTATTCTTTTTTTATTTATTCCAAAGCTTAAACCAAATGTTTTATTTTTATTATCAGCTAAAGCCATATTTTCTAATATGGTCATATTAGGTGCAACTCCCATTGATGGGTCTTGAAAAACTCTTCCAATATCTTTACAACGAATATATTCTGCTTTATTTATAACCTCAGTTCCATCTAATAATATAGATCCCGAATCTGCTTCTATAGTTCCTGATATCATGTTTAATAAAGTCGATTTTCCAGCACCATTTGAACCTATTATGCTGATGAAGTCTCCTTTATCAACCTCTAAGCTTAACTTGTCAAAAACTCTATTTTCATTTATTGTATTTGGATTAAATACCTTGGACAGTTGTGTTACTTTTAGCATCTTCTCCTGCACCACCTTCTATAATTATTTTCTTCTTAAACTTAAATACTCCATTATTAGAACATAGTGCTATAACTACAATTATAGCTGTCATTAACTTCAAGTCATTTGCAGTCAATCCAATAAATCCTCCGTATTTTAATACAAGTGCTATTGCACATTTATAAATAACTGCTCCTAAAATAGATAATGTGGTTGCTTTAATAAACGAAAATCTCTCAAATAACGAACTTCCAATTATTACGGCTGCAAGTCCCATTACAACTGTTCCAGTTCCCATTCCAACGTCACTAAATCCATTATATTGAGCTGTCAATGCTCCTGCCATAGCGGCAAGTCCATTACTTATGGTAAGTCCTAAAACTTTAACTAAATTTTTATTCACTCCAATAGAAGATACAACTTGCTCATTATCACCAACTGCTCTAAGTAAAAATCCTGATTTTGTTTTTAAATATAAATCTAATATTATTTTTACAATAATAAGTACAATTAAGATTATTATGATTTTAGGAATTTTCAAATCAAATATCTTATCAACACTGAACAAAGGTATATTAGCTTTATTTGACATAATTCTTAAATTTACTGAGTACAGTGCTATCATCATAAGTATTCCGGCCATTAAGTTATCTATTTTTAATTTAACATGTAAAAATCCTGTTATTGATCCAGCAATGGCACCACCAATAGCTGCAGCAACAATTGTTACTATTGGATTAATTCCTTTTACAATAAGTGCTGCTGAAATAGCAGCACCCATAGGAAATGTTCCATCTACAGACATATCTGGAAAGTCTAATATCTTATATGTTATATAAACAGCAATGGCAACAATTGAAAATAGCAGTCCTTGTTCTAAAACATTAATTAAGACTCCCACTATTTAACGCCTCCAGTTACTTTTTTTGCATCTTTTAATATATCATCTGGAATTGTAATTCCTAATTTTTCTGCAACATCAGTATTTATAGTAAATGACATTTCACTTAATGTTGTAATCTCAATATCTGATGGCTTTTTGCCTTCTAATATTTCTACTGCTTTATACCCTGCTTCTTGTCCTAATTTATAATAATCAATACCTATAGATGCTAGTCCACCTTTATCTACAACTGCTTCTTCAGCACCTATTATTGGTACGTTATTTTCAACGCATAAATTACCAACCAAAGCATATCCTGATGCTACAGTATTATCAGTTGGTGTATATAATACATCAATATCACCTAAAGCACTTGATAAATTTTGGTTTATTTCATTAACATTTGTTACTCCAATTTCTTTTACACTTAACCCTTTAGCTTCAGCAGCCTTTTTTAATTCATCTACTTGAATCACTGAATTAGCTTCTGATGTATTATAAATTACACCTAATGTTTTTGCATCTGGGATTAATTTTTTTAATAAATCTATTTGCTGATCTACTGGAACTTTATCAGAAGTACCAGTAACATTTGTCCCAGAGCTCTTCCAATCATTTGCTATTTTAGCTGCAACAGGATCAGTTACCGCTGTGAAAACTATTGGAATGTCTTTAGTTGAATTGTATGCTGCTTGTGCTGCTGGTGTTGCAATTGCAAAGATTAAATCCTTTTTTGCATCAGTAAACTGACTGCAGATTGTCTGTGCATTAGCTTGTTCACCTTGGGCATTTTGTTGCTCTATTGTGATATTCTTTCCTTCTTCATATCCCTTTTCTTTTAACGCATCTACAAATCCTTTATTTGCTGAATCCAAAGCATCATGCTGAACTAGTTGAACAATTCCTATATTTTTCTTTGCTTCATTATTTCCTGCGGATTGTCCGCTATTATCTGCTGTGCTATTTCCACATCCAATCAGGCCTGTACCCATTAATAGCATGCCTAATATCATAGCTATTTTTCTTTTTCCTACCATAATTCTATCCTCCTGTTTCTACTTATCACCTTTATGCCTTCAGTACTACAATAAACTACATTATTAATTTTGTGTTTATTTTTATGTTATATTCTTAACATAAAGCATTATAATTTAAAAATATTTTAATTAATAATATCATAAATTAGTATATTTGTAAAGTTGACCATTGAATCGCTGTATATTCTTTAATATTTATGTAATAAAATTATATTTTTATTTTTTAATACTTTATTTAGTACAAATATCAATTATAACGGTAATGATCTATGACCTATTCCAATTACTACTTCATCTAAATGTAATAAACCTATATTTAAAAATATACAAACAGATATATGTTCTCCACCTCTTGCAATTCCTATTTTCCCTCCAATATTTTGGTTACTTGCTCTATTATAAATCTGCATTATTGCATCTCTTGTTGCTCCTATAACTGCCCCCTCATGCAGATGTTCTTCTCTTATTAAATTATTTCTTTTAGCAGCAACTAATGCACTTTCTAATATCTTTCCTATTGATGTATTTATATTTCCTCCAATATTAACAGCAGTTACTTGTATATTTTCATTCTTATATAATCTCTTTAGCTCTTCCTCTTCTTTTCTATCACATATTGCCATCCTTGTTGCTATCTTAGCTATTTTAGTACTATTGCTTTCCATTACACTTACTCCTTCTATAATTAATTAGATACAATCAAATTATATAACATAACACAATTTATTGTTAGTTCTTTAGTTAATCTTATAATTTCTTTGTTTTAAGATTACAGCTTAGATTCTCTAAAATTTTATTATTTATATAGTTCATTTATTTTTAATACTACTTTATAAAATAAAAGACTGAGAAGTCTAAAATCTAACTTCTCAGTCTTAAATGGATACTAATAAAAATTTCCCATCTTTCTAAATTTATCATATCTATTTTGGATTAGAACATCTAAATCAATATCTTTTATATCACTAAGCCAATTTAATATTTCATCTTTAATGCTTTCAGCAGCCTTTTCAGAATTCTTATGTGCTCCGCCTCTTGACTCTTTTATAATATCATCTATAATACCAAATTCTTTTAAATCTTTAGCTGTAATTTTCATAACCTCAGCAGCTTCTTTTACTCTAGTAGAATCTTTCCATAAAATTGATGCAAATCCTTCTGGTGAAAGAATTGAATAAATAGCATTTTCCATCATAAGAATTTTATCTGCCACTGCTAAGGCTAGTGCTCCACCACTTCCACCTTCACCTGCTAATATTGAAAGTATTGGTGTTTTTAACTTGCTCAGTTCAAAAAGATTTTTAGCAATAGCTTCTCCTTGACCTCTCTCTTCTGCACCCTTTCCTGGAAATGCCCCCGGAGTATCAACAAAACATATTACTGGTCTCTTAAATTTCTCAGCTTGTTTCATAAGCCTTAATGCCTTTCTATATCCTTCTGGACTTGGCATGCCAAAATTTCTCTCTATATTTTCACTTGTATTAGACCCTTTTGATATAGCTATAATAGTAACAGGTAGATTGTTTATTGAAGCTATGCCACCAACTATAGCTTTATCATCTCCAAAATTTCTATCACCATGAAACTCAATAAAATCTTTAAATATTTCATTTATATAAAATTTTCCAGTAGGTCTATCTTTATGCCTGGCTATTTCAACCTTTTCCCAAGCACTTAAATTTCCTTTTATAAAGTCTTTATTCATAACTTCTCACTCCATGTAAAACAAGAATCTTATATATGCATGTTCTCATATGCGTTCTTGGAACAATAGCATCAATAAATCCTTTTTTTAATAAGAATTCTGCACTTTGGAAATCATCTGGAAGG
The DNA here is from genome assembly GCF_900465025.1 of Clostridium neonatale. Lineage (NCBI taxonomy): Bacteria > Bacillati > Bacillota > Clostridia > Eubacteriales > Clostridiaceae > Clostridium > Clostridium neonatale. The sequence goes on from NZ_UICR01000002.1 coordinate 790,759, forward strand.
CTCTCATTTATAGTATTTTCAACTACTCTTCTTCCTGCAAATCCAACCAATGCTCCTGGCTCACTTAAGATTATATCACCCTCCATAGCAAAGCTTGCAGTTACTCCTCCTGTAGTTGGATCTGTAAGGACTGTTATATAAAGAAGTCCTGCTTCATCAAACTTTGCAAGTGCTGCACTTACTTTTGCCATTTGCATAAGTGAAAATATGCCTTCTTGCATTCTCGCTCCACCAGATGTTGTAAATATAACTAATGGCAATTTAGCGTCTATAGCATATTCTATTAATCTAGTTAATTTTTCTCCTACAACTGTTCCCATACTTCCCATCATGAAGAAGCTATCCATAACAGCACAGGCAACCTCTATGCCATTTAATTTTCCTATGCCAGTAACTACTGCTTCATTGCTGCTTGTGGATTTCTTGCTCTTCTTAAGCTTTTCTTCATATCCATCAAACTCTAATGGATTTGTAGTTTTAAAGTCCTTATATAGCTCATTAAATGTATCCTTATCTAAAAACATTTTTATTCTTTCTTTAGCTGTAAGCCTAAAATGATAACCACATGATGTACATACAAATTTATTATTTTCCAGATCATCATGATACATCATAGTATTACACTTTTCACATTTATTCCACATACCTGAAGGAATATTCGGTTTTTCTTCTGTTTCAGCTTTCTTTAAAACAGAAGGATTAACAGTTGCATATTGTCTTTTACTAAATAAATCCTTAAGCATCCTTCTTCACCATCATTTCTGATAAAAATGTTGTATCATAATCGCCTTCTAAAAATTCTTTAGTTTGAAGTATTGAAAGATCAAAATCAATGTTAGTTTTTACTCCACCTACAGCAAATTCAGATAATGCTCTATTCATCTTTACAATTGCTTCTTCTCTAGTATTTCCAAATGAAATTACTTTAGCTATCATTGAATCATAACAATGAGGAATCTTATATCCAGCAAAAATTGCACTATCAATTCTTACCCCCATTCCGCCTGGAACACAAAGTTCTTCAATCACTCCTGGGCAAGGTCTAAAATCATGTTCTGGATCTTCAGCATTAACTCTACATTCAATGGCATGGCCTTTAATTTTAATATCATCTTGAGTAAATCTAAGCTTTTCACCAGAAGCTATTCTTAATTGTTCTTTAACTAAATCTATGCCTGTAATCATTTCAGTAATTGGGTGCTCAACCTGTATTCTTGTATTCATCTCCATGAAATAGAAGTTATTATCTTTATCAAATAGAAATTCTATTGTTCCTGCATTTTTATAATCAACTGCAAGAGCTGCTCTCTTAGCAATTTCCCCCATCTTAGTTCTAAGTTCTTCATTTAATACATTAGATGGAGCCTCTTCTAATACTTTTTGATTCTTCCTTTGCATAGAACATTCTCTTTCACCTAGATGTACTATATTTCCATACTCATCAGCTAATATTTGAAATTCAATATGCTTTGGTTTTTGAATAAACTTTTCTATATATAATGTATCATCACCAAAACATGCTTTAGCTTCTGCTTTAGCAGTTTTATATCCCATAAGAAATTCTTCTTCATTATAAGCAATTCTTATACCTTTTCCGCCACCACCAGCAGCAGCTTTTATCATTATAGGATATCCAATATTTTCTGCTATTTCAAGTGCATGCTTCTCATCTCTTATTTCGCCTTCATAACCTGGAACAACTGGAACATCTGAAAGCTTCATTATTTCTCTTGCTTTTGCCTTATTTCCCATATATTCAATTGTTTCATAATCAGGACCTATGAATTTTATATTACACTCTCTACACATCTTTGCAAACTTTGGATTTTCAGATAAAAATCCAAAACCTGGATGTATAGCTTCTGCACCACTTAAAACACAAGCACTTAAAATGTTTGCCATATTCAAATAGCTATCTTTAGGCATCGCTGGACCAATGCATACAGCCTCATCAGCTAATTGAGTATGAAGTGCTTCCTTATCTATTTCAGAATAAACAGCTACTGTTCTTATGCCCATTTCTCTGCAAGCTCTTATTATTCTAACAGCTATTTCTCCCCTGTTTGCAATTAGCACTTTTTTAAACATAACATCACCTTATCCTATAGCAAATAGTATTTCTGCTTCACAAACTGTTTTACCATCTACACTTGCAATTCCTTTACCAATTCCTATAGGTCCTTTAATTTTCACTATTTCACAATATAAATCCAATCTATCACCTGGAACTACTTTATTTTTAAATCTAACTTTATTAGTTCCAGCAAATAACGGTGTTTTTCCTTTAAATTTTTCCATAGAAAGAATTGCAACAGCACCTGCTTGAGCCAATGCTTCTATTTGAAGAACACCTGGCATAATTGGTTCTTCTGGATAGTGGCCTTGGAAAAATGCTTCATTAGCTGAAATGTTTTTATATCCTTTAACATACATTTTTTCTTCTATATCCATTTCAAGTACTCTGTCTATTAATAACATAGGATATCTATGAGGTAAAATCTCCTTTATTTCCTTTATATTCATCATAGGTTATTCCCCCTTTATTTTAAATAACGGTTGACCGTACTCTACCATGTCACCTTCATTTACTAGACATTTTACGATTGTTCCATCATATTCACTTTCTATTTCATTCATTAACTTCATTGCTTCAATTATGCATAAAACTTTGCCCTTAGAAATTTTATCTCCAGCGCTTACAAATGTTTCACTGTCAGGAGATGGCTTTGAATAAAATGTTCCAACCATTGGTGAAGTTATAACAATAGTATCATCGTCATCACTATTTTCTTCTGAATTTATATTACTTTCATTTTTTGCTACGCTTTCATTTTTGCCTACTATATTTTCTGCAATATTTTGTACAGTAGGTACACTATTTGTAGCACTACTTTGGGCAGAATTCTCACTTACATTTCTATTTAAAGATTTATCCATTTTTATATGTTCACTTTGTGTATTAATTTCAAAAAAAGCTAATTCTGATGAATCAACAAGTTTTATAAGCTCTTTAATTTGCTCAAAATCCATGGTATCCCTCCTAAAAGTCTACTTCCACTTCTTTAAAAGTAAAGTTGCATTATGACCACCAAATCCTAATGAATTTGTTAATGCATATTCTACTTTTTCTTTTCTACCTACATTAGGTACATAATCTAAATCTAATTCCTCATCTGGAGTTTCATATCCTATTGTTGGAGGTATGAAATCCTCTTGAACAGCTTTTGCACAAACTATTGTTTCAATTGCACCTGCTGCTCCAAGTAAATGTCCAGTCATTGACTTTGTTGATGATATTGCAACCTTTGTCTCATCTCCAAACACTGTCTTTATGGCAGCTGTTTCAAATTTATCATTTAATGCTGTTGATGTACCATGTGCATTTATATATGAAACATCTTCTGGTTTAATTCCAGCTTCATCTATAGCTTGCTTCATAGCTTTTGCAGCACCGCTTCCATCTGGAGCTGGTGATGTAATATGATAAGCATCACAAGTTGTTCCATATCCAACAAGTTCTGCTATAATATTAGCGCCTCTAGCCTGTGCATGTTCTAATGACTCTAGAACTACAACACCTGCACCTTCTCCCATAACAAATCCGCTTCTATTTTTATCAAATGGAATAGATGCTTTTTCAGGATTATTACTTGTATTTAGCGCTTTCATTCCATTAAATCCACCAACACCGATCCTTGTAATTGGAGCTTCTGCACCACCTGCGAGCATTACATTTTCATATCCATGTTTAATTAATCTATATGCATCACCTATACTATTTGTACCTGTTGCACATGCAGTAACAACAGCTGTACATGTACCTCTTAGTCCGTATTTAATAGCAACATTTCCTGCTACCAGATTTGAAATAGCCATTGGTATAAAGAATGGCGACACTCGTTTTGAAGCGCCTGTATAAAGCTTTGTTCCTTCCGCTTCAATTGTTCCAAGACCACCAATTCCGGATCCTATTATTACACCAATCTTATCTAGATCTTCTTTTTCTAAATCCAAGCCTGAATTCTTTATTGCTTCATCAGCTGCATATAATCCAAATTGTTCAGCTCTATCAAGTCTTTTAGTCTCTTTTTTACTTATTATAGGTTCTGGATTAAAATCCTTAACTTCACCAGCTATTTTTACATCTATTAAATCATTATCTAATAATTTTATAAAGTCTATTCCTAGTTTTCCTTCTTTTGCATTGCTCCAAAATTCATTAACGTTGTTTCCAATAGGAGTCACAGCTCCCATTCCCGTAATAACGACTCTTCTATCCATACTAAAAACCTTCCTTACTACATTAACATTCCGCCATCGACTTGAATAACTTGACCTGTTATATAATCTGAAGCTCCACTTGCTAAAAAAGCTACACATTCAGCTACATCTTCAGCTTTTCCAAATCTCTTAAGTGGAATATTTTTTTCTGCTTCTTCTTTAACCTTGTCACCTAAAGTATTTGTCATGTCTGTTTCTATAAATCCTGGTGCTACTGCATTTACATTTACACCTCTAGAGCCTAACTCTTTAGCTAAAGATTTTGTCATTCCAATTATTCCTGCTTTTGATGCTGAATAATTAACTTGACCTGCATTTCCTGCAATCCCTACAACTGAAGAAATACTTATTATCTTTCCTTGTTTTTGTCTAACCATAACAGGAGTTATTGCTTTCATGCAGTTAAATACACCTTTTAAGTTTACATCTATAACACTATCAAAATCTTCTTCTTTCATTCTTAAAATTAAAGTATCTTTTGTTATACCTGCATTATTAACCATTATATCTACAGACCCAAATTTTTCTTTAGCAGCCTTTACAAGTTCTTCAACTTCATCAAGCTTTGAAATATCTGCTTTTACTGTTAATACTTCAACACCTAATTCTTTTATTTCATTTGCAACTTCTGCTGCTTCCTTTTCACTACTTCTATAATTTAGAACTATGTTCGCACCAAGAGATGCTAACTTTAAAGCTATTGCTTTTCCTATTCCTTTAGCCGCTCCTGTAACTATAGCACATTTACCTTTCAACATAATACCTCCTTGTTTCCTTATACTTTTATTAGATATATTCTATTCTCACTTAAATATTTATCCCATAGCATTTACTTCATATTTTTTATTGTATCAACAGTAACATTTAAGGATGCAACATCTTCTACATTTAGAAGATTCATATTTTTATTTATCTTTTTAACAAATCCTCTCAATGCTTTTCCTGGACCTACTTCAATAAAAGTATCTACACCATTATCTATCATATGATTTATGGTTTTATCAAAAAGTACAGAACTTCTTATATGTCTTTTTAATAATTCTTTAACATCATCATCATTTGTATAAGGCTCACCTTTAACATTTGAATAAACAGTTTTGTTAAATTCTTTTATTGTTGCAGTTTTTATTGTATTATAAAATTCTTCACTTGCTTCTGTAAGCAATGAGCTATGAAATGGACCACTTACCTTTAAAGGTATTCCAAGTCCACCTAATTCCTTTGCAATCTTAACAGCTTCTTCTACAGCTCTATTTTCTCCTGATACAGAAACTTGACCTGGACAATTGAAGTTAGCACCTTCTATAACTCCAAATTCTCCTGCCCTTTCTAATAATTCACTAAACTTTTCATCATCAAGCTTTAGTATTGCCGCCATTTTGCCAAGGCCTTCTGGAAGTGCGCTTCCCATTATTCTTCCTCTTTCTTTTATAAGTAGAAGACCATCTTCAAGAGATAATGCGCCACCATAAATTAATGCAGCATATTCGCCTAAGCTAAGTCCAGCACAATAATCTGCATGTATATTGTTAATCTCTAAAGCCTTTAGTGCCATAAGTGATGCAACTAATATAGTTGGCTGTGCATTTTCTGTTGCAGTTAAAACTTCTTCAGGTCCTTCAAACATCATTTTCTTTAAAGGCATCTTTAAAATATCTTCACTACACTCTAAAATCAATTTACATTCTGGTATATTATCATAGAGATCTTTTGCCATTCCAATAGTTTGAACTCCTTGACCTGGAAAAAGAAAAGCTATCCTATTACTATTCATTTTTACCCCCAAAAAGTTTGAATCTTTCATTTGCTTCTTTAAACATTTCTTCAATTATTTCTTTGCAAGTTTGTTCTTTATTAACAAGCCCTGCAATTTGACCACACATAAGTGATCCATTTTCAACGTCACCTTCAACTACTGCTTTAGCTAAGCATCCTATTCCTATCTTTTCAATTTCTTCGACACTAGCTCCCTCTTTTTCTAACTTCAAATAAGTTCTTGAAAGCTTATTTCTTAAAACTCTTACTGGATGTCCTGTTGACCTTCCTGTTACTTCAGTATCAATATCCTTTGCTTTTAATACTTTATCCTTATAATTTTGATGTATATTACATTCTTTTGCCACCAAAAATCTAGTACCAACTTGAATACCTTCAGCGCCTAACATAAAAGCAGCTGCAATACCTCTTCCATCACCAATACCGCCAGCTCCTATTACTGGAATACTAACTGCATCTGCAACTTGTGGAATTAAAGTCATTGTTGTTAATTGCCCTACATGGCCACCTGATTCAGTACCTTCTGCCACAATTGCATGAGCTCCTGATTTTTCCATTCTTTTAGCTAGCGCTACAGATGCAACTACTGGTATAACTTTAATGTCATGCTCTTTCCATTTATCCATATACTTCCCCGGGCTTCCTGCTCCAGTTGTTACTACTTTTACGCCCTCTTCACATACTAATTCTGCAATCTCATCAACATTTTCCATTTGAAGCATCAAGTTTACTGCAAATGGTTTATCTGTTAATTCTTTTGCTTTTCTAATTTGCTCCCTAACCCATTCAGTTGGAGCTGCGCCAGTGATTATTCCAAGTCCACCTGCATTACTTACTGCTGCTGCTAATGATGCATCTGCAATTCTTGCCATAGCTCCTTGGAATAATGGATATTTAATACCTAATAATTCACAAACTCTATTTTCTTTCACAAAAATTTCCTCCCACAATTGAAATGTAAAATAATATTTCAATGTAATATTTAACTACCATCCCAAATAAACTCTTAAAAAACATATTATAACCAATTTTACTATTACATCGTCTTATTATCAATTGTACTAATTAAAAATTAAAAATAAATTCATATAATTCCTACTTTGCCTTTTGCTCTACATAATCAACTACATCTTTAACATTCTTTAAGCCTTCAACATCTTCGACTTGTATATTATATTTTTCTTCTAATTCAATTACTATTTGGAATAAATCTAAAGAATCTGCTTGCAAGTCTTCAAATGTAGTTTCTAAAGATACTTCATTCTTTTCAATTCCTAGTTGTTCACAAATAACTTCTCTAATTTCTTCAAATAACATATATATTCCCTCCATGAAATATTTCTTTTCATATTCAATGTAATTTTAATATTTTAGATTTATTTATTTTATTACTTTCAAATTTCTTATTTACTAGAATTCCACTAATGTAGCTGCATGAGTTAGTCCACCACCAAATGCAACTAAAATAATCTTATCGCCTTCATTTATAAGACCTTCTTCCATCATTTCATTAAGAGCTAAAGGTACTGATGCTGATGATGTATTTCCGTATCTATCTAAATTAATATAAAATTTTTCTGTTTCAACATTTAGTTTCTTTGCTGCAGAATTTATTATCCTATAGTTTGCTTGGTGCGGAACTATATATTTAATATCATCCAATGTTAAATTAGAATCTTTCAATATTTCTGTAACACCATCTGCTATTGCTGTTGTTGCAAATTTAAAAACTTCTCTTCCATTCATTTTTATTACTCTATCTTTTTCTTTATTTTCTTTTGCAAATGGTGTTTTAAAGTCTGCTGCTTCTATTGTTAATGCTTCTCCTCTTGAGCCATCTGATCTTAAATATGATTTAATAATACCGCCTTTTTCACACCTTGTTAAAACAGCTGCGCCTCCACCATCACCAAACAATATACACGTTCCTCTATCAGTCCAATCCATTAACTTTGAAAGTGTTTCTGATCCAATTACTAAAGCATTTTTATAATTCATAGATTTCATCATACTATTAGCAATTTCAAGACCATATAAAAAACCTGAACATGCAACATTTATATCGAAACATGCTGCTTTATGTGCATTTAATTTGCTTTGAACTAGACATGCAACAGATGGTATAAAATTATCTGGAGATATTGTTGCAACAATTATAAGTTCTAAGTCTTCTGATTTTATATTTGCTCTGTCCAAAGCAATCATAGCTGATTTTACCGCAAAATCAGAAGTATCTTCTCCTTCAGATATTCTTCTTTCTTTTATACCTGTTCTTTCTTGTATCCATTCGTCATTAGTTTCAACAAGTTTACTAATATCATCATTTGTAACAACTAAAGATGGTGAATATGCCCCAATCCCGGCAATTTTTATATTATTCATAACGTTCTCCTCTATTACTAATTAAGCCAATTCATATTTTTCCTTAAAGAATTTATTTATTTTATCTAATGAAGAAATTAAAACTTCTTCTTCTTCTTCACTTAATCCATCAATGGCTGTATTTACCATGTCATGATGAAATTTTTCATGTATTCTATATGCAAGCTTACCTTTCTTTGTAAGTTTAACTAATACAACCCTTCTATCTTCTTCTATTCTCTTTCTCTCAACATATTCTTTTTTTATTAATTTGTTGATGGCAGTTGTTAAAGTTCCAACCGTTATTTTTAAGATTTGAGCTACTTCAGACATACTCTTTTCAGCATACATGCCTATTGCTTCAATTGTATGTATTTCTGTTATTGAAAGATCTGAAATGATTCCTTCTTTTAAACTCTTTTCTTCAATCTGCAAAATATCATTAAATAATTGAACCAACAATTCATTAATTGTTATTGTTGATTTATTCATCTATGTGCTACCTCCAATTTCCTATAAAAACATAATTAATAATATCTATTAGTCTTTTACTAAAACCATTTAACATTTTGAATTCTTAGATCATTAAATAGTTTGACAATCAAAATATACTATAATCAAAATAAATTGTCAATGACCTCCCTCTTCATCTAAAACATAATAAATCCTTTTAATTCAACACCTTATATGTTATAATTAGTTAAAATATCTACTAAAATGTCGTATATATAGGAGGTTAATTATAATGACAAAAAAATTAATTATTGCTACAGTTTTAATATTAAGTGTTACTTTAGTTTCTTGTAAATCTAAATCGAATACAGACGAAATTAATAAAAATAACACTAAACCTACTGTAGAAGACAACTCAGATAATAATTCTTCTGATAATTCTAAAGACGATAATAAAGATAACAAAACAGACGATAATAAAAATACTGATAATACTGAAAATCCATCAAATAAAGAAGAACTTTCTATTTATACTATAGATGATAATACATTAGAGCCAAATGAGTCTTCTAAAATAGAATTATCTACAGATTCTTCATTAGAAGATAAAGTGCAACAATTGTCAAATACTGTTTCAAAAAATTTCTTCGACAATCTACCTATAAAAGTAAAATCTATAGATACAATTGATGGTAAAAAAATTGCTACTATAAACTTACTTGATGATAACAATAATAAGTGGATCAATAAATTCCAAGGTTCAACTGGTGGACAAATAACTTCAAATACATTAATTGAAAATTTCCTACAAGTTTCTTATAAAGGAGAATGGATTGATGGTGTTAAATTCCTATATAATGATGAGCCTATAGAATATGATCATGTATATGAATTATCTGAAACAAAATATAGAAACTAAAATATAGAAAAAGGACGTTTGGAAGATTTTAATCTTACAAACGTCCTTTTTCATTCACTTCCATACAAAAACAAATCAGTGGTTATATCTTCATATTTGAAATAAACTTATACTAAATATTAAAAACATTATTCCAATAGTTATAAATTTACAACATATAGATAATATATGCTGTTTTTCTGTTATTTCTTTATCATCCATTCCACCTATTGAAAGTGATAATGTTCTTAGTTTATTTTTGAATAAATTTATTCCAATAGCTGTACATATTACCCCACAAATAAATAATAAAAAACTAGCCATAAATAATCACCTAAAGTATAATATGAACTATTTATGACTATTGTTAATAAATTCTATTAATTGTAATAGTATTCTACTATTTCTCCAAAATATAGTACATGTTTTGCATCCTTTTCATAACATGCTTTTACTATTGCTTCATCCATATTTTCAAGATTTATATCTTGTTTAAAAACAATCCTACATTCAAAATATTTGCTGCATCCATCAACTACTGGCGTATTAACCTTTTTAGATGGAATAAATTTTATGTTAGCTTCCTTTTCTTTGTCAATATCTCTTCCTGATTTTTTACCACAAATAGAAATTGCTTCTGACATTTCTTTATCATAAGGTATACTAATTGTATATTCACTTCCATTTTCTAAAAATTCATTTGTATATCTTGAGGTTCTTACTAATACCATAAACATTGGCTTTCCCCACATATATCCAACACTTCCCCAGCTGATAGTCATAGTATTGCATTTTTTATCATCACCAGCTGTTAAGAATGCTCCTCCTTTATGTAAGTTGTCCATAACTTCTTCTAATCCTTCGGTAAATGTATCTTTCACGTTTATATGCCCCCTATAACAAATTTATAAATATTGTAAATATCATTAATTAAATTTTATAATATTTAATATATTTCTTCATTATTTCTTATTATATTTTAGAATATCTTTCAACTAACTTTATGTATTCTGAATATTTTCTTATGTTATTAAGCTCTTTATCTTTTTTCATATAATCAAAAAATATATCATTTAATTCTATACTTTTTTCAACATCATTTATAGCTTTAATATCCTCATTAATATTTACATAAAAACAAGCTCTATTATAGTACAAAAATCCTTCATCTGGATTTTCTTTTATTCCTACATCTATTACTTCTATTGCTTTATGAAAATTTTCTTCTTCTCTATAGCTCACAGCTAAGTTTAAATAACTATATGGATAGCTAGGATTTTCTTTTATAGATTTTCTATAATACTCTCTACTTTCTTTTACTCTTTCTAGCTTTTTTAATATAACACCCTTATTAAATAGTATTTTATAATTAGAATCATCAATTTTTAAAGCTTTTTCTATATATATAAGTGCTTCTTCATCTCTACCGCTTTCTTCTAAAATACATGAGATATTTGCATACGCCCATATTTCCTCTTTATTTATCTCAATTGCTTTTTTATAATTTTCTATAGCTCTATCTTTATCATCAAACTGATCATAAATATTTGCTAAAAAGAAATAAGCCTTGTCATAATTAGGATTTTTTTCTATTGCCTTTTTATAATATTTTTTTGCAATTCCTAATTTATCTTCATCATCATATATAATAGCTAACCCGTAATACGCTCTTGCTTCATCTTCATCTAACTTTAACACTTCTAAATATTTATCTTCAGCCTCTTTTTTTAATCCAACTTCATCATACAATAATGCCATATCCAAAAGAAGTTCAACATCTGTCTTTCCAACATCTAATTTGTATGCTTTTTTATAAAAACTCAATGCCTTTAATAAGTTTTTTTCTGTTCTTAAATTTCTAGCCATATTTAAATAATTAATATATAAATAATTTTTATCTTCCATAATTATTCACCTTCATATAAAATAAGTATCATATTATCTAATATACTATAACTTCAAAATAAAAAATAGTTGTTGCACATAAAATAAATAAGGGACGTAGAAAGTTTAGCGAATAACACCCGAAATAAAGCTCTCAGATTCGGCTCGCTTGCTAGAAAAATGGGACTTTAGAATTTTTGAATGCAAGACACTGCCGAACATGAGAGCTTTATTTCTTTGTTTTATCTAAATTCAGAGTATCGGTATTATTGTTGCTATGCATAAATACATTTTTAAATTAAGGAATAGTTATTTATAGATGTTAAAGATTTAAAAAGTTAATATTTTATCATTTTTTAAAAGATATAAATTTATAAATATCAGAATATATATTCTTACGAATTTGCTTATTCTATGCTGGTTAAAGTGATTTTTATGGGTAACTTCATAAGTTACCTTCATTGATTAGAAGATATACTTTAAGGCATAGAATATAAAAAACATTAATCATAATTAAAATAAATTGGGTATATATGATTTTAGAGAAAAACAAAGAAATTCAATATATGAATAGGCGTAGTATTGTATTGGAAATTTCAGCTTTTAGATTCTTTGGCAGAGGCTGTTCCAAAATTGTTTGTCCAAACACTTGCTTTTGGGAGCAAACATTTTTAGGTGCAGCCTCTGCCATTAGAACTTTGGTACTCTATAAGTGTAGATACAAATCATAAATATATGATTTAACATCTGCACTTATTTTAATTTATAATAAAGGGAGTAATTTGGTATGACGACTTTAGAATTGGGTTTTAACATCCGTAGCTAAAACTGTCAGCCATCCCTTATTATAAAGATTCGATTAAGCAGGTTGAAACCGTACGGCTTTCGTGTAACTAACCAAAATGAATTGTAATAAGTGTGGGTGGATTAAAATTACAATAATTTTTTAGGAGGATTAACATGATTAGTGTTGGAATTGATGTTTCAAAAGGAAAAAGTACAGTATGTATATTGAAAGAATATGGTGAGGTTATTAGTGAACCACATGAAATAAATCATACTGAAGCTGATTTAAAAGCATTAGTTGAATCTATTTCTGAATTAAATGAAGAAACTAGAGTTGTTATGGAAGCGACCGGTCAATGTCGTCAACTTAAGTAATTTGTAAATATAAATCACGATTATTTTTAGATGATATATTTAAATTTCTTCTAAAAAATGGTACACTAAATAAATCCACTGGTTAAAGTGAATTTTGAAATATGCAATTATTTGTAATTTAAATGCATGATTTTTTATTGTGATGATGCTTTTTCCTTGGATGTTTGTTTTTTCGCTCACGAGAACGATTGGGACGTATTTGTGAGCGAATTTTTTTAGATTTTTCTAATATTATTTCTAAAATTTTTCTTGTTAATTTAGCATTAACTAATAAATTAATAATTCTATTAAAAACTTGCCCAAGTATAAAATTTCGATTTGCTTGATACATTGATTTTAAATTCTTATCTTTAATTTCATCTGCTATCGCAGCATCGGCCTCATCTTTTATAAGAGCTACAACCATTGATAAATAAATAGAAACAAAAAAGTCTTGTTCTATAGAAATTGGTTTTGTTCCCGAAAATTCTTCTATCTGAATACTACTTTTTAACTCTTTGTATTTACTTTCGACTCCCCATCTAAGGAAATACAACTCTTTAAATTCATCATATTTAATGTTTTCATCAAAAATATTAGTGACTAATATTTCTGTAATGTTGTTTGAAAGCTCTATTTTTATAACACGCAATTTTCTGTATTTTCTCTTTATTTTATATTCCAAAATACAATCATTGGAATCAATATTTTGTACTGTTTTAAATGATGATGGTACTCTCATTAAGAAAAGCATATTTTTAGTATCTAAATAGTCAAACATCTCATAAGAAGGGTATCCTCTATCAAATATTACAATACTGTTTTTTGATAATTTTTCATTGTTGATTTGATCTAGATGTTGTTTTGCTAATTCTCTTTCACTAGTTTTAAATTTAGTTATTGAAGCATCAATTATAATATCATTTAATATATCATATAAGGCTGATGCCGTCGCAACTGCTGTTTGAGTTTTATTTTGATTTTTACTTACTCCAAAGTATTTACCACATTCAATAGTATCAGGAACTTGTATAGATGTTCCATCAACTGCAAGAATATTAAATCCATGCCATTTATTCAATTTCTTTTTTGAATTATAAAAAGAATCAACAAATAATCTACATAGTTCTTTAAAGGCTTCAGGTGAAATATTTTGTCTTGCTTTAGAAAATGCTTGCTTTGATATATTAGGAAAGTTTAAACATGTATGATTTTCAATAAAATTATCTATTTCTAAAGGTATAGACTTTCGTAATACAGAACAAATTAAATAAACTACATTAGAAAACGATAGTTTTCTTTTCCTTGAAAAAGAATTTCCTAAACTATATGACTGCTTATATTCATCTGAAACAATTAATTTATTTGTTCGTTTTAAAATTTGTGATAGTAATTTAATATTTTTCATAAAATCAAACCTCGCTATAAATTTAATATCTATAGCGAGGCTGCATTTTTTTACCTATTGTCAAGTGTTTTTTATTAAATTTTCTATATTTTCTTAAGTTGACGACATTGAGCGACCGGTGCATACCATTTGCCACTACTTACTTATCTTAAAAATCATGGTATATTTGTAGCCGTAATAAATCCATTAATTATGAAAAAATATTCTGCTATAGGATTAAGGAAAGGTAAAACTGATAAATTAGATTCTATCAAAATAGCTAATTATGGAATTGATAATTGGTTTAAATTAACTGACTATGAAGCAACAGATGAGGTGTATTCTGAATTAAAATTATTAGGTAGGCAATATTCTCATTATATAGCTATGAGAATAGAGAGCAAACTTGTACTAAGTAATCTATTAGATAGAACAATGCCAGGAATTAAAAATCTATTAAAAAATAGATCCGATAAGCCAGAGAAAGATAAATTAAATGATTTTGTTAAAGAATACTGGCATTACGATAATATTACCAAGAAAAATGAAAAGCAATTTATAAATAGTTATTTTAAATGGGCAAAAAATAAAGGATACCATCAAAGTGAAACAAAAGCAAAACAGATATATGCTTTAGCACAAGAAGGCATCCCTACACTATCTTCTAGTACCCCATCAACCAAAATGTTAGTATTAGAAGCTGTTCGAGTTCTTAGCGAAATAGATAGAACTCTATCTATGATATTATCACAAATGCAAGAATTAGCAAGTAGTTTAAAGGAATACAATGTTGTTAGAAATATGCCTGGAGTTGGAGATACATTGGCTCCACGCTTAATTGCTGAAATCGGTGATTTAAAACGCTTTTATAATAAAAAGGCTTTGATAGCTTATACGGGTATTGATTCACCTCCTTTTGAGTCGGGACAGTTTGTTGCAAACAAACGTCGTATTTCTAAAAGAGGTTCTGCATTATTACGAAAAACTGGATATGAAATTATGAAATGTATCAAAAGTGCCAAACCAAAGGATGATCCTATATTTTTATATATGTTAAAAAAAGAAGCAGAAGGAAAACCTAAAAAAGTTGCTAAAATTGCTGCATTAAATAAGTTTCTAAGAATATACTACGCTAGAGTAAAAGAAGTCTATAATACTTAAATTTAGATAGTATCTATATCTAAATTAAACAGAATTTCTGTTTAATTTATTTGTCATGCAAAAAATATATAAAAAACCTGCTAAAAAAAACTTGATTTTTCTTAGCAGGTTTTAGCTGAAATTTCCCTACAATCGAGCCTATCATATATTGAATTTCGGTGTTATCCACTAAACTCTGATTTTACGTCCCTTATTTATGTTGTGAATCATCCATATTTATTATTATTTTAATTTTATTTCTTCTCCAAATTTGTATCTATCACTAAATTGAATAAGATCATCTATACCTACTATCATATTCCTATCTTTATCTACATTTGTGAATTCTACCACATATCCATTATCATCATTTTTATCTTTATATATAGTCTTATAGTAATCTTCATCGTAATAGTATTGTTCATTTTCATCATATTTAGGATATATATCCATTGTACTAGCCATTAATAAACTTTTTTCTTTAGAATTCCCTTTACAATATAACTTTACAATATCATTATCTCTTTCAATTTTATATATTTCACCTTTACTCTTATCAGAAAAATCAAATTCCTTCACAAAAGATACACTTTGTTCAGTTGTATAATCTTCTTCATTCACTTCATAACCATCTTTATATTTCTCATCATAAAATTTATTTGATTCATTATAAGTAATATCATTAGAAATAGGAATAATACTGATTGCATCGGTAGTTGTAACTTTATCATAAGTTGCATCTTTTGAATAATACGTTCTATATTCTAAATCATTATCTTCATTATAACTGCCCCAATTTGCACCGCCATAACTGTTTGCTACATATATTTTATCTCCAACTTTTAATAATACTATTGGATCATGAACTTCATTATCAAAATCACTATTTGAGTAATTTTGTGATTTTTGAATATAGTATATATTAGTTCCCAATATATCACTTTCTACCTTTTTAATATTAACATCCAAATCTTTCACGTAAATTGATACTTCATTTTCTTTTACTTTTGCAAATTCACTTGTGAAATCTACAGGAATATTCATTCCAATATTAACTTTATAGTATGGAACAACTATATCTAATCTATAATCACCATTAGATTTATATTCACTATTGTCTTCACACTCATCTTCAATTTCCACTATCAATGTATTGTCGTCAATATTTGATGTACCTTGTCCTCCTCCCCAGCTTTCCTGCATATTATAAATACCTTGAACAAATAATCCATTCTTTTTTTCGTCTTGAAGACCTTTACTGCATTCTAATTTTATATTTGCTTTTATTTTATGCTTTGTTGCAACAACATCTAATAGAGTTACTTTAACTCCGTTTTGTTCAACACTCTTATTTATAATTTTCTTGTAGTCTTTAGTACTGTTTTGAGTTATAGCTGTAGAGCTTGTACTTACTTGATCAGCAAATGCTGATGTTGTGAAAACTCCAGTAAGTAACATAAAACTCATTATCCCTGCTACTGGTCCTAATAATTTAACTATTTTTTTCTTCTTCATTATATCCCCATCTTTCTTTTATAAATATAACTGAATACTTTCTTATGATACACTCTACTGTAATATAATAACATATTTTCAATTTAAATAAACTTAATTCATCCTTAAATATAGCAAAAAATTATAATACTTTAAAAATAAATAAAACCTCTTTCTATTAAATCATTTTCAGATATATTCTTTATAACAACATTTTATGTTTTAAAAAATATCTTTAAGTTAAAATTTCTAAAATACAAAGAAACTAAAAATAAAGTTAATTTAAGTTAACCTTATTTTTAGTTTCCTGGATGATTATTATAATACTTCGATTTCTTTTTCCTTTAGCTTATTATTTATCCATTCTTTAAATAGATTATATACCACTGATATTAATGGAACAGAAATAAGCATTCCTATAACTCCCATTAGTCCACCACCAACTGTTATTGATAATAGAACCCATATGGAAGGTAGCCCCACCGAATTTCCAACAACTTTAGGATATATAAGATTTCCCTCAATCTGTTGTAATACTAGAAATAAAGCTATAAAAATTATTGCTTGCATTGGACTCTGTACAAATATTAAAAATGCTCCTATAATACAGCCTATAAATGCGCCTACAATTGGTATCAGCGCTGTAACGGAAATTAACACTCCTATTAGTAAAGCATAAGGTAATTTTAATACAGACATTGATATGAAAAACATTATTCCCAAAATTATCGCATCAATACATTGTCCATTTATAAAATTAGAAAATGTTTTATAACTTAATCTACCTATATATAGGACATACTCTGCTTTTTCTTTGCTTAAAAAAGCATATAGTACTTTTTTAAATTGTCTAGCTAAAGCCTCACGCTGTAACAAAATATAGCATGCGAAAATTATTGAAATTATAAAATTCACTACTACTCCTACAATTGATACTGAAGAGGATAGTAATGTAAGAGCCCCGCTTTTAAAAAATATCAACCCACCATTCATAATACTCTTTATATCTATTTCTGCACTTTCAATAAATTTAATAAAACTTTTATTATTTTCAAATAACTCCATTAACCATATTTTAACTTCTGGTATAGCTTTTTCAATACTATCTCCCAAGTCTACTAACATATTAATAAGATCAGGTAAAACAATTGATAAAGCAATATATAGTATAGCTATTACAAAAAATATTGAAATTATCAAACTTACTGGTCTAATGATTTTATATAATCTTTTATTAGTTTTAACAACATTAATTTTAATAATATTTCTTTCAATCATATTCATTGGTATATTTAATATAAAGGCAATAGCACAACCTAATAAAAATGGAAGAAATATATTTAAAATTGTAGTTAAAATATTTAATATATTACTTATATTTTGTGATATAGTATATAATACTACAGCAAAAAATATCACTAAAACTATCTTTTTAATACCAGTACTTTCTTCTTTCATATCTTTATAACCCCCATATATAGAAATCTATTTTCTATATTGTATTTAATATATTAATTTTATATTATGCTCCATCAAATAACAGAAAAAGCAATTAATATTACATATATTTATAGTAACTAAAAAATCTACAAAATGATTTACATGTTGATTTTGATTTCTTCATATTATATCTTCTCCTCTATTAATTGTCAAAGAGTAATTTCTTTAATATATTACAATTGTCCAATAGCTCTTAAAAAACTCTAGAAAACACAAAAAGCTCAGCATAAAACTCTCTTTTAATGCTAAGCTTTTCTTAATCTTACTTATGAATTCCAATATCAGTTCTGCAGTATGAATCCTTAAAGTTAACATATTTGATGTTTTCATAAGCTTCTTTTCTAGCTTCCTGAACATTGCTTCCACAACCGATAACTGATAATACTCTACCACCATTAGTTTTTAAAACACCATCTTCAAGCTTTGCTCCAGCTAAGAATACCTTGTCTTTTACTTTTTCATCTATGGTAATCTCATATCCTTTAGTAAAGTTTCCTGGATATCCATTAGATGCTAAAACAACATTTATACATACTCCATCTTTCCACTTAACTGTAGTTTTATCTAATTCTTCTCTAAGTGCAGCTTCAATTAATTCAACTAAATCACTTTCCATTAAATAAAGTACTGATTGAGTTTCTGGATCGCCCATTCTTACATTATATTCAAGAAGATAGACACCCTTTTTAGTGATCATTATTCCAAAGAAGATAATTCCTTTAAAATCAAATCCTTCTTCTCTTATTCCTACTAATGTGTTTGCCATTATGTTTTCTTCAAAATCTTTCATAACTTCTTCTGTAACATATGGATTAGGAGCCATAACTCCCATGCCTCCAGTGTTAGGTCCTTTACCACCATCAAAGATCTGTTTATGATCCTTTCCTGATAAGAATGGAATTATTGTCTTTCCGTCAGTTATTGAAAGAATAGATGCTTCGATTCCTTCTAAAAATTCTTCAATTACAATTGTTTTACCTGCATCTCCAAAAGTATCATCAACCATACAAGTATTAACTGCTTCTATAGCCTCTTCTTTATTTGCGCAAATTATAACGCCTTTTCCTGCTGCAAGTCCATCAGCTTTTACTACTGTTGGATATGAACATGTTTCTAAATACTTTAATGCATCATCAACATTTGTAAATGTAGCATATTCAGCAGTTTTAACATTATATTTCTTCATGAAATCTTTTGAAAAACTCTTACTTCCTTCAAGCATCGCACCATTTTGAGCTGGCCCAAATATTTTTAAACCTGCTTTTTTAAATTCATTAACAATTCCCTTAGTTAATGGATCTTCTGGTCCAACAACTGTTAAATCAATATTTTCTTTAATAGCAAAATTTATCAAATCTTTTATTTCAGTTATATTTACGTTTTCACATTTATTTTCAATTGCAGTTCCACCATTACCTGGTGCTACAAATATTTTTTCAACCTTTGAACTTTGTGCCATTTTCCAAGCTAATGCGTGTTCTCTCCCGCCACTACCTATTAAAAGAAGTTTCATAATATAATATACCTCCTAAATTAAATTATGCCCCTGAGGTTTAAAGCCCCAGAGGTATTTTATATTTGTAGAATGAATTGTGAACTAAAATTAATTTTAATGTTTAAAGTGTCTAAGTCCAGAGAATACCATTGCTATTCCATATTTATTACAAACATCAATAGATTCTTGGTCTCTTATAGATCCACCTGGTTGAATTATTGCTTTAATGCCTGCTTTAGCAGCTAATTCTGCAACATCTCCAAATGGGAAGAATGCATCTGATGCAAGTACTGTTGCACCTTTTCCTCTCTTTAATGCATCTTCAGTTGGCCATACTCTATTTACTTGGCCTCCGCCAATTCCTACTGCTACTCCATTATTTACTGTAACAATAGCATTCGATTTAACATATTTAACAACCTTCATACCAAAAAGTAAATCTTTCATTTCTTCGTCTGTAGGTGCTTTTTCAGTTACTACTTTTATCTCATCAATAAGTTTCTTATCTTCCTCTTGAACAAGCATTGCTCCATCAACAGTTACCATATATTTATCAGCTTTTGGAGTATTATGGAATTTAAGAACTCTCAAGTTCTTTTTAGTCTTTAATACTTCTAATGCATCATCATCATAATCTGGTGCTGCAATAACTTCTAAGAATATCTTAACCATTTCTTCAGCTGTAGCTTTATCAACTTTTCTATTAAATCCGATTATTCCACCAAAAATTGATGTTGGATCTACTTCATAAGCTTTCATATAAGCTTCATAAGCACTTTCTCCTGTTGCAACTCCACATGGTGTGTTATGTTTTAATGCACAGCAAGCTGGCTCATCAAACTCATTAGCGCATTTCCAAGCTATATCTACATCCTTAAAATTATTGTATGATAATTCCTTACCATTTAATGTTTCAAATGTATTCATAGCTCCATCAAGCATTGTTGATGAGTAAACTGCTGCACTTTGATGAGAATTTTCACCATATCTTAAGCTTTGCATCTTTTTATATGATACTGAAAGATACTCTGGATATTCTTCTTCACCTTCAAGCATAAAGTTTGCAATAGCTGCATCATATGCACTCATAAGATTGAATACTTTACCTGCAAGTTTCTTTTTAGTTTTAAGACTTGCTTCACCATTTGATTCTATTTCTTCCATAATTACTTTATAATCTTCTTTATTAGAAATAACAACAACATCTTGAAAATTCTTAGCTGCTGCTCTTAGCATTGTTGGTCCACCAATGTCTATAAATTCAACTTTTTCTTCGAATGTTAAATCTTCTTTCACCTTTTCAAAGAATGGATAAAGATTAACAACAACATAATCTATTGTCTGAATATCTCTAGATTTTAATGTATCCATATGCTCTTTATTATCTCTTATAGCTAAGATTCCAGCATGAACTAGTGGATGTAGTGTTTTAACTCTTCCATCAAGCATTTCAGGGAAGTTAGTCACCTCATTTATTTCTATTACATCTATTCCATTTTCTTTTAAGTATCTATAAGTTCCACCTGTTGATACTATTTCAACATCCTTTGAAACTAAAAATTTAGCAAAATCTAAAACACCATCTTTATCAAATACACTTATTAAAGCTCTCTTTTTCACGAAAAGACCTCCATTTACTTTTAATCATTTATTTTTACTTTATTGTTCACAAATTCTACTTTACCTTCACTTATTAATTTAATTGCTTTAGGAAGCAGAATATGTTCTTTTTCAAGAATTCTCTTTTGAAGAGTTTCCGCATTATCTTCAAAATATACTGGAACGGCTTCTTGAAGAAGTATTGCTCCACCATCTACTTTAGAATTTACATAATGTACTGTACAGCCTGAATATTTAACTCCATATTCAATTGCTGCTTCATGTACTTTAAGCCCATACATTCCAGGTCCACAAAATGATGGAATAAGTGATGGATGAATATTTATAATTCTATTTTCAAATTCATCTAATATTTTTCCATCTAATATAGATAAAAATCCTGCAAGAACTATTAAATCCACTTTATCTTTTACAAGCTCTAATATCTTATCACTAGATTCTTCTTTATATTCTTTTCTAGTTACAACATGAGTTTCTATTCCATGCTTTTTAGCTCTTTCAATTGCATATATATTGTCCTTGCTTGCTATAAGCATTTCAATTTTTATGTTTAATTCTTTGTTTTCTACAGCATCAATTATAGACTGGAAGTCTGTACCTCCACCTGAAGCTAAAACTGCTATTTTAAACAAATACCTTCACCTCCAGATGTTACATAACCTATTTCATAAGCTTTTTCTCCCATTTCCTCTAAAGCTTTTAGTATAGGTTCAACATCTTCTGCATCAACAGCAAGCACAAATCCTATTCCCATATTGAAAGTGTTATACATATGTTCTTTATCTACACCTTTTTCAATAATCTTTTCAAAGATAGTTGGAAGCGGATATGAATCTTTATTTATCACTGCTGTAAGCTCTCTACCATTAAACATTCTTGGAACATTTTCTATGAATCCACCACCAGTAACGTGTGCCATTCCCTTAATATCATAATTTTCTAGTAATTTAAGAACTGGCTTAACGTATATTTTAGTTGGAGTAAGTAAAGTTTTCCAAATTGGTTCGCCATTAAAATCTTCATTTAAATCTGTAAATATTTTTCTAACTAATGAATATCCATTAGAATGAATTCCAGAAGAAGCAATACCTATAAGCTTATCTCCTTCTTTAATCTTGCTACCATTTATTATCTTATCCTTATCAGCTATACCTACTGCAAAACCTGCCATATCATATTCGCCTTCATCATAAAATCCTGGCATTTCTGCTGTTTCTCCACCTATTAATGCACAATCAGAATATAAGCATCCATCAGCTATTCCTTTAACTAAATCTGAAGAAACTTCAGCTTCAAGCTTTCCACATGCAATATAATCAAGGAAAAATAATGGTTTAGCGCCATGGCATAAAATATCATTTACGCACATAGCAACACAATCAATTCCAACTGTATCATACTTTTTATTCTTAAATGCTATTTCAAGTTTAGTTCCAACACCATCTGTTCCAGAAACAAGTACTGGTTTTTCATATCCTGATGGAAGTTCAACCATTCCTGCAAAGCTTCCAAGTCCATTTAAAACATACTCGCTCATTGTTTTAGCAGCATATTCTTTTATAAGTTTAACACTTCTGTATCCTTCTTCTATATTAACTCCTGCTTCTTTATAAGTAATCATTAATAAACACTCCTTTTGGCGGTTTTCAGTTAACAGCTTCCAGTTGGCAATTTAACTCTTTTAACTGTCAACTGATTAGCTGTCAATTTTCAACTAAATATTATTCAGCTTCTACTGGTGCTGCTACTGGATAAATTCCATTAAAGCATCCCATACAAAATCCTTCTTTACCCCTACAACTTATTCTTACGCCTTCTTCACTTAAATAACCTAAATAATCGGCACCTATAATATCTCGTATTTCTTCTACACTATTATTTGCTGCAATAAGTTCACTTCTATATGGTGTATCTATTCCAAAATAGCATGGATATTTAACTCCTGGGGAAGCAATTAAAAAGTTAATTTCTCTGACTCCAGCACGTCTAAGTGAATCTATTAAATGTTTTGAAGTCGTTCCTCTTACAATAGAATCATCAATTAAAATAACGCTTTTCCCTTCTAGATTAACTTTTAATGGATTTAATTTAACTGCTACTGCTCTTTCTCTTATTTCTTGAGACGGAGAAATAAATGTTCTTCCAACATATCTGTTTTTAATAAATCCAGTATCATAAGGAATTCCTGAAGCCTTTGCATATCCAATTGCTGCAGGTATACCTGAGTCCGGAACAGCTATAACTACATCTGCCTTTATAGGATGTTCTTTAAATAATTGCTCTCCTGCTCGTACTCTTGAAGTATGAACATCTAGTCCATCAATTGTTGAATCTGGCCTTGCAAAATAAATATATTCAAATGCACAAGTTTGGCATTGAGTATTTTCCGAATATCTATATGAATGTATTCCATTTTCATCTATAATAACAATTTCCCCCGGTTCTATATCACGTACAAGTTCAGCGCCTATTGCATCTAAAGCACAACTTTCTGATGTTAATATATATCCCTCATCGATCTTTCCTAGTGAAAGTGGTCTTATTCCATGAGGATCTCTTGCCCCTATTAATTTATCTTGTGACATTATTGTTAATGCAAATGAACCTCTTATAGCTGACATTGCATCAACAACAGCCTTTGCTAAACCTTTTTTAGCGCTTCTTGCTATAAGACATGCTATTACTTCTGAATCACTTGATGTATGAAATATTTGACCTGCATCTTCAAGTAATTCTTTTATTACATCATCATTAACTAAATTCCCGTTGTGAGCCATAGCTATTGAACCAATTTTAGATGTAGTAACTATTGGCTGAGCATTTTCAATTCCTTTCCCTCCAGCAGTTGAATACCTAACATGGCCTACAGCAATATGTCCTTTTAGTCTTTCTAAATCTTCCTGCGTAAAAGCATCAGTAAGTAAACCTAAACCTTTATGGACTTCAATTTTTTCTCCATCTGCTACTGCAATCCCTGCACTTTCCTGCCCTCTATGTTGAAGAGCATAAAGTCCATAGTAAGTCATTGAGGCTACATCCATAGGTTGTGTACAATATACACCAAAAACACCACATTCATCTTTAAATTTATCCAAGCTTGGATCCATAATTAATTCAAAATCTGAATTTGTCATGTATTTAATCCTTTCACTTAAAAATATTTTAATAATTTTGAAATTCAATGCTCAATTAGTTATTGTAATTGAGCATTTCTTTATTATGATTTTATAATATTATTTTGAAATTCTCTTTAATATTTCAATATATGCATCTTCAACATTTCCAAGATCTCTTCTGAATCTATCTTTATCTAGCTTTTCTCCTGTTGTAGCATCCCAGAATCTACAAGTATCAGGTGAAATTTCATCAGCTAGAACTATTTCCCCATCTGCAGTTTTACCAAATTCAATCTTGAAATCAATTAAGTTTATGTTTTCTTTTGCAAAAGCATCTTTTAATATGTTATTTATTTTACCAGTCATTTCTAAAATAGTATCAATTTCTTCAAAAGTTGCTGCTCCAATTGCTACTGCATGATAGCTGTTTATTAATGGATCGCCTAGTTCATCATCTTTATAAGAAAATTCGAATACTGTAGTCTTAAGAGCTGTTCCCTCTTCAAGACCTAATCTCTTAGCCATACTTCCTGCTGCTACATTTCTTACGATTACTTCAAGAGGAATAATTTCAACCTTTTTACATAATTGTTCTCTATCATTTAATTTTTTAATAAAGTGAGTCTTTATTCCTTGTGCTTCTAATTGTTCAAATAGTATTGAAGTTATATTGTTATTCATAACTCCTTTATCGTGTATTTGACCTTTCTTTTCTCCATTAAAAGCTGTTGCATCATCTTTATAATAAACTATTACTTCATCTTCCTTGTTAGTTCTATATATTTGTTTTGCTTTTCCTTCATATAACATTTCTAATTTTTCCATTATAATTCCACTCCTTCAGCATTATCTTCAATAAATTTCTTTTTCATATTTGTTCTATATTCTTTAAGCCTAGCTTTTAAGTCCTCATTATTTACTGATAACATTTGTACAGCAAGCATTCCTGCATTATAGCTGTTATTTATTCCAACTGTTGCAACTGGAATTGACTTTGGCATCTGCACTATAGAGTAAAGTGCATCTAATCCTTCAAGAGCTGCTTTAACTGGAACTCCTATTACAGGTAATACAGTTTTTGATGCTATAACACCTGGTAAATGTGCTGCAAGTCCAGCACCAGCAATTATAACCTTACATCCTTCTTTTTCGATTTCTTCTAAAGTTTCTTCTAATTTTTCTGGTACTCTATGAGCTGATAAAACAAATGCTTTATAATTTATTCCAAACTCTTTTAATGCATTTGCAGCTCCTCTCATAACTTCTGTATCAGATTTGCTTCCAAAAAATATTGCTACTTCCATTTTTGAAAAGCTCCTTCCTTAATTATATATTTTTACCTCAATCCCTCATAAAATAAGCATATTCTTAAATTCTTAAATTCTTAAATTCTTAAATTCTTAAATTCTTAAATTCTTAAATTCTGGCGATTTTTTCATTCTTCAAATATTTATTCAAGCATTTTTACTTTTTATATTAAAAATGTTTTGTTTCTATTAAAATATAACCTCAAAAAACTCATATTACTTATAGAAAATCTATAATCTCTTCCTTAATTAACCACCTGTCTCTAGATGTTCACTTTCAACTATTTAAAGTATTTAACCCCAGATTCAAATATCTTTTGATCGTAATTTCCTGGAATATTCTTAAAGATATTTTCACCGCTTCTTTCTGAGTGAGCCATCTTTCCTAATACTCTTCCATCCGGACTTGTTATACCTTCAATTCCATACATTGATCCATTTGGATTATATGGCATATTTAATGATACATTTCCTTCTAAATCAACATATTGTGTTGCAACTTGACCATTATCAATTAATTCTTTAATCAAACTTTCTGGTGCAACAAATCTTCCTTCACCATGAGAAATTGCAACTGAATGTATATCTCCCACATTTGCTTCACTAAACCATGGTGATTTATTTGATGTAACTCTAGTTCTTATTATTGAACTCATATGTCTATTAATATTATTGTAAGTTAATGTTGCCATATCTTCTTTAATATCAACAATTTCTCCATATGGTACAAGTCCTAATTTAATTAATGCTTGGAAGCCGTTACAAATACCAAGAGCTAAACCATCTCTATTTTTAAGAAGTTCCATTACAGCATTAGCTATCTTTTCATTTCTTAATGCATTTGCAATAAACTTACCTGAACCATCTGGCTCATCACCTGCTGAGAATCCACCAGGAATCATAAGTATTTGAGCTGTTGATATTTCATTAGCTAGTCTATCTATAGAATCAACTAATGCTTCCTTAGTAATATTTCTAAATACTACTTGTGTAACATCTGCTCCTACTTTTCTAAATGCTCTTTCGCAATCATATTCACAGTTGTTTCCTGGGAATACTGGAATGACAACCTTTGGTTTTGCTACTTTTATTACTGGAGATGCATAAGATTTAACTTCATATAATTGAGTATCAATCTTTTCTTCAACATCTTCTGTTTTAATTCCAAACACTTTACTTAACTTCTTCTCATAAGTTTCTTCTAAATATTCAACGTCTAAATTCAAATCATATTCTTTACTTATAATTGAAGATTTTTCTATTGTTTTACCTATAACTTTATATAAGCAATCTTTAAATTCTTCTTCTATATTTACATCTTTACGAACTTCTAATACTGAACTTCCATAGTTGAAAGCAAATAAATCTTCTTTAGTTAAATTCTCAATTTCTACACCTATTCTATTTCCAAGTGCCATTTTAGTTATTACTTCAGATACTCCACCAAACTTAATTGAAGAAGCTGAAATAACTTTACCCTCTTGAATTAATTTATATAAAACATCTAAGTTATTCTTAAACTTATCCATATTTATAGTTCCATCTTCAAGCTTTTCTGCAAAAAGTAAAACTAACTTTGAATCTGCCTTTTTAAACTCTGGCGAGATAATTTTATCTGCCTTTTCAACACCAACTGCAAATGATACTAATGTTGGAGGTACATCTAAATCGCCAAAGCTTCCAGACATTGAATCTTTACCACCTATTGCTGCAATTTCAAGTTCCATTTGTGCTTCATAAGCTCCTAGAAGCGCTGCAAATGGTTTTCCCCATCTTGCTGAATCTTTTCCAAGTCTTTCAAAATATTCTTGGAATGTAAGATGAGAAGTTCTGAAGTTTCCTCCCATACATGCAAGCTTTGTAACACTTTCAACTACTGAATAATATGCCATATGATATGGGCTCCACATTCCAAGTTCTGGATTAATTCCAAAAGTCATAAGTGTTGCATCTTTACTTTCACCATTTGGTACTGGAATTTTAGCTGCCATACCTTCTGTTGGAGTTTTTGCATACTTACCACCAAATGGCATAAGTACTGTTCCTCCACCAATTGTTGAATCAAATCTTTCACTTAATCCCTGCTCAGATGCTACATTTAATTTCTTTAAGTTGTTTATCCATTCTTCTTTAACATTTTCAACTTTAACACCATATGGATAAGCATCTGGAGCTTTAACAACTACTTCTGTTCTTTGAGTTGCTCCATTTGTATCTAAGAAAGTTCTCTTTAAATCAACAATAGTTTTTCCTCTCCAAACCATTCTTAATCTATCAGTATCTGTAACATGAGCAACTATAACAGCTTCTAGGTTTTCTTCATTAGAAAGTCTTATAAATTCTTCTGCATTTTCCTTAGTTACTACGACTGCCATTCTTTCTTGTGATTCTGAAACTGCAAGTTCAGTCCCATCTAATCCTTCATATTTCTTTGGTACTTTATCTAAATCTATATCAAGACCTCTACAAAGTTCTCCAATTGCAACTGAAACTCCACCAGCACCAAAGTCATTACATCTTTTAATCATTTTTGCCGCAGAAGGATTTCTAAATAACCTTTGAATCTTTCTTTCTGTTGGTGCATTTCCTTTTTGAACTTCTGCTCCACATTCATTTATAGAATCAACAGTATGCTCTTTAGATGAGCCTGTAGCTCCTCCTACACCATCTCTACCTGTTCTTCCACCAAGTAATATTATTATGTCTCCAAGTGCTGGTTCTTCACGAACTACATTTTCTTTAGGTGCTGCTGCAATAACAGCTCCTACTTCCATTCTCTTTGCAACATAATTAGGATGATATACTTCTCTTACTTCACCAGTTGCAAGTCCAATCTGATTACCATATGAACTATATCCATGGGCAGCTCCAAGAGTTATCTTTCTTTGAGGAAGTTTTCCTTCTAATGTATCTTCAACTGGAACTGTTGGATCTGCTGCTCCTGTAACTCTCATTGCTTGATATACATAAGTTCTACCTGATAATGGATCTCTTATTGCTCCGCCTAAACATGTTGCTGCACCACCAAATGGTTCAATTTCAGTTGGGTGATTATGAGTTTCGTTTTTGAACATTACTAAATAATCTTCTAATCCATTATTAGTTTCAATTTTTACATTTATTGAACATGCATTTATTTCTTCTGATATATCTAAATCATTAAGCTTTCCTCTTTTTTTAAGTTCTTTCATTGCAATTACTGCAATATCCATAAGAGTTTTGCTTCTTTCATTATTTCCATAAACATAGTCTCTTGATTTTAAATACTCTGTATAGCTTGTCTTTATTGGCTCTGTGTATTTTCCTTCTTCTATATGTATATTTTCTAATACTGTAGAGAAAGTTGTATGTCTACAGTGATCTGACCAATAAGTATCTATTACCTTAATTTCAGTTATACTAGGTTCTCTATTTTCATTTTTAAAATAATTTTGAATCATTACTAGATCATCTATACTCATTGCAAGCCCTAGCTCACCGTGAATTTTTTTTAGTTCTTCAATTGTTTTTTGGGTAAATCCATTTAAGATTTCAACGTCATTAGGTATGTTTGAGATTGCTGCTAAATCTTTGTTGTCTATATCAACTTCTCTAGAATCGACTGGATTGATGTAGTATTTCTTAATTTTTTCTACATCATTTTTTGAAAGGTTTCCTTTTAATATAACTACTTTAGCTGACTTTATTTCTACCTTGTCTTCTGCTGTTAAAAGAGCTAAACATTCAGAAGCCGAATCTGCTCTTTGATCGTATTGCCCTGGTAAAAATTCTACTCCAAAAGCTATTTCTCCTTCACTAATTGGTAACTTATCTTCATAAATCTTGTCTACTGTAAGTTCAGCAAAGATTGTATGTAACGATTTATTATAGTACTCTTCAGATATATCTGAAATAAGGTACTTATTAATAATTCTTACATCTTCAAGATTTGTTAATCCTAAATTCTCTTTAAAATCTCTTAACAAACTTTGAGCTTCTACATTAAACCCTTGTTTCTTTTCCACAAATATGCTTCTAATATTTGACATCTTAATTCCTCCAAAATATTATGAGATTTAGCTTATTATCACATCATTGTAATATGCGAATATTATTCTGTCCTTTTTTCTTAATTTTCGTATCAACAATTTAAGATTATCATTTAAGACGTACGATGTCAACTTGAAATATGATAAATTTTCTTTAAATTTAAGAAAAATCCGAATTATAGCTTTTTATTTTTTTGCTATAATTCGGATTAATTGTTTTTTTAACCATAAAATCTACTTTAAACTAAATGATATCATTTTGCGCTTGTATTTATATACTCAGCCTTCAGTTTAGAATAAACTATTTTTTGACTACTATAAAGGCTATAATATCCAGATAACATATAACTTACTCCACAAGCAATTGAAAATAATATTACTCCATCAGCCCCAAAAAGTTCAATACTTAATATTATAGAACTTATAAGTGTATTAACAACTCCACAAAATAACGCAATAAGCCCTATAGCAGCTCCAAACCCAGGATCAATACCTAAAAATTTAGCTGCTACACATCCAAAAGTAGAACCTATAAAAAATGTTGGAACAATTTCTCCGCCTTTATACCCAACACTAATTGTTATAGCTGTAAAAATTATTTTTAAAAAGAACGCCTCATACTTTGCTTCACCATTAATAGCTTTAGATATAATATTCATTCCAGTGCCATTATAATCTGTGTTTCTAAGCATCATTGTAAGTATTACTATAACCAAGCCACCTAAAGCTATCCGTAAATATTCATTTTTTATATACTTTTTTACAAACCTACTTGTCTTGTGAAGTGATTCACAAAAAACTATACTAACTATAGCACACAACGCTCCTAATACAGTGACTTTAATTACACTACTAGCAGAAATTGCAGGTATTATCTTTAAATTAAAGTAAACAGGTTCTAATCCAAAAAGTAAGGATATTTTATATGCAACTATTGAAGATACAATACATGGTATAAAGCTTGAATAATAAATTATTCCTACACTTATTACCTCCATTGCAAAAAATGTAGCTGTTAAAGGTGTCCCAAACAATGCTGCAAATACTCCGCTCATCCCACACAATGTAATTGCATGCATATCTTTTTCATC
This sequence comes from Clostridium neonatale, assembly GCF_900465025.1. Taxonomy (NCBI): domain Bacteria; kingdom Bacillati; phylum Bacillota; class Clostridia; order Eubacteriales; family Clostridiaceae; genus Clostridium; species Clostridium neonatale. The sequence continues at coordinate 821,730 of NZ_UICR01000002.1, forward strand.
CAGCTTTAGCATATTTCCAATTTGTGACCCTATACTTCCGCCTAATTGAAGTGCAGCTCCTTCTCTACCTGCTGAACCACCAAAAAGATGAGTTATTACTGTGCTTACAAAAATAAGAGGTGCCATAGCAATTGGAACTTTTCCATCTGTACGAATTGAGTCTATTATTAAATTTGTTCCTATATTACTATCTAATTTAAATAGCTTGTACAAATATACTATAATAAGCCCTCCAAATGGTAAGGCAAATATAATCCATTCATTTGCTATTCTGATTTCTGTCACATATTCTACGCTTTTATGAAAAAAACTACCTACAATTCCTCCACAAGTTCCTGTTGCCACAGCAATAGCAACCCATTTTATAAAAGTAATTAAATAGCTTTTAATATATTTTAACTTTTGAATTATTTCTTCCATAGATATCCCTCAATTGACTAATTAAATGGTTGATTACAACATTTTAATTTTATCACTAGTTTTATATAATAAAAAGGTCATAAGATAAAAATCTTATGACCTGAAATTCACTATCTGTCAAAGTTTCTATTGTTTCTTTGAGCTTTTCTTGCTTTTCTGCATTCTGGGCATCTAACTGGATCGTTATCGAATCCTTTTTCCTTGAAGAATTCTTGTTCACCTACTGTGAATATAAATTCCTTACCACAATCTTTGCATACTAAAGTCTTATCTTCCATTATAAAAAATCCTCCTTGTTTCAAAGATTATAACCTGATACTATGAGCAATCTCTGAACCAGAGGCGTAAGTAGTACTGATTAAATCTTGAATTATATTACGTTTTCATTATACTATACTAAAAAATATTTTTCAACAAATTTATTACAATTAATCCTCAAATATTAAACCTTCTTTAAGTTTTCCATTATCCATAGAAACTATCCTATCTGACACTTTTTTGGCAAATTCCATATCGTGAGTTATTATCATCATACTCATTCCATTAGTGCCTAAATTTCTTATAAGATTTGCCACTTCTCCTGTGAGTCCAGGATCAAGTGCTGATGTAGGCTCATCAAAACACATTATCTTAGGTTCTAACATAAGAGCTCTTCCAATTGCCACTCTTTGTTTTTGCCCCCCTGATAATTCGAATGGATAATTATTTTTTTTATCTAACAGCCCTAAAAATTTAAGTGTTTCTTCTGCTTTTTTAACTGCTTTTGACTTTTCAACACCAAAAACTCTTTGTGGTGCTTCAATAAGATTTTCCAAAACGCTCATATGAGGAAATAAATTAAATGTCTGAAAAACAAGGCCAATATCTTTTCTTATATCTTTTAGTTCTTTCTTAGATACATATTCTCCATCTTTGCATAATACTTTTCCGTTAATCTCAATAGTACCTTCATCACAGAATTCAAGTGCATTTACACATCTTAATAGTGTAGTTTTTCCTCCACCAGATTCACCAACTATAACAAGTATTTCTCCGCTTTTTATTTCAAGATCAATACCTTTCAAAACTTCCACATTCCCAAATGTTTTTCTAACATTACTTATTTTAAGCATTTTCTTCTTCCTTTCCTATTTATAGTAGTCATATCTTTGTTCTACTTTTTTAAGAATAAAGCTTACAACTGCTATAACTATTAGATATGCTATTCCAACTACTAAAAATGGAATTAATGAAACATCACGATTAGCTGCTGTCTTTGCTATTTTTAGCATCTCTTCTAGTCCTAAAACATATATCAACGATGTATCCTTCACTAAAGTTGTTATTTCATTTGTAATTGGAGAAATAACTCTTTTAAATGCCTGTGGTAATGTTATTCTGAAAAATATATCTTTTGTACTTAATCCTAATACCTGTGCACCTTCAATCTGACCTTTATCTATTGATATTATTCCTCCTCTAAATATCTCACCAAAATATGCTCCATAGTTAAGTGTAAAAGCTAAAATACCTGCTGGGAACCTTTCAAACTTGATTCCTATTATAGATAATCCAAAGTATATAAAAATTATTTGCAGCAAAAGAGGAGTTCCTCTCATTACAAGAACATATGCACCACTTATATTCTTTAAAACTAATGACTTCGAAGTTCTCATAAGTGCAATTAATATTCCAAGTGGAATAGATAAAATTAATGTGAGTCCAAAAACTTCTAATGTAACTTTAAGACCTTCTAATACTTGTGGTATTAATTCAAATATATATTCCAATGTCTAACCCCTCCTAAGATTTATCTTCATGCTACAAAATATAATACCAATTTATTATTTAACAACAATATCTTCACCGAACCATTTTTTTGATATTTCTCCAGCTGTTCCGTCTGCTACAACTTCATCTAAAGCCTTATTAAATGCATCAACAAATTCTGTATCACCTTTTCTTATTCCAACTCCGTATTGTTCATCACCAAAGTTTTCATCTAATATTTTATATTTTTCAGAACCTCTTGCTTCAATATAATATCTAGCTAATATTTCATCAACAACAATTGCATCCAATCTTCCTGCTTCCAAATCCATCAATGCATCATTATTATTCTCAAATGTTACAAGATCTCCACCATCAAATTTTTCAATTATATTGCTTTCATCAGCTTTAACAGCATCAACAGCTGTTGATTGATTTTGTGCGCCAACTTTTTTCCCTTCTAAATCTGCCTTTTTATTTATACTAGAATCGGCTAAAGTTACAATAATTTGCTTATTATCTAAGTATGGTTTTGAAAAGTCAACTTTTTCTTTTCTTTCATCACTAATTGAATAACCATTCCAAATCAAATCTATATTACCACTATTAAGTTCAGTTTCTTTCATGCTCCAGTCAATTGCTTGAAACTTATATTCTTTACCAAGCTTTTCGCAAACTACTTTCGCAAGTTCTACATCAAATCCTACTAATTCTCCATTCTCATCTTTAAATCCCATTGGGACAAATGTATCATCTAATCCAATAACTAATTCTTTCTTTTCTATAGTTCCTTTTGCTTCTGTTTCTTTTCCACTACTTTCACTTGAAGCTTGACTACTGCTTCCCCCACACGCAATTAAACTTGTCCCCAAAACTCCTATAATTCCTAACGTAGCTATCTTTTTTATTAACTTCTTAGCATTCATAATATTTACCTCCTAAAATTAAAACATTCTTAAATAGAATCTATAATCACTGCTTTTCTCTTTCATTACTTTAACACACTAAAGTAAAACAGTCAAGCATTTTTACTATTTATATTAACAACATCTTCAATTAAATAAATCTTTCAAATTATTTTTATACAATTTAATTATTAATCACTATTTATACTTTGAATAATGATATTTTTTAAGTTTGTTTCTTTCAATATATTTTACTAAAAAATAGCACCCCAAATCATAATGATTCGAGGTGCTATTTATACCTATTCTGATTTTTCTGACTTTAATGTATCCTTTAATGTATCTGCAATTGCAGCTATATTTCCAAGTGATGATAAAGTTTCATTTGGAAGAATAAGCTTATTAGCTGGATTTAATGCCATTTCCTTAAGAGCTTCCACCTGCTTTAATGCTATAACTCTCTCATCTGTTCCAGAATCAATAATTGCCTTGTTTACTTTTCTAATTGCTTCTGCTTCTGCAATAGATATTTGTTCAATCGCCTTTGCCTTACCTTCAGCTTCTAATAATTGTGATTCTTTTAAACCTTCTGCTCTTCTTATATTAGCTTGCTTTTCAGCTTCAGCTCTTAAAATTTGTGATTGTTTTTCCCCTTCAGCTTTTTCAATTTGAGATTGTCTTTGTCCTTCTGCTTGAAGAATCATAGCTCTTTTATCTCTTTCTGCTTTCATTTGTTTTTCCATAGCTTCTTGAATTTCTTGTGGTGGAACTATATTTTTTATTTCTACTGATAATATCTTTATTCCGTAAGCATCTGTGACTTCATCAATAATATTTAATAAGTCTGAATTGATTTTATCTCTACCTGATAAAACTTCATCTAAGCTCATATTACCGATTAAATTTCTTATATTAGTTGTAGCAGAATATACAATACCTGATTTATAATCTTCTATATTATATACAGCATCTCTAGCATTTAATAATTTAAAAAATATAACATTATCAACAGATATTCTAACATTATCTTTAGTAATAACTGATTGTGGTGGTACATCTAATATTTGTTGTTTTGTTGAAACTTTTCTTCTAACAAAATCTACGAATGGAATTATAACATGCCATCCTGGTTCTAATATTCTATCAAATTGACCAAACCTTTCTACAACACATAAGTACCCTGTGTTAACAATTTTAATTGAGGATACTATTACTATTAATAAAAGTAATAGTATAATTCCAAAAATTATCATTAATAACATAAAATAAGCCTCCTAAATTCTTTTTATTTTTAATTTTATTCCATCAATACCTGTTATCTCAAATTTTTCGTTTTTAGTAATCTTTTCACCTTCATTTACAGCGGTCCAATACTCTCCTCCAACCTTAATTTGAGCTTTAGTTTCTATGTCTTTTTCAGCTATAAGAATCTTTCCTATATATGTTTCTTCCATTAATGGTATTCTTTTATGCATCATTTTATACTTTTTCTTTAACCACGGATATCCAAAAATCATAGCTATCAAACTTATAATAGAAAAAACTATTATTTGATATAAAAACGGAACTCCAAGCCCCGCGCATATAGCGGCTACTATTGATCCAATCGAAAATAGCACAAAGAAAAAATTACTAGTTAAAACATCAATTGCTCCTGCTACTATTGCTATAATCAACCAAACTATTACCCATCCCATTTATATCCCTCCTTTATACTATATATTATATCAATCTTTCCATTCTTAGTATACTTTTCAAAGTCTGCTTTAAGATTTTTTTAATGTTCAATATTAAAGAAGTACTTTCTTTATATTCTCATTATACAGTATCATCACTTTCTTTTCAAGTTATTTATTATTGTTTTATAATGTATTTAATACTATTTATTTAGTTCTATTCATTTTTAAATTAATATATTTCATGAGAGGTTTTCCATTATTGCCATAAGCACTATTAGAGTTTAAAATAATTGTATAAATTAAAGAATAAATTTATATAAAAATCCACTTACTATAATATATAATTTATCTTTTAATATATTTAACAAGGAGTGATTTCATGGATTTTATTAAAGTAGGTGCTGCGTGTCCTACAACTAGAGTATCTGATATTAATTATAATATATCAAAAATCTTAGACTGCATACAAAATGCTGAAAATGAAAAATGCAAATTCTTAGTATTTCCTGAACTTTGTATAACATCATATACTTGTGGCGATTTATTTTTACAGGGATATTTAATAGAAAAATCATTAGAAGCTATAAAGACAATATTAAACGAAACAAAAAATACAGATATGTTAATAACTGTTGGCTCTCCTTTCTTACATAATAGCATATTATATAATGTTGCTTTTGTATTCTATAAAGGATCTGTCCTTGGAATAGTTCCCAAATCATATATTCCAAATTATAGTGAATTCTACGAGAAACGTTGGTTTAGTGAAGGATTAGATATTAAAAATGCGACTGTAGATTTACCTTTTCAGAAAAATGTTCCATTTGGAACAGATTTAATTTTTTCATCACAAATTGCAAACTTTGGTATAGAGATTTGTGAAGATCTTTGGGTAACTATTCCACCAAGTTCATATTTGTCACTAATGGGTGCTCATATAATAGGTAACCTTTCTGCTTCTAATGAACTGGTAAGCAAAGCTGACTATAGGAAAAGTCTAATTTCCAATCAAAGTGCACGTTGTATGTGCAGCTATATTTACTCATCTGCTGGTGTTCATGAATCCACAACAGATGTGTTATTCAGCGGTCATTTATTAATAAGCGAAAATGGTTCATTATTAAAAGAAAATAAACGCTTCCAAAGAGAAAATGAAGTTATCTATTCTTATATAGATGTATTCAAATTAAAATCTGAAAGAATGAAAAATCTAAGTTTTAGAGATGCAACTAAAAATTTATCATTAAGCCCTAATTTTATTAAATTTGAATTTGATAATATATCCATTTATAATTTTGATAGATTTATTGATAAGCATCCTTTTGTTCCTTCATCTGAACAGGAATGTGATGTAAGATGCAAAGAAATATTTAATATTCAAGCTGCTTCTTTAGCCAAAAGATTAGAACATACTAGATGCAAGAAAGCTGTTGTTGGAATTTCAGGTGGACTTGACTCTACTTTAGCTCTTCTTGTTATTGTTAAAACATTTGAACTTCTTAAGTTAGATAAAAAGAATATAGTTACAATCACAATGCCTGGATTCGGAACAACTGATAGAACATATAATAATGCAATTGAATTATGCAACGAATTAGGCACAGACTTAAGAGAAATAAACATAGTAAAAGCAGCTCTTCAACACTTTGAAGATATTGGTCATGATAAAGACATACATGATGTAACATATGAAAATGTTCAAGCAAGAGAAAGAACTCAAATATTAATGGATATAGCTAACAAAGAAGGCGGGTTATTAATTGGTACAGGTGATTTATCAGAACTTGCACTTGGGTGGTGTACATATAATGGTGATCATATGTCAATGTACTCTGTTAATCCATCAATTCCAAAAACTCTTGTAAGATATTTAGTAAAATATGTGGCTCAAAATGAATCTAATAATGTTGTAAGCGAAACCCTTATGGATATTTTAGATACACCAGTTAGCCCTGAATTATTACCAAAAGATTCGACTGGAGAGATAACTCAAAAAACCGAAGACATTGTAGGTCCATATGAACTTCATGATTTCTTCTTGTATCACTTTATAAAGCATGGGTCAACAAAAGATAGAATTTTCTTCTTAGCTAATCATGCATTTAAAGATGATTATAGTGAAGAAGAAATTCAAAAATGGTTAGATAAATTTATGTATAGATTCTTCACACAACAATTTAAAAGAAGTGCTCTTCCTGACGGTCCTAAGGTTGGTAGTATTTCATTAAGTCCAAGAGGAGATTTCAGAATGCCTTCAGATGCAGAGCCTTGGAAATAGTAGGCCTCACCTTTCAACTTTTTATTATTATGATAACAAATATGCCGATTATATATTAATTTAATATATAATCGGCACATTTAGAAGTAATATTTTATCATTTCTTTCTTTCAATTAATATTTTTATATTGTTTTGTGGAATTTTTCTTTAAATAGTGATAAAATGATTCTATTAAATAAAAAATGGCGATAAGCCTATATAATAAAGGGAGGTGAATTGTTGCCAAAACTTATCACGCGTTATAAGACATCTTTGTTTTTAATTTGAAAATTCGCCTTATAAAAGTGCATATTTTTAGCAACAAACTAACATGGGGAAAAAAGTTGATATCGATTGGAGCAAACTAGGATTTGATTATATTAAAACTGATTATCGTTATGTTTCAATTTGGAAAGACGGAAAATGGGATGATGGTAAACTTACAGAAGACAATATGCTTCGTATGAGTGAAGCTTCTACAGTTTTACATTATGGGCAAAGCTGCTTTGAAGGTTTAAAAGCTTATACTACTAAAGAAGGTAAAATTCAATTATTCAGACCTGATAGAAATGCAGCTCGTATGAACGAAAGTTGTGACAAGCTTCTTATGCCACATGTTCCTGTAGAAAAATTTATAGATGCTTGTATGCAAGTAGTAAAAGCTAATAAAGAATGGGTTCCTCCATATGGAACTGGAGCAACTTTATATATAAGACCTGTACTTATGGGTGTTGGGGATAATATAGGTGTAAAACCAGCATCTGAATATATCTTCACAGTTTTCTGCATGCCAGTAGGACCTTATTTCTCAGGTGGATTAAAGCCTTGTAACTTTGTAGTTCAAGATGAATTTGACAGGGCTGCACCTCATGGTACTGGTAAGCAAAAGGTTGGCGGAAATTACGCAGCTTCATTACAAGCTCATAAAAAAGCTGCTGAAGCTGGATATGCAGATTGCATATACTTAGATCCTGCAACTCATACAAAAATTGATGAAGTTGGTGCTGCTAACTTTATAGGTATAACTAAAAATGGAGAATTCGTAACTCCTGCATCATCTTCTATATTACCAAGTATCACAAAATATTCTTTATTATACATAGCTGAACATTATTTAAAAATGCCAGTATATGAAAGAGATGTTTTTGTAGATAAATTAGATGAATTTGCTGAAGCTGGTGCTTGTGGTACTGCTGCTGTTATTACACCTATCGGTGCTATAGACTATAAAAACAAGAGATATGTTTTCCATAGTGAAACTGAAGTTGGACCTACAATAAAGAAATTATATGATATTCTTTATGGAATTCAAATGGGTGATGTTGAAGCTCCTGAAGGATGGATATACGAAGTTAAATAATTTTTATAACTATAAAGGACTGCATTGAAAAATAAATTCAATGCAGTCTTTTAAATACGTTTCTTTATATTTATTATTAAATATAAGTTTCATCTAAATATGAAACAGCACTTAAAGCCGCGATATTCCCTTCCCCAGCAGCCTTAATATATTGATATGGTGCTCCAATACAATCACCAACAGCAAAACACCCAGGTATATTAGTTTCCATCTTCCTGTTTGCAATTATATGATTATTTTCAATTTCCAATCCTGGCACAAGTTGTTTAGGTGATAAGCTTTCTCTTAATAAAAATACTCCATCGGTAAATATAACTCTATTTTGCATTGTAAGTTTTTTTACCACTTCTGTTCCTTCTATTTTTGTAGGCCTATCTATTACAACCTCTATTCCTTCTTTTAATTTATATTTTCCTTTGTACATAGGTATATAATAAACTTTTTCTGCTATTTCCTGTACATAGTTTGCATCCTTTTCTCCATCTTTATGATACGATATAATAGATACTGTTCTACCTTTGTACAATGGTGCATCACATGTTGCGCAATAACCCACTCCATGACCTAAAAACTCTTCTTCTCCTTCAATTTCTTTATTAAAATCAATACCAGTTGCTAAAATTATAGTCTTTGCCTCATAATATTTATCATTTACTGCTAAGAGAAAACATTCCCCCATAGAATATATAGAGTCTATTCTCTCTTCTGTTATTTGTATATCCATTTGCTTCATATGCTCGTGAAATCTTTTCTTTAACTCTTCTCCCGATACATTATAAAATCCCAAGTAATTATTAACCTTTGGTGCTCTTTCTAATTTAGAGCTTAAATTTGAACTCCCAAAGAGTATAAATTTCTTGTTTCTAATTTTTATATTTAGTGCTGCTGATATTCCTGCTGGTCCACTCCCTATGATAGCTATATCATATTTTTCATTCATTTTAGAATTCCTCATCTATATATTGTTCAAGATTTCTATTTATCACTTCTTCAATTTGTCTTTTAGGAACAAATCCAATTATTTCATCAACTACTCTACCATTTTTAAAAAATTTTATATTAGGTATACTGTTTATCCTATATTTTCTTGAAATAAACGGACTTACATCCACATCCATTTTTACTATCTTAACATTATCATTTTCATAAGCAATTTCTTCTAAAATAGGAGCAACCATTTTACATGGTCCGCACCAAATAGCTGAAAAGTCTACTAATACTAGTTTTTCTTCATTTAATACTTCCTTCATAAAATCTGTATCGTATATATTAGGTATCATATAATCCTCTCCATAATAAAAACTTTATATATAATACTATTCATTTATGCCTCTTTTAGTTCTAATTATTAATAAATCTAGTAAATAAAATATGGGATAGCGCATTAAATAATCTGCGACATCCCATATCTATTTTAATCTTTTATTTTTAATACTATTCTATACTTTAATCATTTTATATCATATTTTTTTACAATTTAAAATGATGATATTTTATGCAATTTGCTATAAGTTCCACCTAATTCAATTAATTCCTCATGAGAACCCTTTTCTATAATACCTTGCTTTCCAAGAACAACAATCTCATCAGCATTTTTAATTGTAGATAATCTATGCGCAACAACAATAGTAGTTCTACCTTTACATAATCTCTCTAATGATTCTTGAATTATCTTTTCAGTAACATTATCAAGTGCCGAGGTTGCTTCATCTAAAATAAGTATTGGCGGATTCTTTAAAAATACTCTTGCTATAGATATTCTTTGTTTTTGTCCACCTGATAGTTTAACTCCTCTTTCCCCTATATAAGTGTCATATCCATCCTCAAGACTTTCTATGAATTCATGTATATTAGCCATTTTAGCGGCATTTATAAGTTCCTCTTCTGTAGCATTTTCTTTACCATAAAGAATATTATCTCGTATAGTACCTGTAAATAAAAATACTTCCTGCTGTACAATTCCTATGTTTGATCTAAGTGAATCTAATTTAACATCATATATACTTTTACCATCTATTAATATATCCCCACTATCAACATCATAGAATCTTGGTATAAGGTTACAAAATGTTGTTTTTCCTCCACCTGATTCACCAACTAGTGCAAGCATTTCACCCTTTTTAATTCTTATAGATATATTTTCAAGTACATTTTTCCCTTCGTAACTGAAATTAACATCTTTAAATTCGATTTCACCTTCTACAGTATCAAGTTTTATTGCATTTGCTTTATCTTTCTCTTTATTTTCATCCATAATTTCCATATATCTTTGAAAACCAGTTATGCCATTTTGATATTGTTCCATAAAATTAATAAGCTTCTTAATAGGATCAATAAATGATTTTATAAAAAGCATATATGCCATAAAGTCTCCTACACTTATAAATCCTTTAAATGTAAATATTCCTCCACCTATAAGTCCTACATAATTTAATATATCAATTCCAAAATTAGCACCAGAAGAATATTCAGCCATAACCTTATATGCTTTTTCACGAGCTACTATAAATTTATTATTTCCTTCTTCAAACTTTTTTTGTTCTGATTTATGACTTACAAAAGCTTTTGATATTTTTATTCCCGAAATACTATTTTCTAAATTTGCATTTACTGCACCAGTTTCAACTTTACTATTTAAAAATGCTTTATTCATTCTTTTTCTTTGATATAAAGTAAACCACACAATTAAAGGAATAAATGCAAAAATAAGAAGTGTTAAAGGTAAATTGATTGTACTTAAAAATATGAATGACCCTGCAAGCATTATTATTGAAATAAATATATCTTCTGGACCATGATGTGCAAGTTCTGAAATATCCATAAGATCATTTATTATTCTCGACATAATGTCACCAGTTTTATTACTGTCAAAAAAACTATTAGGAAGCTTTTGAAGATGATTAAATATCTTACTTCTCATATCTCCCTGCATTCTAACGCCAACAACATGTCCCCAATATTGCATAAAATATCCACACGCTGCTTTTACTAAAAATATAATCAATAATGATATTGCAAAAACAACTATCATTCTTAAATTTTGATTAGGTATTGAATCATTTATAAGTTCTCTTGTCATCATCGGATATACTAAATCACACAATGCAGCTATAAATGCAACAAATAAATCCAATGTAAATAACATCTTATAAGGCTTATAAAATGATATAAACTTTTTTATCATTTGAGTTCTCCTTTTGGTATATTTTTCCTAAAGCTTGTATATAATTTAATATCTATCTTTATAATACAAATTAAATTATTTCATTCTTTAGTTACTTAATAATATCATATATATTTTTTTCAGTAAAATTAAATAGATTTTATTATTAATTGAATTCATATGATATTTTTAAATAATATACTAAATTCTTAAATGAGGTGGTGTATGTATGATTAAACATTTAAACATAATAAATATTATTTTTTCATTTATTTTATTATTTTTATTTTCTAATTTAATACTTAGTAGTAGTTCAGACACAACTAATATATTTTCTTTTTTATTTATATTCATTGGACTTTTTCAAGTATATATTGGGATAAAACTATTAAATTCAAAAAGAAAAATATTGAGTACAGCGACTTTTATGCTTAGCTTTTTCTTTCTTAGCCTGGTTGGTATAAAAATATATTTAAATATATAAAATCACTTACTTTTATTTAAATTTTACATTTAAAATCAAAATACTATTGAACGTGAAATAAATATATTACGTAATATCAAAGTTTAGTGGATAACACCGAAATTCAATATATGATATGCTTGATTGTAGAAAAATTTTAGCTAAAACCTGCTAAGAAAAATCAAGTTTTTTTTAGCAGGTTTTTTATATATTTTTTGCATGACAAATAAATTAAACAGAAATTCTGTTAAATTTAGATATAGATACTATCTAAATTTAAGTATTATAGACTTCTTTTACTCTAGCGTAGTATATTCTTAGAAGCTTATTTAATGCAGCAATTTTAGCAACTTTTTTAGGTTTTCCTTCTGCTTCTTTTTTTAACATATATAAAAATATAGGATCATCCTTTGGTTTGGCACTTTTGATACATTTCATAATTTCATATCCAGTTTTTCGTAATAATGCAGAACCTCTTTTAGAAATACGACGTTTGTTTGCAACAAACTGTCCCGACTCAAAAGGAGGTGAATCAATACCCGTATAAGCTATCAAAGCCTTTTTATTATAAAAGCGTTTTAAATCACCGATTTCAGCAATTAAGCGTGGAGCCAATGTATCTCCAACTCCAGGCATATTTCTAACAACATTGTATTCCTTTAAACTACTTGCTAATTCTTGCATTTGTGATAATATCATAGATAGAGTTCTATCTATTTCGCTAAGAACTCGAACAGCTTCTAATACTAACATTTTGGTTGATGGGGTACTAGAAGATAGTGTAGGGATGCCTTCTTGTGCTAAAGCATATATCTGTTTTGCTTTTGTTTCACTTTGATGGTATCCTTTATTTTTTGCCCATTTAAAATAACTATTTATAAATTGCTTTTCATTTTTCTTGGTAATATTATCGTAATGCCAGTATTCTTTAACAAAATCATTTAATTTATCTTTCTCTGGCTTATCGGATCTATTTTTTAATAGATTTTTAATTCCTGGCATTGTTCTATCTAATAGATTACTTAGTACAAGTTTGCTCTCTATTCTCATAGCTATATAATGAGAATATTGCCTACCTAATAATTTTAATTCAGAATACACCTCATCTGTTGCTTCATAGTCAGTTAATTTAAACCAATTATCAATTCCATAATTAGCTATTTTGATAGAATCTAATTTATCAGTTTTACCTTTCCTTAATCCTATAGCAGAATATTTTTTCATAATTAATGGATTTATTACGGCTACAAATATACCATGATTTTTAAGATAAGTAAGTAGTGGCAAATGGTATGCACCGGTCGCTCAATGTCGTCAACTTAAGTAATTTGTAAATATAAATCACGATTATTTTTAGATGATATATTTAAATTTCTTCTAAAAAATGGTACACTAAATAAATCCACTGGTTAAAGTGAATTTTGAAATATGCAATTATTTGTAATTTAAATGCATGATTTTTTATTGTGATGATGCTTTTTCCTTGGATGTTTGTTTTTTCGCTCACGAGAACGATTGGGACGTATTTGTGAGCGAATTTTTTTAGATTTTTCTAATATTATTTCTAAAATTTTTCTTGTTAATTTAGCATTAACTAATAAATTAATAATTCTATTAAAAACTTGCCCAAGTATAAAATTTCGATTTGCTTGATACATTGATTTTAAATTCTTATCTTTAATTTCATCTGCTATCGCAGCATCGGCCTCATCTTTTATAAGAGCTACAACCATTGATAAATAAATAGAAACAAAAAAGTCTTGTTCTATAGAAATTGGTTTTGTTCCCGAAAATTCTTCTATCTGAATACTACTTTTTAACTCTTTGTATTTACTTTCGACTCCCCATCTAAGGAAATACAACTCTTTAAATTCATCATATTTAATGTTTTCATCAAAAATATTAGTGACTAATATTTCTGTAATGTTGTTTGAAAGCTCTATTTTTATAACACGCAATTTTCTGTATTTTCTCTTTATTTTATATTCCAAAATACAATCATTGGAATCAATATTTTGTACTGTTTTAAATGATGATGGTACTCTCATTAAGAAAAGCATATTTTTAGTATCTAAATAGTCAAACATCTCATAAGAAGGGTATCCTCTATCAAATATTACAATACTGTTTTTTGATAATTTTTCATTGTTGATTTGATCTAGATGTTGTTTTGCTAATTCTCTTTCACTAGTTTTAAATTTAGTTATTGAAGCATCAATTATAATATCATTTAATATATCATATAAGGCTGATGCCGTCGCAACTGCTGTTTGAGTTTTATTTTGATTTTTACTTACTCCAAAGTATTTACCACATTCAATAGTATCAGGAACTTGTATAGATGTTCCATCAACTGCAAGAATATTAAATCCATGCCATTTATTCAATTTCTTTTTTGAATTATAAAAAGAATCAACAAATAATCTACATAGTTCTTTAAAGGCTTCAGGTGAAATATTTTGTCTTGCTTTAGAAAATGCTTGCTTTGATATATTAGGAAAGTTTAAACATGTATGATTTTCAATAAAATTATCTATTTCTAAAGGTATAGACTTTCGTAATACAGAACAAATTAAATAAACTACATTAGAAAACGATAGTTTTCTTTTCCTTGAAAAAGAATTTCCTAAACTATATGACTGCTTATATTCATCTGAAACAATTAATTTATTTGTTCGTTTTAAAATTTGTGATAGTAATTTAATATTTTTCATAAAATCAAACCTCGCTATAAATTTAATATCTATAGCGAGGCTGCATTTTTTTACCTATTGTCAAGTGTTTTTTATTAAATTTTCTATATTTTCTTAAGTTGACGACATTGACCGGTCGCTTCCATAACAACTCTAGTTTCTTCATTTAATTCAGAAATAGATTCAACTAATGCTTTTAAATCAGCTTCAGTATGATTTATTTCATGTGGTTCACTAATAACCTCACCATATTCTTTCAATATACATACTGTACTTTTTCCTTTTGAAACATCAATTCCAACACTAATCATGTTAATCCTCCTAAAAAATTATTGTAATTTTAATCCACCCACACTTATTACAATTCATTTTGGTTAGTTACACGAAAGCCGTACGGTTTCAACCTGCTTAATCGAATCTTTATAATAAGGGATGGCTGACAGTTTTAGCTACGGATGTTAAAACCCAATTCTAAAGTCGTCATACCAAATTACTCCCTTTATTATAAATTAAAATAAGTGCAGATGTTAAATCATATATTTATGATTTGTATCTACACTTATAGAGTACCAAACTTCTAAAGGCAGAGGCTGTGCCCAAAACCATTTGCTCCAAAAACAAGTTTTGGACAAATAATTTTGGAACAGCCTATATCTAAGAAGTTAAAAGCTTAAATTTCTTAATGCAATACTACGCCTATCATATATTGAATTTCTTTGTTTTGCTCTAAAATCATAGATGTCTAACTTTTTTTAGTTATAATTTATGTTTTTAGGAATATTACAAGTCTAAAAATATAGTTTTCAATCACTTGTAATAATTTAGGAAGCTACTTATAAAACACCGGTATCCACCAATAAATAAGCAAAGATCCGAATTGCAGCATAGCTGCTCTTCTTATAAGTGCACATTTGTAAGAATTTAAATTCATATATTTATAAAAATATATCTGGATACTCAGAGTTTATATGGAATAAAGAAATAAAGCATTTATGTTGGCGGTGTCTTGCATTGAAAAATGAAGCTTTAAAATTTTTCATCAATGATTGTTCCAAAATTGTTTGTCTAAAAACTTGCTTTTTGGAGCAAACATTTTTGGGCACAATCATTGATGGTTAAATTTTTAGCTTCATTTTTGTAGCAAGCGAGCCAACATAAATGCTTTATTTCGGTTGTTATCCACTAAACTTTGATTCTACGTCCTTTATTTATTTTCTGCAACCTAAGCTTCTTATATTACATTAAATTTATAATATTTTCTTTATTTCCAATAATATTTGCATCAAATTTCCCCTTTACTAGAGCAGGTTCTCCACCAAATACAAATATATTTCCTTGGAAATATATAGCCTCATCTAAATCATGAGTAACTACAATGACCATCCTTTTTCTGTTCTTTAGTATATTTTTAAATTCATCAATTATTATATATTTTAGTTTATAGTCTAAAGATTTAAATGCTTCATCCATCAAAATTATTTTTGATGGTTTTCCAAAAGCCCTTGCTATATTTACTCTTTGTTTCATGCCTCCACTAAGTGCACTCGGATATTTATTTTTCACTTCCTCGAGTCCAAGTAAATTTAATAATTCATCTATCTGGTCTTTTAGCTCATGTTTTTTATAATAGGATTTTAGTGTTAACTCTAAGTTTTCATATATAGTAAGATATTCTATTAATCTATCTTCCTGAAAGACATAACTTATATCACCATTATTAATTCCCACTACTTCTCCACCATCTATATCTGTCAATCCACTTATGATATTTAAAAAGGTACTCTTTCCGCAACCAGACTGTCCGACTATGCAATTTATTTTTTCATCATTAAAATCGAGATTAAAATCTTTAAAGACAATCTTGTTTCCAAAACTTTTATTTAAATTATTAACACTTATCTTCACTATCTTTTCCACCTATACACTCTTTTTCTTAATATTGAATTTATTAATTCAAAAATCAAAGATATTAAAACTATTATAATAATCCATGCAAATATTCCGCTTGTATTAAAATTAACCTTTTCTATTTGTATTTGTGATCCCATTCCATACTTTGGCTGTCCATGTACCTCACCAGCAATAACAACTTTAAATGCTAGAGAAAATGTAGATACAAATATACTCATAAGATAAAATTTAATCTTAGGCAAATATATCTTTTTTAATTTATCTATAAAACTCACTTCATAAATTTTAGTCATTTCTATAATATTTTTGTCTATCTCTTTAAAACTATTTCTTATTCCCTCATAAAGTATAGGCAGAACAATAGCAAATCCAACTATATATGGTGCTTTATCTTTATCAAACCAAACAAGTGCAAGTACTATTAAAACTAATGTAGGTATAGTTTTAAAAAGTGAATTTATAGGATTTAATAAATAATAAAATAAGGGGCTTGCATATGACAATACCCCGAATATTACTGCTAGAACTAACGCTATTAAATAGCTTAACACAGTTCTATAAAATGTACTTAATATAATTCTTATAAATTCTTTATCTGAAACTATTTCTTTAGTAGAACTCAATATACTTTCAATCTTAGGTAAATAAATCTCGTTATTAATTGATGTAGCAATAAATTCCCATATCAATATAAATATTATACATGATAATAAATTATATATCTTATTTTTCCATGAAAATTGCTTCATCTGGCACTTTGCCTCCTATAGTTTTAGGATCAAATTCATTTAATTTTTCAAAATATGTTTCATATTCTTTATAGCTATCTTTTATTGATACATATTTAATATTTGATCTGTCTATAGCTTTAACTATAATAGGCTTCTTTGCAGAAACTCCAATTTCTTCACAATAAGATCCTAATGTATCTTTATCCTTATATACAAATTCTGTACTTTCATTTATCTTATTTAAAAGTGCTTTTACAAATTCATTGTCATTATCTATTAAATCTTTTTTTACTATAACAGTAGCCTGAGGATACCCATATTCTGAATTATTTATACTTTTCCATTCTTCATTTAAATCTAAAATAACTTTAAAGTTTTCATTCTTAGTTTGAACTGTTGATAAGGCTGGTTCTGGTATTACCGCATATTCTGCTTTTCCTGCCAAAATAATAGGTGCAAGTTCACTTACTCCATCAACGTAACTAAAATTAATATCATTATCTACATCAATTCCTTTATCTTTAAGAATTGCTCTTGCAGTTATGTCTGGTGTTAAGCCTTTTCCTATGTTATAAACTTCCTTACCTTTTAGATTTTCTAAAGTTGCTTCAGGATTAGTTGAGCCTAAATAAAAAGATCCCCATCCAGTAGTACCTGCTATCTTATACTCTCCATTTGTTTTATTATAGGCTGTTGCAGCAAGATTTGATGGCACTATAGCCACATCTGGCTCGCCTTTCATTACATTAGTAGCTAAACTTTCTGAACTTTGTTCTATTGTATATGTGACATCGTATCCTTTAACTATTTCTGGTTTTTCCCTTATCATCTTTGCAATTCCTATTGCTGGTAATCCATCTGGTACTGCAAATGTTATATTTTTAGGTTCTGATGCTTCTTCCACCTTTGACTGAGTATTATCATTATTAATGCTTGTACTATTTCCACACCCTATAAAAGTAAATAATGCTAAAATCATTGTTAAAACTAAACATATATTTTTTTTCATTTTATATACCTGCTTTCTTAAATTCACAATTTTTAAATACATATTCCTTAATTCAAAATTAAAAATATATATAAATATTAGTTTTTATCTCAATTATACATCTCCCCTATAGGTAATCTAAAGGGCATGCATCTTTAATTATGAATTTATGACTTATCTATACATATCAACAATCATGCCTTGTATTTCATCTATGGTTGCTGCAATGTTTATATTTTCTTTTTGATCACCTAATACAGCTTGTGTTAATTCTTCAAGCTTGCCATCAACAGTATCCACTGTTACAAAATATTGCGTCTGCCAAAAACTTATATCTTTTTTTGTTTCATACATATATTTTAATACAGATTCTAAGTACTCTTTTATCATTTTTTTATACATAACTACATCTACATATGTCTTAGTCAGTATAAGCTTGTTTCCTCTCTTTTTTATATCATCAACTAGCTTTTTTAATTGTTCTTCAGATTTACGTTGTCTTTCCTTATTAAAGCTTTGTGAAAAATCTTTCTTTTCTGAAACAGATTTTCTTTCCGGAGTAACAGATCCTCTTCTTACTCTACCAATTTCCATTGCAATCAATCCTTTCTCATTCTACCTTAAATTATATCAAAAAATAGCATTATTCTCTACTTAAATTATGTAATGTAATTGATAATATAAACTTACTAAGTAAGCTATTTTACAAATTATTTTTTCTTAACATATTTCTTTATTTTACATTATCTTATTAACAGTCTATAAACTCATTATTTCCCATGTATATATTTTTATATTTTTTCTAATATATATAGTATGTATAATAATATTTTATTGGAGGTATGAAAATATGTGGTTTAATAAATCTGTCGATGATATCTCAAAAGAATTAGACAGTAATTTAACTTCTGGTTTATCAACGGTAGAGGCAAAAAAAAGACTTGAAAAGTATGGTGAAAATAAGTTAAAATCCTCTACACAAAAAAGTATTCTTCAATTATTTTTTTCTCAAATTAATGATGTAATGATTTATATACTTATTATTGCAGCTATTATTTCTGCTTTTATGAAAGAATATAGTGATTCTGTTATTATTCTTATCGTTATTTTAATAAATGCAGTAATAGGTGTTGTTCAAGAATTTAAAGCAGAAAAATCATTAGAGGCATTGAAAAAATTGTCAACACCTAAAGCAATAGTAAAAAGAGATGGAACAGTTCAAGAGATTTCATCTGAAGAAGTCGTTCCTGGAGACATTGTTATTTTAGATGCTGGCCGCTATCTTCCTGCTGATTTAAGATTAATTGAAAGCGCTAACTTAAAAGTAGATGAATCAGCTTTTACTGGTGAATCAGTACCTGCTGAAAAAAACTCTGATATTATAGGTGCTACTGACAATGTTCCAATTGGAGATCAGTCTAACATGTGCTTCATGTCAACTTTAGTTACTTATGGACGTGGAAGTGGCATTGTTGTTGGTACAGCAATGAATACAGAAATAGGTAAAATTGCAGATATGCTTGATAAAGAAGAAGATAATACAACACCTCTTCAAAAAAGACTTGCCTCTCTTGGTAAAACTTTAGGAATTGGTGCTGTTATTATATGTGTAATAATTTTTATAATTTCAATGTTTCAAGGAAGAGATTTATTTGAAATGCTATTAACCTCAATTAGTTTAGCTGTTGCTGCTATTCCAGAAGGCCTTCCAGCTATTGTTGCTATCGTACTAGCACTTGGTGTTCAAAGAATGATAAAACAAAATTCTATAGTAAAAAAACTTCCTGCTGTAGAGACCTTAGGTTCTGTAAATATAATTTGCTCAGATAAAACAGGTACTTTAACTTTAAATTTAATGACAGTAAAAAAATGTTTTATAAATGATTCTTTAATTCAAATAGATAAATGTGATTTAAATAATGAAGATACTAAAACACTATTTGAAGGGATGATTCTTTGCAGTGATGCTACAATAAAAGATGGAAAAAAAGCTGGTGATCCAACAGAAATAGCTTTAATAGATGCTGGGCTTAAATTTAATTTATACGGTGAAGATCTTAATTCCGCTCATCAAAGAGTTGATGAAATTCCTTTTGATTCAGATAGAAAGCTCATGACAACAGTAAATAAATATGATAATAAATTTAAAGTATTTACTAAAGGTGCTATAGATAATTTACTTAAAATATCTACTAAAATTTTAATTAATAATGAAATAGTGGACCTTTCTGAAGATAAAAAGAAATATATACTCGATCAATCAAACTTAATGTCTGATGAAGCTTTAAGAGTTCTAGCTCTAGGTTTTAAAATAATTGATACTATGGATGTTAAATTAGATTCTCTTGAAAATGATTTAATTTTTGTTGGATTTATGGGTATGATAGACCCTCCACGTGAAGAAGTGAAACCATCAATAGAACTATGTAAAAAGGCAGGTATAACTCCTGTAATGATAACAGGTGATCATAAGAACACTGCATTTGCCATTGCGCATGAGCTTGGCATAGCAGATAAAATAGATGAATGTATGTCTGGATTTGAAATAGATAAATACAGTGATGAGGATTTTAAAAAAGTTGTAAGTAAATATAAGGTTTTTGCAAGAGTATCACCTGAAAACAAAGTTAAAATTGTTAAAGCTCATAAAGCAAATGGTAATATTGTTTCAATGACTGGTGATGGAGTAAATGATGCACCTTCTTTAAAAGCTGCTGATATTGGTGTTGCTATGGGCATAACAGGTACTGACGTTGCCAAAAGTGCTGCTGATATGATTTTAACTGATGATAATTTCACGACAATTGTTAACGCTGTTGAAGAAGGACGAAATATTTATACCAACATAAGAAAGTCTATAATTTTTCTTTTATCATGCAACCTTGGAGAAATTGTTGCTTTATTTATAGCTATTTTATTTAACATGAATGCACCACTTCTGCCTATTCATATTTTATGGGTAAATTTAATAACTGACAGTTTTCCTGCATTATCATTAGGAGTCGATCCTAGAGATCCTAGCGTAATGGATCAAAAACCAAGAAATCCAAAAGAATCGCTTTTTGCAAATCATATGGGCACTTACGCAATAATCAATGGTATCATAATAGGAGTATTAACTCTAATTGCATTTAATCTTGGAGAACATTTATATTCAAATTCTCTAATGCATGCTCAAACATTATCATTTGTTGTTTTAAGTTTTTCACAATTATTCTTTTCTTTATCAATGAGAAACAAAGAAAAGTCGTTATTTAAAGTTGGAATCTTTACAAATAAATACTTACTTTATTCCATTTTGCTTGGAATTCTAATACAATTATTAATAATAACTATTCCATTTTTATCTTCAGTCTTTAGTGCATATACTTTGACTTTAAGAGACTGGGCTTTGTGCATTGGCATTTCACTTATTCCTTTTGTACTTAATGAACTATTTAAGGTATTTAAATATTCAAATAAATAAATTTAAAGAAGCTGTTTTAAACTATAATTTTTGAAGCAGTTTCTTTTTTGATTATATGACCTTCTCTATAACTTTAACATTTATATCTTTTTGACTCATATATTTTATTATTCTTTCTATTATCTAATCTACACATGTTCCCATATATACAGTATAAGATTTTAGAAATAACTATAAAATAAAAATCTAAGTTCTATAATTTCAACTTTAAGCACAGTATAAGTTCTATAAATTTATACTATTTTTTTCTATGTTTTTTATAACTATTTATAAAGATTGCTTTTCCTTGGCAATCTTTATTGAATTATGTAA
The DNA here is from genome assembly GCF_900465025.1 of Clostridium neonatale. NCBI lineage: Bacteria > Bacillati > Bacillota > Clostridia > Eubacteriales > Clostridiaceae > Clostridium > Clostridium neonatale. The sequence goes on from NZ_UICR01000002.1 coordinate 843,828, forward strand.
AGGTTTGTACTAAAATTTATTTATACAAAATTATTTTTTAGGAGGGATTGGGATGATCGTAAAATGTATAGATGATACTCTTTGTTCAACATTAACTTTAAATAAAGAATATATTGTTATTGAAGAAGCACCTGAATACTACGTAATCTTAGATAATAAAAATGAAGAAATAACTAGTAGAAAATCAAGATTCACAGTAGTTGAAGATGGTGATTTAACAAAGAAAGCTAAAGCTACAATTAATGAACTAAGTTATCAGCTAGATAATGATTTTAAAGATATTAAGCAATTCTCAATTAGAAAAAATTCTAAGGGAGAAATTAAAGAAATTTCTATAAAATTCAAATATGAATAAATTCTAAAGATTAAAGACCATCACTATATTTAGGATGGTCTTTAATCTTTTTAACTAACTTATTATAATAAAATATTTATATTATATTCTTCAAGCCATATATTCATTTGAACTAAATAAGCAATTAATTGAGGTCCTGTCATTAATTGACCATACCATGGTGATTTATAACTTTCTCCCTTTGTTCTTATAATTTCTCTTATTACCTCTTCATCAATAATTTCATGAACTGGGGAAGATTTTTTATCTAATATCTCAGTCATCATTTTGCATACTATATCTGTATATATTGGATTATGAGTTTTAGGATATGGACTCTTCTTTCTATATATAATATCTTCTGGAAGTATTCCTTCAAGTGCTGCTCTTAAAAGTCCTTTTTCTCTACCTTTATAAAGCTTAATATCATGTGGCATATTAAAAGTATAATTTACTAATCTTATATCTGCAAAAGGAACTCGTACTTCTAAGCTGTTATACATACTTACCCTGTCTTTACGATTTAAAAGATTTACCATAAACCATTTTAAATTTAAATATGACACTTCTTTGAGTCTATAATCTTTTTTAGTCTCATTATCTAAATGAGGTACCTCACTTAAAGATTTATCGTATTGTGCTTTTACCATTTCATCAATAGGCATTTCTTTTAATTTCTTACTTACTATTTCTTTTCTGCTATTAACAAATCTAGACCAAGGAAATGTATCTAAATAAAACATTTCATCTCTAGTAAACCATGGATATCCTCCAAATATTTCATCAGCACATTCTCCTGAAAGTCCAACAACGAAATCGTTACGTATTTCTTTGCAAAATAAAAGTAATGATGAATCAATGTCAGCCATGCCAGGCAGATCTCTTGCAAGTACTGCATCTCTTAAAGCAAATGCCAAATCTTTATGATTTAAAACAACTTTTTTGTGATCACTATTTATAAACTTAGCCATTTCCTCTGCATAAAATTCATCTGATGTTGGCTGAAATAATGATGATTTAAAATATTTATCATTGTCTTCATAATCTATAGAATAAGTTGTGAGCTTTTTACCTTTTTCTTTAAAACTATTAGCTGCTATAGCACTTATTGCTGATGAATCAAGCCCCCCTGATAAAAAGGTACAAAGAGGTACATCGCCAACTAATTGTCTTTGTATAGCATCTATTAATAATTGTCTTGTATGCTCAATTGCTTCTTCCGCATTTTCTTTAAATTCCTCAGCTTTGACAGTCCAATATTCCCATACTTTAATATTATTGTTTCTATCAACTAAAACACAGTTTGCTGGAGCTACTTCTTTTATATCCTTATATACAGCACTTCCTGGAATTGTTGCAGGGCCAAGTGCAAATATTTCTGTTAAGCCTTCAATATTTACTTCTCTCTTTATATTCGGATAAGCTAATATGGTTTTTATTTCTGACCCAAAAACTAAAGTATTATTGCAAATTGCATAAAATAATGGTTTTACTCCCATCTGATCTCTAACCAAGAAAACTTCTTGTTTAGCTTCATCAAAAACTGCAAAAGCAAATATTCCTATGAGTTTATTAACACAATCCTTTCCATAAGCAATATATGCAGTAAGCAAAACTTCTGTATCTGAATATGAGTTAAATGTAAATCCTTCTTTTATAAGATCTTTTCTTAAATCTTCAGTATTATATAATTCTCCATTATAAACTATTGTGAATTTTTTACCCTCTATAGTTTTAGTCATAGGCTGAATTCCACCTTCTGGATCTACAACAATTAATCTTCTATGTCCAAGTAAAACATTATTTGAGATATAAAATCCCTCAGTATCTGGGCCTCTTCTCTCTAAAGTTTTCACCATTTTTTTTAGTATATTTATATTTTCTACTATGTTTGCCTTAAAATTAATTAATCCAGCAATACCACACATAAACTTCACCTCTATATAAATTCATATTATTAAAATATGATACTATATATATGTTGTGCAGAATTAATTGAAGTTCTATATTTAATTCCACTTTTTTATTATTTTCTTTATTTTTTTAAATCCCACTTCTCCAATATCAATTATTTCTGACGCAAATTCATACATAATATTTTTCCTATTCATTTTTCTCATATTTCTTTTTATTCTATCTATTTTAGTTATCTTTCTTATTTTCATATTTAACACCAGCTTTCTCCTATAATAATAGTAGTATCTGTATTAATATTATTTTAATACTAAAATAATATTAATGATTTTTTCTATAAATTAATATGAATAAGTAATATTTAAAATATGAATACAAATTTACATAATTGCCATACTAATTATATGCAATATTCAAATGTTGAAAGAAGGTGTATTTCTTGAATGTATCATCTAGTTTTAAAGAAAATATTAAATTAATGCATTCAAATTTAGTTATTGATAAAAGCTATGATATAGTTGAAAGAATATTTAAAATTGGAGGCAAAGACACTGTTTTATACTATATAAATGGCTTCATAAAAGATGACATAATGGAAGAAATTTTGAAATCATTCATTAGTATCTCTGTTGATACTATGAATTCTTATAAGACAATAGAAGAATTTACAACACATCAAGTTCCACATGTTTCTGTTGAAAAACAAAGTGATTTAGAAAAAGTTATAGATGCACTTTTAACAGGCCAGACTATATTTTACGTGGATGGTTATAAATATTTTATAGTTCTAGACCTACGTACATATCCTGGCCATGATTCTTCAGAACCTGAAAAAGAAAAAACATTAAGAGGCTCTAGAGAGGCTTTTATAGAAAAGCTTGTATTTGATTCTGCTCTTCTAAGAAGACGTATACGGGATCCTAGATTAATTTTTGAAATGCATTCTATTGGCACAATTTCAAAAACTGATGTATGTGTCGCATACATAGATGGTGTAGCTGATGAAAAAATACATAAGATGATAGTTGACAGTCTTCAGAAGGTAGATATAAACGCCCTTACTGTTGGTGATCAAACATTAATTGATGTAATGTGCAGGCGTAACTGGTTTAATCCATTTCCAAAAGTACGTTATACTGAGAGACCTGATGTGGCAGCTGCTCATATAGTTGAAGGTAAGTTTGCTATAATCGTTGATAATTCCCCTAACGTATTAATACTTCCAACTGGCATTTTTGATTTTCTTCAAGATGCTAATGATTACTACTTTCCTTTATTTACAGGAAATTATTTAAGACTTATTAGAAACTTAATAATACTTGCAACAGTATTTGTAACTCCACTATATTTATTGTTTATAAATGGAAATATTTCAGCGCCAGCATATTTAGACTTTCTAAAACCCAAGGATAGTTATTTTGTACCTATGAGTATACAATTTATTATACTTGAATTTGCTGTTGATGCTTTAAAACTGGCATCATTAAACACACCAAATGCTCTTGGAAGCTCTCTATCATTAATAGGTGGATTAATTATAGGTGAATATACTATAGATAGTGGATGGTTTACAAGTCAATCAATATTATATATGGCAATAGTTGCACTTGGTGGATTCTCTCAAACAAGTGTTGAAATGAACTACGCCTTTAAATTTATGCGTATGCTGCTTATAATATTATCTGCACTGTTTGGATTCTATGGATTTATTGGTGGATTAGTAATTATGTTTATAATCTTAGTTTCCACTAAAACAATAGCTGGAGACCATTACTTCTATCCTCTATATCCATTAAATCTTAAAGCGCTTAAAAATGTATTATTTAGAGCTAGAACTTCTAATAAAGTTCAATAAAATTTTATATTTTAATAATAAATTTAAGAGGTTATATCATAATGAGTATTTCATTTAGATATAACCTCTTAAATTTATTATTATATACTTATTACGTTAACTATTAAAAGAAGCTTGTTACTCTTCCTTTTCTTATATAATTTACACCTCTCATTTTAAATCTTTCTAATTGCTTTGAATAATAAAAATTATATAAATCTATTGCAAGAAATAACCCATCCATAACTGAATATTTTACATCTTTTAAAAATATCCCATTTTCTTCTTCAATTTCTACTTTGTTTGTCTCTTCCATTAATCTTTCAAATTTTTGTTTGCTTTCAGTAAGAATATTCATTATTTCTTCTTCTTCATAGCCTTCAAAATTTTTATTGATAATGTCATTAACAAATTTTACATACTCACTATTTACTGTTATGTATTCATTGAAAATATCGTTTAAACTCATCTCAAGTTATCCTCTTTCTTATAAAAGTCTTGTTCCTTCTTTATCTTGTGTTATTAGTTTCTTTTTCATTAGTCCGCCAAGAGTCATTTTAAAGTAATTTTTACTTGTATTGAATTCTCTTTTAATTTCTTCTGATGAACTCTTATCATTATATGGCATATATCCACCATTTTCTCTTAAATACTTAAGTATTACTTCACTTAATTCTTCTCTTGCATCTAAACGTTTCTTTCTTGTAGTAATTCCAAGTATTCCATCTTCATAAACTCTTTTTATTCTAGCACTTATTTCTTCACCTGGATATATGTACTCTAAATGCTCATTAGGCAATATAAGTCCTATATATTCTCTATCAACAGCAATCTTTAAAGTTCCATTTTCAGCAGTATCATATACTATAACCTTAATTTCATCATCAACCTTATACTTACCTTCTTCTGCAATATCTAAGTATTCATGAATCTTAGTAGTACCTGCTAACCTGTCTGTTTTATCAATATACATATAAAATAAGTATTTTTTTCCCGTCTTTAATTTAAATGCCTGCTCTTTTAAAGGTATAAATAAATCTCTTTCAAGTCCTATATTAACAAAAGCACCAATTTCACTTTGAGATACAACCTCTAAGTATGCAATATTTCCAACAGTTAATAAGGGTCTTTTTAAAGTAGAAATCAATCTATCTTTAGAATCTCTATAAACAAAAACTTCTAAACTTTCACCTACTTCTACTTTGCTACCTTTCGCATTACTATTTGGTAATAGCACCTCATCTCCAAATTTATCTTCTAGATAATAACCAAAATCCACTTTTTTCTTTACCTTTAATTTATTAAATTGTCCTATATTTATCATATTTTATCCTCCATAGAGTTATTTGCTAACTTTCTATATTTATTTAAATTCATTGCTTAAATTTACATAATTCAAGCTAGACTTTTTATTACTTTCAATTTCCTCTTGAGTTAATTTTCTAATCACTTTTGCTGGATTTCCAAGTATTAAAACATTATCCTCAAACACCTTATTAGATGTTATTAAACTTCCAGCCCCTATAATAGTATTATTGCCAATTTTAGATCCATTTAGTATTATAGAGCCCATTCCAACTAGAACATTATTTCCTATTTCACACCCATGTATTATTGCTCCATGACCTATAGTACATCCTTCACCTATAACAACTTTGTAATCTTCATCCGTATGTATAACTGTATTTTCCTGAATATTAGTATTTTTCCCTACTACTATATTTTCAAGATCACCTCTTAGTACTGCTCCAAACCATATATTTACATTTTCATCCAAATTCACATTACCTATTATGACTGATGTTTCTGCTATATATGTATTCTTATGGATTTTAGGCTCCTTATTCTTAAAATTCTTTATCACTTATGATCACCTCATTTAGATTATTAAAATTATTTTATCATTACAATTGCTTATTGTCATTATTTTAACTACTTCTCTAATAATATATATTATAAATAATTTTTAGAGGTATATTTTTTTGGCTAGTAAAAAGAGTGATAAAAAAAATGAATTTGATATAAAAGACTTAAAATTTTATTATGGAATACCACATGCACATTCGGGATTTTCCACTGGACACGGCACCCCAATAGAGGCTTTTGATTATGCCAGACATAATGGCTTAAATTTTTTAATATTAACCGATCATAATAATTACCTTACAAAAAAGGTTCGGGTTAAGGGAAATGAATTTACAAAATGGGATGCAAGTAAATATTTATCTTATAGATATAATAAAAAACATGAAAATTTCCTATCTATCATAGGTTTTGAAAGTAAAACTAATCCCTTTGGTGATATGAACATAGTAAATTCTGATACCTTTTTTACAGGTACAGTTAATAATCTCCAGCTTATATTATTATGGATGTTAAATAATCCACATGCTTTTATTTCAATCAATCATCCCCATAAACAGATACAGTATTTAGAATATAATCCTGTATTGAATAAACTTATAACCTCCATAGAGGTTGGAAATGGTTCATATCCAAATAGATATATACGATATGAGCGGTATTATTATTACTTGTTAGATAAAGGATGGAAATTAAGTGCAATTAATGGACAAGACAATCATCGAATGAACTTTGGTGACACTGAAAATTTAACTTGTGTTATCGCAAATAATTTAAATACAAACGCTCTTGTTGATGCCTTCAGAAAACATAGAACCTATTCTACTGAATCAAGAAGCTTAATAATGCATTTTACTATTAATAATACTTTTATGGGAGACACACTTTCAAAAGATATTAATTCTCTTCAATTTTCTATATATGCTGAAGATCAAAATTATCTTATTAAAGAAATACACATCATTTCATATAATGGTAGCGTAATAAAGAAAATAACTGATTTGAATCTTCATAGAATAAGATATATTTACAAACATAATCCTAAGTCAAACGAAACTTGGTTTATCATTAAAATTTTACTTGATAAAAATAAACTTGCAATAAGTTCTCCTATTTTTAGGCATTAAAAAAGTCGGTAAAGTTAACCGACTTTTTATTTATCTTTGTTTTTAACTCTATTTGGCTTAGCTTTTGGTCTTATTTGAATTTGTTTTTCTTTTTTCTTAACTCCCCCTGTTTGCAGTATATCCATGAACCATAAGAAAAATAGTACTGCTAATATAGAGAGTCCATAATTTACAAATACATTAACTTTTCCTGCAAACAATTGTATAATAAATAATACTATTGATATTGCAAGTGGTATGTATTTATTTATACGTATCTTAGAAAATACATACATTCTGCAAAGTGCAAAACATACAAGTATAAGTATAAACATTAATACAAACATGAGAATTGAAGATAAAATAGCCATAGCTTAAGTCCTCCTAAAAAAATCTATCCAATAATTAATATTAATTTATATTCAGAATATTATCAAGCATTATAAAGATTTTTATAACTTTCCATATTTACTATTCAGAATACATAAGTGTAAAATTTTATTAAAATATCAATATTTCAAAAATATTTTTCTAAATCGTTATTTTCTTCTTTAAATTTAACATAATATTTGATAAAATAAAAATAAATTATATAAAATTAATTTGAGGTGATATTATGGGTAGTATATCTAACGCTAATTTAGATGAATTAGATTTACAAATACTTGATTTATTAATAAAAGATTGCAGAACTCCTTATTTAGAAATTGCAAGAATCTGTCATGTAAGTGGCGGAACAATACATGTTAGAATGAAAAAGATGGAGGACCTTGGTATAATTAAAGGTTCTAGAATAATTTTAAACTTACCAAAACTCGGCTATGATGTTTGCTGCTTTGTAGGTATCTACGTTGATAAAGCATCATCATTTAATTCAGTATTTGAAGAAATGTCTCATATTAAAGAAGTTGTGGAATTACATTTAACTACTGGTAATTTCTCTATGTTTGCTAAAGTAGTTTGTAGTAATATTTCTGACCTTCAAGACGTGCTTCTTAATAAAATAAATACTATTACAGGCATTCAAAGAACTGATACATTTATTTCATTATCTCAACCAATAGATAGAAATATTTCATTATAAAGAAGAAAGTTAAATTTCTTCTTTAATTTTTGTTAAAATATGGCCTATACATTGCTTTAACAAATGTAATTTATTTATAATGCATAAAATATATACCACTAACGCATACTATTCTTGAATTAAATTATTAATTTTATTTTTTAAATTTAAGGAGTGTGTTTTTAATGAAAGTATTAGATACAATTGCACTTATATTAGTTATAATAGGCGGAATTAATTGGGGATTAATTGGATTCTTTCAATTTAACCTAGTTGGATCTCTTTTCGGATCTTTCTCAATGCTAAGTAGAATTATCTACGCTTTAGTTGGCATTGCTAGTCTTTATAGTATTTCATTCTTTATGAAGGATAAAGTTTCATAAGATAATACATTCTAAAATAAAATAATTTATTATATGTTTTAAATATTGGATATACAATAAATTAAAATTAAAACAACAAGCATGACGTATTAATTACTTTCATACATCATGCTTGTTGTTTTACAAATTAATTTTTTATTTTTTTACTCTTTTAATTTCATCAAATAATTCTATTGCTGCACTTCTAGGACCAGTTTTTTCTTGCCCTTTAACACCCAAACATGTTTTAATTTGACCAACTTTGACTTGATTAGATTTGAACATTAAATCAAAATATTCATCTATTAATATATCAGTTTCTATTTGCTTTTGTGCTGGTCCAAATGGATTTGCAAAATATGATTCTACAAGGCCTTTTTCTGTTGTTGTTCCTTTAGCAATTCTGGCACCTGCTTTAAATGTCTTTTTAGCATCATCCACATTTTCAAAGTAATTAAGATATTTATCGCCTTCTCTTACTTCATCATAATTATTTGCATAGAAGAAGAAATCTATTGGATAGCCCTTAGTTATTTCTTTGTATGATGCAACTGGCATAACTAATCTTGCATTAATCTTATCAGGATTCATAAATATACTTCTATCTATTTCCTTGAATGCATAACCTTGATCTAAGTCATCTAATCTTACAAATGCGCCTATTTCTGTTCCGTAGCCTTTTATTACGCCATCTTCAATCTTAAATGTTCCCATATCATCAAAGATTATTGTCATATCTGAAATATAATCTTCACTTAAACTTCTAAAGGCTTCTAAGCTTTCTGATTTACCAGCGCCACTGTCTCCCATAATAACTACATTAGCAACATCACCGCTCTTTAATACAATGTTAACCATAGAACCATGGATTGGTAAGTAGCCACGCTTAATCATAAGAAGATTATAAAGAGTTAATGTCATCTTCTTCATATAACCAAAGTAATCTATTTTCTCTGAATGATTTACATATCCAAGCATTATATCATTTTTCTTATCATCATAGAAAACTGTTTGAAGCTCTTCTCCGTCATCTTTAGCGCCAAAAACATATATCATTTCTGGCTTTCTTCCTCTAGTTTCTTCACTTCTAGCCATTTCAAACAAGTTACATAATGTTATTCCATGTTCCATAAAATCTCTATGGAAGTATATGAAAATTAGCATCCCACCTATTTTAGCTGGATAGCAGAACCAATGCTCTTTATTTATTTGTGCATATTTTAATGGATTGTAGTCAATCTCAGTAAACATTCCGTCTCTTGTATTTCTCTTAGGATATGTTATAAATGGAGTCTCTAAAAGAATTTTATCTATAAATGGAATATCTTCTAATAGCTCATATCCTTGTGGTCTAGCCCATTCCATTTCATGTATCATAACACATGCATTTCCACCTGCAGGTATTTGTCTATATACTTGTGGTTCATATCCAAGCATGCTCTTTTCTATTTTTCTATACAATTTTAATATTAATACCGAAAAGTTATCATTAGCTTCAGTAAAACTTGCTGCTGCGAGTCCTTCTTGCACTTTATATCTATGAATTATTGTGTACCTCTCAAGTCTTCTCCAGAAAAGATAAAAATCTTCTACAAAAGCTATAAAATCATCTTTTAAACTTAGTAAATCTAAAAACCTTTCATTATGCTCAATAATTTCTTCCACACTCATAACTGTTAAATATTTAATTATCTGAATTATATCTCTTCTTACATCTATTAAGCTATCTGTATTTAATGAATTACTTAAATATCTATATGATTTAGAATTTTTCTTTTTAGATCTTCTTAAATAGATATCTAAAATTCGTCTAAATCCGTCACTTTCTAATACAGCCTCAAAGCTATCACAATACTTTGCAGTAAAGTTAATCATAACTTTGTCATTACTCATTGAAAATTCTTTTTTCATTTTTCGTCCCCCCATTATGAATTTTTTATATCAAAAAAATTTCATTTTATTTCACTTTGCCACGTTCTTATAACATTATACCATATTTTTTGCAATATTCAACCTATCAATTTTTCATTTGTTGCATTTTTCATTTAAAACTTTCTTACTTCATTTAGCTATTTTAGAGTGAAATACGCAGTTTGTAATTATATTTTCATTCAATATATTAATCTTATGCTAAATGAATAATTAATGTGATTTTAAGAACGTTAATATATTTTTCAAACTTTTTATTCGCATTTCATATTTTTCCTTAATATTCTAATTCTTTTTATAATCCTTCCATTCTTGTTAATTTAATGGTAAAATATTCCTAATTCATTATGTATTATTTTTTACGGAGAGAACTTTATGAATAAAAATAAATTATTTAGAAAAAGACACATTTCCTTATTTGCAAATATTTTCATATTAGTTGCTTTATTAATATTTGTTAAACTTTCTTTTAACTTTAATAATTATTCTAATACTTATAAAAATGCCATGCTCGTTCACTATATTGATGTAGGTCAAGGTGATTCTGTTCTTATTCAAGTAAATAATAAGAATCTTTTAATTGATTCTGGACCGGAGTCCAATAAGAATAATCTATTAAAATATTTAAAAAATCTTAATATTGATACATTAGATTATGTAATAGCAACCCATCCCCACGAAGATCATATAGGAAATATGCAGCATATAATAAATACTTATAATATCTCAGCTTTTTATGCACCAAAAGTTACAACTAGCTCTAAAACCTTTGAGCAAATGATAGATTCTTTAAAACGAAAAAATTTAAAAATAAATGTTATAAAGCAAGGTATATCATCCATAGATTTAGGTAATAATACTAAAGTTACAGTCTTCTCACCTAACCATGATAGTTATGATAATTTAAATAACTATTCTCCAATTATGAAGATAGAATATAAAAATACTTCATTTTTATTTACTGGTGATGCTGAAGAAGAAGTTGAAAGTGAAGTTTTAAAGAATAATTTCCCTTTATCTTCTGATGTATTAAAAGCTGGGCATCACGGTTCCTCTACTTCAACCAGCGCTTCTTTTCTTAATGCTGTTAATCCTAGTATATGTGTGATCAGTGCTGGTATAAATAATAATTATAATCATCCAAATCCTACTACATTAAAAAAGCTACAAAAAAATAAATGTATTATTTATAGAACAGATAAACTTGGAGATATATTGCTTATTTCTGATGGAACTACTATTAAAAAAAAATAGTACATGTGACTATTTTCTTTCTATTTACTAAATATAAATTTAATAAAATACCAAAAATAATACTGCGTTGTTAATACAAGAAATATTGACATAAAAAGACCATTGAGATATGATAAAAGTATTGTTAAAATGCAAGTTAATTATTAGAAATTGGGAGTGAAAAACATGGCAAATAAAATTAGAACAAGATTTGCACCTAGTCCAACTGGGTATATGCATGTTGGTAATTTAAGAACAGCTCTTTATGCATACCTTATTGCAAAGCATGAAGATGGTGATTTCATATTAAGAATAGAAGATACTGATCAAGAAAGATTAGTTGAAGGTGCTACAGATATAATCTTTAACACTTTAAAAATGACTGGACTTAATCATGATGAAGGTCCAGATATAGGTGGTCCAGTTGGTCCATATGTTCAAAGTGAAAGAAAAGATATTTATCTTGAATATGCTAAAAAATTAATTGAAAAAGGTGAGGCTTATTACTGCTTCTGTTCTAAAGACAGATTAGATATGCTTAAAGAAAATGCTGAAGCATTAAAGAGACCTTTTAAATATGACAAACATTGTGCTCACTTAACAAAAGAAGAAATAGAAGAAAATTTAGCTAAAGGACTTCCTTATGTTATAAGACAAAATAACCCAACTACAGGTACAACAACTTTTGAGGATGTCATTTACGGAAAAATATCTGTTGATAACTCAGAACTTGAAGACATGATTTTAATAAAATCTGATGGTCTTCCAACTTACAATTTTGCAAATGTTGTTGATGACCACTTAATGGGAATAACTCACGTAGTTAGAGGAAATGAATATCTTTCATCTTCACCTAAATATAACAGATTATATGAAGCATTTGGATGGGATGTTCCAGTTTATGTTCACTGTCCTCCAATAATGAAAGACCAACATAATAAGTTATCTAAGAGAAATGGTGATGCTTCATTTGGTGACCTTATAGATAAAGGCTATTTAAAAGAAGCTGTACTTAACTATATAGCTTTACTTGGATGGAACGATGGATCAAATGAAGAAATATTCAGTTTACAAGAATTAACAGAAAAATTTGATTATAAAGATATAAGTAAATCACCAGCTATTTTTGATAGTGCTAAGCTTAGATGGATGAATGGAGAATATATAAGAAAACTTTCTTTAGATGAATTCCATGAACTAGCAATGGTTCAATATAAGAAAGTATTACACAAAGATTTTGATTTTAAATTTATATCAGAATTATTACATACAAGATGTGAAGTATTAACTGATATACCAGAACAAATTGATTTCTTAGAAGAACTTCCTGAATACTCTACAGATCTTTATGTTCATAAGAAAATGAAGAGCACTGTTGAAACTTCGCTTGAAAATTTAGAAAAAGTATATCCTGTTATTGAAGCTATAGGTGAAGATAACTGGAATATTGATTATTTACATGAAAAAGTATTTGAATTAATTAAATCTTTAGAAATAAAGAATGGTACAATGCTATGGCCTATAAGAACTGCTCTTTCTGGCAAATCATTTACACCAGGTGGTGCTTTTGAAATTGCTATTCTTATCGGAAGAGAAGAATCACTTAAGAGATTACAAAAAGGTATTGAACTTTTAAAAGCATAATAAAAAGGGACCTCTAAAAAAGAGGCCCCTTTTTAAAAGTAAAGTACTGTTTACTTCTAGAAAGAATCTGTGTTTATTCTGTTTATTATTCTATAATCTTTAAGCTAAATTATCCTTTATATCTTCTTTATCTATCTCAACAATAACTTCTGCATTATCATCATCATCTTCTTCAATTTCTTCTATATTTTTTATTTCATCAATATCTTCTATTTCTTCTTCAACTTCTTCAAAAATATATTTTTTCCAATTGACATAAATATAATATAAATTAACTACATCTTGTTCATTATATTGAAGTATTTTATCAATTTTTTCTTGAGGCATTCTTTTAAAATAACTTCTATCTTTAATTACTTTATGAAAAGTTTTAGCTAAATTAGATCCGCTAATTACTTCTCCTTCTCTTACAATATCAAATATTTTTTCAAGATTTTTAAGACCTATTGATGAATTTTTATCTTTTTCATATTCCTTTTGGATATCAATAGAATCAAATTCATCTTCAAAATTATAATATATCTCCTGTTCTTTAAACAGATAGTTAATCACCGTAAAATCATTATTGCCTGAAAAAGTAACTATTGCCTTTTTACCTTTTTCTTTCATATTCACAAAATACTTTTTTGCAAGATATAGTATATACGTTGCTTCGTATTTGTCCTCAATCATATATTGAGTAACTTTGATTTCTTTACTTTTCTTATCATATTCACATGCACCAAAAACCCCTATACATTTGGGCTTTTTATATACGTAGTGCTCAAGGTCAAAAAATATTAATTCTTCTGGTTTATATTCCCTATCTTCAGGTTTTATCATAAATTCATCGCTGTATTCTTCTACCTTCACATTGTTCTCTCGAATAATCACAGTACCACTCTTTCCTATACAAACTGTATATCTTCAATATCTAAATTGTATATTACATCTTTTCTCTCAACAATAACATTAACTTTTTTTATTAACTCTCTATCACTTATAACTTTTTGAAGCAGCTCTTTTGTAGCATTCATACAATATGGGTACTTAACACTCTTAAACATAGTGTAATCTCCAGATGTATCACCATAAGCATAGCTTTTTGATAAATCTATATCATATTTATCTACAAATTTTTGTATAGATTTTTCTTTGCTTTTACTGTCCCACATTGGAATAACTTCACCAGTATAAATATTATCTTCATTTACTATATAGTTAGCTCCAACATAGTCTGTAAATCCATATTTTTTAGCCATTTCAGCTACCATTTCCGAAGGTGAACCTGAGATTATTATTAAGGTATGATTATTATCTTTATGCCATTTAATTCTATCTCGTGTAAAAGTGTAAACTCTATCACCTTTTTGTTCTACTATTTTCTTAGCTATATACTCCATTTGGCTCTTTTCTAAACCTTTAATTGATTCAATATAAATATCTGTCATTTTCAAAAGATAATCATCATAATCTCCCTGCCTCTTATCCCATTTTAAATAATCTGGCCTAACATCATTATACCATCTTTCAGTCTCTATTATTTCATACTTAACCATCTTTTTGAATATTTCTGTTATAAGCCCTTCTCTATATAGTGTTCCATCTAAATCAAAAAATGCTGCTACATTTGACATATTTAATCACACCTTTCTTTTAATAATTTTAATAAGATGATTTATCTATAGTTTTATTATAATAAAAAGATTTAAAAATCTAGATTTTTTTAATATTTATTTTTATTCTACTATATTATATATATTAACATTAAGTATGGAACTACATATATTATAGTTTAACTATATTTATTCAATAAATGTGTAAATCTCACTTATATCTTTTCTTATCTTTTTTCTAACTTCAGTATTTTCTGGATATCCAATAGAAATTACTAATCTTATTCTTTTAGTTTTATTTAATTTTAAAAGTTTTTTTAAAGCTTTTTCATTAAACCATCCAAGAATACAAGTACCAAGTCCAAGCTCCTCTGCCTGAAGACATATATGTTCAGTAGAAATCCCAATATCAACAGATCTATAATCTTGATTCTTTACTAGTTCTCCTGTCCTTGAAGTGATATTTCCATTTTCTTCAACAACTACAATAAAAGCTGAACATTCTTCTGTAAACTTGTTCATAATCTTGTCCCTTATGCACTCAGAAACCTTAAGAGACATTTCTTTATTATTTACTATTAAAAAGTGCCAAGGCTGACTATTACATGCTGATGGAGCTAATCTAGCTGCTTCTATACATTGTATTATTTTTTCTTTTTCTACAGCTTTATTTAAATATTTTCTACAGCTTTGTCTTCTAGAAACCAATTCAAAAAAACTTTCCATATTTATTCCTTCCATTCTCTTCTTAATATGACAATCCCATAACATATATGTTATATATGATTTTAAATTTAGTCAACATATCTTTATTTTATCTATAATAATAAGGCTTCATTTCTTTTAACAATTCGAAGAAATGAAGCCTGTTAATATTTTCACTTTTTCTTACTAAATATATTTGGATTTTTATTTTTAAAATTACTTACCATTCTAGAATAATATATATTTATAGTTGCCATAGTAGGTGATGCCAAAAGCATTCCTATGGTTCCAAAGAATCCTCCACCAACAATTACAGCGAATATAATTCCAAAAGCACTTACCCCCACTTTTTTCCCTATAAGTTTTGGATCAAGATACCATGCATCAAATTGTTGTATAGCTAGTAATAATAAAAATACCACAATTGCTTTTATCGGTGAAGCAAAAACTGTTACTAAAGCACCTACTATTTCACCTATTAAAGGCCCAAAATAAGGTATCATATTAGTTATCCCAACAACTACTGCTATAAGTATAGCATAAGGTGCATCTATAATTATTAATCCTACAAACGCTATTATAGCTATTATTAAAGAGTCTACAGCTTTTATCCCAATATATCTTCCTATCATTTTATGATAAGTATTTAGTACGCTTAATATATTATTTGCGGCCTTTTCTTTAAAAATCATATATATTATTATTTTTGCATTGTTCAATAATTTTTCTTTATCTATCAAAACATAAATTGATATTAAAAATCCCAATAATAATTTAACTAAATTAGCCGTTATTGAAAACACTGAAGATATTGAATTTTGTAATAACACAATTGTAAAATTACTAATTTTCGTAAATATCATATCTACCTTTTCAATAAAAGCTCCCTGTGTAATAAACTCATTTAATTGATAATTTTGAAATATTGTATCTGACCAATTTTGAATTTTTTCTATATATGATGGTATTTCAGAACTCATATTAACTATACTTTCAATCAAACTTGGTATTGTAAAAAATAATGCAATAAAAATTAGTGCTGCCAACAAGCAATATGTAATTGATATTGATATCGCCCTATTAAATTTTAGTTTTTTTTCAAATAAATTCACTACTGGATTTAAGATATAAGCACATACTAAAGCATATATAAATGGTGATATAATAGATACAAAGTTCTTTATTATATTAAAGAAATAATTATAATTGTCTATTATCTTATATGTTATAATGGCTATCAAAGCCAAAATAAATATATCAAAATATTTATTATTTTTGTTTATCGTCACTTCTCTATTCTTCATTCCTTTCATAATATAATAAAAATCGATTTATGTTATTATATCACACATGATTTATTTGGTTTGCTATATAATTATTAATTTTTTATTAATGATTTTCTTTATTGTGCAATTGCTTCTAATGTTATAATTATATCCTCTAATAAGACTTTAAATCATTATTTTCTAATATTATATTAATATAGCAAAACCAGATTACATAATAATTCGTCTTTAAAATCTCCTAAATATTCGAAATAACAATCATCATAAATCAATTATTTAACGCGTATAAATATGTATTAAAATAATGTTGTTATCATTTTCCTAAAAATATCCACTTTTATGTAATTACATATCATTTATAATAATCAAATTGTAGACATAACAACATTTATTTAAAACATTTGTACATATAATTAAATATGTATAATATCCCCAAGAATCCATATTAAGTTTATCCATAAGAATATACATAATCATGCAAATCATAAAATTACTATCTAATGTATAGCAAAGAGGTTATACATAAAATATGCATAACCTCTTTGTTATATATTACATTTTTTCAACCACATCTATACCTAGTAATTCTAATCCATTTTTAATTACTTGTAAGCTTGCTTTAACTAAAGCTAATCTTGTAGCCTTTAAATCCTCATCTTCTAAATTTAATACTGAATGTGCATTGTAGAATTTATTGAATCCTTTTGCCACTTCAATAACATATCTAGTTAATATAGATGGCTCTAACTTTTCTAATGCCAATGCTATCATATTATTGAAATTAGCAATACTCTTAACTAATTCAAATTCTTCTTTTGAACTTAACTTGCTATAATCTACAGTTCCTTTTGTTTCACCTGCTCTATTAATTATGCTGTTTCCTCTAGCATATGAATATTGTACATATGGACCTGTTTCACCTTCAAATGATAAAATTTCCTTCCAGTCAAATACAATATCTTTTTCTCTTGAATTCTTAAGATAAGTGAATACAACAGCTCCAACACCGATTTTCTTAGCAACTTCCTCTTTATTTTCAAGATCTGGATTCTTTTCATTGATAACTTCCACAGTCTTTTCTACGGCTTCTCTTAATAAATCATCAAGTAAAACTATTGAACCATTTCTAGTTGAAAGCTTTCTATCTGCAAACTTAACTAATCCAAAGCCTACATGAACACAGTCTTTTGCCCATTCATGACCTGCAAGATCTAACACTTTAAATACTTGTTTAAAATGAAGTGCTTGCGGAGTACCAACTACATATACACATTTATAGAAATCATAAGTCTTCTTTCTGTACATAGCAGCTGCTAAGTCTCTTGTTGCATATATTGAAGCACCATCAGCTTTTAAAACTATGCATGGAGGCATATTATAATCTTCAAGCATAACAACTTGTGCTCCATTACTTTCTACAAGTAATTTCTTTTCTTTTAATTCTTTAACAACGGCATCCATTTTATCATTGTAGAATGCTTCTCCATTTAATGAATCAAATTTAACACCTAATATATCATATACTCTTTGGAATTCTTTTAAGCTTAACTCTCTAAATCTAGTCCAAAGTTTAGTTACTCTTTCTTCTCCATCTTCTAAAGCTTTAAAGTTTGCTCTTGCTTCATCTTCCAAACTTGGGTCTTTTTCTGCTTCTTCATGGAATTTAACATATATTCTTAATAGTTCATCTATAGGGGCCTCTTCTAAAGCCTCTTCATCAACCCATCTGTCATATGCTGATATAAGCTTACCAAATTGTGTTCCCCAGTCTCCTAAATGGTTTAATCCTACTGTGTTATATCCTTCTTTCTTAAACATCTTATATAAAGAGTTACCAATTGCTGTAGTAAATAAATGACCTACATGGAATGGCTTAGCTATATTAGGTGAAGAATATTCAACACATACTGTTTTTCCTTCTCCCACATTAGATGAACCATAACTATCACCTTCTTGTAACACTTTTTCAATTGTATTTTTTGCAAATACACCTTTATCTACAAAAAAGTTTAAATATGGTCCTAAATTTTCTATTCTTTCAAAGCCATCCGTAGACATAGCATTCTTTAATTCTTCTGCTATCATATTAGGAGCTTTTCTCATAACCTTTGATAATTGGAAACATGGGAATGCATAATCACCCATTTCTGGCTTTGGTGGTATTTCTATTAATTTTTCTATTGTTTCACTATCTAAGTCAACATGATTTTTTATAAGTTCTGAAACTTTAGCTTTATAATCCATAAAATCCTCCTTAAACAATTCACAATTCACAATGCACAATTCACAGTTTAGGATAAAATCACTATGTGATTTTCTATTTTTATTATCTAATACTTAACAATGCTAAACTAAAATAATTCCTTTCTGATTTTTGTATAATGTTCTATGTGATTATATTTTTAATTTTTTATATAAAAAAATCATCTCTTATAAACAAAGAGACGATTAAATCGCGGTACCACTCTCATTGTATTTTACCTTACGTAAAATACCACTCAACATTTAACGCATGTTTATCTGCGATCATTTAATATAACTTTACCAAATGATTTCTCAAAGGCTCTCTTCCTTTATTCTATTCTATAGGACTTCCACCATAGCTCCTACTCGCTTAAGACATCAAATAAAGTACTCTTCTTTTCTTAGAATTTTTCTATATTAATCTTCATACATTATACGAATATAATTAAAATTTGTCAACTAAATACTATAAGATTTACAATATTAGATAACCATCTTATGACTAAATTTGCAGGTGCTGATATAATATTTCCCGCAAAATATACTGCTCCAATCAATAATAGTGGTCTAATCTGCCATAACTTCTCTTCAATATTATTTAGCCCTCCTCTAAAAAGATCTTTTAAAGCATGAAATCCATCAAATCCAGGTATAGGCAACAAATTAAAAAATCCAAGAAGAACATTAAGAGTTATCACTTCATTTATCATATCATAAAAAACATTAATAGCACTGTTTTGTGACATATTTATATCCACATATTTTAAAAAGAATGCAAAAATAATCGTAAAAAGTATACTTGTTAGAAAATTAGCAATCGGCCCTGCAATACTAACCCAGAAGTCATCTCTATAATAATTTCTATATGCTGATGGATTAGTCCTGACTGGTTTTGCCCATCCAAATCCGAATATTATTATCATTAAAAATCCAACTGGTTCAATGTGATTTGCTGGATTTAAAGTAAGTCTACCTTCATATCGTGGAGTATCATCTCCTAATTTATCTGCCACAAACGCATGTGCAAACTCATGAAATGCAAATGCAATTAATATAGCTGGTATCATTATTGCTTTATCATAAATATTAAAATTCCCCATTATTCCTCCTCATAAAAATTAATATATAAAATTATAGATGAAAGCAAATTTTAAAAACTAATTTTGCTTTCATCTATTGTCATTAATCAAACTATTTATTTTCTTCTAAATCCATGTATTTTAGATTTCCATTATTATCGACAGTTGCTATGAAGTCCTCTTTTATTTCAATAAGCTTTCCTTCATATTCAACTTCTTTTCCTGTCATTAAGTTTTTAACTTTTCCCTCTAAATTATGATTTATTAATATTTCACTTTTTTCATTAAAATACAAATCATTTTTATTAACTACATCTTCCAGGTCAATTTTCTTCCATGTTGAAGTATCTTCTTCAGGTTTTCCATAAGTTATACTTGATACTTTTTCACCATCAAGTTCACCTATATAAACAACACCTTCTTTATCTATTCCGAGTAATGCCAAATTTTTATTTGAGTTAAATTCTAATCTATCGCTTGGATTTGTTATATAGAACTTATTATTAATTCTATCTTCATAAACCAATCTATCTTCTCTTGGAATTACTTCTATATTTCCAAGAACGTCAGCTCTTATACTTTCTCTTGTCAACTTATCATTTCTATCAATTCTATAAAGAACACTCTTCATACTTCCTTTATAAACATCAATATAGTATACACCAGTAAGAACAGATGCACTGATCTTATTTATTTCCATATTATCTTGATAGTCACATATTGTTTTAACTACAATTTCAGAATTATCTTTTGGATCATATGTAATAAGTTGAATAACATTTGTACCATCTTTCATTATCTTTTCAGCTATTATAAGTCTATTTCTGTCAGATAACCACTTATGATACATTATTTCTCCATTATCTTGCGTCACAACTTCTTGTATAGTACCACTTTTAGCTTCTTCAACAAATAATTTGCCATTTTCTACATATGTAAGATATTTTCCATTGAAAGATATTGTTATTTGTTCTGCAGTACCTGGTACTGTTCCTTTAACATTTTCAGCTTTACCTTTATTTAAATCAAGATCTTCTGAATTAATATTTGAGGTGTGTTTAAATATAGTATTCTCTAATACATACAGTCCAGAAAATTGTAACATTACTGATAATATTCCCCAAACAATGAACTTTTTAAACATCTTCATTATCTTCTCTCCTTAAAGTTTACTTAACAATAATCGCTGATGGAATAGGTCTTTCTCCCATACTATTTGACGGATTATTTATTATTTCACCATCATAGTACATTGTAGTTGATTTTCCACCATCTAAATTTATTGCATTATATGCACCTAATTTGTACATAACTTCTTGAAGTTCTGTTAATGAAGCACCCTTACTTCCAACAAGTGATCTTCCATCTATAACCAAAAGAATTACTGCACCATCTAGTCTTTGACCTATGGCAGTTCTTGGTGCTATTCCCCATTCTACTCCAATCTTCGTCATTTTTCCATTAGATATTAAAACCGGGCCAAAACTTAAAGCTTCTTGCGCTCCAAATTCTCTTAATTCTTTTATAGAATAGTTTCCAACTATCATTTTTCCTTCTTTGGTGAAAGCTAGTAAATCAGTTTTACCCGTTTCTCCACCTATATCACTAAATACAATTCCTCCACCACTCATAATAAGTCCACTAGGTAACCCACCATTTCCTGTCCATTGTGCTGATGAAGATGAGTCTGTAAATGCGCCTCCATTAATAGCAGCAACTGCATCATTATTTTGTGCAATTTGTGAAGTGGTTTCTCCTTCTGTTTTAAGTTTAGAACTATAGCCTACTTTTATTCTAGTTGGATCTTTTACTATAAGATAGTATCCAGTATACTTCCCGTTATCACTATTAAATACCTTTGCTTCAATTGTATCATCTTTAATCGTTGGTATTTGTATATCCGAAACATTTGTAACTTCATTTACTTCAGTAGTAGTACCTTGTATTTCTGATATCTTTTCATCTGATAAAAAAGCTGTAGCCAGCCATTGATGACTCATGCTTGTCATAGCTGCACCTACCCATACTCTTTTTGCCTCTTCAAAGGGACCATAAAGTAGTATGAACGGAAATGTACAAGCAGTAAACACTGCTTCAAATATAAGAAAAGAAACAATTATCGAAAATAAATTCTTCTTATTTTTCTTTTTAACTTTTTTTATCTTCTTTTTTCCTTTTCTATTTACATTCTTTCCATTTGTATTCATATTAATATCCTCTCTAAATTGTCTAATAAAAATATATTTCCGTATTTATTTATAACAAAATTAATTATATAATACTTCATTATAAAACGCTAGAGTATATTTTTTATTATGATATAATTCCATATAGGAGGATATTTATTATGGAATATGAAATTTTAACTTTACTAAAAAATGCTGAAGATTATATATCAGGTGAATATATAAGTACTAATTTGAATGTCTCACGAACTGCTATATGGAAACATATTAATAATCTAAAGAAAAAAGGCTATATAATAGAAGGAATTTCAAATAAAGGGTATAAATTAATTTCAGAGCCAGATTTATTAACATCAAATTCTATTATTCCAAATTTAAAAACTAAAACAATAGGTAGAAATATAATTCACTTTGATTCTATAAATTCTACAAATATAAAAGCAAAAGAACTAGCTTCTAATGATCTTACTGATGGGAGCCTTATAATATCTGAGGAGCAGAATGGAGGAAGTGGACGTTTAGGCCGTAAATGGATTTCTCCTAAAGGTGGAATATGGTGCAGCTTAGTATTAAGACCTAATATTCCTCCAATTGAAGCACCAAAAGTGACTCAAATTGCAGCTGCTGCTGTATTTAAATCCTTAGAAGACTTAGGAATAAAATCCACTATAAAATGGCCTAATGATATACATATAGATGGAAAAAAACTTTGTGGAATTCTTGTTGAAATGAAAGGTGACATGGATGCCGTAGATTATTTAGTAGTTGGTACAGGCATAAATGTAAATATAGATTCTGATTTCTTTGATGATAATATTAGGAATATTGCTACTTCTTTAAAATCAAAATTTAATAGAGATTTTGATAGGAGTAAAATTATAGCTGGATATTTAAATCATTTTGAAGAATTATATTTAGATTTTTTGAATAATTTAGATTTGAAGAAAACTATAGATATTTGTAGAGCTAATTCTATCATATTCGGTAAAAAAGCTAAATTGATAACTTATAATAGTGAAGAAATTGTTACTTGCTTGTCTTTATCTGACAGTGGCAATCTTATTGTTAAAGATAGTAATGGTAATGAAAAAACTGTTTTATCTGGTGAAATAACTTTTAACGGATTAAACAACAATTAAATTAAAAGGAATTGAATGTTCATAAGAACTCAATTCCTTTTAATCTCAAAAAATCAAATATGATTTACAATAAAGTTATTCCATGCTCTTCACATATATGCATATTCTTATCATCCCAAACAGAAGCTTGAACTTCTCCTATATGAGCTTTTCTTAAGAAATACATACATATTCTTGACTGACCAATTCCGCCACCAATTGTATAAGGAAGTTCTCCATTTAGAAGCATCTTATGGAATGGAAGTTCACGTCTATCGTTACAGCCTGAAATATTTAACTGTCTATCTAGCGATTCTTCATCAACTCTTATACCCATAGAAGAAACTTCAAAAGCTCTTTCTAGTAAAGGATAATAGAATATTATATCTCCATTTAAATTCCAGTCATCATAGTCTGGTGAACGTCCATCATGTTTTTTACCAGACTTCAATACTCCACCTATTTGCATTATAAATACAGCACCTTTTTCTTTTGCAATAAGATCTTCTCTTTCTTTTGGTGTCTTATCTGGATACATATCCTCAAGTTCTTGAGTTGTAATAAAGAAAATTTCTTCTGGTAAGAATTTATCTTCATTAATTAAATTTTTGCATACAAAATCTTCAGTAGACTTAAATACTTCATAAATTTTTTTCACAGTTTCTTTTAAAGTGTTAATATTTCTATCACTTTTATTTATTATCTTTTCCCAGTCCCATTGATCTACATAAATTGAATGTAAATTATCTAACTCTTCGTCTCTTCTTATTGCATTCATATCTGTATAAAGACCTTGGCCACATTCAAAGTTATATCTATGAAGACTGTATCTTTTCCACTTTGCTAGTGAATGCACTATTTGAACATCTTTTTTAGCTTCTAATAAATCAAAGCTTACCGGTCTTTCTACACCATTTAAATTATCATTGATTCCTGTATTAGGTTCAACAAATAATGGTGCTGATACTCTAGTTAAGCATAATTTTTCCGCCAAAGCTTGTTCAAAAAAATCTTTTATTTTTTTTATGTGCACTTCTGTTTCTATTAAAGAATTTTTAGATTTATAATGTTTAGGTATTATTACTCCTTCAATATTCATTTTAGCCTCCTAAAATATTTATTAGCTTAATGCTAAATTTCTTTATCTTTATAAGTAGTAATTTATATACTCTTATACTCTAAATCTTAAATATTTATTATTTATAAAATTATATATGTTTAAATTTATATATTAAAAGGTTAAGAATGTACACATTCTTAACCTTTTAAATGCTATATTTATTATATTAAATTTTTTTCTTTACGTCAAATGAAATTAAAATTTATTATTTATTGTCAATAACTTTATGAATATTTTCTTTTAATACTGCTGCTGAATCTCTTAATTTCTTTAATTCTTCTTCATCAGTTATTTCAGGATTTACTATTCTTACCGCACCATCTGCATTAACAACTGTTGGTACTGCTAAGTAAACATCATCAATTCCATATTCACCTTGCATTAATGTTGAAACTGTTAAGATTGTATTTTCATCTCTTAATATAGCTTCTACTATTCTAGTTGTTGCAAGACCTATTGCAAAGTAAGTTGCACCTTTTCTATTTATTATTTCATAAGCCGCTCTCTTAACGTCATTTTCAAGAACTGCCTCTACTTCTTTGTTCCATTCTAAGTTAAATTTCTTAGCATATTGAGCAAAAGTTTCACCAGCTATGCTTCCTGTACTAAAACTTGCTACTTCGCTATCACCATGTTCTCCTAATATATATGCGTGAACGTTGTTGTTATTAACATTAAAGTACTTACCGATAACGTGCTTTAATCTTGATGTATCAAGAACTGTACCTGATGCTATAACTCTTTCCTTAGGGAATCCTGATAATTTGTAAGTGATGTAAGCTAATACGTCACATGGATTTGAAACTACTAATAAAATTGCATTTGGACTTGCTGCTGCAATTTGTGGTATAAAGCTTTTAAATATATTATAATTCTTTTCAATTAGGTCTAATCTAGTTTCGCCTGGCTTTTGAGCCGCTCCTGCTGTAATTATTACTATATCAGAATCTTTAGTTTCACTAATGTCACCTGCATATATTCTTACTGGCTTAACAAAAGATGTTCCATGAACTAAGTCCATAGCTTCTCCCATTGCTTTGTCTGCATTGATATCAGATATACAGATTTCAGTAGCTACACCACTGTTCATTAAAGCATATGCAGTTGTTGCTCCAACAAAACCTGCTCCGATTATTGATACTTTACGTACTGTTTTTGCCATATTAAAGCCTCCTAATACTTGATAATCATATTATTAGCACTAATATAATTATTTATTAATTGTTATTTTTTCCTTAATAGGTAACAATATATTTCAATAGTTAATCATTCCCTATTAATAATAATTATTATTATAAAATCCGTATACATTATATATCATTTGAAATTTCTCGTAAATACTATATAATTAAATTTAACAAGTTGATAATAAATATACAAACTTATGTACAAATTGGAGGTACAAATAATGAAATTATTATTTTTTGATACTGAAACTACAAGCGTAAAGCCCGGTAGTATATGTCAATTAAGTTATATAACTGTAGATGCAAGTGCAAAACCTCAAATTACAACTGGTAAGAACTTCTTTTTTACCGTTGATGAGATGGAGCCATCTGCAGAAGAAATACATGGATTTTCTCTTGAAAAACTTTATGAACTATCAAATGGTCAATATTTTGAAGATTTAGTTCCAGAATTTATAGATGATTTTAAAGAATCTGACTTCTTAATTGGACATAATGTAAACTTTGATGTT
Source organism: Clostridium neonatale (assembly GCF_900465025.1). Taxonomy (NCBI): domain Bacteria; kingdom Bacillati; phylum Bacillota; class Clostridia; order Eubacteriales; family Clostridiaceae; genus Clostridium; species Clostridium neonatale. The sequence continues at coordinate 870,142 of NZ_UICR01000002.1, forward strand.
AGATTTTTGAAACATGAACTACTTACTCTTGGAGAATTCTTTGAGCCAAAAAATATTTTCTGCACAATGGCATACTATAGAGATATCTGTAAAATTCCAAAGGCTAATGGAGAAATTAAAAATCCAAAATTATCTGAAGTAATTGATTGGCTTAATATTTCAGAAAAACAAATTTCAGATACATCTGAAAAATTATTTGAAGGCAGTGGAAATTATCATGATGCTAGGTTTGATACTGCCGCAACATATCTGACAGTTATAGAAGGTTTAAAAAAGGGTCACTTTCCAAAAGGATACTTTTCAAATATATTAAATAACCAAATGAAATAACAAGTTTATAAATAAAATACTCTCTCCACATATTTTTTTATTATAAAATTTATATGTGGAGTATTTTTATGGATTTTTAATAAATTATTAAGTATTAACCAATTATAATATAAATCATATATTATAATATATTTACCTAAGAATTTTTAATTTCTAAATTCTTAGCTTTAGTTTTTAAGAATTCTAAGTGAGGTGATAATATGCAAAAATACGTTTGTGAAGTGTGTGGATATATTTATGATCCTAAAATCGGAGATCCTAATAATGGAATTAAACCCGGTGTAGAATTTTCTGATTTGCCTGATTATTGGGTATGCCCGATTTGCTTATTTAATAAAGATAATTTTTCTCCAATTAAATAACCATTACTAATTCACTTTCAAAGACTATATGATATCTATTTAGTTGCCTTAATTTGAATGCTCATATAGTCTCTTTTTATTCTTTAGTTAATTATTTTTTAATTGGTTAAATATTTCTTCCTGATACTTTTTAGTAAGATCCTTATCCATGGCCTTTACCCCTTCAAGAGGATATTTAACCTTCATTACTTCATATTTATTTGCTCCTAATAAGTGATAAGGTAATAATTCTACCTTTTCTACATTAGGTATATTATCAATGAACTTTTTTACATTTTTCAAGTGTTCTATATCGTCTGTTATTCCTGGTATTACCACATGTCTTATCCACATTTTAGTGTTATTTCTTTTCATAGCTTCTAAAAAATTTAGCGATTCATCTATTTCCATCAAAGTAACATCTTTATAACCATCTCTACTTATATGTTTTACATCAAATAAAACTAAATCTGTATACTTTAATATTTCATCGTAACCTCCAAGACCATATCCAGCTGTATCAATGCATGTATGTATGCCTTTGGCTTTACAGAGCTTTAATACTTCTAGTAAAAATTCTGGTTGTCTTAATGGCTCTCCACCCGAAAAAGTTACACCACCGCCACTGCTTACAAAATAAGTCTTGAACCTTTCAATTTTTTTCACCAATTCGTCTGGAGTATACTCATTTCCTCCATTATACGCCCAAGTATCTGGATTATGACAAAATTTACATCTTAAGCTGCACCCTTGAAAAAAAATCACTGTTCTTATTCCTGGTCCATCCACTAGTCCCATTGATTCAATTGAATGAATCTTTCCTTTCATATTCTTCACCTCTTTTCACTGCTTTAAAGATATAATATTTTACATTGATTAACTTTCATTTTTCAATACTAAAATATCATTTTTATTAAATTTCCCAAAAACTTCTTAAAATTCATATTCAAAATTTTTATATAAATATCTTTTAGTAATAATTAATAATCTAACATCAAGAATTATCAAGTTTCTTAATTTAAAAAGGGAAAGGAATTTATATCCCCCTCCCCCTTATAAAATATATGATATATTTTAATGTAACGTAGCTATATTTAAATACTTTCGTGGAATGTTCTCTTTATAACTTCTTCTTGTTGTTCTCTTGATAATCTGCTGAAGTTAACAGCATATCCAGATACCCTAATTGTTAGTGTTGGATATTGTTCTGGATTATTCATTGCATCAATTAATGTTTGTCTGTTAAGAACATTAACATTTAAGTGGAATGCACCTTGAGTGAAATATCCATCTAAGATGTTAACTAAGTTTACACTTCTTTGTTCTAAATCTTTTCCAAGTGCGTCTGGTACAATTGAGAATGTATTTGATACACCATCTTGACATACATTCATCCATGGAATTTTTGCAACTGAGTTAAGTGATGCTAAAGCTCCATTTTCATCTCTTCCATGCATTGGGTTAGCACCTGGTGCTAAAGCTTCTCCTGCTTTTCTTCCATCCGGAGTTGTTCCTGTTTTCTTACCATACATAACATTAGAAGTTATTGTTAACGCTGATAATGTATGCTTAGCATTTCTGTATAATGGATGTTTCTTAAGTTCACTTGAGAATTTATTAACTAATTCTACTCCTAAATCATCTGCTCTATCATCATCGTTACCGTATTTAGGGAAATCTCCTTCAACTTCGAAATCAACAGCAATTCCGTTTTCATTTCTTATCGGTTTAACTTTTGCATATTTAATAGCTGATAATGAGTCAATTGCAACTGAAAGACCAGCTATACCAAATGCCATTAATCTGCCTACTTCAGTATCATGCAATGCCATTTGTACTGCTTCATAAGCATATTTATCATGCATATTGTGAATTATATTCATTGTATCAACGTAGATCTTAGCAACATATTCTAAAACTTTGAAGTAGTTTTCTTTTACTTTAGCAAAGTCAAGTACCTCATCAGTAATTGGTTCAATTCCTGGTACTACTTTGATTCCCTTTAATTCATCCACTCCACCATTAATAGCATATAATAATGATTTAGCAATGTTACATCTTGCTCCGAAGAATTGCATTTGCTTACCAACAGTCATTGAAGATACACAACAAGCTATTGCATAATCATCTCCATGAACTGGTCTCATTAATTCATCATTTTCATATTGAATAGCATCTGTCTTTATTGATATTTCAGCACAGAACTTTTTGAAGTTTTCTGGTAATTTATCTGACCATAAAACTGTTAAGTTTGGTTCAGCTGAAGTTCCAAGGTTTATTAATGTATGAAGATATCTAAATGAGTTCTTTGTTACAAGCGGTCTTCCGTTTATACCCATACCACCTATTGATTCAGTTACCCAAGTTGGATCTCCACCGAATAATTCGTTATATTCTGGAGTTCTTAAGTGTCTAACTAATCTTAACTTGATGATAAGTTGATCTATAATTTCTTGAGCACCTTTTTCATCTATTAATCCTGCTTCTAAATCTCTTTCTATATAAATGTCAAGGAATGTTGAAGTTCTACCAAATGAAGTAGCAGCTCCATTGTTTTCCTTAATTCCTGCTAAATATCCAAAGTATAGGCTTTGAGCAGCTTCTACTGCATTACTAGCTGGCTTAGAAATATCTATTCCATATTTAGCAGCCATAGATTTAAGTTCACCTAAAGCTCTAATTTGCATAGAAACTTCTTCTCTTTTTCTTACTAATTCATCGAGCATATCCCCGTGTAAGCTTTCGCTATCTAAATCTGCCTTCTTTTGTTCAATTAAATAATCTACTCCATATAATGCAACTCTTCTGTAGTCACCAATGATTCTTCCTCTACCATAAGCATCTGGAAGTCCAGTTAAAAGTCCTGCTGTTCTAGCAGTTCTTATTTCTTTTGTATAAGCATCGAAAACTCCTTCATTATGAGTCTTTCTATATTTAGAGAAATGTTCTGTAATAGCTGGGTCAAGTTCATATCCATATTCTTTTAATGAACTTTGAACCATTCTCATTCCACCAAAAGGATTAACAATTCTCTTAAGTGGAGCATCTGTTTGAAGTCCTACTATAACTTCATTATCTTTATCTATATATCCAGCATCGTAATTATCAACACCTGATACTCTATCAGTTGCAACATCGATAATTCCTTTTTTAACTTCTTCTACTATTAATGCGTATGCCTTATCCCATACTTTCTTTGTCTTTTCACTTGGTCCTTCTAAAAAGCTGCCATCACCTTCATATAATTTATAATTCTTTTGTATAAAGTTTCTTACGTCAATTCCTTCTTGCCAAGTACCTTCTTTAAAGCCTTCCCATTGTTTAAACATAGTCACCCTCCTCCAAATTTTATAACTTCAAAATTAAAGTTTATAATTATTTTATATACAATCCCAAGAGTTTGTTAAATTTTTCTCAAACTCTACACTTATATTGTAACCAATTGCATTAAGCTTGTCAATGAAAATTTTTCTCAATTAAAATCCATTTTCGTTAATTTATTCTTTAAATACACTAATAATGAATTAATTGATTATTATTCATCTACTTGATTATTAAGTATTATCAATAAATATATTGGTTCTAATGATGTTTTTATATTTTTAGTAATAATGTTCATGTAATTACATATAATTCTATAAAAATATTTTTTATATTTATGCAATATTGTAGTGGGATTTTTATATAAATAAAAAAATAGCCTACTATCTGTGCTTATTGCCCAGACGGTCGGCTATTTTTTGTCATACTCCACGTGGTTATCCCACTTCCGTCAGTCATATGACTAATATAATATAAAAATACTATATTATTATATTATTGTCAATATTTTTATTATATTTCTTTATTATATAAAATACGTTTTTATTAATATGTTTTTTGAATTTTAACACACTTTTGACACATTTTACATTTATAATTGATTTTATTTACAAATATTGTCCATAGAAATAAACATTAAAGGAATGTGATGCATTTATGAAAAAGAAATTAAAGGTATATACTTTGGTACTTATATCTTTCAGTATACTAGCTCTCTTTTTTTATTTTAACTGTATAAATGATATCCCAATATTAATTAATAATAATTTATATTCTTCAAAACTACCAAGTAATACTTTTAAAAGTTCATATAATCCCAAAATATTATTCGAAAATATGCCTACAACAAAAGTACGTGGAGTTTCATTAGATATTTTAAGCGAAAAAAATATCACGAATATTCCAATGATACTTAAAGCCCAACGATATTATATTCCTTTACCTTATATTTGCAAAAAGCTAGATTATTCTATTACACCATATAAAAATTCTTTTAAGTTAATTAAGAATAATAGTAACGATGTAATAATTCTAAGTAGAAATTCTTTTACTACAAATTCAAAAGAGAAAAAACTTCGCGGCAATTTATTGAAATATAATAATGAAAACTATATTTCTATATCTGACATAGAAGAAATTTTTAATTTAGAAGCAATTTTTAATTTTGAGAATCAAAATATACAATTGCTAAATTCAACAATAAAAAAAATACAACCTAATCCAATCTATAATAAATTTAACCGCCCCATTGCAATGATACGTTTTGAAGATTTTACTTGTGGAGATTCAAATTTCTCTGATAAAAATCAAGCCAAAGTAAAATTTATGGCTGATTATTTATATGAAAATAATATCAAATTCCATGTTGGATGGATACCTAGATTTAAAGCACCTTCTGATAATATAGATAATGATTTACTATCTAAAAATAATATGGTTAATGTTGGATTTGTAAATTTACTAGATTATTTAATAAATAAAAATGCCGAAATAGGTTTGCATGGCTATACTCATCAGCATGGTAATTCAAGAAGTGCTGTAGGTGAAGAATTATCAAAAGACATAAATAATAACGTTTCTGATACTAAAAAAGTTGTTGAAAACGGAATCGATACCGCTTCTGCATTAAATATTCCTATCACTTTTTTTGAATCACCTCATTATAGTGCCACAGAATTACAAGAAAATGTTATAAATAATTATTTTCAATTGCTTTACGAGCCATATAATGATTCTATAAATCATTTATATAAAACAAAGACTAATAATTTATACGTTCCAACACCTCTTGGATACATTGATAAACCTAAAGATACAAAAAAATTAATTAATGCATTGAATAATACTAATCCAGAAATTTTTCATAGTTTCTTTTATCATCCATCAATTGAAATTCGATATATAGATTTTGATACAAATAACAATTCCATAAACATTCGATATGATGAAAACTCACCATTAAAACAAATTGTACAATCATTAAAAGAAAACAACTATGCAACAATACACATTAGCCAATTAACAAAATAGTAATTATAAAAAACATAGAGCAACTTGTTATTCACAAATTATCTCTATGTTTTTATAATAATATTATTTAATATACTATTAAAATTTATTTATTTCTAAAATAATTATTTAGCTCCATATTGTGCATAATATTCATCAATTCTAGCTTTTATTTCATCATCTATAAGTATTTTACCATCAATTTCTTTATTATATAAATATTCTATAACTTCTGACATAGTAACAATTGCACAAGTTTTGAAGCCAAACTTTTCCCTTATTTCACATAAAGCTGATTGTTCTCCTTGACCTTTTTCCATTCTGTCAACTGAGATTATAAGGCCTTTAACATCAACATCTGCTTGACTTTTTAAAATTGGCATTGTTTCATAAATTGAAGTTCCTGCTGTTGTAACATCTTCAACTATTAAAACCTTGTCACCATCTTTTAATTTACTTCCAAGAAGTATTCCTGTATCACCATGATCTTTAACTTCTTTTCTGTTAGAGCAGTATTTAACTTCTATATCATAATTATTAGATAAAGCTATAGCTGTTGTAACACCTAGCGGAATTCCCTTATAAGCTGGTCCAAATAATATATCATAATTGTCGCCGAAGTTTTCTTTTATAGCTTCTGCATAAAATTCTCCTAGTCTAGCTAGCTGGCTTCCTGTTTGATAATTCCCAGTATTAACAAAGAACGGAGTCTTTCTTCCACTCTTAGTAACAAAATCCCCAAATGTTAACACCCCACATTCTATCATAAAATCAATAAACTCTTTTTTATAAGCTTTCATATTTTCATCCTCCATTTTTTAATTCACAGTTTTCACTTAATAATTGCCAGGTATTATACACAATCTATTTAGAAAAACCAAAAGTTTTTTCTCTTAAACTGTTAACTTTCAATTTCCTGCTTATTAAATTATTCCTACTATTTCATTTATATCTTTAATCCCTTGTGATTTTAAGAAATTTTCCATTTCTTCGATTATTTCTTTACCTGCCATTGGATTAAAGAAGTTAACTGTTCCTATTTGTATTGCACTTGCACCAGCCATCATGAACTCAATTGCATCTAATCCATTTGATATACCACCAAGACCTATCACTGGAATATCAACTGCTTTTGAAACTTCATAAACCATTCTAAGTGCTATAGGTTTTACAGCTGGTCCTGAAAGTCCTGCACTTACATTATTAAATACTGGCTTTCTCTTATATGGATCTATTGCCATACCTTTTAGTGTATTTATTAACGATATAGAATCAGCTCCTGCTTCTTGACATTTTACAGCCATGTCAACTATATCTTCTGCATTAGGAGATAATTTAACCATAAGAGGTTTAGTAGTAAGGCTTCTTACTTCCTTTACAACATCATACGCCACATCCGACTTAATTCCAAATGCCATACCTCCATGCTTTACGTTTGGACAAGATATGTTAAGTTCAATTATATCCACATCAGTTTTATCTATTTTACTTATAGCAGCTCCATACTCTTCTAAACAGCCACCACCAACATTAGCTAATATATTTGTACCTAATTTCTTCATTTTAGGTAATTCTTTTTCTATAAATGCATCTATTCCTGGATTATTTAATCCTACTGAATTCATCATTCCAGATGGTGTTTCAAAAACTCTTAATCCATCATTTCCTTCTTTAGGGTTTATAGTAAGTCCCTTAGATGATATCCCACCTAGAATTCCTACGTCATAAAAATTATTATATTCTGCACCAAAACCAAATGTTCCTGATGCAGCAATTACAGGGTTTTTAAATTCTACTCCATTTATATTAACCTTTAACATATATCCACCGCCTTTTGCAATTCATAATTCACAATTCCCGATTCACAATTATTAGATCGCAATTTATATATTTTTTGCTAAAAATACATACTATCAAATCTTTTTTGATTTTTTCTTAATTTCACTCTATACATTCTAAAGATCATAAATTGTACATTGTGCTTTATAAATTTTTAATTGATTAAAGTTCTACATAATATCCATCAAATACTGGACCGTCTTTACATGTTCTTTTATTTCCGTCTTTAGTCTTACATGTACATACTAAACATGCTCCTACTCCACATGCCATATGTTTTTCCATAGAAACATATACTTTTATATTCTTTTCTTTACACATTTCAACTACAGCTTTCATCATTACTTCCGGTCCACAACATAATACAGTATCATATTCTTCTACATTTAGAATTTCTGTAACAAATCCCTTATGACCATGCTTACCACTGTTAGTAGATATTTTTATATCATTTACATATTCTTTAAAATCATCCACTAAGTAAATTTCATCTCTAAAGCCTGCATATAAATCTATCTTTTCATCTCTATTTTTAGATCTTAATTGCTTTGATAATTCAAGCAGTGGTGCAATTCCTATTCCCCCACCAACTAAGGCTACTTTTCCATACTCTTTATTTAAATCAAATCCATTTCCAAGTGGACCTGTTAAAGATATAGTATCACCTTCTTTAAGATCTACATATTCTTTAGTTCCTGTTCCAACTACTGCATATAGAAATGTTAATTTATCATCATTTTTTTCACATATACTTATAGGCCTTGGAAGAAGTGTTTGCCCCTTATGCTTTAGCATATAAAATTGTCCTGCATTTATTTCATTTGTATCTTCTACACTCATCTTAAATATTCCTGTAGCAATTTCTTCATTTGATATTATTTTCGCATCTTTGTATGTAATTGACATAATAACCTCCATATCAATTGTCAATTATCAATTGTCAATTATCAATTAAACTTAGAAATGCTATCTGCATTCCTTTAAATTTTATGTACTACATATTATTGTTTCATCATTAATTGATAATTGAGCATTGATTATTGATCATTATTATCTTTTTACTGCTTCTCTTATAGCATCTCTCATTTTTATTGCTTCTTCTCTTGCACAAGCTGCAAACTCTTCTGGCTTACCAACTTTTTTATACGCAAGTAATATTCCTCTTGAAGAATTTACAACTCCACCATTTCCATCTTTAAGGTATAAGGCAACATCTTCTGCTGTTCCACCTTGTGCTCCATATCCAGGTATTAAGAAGAACATATTATTATAGCTTTCTCTTATTTTCTTACCTTCTTCAACATGTGTACATCCTATTACTCCGCCTACTGGTGCATATCCACATTCACCTATACACTCTTTTGACATTTCTGATAACTTATCTGCTACCACTTCAAATACTTTCTTTCCTGTAGTCACATCTAAACATTCAATATCATCTGCTCCAGGATTTGAAGTTCTAACTAAAACAAATGCTCCTTTTTTACCATTTTCAAAGTATGGCATATATGGTTCTATACTATCCATTCCCATATAAGGGCTTAATGTAACAAAGTCTGCTTCAAAATCCCCTTCTAAATGTGCCTTTGCATACATTTTAGCAGTTGCTGCTATATCTCCTCTTTTAATATCAGCAATTATTATTTCATCCTTGCTTCTTAGGTAATCCAATGTCTTCTTATATGCATTCAACCCTTCTAATCCTAATGCTTCATAATAAGCAATTTGAACCTTAAAGCATGCAGAAACATCATATGTAGCATCTATTATTTGTTTATTAAATTCAAATATAGCTTCACTTATACTTCTACCTTCTTTTATGTGATCCGGTACATAATCTATTGCTGTATCTAGTCCTACACAAACAACGCCTCTTTTTTCAACTCTATCATATAATTTATCAATTATGTTCATTAATTAACCCCTCCATTTTCAGTTGACAGTTGACAATTGACAGTTGACAGTTTTATTATTCTTCTTTTCTATCAAATGTAAAATATCGGTTATCAATCTACTTTTCATTTTTTAACATTTCTTAATTATCAGCTAAAACTACAAGCCTTTACCATAAATTCAAACTTGATTACTATAGTTTAATAATTATTTTTTATACTTAATTACTCCACCTTTTACAGTTGCAAGTATATCTCCATAGAATTCCATTCCCTCAAATGGAGTATTTTTACCCTTTGATGCAAATTCACTGCTACTTACTTTAATTTTAGTATCTGTATCTACTAGTACTAAGTCACCTTCTACTCCAACACTTATTTTACCTTTATTCATTCCAAGAAGGTTAGCTGGATTGTATGACATAAGTTTACTTAATGTATTTAAGCTTATATTATTTTTCTTAACTAAATTTGTGTAGCAAATTGCAAATGCAGTTTCAAGTCCTACCATTCCTGGTGATCCTTTTTTCTTTTCTTCTAGCGTATGAGGTGCATGATCTGTTCCTATTGTATCTACCATCCCAAGCTTTATTGCATTTATAATTGCTTCCACATCTTCTTTTTCTCTTATTGGTGGATTAACTCTATAGTCATTTACATCTCTTGTTAAACCTATATGATGAGGTGTAACTTCAAGTGTAACATTTGCACCACTCATTTTTGCATCTATTATATACTTAATAGCTTCCTTTGTACTTACATGACACATATGTAATCTTGCACCACTTAATTTGGCAAGTTCCACATCTCTCATTGTCATCATGTTTTCTGCTATTCTCATATCTACTTTTGAAAATTCCGGACTTTCTGCATGAGACATTATTATCCAGTTATTTTCCTTAGCTATCTTCATAGCTTCAAGCATTGTATTTGAATTTGATACTCCAACTCCATCATCTGATAGGGCTTTAACTCCTTTATCATCTTTTAATTCTTCTAAATGACTTAATGTTACTCCATCAAAGTTCTTTGTAACTGATGGACATTGATGTATATCTATTAAATCTAATTCTTTAGATTTATTTCTAACATAATCTAATGTTTCTTTTGTAGAACATATTGGGTTAGTATTTGCCATAGTACATACGCCAGTATACCCACCTCTTAATGCTGCTCTAGAACCTGTTTCAATGTCTTCCTTCCATGTAAGCCCTGGGTCTCTAAAATGTGTATGTGTATCAATAAATGATGGCATTATTGTTTTGCCATGACAATCCAATATTTCTACTCCATCCTTTTCTATTTTAGAAGCAATTTCTTTTATTAATCCGTTCTCAATATATATATCACCATGAAAATCTTGAGTTACATCTATTATTCTTGCATTTTTAATTAATAATCCCATAACATCTAGCTCCTATTAATTTATTATTAGTTTTCGCTTAACTTTGTTATTACATCACAGTATTCACATCTATATCTTCCATTTTCCTCATCCACTAATATAAATGAATGTGGAACATATTCTTCTACCTTAGTTATACAGCTTGGATTTTTACATTTTATTATATTGTGTACTTTATTAGGAAGACTTGGTTTTACTTTTCTAACAATCTGTTCATTTTTTACTTCACATATTGTTATTTTAGGTGAAAGTAATGCTAACGTTGTATAATCTATTTCACCACAGTTTTCTATTTTGATTATGTCTTTCTTACCTAATTTTTTACTATCTGCATTTATTATTAATGCTACACTATAATCACTTTTATCTAACTCTAAATAGTTAAATATCTTTATTCCAAGACCTGCTTCAATATGATCTATTACTATACCATTTTTTATACTAGTTATTTCTAACATCTACATCACCCCTAATAGTTTAATCATAAGCGCCATTCTTACATACATTCCATATTCAGCTTGCTTAAAATAAGAAGCTCTTTCATCTTCATCTACTTCATATGCAATTTCATTAACTCTTGGAAGTGGGTGCATAACTATCATCTCTTTTTTAGCTAAATCCATTTTTGCTTTATCTAATATATAACTGTCTTTTAATCTTAAATATTCTTCTTCATTAAAGAATCTTTCTTTTTGAACTCTTGTCATATATAAAATATCTAAATCTTGTATAACATCTTCAAGTTTTTCAACTTCAACATATTCTATATTATTTTTTTCTAATACTTCTTCTCTTATATATTGTGGGATTGCAAGTTCTTTAGGTGATATTAAGACAAACTTGTTTCCTGAATATCTTGACATTGCTTTTATTAAGGAATGAACAGTTCTACCAAACTTTAAGTCTCCACAAATTCCTATAGTATGATTCTTAAGGCCTTGCTTTAAGCTTGTTATTGTTAGTAAATCTGCTAATGTTTGAGTTGGATGCTGATGTCCACCATCTCCTGCATTTATAATAGGTACACTAGAATAAAGGCTTGCAACTTTTGCTGATCCTTCTTTTGGATGCCTCATTGCAATTATATCTGAATATATTGATACCATTTTTATAGTATCAGCTAATGTTTCTCCTTTAGATATTGACGTAGAACTTGGTTCTGAAAATCCTAAAATCTTTCCTCCAAGTCTCATCATAGCTGCTTCAAAACTTAATCTTGTTCTTGTACTTGGTTCATAAAATAATGTTCCTAAGATTTTTCCATCACATATATGTGCAAAATCTTCTGGACTTTTCATTATTTTGTTTGCTAAACTAAATAATTCGTCTAGCTCTTCAACAGTAAAATCTCTTGGCTCTATTAAATGTCTAATTTCTCTTGTCATTTTAATCACTCCTTCGTAACCTCTCTGTGTTAATTTAAAGGGAATATTTCAATTATCATTTATCAATTGTCAATGATCAATTTAAGCTGAAATTCCAATAGAATTTCTTAAATTATATTTTTTATTTTGCTTAGGCAAAATCATCTTCAATTGATAATTGAGTATTTAAAATTGATTATAAATATGTAAAAAACCTTCCTTATTAATAAAGGAAGGCATAATAATCCTGTGTTTTTGGCATTACATTACTTCCTTATTGATCTCTCAGTATCAAATTAAAGGTTTTTCTTTGTGTAAGGATACCACTTCTTTTATTGCCTGTCAATATGCAATTAGATTAATATATTAATAATTTATAATATTTACATATTATAAAAAAACAACAGATAAACTAATTAAATTTATCTGTTGTTTTTTGGGCAAAATCAATAAATATCTTTTTAAATAAATATCTATTTAATATTTTAATTCAAATATATTACCTAAAAATTATTAGTTACGTTATCCCACATCATCTTTCCACATTTAGCAAGTGTAACTGTACCGTAAACACTATTTGGTATTCCCATTGATAAAACAGTGAAAGTATATGTTCCCTTTTGGAGATGAATTAAAGCTGTATCATTTTCAACTCCAGATTTATCACCAGTTTTGCTTGATATGTCATATTTCAAATCATCTGGAATATAAAGAGCTAATTTATTTTTCATTTGTTGTCTTTGTAAAATATCTGCAAGCATTATGCTATCTTTTTCATTCAAAAAAGTAGAATTATATAGATGCTTCCATACTTTAGATAAATCTAACGCACTTGTGATATTTTCAATTCCACTACTTGCGGCTCTTTCATCTGAAGTCTTCCTATTTAATTTTGTATTTTTTAATCCCATGGCATCTATATCTTCATTAATATTATCTATTCCAACTATATCGATTAATTTATTAGCTGCTGTATTATCACTTTGTATAAGCATTGCGACTAATAATTCAAATATTGTATATTCTCTATTATCAAATTCATGTAGTATTCCTGTACCATAAACTTTATCTTCTTCTTCTATCTTTATTTTATCTAAAAAGGATGCTTTTCCTTTTTCAACATATTTAATAACTGACATTGCTATTGGGAGCTTCATACATCCAGCACTTGTCATTTGCACATTTTCATTATATCCAAAACTATATCCACTTTCTAAATCCTCAAAAAAGAATGCATATGTTCCAATTCTAGTTTCTAAATATCTTTTTATTTCTTTCATAAAAGTCACCACTTTCTAAATAGTCTTAATTATCACTTGGCTTATTATTTCAATTAATCTGCAAAGCAAATGCCTATCTTTTTAGCAACTGTAACAAGTTCTCCATTTGGATCTACCTTTTTATTGTTTCCTATTACATTTTCTAAGCTATCATAAGTTACTTCATTACCTTTTAAACATACCATACTGCCAAACTTGCCTTGTTCTATAAGTTCTACAGCTGCCACACCATATCTTGTTGATAATATTCTATCAAATGTACATGTAGTTCCACCTCTTTGAATATGCCCAAGAACTGTACATCTAACTTCTCTTCCATTAACTAATTTCTCCAAATCTTCTGCTAGTTTATTTCCAATTCCACCAAGTCTAATTGGATCAGGACTATCTTCTACAATTTTAGCTACTATAACATCTCCATCTTTTGATTTAGCACCTTCAGCAACTACTATTATTGTAAATAACTTTCCTTGACTTTTTCTCTCCTCTACCTTCTCTACAATTTTGTTAATATCATATGGAATTTCAGGTAATAAAATCACATCTGCTGAACCAGCTATTCCTGATTCTAAAGCTATAAATCCTGCATTTCTTCCCATTACTTCAAGTATCATTATTCTATGATGCGATTCTGCTGTTGTATGGAGTCTGTCTAAAGCTTCAGTCGCAATATCTATTGATGTATTAAATCCAAATGTAATATCAGTTGAACCCAAGTCATTATCTATAGTTTTGGGAACTCCTATGACTTTAATACCTTTTCTTGCAAAATCTCTTGCAGATGTTAATGTTCCATCTCCGCCAATAACTATTAAGACGTCAACACCTTCTTTTTTCATATTATCAACTGCTACATCCGATACATCTTTTTTTACCATATTGCCATCTTCTTCTACAAGGTAGTCAAATAAATTATCTTTATTTGAGCTATATAGTATAGTTCCTCCCCTAGGAAGAAGGCCTGATACTGTTTTCAAATCTAGTTTTATGAAATCATTATTATATAATCCTCTATACCCAAATTTATATCCTATAACTTCATATCCATAATTTAAAATTGCTGACCTTGTAACTGCTCTTATAACTGCATTTAATCCGGGGCAATCTCCACCACCAGTGAGTAATGCTATTTTTTTAATACCATTTGCCATATAAACTTCCCCCTATACCACATTTTTTGCTGCAAGAAAATAAAATTTTTATAATATTATTTATTTTCTGACTATTTTTTAAACTTCTTTACCATATCAATAAAACTAACCATACAAATTCTTCCTGGTATACGATTACTTCCATTTATTTTATGATATCACAAACTTTATTATATGAAAAGCATTAATTTACATAATATTCTTTATTTTATTAAAATCTAATTTTCATCCAATATATCCCTTTAAAGATTCTACCTTTTATAATATAATCCTTTAATTCTTTTTAGAACTAAATAAAAAAATAACTGTAAATTCTTATTTTAATAATTTTACAGTTATTTTTTTATTTTTTTATTTTTTTATTAATTTAAACTGAAATAGCTCCAAATGCTAAAAGTATAGTAAATACAATTGCAGCACCTATTCTATAAACAGCAAATACTCTCATAGGTCTCTTCTGTAAGTAAGCTATGAACTTTCTCATAACTACTAATGCAACTATAAATGCAACAATGAAACCAATTATAAGTGCAATAACATTTGTCATATTCATAAGACTATAATCAAACTTTACAAGTTTTAAAGTTGATGATCCAACCATTGCAGGAATAGCTAAGAAAAATGAAAACTCAGCAGCTATAGTAGTTGAAAAACCTGTAATCCACCCACCCATTATAGTTGATGCACTTCTTGACATTCCTGGCCACATAGCTAGGCATTGGAATAACCCTACAATAAATGATTGAGTAGGATTTATTCTATCTATATCCTTAACAGCATGCTTTTTTCTTCTATATTTATTTTCAATAACTATTAATAATATACCTCCAACTAAGAATCCAACAACAACAGCCCATGGAGAAAATAGTTTTTCTTCAATATAATCATCGAAGAGTAAACCAAAAAACATAGCTGGAATAGAACCAACTATAATGTTAATTCCAAATCTAAATCCAACTTTTCCTTCTTGACCTTTAGTAAATATATATTTAAAAAATTCAATAACACTATTCTTTATCTTCTCCCAATATATAACGACAACTGCCAATATAGCTCCTAATTGAATAACTACATTAAACATGTCTACAAACTTCTTAGGTTCTGAAAAACCTATAATACTTGATGTCAAAATCAAATGTCCTGTAGATGATACAGGAATAAATTCAGTTAAACCTTCCACTATTGCTACAATTATAGCTTTAATTATAAATAAAATATCTAATCCCACTATCTAGTTCACTCTCTTTCTCTGCCATATTAAAATTTTACATTATTATTTTTCTCTATTAATTTCAACACTGCTTATTGGTGTTTGACCATCTAAAGATAACTCTATTGAAGTTTTTCCCTTTTTAAGTTCAGTATTTGTATAACTATTTATTTTTTCATATCCTTTTCCATCTATATTTACATAGAATTCTTTAATTACACCACTATCCTTAAATCCAGCAATTATTACTTCTGTCATACTTTCATTACTTTCTTCATTTTTAGAATTTATTAAAGATAAAATTAAATAAGCCTTTTCATCTCTACCTATTCTTCCCTCATACGGACTTTTTTCGAATAATTTAGTTTCTTCAGTAAATATTGTTGGAGGCGCAAATCCATTAATGTATTTAAGTTCTAATGCATCTTTATCTTTTAAATAAGTAACATAACTATTACTCTTATCATAAAGAATAGTATTATCAATTTGTAAAGAATATGAATCTAAATACTTCTTTAATTTATTTTTATAATCCTTTTGGCTTGACTTACCTAAATATGAAACGTCTTTAAAATCATTTGTAAGTACCTCAATTGCAGATAGTTTAGTATCTCCATTTACAAAGTATCCTTGATCTATACAATCCACAGCAATCCACTTACCATACTCTCTACTCCAAAACTCCACAATATAATATTGTGACTTCTCTTTAAATTGAGCATTTTTACTTCTATAAATTCCAACACGACTGTTAATTCCAATAGAGCTTAACATATCTCTTGTTATTATTGCCAGGTCTTTATTAGATACTTTCTTTCCGTCCCCCTTTTCGACTAGTATATCATAAGCACTATTCAAATTTTTACTTTCTATATCATCATATTCTACTATTTTGTTTACTATATTAGTAATCTTTATTGCTTTGTCTAAATCAGTTTTTTCATCTTTTGTAGCTTCTTTTAAATGATATGTATCTTCTAAAAATTTTATCTTATCACTTGAAAAATCTTCATAAAAAAATACTATATTACTTTCATTATAATAATTATCCCATTTTTCAACTTTAATACCTTTATAGCTCATTTGATTAACAATACCAAGTAATGCTCCACCAAAGACCACTACTGTTCCAAGGATAATTTTAAATATATTTGCTTTCATTGTACTCATATAAATTCCATCCCCTAAATATTAATATGTAATAATATCCCCCCTGAAGAACACTATTTAGACAATTAAATAAAATAACAAGCCAAAAATGCACTGTTTTTATTATATAACATAAAGTTATGTGTATTTATAACAAATTTATTAAATAATATAATAAAAATCAAAAATGCATTAATGACATGTTATTTGTATATAGTAATTATTCCAATTACTATTTTTCACCTGTTAATAAAATTTCATTTTCTTCTTTTGAATATTTGCTTAACTCATCAACTATTAATTAACCATGTATTTTAATAAAATAATTTAAAATCTGTTAATGTCAAAGCACTATTACTATTTCCTTCAATAGCTTTTACCCTATTATAATTATCAGTTATTATTTTTCTTTGCTCATCTGTTGTATTTTCATCCATTCCATCATATGCGGCCTTAAGATTTGTTAGAGCTCTAGATACATTTTTTTCAACAATAATATAGTAACATCCTGCATTATTTAAATTTAAAACATCATCTTTATCTTTTGCATATCCTTCCCTTATAGCCTTTATAGCTGAATCATTCTTCTCTTCTGTTAAATATATTGATCCTAATGCTCTGTAATATTGTGATTTTGTACTATCAATTTTTATGGCTTTATTTAATAGTTCTACTGCTTCATCTATTCTTTGTGTATTAACTTTTATAATAGCCATATCATAAAGTATATCGGCATCTTTTGGATTAATTTTTGATGCAAATTCATAATAATACAATGCTTTATTGCTGTCTTTAAGTACACTTGAATAGTAATCTGCCATTTTTAATATTAATCCATAATTATATGGCTCTTTTTCTAATGCTATCCTTAAATATGGTTCTTCAAGCTCATTTTGTTTAAGTGCATCCATTATTTTTGGAAGCATAACACTATAATTGGCTGCATAATCTCTATTCAATAATATACTTTCTTTACATGAATTTAATGCTGATTCATATTCTGACAAGTTATATTCATTTATTGCTTTTGCATAAGAGCCAACATAAGATTCTTTATATTCTTCATATATTCCATTTAATATTGATTTTGATTCCTTTGTTTTACCCAATTCATTATATACATCAGCTTTTATAAAACTAATATTTAAATTTTCAATATTTTTTTCTTCTAATTCTGATATTAATTTATCTGCTTCATTTAAAGTCTTAGAATCTAAAGAATATAACTTTGCTAGCCATACTTTATAAATTGTTTCATCTTTATTTTCTTCAGATAATTTTTTTACTTCGGTTAATATATATTCTTTGTTATTTGAATATATTTGCTCTAGCACATTTAGAATTTCTAAATTATCATTATCCATATTCCATGCTTCTTTTAATAATTCTAATGATTTCTCATAATTATTAGTTAATGCATTCATATCCGCTAATTTAGTTAAGTCACTACTAGTTATTTCATTAGTCGGATATGTACTTAAAATCATTTTAGCATTATTAACTTTATTGTTAAGCATATAAACCATAAACATTGTGTTCATTATATTTTTATCATCTGGATATTCTTCTAAAAATACTTCTCCGTATTCTAAAGCTTTTTCACTGTCTCCATTTATCATTGAGGTAAATAATATATCATTTAATAATTTTTTATCTTCTTCTATATGTTTTTCTTTTCCATCAGCATCTATAATCTTATTTCTTTTTTCATAAACGCTTTGAAGAACATCATTTGACTTTATAAAGTCACCTTGAATGGAGTAAATCTTTGCTATTTCCATTTCATAAGATGGCCATTGTTCTTTTTCTTGTAATATTGTATACTCAGCTATAGCATTATCATATTTTTTCTCATAAACTAAAGCTTCTGCTGAATTATTTGCTATAGATACTGGTTCCTCTTCTTTCATTATAAACTTAGTACATACCGCTATTGCCAGTGCTATACTTATGTAAACTATAATATATATAAACGAATTCATCCATTGTTTCGAGTTTGTATTTATATCCTTCTTCCCTTTATGATTATTTTCTTTTTGCATTATATTAATCACACCTCATTATTTTTATATTTAGATATAACCATCTTTAGTGTAACAAAAATTCAAATAAAAATCTACTTTTTTGCACGATTCATCTCTTTATACTATTTTTTATAAGATTTATTGATTAATATTTTATATGTTTTACTTTATTTTTACTAAATCATCAATAGTTTTTAATAGGTATTTTAAAAAATAAAATAAAGATATATACAATATCATAATATTTAAATTATTTTGACACTGTATATATCTTTAGATATATATTTGTATTAAACATTAAATCTGAAGTTAACTACGTCTCCATCTTGCATTATATAATCTTTACCTTCTAATCTAAATTTACCATGTTCTTTAGCAGCAGCTTCTGAACCACATTCAACTAGATCATCATATCCAATAACTTCAGCTCTTATGAAACCTCTTTCAATATCTGAGTGGATCTTACCAGCTGCTTGTGGTGCTTTAGTTCCTCTTTTTATAGTCCATGCTCTAACTTCTTGAACTCCAGCAGTTAAGAAACTCATAAGTCCAAGTAACTTATAACTTGCTTCTATAAGCTGATCAAGTCCTGATTCTTCAAGTCCATATTCTTTAAGCATTTCTGCTTTTTCATCATCTTCAAGCCCTGACATTTCTTCTTCTATCTTGGCACTTACAACCATTGTTCCTGAATTTTCAGTCTCTGCATATTCTTTTACTTTCTTAACATAATCATTTTCAAAGTTACCTTCCATAACATCATCTTCACTTATGTTACATGCATATAAAACTGGTTTTGAAGTAATTAAGAACAGACTCTTAACAAATACCATTTCATCGTCAGTAAATTCTATTGTTCTAGCTGGTTTATTTGATTCTAGTTGTTCCTTAATTCTCTCCATGATACCATATTCATATTTTGCAGTTTTATCGCCTGATCTTGCAAGCTTAACTGTCTTTTCCATTCTTCTCTCTAGTATTTCCAAATCTGAAAAGATCAATTCTAAGTTTATTGTTTCAATATCTCTTATAGGATCAACAGAACCATCAACATGAACAACATTTCCATCATCAAAACATCTTACAACATGAACGATGGCATTAACTTCTCTTATGTTTGATAAGAATTTATTTCCTAAGCCTTCACCCTTTGAAGCTCCTTTTACTAATCCTGCTATATCATAAAACTCTATTGCTGTGTATACTTTCTTCTTTGTATTATACATTTTTTCTAAAACATCTAATCTTTTATCTGGTACACTTACTACACCAACATTTGGTTCAATTGTACAGAACGGATAGTTTGCAGATTCTGCACCTGCCTTTGTTATTGCATTAAAAAGTGTGCTTTTACCTACGTTTGGTAAACCTACTATACCTAATTTCATTATATGTACATTCCTTTCCAACTTTTAATATACCTTATGAAATTATACTCTAGTGGGCTATTTATTTCAATAACTATACACTAAAATCTCCAAGTTTATGACTTCATAAACTGCAACAATTCTTATAAATATATTATTTATAAAATTTGATTAATGCAAAAGATTTAATTAAGTTTCTCAATCCCACTTTAAAACATTACTTCAATCAGTTTTTAATGATCATTCTAGTTTTTAGGAACATTTGAAAAATTATTTGCCATATTACCCAAGTATTTTCAACAAAATTCTGACTATTTTTAATATTATCTACAAATAATATATGTATATTACATTAGAGAGAGTTATAATATAAATATAACCACTATATATGATTGAGGGTGATAATAATGAAATTATTAAAAAAAACAACTTGTATTACAATGCTTTTTAATTTCTTTATGACTTCAACACTTTTACCAGTATATGCTGCTGACACCAATGAATTAAATTGGTATTACATGGCTAAAGGTAAAGGAAATGTCGCTGAACAGCCTAAAGAATCTGCAGATTTTTTGAAAGACTGTGCTGGTTATTATGTAGGAGATACAACTCAAAAAGTAATATATCTTACATTTGATGAAGGTTATGAAAATGGAAATACTGGAAAAATATTAGATATATTAAAAGAAGTTGAAGTACCTGCTGCATTCTTTGTAACTAAGCCATATATTGATTCACAGCCTGATTTAATTAAAAGAATGGTAAATGAAGGTCATATCGTTGGTAATCATTCAGTTCATCATCCTTCTATGGCTTCAATACATGATAAAGAAAAATTTAAAGCTGAATTTACTGGTGTAGAAGAAGCATATAAAAATCTTATCGGATCTGATATGCCAAAATATTTTAGACCTCCAATGGGAAAATACTCTAATCAATCATTAGAAATGACTAAAGAGCTTGGATACAAAACTATCTTTTGGAGTTTTGCATATAAAGACTGGCTAGTTAATTCACAACCATCTGAAAGTTATGCTATTGAAAAAATAACTAATGGTGGTCATCCTGGCTGCATAATGCTTTTACATGCAGTTTCTATTACTAATACTAATGTTTTAAAAACTGTTATAGAATCTCTAAAAGCAGATGGATATGTATTTAAATCATTAGATTATTTAGATAATTCTAATGAGACTGAAGCTGAAGCACAAGCTAAATTTAACTATGCTCCACAAAAAATACTTGCTCAGCAATATACAACTATTAATCAATAATATAAAACAAGCGTGGCGATGCCACGCTTGTTTTAGTGAAAAAGTAAAAGTGAAAAGTTAAAAGTAAAAAATTAAATCCATTATCTTTTCACCCATCACTGTTCTCTCTTGACTTATTTTGTAATTTCTATTTCTTTAACTTCTTTGCTTACCTTTACACTTTTATTAAACTTCAATATAGTATCTCTTAGTTTTGCTAAATCATTTAATGAATATTCACTTGTGCAAATATCATATTTTTTACTCTTAGAATCCTTTTTCTTGCCTGTAGCACTAAAAGAAATAGTTAAAAACTTTTTGTTTTTCTCCTTATTTTCTTCACCTTTTCTTAGTGAAAGATTACTGATTTCAGAATATTTTATTGATTGTGTTAATTCTTTATTTTTATAGAATTCAACTTTATTTTCCCCTATTTTAATATCCCTACTATATTCAACCCATACTGAAAGTAAAGTTATAATTCCTGTTACTACAAAAATCCACATTGCTAAGCTTTTTATTCCTTCTGGAATTACCCATACTAATCCGAATACGATTTCTGCGATTCCAACCGAGATCATAAAACTATTTTTTTTCTTTATTGTAATAGGATATTTTAATTCTTCCACTATTTTTCCCCCTTATAAGCTATACTATTTAAATGCTATTCCATAATAAAAAGTTTATCATTTTATATTACATAATACAACATTTGTTATTTTTATTTTTTTATAAATAATGAATTATTTTATTTAATATATACAAACTATATTTGAGAGAGGATGTGTTTTTCATGAGTAATAAACCTTACGTTGGTAATCCCATACAAAAAGGCAATAGAAGACGAAAGATTCACGATCATCAAGACAATGTTGGTGATCCCCAAAACAAACCAGAGTACAAAAATTTTGATGGTAAGGAAATAAAGTAATCGTATTTTGCATTAAAATAAGCACCACTAAAATTAGTAGTGCTTATTTTATTATTTATATATTACCGAATCAACATAATCATAAATTTCTTTTTTCTTCTTTTCTGATTTTTCCATTATGCTTCTTATCTCTTTATCAACTTCTTCAAAAAACTCCTCATTTCTTAAAGAATTTAAGTTAACCTTAACATTAACTACAGAACTTTCTATTGCACAGTGGAGTAAAATTGCAGCAATACTTAAATCTGATAAAAGCATTTTATTTCCGTACTTAGCCATAACATCTAAATTATCATAAAAGCTCAAGCTTTCTCGTGCAAGTATTAATGGAGCTTCCATTGCTTTTATTGTATTATATTTAATTGCCTTAGATCTACTTTTCTTATCTTCTTCAGTTTCTTTAGGAAGTTTATAACAGTCCATTAATTTCATAAAATTTTCTCTGTCAGCTTCCATAAGCTCTAAACTTCTATTTGTAAATTCCTTTGATTTTTCTTCAACTTCCCTTATCATTAACTGTTCTTTTTCATCTAATGCTAAATAAGCCTTTTTGTCTACAGTTAATGAGTAAACCATAGAGTTTAATGCTCCAGATATGGCGGAAGCCAACCCTGCAACAGCTCCTCCTCCTGGAGATGGCATATCTGATCCTAATTCCTCCAAAAATTCTTTTATTTTTTCATCACAAAATTTAGTCATTTACATACCCCCAAATTATTTAAAATTCCTATTATCCAATATTGAAATTACATATCCTAAGTAAATCCAGAATATCATAGATATAAAACTTACTATATATATAAGTGTACTTTCAAAAAGATTAGCGGCTAGAATACCAACCAGCATTGATACCAACACTGTCATTCTTAATCTTTCTTTTCTTTTTAGATTATCCACACGTTTTAATACAAATATTAGCATGCCACATAAAAATGCTAAAAATAAAATCAATGATATTACTCCATTTACAGTTATGATTTGAAAGTATATATTATGAAGTCCACCATATTCAAGCCCTGGAAGATCCCACGTTATTCTTGCTTCCATCATATTCTCAACTAATGCAGTCTTTCCTACTCCAATAAAGGGATACCACTTAATTACTGCCCATGCAGTTCTCCAAAGATTACTTCTTCCACTTGTATACAATCTTATTGCAGTATAATTCCAGTCTGTACCTACAATTATTATAACTGAAGCTATCATAAATAGTATTGGCAGAACTATCATACTTATTCTAATATATTTATTTTTAAAATATATGAAAGCTGCTGTATAAATCATTGCGATAACTATTAATATGGCACTACGACCTCTAAACACCATCATAGTTATTAACTGCAATGCAATATTTCCAAGACAATATAATTTTATCTTATTTATTTTTGTTGAATAATTAATATATAAACACATTGCTATTGCTATTGCTGCTGCTATTGAAATTGCATTTTCATTTTCAAATAATCCGCCTCTGCTTCCGGAAAATAAAAGTTCTCCAACCTCTATATTTTGATTAAAAATTCTCATAAGCAAAGATATTATAGAAGCTACTGCCATAAATATAGTATAAAAATAAGTTATGATTTCCATTTCTTTTATTAATTCTTTTTTACTTTTAAAAATATCTATTGTATAAATACTTATAAAAAGTATACTGTTAACGAGCCATATTACTAGATTTTCTCCAGTTCTATAAAAAATCAATGTCAAAATTAATGTCAAAATTAAGAATGCACCTAATGATATATCAAAACCATATATCTTTCTTTTCTTATACCCACTAAAAACCATATAAAATATTATAATTACTCCCCAAAGAAGAGCAATTTTGCTTAGTATATGTATTCCAGGTATTGTTTTTAATGCAGTTACAAATGTTAAACTTACAAATAAATAAAATAATTTAAAATAAAATTTGCTCTTTTCTATATATCCAAATATCTTCTCAATGGTGTCTTTCATAAGCCTCTTTATACACTCCTTTTATGCATTCAACTAATACTTCTTCTGAATACTTATCAACTACTTTTTTTCTAATTAAATTCTTATTATATATATTATAATTTTCTTTTATTTCTATAAGTGCATCTTTTATACTGTCCACATCATTTTTATTAGCTATTATTCCATTATACTCTTCTATTATATCTTCAGCTCCACCATTATTGGCTCCAATCACAGGCTTTCCACAAGCTAATGCTTCTATATAAACCACTCCAAATGTTTCATGTTCTGATGGAAGTGCAAATGCGTCACACTTTCTCATTTCTTCTGAAACCTGCTCTCTTGATAAAGCCCCCAGAAAGTTTACCTGCTCATCTATATTAATCTCTTTAGCCAGTTCTTCTAAGGAATTTTTAGTAGATCCATCTCCTCCAATATTTAAAATAACATCTTGACCTTTAAAAGCCATAGAAAAAGCTTTTATTAAATCTCCCATTCCTTTGCCTTCTTCAAGAAATGCACATGAAAAGAAAGTGAATTTTTTATTTTTGTTATTATCTATATAAAATAAATTTAAATCAACCATATTCGGTATAACCATAATATCTCTATCTACATATTCACTTATTTCTTTTTTTAATCCTGTTCCTACAGATATTAATATATCTGCTTCTTTATAAGCATCAAATATATATTGCTTATATGAATCCTTAGCATATTTCGCATATTTTAATGATGAGTGTTCTGTTATAACTAATGGTATGTTATACTTTTTACTTATATATGCTGCTGCTATGCCACCCCAAAAACATGAATGAGCATGTATTATATCAACCTTCCCTTCCTTTTTCACAATCTCTTTATAAAGTTTATCAATTCTTTTATTAAAACTTCTAAACATCATTGGATTTTTAGGAAAATAATTATAATCTTTATATCTATAAGTTCTTAAATTATCTTCTACTTGGAAATCGATTTTTCTCTTTTCTTTAATCTTTCCAAATTTAGTTATTGGCCATATTTCATTATAAGCCACACTTATTTTTTCTCCATCATTTTGAAGTGCTTTAAACTGTTCTTTAAAAAAGCTTCCATGAACCTTATTTGCCTTACTTGAATACCAAGACGGAATGACCATTATATGCATTTAATCACGTCCCCATAATATTTTATTTAACCTACCAACTATTGAATTCCATTCATAATTATAATCCGGACCAGAACATAAGTTATTATGTTCATACATTTCAATCATATTATAAATATTATTTTTAATATCTTCACTAGAATTATATGAACATATACATTTATCATTATCTTTAGTAATCCTTCCTATAGGATCATTTTTATCACCATATATAACAAATATTCTCCCATTTGCTCCAAAATAATCATATATTTTAGCTGGAATCTGCTTTGAATTTTTATTTCCAAACAAAAGCAATATATCACCATTTAACATGTATTTAAGAGCTTCATTAAAAGGAATTCTTGGTGAAACTTTTGCTACATCTAGCTTTTCTAATTTCTTTCGTCCTTCAACATCATCTATATTTCCAAAGAATAGTATATTCAATTTTCTATATTTTGAATAATCGTCTTTTTTTATGTTCTCAATTGCTTCTATAAAAGGCCTAATATCTCTAAGCTTTGAGAATATTTCTCCAGTATAAATAATATTAATCTTATTCTTATCTATAAATCTAGGTGGCTCTTCTTTGCTTAAATCATCATATAATTTTGAATCAAACCCTCTATTTAATATAAAAGTGTTATCTTTATTTAATTTTTTATAATCCTTTAAATATTCGCTTCTATTATCTTCTGTAACAAATATAAATTTATCTGCACAGCTTATTATATTTTTCTCCATATTCTTTTCTATAAGTTTCTTTAATATAAAGCTCTTTTCACGTGTCGAATCTTTAAGCCAAGGATCACTCCAATATGTTATCCATGGTATATCTTTATATTGCTTCTTTATATAATAAGCACAAAGATGTGAAGATGGTGGTTCATGCATAGAAAATATTACATCAATCTTTTCATCTTCTATAAGCTTTATCCCATATTTTGAAGCATTCTTTGCCCATCCATAATACATATCTGGTATAACCACTGCATTTTTTATCTTTCTTAGTATTTTTTTTATATTTCCTGAGCTTTTATTATTAGAAAAATTGTGAGAATTAGCTGATTTTTTAGGCATTAATTTATTAAATATAGCGCCGCCTTTAACCGCATGAAGTCTTATTTTTTTATTCATCATTGATAAAAGTGTCTCATCATAATAAACTGAGTTTTTGGGAAAATTCACTGTTAAAAGATGTATTTCATTTCCATCAATATCACTTAACTTATTTAAATACTGCAATGTTTCAATAGCTGCAGAATTATTTATTAATGGTGAATAACATGCTATAAATAATAATTTCATAAAGCCTCCTAATCTAACTGCTTATTTATTAAACCTCTTAAGTAATATATCTTTCATTTCAATAAATTCTTCTATTTTAAATATATAACTTAAACTAAAGTATACTATCATTCCAATAATTGTTCCAGTTAATAAAGTTATACTGGAATTTATCATTTTATTCTGTGTAAAGTTTATACTGTCTCCTATTAACATAAGAAATACTACAATAACTATACCCATAATTAATGAGTTAACTACTATAAGCCCTATCTTTTTAATTATATCTCCTACATTAAATTTTCGCTCACTCTTCATAATACTTATAAATAATAATATTGATGTAACCATCATAGCTATTCCAGATGCTAATGCTATTCCTGTTATTCCTATTAATTTTGATAAAGTTATGCTAAGAGTAACATTTATAAAAACACCTATAACACCATTCATAGCAGTTATCTTTGTTTTTCCCATAGAAAAAAGTGTAGAATTTAAAATATCTCTCATGCCAGTGAAGAATATTCCAAAACTATAACCAAATAGTGCTAATGTAGTAAGAGTAACTGCTCGCTCATCAAATAATCCTCTTTCATATACAAGACTTACAATTGTTTTTGAAAATATCATAACGCCAACTGTTATTGGAATTAACAATATTGCTAGATATATTACAGATTTTTTTAATATGTTTATAAACCCAGATCTATCATTTGAATTTATAAGATTAGCCATCATTGGATATGAAACACTTGATATTGCTACTGTTATTGTATTATTTATAAATACTATAAGCTTTTGAGCAAAATTAAGTGCTGATATTGATCCTTCTTTTAAAGAAGCACCTACTTTTATATCAACCATCATATTTAATGAATTTGCGCCTGCACCAACTATTACAGGAAGTATTATAAAAAGCATAGTTTTTAATCTCTTATCTTTAAAATCAATAATGAACTTATATTTATAATTATGAGTCCAAAGTGAAGGAACTTGAACTAAGACTCTGCAGAAATTACCTATAACATTAGCAATAGTCAATCCTACAATATCACTGTTTTTAAATAATATTAAATATAATATCATTGGTAAATTAAAAAATAATCCAAGTATAGACGGAATCACAAAGTCTTCATTAACTTGAAGCATTGCAGTAAAGCATGCATTCACAGACAAAAACAATAAGTTAAGTAAAGTTATTCGCGTTAATTTAATTGCTAAAGCCATACCTTCTGGTGATAGCCCACTTCCCTGGCTTCCTTTTCCTAGCCATCCCACAATTTCTTCTGAAAATATGCTGCTTGCAATAAAGAAGACAATCGATATAGCAAAGAGTATGTTTATAACCTTATTAGCAAAGTTATACATCTCTTCTTGCCCCTTTTCTGCGCGTACTTTGCTAAGCATTGGTAAAAATGCAGTAGATATTGAAAGACCTACCAATGTAAATATAGTTTCTGGTATTGAAACTGCTATATTATAAGCATCAGTGTACATTCCTCCGCCAAAATCTTTTGCAATAAGTATATCACGTAAAAAACCAATTACCCTGCTTATTAAGGAAACTAGCATTATTATAAATGTCGATTTTATTAAACTGCTTTCTTTTTTCATAACACACCTTGAATTTGGTTGACAGTTGACAATTGATAGTTGACAGTTATTTTACCATATCCATCTAATATAAATTATACTAAAAATATCATAGATTTTCTTATAGTAATTTCCATATTTATAACTATTCAATATCAATAATCACTTATCAATTGCATTTCTTTCTATTTTTAACTACTTGTATTAAAAACTTAGGGATAGCTCCCAATCTTTTAATTCTAAATGGCTCCTTTATTGTTCTATATAACCATTCTAAACCTAGTGATATCATCCATTTAGGGGCCCTCTTTACCTTTCCAGCAAAAACGTCAAATACTCCACCTACACCCATGAATATTTTAATATTTGAATCATGTAGTATTTTATCTATAAATATTTCCTGCCTTGGTGAACCCATTGCTACAAATATTGCATATATATCTTTAGATTTAATATCTTCAATTATATCTTTACAATTGTTAAGGTCAAAAAAACCATTATGTGAACCTGCTATATTTAAACTTGGATGCTGTTTTTTTATATTTTCTATGCACTTTACAAGAACTTCTTCCTCAGCACCTAAAAGATATATACTCTTTTTCTCTTTATCTGCCTTCATAAGAATTTCTTTAACAACATCTATTCCTGCTATTTTCTCTTTTACTGGATCTTTAACTATTTTAGATGCAAGTACTGTCCCTATTCCATCTGGAATTATTAATGAAGTTTCTGCATTAAAGCTTTCTTTCAGCTTACTATTCTTCATACCATTCAACAATATTTCTGGGTTTCCAGATACTATATTTATTTTTTCATACTTTTCTATATATTTCATGAGACTATTTTTATCTTCATTAAAAACTTTAAAATCTAGTATTTTTGTAAACATACAATCTCCTTTTATGAATACAACCATTTATATTTAAATTGGGGCTGCTGCACTTAATAATTCATATTTTTTTGTATTTACATTACAAATTGGAATTTGACGAGCAATTCTCAGTTATCAATGATCAATTTTCAATGAAGGATGAAAAACTTTCAGTTTTTCTTAAAATTAAATATTGCATCTATATTTGCCAGAGCAAATATAATCCGCTCAAAGCGGATGTTATGGCATGAGCCATAACTATGCAATATCTATAATTAAAAAGCTGTAAGCTTTTTTTCCTTAATTGATCATTGAGCATTGTCAATTGTTAATTGCCTACAAATTCTAGTTTATACAACACCCTCAATTTAATTATTATATCTATTTACTTAACTGCTCTATTTAACATTTGATCTAATTCAATAACTATTTCATCAGATAAATCTATCTTTTTAGCTTTTTCTAGATATTCCCTAGCTTGTTCTTTATCCCCTAAATTAATATAACACATAACAATATTTGTGCAAATACCCACTTCATTTGATGCTTCAAATGCTTTCTTAAAATACTTAACAGCTTCTTCATAGTTATGAATACATGCATAATTTAATCCTAATTCATTAACCACTTCAAGAATACCTGATTCAATTTCTAAACTCTCCATTAAGTAGTAAATTGCTTTATCATAATTTTCTAATTTTCTATATGCTACAGCTAAGTAATAATATATTAATGGATTTTTTTCAAATTGTTCTTGAAGAGGCAGCAATAAGCTAATAGCTTTTTCTGGTTCGTCATTTACTATCTCTATTGCCTTTTCATAGTTTCCTATATTATTAATGTCATTCATTACGATTTCTATTTCATTTGTTTTTTCTCCGCCCTTATTTACATATTCATTTATTTCAACTTGTGCCTTTTTGTAGTCACCATCATCTCTGCAGATTAATGCTGAGTACAGATATGGCTTAGGATTATGATCGAATTTTTCCTTGCATTCTTCAATGTCTTCTAATAACAATTCTGAAAAGCCTTTATTTTCTTCTCTTATAGCTTCACCAATTGAGAGTACTGCTTCCATAACTTCCTGTTCATTAGTATATCTATATAATCCTTTTGATAAAATATAAGCATCCTCTAATTCATTCTTTTTTACTTTATCTGCAATTATACTTTTTATGCATTGTTCACTATCATCAATGTAAGATAAAATACAGCCATAATCATCATTAAATCTAAGATTTTTATCTGCTCCAAATGCCATAAACATACCTTCTATAAAATAGTATATAGGTAAATTATGTATTTTTATTTCATCAGTCGCATTGTTTGCAACATACTCACCACTTATAGGGATATATAAATCATCATTTTTTAATTTTATATCATCTGGTATATTAATGCTTTTAAAAAATGCTTCCTTATTTATTTCTAAAAACAGCATTTTACTTAATTTATCTTTATACATAGTTTTATAATTCATCTTAGCACCTCATATTAATATTTAGAAATTTATAAGACTACATTTTAGTAAATATGTAATCATTACTTTATTATACTTCATTATTTGTATTTGTAAAATTTACTGTGATTCTTAATAAAATCATCTACTATAGTAATTATAACCTAAACTCTAAATATATAAATTATAGATAATAAAAAAATCGCCAAGGCGACTATGATATAGTCTTCTATAAAATACAATAGCTTTTATAAGACGTAATCCTTTAAGCCGTCGATTTTTTTCAGTGCACTCTGGATTTTCTGAGCAAGCTTGCGAAAAGGCCAGGCCATATAATTTATTTTTTATTCTTTAGGAACTATGCATTAGTCTATTGCAATATTTTTTAAAATAACTTATACCCTCAAGGGTCACCTCGCCACAGATTGTCCATAAATATAATTTTCTAAAGAATAAAAAATTGCTATCACCTATAATGATGATAGCAATTTTTTTATTTATATTCTAGTTTAATTTTTCATTTATTATTTCCATTACTTTTTCTTTAAAGTTAGCTATTTGTGTTTCTGCATCTTCTAAGCTGCTACCTTTTATAGCTAAGTAAATCTTCATTTTTGGTTCAGTTCCTGATGGTCTTACTACAAAATATGAATCATCTTCTAAAATATATTTTAATACATTTGATTTTGGTAAGTTAATAGTCTTTTCAGATCCACCCTTAACATCTTCTTCAATGCTTAATTTATAATCTAATCTAGTTGCTACTTTAACATCTCCAACTGCATTTAATTTTTCAGTTCTTAATGCTTCTATGCAAGTTCCTATCTTTTCTTGGCCTTCTTTACCTTTTAATTCAATAGATACTAAATTTTCCTTAAAGAATCCATATTTTTCGTATAATTCTATTAATGCATCATAAAGGCTCTTGCCTTGTTTCTTATAATATAATGCCATTTCACATGCAAGCATTGAAGCAATTACAGCATCCTTATCACGTACAAAAGTACCTGCTAAGTATCCATAACTTTCTTCAAACCCGAAAAGATAACTCTTATCTCCTGCATCTTCAAATTCTCTGATTTTTTCTCCGATATACTTGAATCCTGTTAATACATCCATTAATTCAACACCGAAGTCTTCTGCAATCTTTCTAGCACCTTCTGTTGTAACTATTGTTTTAATAACAACACCATTTTTAGGTAATTTTCCTGTTTCTTTAAGAGAGCTTAATACATAATGAGTTAAAAGTAAACCAGTTTGGTTTCCTGTTAATACTTTGTATTCTCCACTAGCTTCTTTAACAACAAGACCAATTCTATCACAATCTGGGTCTGTTCCAAAGATCAAGTCTGGTGCTTCTGTTTCTGCCATTTTTAATGCAAGCTTAAATACATCTGGATTTTCTGGATTTGGATATGAAGCCGTTGGGAAGTTTCCATCTGGAGCTTCTTGTTCTTTAACAACATCAACATTATATCCAAGATCTTTTAATACCGCTCTAACTGGAACATTTCCTGAACCATGGATAGGAGTATAAATAACTTTTAGTTCTTTAGCGCTTTCTTTAACTAAATCTTTTCTTATTGTTAAAGCTTCAACTTTTTCATAGTAAACCTTATCTAATGTTTCTCCAACATATTCTAAAAGATTCTTTTCTAAAGCTTCACTTTCTTCTATACTTTTAATCTTAGAAAAATCGTCTACAGCCTTAACACATTGAATTATTATGTTAGCTTTTTCATCAGTTACTTGTCCACCGAACTCATCATATACCTTATATCCATTGTAAATCTTTGGATTATGTGATGCAGTTATTACTATACCACCAGTACATTTTAATTCTCTAACAGCAAATGATAGTACTGGAGTTGGTCTTAAACTTTCATATAAATAAACCTTTATATTATTTGCACATAAAGTAAGTGCAGCAGATTTAGCAAATTCTTTAGACATATTTCTTGAATCATAAGCAATGGCTACACTTGGCTTATCAAAGCTTTTATTTAAATAATCAGCAAATCCTTGAGTTGCTTGAGCTACAGTATATACGTTCATTCTATTACTACCAGCTCCGATTACGCCTCTTAATCCACCTGTACCAAAATCTAAATCTTGATAGAATCTATCCTCTATATCCTTTTCATCAGTTATACTTCTTAATTCATTTTTTGTCTCTTCATTTATTATGTCTGAATTTAACCAAATATTATATTTTTCTTTGTAATTCATTTTAATCGTCCCTCCCCATTTATCTCATTATTTATTATACAATATTTGAATATAATAAAAAATAGTTTTATAGTTTTTTGAATAGCAACTTCTGATCTTTTGACAAAAACTTCGACAGCTTTTAGTAATATTTTATAAATTAATCTTTGATTTTGCCTATAAGTTTAAAAGATATTCAAAATTTTTTATCTAAATTTCATATAGATATTATATATAAATTTTACTTTTTATTATATTCTACTTTTTCTCTACATCATCTTCTGGCTCTATCATGAATTGTTTTCCAGATATTGAAGCTAACACTGTATTTAAGTCATCTACAATAGATATTTCACTACCGACTTCGATATCACTTAATTTAAATACGCTTCCTATTTGAGCATTTTTAATGTCAAACTCTATTGATTTTGGTAAATCTTCTGGCATACAAGATACTTTAACAGTATCTTTTTGAGTTTGTAATACAACACCTTTTTCATTTAAGAAATCTTTTCCTTTAAAGATTATTGGAACTTCAGATTCAATTGTATGATTATTATCAATTTCTTCTAAATCTACATGAATTACATTATGATTAACTGCATCTTTTTGTACTTCTTTTATTACAGCAGTTCCACTATAACCATCTAAATTAAAGTTTACTACTCCATGTTCTCCAGCATCACTTAAATCTCTTAAAAGTTCCATTTGACCTATTTCAAACATTAAACTTCCTAATTTCTTTCCATAAACAATACCTGGAATTACTCCATTTCTTCTTAGTCTTCTTGCATTATGTCCGGTTTCTTCATTTCTTTTATTTAATTTCAATTCTTTCATTAATAATCTCTCCTTAAATTTTCTAAAAAAATACATACGATTCTTTTCTTATACATTTTTTAAGTCTTTCCAATTTAAGAAGAAATTATACTCAGCTATTTTGTACATCTCTTTTCCTTATAATCTCATTTTTATTATTTATAAGAAATAGACGTACTTCTTTTCTATTCAATTATTCTTTATAAAGATAACATAATGCTTGTATTTTTTAGCTTTCTGTATATTATTACATACTATATATAAGTCAAGTTTTTTACTATAAAATCATAATTTAGTATTTTTCATAAAATTAAGCCTCACTATAAATTTAATATCTATAGCGAGGCTGCAAATTTTTCACCTATTGTGAAGTGTTTTTTATTAACTAGCATAACATGCAGAATTTATTAAACTTTTATTATATTACTCTATGAAATAATTCATACAATAATGATAATTCATATTGATTTAAGGAGATATGGTATTTTTTTTCAGTTGAATTAAATATTTCTTTTGATATACTATAAAACTCTTTCTCGTCTTCTGATAATTCTTCTACAATATCTTCTCCATCTTCATCTGATGTCATAAGCCTTTCAATCATACATGCAATATGCATATATAAATTAAGTTTTATACTTCCAAACAACTCCACATTGTATTTTTGTTCATATTTTAAAATTATATCCTCAACTTCATTTATAATAATGTTAGGGTTTAAGAATTGTAATCTACTAACAATTCCCTCCATAGAAAAGAATTTTATAAATTCCAGTTTTAATGATTCAAACTTTTCAGGACTGACAACATCTTTTAAAATCCTCTTCAAATGCTGTTCTCCACTTCCTCCCATTAAGTCATATATATTTATCCATGGTACTGTAATCCCTTCTGAAAGATTAGAAGTTGTTAAGATTAATTTTGTCTTATTAAAATATTCTTCATTATTTTCATCTAATAAAGATTTTAATTTTTTATACTCCATTGTTAATAAATCCATCGTATCCTCATTAATAACCTTAGCTATAATATCTTTTAGCTTATCTGCGATACCAACGCCTGACATACATGAAATTATAATATTTCTACCTTTTGCAATTCCCTCAAAATATTGAATATTAGTAGTATAACTTGTCTTTGCTGTTTCTACAATATCTCTAAATGGTTTATTATTTACCATCTTTAATCCTACATCTAAAGCTATTGATGTTGTTACATTATTTATTATCAATAAATCTCCCGACAAATTATTTTTTATAGAGGAATACATCTGATTCAATGAACCCATATCCACAAGAATAACTACACCTTTGCTTGTATTAACATGTTCAAGATATTGTTTTACTTTTTCAATTACTTCTACACTAGAAGTTTCCATAGGCATATCTATTGATTCAAAAACGTATGTATTACACATTTTGTTAGCTACACATTGAATGCTACTTGCAGTAGAGTTTCCATGTGCTACAATTAACCCATGAAAATCAACATCTTCTTTGATATATTCTGATAAGAAAAGTGCATATATATATATAATACATTTATCTATAGAGATACCTAAATCACCTAATCTAATTTGAAATTTTTCAGCAATATACGTTGATTTTGGCATAACATTATCAAAAAAATTAATAAACTCCTCATGATTTAAATCAATGGTTCCATTATCCATAAATAATTTAAGCATTAGATACATATCATATATAAGTTTTTCATTTTCAGGTACTCCATAGCGTTTCATTAGTTCATGACAAACCTTAGTATGAATTTCTTTTATTAGAGTGCTATCGTTTATAATAAATTCTTGCTCTATCTTTTTTATATTATGTACAATATGTTTAAATTCTAAAAAATATTCTGTTTTAGAAAGATCCATTTTTTGAACAGGGATTTTTAAAATTCTTTCGAGAAATTCAATAACTTCTTTTCTCTTTTTTTCTATGTTTATGCCTTCTAATTGAGAAGGTTTGCTGTTATAATGTATCAAAACTGGAGTTAATTCTTCAAATTTACTAACTGATTGTTCATAAATATTTCTTGGCATCTCATCAATAGTTATTTTAAGATACTCATTTTTCATCTGCTTAGAATAAGCATTAGCACAACTCATTTGAATTAAATTTGATATTTCTCCAATATTCCCCTTACTTTTTAGAAAGCAGAGTTTCATCATAACATCTGCTTCTATATAAATATCTTTATTTATTTTTTTAGCTTCTTTATAATAGAATAGATTAATCATTTCAATTCGCTCAGCAAGAGGTCTTTCTAAAACTGAGCTAAGAGATACCTGCAATGTTATTCTTCTTCTAAATGTTTCTAAAAGTACTTCTTCTGGATTTTCTGTTGTTGCAAATACAAAACGTACTTTTGAAGTTTTCCATCCATTATCACCTATAGGGCGGTATTTCCCAGTATCCATAAACAGAAATAATTTTTCTTGATTTTCATAAGATAATCTATGAATTTCATCTAAAAATATATAGCCTCCATCTGCCTCTTTTAACAAGCCTTCTTTATCAGAATTTGCTCCTGTAAAACTACCTTTTTTATATCCTAAAAGTGTAGCTGAAAGCAATTCTGGATTGTTAGCATAGTCTGCACAATTTAAAACTACAAATGGTGCATTCTCATCAATAACATTTTGATTTACTGCATACTCATAAATAAGTCTAGCCATAAAGCTTTTTCCTACACCACTTTGTCCAGTAATTAGAATTGGTAGTCCATTAGGCGGATAATTTACTGCTGCCTTACACTGCTCGACGACTTTTTTTTGGCTGCCGTTTGCACCAGTCATTTTCATAAATATATCATCATATACCTGTACTTCTTCTAATTTAACATCATCTACAGAAATATTTTTTATTTCATTTCCGTCTTTACCTCCCACTACCTTCCAATATACAGGGCGTGAATTTGTTTTCTCAACTTGTCTAGATTCTAATAAACGATTTAAATAATGGCTTACCACTTGGCGGCTTAAATTTACTTCTGTTGCAAGCTCTGCTGCTGTAACATGTCCTCTTTTATCACATAAATCTTTTAAACTTATATATATTTTATCCTTGGCCTGCATGAGAAATACCTCCTAAAATCCTGTAATTTTATAATATCTAAATAATTAAAATAATCATTTAGTTTTTTCAATAATAAATGCTTCAAATGCTTTTAATTGATTATCTACACATATATTATCATAATTACTTATCATAGTTTTGGAATTATTATATAAATAAGGTTTAAGTGCCTCTAATGATATATTATTTTCTGATAAATTTGCAACTATAAGCCACTCTTTTTCTTTCCATTTTCGCTCATATGCAAAAATATTTTTATCTTCTTCTAACAGTAATTTAAATGTTCCTTCTGTTAATATTTCTTCTTCATGACGAAGTCTAATTAACTTCTTATAATAGTAAAAAATAGAGTTTTTATCTTCTAGTGCTTTTTTTGCATTTATTTCTTTATATCGCGGATTAACTTTAAGCCAAGGTTGTCCCATTGTGAATCCTGCATTCTTGCTATCATCCCATTGCATTGGAGTCCTTGCATTATCTCTTCCAACTTTCCAAACAGCATTTTTGAATGCATCTTCAGTGATTGATTTATTGTTTACTACTAATTCTTCATATGCATTTCTTATTTCAATATCATCATACTCTTCTATTTCATACTGACAATTTACCATGCCAATTTCTTCTCCCTGGTAAATATATGGAGTTCCTTGCATTCCATGAAGAACTGTTGCATAAGCCTTAGCACATTCTACACGATATGTTGTATCATTTCCCCATCTAGAAATAACCCTTGGTCTATCATGATTTTCAAAGTACAGTGCATTCCAGCCATTATCTCTTAATGTTTCTTGCCAATCTGCCATAATTTTTTTTAATTCTGGCAAATGCATATGCCTTAATTCCCATTTACGATTTACAGATCCTGGTACTCTATCAACATTCATGTGCTCAAAAGTAAAAATCATATCCAGTTCTTCTCTTTTAGGATCTGTAAATAATTTTGCAATTTCAGATGTAGAGCCTGGTGCCTCCCCTACTGTCATCCCATCATAATGTGATAATACCTCTTTATTCATTTCATGAATATACTCATGAAGTCTTGGACCATTTGTATGCATAAAACCTGTTATATATTTTTTTCCTTCTTCTGCCTCATAATCTGGAAAGTCCGTATATTTTGAGATGGATGCAATAACATCCATTCTCCATCCATCTACACCTTTATCCATCCAGTATTTTATTAAATCATATATTTCTTTTCTTACTTTTGGATTTTCCCAATTTAAATCTGGTTGTTTTTTACTATAGAAATGTAAGTAATATTGTCCTCTTTCCTCACAATATTCCCATGCACTTCCACAAAAACTTGATCCCCAATTGTTTGGTTCACTTCCATCTTCTTTTGGATCTAGCCAGAAGTAATAGTCACTATATGGATTATTTTTAGATTTTTTACTTTCTTCAAACCAATGGTGTTCATCTGATGTATGATTAGCAACTAAATCCATAACAATTTTTATTGATCTTTTATGTGCTTCTCTAATTAATGCATCCATATCTTCATTTGTTCCAAATTTACTATATATACGCTTATAATCACTAATATCATAACCATTATCATCTTGCGGAGACTCATAAACCGGACTTAACCAAATAACATCAATTCCAAGTTCCTTTAAATAATCTAATCTTTTAATAACTCCATTCAGATCACCAATGCCATCACCATTAGTATCTTGAAAACTCTTTGGATAAATCTGATAAACAACTGAATTTTTCCACCATTTATTCATTTTAATTCTCCTTTTCATCAAGAATTATTAAGCAATTCCCAAAACTGAAAGTGCAATACCCAATATAATAACACCTATTATTAATACGTTAATACTTACTTTTTTCTTTGTCAATAAGTAGAAGCATAGTAGAGTTAATCCTAATGGTACTATTCCTATAAATATTTGATCTAACATATTTTGAAGTGAAAATACTTCTTTTCCTTGAA
The DNA here is from genome assembly GCF_900465025.1 of Clostridium neonatale. Lineage (NCBI taxonomy): Bacteria > Bacillati > Bacillota > Clostridia > Eubacteriales > Clostridiaceae > Clostridium > Clostridium neonatale. The sequence goes on from NZ_UICR01000002.1 coordinate 909,344, forward strand.
CTGTCATCTTTACTATTGAATTGAATGTTACCATACTGCTAGTCATTCCACCAACCATTATTAATCCAAGAATGTTAGCTGCTTTTGTTAAAATATTAATTAAACCACTTGAATATAATTTTTCAATATAACTAGATCCTAATGTATATCCAAGAAAACCACCATAATAACGAATAATATTTGTTGGTATATTAAATAGTAAGAAGAATACTAATGGGGCTAAAACATTTCCTGCTTGAGCCATACTTATTGCAATACCAGCACAAATAACACGCCATACTCCCCAGAAAATTGAATCTCCAATACCAGCTAATGGTCCCATTAAGCTAGTTTTAATTGAATTTATTGATTCTGAATTAAAGTCTTTTTTCTCACAGTTTTCCTTTTCCATAGCACCACATAACCCCATAACAAAGCTGGAAAATGGTACTGTTGTATTAAAATACGACATATGTCTAACAAGTGCTTTCTTTTTTCCTTCTGGATCATCTTTATAAAAATGATTTATAAATGGTAGCATAGAATAACAGAATCCAGAAGCACCCATTTTTGCTGGTGTTACAGAAGCAAATAAGGTAAAAGACCTTAAGTATACAGAACGTAACATTTTCTTTTCTTCTTTTGAAACATTAGTAAGTTTACTCATTGAAAAAATCCTCCTCTTCCTCATCTAATCCTACTGATCCACCAGTAGATACTGCTGCTTTTAATCTTGATAATTCGTTAATATCTAAATCTCTTTGTCCTACTATTATTGCAACAATTGCACCTAAAGCTGCTAATGCAATTAATGGTAATTTTAAGTATGCAACCAAAACAAATCCTAAGAAGAAATATACACAAATTTTCTTACTCCATAATAATTTTAATAACATAGCCATACCAACTGCTGGTAGCAAGTTACCACATACAGTTAATCCATTCATAATAACACTAGGAATAAGATTTACAAACTTTTCAACAGCCTCTGATCCAACTAAAATTGCGAAGAATGGAATTAATGCATATAATCCCCATTGAGCACACCATAATCCATAATGAAGCTTTGTAATCTTTTTATCTTCTCCTTGTTCTGCATATTTATCAAATATAGGAACAAACCAACCAACAAGAAAAATAAACAATAAATTTTTTACTTGAAGTCCAAGTAATCCTATAGGAAGTGCTAATGGAAGTGCAACTTCTGTACCGCCGCCTATCTTCATTGCAAACGCAGTTCCAACAACACTTGCAATACCACACTCAGCAGATGATGCTCCGCCAACGTTTACAACTCCCATGAATACTGCTTCAAGAGATACGCCTATTAATAACCCTTGTTGAATATCTCCAAATAACCAACCTACAATTGGACATATAAATATCGGACGATCTAACATTGTAAATCCAATCAAATCTCTTACACCAGATGCAAATACTACTAATAGTGCCACAACTATTGCTTGCACTAGTAATGAACTTTCTAATAACATATATTTCCCCCATTTCTATTTTATTAATTGAAAATTTTACACTCTTATTATTAATAAGGAGTTCAAGTGTTTTTGAGAGTCCCCAAAAACATTGATTCCTTAATATTATCAATAAACATAATTAGCAAATATTTAAATACTTTTACTATTTTAATGCTTCTGATACTAGTTTCTTTTCATCTGAAGGCACCATTTGCATTGCAGTATCTGGTGCTAATTCTACCAACTCTTTCAAGCATTCTAATTCTTCATTTGTTAAGCTTACAGATCTGCAAAGTATAGTTCTTTCAGTCCCATCTCCACTTGTAAAACGCCCTGCATTTCCTATATTTACATATTCTATACCTTCTACTTGTTTATATAATGTTAATGCGTCCTTTACTGTTTTTGTTAAAACTAATATTTTCATGTTTGCTGCTTTAGGATTATTTAACAAATTAATTGATTCTTGAACTGATTTTATAATACATTTAATCCCTTCTGGAACTGCCATTTTTAATGTCATTTTTTGCATTTCATTTACTGAAGCTTCATCATTAGCAACTACTATGCCTTGAACTCCTAAATCTCTTGTCCATGCCATTGCCACTTGTCCGTGAATTAATCTTTCATCTACTCTTAATGCTTTTATCATTTTTCATCCCTCACTTCATATTTTAACTAACTCTATTTTTCATATGAAACTTTACACTATTTCTATTCTAGAAAATCATCATCTGACTCTCTCTTCATATCTATTTTTATAAGCTCTAATTGGTTTTTACAAATGTCAATCATTTCTTCCAAATTTTCTACCGTTATCTTTTTATCCATTATAGCTAATTCTAATAATATTGGAAGATTAAATCCTGTAATTAAAAATATATTAGGTTTCATTATATATTGAATAATCTTTTGATTTACACTACCACCTTTTATATCCGTAAATACTATTACTTCATCATCAGCATCAATTTTTGAAAAATAATTTTCTAAAATATCTATTAGATTTTCATCTGGATCAACATATGCATCAATACAAGTTATATCAACTATATTTCCCACTAAAAATTCCAATGTGCTTTTAGCTCCTGATGCTAAATTTCCATGTGTTGCAATTAATATTTTTTTCATATAGAACCTCCTTTCTATAAATTTGTAATTATTGAATATTTTATATATCTAAATCAAAACCAACTTTTGTAAATATTGGAATGTATTCGATTGGTGTAGATACTTTGATAGTTTGTCCACCTTTATATGTTTCTCCTGTTGAAGATAGAACCCAATCAGCTCCCTTTGGAAGATAAACTTCTCTTTCCTTTACGCCAGCATCTAGCACAGGAGCTACTAATATTTCAGATCCAAACATATGTTGATCTTCTACACTCCATGCTTTTTCATCATCTGGATATTCAAAGAACATTGTTCTCATTGGAGGTATTCCATAATTGTGTGCCTCCTCCATTACTTTTGTTATATATGGTTTAAGATTCTCTCTAATTTTAATATATTTTGTCATAATCTCTTGAGCTTTTTCACCATATGACCATACCTCATTAGGAGCTCCACTCTTACATAATCCTCCACCACTTGTTCCTAATGGTTTTGTATGAGGTTCTCTATCGCCATGCATCCTTAATACTGGACTAAATGTAGCATATTGAAACCATCTAATTAAGCATTCTCTAAAATCTTCATTTTCAATATGTCCACCATGGAATCCACCAATATCTGTTGTCCACCATGGAATTCCTGCTAATCCCATACTTAATCCACATTGATATTGAAATCTTAAAGATCTAAAACTTGAATCAATATCTCCTGACCACACTAAAGCACCATATTTTTGGCTTCCAGCCCAAGCACATCTTACTAAGTTAATTATATTTTCTTGTCCGCATTCTTTCATACCATCATAGAATGTTTTAGAAAACATTTTTGGATATATATTTCCCACTTGAACATTTCTTCCTATTTTATAACGATATAAATCAAAGTCATATGGAGAATATTCAGGTTCTGCTTCATCTAACCAAAAAATTCTTATTCCATTATCATAATAATTTTTCTTAGCTTTATCCCATACATATTTACGTGAATCAGGGTTAGTAGCATCAAAGAAAATTGTATTTCCTAAGAATTCCATTGCTATTCTAGCACCTTTATCACTTCTTACTAATAAACCTTTTTCTAGCATTTCATCATAGTTTTCACTCTTCTTGTCAATAGTAGGCCAAACTGATACCATAAGTTCAACGCCCATTGCCTTAAGTTCTTCAACCATCTTTGCTGGATCTGGCCAATAATCATTATCAAATCTAAAATCACCTTGAGTTGGCCAGTGGAAATAGTCCGCTACGATTACTGATAAAGGAATATTTCTTTTCTTATATTCTCTTGCTACTTCTAAAATTTCTTCTTGAGTTTGATATCTTAATTTACTTTGCCATAATCCCATTGCATATTCTGGCATCATTGGTGGTTTACCTGTAACTTCTGCATATCTCTCAACAATTTCCCTTGGAGTTTTTTCTGCACAAATCCAAAAATCAACTTCCTTAGTATCATAAGCAATCCACTCTGTTAGGTTTTTGGCAAATGTTACTTTTCCTATTCCTGGATTATTCCAAAGAAAACCGTATCCATTATTAGATACATAAAATGGAATAGACACTTGAGAATTTCTTTGTGCTAATTCTAAAATACAATTTTTCATGTTTAAATCATTTTGTTGATATTGTCCCATACCAAATATTTTTTCATCAGCATTAGATTCAAATCTAACAGTTAATTTATAGTCTCCATTTGTAACCGGTTTTAACTCACGGCCTTCTAATTTAAGTGCGCTTACATATTCATTAATCATGTTTTCATCAACGAATAATTCATCATTAGGATTCTTTTGTTTTTTACGTCTACGCACTCTCCAATATTCCTCTAAAAGAATTTTATTATCTTCATTATAAAAAACAAGCTTTCCATACTCTGTTACTTCTACTTTTATCTTTCCATTTACTAAAACAGCTTTCTTCTCATCTATTAAAATCTTACTTTCTGAGAATTGATTTTTAATTTCTTCTGTTAATGCCCAATTATTTTCTATAAAATTCTCTTCTTTTGTTTCTCTTATACGAACACTATTCTTTCCCCAAGGAATCACTAAAAGCATCCTATCATCAAATGACCAAGAAAGAATATTATTTTCTACAACTTTAAACATATCATTCACTCCTCTAATATCTTAATTGTTACTTTTATACTAAAGCAATTATTGTGCCAACTTTTTTTTGGACACTTTATTTTCTTTTATAATTTAACTATATAATGATCATTGTATCCTTCTTTATGTGTCATATTTAGGGCCTTTGTGAAATTATTATATTTCTTAAAAATGACTTCTTTTATTTTAAAAAAATATATTTATTCAATGACCTGTTAATATTCTTTACTCTATAAAAACAATTTCATGGTACTCAGTGTTTAAATTTATCATGTGGTTTTATTATTTTGGGACACTTAGTGTCTAAATTCATCATGTAGTTTTTATTATTTTTTTGGACACTATTTTATAAACTCTGAATATTGTGTCCAAAAATATCTTGTATGATCTTTTCTTTTGCTGTCTATAGACAACTTCACTGTCAAATCTACATGAATACCTTTTAAATCTTTCAAGCATTACATTATCCGCACTATACTTATCTAGATATTTATAGAAAATTAATTTTAATAATAGAAACATTTCTCTAAATTATATTCTCCAATTTTAGTAAAGTTGGCATTTACTTATGGTACTGTTTAACGTGTCATAAATAAAAATATGCCCTATTTATAATAAACAATTTTTTATTATAAATAGGGCATGATTACTAACTTCTCTCAATTCTAACCTTACTTCCCCCAACACCACATTCTGCTGGAGTAATAACAAGTTTTACAGGAACTCTGTTTTTTATACTTTCGACATGGCTTATTATACCAACTTTAAGCCTGTCATTATGAATTCTTTCAAGAGAACTCATTACAACTTCAAGTAAATCTTCATCTAATGTACCAAAGCCTTCATCTAAGAAGAATAATTCAAGCGGCGCTGTTCCTTTTAATTGAATTTGTGCTGATAAAGCTAAAGCTAATGATAAAGATGCAAGGAATGTTTCTCCCCCTGATAATGTTGAAGCATCACGTTCCGCTCCTCCATTTTTATAATCTCTCATTATAAATCTTCCATTTTCATCAACTTCAATTCCAAAGTTTCCATGAGTTATTTCTTTTAATCTCTTTGAGGCTTCAATTGTTACATATTTTAATTGATATGCAGCAACAAACTCTACGAACTTTTTGCCTTTAAATAATTTATCTAAATCTGATAACAATGATATTTTGTGATCTAATTCTTTTCTCTTACTTAAAAGTTCTTTTTGTTCATTCATCTTAGTTTCTAAAACTTTTAACTCTTCATCACATTTAATTTTTTCTTCATTTAATTTAGAATATCTTTCATATTCCTGAACCTTTAGTAATTTTATGCTTTCATATTCTTCTTTGCTTATTTCTCTGCCATCTATTTTCTTTAATAAACTTTCTATAGCACCATCTATTTTAGATAAGTTTTCATTATATAAATTCACATTTTCCTTATATGAACTTAATAATTCCTCTTTAATCAAATTCTTTTTAACATCCTCTGAGCTTTCAAACCCTTCATCTTTTATGGCCTTGCTTAAACTTATTTCATCTTCATTTTTCCTTACTGTTAAATCATTATCCTTACTTTGCGCTGAAATAAGCTTTTCATTTATATCTTTATATTCTTTTTCTATTTCATTTTTTCTTTCTTCTGTTTTCTTATATAGCTCACTTATATCTATGATGCTCTTTTTAATAGTTATTAATAGTTTTTTTAACTCTTTTTCTTCACCAACTTTATTTTTTATAGATTGAATCTTTTCCTTTTTACTTTCTTCATATGAATTTAAATTAGTATCTATTTTAGCAGCACTTTCTTTGCTTATAGATAACTCAGCATTTTTATTTTCTTTTAATTTTTTTAGTTTATCTAACTGATTTCTTTTTTCTTTTAATACTTTTTCAAGTGAATTTCTTTTTAATTCAATTTGTGTTATTTCCTCATTCTTTTTCTTAAAATCTTCTACACTTGTATCTTCTTTTAATTTAGATAAAATATTTTCATAAATATTAAATTCTTCCTCTTTATCAGTAATTTCTTTATTTAATAAATTAAGCTGTTTTACATTATTAGCATATACTTCTCTTTTGCTATTAATTTTTCCGTCTTCTTCTGTTATTTCATTTTTTATATTGTTTAATGCTTTTTCAGTACTTTCCTTTTCTTTCTTATAAACATCTAAATCTTTTTCTAATTTACTAAATCTTTTTTGAAGCTCTTCTAATGAAGCTTCTTTTAAAAACTCCTCTATTTTAATGATTTCTTCTTTATTCTTATTATTTTTTTCATTTAGTAATAAGATTCTGCTTTCATATTTTATAATGGCTTCTGAAATTAATTTTATTTCTTTTTCTTTCGCTTTAATCTTTTCTTCTATTACTGTTACATCTTTTAATTCATCATTTTTTATATTTTCTTTAACATGATGCGTTGAACCACATACTGGACAAGTATCACCTTCAATTAAATCTACTCTTAAAGTATGTGCTAAATTTTCTTTTATCGCTTCATTAAGCTCATCTTTAAATTTATCTAATTCTTTTTCAAAAGCTTCTAATTCTTTCTTTTTATCTTCCTTTTCACTGTCTAGTTTTTTTATTTCATTTTCACATGCTTTATTTTCTTCGTTTAATTTATTTAAATTATTAGTTCTTTCTTTTGCTACATTTATAAGATCTCTAAGACCTAGTAATGCATTTTGATCACCAGGGCAATTTTCATCTAAAGATTTAATCTTTTCATTATATTCATTTAATATTTTTTTCTTTTCTTCTAATATACTTCTAAGTTTTTTTCCTTCTTCTAAAACTACAAGATTATCCTTTTCTATATTCTCTTTTTTTTCTTTATCCTTAATAAGTGCATCTTTTATGGAGGACAATCTCTGCTCATCTAAAATCCCTTTTTGTACTTTAACTTTAAATTCTTCATCTATTTTTAACTTGTCATACTCACTTTGATTATTTTCACATTCAGCTGAATATCTTTTTATTTCTTCTTCTAGTTCTAGAAGCTTCTTACTATCTTCTTCAATTTTTATATGTAGTGCTTTCTTCTCATTTAATAATAAAGATATTTTTGCTTCAATACTCTTAAGTGCTTCTTCTTCACTTATTGCATCACTAACCATCTTCTCATTTACTAACAATTTAGGAAGATCATTATCTTTCTTTTCCTTAGCTAAATCATAAGTTTTATCTATTTCTTCTTTTTCAATTTTTATATTTTGAAGTTTACTACTTAATAAAGTAAGCTGAGTTTTATTTTCCTTAAAAGCTGCTATTGTATTTTCATATGCTTTCAAATAAGGTAATACTCTATTACTTGCTTCTCCAAGCTTTATTATAGATTTAAGTTCATTATACTTATCTTCTTTTTCCTTTAACTTAAGTCTCTTTTCTGAATACTCATTTAACTCAATTTGTAAATTCCAAAGATTTTCGCATTCTTTAAACTTTTTATCTAGCTTTTCATTTTCATCTTTTAATGATACTAAGTTATTATTAATCTCATTTAAAGCTTCCTTCTTTGCATTTATATTTTCATCAGTTATATCTTCATACCCCATAAGCTGACCATTTAATATATTTGATTCACTTCTCTGTCTTGTTATTTCCCTTGACAGCTTATTAGATAAATTATCCCCATACTTTTGAAGGTTAAATAACCTTTCAAGCATTTCTCTACGATCTTTTCCTTCAAGTTTTAAGAAGTCACTAAATTTACCTTGTGGCAGTACTACTGTCCTTGTAAAGTCTTCTAAATTAAGCCCAATAATTGACTCAATGGCTTTATTTATTCCCTTCACGCTATCAGCTAAAATCTCATCATTTTCACAATCAATAAGCTTGCATTTTCCTGATAAAATACTTCCATCTTTCTTTCTTCTAAATTCTCTGTCTACAATATATCTTTTTACCTCTGAACTACAAATTTGAAATTCAAAATTAACATTTAATCTATCGCAATTTATATTTATATAATTAGAACTTTTTCTTGCTATGTTTCCATACAGAGCCAAAGTTATTCCATCAAGTATACTTGATTTACCACTACCAGTCGGTCCAAAAATCCCAAAGAAACCTTCACTTGTAAGATCCTCAAAATCAATTGTCTGTTTTTCTATAAAACTATTTAATCCTTCAATCATAAGCTTAATTGGTCTCATCAGCTTCTTCCTCCTCTCCCATTATAGATAATAGTAATTTTAACAATTCATCATCGGGTTCAACATCTCTTTCTTTCTTATAAAACTCCGTAAAGATTTCTTCAAAAGATTTCTCATTAACATTTACAAATTCACTTTCTTCATCCTCAATACCTTTTACTTTAGGTGTGATTTCAAGAATATCTTTCTTTAAATCTTTCATTGATTTTATTTCATCTTCTTTTATATATCTGTCAGTTTCAACTTCTAAATACACCCAACAGTCTCTGTCTTTATTTTCTTCACATTTGCTTATTGCCTCTTCAATGCCTTTGCATCTCCATATTTCTATTGGCTTATAAACCTTAAATTCTACTTCTTCTATTTTGCATTCTTCTTTAGGCTTAACATCTACTATAAAACATTTTTTCTTAAAGCTTATTTCTTTCTTATTATAATGAAGTGGCGATCCACAATATCTTGCTTTCTTATTTGTTCCGGGAACTATTTGTGGCTTATGAACATGACCAAGAGCTATATATTGAGCTTCTTTGGGGAAGCAGCTTCCATCAACAATATAGCTTCCGCCAAGTTGTATACTTCTTTCAGATCCAGACTCTTCACTTCCCATAGCAAAAATATGAGATACCATAAGGTTTATTGTGTCATCTCTGTAGTTATTCTTTAATGTATCAAAAAGAGCTGCAATCCTTTCTCCATATGATTTTGCTTTTTCCTCTTCATCAGACATAAAATCATATATGACTTCATTCAATCTCTTCTCACTTGGATAAGGAACTGTTAATATAACAGCTTTTTCATTATTTACTTCTATTTCAATAAAACCTTCACCAGAATTTACAACTTTATGCTTTCCATACTCTCCAGTTTCTACTATTGTTTTTGGAGTTCCGCACATAATTATTCCATGCTCTCTAGCTAAAGGTCCTGCTGCAACTAACCTTTCTGGATTATCATGATTTCCTGCAATAACTAGTGTAAGTCTTTCCCCATTTCTAGATACCTTCTTTAATGTATCATAAAACATTCTTTCTGCTCTTGCTGGTGGGTTAGCAGTATCATAAACATCTCCTGCTATTATTATTAAATCTATATTATTCTCTTCAACGATCTTTACAAAATCATTTAAAAATTGTTCCTGTTCATCCATTCTACTTTGGCCTTCTAAGTTCTTACCTAAATGCCAATCCCCAGTATGTAATAGTCTCAAAGGTATTCCTCCTCAATACTTTCTTAATTAGATTTTTCTTAAGCTATTAAAATAAAAAATATATATAACTATTCTTTATATTCATTATATCCTAAATGAACATGTGTTTTGCAATTAAATTAAAAAAGAACCTCTATTTCTAAAGCGCTCTTAAAATGTTAGATAAATATATTTCTATGATTTTTGAGAAGACTTAAAGATAACTGATCTTATTTATCATGTTTTAAACCATCCAATATTTCCCTTCACTACTTTCATTTTATCTTTTAAATTGTTTATATTTTTATTTTTTTAGTCTTACTGTTCAGCTTATATTAAGAATATAAATCTATAATTGGAATAACTAACCAGATGGAGGTATGTTTCATATGACTTTATTTAATAAAAAATTTCTATCCAAGCAACAAATTATAAATTCACTAAAAGAAAACTACCATATTGTTCTATTATTTTTAATTATGCTAGTCTCTTTATTCTTTAATTTATTTAATATTTCGCAATATGGATATGGAAATGAATATTATGCTGCTGCAATAAAAAGCATGAGTGAGAACTTCAAAAATTTCTTTTTTGTATCATTTGACCCTGCTGGCATGTTGTCCATAGATAAACCCCCTTTAGGTTTCTGGATTCAAACATTATCTGTATTGATTTTTGGCTATAATGGATTTGCTATGTTATTGCCTCAAGCTTTAGCAAGTACAGCTTCATGTTTGATGATGTATATTCTTGTTTCAAAACACTTTGGCAAAATCTCTGGTCTTATATCTGCATTTGTATTTTCAATTACACCTGCTGTTGTTGTGGCATCTAGAAACAATACAGTAGATATGCAGCTTGTTTTTGTACTATTAATATCTATTTATTTTTTATTTAAGTCCATTGAAAAAGACTCACCTAAATATTTATATATTGCAGGTATTTTTATTGGACTTGGATTTAATATAAAAATGTTACAAGCTTATATGTATATACCTGCACTTTGCATAACTTATTTAATATTTGCTAAAGGAAGATTTATGAAAAAGCTTTTCAATGGAATAATTGCCTCCATAATAATGCTTTGTATTTCTTTTTCGTGGGCTATATTGGTAGATTTATATCCATCTGAAAATAGACCTTACGTTGGAAGTTCCACTTCTAATAGTGTTATGGAGCTTATTATAGATCATAATGGTGTTGAAAGAATTTCTGGAACAAGCACTAAAATTAATTCATCTAAGCCTAATAATAAAAATATCAACTCAGATGACAATAATCCAAATTTTAATTCTGGTGGACATGCTCCCAAAGATAAACATAATCTTGCTAACAGTAATAATAACATAAGCACTAATAACAGCATTAATCCTCAGCCTAATAATGCTCCTCCAAATTCTTTAGAGGTGAATTCTTCTAATAAAAATTCTAGTGGTGGACGTGATAGCATCAGTACTCCATCCATTTTAAGACTTTGGTCAAATGAACTTTATGGGCAGATTTCATGGCTAATTATTTTCTGCATATTTACTATGCTTTCATTTATTAAAAAATTTAGGAAAAATGATTTATCCATTGAAAATTCCACGTTAACATTTTGGATTTTAAATTTCTTTACAATGTTTATATTCTTCAGCTTTGCTGGATATTTTCATAGATATTACCTTTGTATGTTTGCGCCTAGCATTAGTGCCTTATTTGGAATCGGATTTGTAAAAATGCTTAATGACTTTAAACTTAATAATTCCTTAAAGTCATTCTTGCTACCTTTAGCTTTCTTTTGTACAAATATGATTCAGCTTAGATATATTGACAATTATTCAATATTAACAGAAATATTATTTCTTTTTTGTTTAGCATTATCATTAATAGCCTTAATTCCCATTTGTATAAATTACCTTAATTCAAATAAATATTGCATATTTTTTGGAGCACTATTTTTAATGTCAGCTTTAATTGTATGTCCATTATACTGGGCATTAACCCCTGTTAAATATGTTCCTTCAAACTTTGTAAAACCATATGCTGGACCTGAGCTTGCTTCAGATAACTCAAATAAAAAAAATAGTTCTTCTAATAATTCATTACAAGATTACCTTGTAAAAAATTATAAGGAAGGAAGTTTTTTAGTCACTTCACAAAGTACTTCTGATGTTGATTCATTCATAATTAATACTGGACTTCCTGCTTATGCTTATGGTGGTTTTTCTGGTTCTGATAAATCACTTACCTTAGATAAACTAAAAAAATATATCTCTGACGGTAAAATTACTTATTTCTTAGTTTCAAATAGAAGTAATAATTCTGATATTATAAATTATGTTAAAGAAAATGCTACTTTGATAGATCCATCTGAATATGAATCTAACTCATCAAACAAATCATTATATCTTTTTTAATAAATTTTAATGGAAGATGTTTATATAACGTAATCTTATATTGACATCTTTCTTTATTATTAATAAGCTAGCTTCAAAAAATGCCTTATGAAAAATTCCAAGACTGTATTACCCACTCTCCTTCAGCAAGTTCTGGTTCTTTATCATAAAATTTAACTAAATATTTATCATCATCTTCCTCCTCCATATTTAATGATGAACTTTTACTTTTATGTGGAGATTTTTTCTTTTCAGTGCATTTCTTATTATTTTCTTTCTTTATAATATCATTACTTAAATTATGCTTTTTATTTTCCTCAATATAAAGCTTCTTTAAAATTGTATTATTGTTTTCTATATTTCTATTATTTTTATCATCTAATCCATTTATAGATTTGCTAATACTATTTATGTTAATATTGTCAATTTCATTTTCTATACTTATATCTTCATTATTGCTTGTATCATTATCTAAATTTAAAATTTCAGATTTATTTCTATTTTTAGTATCTTGTTTAACCTCTGTATCCTTTTGCTTTGTCTTTATATTTTGATGCTTAACAAAATTTTCAACTACATATACGCTCTCTTCATTTACTTCGACCATTTCTAATTCAACAAAGACATCTAAAGCTAATTTTATCTTTTCTGTACTTCTATTAAACTCTAAGGCTAATGTCTTCACTGTATATGGAATATTACTTGACATATAAAGCTCGCCTTCTCTATTTACCTTGCCCGCAAGTGTTATAATTCTAATCCATGCATAATGAATAAGATCTCTTTCTTCCATAGTATCTATTATTTTAAATTTTGTATCCTCATGCATGTTTGTTTTAATTTTTACAATTCTTCTTTCTTTCATTACTATTTCCTCCTAAACTTCCATTAGCATTAATTAATTTTCTATAATGAATATATGCTTTAAAAGGGAAGATTTCGGAAAATCTTTAAACTTTATTCAAACTTTCGTACAACAAAATTCTACATAAAAAATAACCATGTAGGTATAAAACCTTCATGGTCAATAAATATATCTATCTTATTTTATGAATTTTCTATAACTACAACACCTTTGTACAACCATAATATTATCTTCTCCTGGAAAATTCCAAGGATTCATTTTGGTCTCTTTATATCCTTCAATTATATCTAAAGCATCTTCATAAATATCCTCTGCCTTCATATTCCCATACATCTTAGGTGGGAATATATAAATTGGAACATCAATATCCTTATGACTTTTCATGAACATTGGAAGTTCGTATTTTATATGAGGGCAAACCATTACTACATCATAATTGTTCATAATTTTATATGAACTTGCAAATGGTCCAAATTCTACAGATATTTTATCCTGAAGCTCTTTTTCTTCTATTTCATTTTTAACCTTCTTCGTCATAGCACTAGATGAAAAGCCACCTAAACAGCAAATTAATATTTTCATCATAATTAAAATCCCCACTTTTCTTAATTTATAATATAATTATATAACTTTTAACTTATTTATGTAAACGCTTTTATAAAAAATAAAAATAGCATTGTTTTAAAAGTATCTTTATATAAAAACTTAAAAACAACGCTATATAAATTCTAGTATTATTCACTATTATAAATTGATAACATCTGATAAATCTAAATTACTTATATTAGTATATAATTTAAAATTTCATCTGTATCAACAATATTTTTTGCAATATCTTGATTTTTATTGATATGAATATATGTATATCTATTAGGTTTTATTGAAGGTGCCATATCTATTGCCTTTTTAAAATCTACCTTTTTCATTTTTAAGGTTTTAACATAATCCAAAAAGCCAGTTTCTTTTAATATCTTTGTTATTCTTTCTGATCTGTGATTCTGAACTTTAGCCATAATATAAGTTGCAATTCCAACCTGTACGCCATGAAGTTCTGGTTTTTCAAGAAATTTATCTAAAGCATGAGATATTAAATGTTCAGCTCCTGAAGCTGGAGAACTGTCTCCTGCTATCTCCATAGAAATACCATTTAACGTTAAAGAATCAACTAATTCTTTTAAGAATAAATCATCTTTAATACCTTTAAATTCTGTTCTTACAAAGCTATTTACGGCTTTTTTTGAAATCATAGTTGCAAAATCATCAATAATTGTTTTTCCATTTTCCTCTTCAAACTTCCAGTCATATAAAGCAGTAATGTTTGATACTAAATCTCCAATACCAGAATAAATAAATTTTTCAGGCGCTCCCTTAATCACATCAATATCAACAATTATTCCATAAGGTGTTTTAGCTGGCAGTGACATACGTCTTCCATTAAGTAAAAGCGATGCTCCTGAACTTGCAAAACCATCATTAGAAGTTGAAGTTGGTATGCTGATAAAGGGCATTTTTTTTAAAAAGCTCATGTATTTTACTGCATCTATAGCTTTTCCTCCACCAACTCCAATTAACGCATCAACATCATTTGGAAGTTCAAAAGCTTTTGTACTTATCTCATCAAAATTTATATTAAAAATAGTTTCTATGTTTGCTATCTCAATATCTTCTTCCCTTAATGATTTTTCTATTGTTTCTCCAAAAAGTTCTTTTATCCCATCGCCAAAACATATTGAAACCTTTTTGAACATACTCTTTTTAATTAATGCACCTACATTATTAATATTTCCTTTGCCAACTTCTAAGATAGAAGGAATAGCTATTCTGTGAGTTGAAACATTCACAGTGAATCACCCCTTAATTTTCATATATTTTCCATGCCTATTATAACTTTATCATTAAATTATAATTAAATCAAAATTTCCATGACTCTCTTATCTTCTCACCTTCTTTAATTTCATATTCATCACTAAAGACAACTAAATATTTATCATTATCTTTTTCAGTATTACTAATCTCGTACCCCTTTTTACTATTTGAATTAGATATATTTTTAGGACCATTTCTTTTATTTTGTTTATTGGCTCCAGTACTATTCTTTTTCTTATTCCCATGTATTCCTGCCTTACTATCATCCACAATATTTTTTAATACAATATCTTTTGCCAGTTCGAAACCTTCTATTTTGAAATCTTCTAATAATACATCCTTATCCTTAGATTTTTCCGATACAATCTCTAGATTATGATTATTATCTTTTTCTTCACTATTATAAGATTTAACAGCTTTATTTGTCTCAACCATCTTACCTTCTAATTCATCTTTTTTCACCTCTATTTCATGTAATTCAATTGAATTACTTGATACATTATCTGATTCTAAGGTATGATTACTTTTAGTATTTTCTATACTTAAAGTTTCTTCTTTAATTTTTTCTTCATCTCCTTTATCTTTTGATTCTTCTATATTTTTTGCTCTAGATTTTATATTTTGATGCTTCATAAAGTTTTTTACTTTATACACATTATGTTCATCAACTTCAATCATTTCAAGCTCTATTAATACTTCTAATGCCATCTTAATAACTTCTGAATCTCTATTAAATTCAATTGATAATGTCTCTATATCATAAGGTATGTTTCTTGACAGATATAACTCACCATCTCTATTTACAAATCCAGCCAAAGTTAAGAGTCTCATCCATACATAATGAATTGAATCTCTTAATGGTTTAGTATCAATAATTTTAAATTTAGTATCATAATACATATCACTTCTTACTTTGATATTTTTTATTTCTTTCATTTTCACTTCACTCCTTAAAATATTATTGTTATAAAAATACTTCTCATATAATATATATGGCTGAGAAGAGAAAAATACAGGATTTTTCCAAAAGTTTTTTCTATCAAATTAATACAAAATATTTGCATTCTCTCTTTTTCCCAAAAATAAAAGCAAATTAGAGTGTTTAAATTACTATTTAAACCTTCTAATTTGCAAAACTTATATTAACTCTATTCTACTGGATATCCAATTTCCTTTAATTGATCAAAAATTTCTTCACATTCTCTATCCTTATTAATACCTTTAATTATTTCTTTTGTCATGGGCTTAAAATTAAAAATATCTTCAATTAATTCAACAGGAATATTATCTTCTAAATCATCATAATAATCTTTTGCCCATTCTAAATACTCTTCTGCATCATTATAAATTCTTCCAAGCATGTAGGAAGAACCATCATCATAGCCTTTTGGAATTTCAACCTTTCCTTTTTTCCATTCATAGGCCTCACTTTCTCTCCAAATACAAAAAGTAACATCTTCCTTTTCAATAGCTTCATCTTCAAGCAATTCTAGTAAATTCTTTGGAACATCTTCATATATACCTTTCCAAACTTTAAATTCCTCCTGCGCATGAGGTGATAATTCAGATTCATGATCAAAGCCTTTAATTATGCATCCATCCTCTGAAAATAATATATGCATATTATCTCCACCTCCATTATCAATTTCACCAAGTGAAGCTTTATTATCCCAGTTAGGATTATAATTATATGTCCTTAACCATTCTTCTTCATTAAGGATAATATCTAATGCAGACATAGCTATTAAGCTCTTTTTAAGTATATCTATACATGGTATATTCTTTAAAACACAGTAAGTTTCATTAAACACATAGTTCCAATTTAAATCTTTATAATAAGAAATATCACTCCAGCCATCTTCAGATTCAAATGCTCCAACATAAAGAATCTCTCCATTATTTATTGTCCATTCTAATCCATGTTCTATTTCCCATTCACAATTTAATTCTAAATGAATAACTATCTTATCCTTTTCCTTAGGAACATTAATAATTAATAAACTTGGATTTATATAATCTAAAACATCCCTTACTGAATTAAAATCTGGTGCCTCTTCATCTCCAACTTCATTACAAAAATCTATACAATAATTTATAGAATATTGACATAAATTATCTATAGTTTTTTCATCCAAATTATTTAAAGCCTTAGCACAAAGATTTGCATAGTCTAAATCAATTTCCTCATCCATTAAAACATCAATTGTTTTATTAAATAACTCAAAATTCACCTTTCCCTCTAAACCATATTTGGTTTTTTCTATGTTAGTAATCATCTTACTCCTCCCCAATCCCCCATAATTTATAAATATTATAACATGTTTTGATAAACGCTTTTGTTTATTTCTATTCCACTATCTCAACATTAGCTTTGATTAATTTTTCTTTTGTTTTTATAAAACGCTGCTTATCCTTAATACCAATATACTCTAAAGGAAAAATAACTGAAAAGCCTAATTTCATTGCATCTAAGGCAGAAGAAGCAACGCAACAATTTCCATCAATTCCTATTGTCTCTATTTTGCATATATCTTTATTTTTTAACAATTCAAAGAAAATATCATCATCAAACATACTTGCTTTGCCTTTTTCTATAATAAAGTTTGAAGCAATAGATAATCCTTTCACAAAATCAGATATATATATTTCCTTTTTTCGCTTCCCCTTGTTCTTAACATATATAATCATTTGTCCATTATTATTTGCTATGGCAATTCTTTCATTAACCTTATCTATAAGTGTATTAGGATAGTAATTATGTCTGCTTTCTTCTCCAATATAATCCTTCTGCATATCTATAACAATCAACGCAATTTTATTTAGCATGGCCAGTTTTTCCTTTCTGTTAATAGGTTTAAAATTTGATTTTATCAAGAATATTATGCTCTTTATCTCTGCTTATTTATTACCATTTTTCATACTTTATAATTTCATCTAATGTTAATTTTAATCTTTTGTTCTGATAAAAATATCAGATCTAATGGATTATTTATGTTAATCTTAATCCCATTCTATAGCCATTTCTCTTGTAATCGCTACACTATTTAAATACATCTCATGTTAATCTTAATCAGGGGTTATATTCTTTGTGCATTCTTGCATGTATATTATTTAAATACATCTCATGTTAATCTTAATCAGAAACAATATTGAGTATGGCAAAGAAATTATATGGATTTAAATACATCTCATGTTAATCTTAATCATGGATGTTTTATACCCATCTCAAATTGTTTCCATTATTTAAATACATCTCATGTTAATCTTAATCTTGTTCTAAAAGCTTAGAAAATTTAATTACAAACTTATTTAAATACATCTCATGTTAATCTTAATCCAACGCGATTTAGGCATTCTTAAACTTCAAAAATTCCTCTATACTAGTAATAATACCACATCACAAAAAATTTACCAAGGAATGAAGTTTTTCTGATAAAAATATGTTAAAACTATCAAATATCCTATCATTTCTAGCTTTAACAAAGATAGCTGAAATTTCTACCTGGTAAATTTATATTATTAAATCTTCTCCTGTATTATTGGCTGAACATCCAAGTACTTCTTCACCAAATACATTATCATTCATAAGCTTTATTATACAAACAAAATCTTCATTTTTATCTATTACTTTATTTAATTCTGTTTTGAATCTAATTAATTTTGACGGTGACATTTCTCCTCTAAAGACTGATTTTTGAAAATGTGATAAATATTTTTTGCAGACCTTAAACACTCTTTGAACTCTTTTTTCATTAACATCATAAAACACAAATGCATAGTTATAATTAGTTACTTTTCCCACTACATCCCCTCCTTTAAACTGAAGGGAATAAATTCTTTATCTTCCATTATGTATTTTATTAATTTATAGCAATCAAGTTTTATTGCTGTTCTATAGCTGACTTTTCTTTTTAATTTTGGATGATTAAAAACACTTTCAAGTCTTTCTTCAAATGCTGAAATAAAAATATTTCTTCCTTCTTCATTCAATAAACAATAATTCACTTTCTTGTCAAAATGCTTATCCACCTTTAGTTTTTTATTATTAACTAAATCAAATATTGTTCTATAAACTATTACTGGCTTAAAGACTTCACTTATATCAAGACTTAATGAAAATCTGCCTTCTGAGGGTTCATGCAAAAAGCTTATCCTCTGATCAAGATGGGTTCTATAAATAGCTGAAATGGTTTTTGTATATAAAAGTGTATTTCCAAAAGAAATAAGTGCATTTATAGGATTATCTGGTGGTCTTTTTACTCTCTTATTCATTATAAAGTCTTCCGGCAAAAAGTTTTTAAACTCTCCATAAAATCTTTGCCATACTTCTCCCTCTGCTGCCATTAGCTCTTTAACATCTTTTGATAAATCTACTCTTTCAAAAAATTCCTCCTTAATCCAGTCTAAAGTTCCTTTAACTTCTTTCTTATCATGTTTATAATAATGATACAAGACTTCTCTTATGTTTATTCCTATCCCCTTAACTATAGCTTTTGCTATTACCATTCTAGTTGTAGTATACTTTTCTACCTGTTTTACAATAAGTTTTCCACTATTATACTGAGCCTTTGGATAAAATGTTCCACTATAACCTTCAAAATAATTAAAAAAGTGAACAACAACATTATTTTGAGATAAGAAATCTAACAACTTAGTATTAATACTTATCTCATTTAAACAATATATTTCTTTTGTGTTTTCAATTGGTATATAGACGTTTTTTCCATCTTTTCTAAAACAAAGTGAATTATCTTTCCTTGTTAATTCCCCATTGATGATATATATCTTGTACTTCCCATATTTTCATCCCCTTCTTTTATATATAGCAGAATTCATAATATGCACATTTTTTACAGGTAGGTTTATTTAATACCTCTGGAATTTCATTCTTTAAAATTAATTTTTCTATTTCTTCTACATATTTATCAAGCTCTTTTTCACTTTCTTCATCTAAATCAACATAAGTCACCTTTTTATCAGATTTATTCTTTTCAATGCATTCAAGTTTACCTTTTCTTACGATGCCTTTGCTTTTTAAAATCTTTAGGTAATATAAAAGTTGCCATTTTCCTGCTTCCATATCTGCATCTGATTTTTTTATTTCTGTAAGATATTCGGCTGTTAACTTATCTAGTTTTATGTTATCAATTTCAATTTCTGAATTATTACTTTTAGCCGCTTTATCTTCATGAATCGCTTTTCCAATCTTAACAATTTCACTATTATCTTCTAAGTTTAATCTATTTCCATGAAGATAACATGTCTTTTGCAATGAAAATAATAATTTATTAATGTACCATTTACTCTCATAATTTCTCCTCTCATATTAACTTTTCATTTATTTTCATACTTTGAAATTCAACCTCTTCTAACTTTATAAATTTATTAAACAACTTATCCACAAGTTTCTATACATCTATAAACATTCCAACTTCATTCTTGAATTTTTCTTTATCTAGTTTCCCATTTTCAAAATATTTTTCACCATTTTCTATATAATAAAGCTCTCCAATCTTATCATTGTATGGCAAGTCCATATTTTTACTTATTTCATAAATAAAATAGTTCATCTTACTTCTTACATTTGATAATTTCACCTGTTTCTCTGAAAAATTCATTTTATTATCCTGTAATAACCATTTATAATCATTCCAAATTTTTTCACCATCTAAATTTACTTCACTCTCATGTATATTTCTTGCTAAATATACAGACATGCTCCAGTTATCATCTTCTATAAGTTTCATTCGCTCTGAAATTTTATTAAAATTAAGCATCCATACATTTTCCTTAAAAAACTTCTCTATATTTCCATCATTTAATGCACTATTAGATTCTTTAAGCAACTTTAAAACTTTATCATAATACTCATAAAAATTCTTATTTTTTAGGATTTTTCTCATTTCATTATCTAAAAGACTAAATTCTTTATTTACTCTGAAATCATCTTTATATATTTTATCTACTCTGTCTAAATTAAAGAAATATACTTCTCCACTTTTCTTACATGACCTGTTTATTCTCCCCATAAACTGTTCATCACTATCAAGTTTTGAAATATCTTTATACCCTATATCCATATCTATATCAACACCAGCTTCAATAACCTGGGTTGCAATTAAAATAACACCATTTTCCTCACACTCTTTACTTGATATTGCATTAATAATTTTATTTCTTTCAATTGAATTATCATCACCAGTCATGAGAAGTATATTAATATTTAAATCATCTTCATTGAGTCTTTTAAAGAAATCATATGCGCTCTGTTTCTTTATAAATTCAATTAATATTTTCTTATTTCTTTTAGAGTTCTTTAAAACATGCTCATATAATGATTCAAATGGTGCTTCTGAATATATCAAATCATAATTAACAATAACCCTATCTTTAAATTTTAGATTACTGAAATATTTTTCTCTATTCTTTATTAAATTGCACACATTACTTTTATTAACTGCAAGCATATTTAAATCTGGCAAAGTTGCTGACATAATAATTACCTTGATATTTAAGATCTTTGCAAATCCCTTTAAAAATGAAATTATCTCTGTCCATATAGTATTTTTATAGCTTTGTATTTCATCAAGAACGATCACACTATTAGCAAGCTGATGAAATGAAAAAGTATCTTCTTTTTTATCTCCAAACATAATATTAAATAAACTTACATGAGTAGTTAAAATTACTGGATAATTTAAAAACTGCCTATTTAATAAAGCTCTTTCATAATACTCATGGCCATAGTCTTTTTCATTTTTACCGTTATTTATATTTTCTTTACTATCATATTCTATATATTTTTTATCTTCTTTTATTGGATAAATAGAATTTATTACTGCAATCTTATCTGCTACAGTTTTATTATTTTCAAATGTCTTATTTAAAATATTTAAATTCTGCTCTACCAAAGTGTTAAAAGGATATACGTAATATATCTTTTTTAGATTTTTATCTCCTTCAAATAATTTAAAACTCAAATTAAATGCTGTATTAGACTTTCCACTGCCAGTTGGAGCTTCTAGAAAAAATATATTTTCTTCAATATTTCTTAAAAGTTCTCCTTCAGCATCTAAAAACATCTCAGTTCTTAAAACATTAATATCTTCTTCCTTGATTAAATCCTTGTTCTTTCCATATTTACTATCTTCATATTCCCTTATTTTTTTATAAACATCTGTATTCTTGTAAATTTCATAAAACTCACTTATATCTGAAATTTCTCCAAATGCATCTATAACAGTTTTATTCATAAATTCACCTGTAGCGTAAAAATCACTTGTTACAAGTAATGAGTATATAAGTCTTTCATATGTATATAAATATATTGATTTTTCATTCTCTGCTTCAGCAGAATATTTATTTTTAATATACTTACATACTTTGGCAATTCTATTTTTACTTAAGGAAAATCCTTTTTTATAGATATCAACATACTCATCTTTAAAAATATCAATAATATCCATACATTTTTCATCTTCATTAAATTTATATAAAAACTCATGAAAATCCCCTAAATCACTATGATGTCTGCATATTGCATATGCATTAAACATCATAATAGTTAGTAATATTAATTTTCCATCTTCTTTGGATAAATTTAATATGTCATCTATAAAATAATCAATATATAATACTGCTGATAATATTGAATGTTCAGAATCTATACATGAAAAAGCTTTTATGTTTTCACCTAGTGGATTTTTCATTTTAATGTTTTGAAATCTAGGATTTATTTTACCTATATCATGAAATGCTATAGTATTGATTAATAATTTTCTAAAGACCTTTTTCCCATTATTACTCATACTATCAAAAAAATTATTTTCAAAGTTCAAAAATATATTTTCTAGGTTTTTATTATTAAATACTTTATAAAAATACTTTACACATAAATCTGTATGCTCTTTTAAAGTTTCTTTTCTTATAATTTCATTAAAATTACTATCTTCTTTTAAATGTGCATAAAATTTATGTTTATCACTTATAATCTCATTTACATTTATACATATATTCTTTTCAAAATACATTTCAAACCTCCCCTTATACTTAAAATTTAAGGAGGGTTTCCCCTCCTAATTAATAAAATATTCTTTCTCTGTATATGAATTTTGTATAATAGCTTATTTAATGAAAATCAGTAAAACACAATATTCTTTTCATTTACATTATATATTTCTGTATCAGTACATTTTTTTATATTAATATTTGTATACACAAAACTTTTCACAATATACATATTTGTATTTTTCTCCAACTCATAAGGTAGTTTTTCTTCATATTTAAACTTTTCTTCAATATCATCATCAGAAAAATCATCAAAGTCATCTTCCTCAATATTTAATCTAAAGTCATTCTTTAAATATAAGCAATCTAATTTTTCTGTTTCATTTAATATCTTAATTTGTTCTTCTTTAAAAATTTCAATACTACCTATATCTGCTATATGATCATTCTTTCCTAAATACGGAGTATATACACACTTATGTTCAACTATAGACTTTGCAATCTTTTCACTTTCTTCATTATCCATAATTAAATAAATATCCCATGAAGGATTTTCAAGCCATTGTTCTTTAACAATAAGATTTCCACCTTGTTCTTTTGATGCATATCCAACAGAATTATTGAAAACTTGAACCTTTTTAGATATAAATCCTTTTTCACCATTTGGAGTTATTGATATTTTTAGGTTCCTAAGCTTTTCATAAAACTCTGGAAATTCTCCTTTATCTTTTTCAGTGCTTTTTTTATTAAATATTCTTTTTATATTCATTGAATTATATCCACCATAGCCTAGTATTGCACCAAAAATACCTGTTAATGCTATCTTATGAACATTTCCATAGGTAAAATATAAATTTGAATTTACATCAGGCTTTTTAAAAAAAGCACTTTTCCCACTCAAAGTAAATTTTAAAATCTTCATAGCTTACACCTCTGCTTGTGTAAATATATTAAACATTTTTGCTCCTTTTATATTAGATTCAATATTAATTTTATATGGGTTAAAATATATTTCTACTGCTATAACTTTATCTAATACATCTTTAATTAGCTTATCACACTTTATTTTTATTGTATTTTTCTCTTCATCTTTACTGAATTCAATATATTCAGAAAGATTTGGAAGATATAGATCTTTTTCTGTTTCTACAAATAAAGCAAATTCATTTTCGCAGCCAATTTTAGAATTAGTTGCAAAGGAAGTTGCTGAAGCTAAAGCTGCTTTTTTAAATTTCATGTAGTCTTCTTCTGTATATCCGTCAGTAACACCTAATTCTTTAAATTCTTTATACGCTGCTGGATTTATTGTAAATGGATAAAAGTAATGTGCTTCATTACTTACTATTTTTGTTCCTAAAGTAGAGTTTTTAGCTTCTTCTGAATCAGGTTTTGCATTATCTTTTGAACCATCTCTAAATGGTGAAAGAATCTGTTGTTCTTCTGGATTTGTATCTTCATATTTATTAAACCCTTGTCCAATTTGAACTGCACCTGTTATAGAAATGTTAGTTCCTTCTTCAGCAAATGTAGCTCCAAAGTTTTTAACATCTATTGCATTAAAAAGATTAGTTAATACTTCTTTTGCATCTTTACAATCTTTTAAATTTTTAACGTCAAATATTTGTTCATATCTTTCCTTTAAAGCTCTTGGAACTAACTGAACTTCTCCCTTTTTTCCTTCTGAAAGTTTCATTGATTTTATATATAATACTTTTTCTCCTTCATTCTCCCACATTTTCTTCATTGGATACTTTAAAGCTTTATCACTTCCAAATGTAGTTCCATCAGATGTTGTCTTTGGATATCCTGTAAAATCCGCATTCCAGTTTGCCATAATAGATGAAATTCCTAATACTCCATACACTCTTTTATCCATACTAATTTTCCCCCTCATTTTTCTCATAAATTAAATTGCTATTTAAATATCCTGCTATCATCAAGTCATTATCAACTTTACCTTCTGATACATAACCAACTATCATTGCATATAAATTGTTGAATCTTTTTCCATTAATATCTGGATCATAACTATACTTTACATATAATTTTCTAAGTTTCTCTTTAATATCTTCATTATTTTTTGAATTAACAAATTGGTTTGCCAATGAATGTGGCTTTTTCTTTCCTTTACTTTTTGACAACAAATAGCTTACAAGCTGACCTATTGCAAAGTAATATTCTTTATCATTATCTATTTTATCCGTATCCTTATTATTAATCTTGCCTCTCAAAGCTGATTTTATATCTTGAATTATATCTGCCATATTATCTCCTCCTTCAAAATACTCTTTTAGTGACCATCTTAAGTTAAACTGATATGCTGCCTTTGATATAAATCCATTGTTTATTGAATTTTTAATTATATTTAACGAAACTTTATCAAGTACAGCTGCAATACCATTTCCTGAACCTTTTTCAATTCCTTTATATATCCAGTTAAAAATAGCATATCTTGAAATTAATATATTATTTTTTAATACACTATCCTTAATTGACATATCACCTGAATCTGTAAAATAATTATTAATAAGATACTTGCTAAAAAACACTTCATCTAATATACTCTGAACATCCCTTTTATTTTTTAATATAGGATACTTTTGATAAGAATTCTTTTCTAAATCTAAATTCAAAATATTCTTCACATTTAAATTCTTTTTTAAATTGCTTTTATATGCTGTAATAGTATCAAAATCATGTATTTCGACTTCTTTACCTTTTTTTATTCGCAAAAATAACCCACTAAAATTATCTTCCGGTAATTCACTGTTTTCTTTTATATCCATTTTTTTCTTCTCTGTATCTATAAATACATTGACTCTACCAATAGAAGCTTCATTTATAAGGTAATCAAAAAATTCTTTTTGCAATTGAACTTCTTCAGCATCAATTAAATATGGAGATGTATTTTTTCTTGTTTTATTTTCTAAATAAGGTTTTTTAGCATTAAGTCCCATATTATTATTAGGAAGTCCATATATTTTCTCACTTAATTCAATATTGCAATCATTATTATTGTATATGTTAGGAATTAAATATCTTTTTCCTTCATTGATATAATCACCTATTGGATATTCAAAAAATATCTTTAAATAATCTTTTCCGCTTATTTCTATATTAAGATTAAAAATATTTTCTTTAATCCAAGTTCTAATTTTTTTTATTGTTTCTGTATCTACTTTACCTATTTCATCTTCAACTGACTTATATAGTGTAACTGCCCTTTTATTCTTTTCATACTTTTTAATTGGATCTTCCAATGTTGCATAATAATTATCTATTATTTCTTGTGTTAACTTTCCATTTTCTAAACTTTCTTTCTTTATGAAAAAAGATAAATAATTATTGCTGTGTATTATTTTCTTACCATCAATTGGTTTGTTCATATCTATAAGCTTACTGTTGTAATCAAATTCACATATATTACGGAAATTTGCATTAGTTATCCAAATAAGCTTCTTTTCCTTTTTATCTATTTTTATATCAAAATAATCTTTAATCTCAAATGACTCTCCTTTAGGAGATACGATTACATAAGTTCCATCTGCTGGAACATATCCATGAATTATTCTTTTTCTGTTATTCTCTAAATCACTTTTAAATACTTCAATACATTCCTTAAGCAATAAAATCTACCTCCTTAAAGCCATCGATAGTTACAGAATCCATAACCTCGTGCATTCATTTCTAATAATCCTGTTCCTAAACACATATAAGCTAAATCTTGTGCCATTTTATTTTCACAGATATTTAATGAAATTTTATCTCCTAAGAGCTTTATTCCTTTATACTCATTAGGTATAGGTCTTTTGTTTTTAAATTCTAATGTCGTATAAAATTCAAAATCTTCATCTATTTTCTCTTTCTGTGTGCTGTTATATTTTTTTATAAGATTTTCTTTTAATCTTCGTTCAAAATCTTTAAGTGAAATTACATTTTTCCAATACCCTTCATTATTTTTTAATATTACTGGAGTTAAGGAGTAAATTTTATCAATGTGCTTTTTAGGTAATATTCTAATTTCACTCGTCAACCCTTTAATGTAACTGTTATACTCATTTACTAACTTATTATTAAAGAATTCTCCTATATTTCTATTTATGGTTCTTAATGTTAAAGTATATATATTACCATTTTTATACACTTTTTCTTTTTCTATTGGATAAAATCCGTCAAAACAATATCCTTTAAATTTATTTTCATTATGCATCTTTAATAATTCATCATCTTTCGCCAAAGATGTATCTATAAAGTCACTTATGATTGACTGCATTTCATTTATTAATACATCTTTCAATATAAATACCTTTAATTTTATCTCATATACCTTCATTTTACACCTCCCACTTACAATTTTACCCTTTTATCGCTTTATTGTAAATATATGAAAAACAATTATTATTTTCCAAAATTATTTATTATAATTTAAATTTTAAAAAACATTAACACAAATCCTTATTGTATTGTGTTAATGTTTAAAAGTTCATGTAATTTTTAATTACAAATTTTTTAGAGCTTGCTTTGTATCTTCATTTAAATACATCTCATGTTAATCTTAATCTTAATACAACGAAAATTAGCCATTCTTAAAATCAAAAAATCCTTCTATACTAGAAATAATAGCACATTAACAAAAATTTACCAAGTAACTGTTATATTTATCTTTATAAAAAATAAATAAGCTTAATCCTTCTCTAATCAAGGTATTAAACCAATTTCTTTATAAAACCACTTGGTAAAATTTTATTCTGAAATTTTACCAAGTGGTTCTTGCAAAATTTATCATTCAAAATCTAATAATTAAAATATCTTTTTATTTCCTATCATAATGAAAATATATACACTCCTTAATTCCCATATCCTGTGCCATATTTGCTGCTTCTTTCTTTGATTGATGAGCCTTTATATTTATATATTTAATATTGGCATTGAAATTTTCTTTATTGTTTATCAAATGTATTCCTATACTATTTTTAGGCTGCTTACTTGTAAATACAATCATATTTTCTTTATATAGCTGCATTTCATTAAGAAGATCATATTCTAATTCCATTTGAACAGTTACATTTTCGCAAAAATAAACTTTACTATTATCTTTAAGATTTTTTACATCAAATGATTCATCTATTATTTCTACATTCCTTTTAAGGCTTTCAAACTCTTTAATATCTATATTAGGTGATATTTTTACTAGCTCATCTACGCCTTTAAAGAACTCTTTTGTAACTACAAACTTTACATTTCTTAGTTCTTTAAGTAGTAATATGAACATCTCCGTTCCTTTTCCATATATGTGTGACAAGAATAATATATTTCCCTTTTTTATCAAAGTATCTTTTATATCTATTTTCACTCTTTCTAGAATATCAAAATAAGTTTCATTTAAACAGCCACTTCCAATATCTATTATTCCTTTATTAATAATGCTCCCTCTTAAAGCTTCAACAGGATTATCATGTGGCAGAAGCTGTGCTTCTTTATTAAAATCACCAGAATAAAACAATATTTCTTTTCCAAGCTTTATAGCTATCCAAAGTGCACCTTGCACATGACCATTTCTTCCCCATAATATTGACATGTAATCATCAAATTTATGCCATACTAATGGTTCACATACTTCTTCTATAATTTCTGTTTGTATGCTTTTATTATTTTCTAAGTAATCTTTTACTTGTTTTTTAGTATCTTTAGTCATGAACACTTTATTTTTATATCCTAAATTATACAGTTCATGAATTGCTCCATAATGATCTATATGGCTATGACTTAAAAATACGTAATCTAATAATTGTACTTTTTCTTTTTTTAAATCTGGAAGTTTTTTTGTACCTTTATGTATACCACAATCTAGCAAAATTCTTTTATCACCACATTTTATATAAAAGCAGTTTCTTCCATACTCATTTACTCCACCCCAAGGCTCCACTGTCATTAAACCACTCATATTTTAATTTCTCCATATTTATTAACTAAATTTTTCTTTTTTATTTTTATCTGAAAATACATTAACTAAAATAAGTATTACAGTTGTAATTATTACTGAAATTAAAGCCATTGCCATTCCTTGACCTGCATCCCCTTGCTCAAATTGAGAATAAATATATGTAGATATAACCTTCATAGATGGCGGCATAACCATAAGTGCTCCTACTAATTCACGAAAAGCTATAGTAAATGTCATTGCCCATCCTGCCACTATTCCTGGTGCTATAAGAGGTACTATTATTTTCATATAAACCTCAAATTTACTTGCTCCACAAACCTGTCCTGCACTTAATAAATTATTATCAATTTGACCTAAGCTTGATTTAACATATTGAACTGAATAAGGTATAAAAAATACAATATATGTTATTATTATCATCCAAATTGTATTGTATACATGTAGCTTATTCCATGATGCATTCCAAAATAATATTAATCCAATTACCAATACTATTGCCGGAACATTGTTTGGCATTAAACTTATTACATCTATTACTTTAGATATTTTCCCTTTTTGCTTAACTACAATAATTGCTACTATTGTTCCAATTAGTGAACATATTGTTGCTGTTAAAAGTGCTATAATTAAGCTATTTGTAAATGCACTCATTCCAGTAGAGCCTAAAGAAAGCACTGCTTTAAAATGATCTAATGTAAAGTTTCCTTTTTGAAGTCCATTTCCTCTTATTTTAATAAATGATGTTGCTATTATTGAAAAGTATGGTATTCCTACTGATATAAGAAGAACTATCACCATGTATGAATAACTAAAAATTCCTTTTACCATTCCATTTTTTTTATGATTGCTTCTTATTCCTTTTCCGCCAACTGTAGCATAAGTATATTTACTGCTAACTACATTTTGAAGATACCAAAAGGCTAAACAAGTTATTAATAGTAATGAGGCAATTGATGTTGCACTTCCAAAATCTATAGGCCACATGGAAACATATTTATGAATATCTGTTGTAACTACCCTAAATCCTATTCTGCTTCCAAATGTGGCAGGCGCTCCAAACTCTGATATAGCTTTAACAAAAACAAGCATGGCCCCCATAACATAAGCTGATATTATAAGCGGAAATGTTATTTTCATTAGTATTCTGCCACTTTGGGCCCCACTAATGGCTGCTGCTTCATTTAAGCTTTCACTTACATTTAATAAAGCATTTTTTATCATTAGATATAAGAATGGGAAAATATTAAATCCCATTACCATAACTAATCCAAATAAACTAAATAATATTTTTTCTAATTCCTGTGATACAGGCAATAATTGATATAAAAAACCATTTGGCTGCAAAAACATTATCCATCCCATTGAACCTATATAAGGTGGTGTCATAAATGGAATAAGCAGCGCAATATCAATCCATTTATGTCTTCTTAAGCTTGTTTTTGCCATTATATAGGCAGCAGGAAAAGCAATAATACTTGCAAATATTACAATATAAAAACCTAAAGTAATTGTATTTATATATGTCTTACCTAGATTGTTTTCCTTAATTACCTTTATTGGTGATAATATATCAAATCCTCCAGCTGGAAAGACACTATATAAAAACACCTGTAATATTGGCACTATTATTAAAATTGATAATGCTATGAGCATTATAATCTGTATAATCTTCTTTCCTTTAAGACACTCTTTCATAATCTGCTCTTACCTATTCCTCTCTTGTTTTATTAATTAAATATTTGTTGGAACTTAGAAATCTTATCTTTTTCGTTTTCTCCCATAGTATTTAGATCATAGTTCAATAATTTAATATCTTCTAAATTTGCACGAGTTTCACTTTTAATATCACTTCTACCTGGAATTATATAGGCTTCATCAACTAACTTTTGTGCTGTATCTGATAAGAAGAAATCTACTGCCTTTTTAGCATTTTCCATGTTTGGTGCATCTTTTAATATAGAAACCGTTCTTGGATTAACAACTGTACCGCTCTTAGGATAAATTATGTCAATAGGCTCTCCCTTTGCTTTTGATGAATATGCCATATAGTCAACTCCACCTATTACAGCTTTTTTAGCTCCAGTGATTACTGGTTCTAATGCTTCTTTATTAGCTCCTGCAACTACTGCTCCATTCCCCTTTAATCCCTCAAAGTACTTCCAACCATCTTCACCGAAGCTTTCCATATATCCTGATATTAAATCCATAGCTGAACCTGATGATGATGGATCTGGTAAGTTTAATGAATCTTTATAATCTGCGCTTAAGTAATCATTCCAATCCTGCCCTGGATTCTTAACTAAGTTAGTATTATAAACTATACCTACTGCTGAACCTGAATATCCAAAAATATGTTTGTCTGCATCCACCCAGCCATCATAAAGTTTATCTGCATTTTTAGCATCTTCATAAGCTAATGTCCATCCATCATTTTTCATTCCTACTGCTGCTGGCCATGATGCAAGAACTACTACATCTGCAATTGGATTTGATTTTTCTGCTTCTAATTTAGCTAATATTTTACCAGTTGTTCCTTGGAATATTTCCATTTCAATTCCTGTTTCTTCTTTAAAGGCATCTGCTATATTTTGTGCAAGTCCATCTGGTCCTGCTGTGTAAACTACAACTTTTCCTGAGTTTTTAGCTTCTTGTGCTGTACCCGCATTATCACTGCTATTATTACTGCTTCCACCGCAGCCAATTAAGGTTCCCCCAATACTTAATGTTAATAATAAAGCTCCTATACGTTTAAATTTCATTTCACTAATTCTCCTTTATTAATTACTTATTTTTACTATAGAATCACTGTTAAAATATAGATTTATCTTGTTTCCTATGTCTAATCTCTTATTATGATAAATTAACCATTCAGCTCCACTTTCCAGCTTTGCAGTAATTTCATATCTTTCTCCTAAGAATGCAACATTTTTAACTATTGCTTTTAAATTCATATCTTGACCTTCATTTTTAATTGATATATTTTCTGGTCTTATTGCACTGTCTTCGAGCCAATTTGATTTTCCTATAAACTCCATTACTGTTTTGTTTTTTGGCTTGTTGTAAATTTCCTCTGGCGTTCCTACTTGTTGTATTTCTCCTTTGCTCATAACAATTATTCTGTCTGACATTGACATTGCCTCAAGCTGATCATGAGTTACATAAAGGCTTGTTAGCTTCATCTGTGTAGTTAATGCACAAATTTCAATTCTCATTTTATCTCTAAGAATTGCATCTAATGCGCTTAAAGGTTCATCAAAAAGTACAATGTCTGGAGTACCTGCAATAGCTCTTGCAAAAGCAACCCTTTGTTGCTGTCCTCCTGACATTTGGCTTGGAAATCTTTCTCCCATTCCATCTAAACTTACAATACTTAATAATTTTTCTATTTCTTCATTTATGTTATTTGTTTTCTTCCTTGTTTTAAGTGGAAATCCTATATTCTTATTTACATTCATATGTGGCCATAATGCAAAGTCTTGAAAAACCATTCCTAAATTTCTATCTTGAGTCTGTACATTTATTTTCTTCTCACTGCTGAATATACATTTATCTCCAAAATAAATCTCACCACTATCTGCATTTTCAAGTCCAGATATGATTCTTAAAAGAGTTGTTTTTCCACATCCTGATGGGCCTAATATTGTGGTAAATTCTCCACTATTCATTTCCACATTAATATTTTTCAATACTACAGTATCTCCAAATCTCTTATTTAAATTTTTTATTACAATTTTCAAAAAGCTCACTCTCTTCTTAAAGTTTTCTTGCTAACAATTCACATTATATTTTATTTATTTTAATTTAATATTTACTTTAAGTTAACTCACTGTTAAAGAAAATATTATAAAATATAGTTATTCATAGATTTTATCTATAGCGAGGTGTGAAAATGAACTTTAAGCAAGCTGAAATACTAATATGTATAAATAAATATCAAAATATAACCAAATGCGGTGAATACCTAGGAATCAAACAACCTACAGTTACTTTTCATATGAAGAATCTTGAAAATGAAATGGGAGTTGTATTATTTGAGCACAATATTGGAAAAGTTCTTTTAACAGATGCAGGCGAGGCTCTTCTTCATTATGCTGAAAAAATAGTCCTGCTTACTAAAGATGCTGAAAAATTAATGAAATCATTCAGTTTAAATGAAATGCGTACTTTTAAATTAGGTGGAAGTATGATACCTAGTAAATACATATTACCAAAATTTTTAAGTGGTTTTAAAAATAAATACCCTAACCTTCGTATTTCTTTAACCACATTGTCTGCTCCTATAATTTGTGAAATGGTCTCTAAATTTGAATTAGATTTAGGTATCGTATCAATAACAGAAGAAAAAAACTTTGATAATTTAGGATTTCATTACATAGATACCGATGAAATGGTGCTTGTTTATTCTCCTAAAAGCAATCTTGCACAATATTATGGTGAAATAAATTCAGAAATAATAAGCAAACAACCTTTTATTCTTCATGATAAAAATTCAACAACAGGAACTCTTACAAATAGATGGGCTAAAGAAAATAATATTATCTTAAATCCTTATTTAGAAGCAAGTTCTACTGAAATAATTAAAAGTATGGTTGTTAATAATGTTGGAATATCTGTACTCCCATTAATTTGCGTTGAAGAAGAAATTAAAAATAAAAAACTGCTTTATATGAACCTTTTTAATAACAGTTTTCAAAGAAATATCTATTTAGTTTATAATAAGGAACGAGTTATGCTTCCTGTCGTTAAAGAGTTTATTGATTACTTTAAATCTTCTTTTGAGTTGCCTTGATTTCGCTATTAAACCATAAAAATAGCACCCATTAAATTTAAAAGAGACTATCTAAAATTAAATTTAGTATAGTCTCTTTACAATTTTATAATATCTATAAAGTTAATTTTGACTCTTCATCAACCTCAACCTTTGAAGATTTCCTATGAAAAATTTTATGAATTTTTCTTTTTAAATCATCAAGTATGGTGTACATAATTGGTACTACAAATAATGTTAAAAGTGTAGATGTAATCAATCCTCCAATTACTGCTTGACCCATTGGTGCACGCATTTCTGTACCTGCTCCTGTAGCTACTGCTGTAGGAACCATACCTAATATCATTGCTAAAGTAGTCATAACTATTGGTCTAATTCTTACAAGCCCTGCTTCTTTTATCGCTTCATTTCTAGGCATACCTGCTTCTATTCTCTCTTTGGCGGCATCTACAAGCAAGATACCATTTTTTGCAACGAGTCCAAAAAGCATTATTAGTCCTACCATAGCCATCATACTTAGTTGGCTTCCGAAGGCCATTAATCCTAGTACGGCTCCAATAAATGCAAGTGGCAAAGTGAACATTATTGATATAGGATCAATAAAGCTTTCAAATTGTGCTGCCATAACCAAATATAATAATATAACTGAAAGAGCCATTGCTGTTATTAAACTTCTTAAACCATCTTGCAACATTCCATTAGTTCCTCCAAGAGATAATGCGACACCATCTGGTGCTTTACTTTGAATCATAGCCATATACTTACTTTGTGCATCACCTACAACACTACCGTTAACATTAAAAGAAAGCTGAACTTGTGCTTGCTTATTATATCTGTTCAATGATGATGAAGTTGTTCCAATGACCTTTTTAGTAACTTGGCTTAGTGGAATCTGTTGATTATTTGAACCTGAAACATAAATTTCATCGAGATTATCAAGATTGTTACGTTCATCATCTTCTAATGATATTCTCACATCATATCTATCTTCTCCACTGTCATATTTGCTTACATCTGAACCATTAAATAATATACTTAACGTACTTGCAACATCTGAACTACTAACACCTAAATCTGCTGCTTTATCACGATCTACTACAATTTGTGCTTGTGGTGTACCTGCATTACTATTAGTAGTTACATCTCTTACGCTTGGATCTTTAGATATTTCGGCTTTCATTTCGTCTGCAAATTCTTTAAGCTTTTCTCTATCATCACTAACAATATTAAAGGAGACATCACTTGATCCACTACCAACAGATGATGCTGCTGATACTACAACTTCAGTTCCCGGAACAGCTTTCAAATCTGTACTAAGGGTTTCAGCTAATTCTCTTGAACTGTATTCACGCTCATTTTTATCAACTAATTCAACTTTAATTGATGTGCTACTCTTAGTTACTGTAGAATAAGTAGATACTACTTCAGGGTGCTTTTTAATTATTTCTTCAAGTTGTTTAGTCTTTTTTGATGCAACATCTAATGTTATACCAGAATCAAAATCAGCACTAACAGTTATCTGTCCTTGATCTGTTGCAGGCATCATATTAAAACCTAATAAGGCAGTAAGGCCAACGCTAGCTACAAACAGAACTACAGCACCAATTAAAACTATCAATCTATGATGAAGTGTAAAAACTAACAAATGTGAATATTTCTCAGCAAAAGTATCAAATTTATTATTAAACCATCCAAAAAACTTACCAATAAATGTTTTATTCTCTTTTTTCTCTGACTTAAGCATCTTAGATGCCATCATAGGTACAAGAGTAAATGATACAAACAATGAAACTGCCATACTAATTACAATTGTCAAAGAAAACTCAATAATAAATTTTCCCATTATTCCTTCTACCAAACCGATAGGTAAAAAAACTGCAATAACGGCTAAAGTCGTTGCTATTACTGCAAATCCAATTTCAGAAGTAGCTTCTGCTGCTGCCTCAAGTGGAGACTTACCCATGTGTAGATACCTTACAATATTTTCTATAACAACTATAGCATCATCTACTAAAAGTCCTACTGCCAGTGATAATGCCATTAATGACATTGAATTTAATGAAAAGTTCATTAATTTAAGACCAATAAAAGTAGTTATAATTGAAATTGGAAGAGACATTGCACTTATAACTGTACTTTCCCATTCATTTAAGAATATGAATACAATAATAACAGCTAATATACATCCTTCTACAATAGTCTTCATAACATCATTTACTGTATCTTCTATTGTTGTTGAGTTATCACTAACAATATCAACATGTAAGCCTTCAGGTAAAGAAGTTTTGATTTCCTCTAATGCCTTTTTAACACCTTGAGCTACTTCAACAGTATTTGCACCTGATTGCTTAACTATATCAATACCAATTGCTGCATTACCTTGATAAAATGCATTATTACTTCTTTCTTCAAATCCATCTTCAACCTTTGCAACATCTTTTAATCTAATTTCTGTACCATTCTTTTTAGTTACTAAAATATTTTTAAAGTCTTCTATTTTTTTTATTTTACTAGTTGTTGTAATAGTAACTTCATTATTCCCATCAATAACCTTTCCGGTTGATTGATCTATATTATCAGTTTTAATGCTATTTACAACCTGACCTGATGTAAGACCATAAGCTACTAATTTATCATTATCTAACTTTATGTGAATTTCTCTTGTATCCTCACCTGATACATCTATTGATCCAACACCAGAAACTGTATATAATTTAGGCTTTATCACATCTTCTACTAAGTCTGATATTTCCTTATTGTCATCTGAGCCATAAACAGCAATAGATACAATTGATGCTGCTGACATATCAATCTTTGAAATAATCGGATCATTAATATCAGTAGGTAGATTTCCACGAATAGTCGAAACCTTATCTCTAACTTCTTGTGCTGCCACTTCACCATCTTTACTTAAATCAAATTCTATGATGGTTTGTGACATTCCTTCACTTACAGTAGAAGTTATATTCTGAACTCCAGAAATCTTTTGTACTGCATCTTCTACGTTTTTTGTTACTTTTGTTTCGATTGTTTCCGGTGTTGCTCCTGGTTCTGTAACTACAACTGTAACATAAGGTAGATCAGTGTCAGGCATATCATTAAGTTCTAGTGAGCCGTAAGAGATAAAGCCTAGAATAGCGAGAACCATCATTATAACTGTGATAAAGACAGGTTTTTTAATACTAATATTTGCTATATTCATGTTTTATCCTCCTACTCAGAAACTTCTTTTGTATTATCACCATTTTGCTTAGAGCTATCACCATTTTTAGCAGAAGTTTCTTCTGCTAGATTACTATCTTCATTAGAAACCGCCTCCACTTTATTGCCATCGTGCAATGTACTAGTATTTGTGCATATTATTTGATCTCCTTCTTGAATACCAGATGTTATTTCTACATTATTTTCATCAGTTTCTCCAATTGTGACCTTTTGTTTTTTTGCAGTCCCATTATCATTTATGAATACAGAATAGTCACCTTCACTTCCAACTAAAACATTTATTGGCACATTGATAATCTTAGTTTTTTCATCAGTAATAAGATCTACCTTTGCAAAGACACCTGGATATAATGATTTATCACTATTATCTATTGCTATTTTGCAATTAAATACTCTTGTACTAGTATCTGCTGCTAAATCTATATTTTTTACAGTACCATTAATTGTTTTGTTACTTCCTTCTACTGTTATTTCAGCTGATTGTCCTATTTTTATGCTATTTATTTTTTCTTGTGGCACTTGTATTGTTGCATATACAGATGATATATCATTAATCTTTGCAAGTGCTGAACCTTGAGCTACCATTTGCCCTATATTTAAACTTTTTTCACTTATAACACCACTTATAGGTGCCTTAATAATTGTATTTTTTAAATTATCTTGTAAATTTTCTATATTTACTTTTTGTGCTTCTATACTTGCTTTAGCTGTTTCAATGTTTGCAAGGCCTGAATTAAAATCAGCTTGAGCACTATTTAAAGTTTTCTCGGCTGTCTCAAAATCTTTTTGCGATATAGCATCGGCATCAAAAAGAGCTTTTTGTCTATCATAATTAACCTTAGCATCATCCAAATTAATTTGAAGTTTTTCTAAAGCCACTTGAGATGAATTTAATTGTTGTTCAGATATTTGTAGTTGACTTTGTGCGGATTTTATATTATTTTGTATATCTTGATCATCTAGTGTAGCTATTGTATCTCCTGCATTTACATATTGCCCGTTTTCAACAGATACTGAAATAACTTTTGCTGCCATCTTACTTGTTATGATACCTTGTTGATAAGCTTCTAAAGTAGCTTTATATGTATCACCAGAATTTTTTTCTTCTGCCTTTGCAGTTTGTACTTCAACTGATATTTTATTAACTGCAGCTGAAGTAGTTACTTCTTTTTTATCTGAAAATAACTTATCTTTGGCTACTGTTCCGCAACCTATAACAGCTATAACAATAACAGCATATATAACTATTTTTTTTACTTTTTTCATTGTTCACACTCCTAATATATTTAAGCCATTTTTTACTTCATTAATCTTATAATTACAAGTTACCATTATTACTTTATAAATAATCCTTCAAGGCTTAGCTTTATAAAACAATAAGAAACTTATACTATATAAAATTCATCACAACTTACTACTTCATTTACTCCTTTACTTTATATTTAAGAAGCAGTTAATTACTACTTATAGTAATTAACTGCTTATAGCTCCCACCAATATCTGAACTCCATATGCTTTGACAATTCATCTACAATTAAATTTTATCTTTAAATCACACTTAATTATAGTTACTTTAGTTATGAAATAATATATGACTTTAGTCACATATTCCCAAATAAAAAGGATGATATAATATTAAAAGAATATCTATAATGAAGTGAGTGATGTTAACCAAATGTTTAATTTTTTAAAGCCTGTTTTGTTTTTAAAGTTTTTACTGCTAGTATCCATTTTTATCAATATTTATTTAAAATATAATAGTGATCCTTTGATAATGATTTTACTATTTACTTTAACTACTATAATTATTATTAATAATCTCATAAGAAATAAAAAATTAAAAGGTAACCCTAAATATGAATATATCTCACTATTATTTAGTATTTGTGCGGCTACATTACTACAATATTTAATAGGAAGTTTGACTACTACTTTTTATATGTACTCTTACTTATATGATATTTTTCAGCTTGAAAAGAATATATTAAAATTTTTTATTTCAATACATTTACTTTTATATATCTTAGTTATTGGTTTAGATTCTGATTTTTCAGATATTTTCCATATAATCTCGATTGCAGGGGTTAAAATATTTGCTTATTTAGCCACAACTGGCATGTTATACTATCAAAAAAATCTTGAAGTTGAAAAAGAAGAAATCAAACAACTAAATGAAAAATTAAAATTAGCCAACATAAAACTTCAAAAATATGCACTAGAAGTAGAAGAAATGACCATTTCTAGAGAGAGAACAAAAGTTGCACAAGAGCTTCATGATTCATTAGGTCATTCTCTAATGGCCCTTAATATGCACCTAGAATTTGCTAAGAATATATGCTCTACTAAACCTAAAAAAGCAGAAGAAGTATTAGCAAAATCTGAAAAAATAGCTAAAGGAAGTATTAATGATCTTAGAAAGGCAGTTAGTCTTCTTAGTTCAGAACTACAAATAACAGAGTTTAATACTTCACTAGAAAAACTTATTAGTACTTTTGACTTATTTAACGACATAAAAATCACTTTCAATATGAATGAGAGTATTGATGACTTAAGTCCACTTATTAAAACTTCAATATATAAAACCATACAAGAAGCCATTACTAATAGTTTAAGTCATGGTAACTCAACTGAAATTACTATAAAAATTACAAGAAATAGCGAAAACATAAAACTTGTTGTTGCTGATAATGGAATAGGCTGTAACAACATCAGTAAATCAAATGGATTGAATGGAATTGAGCATAGAATAAAATTGTTAAGAGGTACAACGCAATACTTTAGTCATAATAACTTAGGATTTAGTATAAAAGTATTCATTCCAATATAAATGAATGAGGTGATTATAGAGTATGATAAATATTATATTAGTCGATGATCAAAAAATCGTAAGAGAAGGGATAAAAATGATTTTAAGCTTAGAGGAAGAAATAAATATCATGGATGAAGCAGAGAATGGTAGGCAACTACTAGAAATCCTAAATGATGATAAGCTTCCTGATGTAATTCTCATGGATGTTAGAATGCCAATAATGGATGGAGTTGAAGCCACTAAGATTATTAAGAAAAATTATAAAAACATAAAAGTAATAATATTAACTACATTTAATGAAGATGAGTACATATTTGATGGAATAAAAAATGGTGCTGATGGATATATCCTAAAAGATGCAGGATCTGATTATATAATTAATGCTATAAAAACAGTTTATAGCGGAAATATACTTCTTGATCCTGAGGTAGCAACGAAAGTAGTTAAAGCCTATAAAGTCCTTTCTACTGACAAGCAAACTCCAAGTGCACTCAATAAATATAAAGAAAAATTAGACCTGCTTACCCAAAGAGAAATGGATGTAGCAAAACTAGTTGCCCAAGGTAAAAGTAATAAAGATATTTGTAATATCCTATTTCTAACAGAAGGTACAGTAAAAAATTATTTAACAAAAATATTCGGGAAGTTAGAATTAAATAGCAGAACTGAATTGGCTTTATTTATTAATCATGCGGATTTATAATGTAACTTTTTGCATATAAATACTATTTTAAAGTAATTAAAGGAGTACTATACATGAGATTCTTATAAAAATGTAATTGTTGGAATGACAACAAGCTATTCTAAGAAAACATGTCCATTGAATAATGCTTGTATAGAGTCATTCCATTTATTAATAAAAAGATAATTTATTAATTGCTATAAAATATTTTATATAATCACGCCTATAGGCTTACTCCCCCAAAATATATAGACATCCTATAATACAGTACGAATTCATATCGATTTGACTATATACAATCAAATCAATATGAAGATAACTTTTTTACATATAATAAAAATACTTTGAAAGACGTAAGTTAATAAAGTTTTTTCGAATTTAACTTATACTTTTTATTGACATAATATCATTTTTTAAGTTTGTACTTTCTATTATACATTCTAAAAAATGTCAATGCAGCACCTATAAGACTTATTACTCCTGCTGCTATATACACCCACTTCATTCCATATATAAAAGCATCATTTCTTCCTGGTACATAGCTTGTAACTCTATATCCAATTTTATGACTCATTTGAGTATATAAAAGAGTTGTTGCTAAAGCAATTCCACTTACCATACCAACATTTCTTATAAGTGCATTTATACTTCCTGCAATCCCCAGTTTATCCATTGGCACTGTAGACATAATAAGAGAATTATTAGGAGATTGGAATAATCCCATTCCAGCAGACATAATTCCAATGAATATTACCATGCTTACTATTGATGAGTTCTCATTTAAAGATGCCATTAAAAATAATCCTAAACTTCCAAACATCAATCCTATAAATGTTAAAACTTCAGATCCTATTTGATCTGATAAACTTCCACTAATAGGCGCTACTACCATTAATACTAAAGGATATATCATGAGAATTATACCAGCTTTTTGTGGTGAATATGACATTACATCTTGAAGATAAAATGGCAATATAATATTATGGCAGAATATTGCTACAAAACTTACAAATCCGCAGAATATACTTAAAGAAAATAATTTATTTTGGAATATTTGTAACTGCATTAAAGGAGCTTCTAATTTCCTTTCTGCAATAATAAACGCAATAAAAGAAATAATTGCTACAATAAAACCACCTATAATTAATGGTGACGTAAATCCAAGATTTATACCTTCATTTAAAGACACAAATAAAGGCACTATTGTAACTATAAATAAAACTGCTCCAATAATATCTATTTTTTCATCACTCTTTTTATTAGATTTAGGTAACAATTTAAATGCATAAAATAATGCAACTATACCAATAGGAACATTTATTAAAAAGATATATTCCCAGCTAGTTGCCCCTACTATAAATCCACCTAATCCTGGTCCTACTAAAGATCCTAACGCAACTGCTGTACCTACTAAGCCAAGTGCCTTTCCTCTTTCATTTTTAGGAAATATCTCAGTAATAATACCTTGATTATTAGCCATAGTTCCAGCTGCACCAACAGCTTGTACTACCCTAGCCAAAATTAATACTGGAAAAGATCTAGTTATTCCACATAATAATGATCCTAAAGTAAATAGTATTAAACCAACTTTAAACATTTTAGTCTTTCCAAACATATCTCCAAGTCTTCCGAAAATTAATATTACTCCTGAAATAACAATTAAATAACTTGTTACTACATATTGGATTTGAGATGTTGTTACACCTAAAGCTTTTGCCATATTAGGTAAAGCTACATTTACAATACTACCATCTAAAGTTGACATAAATGTTGCTGATATTATTATAATAAATATAGTCCATTTTTTAATATTTTTTGCTTTCTCCATTATAATTTCTTCATTTGCATTAGCATTTGATTGATCCATTATAATTCCTCCATTTTTCTTAAACTCTGTGTTCTTTCAAAGATCTTTTTTAAAGACTCCATAGTAGCACTCTTTTCTTCTTCTGATAAATCTTCTGTTATTAAATTAATTACAAATTGAATTTCTTCATGAATTTCAGGTATTATTTCTTTTGCTTTTGGTGTTAAGTATAGTTTATATGCTCTACAGTCCTTTTCATCTTGCTTTCTATATACAAAATCACCTTCTATTAACTTATTAATAGTTCTTGCTGACATGGCTTTATCATTACCAATTTCCTTACTTATTTGTATCTGGCTAATACCTTCATTTTTTTCTAATATAAATAAATAGGGATATGTACCGCTACTTAAATCATAGGCTTTTAAAACTTTCTCTAAATAGCTTTGTGTATTTCTAAATATTTTATTATTAAACATAATAAATTTTTCTATGATTATCACCCCTTTAAATTTAATTGACTAGTCAACAATTTAAGCATTATAATTCTAATACTTTTTAGTTGACTAGTCAATCTTTTATTTAGATTATAACTTCATAAAAATATCATAGTATATATAAATACCTTTTTTTACTTTATTACATTATGCACAATTGACAGGCTTTTAATTTATTGACTTAATTAATATTTATTTATATTACTTGACTTGTGCATTAATTTAAGAAAATTTACCATTGGATTTTTATTGATATTTTACCAGTATAATTTTAAATAAAAAAGTAGCATATAAACCTCAAACATGCTAGATTTATTGTTGCGAAACCAAATCTAAGGAGATTTATATGCTGACAACAATATTAAACCAAAATGAAACAATTATCAACTATATTTCAGAGTTAAATCTGCCATATTCTTCTGCGATAAAGAATCATATGGTAAATATAGTATCTGGAATTATTGTAACAGAAGGAAGCAAAACTATTTCATCTGTTCATAATAAAATTACATGCAATAGAGATCGAAGTACTGGTTCAAGGTTCCTAAGTTCATATTCATGGAATCATGAATATGTTACGCAAGAACGCATATTTCATGCAATATCTGAAATTTCCAACACTTGTGAAGATAGTGATGTTGGATTCCTAATCATTGATGATACCTTAACTAAGAAAAATACTTCAACTAAAAAAATTGAAGGCTTAGATTTTCACAATTCACATGCTGATGGCAATAAACCTAAATGGTCACACTGCTTAGTTACATCGCATTATAAGATTAATGATTATTCTATACCTTTAGATTTTAGACAATATCACCGAAAGGAATCGAGTAAAAAACTATCTAAAAAATTTCTAGATAAAAATGAACTTGCGATGGAACTGATTAATGAATTCACTCCTGTAACTAAAAACAATTATTTACTAGTTGATTCATGGTATACTTCAGCAAAAATTTTGCTTCACGGTTTAATAAATGGTTGTCACACTATAGGGAGAATAAAATCTAACAGAGTAATATATCCGGCTGGCATTAAAACAAATGTCAAAAAGTTTTCTTCATACATTAGGACTAATGAGACTAGCTTAGTTACCGCTAGTAATAACAAGTACTATGTTTATAGATATGAAGGAAAACTTAATGATATTGAGAATGTAGTTGTACTTATAAGCTGGACTAAAAACGATTTATCTGATAATCCAGCATTCATTATAAGTACGGATGTTTCACTCGATAATAAAACCATAATTTCATATTACGAAAAGCGTTGGGATATTGAAGTAAGTTATAGATATCATAAAACAGCTCTTGGTTTTGATGAATTTTAAAATCAATACATAGATATTGGAGCATGATATTTTTAACGTATACTTTTCTTGAGATTTTCAGAGTCAAATGTGGAAAATTATATAAATTTAAAAATATTGGAGATGTAATATTACACTTCCGAAACAACTATTTGGTAAAATAGTTTCTTTTGCACATGAATGTGCAGATAACGGGATTGATTTACAGTCTACTATTGCCAAATTAGGACT
Source organism: Clostridium neonatale (assembly GCF_900465025.1). Taxonomy (NCBI): domain Bacteria; kingdom Bacillati; phylum Bacillota; class Clostridia; order Eubacteriales; family Clostridiaceae; genus Clostridium; species Clostridium neonatale. Next base: position 953,727 of record NZ_UICR01000002.1, read on the forward strand.
AGTAGCTTAAATTTTTCCTATTTACTGCACAAGTCTAGTATATTATTATACTAGTCATCTAAGGAGGTTATAATAGGTGTGATTAATGTAGAAATTTTAGATAATATCAGTAAAGATGATATTAATGATATATTAGAGGTATGGGAATCATCAGTAAGAGCACTCATGATTTTTTAAATGAAGATGACATACTATCACTAAAGCCTTATGTTAAAGAAGGCACATATTATGTTAGCAAACTCGCATGTGTAAGAAACGAAAAAGGTACTATACAAGCATTTATGGGGGTGCATGATAGTAAGATAGAAATGTTATTTGTAAGTGATAATTGTAGAGGTAAAGGTATTGGTAAAAAACTTATAGAGTATGCAATAGATGTCTTAAACATAAAATTTGTAGATGTAAATGAACAAAATATCCAAGGTGTAGGATTTTATAAACACATGGGATTTGAAATATTTAAAAGATCAGATCTGGATGAGCAAGGAAATCCATTTCCTATACTTCATATGAAATTTTAAAAAATATGATCTATCCATTATAATTGATAATGCACTTTATAAAATAAAAAGCATAAACACAAAATTTCATACTTTGTGTTTATGCTTATTTTACATAATAAATTTAATTTTCTATTTATAACTTGCTCGCTCTTTTATATATAAATGTACAAATGTGCGTATTTCTTCAAACTGCTTATTTGTAATGTCATTATATGATTTAAAATTCATTAATTCTTCTAAATATCCATGTTCTACTGCAAGCTTAATACTTTCATCATATACAAGACCAAAGACAAGTGAAATATGTCCAACTATATTATCCACAGCACTCTTCTTTAATTTTCTAAGCACTGTATCTTTTCTTTTTAAATTATCTAATACTTCCTGTGTAACAACAGAATTATATATTTCTTTCCTTGTAACATTATAGATTTCTTCAATTGGAACAATAATATTTACTTTAAATATATCGATTTTATCTGCATCTCTTAAAATATTGCTAAATGTTGTTGTACGCTTTGAATAATATTCAGGTATCTTATACGAATTGTGACACTCAATAACATTTTTAATTAACTCATCTTCACTTGTATCTTCAATGAATTCTCTTATTTTACCCTCTTCAAATAAAATCTCTACCCCAAGCCTAGCATGATCAATTGACTTAGAATCATTAAATGTTCCATATCTTCTTACCTGTTCAAATCTTCCTATATCATGTAACAGTCCAGTAAACCATGCAATATCAATTTCTTCATTTGTCATCTCTAAGCTTGGTGCTATTTTTTCACATAGTTCACTTACACGATATGTATGATCTATTTTTAATTTTATTTTTTCATTGCTGGTATCATACTTCTCAACATAATCATTAAATACTTTTTTAGATTTAATTTTGTCTATATACATCTTGCAGACTCCTTTATTTTTATAAAAAATCCTTTTGTATTATAAAACCATTAGTTTTATATTTTTAATATTTTACATAATAATTAGAAAGCTATTTAATCATATTTAAATACATCTCATGTTAATCTTAATCTTGGAGAACAGCGTTAAATTTAACGCAAGATGAAGTATTTAAATACATCTCATGTTAATCTTAATCCCATCCAATTTGATGTAGCTCCTGCTAATATTTGATTTAAATACATCTCATGTTAATCTTAATCGTCTCCAGTCTTTATTAGGTATATTAACAAGTGTATTTAAATACATCTCATGTTAATCTTAATTATAGTGAGGATAGTGATAACTCTAGTGGTGGTATATTTAAATACATCTCATGTTAATCTTAATTGAGCCTATAGAGAAAGATGAACTTAAAGAATTAAATTTAAATACATCTCATGTTAATCTTAATTCTTAGAAAAATAGCCATTCTAAAAATAAAAGAATTCTTCTATCCAAGAAATAACGCTATTCTTCAAAAAATTTACCAAGTGTTTTCTATTTTTTCATTTTTATTATAATGAACTCAGATAAAGTCACTATTGTTGCAGTGTTTTACCTAATTATAAATTAAAATCGCTTGGTAAATACAATGTATACTTTAATAAAACATCAATGATTATTTCACAAGCTTTTATTTTTATGGGCAATGTTTTGCTTCACATGCTTTATATCCTGCTGCTTGTGCTTTTGATCTGCTCATAGCTGTTGAATTTTTCATTCCATGAGCATTTGCTGTATTATGATATATTCCTTTGCTAGATACATAAACTGTATCTGATGCATTCTTTACAACTCCACTTGAAACATCATTATTATCAATAGTTGAGGGTGTATTTACACTAGTATTTTGTATTTGAGCTGGAACACTTGTTGTCCATGCACCATTACTATTTAAATAATATCCTTCAATCCAGCAATCATGTGCCATATATCCATCTGAATAAAAATAATACCAGTTTCCATCAATGCTATGCCATCCTGTTAAATATATACTTCCGCTAGTATACCAATAACCTGTAGAATCAGATTTCCACTCTGCATTGGCTTGAACAGATGTTGATGCAAATAATGTTAATACCGTTATTAAGCTCGCAAGTAATTTAGTTGTTTTTCTCATAATTAATCCTCCCCTAAATTTCAGTTTCATTTTCAATTTTATATTTTTATACTTCTATACATATATTGTACATTAATGCATCTTATTGTCAATAAGTGCCATTTCCTTTATTATTTTTTAATTATTTACTAATTGCAAAAAATTATTATTTTATTATGTTATTTATAAAAAATTATCTTTCCAATTGCTTAAGTCTAGAAATTTCTTGCTTCTGCTCATCAATTATCTTCCTATAATTAACTTCCTTCTCATTCCAATCCTTACTTAATGCATTAATAAGAGATGCCATTTCATCAGCACTACCTATTATTCTATTAAATAGAAGTATATTAGACTTTAATATTTCAGGTATCTCATTATTTGAATATCTTAAAGTATGATCTATTTCACCATAACCTTCTTCAAATATGGTTCTTACCTGTATTTCTGCTATAACTTTTTCATTTGTTGGATAGAATTCTACAAGATAATGGACAGATCTATATCCTGAGGCTCTTGATTTCACTTGAATATTCAAATCTTCAAAATCCTTTATGTTATCTCCTTCTCTTACATTGGCAGTTATTTCAACAACATTCCATGTTTTCATTATAAATTCATGTATATCTCTCCATTGCTCTTTAAAAATATGTATTACCCTTATTCCTATTAAATCAGTTATTTCTTCTTTATAATTTTCTACTGTAAACTGAAAGTCCTTTCCATACTTATTCTGTCTGTCTTCTGTTTTTCTTATTATTTTTTCAATAAGCCTTTCTTCATCTTTTATTCTTGTTTTTACTGTATGTACTTTTTCCTGTGCTCTTAAAATATTTGCTATGAAGTTAGCTCTACTTTCATATGAAAATTTACACTCTAAATAATCTTCGTAGATTTCTATAAGATTTTTTTCTTCTATGTTTCTTTCATCTATTATGCTTTTTGCATGTGGATATTTTAATAAAAATTTCTCTATATCAAATTTTCTATTCATATATAATTTCTCCATATTCTCATAATAAGTTTTATAAATATTATAAATACCTATATTTTTATTATATACATTTTACTATATTTATAAATCCCACCTTAACAAAAAACAAGCACTGTTACTAAAAATTAATCTTTAACAGTGCTTGTTTTATCTTTCCTTTAATATATCCACAAAAATTAATTATCTTCAATACATTTATATACATGTTTATATACATTATTCCTAAATCTATTTAATTGTTTATTATCAGATTCCTTAGGATAGCTCATTATCTTAAGTGGTAATAATTCATTTCCTTTTTCTAGTGGAGGTTGTACATATTCATAATCATTTAATGAAAATCCAAGTCTTTTGTAGAATTCAATTCTTCTCTTAGAATAATTATCTTCAGGATATTCTACTTCTAAAAATACTGGCTTATTCTTGTACTTATTTAGATATTGCTTTAATATCTTGCTTCCAATTCCATTTCCTCTGTAAGAATTATCAACAGCAAAATGTTCAATAAAGTTGAAGTTTTCAAATTCCCATGAAGCTATAAATGCAATTACTCTATCATTTTCTTTATATCCAACTATATTATAAAAATCATTTTCTAAAAGTTTTTTCTGATTTTCTAACTTTCTTCTTTCAATTGGTGGAAATGCTTCACTCATTAATTCATAAAAACTATTAAAATCTTCATGATTTATATTTGTCAAATTATAACTATTCATCTTTTCCTCCTAAAATATTAAATTTAAATATACAATACTTTAAAAGTTTAGTATGCTAGTATATCTATATTTACAACATTATATATAATTTAAGAATGTATATTCTAAAATGCTAGAATGTACATTCTTAAACTTCATTATATCATATATTCGATTTATTTTCAGATCGTCATATTCTGTAGTATTCTACCCTTATAGATAAATCCTACACATGTGTATTTTTATGATGATTATAAACATAAAATGGTATTCCTATTAACATTAGAATAAATCCCCACATTACAGTTTCAGCACCTGATCCATAGATAGTCCATAATGTATATGTAAATGCTAATAGTGCTAAGCTAGATTTCTTTAAAAATATTTTTAAATTAAATTCCTCTTCACCTTTAAACATAAGCATTATTTCTGCACCTATTGATAATAAATAAACTGGTAAAAATGATAGTGTTGCAAGCAGAGTTATAAATGTAAATGTTGATACCATGCTTTTTTGAAAATTCATTATAAGTAATATATTAACCAAAACTGAACCTATAACTAATGAATTTACAGGTGTTTGATATTTAGGATGAATCTTGCCAAAAAACTTTGGAAAAACTCCATCAATTCCAGCTGCATAAGAAACCCTTGCTGTTGATAAAATCCATCCTATAGTTGTTCCTAAAATACATACTGCAACTGCAATTGTAAGTATTTTCCCCACTCCACTTCCAAGTGCTATTGTTAATATATCTGTAAGTGGTGCTGAACTTAATGATAATTCTGAATTTGACATGGCGCCCATACTTCCAAGACTTATTAGGATATAAATAACAGATGCTATTATCATTCCATATATTGTACTCTTTTTAACATTTCTTTCTGGATCTTTCATCTCTCCTGCAGTCACTGTTGCACTTTCTAATCCGACAAATGCCCAAAGTGTTGATGTAGCAGCTATAGAAATAGTAGATAATCCTTTATCTGCTGGTACAAGTGGCATTAAGTTTGACACATCAAAATTAACAAACGCTACTATTATAAATATTGCAAAAAATCCTATCTTGAATACTGTTGCAAAACTTTGAAGTTTTCCAGCTTTTTTCACACCAAAAATGTTTATTAATGTTATCGCCCAAAGAACACCACTTGTAAATAGTATTGATACGATTGGATTATTTAAAGCTGGTATAATTGATGACATGTAGCTTGCAAGTGCTACAACTATTGCTGCATTACCTATCCATGATCCATTCCAATAAAGCCATGCACTTAAAAATCCAGTAAACTCTCCAAATGCAGTTTTAGTATATTGATATGCACCACCTGTGCTTGGATATTTTGATCCTAAATTAGCAAATGATATTGCTATAAGTATTGATCCTGCTGTTGTTAATATCCATGCAATAAGTGTTGGAAGTGGCCCTGATACTTGTGCTAAGGTTGATGGCAGCATAAATACACCAGATCCTATCATGTTACCACATACAAGCATAGTAGCCATAAACAAGCTTATCTCTTTTTTTAAATTTCTATTTTCCATTTTTTCTCCTTAGTAACTTATATCTTTTATCTTTAGTATTAATATATAAAAATATTAAATTATTTAATAACCTTAATTATTCTAAACTTCTTTTTTATCATAATATTCTAATATATCGTCAGCATTTTCAAACTCTAAGCCACCAGCACTATAACAATCAATCAGTGCAGTTTCCAGTTCATTTATTGGTATTTCTTCAAAAGTAGTGCATTTGAAATCTGCGTCAATATACGTTTGAAGAATAGCCTCTTTTAATTCTTCTTCAGAAACTCCCTCTTCCATAAAAACCTTTAAAAACAGCTCTCTTATTCTATCATCTCTATTTAATTCACTCATTTTTCTCCTCCCTTGTTTTTTATTCATCATCATCTGTGTCTTCAAGCATTTTCTTTACATCTTCAACGTCAATTCCTGTTGCCTCAGATATCTCTTCTAAATTATCAAATCCCATTAAATCTTTAGCAAGAGAGACCATAAGCCTTTTTACATTTTTTTCAACTGACGATGGCAATTCTCCTGATTCTGAAAGACCCTCTGTTAAATCATAATATTCTTCCTCAACATATTCTTCTTCCTCTTCAATTTGTTTAAAAAGCTTTCTTTTTTTAGCCTTTTCTCTATCAAATTTATCTAAATATACAAGTTTGTCATGATTATCTTCAATATCTTCATCTGAAAATACTGTCATGCCCTCTTTTTCTAAAAGATAAGCAGTTATTCCTTTTCCTTTAATTTTATTTCCAGAAAATGTTCCATCATATACAAAATTACATCCACAAGAAGGACTTCCTTCTTTTAAGATTGCTTTATCAATACCAATTGTCTGCGCTATTTTTAATGTTTCGTATGCACCTTTTATAAATTGATTTGTACAATCTTCTCCAGTACTGCTTATAGCTTTTCCTTCTCTATTTCCTATAATTTTATCAGATGTTCCTTGAAGCTCTACTGGATTTCTAGGCGTTGGTAATCCTCCTAGTTGCTCTGGGCATACTAAAATTGCTCTTCCTTCTTTAAATAATTTTAAACATTTTTCATTTAAATTATTTTTTCCATTATATTTACAATCAACACCGCATAAACATGCACTTACTATATACATAAGATCACCTCGCCTTTCCATAATACATTTTAATCCATAATCTAATAATTATTAATAACTTTATATATTAATAATATAAATAATTACAATATATTATTATATAAGATTAAATAAAAAATAGCCACCCTTTTAGATGGCTATAATTTTTTTAATTTATTTAATAACTTCTACACTTCTTCTAATAAGTAAACACTATCTGGTGCTATTTCCCCATTTGGAGTATACAATATCCAATCTGTTAAATTATTCAAATCAATTTCCATTTCTGTTTCTGCATGTAAATCTTTTATGTAGTATGGTTCTTGAGTCAAAATTGCTTGTGCCTTTAAACCATCTATTTCTTTAATATGAAACCAAATGTGTTCTCTAAAAGTATCATCGTCATTTTTATATTCTTCATCTACTTCAAGTCCGATTTTCACAAGACCTTCAATTTGTTCATTCTTTATGGCCTCAATAAAATATTCTATTCTCTCCATAGCTAGTACACTCATTCTTAAAGTCTCTTCATTTGTGTACATCATAAGCATATTATCTGAAATATATTCATTTACCTCTGATACATGTCTATATTTTTTATTCTTAAAATCTTCTTCACTTAAATACAAATAAACTATACCTGTATTTTCATTATGACCTTCTTTTCTATCATTAAATCCACCAACCATATCTCTTTTATACATTTTTAATGCTTCATTATAATCTATCCAAGTTGCTACTATATCATCACCATTATTCATACGTCCAATCCAAAATGCATCTTCTTCATCAATAAATGTATTATCAGATATAATCCTTTTTCCTAGAGTTTGCAATATATAAAAATGATTTTTGTAATTTTCAGTGTCTGAATTTACTACCTCAACTTCAATTGCCCCACATCTATTTAGTCCATGTGTATGAAGCCATACATCATTATTTTTTCCACTTACAGCTTGAACAGTATAAATATAATCTGGTGATGGTGGGACAGATGCTTCAACTGCAAGTTTTACCCATATACTTGATAATACTCTTTCAACACAAAAATCTATAACACCAGCCATATTGGGTACTATTGTATATAATATTTTTAATTGTAAATGATATGATTTAAGAATATCCTCTCCAAAAGTCATTGCAACAGTTAATCCTGAGTCTGATTGTGTGATAATATTGTAATTTTCTTCACTTAAATGATGGTTTATTGTATACATTGGACCAAGTTCATATGTTTCTGGAATTATTTCTACTTTATATGCTTCTTCTTCATATTCTATAATAGCTTCTATGTTTTGTCTAAACTCTACATTTTGTACAACAAATAAACTGCTATTTTTCAATCTTTCTATTACTTCATTAGGATTTTTAATAATTTCTATATTTCTTGGTACTGCCATCATATATGATGTTGTTTTTTCAATTACTCCATTTCTCAATTCTCTCTTTTTCTTAAATCCAAACATTATTTCTACTCCTCTTTATAAGTTTTTATCCCTTATTATCTCACATATTGAAACTCTCACTATTTTTGTAAAAATTATACCATACAATCTATATGGCATAATATACTTCTTTTATAAATAAATATTAAAATCACTTTTTATTTATAATATTTCTATGTATAAATAATTAAATAAAGAGTATGAGTATTAATAAAATTATTATAATACTCATACTCTTTAATATTTAACTTAAGCTTTTAATTCAACCATAGTAACACCATCTCCACCTTCACCGTAAACACCAAGTCTATATGATTTTACATGTGGATGTCTCTTAAGCATATCATTTATAGCCTTTCTAAGTATGCCTGTTCCTTTACCATGAACTATGGTTACTTCTCCAAGATTTGCTCTATAAGCATCATCTAAATATTTATCTGCCTTATAACATGCTTCTTCAGCATCTAAACCTCTTAAGTCAACTCTTGATTCAACTTTTGCTAAATTTAATTTTACTTCTCTTTTTCTTCTAACTTTTTCAACTTTAGTTTCTTTTGTCTTTCTCAAGTCTTTAGCTTTAACATTAATTTTCATAATACCAGCCTCGACCTGCACTTCACCTTTATTATCAGGCATAGAAACTACAATTACCTTTTGATTAAGTGATGGAAGGAACGCTTCCATTCCCGGAGTTATTTTATCTATTGGCTCCCCTTCATTTTCTTTCATATGGCCAATATGTTTTTCTTTAGCTTCAAGGCTTTCTTTAAGTTTCTTACGCTCTTCTTCAAGTCTTGCTCTTCCGCCACCTGAGATTCCAAGCTTTTCAAGTTCTCTCATGGCTTTTAATATCTCATCGGCTTCATCTTTAGCATTTGATATTATTTCTTTGGCTTCACGTCTTGCATCCATATATGCCTTATCTCGTGTTTCTTCCAATCTTTCAAGCTTTTCTTCATATTTCTTTTTAAGCTCTTCTGCTTCTTTTCTAATAAGCTGTGCATCACGTGCTTCTTTCTTTGCAATAATGCTTTTTTCTTGAAGCTCTCTTATAAGCCCTTCAAACTGAAGATTTTCTTCTGACATGTATTCCTTAGCTTTACTTATTATATCATCATTAAGACCTAATCTCCTTGAAATCTCAAAGGCATTAGATTTACCTGGAACACCTATAAGAAGCCTATATGTTGGTCTTAAAGTTTTTATATCAAATTCAACTGATGCATTTTCAACACCTTCTGTTCTTAATGCATAAGCTTTCAAATCACTATAGTGAGTAGTTGCAATAATTTTGCTTCCTCTGCTTCTTAATGTCTCAATTATTGACATTGCTAATGCTGAACCTTCACTTGGATCTGTTCCTGAACCAATTTCATCAAATATAACAAGTGAATCTTTATCCGCCTTTTCCATAACACGTATTATATTTGTCATATGAGATGAGAAAGTAGAAAGACTTTGTTCTATGCTTTGTTCATCCCCAATTTCAGCAAATACTTCTTTGAAAAATGCAACCTCAGAGTTATCCTTTGCAGGTATTAAAAGTCCACTTAGTGCCATTACATGTAAAAGCCCTACTGTTTTTATTGTAACAGTCTTACCACCAGTATTAGGACCTGTTATCATAAGTACTTGAAATTCATCACCTAAATGAACATCAGAAGGAACTACTTTGTCAGCTTCAATAAGAGGATGTCTTGCAGCCAATATATTAAATATACCATCTTCTCTTATTACTGGTTTTATTGCATTAAGCTGTGATGCATATCTTCCTTTTGCAAATATAAAATCAAATTCAATGAGTGTATCTATATTACTTTTGCAAACTGATGCATTTTCTTTAACCTTTAATGAAAGTTCTGAAAGTATTCTTTCTATTTCAGCTTTTTCTTTTAATTTAAGCTCTCTTATTTCATTATTTAAATTTACAAGGCTCATAGGCTCAATATAAAGCGTTGCACCTGTTGAACTCTGGTCATGTACAAGTCCAGGCACTGCGCCCTTATACTCAGCTTTTACAGGGAGAACGTATCTGTCTCCTCTCATTGTATATAAGGTATCTTGTAAATACTTTGAGTTACTTTTCATTATAGAATTTACTTTTTCTCTGACAGATGAGTTCTTCTCTTTAATACTTCTTCTTATTCCATATAATGTTTGGCTAGCTTTATCACTTATTTCTTCTTCAGAAACAATACATCTTTCAATATCACTTTCTAAATTTTTAACTGGCTCTAGAATATAAGCTAAATCTTCAAGTCTTGGAAATGCTCTTTCTTCTTCTTCTCTCTTAAAAAATTCTTTCATAAGCCTTGCACTTCTAAGCATATTCCCAATTTTAAGAAGAGATTCTGGAAGAAGAGTTCCTCCTTTTTTAGCTCTTTCTATTGCTTCATTTATATCATAAAGGCCTTCAAGAGGTGGATTTCCCTTTGTTATTAATACCTCTAATGCCTCATTAGTTTCCTCTAATTTATTGTTAATTTCATATAAGGTTTCATAAGGTACAAGGCTATCAACCTTTTCTTTTCCACCTGATGTACGTGTATATTTCTTTATTAATTCTTTTACTTTATCAAATTCTAAAACTTTTAGACTTCTCTCATTCATAAAAAACCTCATCATACTCGTTAAAATATTTATCATTTTTAATAATATACTAATTTCAAAAAATTGCAATAATTTAATCATTTGGTCAATGTCTAATTCTTATTTCAGAAATAAGTTTGTTATTATATTAACTTCTTAATTTAATACAATAACAATCAAAAATACATTCTATATATATTATAAATAACTAGAAAAAATAATAGCTGATTATGATTTTTCCTTTTCATAATCAGCCATTATAATATCTTATTATTAAATTTTTTAATAATTGTTACACACCTCTTTTTACTATTCACGCTCTACTTCACATCACCTCTTAACCTAATAAGTCAAAGCTTAATTTCATTTATAAACTGAATCTTAACCATCTCCTTTATAAATTTATTTCTAAAATTTCTTTTCAACCTTAATGCAAATGCTTTTTCACTTAAACTTTATAGATCACTCAAATATCTCTTTCAAACTCTATAATCGTTGCATCAATTATGGTAATTCATGCTTTATTGTTTAAGCTTAAATAAACATTGGTTTCACCTCCTTACTATGTTCTAAATCTTAATTTCAACTAACCTTTGCATTGGAATCATCTCCTTATATTTTATCACCTAATCAAAATCATGTTCTTAAATAAATTTTGCTCTCACTCCTTACTACGTTTTAAATCTTAGTTTCAACTAACCTTTGCATTGGAATCATCTCCCTATATTTTGTCACCTAATCAAAATTATGTTCTTAAATAAATTTTGCTCTCACTCCTTACCATGTTTTAAATCTTAGTTTCAACTAACCTTTGCATTGGAATCATCTCCTAAATTAATTCTGAAAATTTTGAATATTGTTTTTATTGATTAAATTATATCTCTATCTTGTGGGAAAATATAGTCTATTTTTCAATTTTTATTTATGATATAATAAAAGAGTTGGGGTATATTTACTTTTATAAATTATGTTAACGTTTAATAAAATTTGCTGTATAATGTAATTAAAACTAATTACTATATTATACAGGAGATTATATTATGAATATTAGAGAAAAAATGAGAAAAGGAATGCTTTATACAGATATGTATGAGGGGTTACCAGATGAACGTTTAAGAGGAAAAGAACTTATATATGATTATAATAACACACGCCCTAGCGAGCAAAAGAAACGTGGTGAAATATTAAAAAAACTTTTTGGAAGTGTTGGAAAGGAGCCTTTTATTGAGACACCATTGCATGTTGCATATGGCAGTAATATACATATTGGTGACTACTTCTATGCTAATTTTAATTTAGTTATTGTTGATGATATAGAAGTCTATATAGGAAATAATGTTATGATAGCTCCAAATGTAACTATCTCTGTAACTGGACATCCTATACATCCTTCTCAAAGAAAAGACGGAGCACAATTTTCTATACCAGTTAAAATTGAAGATAATGTATGGATTGGTTCAGGTGTTATCATTCTTCCTGGAGTAACAATTGGAAAGAATTCTGTTGTTGGTGCTGGAAGTATAGTTACAAAAAGCATCCCTGAAAATGTAGTTGCAGTTGGCAATCCCTGCAGAGTTTTAAGAGAAATAACTGAAAAAGATAAAGAAACCTTTTCTGATATAGATAATTAATGGTTGTTTAAAAATTAGTACACTCCTTACTGAACATATCTTTATCATATATAAATTTAGTATTTAATTTTATTTTATATAACAAAAGAGTGTCTACTAATTGGACACTCTTTTGTTATATAAAAATATTATTCTTATTTCATAAATAACTTCGAGGTTTAATCTTTATTCATTAAATAATAAAATATCAATATATTATTTATGATTGGAGGATTTATTTATGAAACTACCTTTTATGAATGCATAGCAAAAGCTATTGCATTATCATAAATTTAATACAATAGCCTTTGCTTATCCTAAAAATTTAGATTTAATTTCGAGGAGCAAAATGAGCTATTTAAAAGAATATGAATGGGAGTTAATTCCCAAAACTCTGCCAACTATAAGAAGAATATGCCCTAAATGTGGCAAAAAAACAAACTATATAAACACAAAAAAATTCAGAGTAAATGCAAACAAAAGCAATCTCGATGTTTGGCTTATTTACCAATGCGATAAATGTAAGTCAACTTATAATATGACCATATACAAACGAATTAAGCCAATTGATATTTCTAGATATGAGTATGAGAAATTTCTTTCCAACGATGAAGATTTAGCAAAGGAATACAGCTTTAATCTCGATTTTTATAGTAAAAATAAAGCTGAAGCAATCTTTGATGACATAACATATTCTGTTGAAAAAAAAGAAATTGAAACAAATTATTGTGATTCAGACGAAATTATTATAAATATTATTTCCAAGTTTCCAACAAATCTTAGAGTTGATAAACTTCTCAGTGATAATTTAGATCTTACAAGAAGTACTGTAAAAAAACTATATGAAACTAACTATATTTATAGTAATGAAAATAATGATTTGTTAAAATTAAAAGTTAAAGACAATATGCAAATACGTATTAAAAATTTTGAAGCTTAATTAAAATACTATGCTTGTATAGTTATTAATTAAAAATGAGTTCTCCTAATTAGGAGAACTCATTTTATAAATTATAAAAATACTAGTTAATTTTTTTATTTACCACATGAGAAATTCTATATTTTATTCCCATCTAAAAAAACTAATATAAATAGTGATACAAATAACTTGCAATTACCGCCATTACTGTAATTGGAAATATAACATCATTAACTGGTAATCCTAAAGATGTAGCTTTTAACAACTTTATACCTTGGGTTAAAGGCAAAATATCAGCAGCTTTTTGTAATAATTTTGGCATTACTTCATAAGGGAGAGTTACACCCGAAAATATCAACATAGGAAAATATAATATACTTGCTATTATGCTTGCAGTTTTCATGTCATATTATTCTACTCCACGTTTATAATGTCCTTTAGTATAAACTCTATCTTCATTTTTCTTACCAAATTCAATTTGGTTTAACACCTCTCTAACTTCTTCATAAGATTCATCTTTAAAATCAACTCCAAAGTTATTTATTCCAAAGCTCTTTAATTCGGGAGCTTCTTCAATTAAATTAATAGGAAGTGAATTTAATATATGTGTTCTACATGTATTTTCACAAAGAACCCTAAATCTTTCATTCATTCTATCGATTAATGTAAAGTTATCTTTCATACATGGACCGCTACATGCTTTTTTTTCTGTCTTATTACCAAATGTACTTCCAATTGGACAATACTCACTTACCATAAGTTCTGTTTTTCCATATATGTTTACTCCAACATTAACATTTAAATCCTTCATTGTTTCTTTTAATTCTTTTCTGTTTAATTCAATACTTAAGAATGGAATATCAATATCTTCGCTATAAAATTCAGCACCTTCTTTATTATATATATTAAGTTTATAATCCCCTATAATAAATAGCTTATCTTTATACTTTCTTATTATTCCAGCGTTACATGTAATAATTCCCTCTATGTATGGAAAAAGTTCATCTATAACCTTAACAACACTATTAAAATCCTGCTTTATAATACTAGGTACTTTTATATAAATGTTTTTGTTCGTGATTGTAATTATATCATCCTTCCTTAAAGCATCTTTTTGTCTGCTGAAAGATAAGTTAACTGCTATATTTTCTACTTTTTCATCTTCTACTAATGCTTTTAGTTGATCTTTAGTAATACAGCTGAAGATATATCCTAAATCTTTATTATTTTTTCTTGAATTTACTGTATATTCTTTTTGAACTCTTTTTCTTCTATATTTTGTTGTGTTATCTTTTAATATTTGTTCAAATAATTCTCTTCTTAAGTTATTTAATGATGCAATTCTTATAAACCCATCATCAAATTCATCAAACATTATTTTATTAAACTTATAAGGTATTTCACCAGATTTTTTAAGTGATTCTTCTATTCTTTCACGCGTTAATGGTTTATTTTCTGCAATTTCAACTATATCACCATAAACCTTATATTCCTTGTTATTAAACTTTGTTTTTAAAATAAGAGGTGCATTTACTTTAAATTCGACCTCTCCATTTAACAAAATCTTTCTTAAATATGGTTTTGTATAATCTTTTAACTCGTCAAATAATTTCTTATCTGACATTTTAAATAATCTATATCCTTTTTTATAACCATTGTTTGGGAATAACTTAACTTTATCTCCTACATTTGCTTCCTTAACTTCTTTTCCATTAAGAAGAATTTTGCTTAAAGTAAATCCATCATCATTAAATCTTATTCCATCACCAAGTGCAACATCTTCTTCTAATATAACTTCACCTTTATCTAAAACCTTACCTATAAATACTCCAGTATTTTTAGCATATTCAAAACTCATCATATCTTTTCCTGTGTTTTTATATAAATATGCCTTTGCAAATCCCTGCCTGTTAAATAATTTTGCTAATTCTTTTTTACCGTTAGCCAAATTAAAATCAGTATGATTTAACACCTTATCTATAGCTTTTCTATAATTTCTAGTAACGCCAGCTACATATTCTGGCTTTTTCATACGTCCTTCAACCTTTAAAGATGATGTTCCGCTTTTGACAATTCCATCAATGTCTTCAATCAAACATGTATCTTTAGGACTTAAAAGATATCCCTTTCTTTCTCCTGATGTCTCACCTTGAAGTGTATACTGCATTCTACAGCTTTGAGCACACCTTCCTCTATTTCCACTTCTTCCACCAATCATTGAACTCATAAGACATTGACCAGAGTAACATACACATAATGCACCATGTACAAATATTTCTGTTTCAATTCCAAGATCCTTTGAAATATATTTAATTTCATCTAAAGAAAGCTCTCTTGATAATACTATTCTGTGAAGGCCTTTTTCATTAAAATATAACGCCCCTTCACCATTATGTATTGTCATCTGAGTTGATGCATGTAATTCAAGGTCTGGATAAATCTTTTTACATGAATTTATAAGCCCAGTATCTTGAATTATAAGTGCATCAACACCTATTTCATAAAGATATCCAACATATTTAATAGCTTCCTTTAATTCATTCTGCTTTAAAAGAGTATTCATTGTAACATATATTTTTACATTATAGCTATGAGCATAATCCACAGCTTTAACCATTTGTTCATTATCAAAATTTGAAGCATATGCTCTTGCAGAAAATTTGCTTCCACCTAAATAAATTGCATCTGCTCCATTATTTATTGCAGCAACTAAACTCTCCATGCTTCCTGCTGGAGCAAGTAATTCTATTTTTTCCATATTAAACTTCATTTCCTCCACAATATGCTTTTACAAACTTATTCTTAAGTTTATCATCCTTAATAATATACTAAATTCAAAAAAATGCAAATAACAATTATTATTTATTCAAATTCTATGTAGCATAATTTTTATAAAAGAAAAAAGTCGGCAGAATTTTTCTACCGGCTCTCTTCTTTTATATTATCTCTTTTTAGCTATTGGCCCTATTTGCTCTTTTTTAACTTTTGCAACTTCAATTTGTGCATCAATTACTTTTGCTTGAAGTTCAAAATATTTACTTTCATAATGCTTTGACTCTTCATGCATTTTTTGATTTTCCTTTGATATCTTTTCCATCTCAATTTCTATAGAATTGATTTTAGTTCTTTTTTCATCTAATTCTTCTTTAAGATTTTTTAATTGAGCTTCTTTTGTATCAATTGTATTTGATAGTCTTAAGAATATATCTTCTTTATCGCTCATTTCTTTTTCATATCTTGTTATTGCACGTTCTTTACTTGCAAGCTCCTCTTTTAACCTTCTAAAATCATATTCCTTAGTTTTTATTTCTTCTTCAATTTGAACTAAACTATTATTCTTTTCTTCAAGCTCAGTCTCTAATCGTAATATTTCATTATCTTTGGCTTTTACTTTATCATTTAATTCTTGAGTTATTTTTTCATTTTCTCTCAAAGAATCATTTAATTCTGTTTTTAAATTAGAATTACTATTTTTAGTAAGTTCTAATTCTTCTTGAAGAACTTCAATATCTCTATCACTTTTTTCTATTTCTTTTGATAACTCATCGTTTGTATCTCTCATATTATCAAGCTCAATATTTAAAGTATTCTTATCATCTTCTAATTTAGATATTTCTTCTTTTAATTCTTCAGTAATTAATAAAGTTTCTTCCAACTTATTATTTAATTCATTTTTCTCATTATTTAATTTTTGTATTAAACTTTCAAGTTCAATTTTCTCTTCATTGGCTTTATTTAATTTACCGTTTACTTCATTATTTATATTTTTTTCATTTTCTAATTGCTTCTTATAATCTAAAAGCTCATTATCGCACTCATTAAATAATTCATTTAGTTCATCTATTTTCTCATTTAAATCAGATATTTCAACCTTATTATTTTCTAATTTTTCTATTAGTTTTGCTGCCTTTTCTTTTTCTGATTTCAAATCATTATTTAAATTGCTTTCTGTAATTTTTAATTGATCAATTTCTTTAGATAATTTATTGTTTAATTCCTTTTCTGAATCAAGCATTTTTATTGTTTCAATTTTTTCATTTATTTCTGCTTTTATATTATTATTAGCTTGTGTAAGCTTATTTGAAGTTTCCGCATGTAATCCTTTAATATGATCTAAATTCTTGTTACATTCTTCGAAATCTTTAGATAATTTTTCTTTAGAAATAATTTCTTCTTCCAAAGTCACTTTCAATTTTTCTAAAGAATTTATAGCTTCTTCTTTTTCTGAAGTTAAATTTGTTAAACTATTAATTAAATTCTTTATTTTTTCATTAGCATTATTTAAATCATTAGTTAGCTTTTCTTCTTTTTCTTTATATCCATTTTTAATATTTTCTTCTGATTCTTTATATTTATCAAATTCTTCTTTTACACTACTAAGCTCATTATTTAATGATTGATTAATATAGCTATGATTAGACTTAAGTTTTTCTATTTCTTCTAATAAATCTGCATTTGTATTTAGCGCTTGTTCTTTTTCAACAGTTGCTTCTGATAATTTTTTATCTAAATCTTCTATTTGTTTCTTTGCTGCTTCTAAATCATTTTCTAATGCAGTATAGTAAGATTCTTCATTCTTATATCTTTCTTTTAATTCCTTTTCCTTATTGGAAAATTCAATTTCTATATCACTTTTTTCCTTTGAAAGTTGTTCAAAACTTTCTTTAAGTTTGTCTAATTTACTTTTTAATATTGAATTTTCTTCTGAAACATTTTTTTGATTTTTCTCAATGTTTTCTAATTCATACCCACATTCAAAAAGTTCATCTGTTATATTTACGGCTGCCAAAACTGTTGAATCAAGTAAACTTAATCCTGTTTTTTTATTTGCTATTTCTTTTATTTTATTATCTACAAAATTTGCAACTCCAAATAAATACTTTTCATCTTTATCCCCTTTTAGATTATAAGTCATCCCATTTATATCAACCGATATTTTATACATCAATAACACCTCGTAAAATTCTTTATCACTTTTAATTATAGGACATATTTCCTAATAAGACAATTGCGTAAAGCCTGTCTATAAGTAGATTTTTCATATAAATTTATATTTTGCTTAAAATAATTACATTTATTTCCTTTATATTATATCTCAGTTTTATTAATATTCAAAATACTTTTTTAAATTTCATTTTCTATGCTATACTTATTTTAATTATTTATATAAAAACTTTATTTTATTATTATTGAAGATAAGATATTTTTATATTGATTTAATATACCTTATTGTAATAAAATATCTTAGTGTTATTGATTAATAATATATTCATTGGTTAATAATCTAAAATAAAGTTAATTGGGTGGTGAGTACAATTAATATAAAATCTATATTAAGTATAATTCTAGCAAAAACTGCTGCATACCTTTCAAAGCATCTTTTTAAAGGCGGAACTAATTTCCCGGGAAAAATTGCTTTAAAAATTGATAAAAATGTATTAAAAACTGTTTGCAAAGGATATAAAGTTATCTTAGTTACTGGAACTAATGGTAAAACAACAACTACTAGCATGATTTATAATATATTAAATGAAAATAAATTTGATGTTATTACAAATAATACTGGTGCTAATTTATATACAGGCATAGTAGCTTGTTTCATTTCAAATTTCTCTTTTTTTAAGAAAAGAGAAAATGCTTATGCTGTAATTGAAGTTGATGAAGCAAATGTTAAATTCATTACTGAGCATATAACACCTGAAATAATAACTGTAACTAACCTTTTTAGGGATCAATTAGATAGATATGGTGAAGTTTACACAACTCTAAATAAAATTCTAGAAGGTGTTCGTAATGCTCCATCTTCTAAATTAATTTTAAATGGTGATGAATCTTTACTTGGAAAATTGAATTTAAATAATCCTTCTATGTATTATGGATTTAATGTTCCAATAAACGAAAATACTACTCTTGAGATTAATGCTGATGCAAAGTTCTGTAAATTCTGTAAAGCACCATACAAATATAATTTTGTAACTTATAATCATTTAGGTGATTTTTACTGTCCAGAATGTGATTATAAAAGACCAAATTTAAATTATGCTGTAAATAAAATATTTGATTTAAATCCAGACAATTCCTCTGTTTTAATTAATAATACTGAGGTCTTCATAAGTCAATCTGGAGCTTATAATATTTATAATGCTTTAACTGCTTTTTCAGTAGCTAAAGAACTTAATATTGATGATTCTGTAATAAAAACTTCTCTTCAAAGTCAAGAGTCAAGCTTTGGTAGACAAGAAGAGATAAAAATAGATAATAAAGATTTAAAAATAATTTTAGTTAAAAATCCAGCTGGGTATAATCAAGCTTTAGATACTTTATCACTTAATAAAGATCCATTCTCTGCAGTATTTATGCTTAATGATAATTATGCAGATGGACGTGATGTTTCTTGGATATGGGATGTTGATTTCGAAAAAATCTCTACTCTCCCAATAGAAGATATTTTTGTTTCTGGGCTTAGAATGTACGATATGGCTGTTAGATTAAAAGTTTGTGGATTAGATCCTGACAAATTTATTTTACAAGAAGATTATGAAGCCTTAACTGAAAAAATTAAAACTTCTTCTTCAAATAAAATATATATCCTTGCAACTTATACGGCCATGATAAACTATCGAAAATACCTACATTCAAAAGGTTATATTAAAAAGTTGTGGTAAACGAAGGAGGCATATAAAATGGAATTAACAATTTGTCATTTATACCCTGATTTACTAAATGTATACGGCGATGTAGGAAATGTACTTATTTTAAAACATAGAGCATCACTTCGTGGCATAGATGTTAATATAGTAAACTCTTCTTTAAATGATACTTTAGATAAAGACAATATAGACATTATTTTCTTTGGTGGTGGCCAAGATTATGAGCAGTCTATTGTTTCAAATGATTTAAATACAATAAAAAAAGATGATATTAAAGAATATATAGAAGATGGTAAAGTATTTCTTGCAATTTGCGGTGGATATCAACTACTTGGAAAATACTACACAGCTCCAAATGGTGAAAAAATAAACGGACTTGGTATATTAAATATTTATACTGAGGGGGGAGATACTAGATTTATTGGTAATACAGAAATATACAATGAATCTTTTGATGAAACTTATGTTGGGTTTGAAAATCATTCTGGAAGAACATATATAAATGATCATACTCCTCTTGGAAAATGCATTCATGGCTATGGAAATAATGGTCAAGATGGATATGAAGGATGTATATACAAAAATACTTTTGGTTCATATTTTCATGGTTCTTTCTTATCAAAAAATCCCGAATTTGCTGATAGATTATTATTATTAGCTCTTCAAAATAAATATGGTACTGATGTAAAATTAGATCTTTTAGATGATGAACTTGAATTAAAAGCAAAATCTGTTATAAAGGAAAGACTTAAAACTGATAAATAAAAATATTATTTATATTTTTATTTATGTAAAAGTTATACATGGTAATTATCAATTATGCTTTTTCAGTTTTTAATTAAATGTAAAGATTATTCTGCATTTCTTTAAACTGGGTGTTTTAAACTTTTTCTATAATAAATCATACTTCATCGTTCATTGACAATTCAAATATGTTATACTAAAAATACTTAATTTATAAATAGAAGTGGAGAGATTGACTTGAAAAAAAACTTTATTTTAAAAACCCTTGTATTAACTCTTTCAGTTTCATTATTTAGTTCTTTTGGCACTTTTAACCTTAACACTAGCGCTTCTGCTGCCGAAGCTGAACCCAGTATAGTAGCACAATCAGCTATAACTATGGACTTAGAAACTGGAGAAATAATTTATTCTAAAGAGGCTGATGCTCAGCATTATCCAGCAAGTACAACTAAATTATTAACCGGCTTACTATTAGCTGAAAATAAACAAAAGAGCGATCAGTTAGTTTATACAGAAGCTGCAAAAGCTCAACCTGCATATTCTTTAGATGACAGTTTTATGGGTGGATCAATAAAAGTTGGTGATAAGATTTCAGCTGACGATATAATGAAAGGTTTATTACTCTTCTCTGGAAATGATACTGCTTATGTTATATCTGATAACGTTGCTGGAGATTCAACAAAGTTTGCAGAAATGATGAATGCCAAAGCTAAAGAACTTGGTGCACACAACAGTAATTTCGTAACACCTAATGGATTACATGATGATAATCACTATACTACTGCATATGATCTTTCTTTAATAACAAAAGCAGCCTTTGGTAATGAATGGGAAAGAAGCGTTATGGAATTACCAGAAGCATCTATATATATTAATGGTTCTAAAGTTATGCTTGAAAATAGAAATTTAACTCTAGGCAAAAATGGTAATATAGGTGGAAAAACTGGATACACTAGCCTTGCTGGTGGATGCTTAGCTACTGTTTATGAAAGAGATGGAAGAAAAATCGTTGGTGTAGTTTTAAAAAGTACTCAAGTTGATAATGAAGATCCAACTAAATTCAATGATATGGATGCTATTATGAATTATAGCTATGATGTTCAAAAAGAAGTTTATAAATCAAGTGGTGAAGAAGTTGGAACTGCTTCTGTTGAATATAAATCATTTGGATTCTTTGGTCCAAAGAAAACTGTTAATGTTCCTATCAAATTAGCACAAGATGTTACATATTATAAAAATGCTATAAATGATGCTGAATCAAAAATAAATTATTCTAGCAGTAACGCTAGCGCTTGGAATCTTATATTTAATAAAGATGTTCAATTAACTTATACTACAAGAAATCATAGTGAAAATGTTGCTGGTACTGTTGAAATTTCATTAGGAACTATTCTTAAAGATAATTTATTATTATATATTGGAACACTTGTTGGAATAATAATAATAATTTCATTAATATTTATGCTTAAAAGCTTATCTTTTAATAGAAGAAATAGAAGATCTAGCTATAGAAGAGGAAGAAGAAGATAATAATGAGTAAAACGGAACTTAAAGGAAGTGTAATCTTAAATCCAGTCCCAGTTGTTTTAGTTACATCAAGAAATAAAGAAGGTAAAAATAATGTTTTTACCGTTGGATGGACTGGTACAATTAATACAAAACCTCCTATGCTTTATATTTCAATAAGACCTGAAAGATTATCATACGAATATATAAAAGAGTCTATGGACTTTGTAATTAATATGCCTAGTTCTGATTTAGTAAAAGCTGTTGATTACTGTGGTGTAAAGCCCGGAAGAAAATTTGATAAAATAGATGACATGAATTTTACACTAAGTGAAAGTACATTTGTTTCAGCACCTTATATTAATGAATGTCCTGTAAATATTGAATGTAAAGTAAAAAATATAATACCTCTTGGTACGCATGATATGTTTATAGCTGAAGTTGTATCATCTCATGTTAATGAAGATTTATTTGATGAAAATGGTAAAATTCACTTTGAAAATGCTAACCTGATATCTTATTGCCATGGTGAATACTTTCCATTAAGTAAAAAGGCTATTGGTTCTTTTGGTTTTTCAGTAATGAAGAAAAAAACTTTAAAACGTAAAAGCTTAGAAGAAAAGAATAAAAAATCAAAAATCAGCAATAAATCTTCTTCTGGAAAGAAAAAAACATCTAATAAAAAAAGAAAATAATATAAAAATCACTAGAAATTAATCATCTTTCTAGTGATTTTTTAACTTTAATCTTATTAAATATTATTTTTTAACCTTTTAAGCTCTTAAATCCTTCTCCAAGCACTTCACTTGTCTCGCTTACAGTAATGAATGCACTGCTATCATTTTCTTTTATAAACTGTTTTAATTTTATAAATTGACTTCTTGTCAATATAGTTAATATAACGCAGTTATCCTGTCCTGTATATCCACCCTTTCCATGAAAGACTGTACATCCTCTATGTATTTCCTTTATTATATAATCCGAAACCACTTTTTCTTTTTTAGTAAATACCATTACCTGTTTAGATACATTAATACCATCTATAAACTTATCAATTAAAGTACTTGTTAAATAAACACTTAATAATCCAAATAATGCAAGCTCTGTTCCAAAAGTAAACATAGCTAAAATAATTACAATAGAATCTGATATTAAAAGACCTTTTCCAAAATCTATATTAAAATACTTGCTAATAAGTTTAGCTGTTATACTTGTTCCACCTGTAGTTGCATTCTGGGTAAGCATAATTGCTGTTCCTAAGGCTAATAATGCACTTCCAAATATAGATGCAAGTATTAAATTATCTGTAAATGGTACTACATCAAAATTTCTTTCAATTACTGATAATGATATTGATAATCCAAAAGCTGCATATAAACTTTTTATACCAAAGCTTTTACCAAGAAACATAAATGCTAATGCAAATAGCACAACATTACATATGTTCATTACTATTCCTGTCTTAATTCCAAGTAATTTATTTATTACAAGAGCTAATCCAGATATTCCTCCAGACGCTATTTCATTTGGGAAAAAGAAAAATTGTAATGATATTACTACTATTGCTATACCTAATGTTATAATTGCGTATTCTTTTAACTTTTTCATTATTTCCTCCTATATATTCTAAAATTAATGTTATCATTATTCATAGATGATATATTATCACAGATTTCAAATATTAATCTTCTATAGTTTGCATCAAATATCAATATTTTATATAAAATTTTTTAAAATAAACACTTATAAGTACGTGAAATTACAAATGTTAAAATCACAATATAAAAAAAATAAGATACTCTAAAATAATATTCTAGAATATCTTAACTGATTTATAATTGATTTATATTTTAATAAACTATATAGTTTTATATGTATATCATTTCTAATCAAAATATATCATTAAATAAATTCAATAATAATAGAGTAAGTACCACATTCATAATTCCAGCAATTCCAATAGAAAGTATGCTTATTCCACCTTGAACTTTTCCAAGTTATAAGACTTTAATTGAGTTTAGTTTTTCTCTCCCTATATACTCCTATTTCATAAGAAGCTAGTGAAGACTAATGAAAATAGTAAATTACCTGGTATTACTTCCGATATCTTCACCTTCATTCATTTCTATTTTTTTCTTGCTTGATATAAATCGAATAATTGTACCAATCCCACCTATTATTACCATTGTTGTTATAACATATACAATAAATATTTGAATCCATGTAGATTTTATTATATCCATTGAAGGCATAAGTCCAACTCCTACTGGAATAAAAAATAGCAATAAATGACTTAATAAACACTCTGATTCAATTTCAATATTTTCAATCTTCAAAATTTTTCTACATAGCAATATGAATAATATAAGCATTCCTAATATATTCCCCGGTACAGGTAAATTTAATATTGATGATATAAATTCACCTATTAAGTAAATTCCAAGAATAATCAATGTTTCTCTAAAAAGCTCCATCTTTCTGCCCCTTTCAATTATTCCTCAAGATTCCTTTATCCCAATTACCAAGTTATATACTATACAATTTAACACTATTTAATTAATAAGTAAATTATTGATTTAGCTTATATGTAGATAAAATCATATATAATATATTAATAACTTGTATTTATAGTAATTAAATGCAATTTTTAAACGTTTTTCCTATGATTTAAATATAAACCTAATCTGATCTTAAATAAATTAATATTTATATACATAAAACTTCATTTATTTAAGATAATATTTCTCAAAACTAATATGCTTAGTATTTCTCAATAATCTATACAATAAATTTAATATCCTTAGTATAATGTATACATACACTAAATCGTGCTCTTAGTGTCTTAACTCGATTGAAATAGTAATGTATAAAAAGATGCTTCAAGATATTGTTTCTTGAAGCATCTTTTTATATCAATTATTCTTTTCATTAACTAATTTTTTCTGTACCACAGCTACTATTTCATACATTAAAAAAGCAACAATTGATAAAATAACAATACTCATCATTACCATGTCAAGCTGTGCGACCTGTCCTCCATATATTATTAAGAATCCTAAGCCTTCTTTAGCAACTAAGAATTCTCCCATAATTACACCAACCCAAGATAATCCCACATTTATTTTTAATGCAGATATAAAAACAGGAATTGAATATGGAAAAACTAAAAACTTAAGCATTTGGATTTTTGATGCGCCAAAGGTCTTCATCAGCATGATTTTTTCATCCTCTATTTCATTAAATCCTGTTAATATGCTGATTATTGTAGTTACAATGGAAATCAATAATGTTATTACAATTATTGCTGGTTTTCCATTACCTATCCAAAATATTATAATTGGAGCTAATGCTACTTTAGGAAGCGCATTTAATACTACTAAATATGGATCTAATATTTTTGATACAAATGGACACCACCATAATATAACTGCAATTATTCCACCTAATACAGTTCCTAGCGTAAATCCTATTATTGTCTCATAACATGTTACCAATATATGATTTAATAAGTTTCCATCTTCATATAACGATATGAACGATTTTATAACTCTGCTAGGACTAGATGTTAAAAATGGATCTATCCATTTTAAATCAGCTGCAATTTGCCACAAGCCTATAAAGATCACAAGAATAAGAATTCTGCTTATTATTATTTTTCTCTTACTAGCTTTAACGCTTTTTAGATATATCTCATGCTCTTTACTAATATTCTTTTCTTCTGCCTTATTCATTGCACTCATCTAACTCCTTCCATAACTTATTGAAATACTCTCTAAATTCTGGCTCCTTACGTCTTTCAAAAGGAGTTAAATTATCCTTTAAAAATTCTATATCTTCTTCTATTTTTACACTTGATGGCCTCTTAGTTAAAACAACTACCTTGTCTGAAATTGAAATAGCTTCACTTATATCATGAGTAACCATAATTGCTGTTTTATTTTCATTTTTAATTATCTTGTATACATCATCACATACTAAAAGTCTTGATTGATAATCTAATGCTGAGAATGGTTCATCTAAAAACAATATCTCTGGATTAAGAGCTAAAGTTCTAATAAGTGCAACCCTTTGACGCATTCCCCCTGATAATTGACTTGGATGATGATTTTTAAACTTACTAAGTCCATAAGTCTCTAAAAGTTTATTTACTCTATCAATAGATTCATCATTAAGCTTATTTTTTATTTTTAATCCTAGAATTACGTTATTCCAAACTGTATTCCATTCGAATAAGTGATCTTTTTGAAACATATACCCAATCTTATCCAGATGTTTTTTTATATCTTCTCCTTTATATAAAGCTCCACCACTTGTTGGATTTAAAAGACCACTTATTATATTAAGAAGTGTGGACTTCCCACATCCAGAAGGTCCTAAAATGGAAATAAACTGACCAAATTCAACATCAAAATTAACATTATCCAATGCTTTTGTTTCACCTTGAACTGTATGATAATTCATTGATATATTGGATATTTTTAATAATGTCATATATAATTCCACCACCTTATCATCTTTTTGTTTACACTATTTTATAGCTTTTTCTGCATAAGAGTTATCAACAATAGCGTTAAATGCTGGTTTTTGTGGAATTAAACTGCTGTCATATTCAATAATAATATCCATTAATCTATTTAAATCTTCTTCTTTAATTACTGGATTATGAGCCAAAGCATCGATTTTCTTATAATTATCTATAACTGTAACTATTGTATCTTTATCAGTACCAGGGAAATAGTCAATTATTTTATCTGCTATTTCTTCACTTGAATGAGAAAAATACCATTGTTGGCCTTTATAAATAGCATTTGTGAATTTCTGTATTACTTCTGGATTTTCTTTCATATATGAATTTGTAGCAAAGAAACAAGTATATGGTATGACACCTGATTCTTCACCTACAGAAGCAAGTATATGACCTGTTCCTTCTTTTTCAAGAACTGAAGCTGTTGGCTCAAATAAAGCAACGTAATCTCCAGTACCACCTTTAAATGCTCCTGCAGTAGCTGCAAAATCTATATTTGTAACCATATTTGCATCTGTCTTTGGAATGATTCCATTTTGCTTCATAGCATATTCTAGTGCCATAGCTGGAACTCCTGCAAGACTCTTCAAATACATATTAATTTTCCAATTGCTTGGATATTTGAATCTAATATAAAAAATGACAGTATAATTAACACCACCAAATAAATATAACATTCCCTAACAAACTAATAATAAAAGTGTAGTTACTATATCAATATTGACAGTAACTACGCCAAAAAATCGGCTCAGTCCAAAATTGGATTGAGCTTTTTCTTCCTTACCAGTAGGTGTCATAAGAACTGTAATAAAAATGTCGCAAAAACTAATTTAATTCTTGTTATCATCCTATTCCTCAACAGTTCTAGCTTTATAGCACTTTCTTTATTTTTGTAAAATTTTTCTTGTTACACTTTTTGTTACACCCTAAACCCTCTCTATTCCTTGCCTTTATATATATATTATATATATTGTAATAATAATATATAAATATATATATATAATAAGAGAGATACATATACATACATATATAATATAATATTATATATATAAAGATAAGCACGTGTAATTTCAACTCTTGTTACACCTAGTGGAATTATCTTTAAACCCTTGTAGTATCGGGACTTAAAGGCATTCAAAAGGGTGAAAATTCTTGTTACATAGGGGTGAAATTCTTGTTACTATATATAAAATAACTGTTTATTTTTATTAAATATTTGTTATAATATAAATAAGAAAAGCCTAGTGCGGGAACACTAAGCTTCTCCTAGAACGTTTTTAGTTTTAGGGCTATTAGATTCGAATATATTTTTTACAGAATTATGAACGCTTAGTCATTGCTAGATGGGGCGTTCTTTTCTGTTGTTTTAAAATTTATTTTAAAACCCTTTATGTTAACTTCTAAATTAAATTCGCAGCTCTTTGAACTGCTTCTTAAAGCTCTATTAATCAATATTACTAATAATACTAATATTGATAATATTAACATTCCAATTATCACAATCTAATACCACCCCCTTAGACTATTATTTTTAATAGCCCAAGGCGGAAAACGTACAACCACCGCACCCATCTTTGCGGAATATAGTGTTATTATATCATTATTTGTTTTTATGTGGAATATTTTTCTTTATATATGTCTATAATCTAAACAGACATGATATTAACCTACAAAAAAGGAGATAACTAAATTAATAGTTGTCTCCTTTTGATTATAAGTTTAATGTAATTATGTATAAGAAATTCCCTACGCAATTTAATTTCGACTTATTTTAAAATTACTTTAGCATACAGTAACTTTTTAATCTAATCTATCATAGTATTTTTTCATCTTTAGATATATTGGATAATAAAAAAATAAAAGAGATAGCACAAACAGGTAAATAAAGCTATCTCTTTTAAGGCTTTGGAAAAAGAGTTATTTCCAATTCATATTATACTATAACTTCCTTAATTTTTTCAATATTTTATATCATATTTTTTAAGTATTACTCAGTTAATGACTAAGTAAAAAGAGACAACTAAATTCATAGCTATCTCCTTTTTTGTTATGTAGTATATAGTAAATGTGAATATGTTATAAAGAGTGTCCCTCCCTACATATGTTATATCGGAATGTTTTAGAATAACTTTATTATTTCACTATAAAAGAGATGGTCAAAGGAGCTATCTTTAAACCATCTCTTTAGGGAATATTTGAACTAATTTGTATCTATTGCATATTTATAATATCATATTTTTTAACACTTTTCTACATAATGTCACATTTTTGTCACATTGCATTTATATAATAGCAGTATAGTGATAATAATTTTTTTCATTATTGTATCTCTCCATAATATAATTCAAAAAAGAGTAGCTTATACCCCCTTATAAGTTGCTCTTTTTTTGTATAAAAAAATGCAACACATAAGAAATTACTCTTACATGTTGCCTTTTATAATTGGTATTGGAATAACTATATTTTAACATATTTTACATAATGATAAAAGCCGATTAAAGAAATTAATCTCTAACCGGCTTTCATTGTTTTCTAACATTTATAGATATATAAAATTTTTGAATGGTATTATTATTTGTGAAAACATTATATCATACTATTAAATAATTTTTCAATTACTTAATTATAAATACTATTATTAAATTCATTTACATCTACAGAGCCTTGTATACCATTGACCTTTCCTTTCTCTGTATACTGGTGTCCAACTCTTGTATAAGAATTATTAGGTAATTTCCATGGAGTATTATTATAATTTGCTTCCCATAATAGGTACTCTGTAAATTTTCCTTTTAAATTACTTAAAAATCCTGTGTATGTGTAAATTCCTATTTTCATATTAGATAATTCTTTAAATTTCTTAATAAATCTTTCTGCATAATCTACTAATCCATTAAAATTAGTTTCTATATCTAACATAGGAATAAGATCATTGGATTTATTCTTAATAGCATTATAAAAATTAATTGCTTGTGTTTCGGGAGCACTTGTACCAACTAAAAAGTGATAGAATCCTGTTTTTAATCCTACAGAATGTGCATTATTATAGTTATAATCTAAATATCCATCTTTAAATGTAGTACCTTCTGTAGCCTTTATATAAATACACTCTACACCACTATTTTTTACTTTATTAAAGTTTATACTTCCATTGTTATTACTTACATCTATTCCCTTAAATATCTTTTTTTCTATCCATGCTCCAGAACTATCAAAAGAATAGTACTTTCCATCTATAAGAATAGTTGCAGAGCTATACATATACCCTTGGTCTAAATCTAGGTAATACCATTTACTATTAGAATCTTGGAACCAGCCTGTTAGCATAGAACCATCTTTCTCTAATCTATACCATTTGCCTTTATCTTTAACCCAGCAATTAGAAAGCATTTTACAAGTATCTTTTTCTAAGTAATACCACTTTTTACTTGTAGGAGATTGAATCCACTCACCATCTAAAGCATAACCTTTTTTATTGAAGTAGTAGTATTCTCCTTTTATTTGTTTCCATTCCTCTTTACAGTATGTTTCTCCATCTGTAGAGAACCACCAGCCTTTATTGTCTTTATTCCAGCCAACTTTATACTTTTTCTTTTCAGGCTCTTTTATTTGCTTTTTATCTTCTAAAGCCCAAAGTTCTTTTATAATGCTAGAATTAATATCTAAATAATATTTTCCTTTATCTCCATTATAATCTCCCCAGCTATTTATAAGAATAAGTGTATCTTCTTTATATCCTATACAAAACATAGAATGTCCACCCTTTTTACTTCCTGTAGGCTCTGCTGGTATAACTCCTTTATTAGTGTTTGCAGTATAAAAATTTTCGTAGATATTAACACTTACTAATATTGGTTTTTTATATTTAACTAAATATTCTTTAATATTTTCTGTCTCTAATTTAATGTAAGCCAAAGATTTGTGATCATCTGCCTCATCTATTAATTTGATTTTATCGTACTTATCTAACGTTTCTAATATATCTGGGTACTCCTGGTTTATTGGAAAAGAATATTTATAACAATCTCCATATTTAACAAGGTTTTTTAATGCTTCTCTTACAACCATTCCTGTACCTTGCCAATCATCTTCTTGTCTATTTGCATACAAAAAACCTACAGAATACATATTATTTATGCTTACACCATCTATATAAGACTTCATACAGCTTAATGCATGTGCTACGCATGAACCTATAAGTCCTTGATTAAGTATTGGATAATCATAATCTAATATAAATTCTTTGGGAATATCAACTTTATCTCCACTACATGAAATCATTGAATAGTCATAGTCTCTTAAATCTACTGGTGACTCTATTGCACCTAATACAAATTTATTTTCCATAAACAACTCCTCCTTAAATATAAAAAAATAAGCAGCCATTAAGACTGCTCTAAATTACTTTTAAATTAAACTGTTACTTGATTTTTTAATGTTCCTAAAGCCACCTCTATTTGTGCTTCTATATAACCACTTAAATCCTTTATTTCTAAGTTAATTAAATCCTGTGACTCTTTAGATAGCTGATTTAATACATTTTCCTTTACGGATTCAGCTATCTTCTGTAATTCCTCTTTCTTAATATCTCCATCCTCTGTTTTTTCCTTAATCTCTTTTACTAATGTTTGTTCCATTTTTACAACATTCTTAGTTACTAAGTCATTAGCTCTATCTATAGCTGAATTTATTAATAACTTTTGATTTTCATCTTTAACTTTATCTGTTTCTGCTTTGACCTTCTCTGTAAGCTTTTTAGTATAAAGTGTTACATAACCAGCTATTACACTTATAGCTCCACATGCAATAATAACAAATAATTCTGTTAAACTTTCTTTAATCATTTCCATTTTACATACCTTCTCTCTTATTATTTTCTTCAAGATCATCAATTCTGTTATTAGCAACCTTTTGTTTTTCTTCTATAACAGACAAATCTTTTTCAAGTTTATATGTTCTTTCCACTACATTGTTATGTTTATCTAGTTTCTGTTCAATGTAGTTTAATTTAGTTTTAATTATTCCTGCAGATACTCCAAAAGTAACTCCATAAATTATCATCTGAATCCAAAACTCTGTTGTCATATTTCACCTCCATTTCTCCAAGCGCTTGGAAATTTTAGATATATAAAAAAGTAAAGTATAAAGACTTTAAAAGTCTCAATTCATTACTTATCTTGTTTATAGTTAATAATTTGTGATTATTAATTCATTGTATTTTCCTCTTGCCTTCGCTTCTTTTGATACTGAATAATTAACTTGTACTTCTTTTAAGTTAAAATCCTTATACCATTCTCTAACTTTTTCATGAGCATTTATTGTTAATAAAAACTTCCCTTTCAAATTACTTAGCTTGTCTCTTAACAATAGTTGTTCATTTTCTCCGAATGTATTACCATATCCTGTTGTTTCAAAATATGGAGGATCACAAAAGAAAAAGCTATAATCTCTATCATACTTATCAATAATCTTTTCAAAGGACAGATTTTCAACATAAGTATTTCGCAATCTTTTTTTAAGTTCTCCTAATACATTTTTATAAAAAATTTGTTGTGATGGTTTTGTACTTGTTCCATATCCATATGCTCCACCTCGACCAGCAAAACTTTGTGTTATTAAATATAAAAACCTAACAGCTCTATGTATTTCTGTTAGGTATTCAATAGTACAATTCTTATATTCTTCAAAAACATCTCTTCCTGAAAACTCATACTCTAATTGTCTTTCAATTTCTGGGGAATGGTGTTTTATCATTCTAAATAGGTTAATAAGCTCTTTATCTATGTCATTTATCACTTCTACTTTGCTAGGTTCTTTTCCAAAGTACACCCAACCTGCTCCAAAGAATAACTCTATGTAACATGTATGGTCTGGTATCATTTCTATTATTGTCTTTCTTAATTTACTCTTTCCTCCCATACGACAAATAGGTGGTTTTAACATAAATATCACATCCTTTGTTAATCTCAAAAATTTTTAAAGTTCTAGGTTTATTTCTTTGTTTTAATTTTAGGTACTATTAGGCTTTTAAGATGTATCCATTTTAATTCACTCCTTCTTTCTTATCTAATATAAAAATAAGCAAAATAAAAACACCTTACTGGTGCTTAAATCTTGCTTTATAAAATTATGCTGCTATTAATTCGCTAAGTTCTGTATACTGTTCTACTGTTATTTTTCCTCCAGCTAGAAATATATCTAATGTACTAGATATTTCAGTAAATTCTCTTTCATTTTCCTCTTTCTTTAATTCTGCATTAATTCTGTTCTTTAAAATTTTGTATAGATTCATTTTACATTCCTCCATTTTCTATTTTATTTGATTCTATTTCTAAAATTGTATCTTCTACTTTAGAAATAGTACTATCATCTGTATTATTTAAATATTCTTGTATATCTGATACTCTAGTATCTTTTTCTTTTGTTATTACTTGTCCTGTAGATACATCTACAGATACTATCTCTTTATTTTCTTCTATGTCTGTTACTATACAAGAATAATTGTCTTTTATTTCTGTTCCTTGCATTGTAAATGCTAGATTTCCTTGCTCATCATGTAAAATCAATGTTTTCATATTAATATTTCCTTTCTATTCTCTTATTCATATGCACACCATGTAAGACCTGGAATTATACCTCCTTTTCCAGTGTTATATAATAAAAAACCATCATCTTTTAGTGAAATTGTAGCACAAACAGCCGCAGTTCTTACTGAGTATAATCCACCTCCTGCTGTTGAGCCAACTATGAAACTTAATACAGCCCATGAACCTGAATACCCAACAATAGCTGATGGTCTAAATCCAAAACTTGCTGTAACAGTTGCGTTGCTTGCAATTTCTCCGAACGACCCAGTTGCAAATTTCTTTCCGCCTAAACTTTGTACACTTGCGTTCCCATTAATTAAATTACCATTCACCCAAGCATTTCTTCCTGCTATTATTGTACTTGCATCTGCATTTGCTGGTGTTTGACTTGCTAAACTATTAGCTGTAATTCTTCCACCATTGGTATATCCTGCTGGGATATCTTTAGATTCTCCACAATTTAAGTTTGCATTTATTGCACCATTATTAGGTATATTCTGAGTTACTCTTCCATTACCATCATGATATCCTTTGGGTATAACCCACGTTTCATTTAATGCTAATGCTTTATTTGTTCCTGTATTATTTGACATAGCTCCAACTAAACCAGTATCATCATCTGTTGAAAAAATAGCGCCTGCTAGTACCTGCGCTACTGTTGCATCTCCTTCGGCACTAGCTTGCAAGAAAAAACAGTCTGACACACTATTGTACCAAACTGTATAAGCTTTTCCTGCTTTAATATTAGGCGCTGTTGTTGTTCCTGGTTTATAAAGTGGTTTACCATTTATAGTTGTTGCAGAGCCATTATTATTAGCTGTTGCTATAAATGTTTTTGAATATCCATTTTTTAATGTCAACATAGATAATGTTATAGCTGTTGCTGTTCCTCCTGCTTCTTGATATAGCGAATCATCTATATGCTTATTTAATTTATCTTCAATATCATTAACTATATTTTTCAATTCTTCAATTTCACTTTTTTTAGCAAAAATGATTGTTGGATCTATCTTTAGTGTGATATTTTCTGTATTAGAAACTGCTAATATCATTTTAATTAATAATTCTTTTGTACTTCCATCATCTGCAGTTGGCTTATATGTTTCAGCACATTTACTGATTGCAAGCATATTGCCTTCATCATCAAATGCACCGTATTCTCTAATTGTAAATCCTCCTACATTGGCAGGTACCATAACTTCAATAACAATCCAATTTGGATTTTTCTCATCTGTCCCTACATGAGTTATATTTCCTTCCCATTTTGTATTTACTAAATCTGTTTGTTTTTCAGTTGGATTATAATACGAGCCATTACCATCTCCTATTTTTAATTTAGTGAAATTGATCTTAGTTCCCATTACACCACTGTTTGCTATTTTTGCTTTTCCTATTTCAGTTAATATGGTATAAAATTGTGCTGCCATTAAAATATCATCTCCAATCTATGTCTATTTAGGATATGTTGTTATAGTTTCTAAATTTGAATAATTCACAATTGGTACATATATGTCTGCTTTACTCTCAATCTCAGTTTCCTGCCATGGGTATGTTGTTATAGTTTCACCAGTAAAAGATGTTGCTCCTATATAAAAATTAGATTTAGTTGTCGCAATTAATTTATACTTTACGCCTAAATGTGCTGGCTTTACTTCAGTTATTGTGTTATATAAAGATTCTATATCAGTTAAAAAACCATTATAACTTTCTAGCAATAATTCAAACCAATATTCTGATGTATGTTCAACAACTTCTGTATTATCTGCATAAGCATTGCAAATATTTTTTATGGCTTCTATTGTAGTTGTTCCTTGCCCTCTTATTTTTGCAAGCACTCTAGCTTTTCTTTCTTCTAAACTTTTAGATGAATCACTTAATATTCCTATAAATTTTTCCCATAATACTATTCCCCATGTACAAGTATTAACAGAAAATTGATTAAGTAAGTCGTGGATATCTACTTCAGATTTATCAAGTTGAACTTGTTGTGATTTATATATTTCTTCTATGTCCTTAATCTCAATAATTTCTCTTGGGACTAAATTTCTAAGTTGCAACCATAGCCACCACACTTTCTAGTATTGGGATATTATTCTCACCTAAATCTATATTTTCTTTATTTGAATTTACAGTTATTTCAGTATAATCAATAACCCCCTCAACTTCTAAAATACAGTTCACAACTCTGTTGTATCTTATAATAGTGGATTTTAGATTTATTTTATTAAAATAATTTTTAACATTAGCTGATATATTCTCTTTTATTGATTCAATATTATAATTTTTTTCTAAAAGCAAAGTACAACTAATTGTAATATTAGTTTCTTGAATTGGTGCAACTGTTACTGTCGCCCCTATTGGTCTATTTTCTTCTATAACATCCCTAACTTTTTTAACCAATTCATCTGTAGGAGCTCTATTTTCACTATTAGTTATAAGAACTTTTACTGTTCCATTCCCATTCCAAAGCGGCTTTACTAAAGCATTACCTACACCTTCAACACTTAATGCCCAGTTTAAATAATCATATACATTCCCACTAGTTGCAGGTGTCTGAACTTTTATCATTAATCTGTTAAATAAACTTAGATTATTTTCTATATCTGTTCCCTCTGAAATAACTTCTCCTATTGCTGCGCTAGCGAGCTTTTCTATATATTCAACTGGTAATAAATCTCCTATAGGACTATTACCTGTTATCCCTACAGTCTCACACTCCATCTTATATTTACCTTCTTCAATTTTTTCAATTGCTTTATAAAATAGTTTGTCTATTGAAAATCTAGAATTTAAAGGTATATCAATAAGATTACTATCTTCATCTTTAAAAGTTCCGAGTTTAATAGCATAGGTTGCCTTTTTTCTATTAATTCCAAAATCTCTACACTTATTATCTAAATATTCATCTGGAATATTGGGATCAGCAAAAGCATAGTTTAAAAATCTATCCATATCATATCTAAGTTTTGAAATTTGCATTGCTGTAGGAGCTAATGCATTATATACTAAGCTGCTATTTTCTCTTTTATCAATATCATTAGTAACTTGATTCATCATTTCTTTTAAAATATCTTTTTCGTCCTCATAAAACATTAGATCACTTCCTTCTCAATTTCTAAATCTCCATAAATACAAAAAACAGTGAATTTCACCAATACACTGTCTTCATCATAATTAAATATATAATTATCTGTACTCTCTATTCTATCATCTTGAATCAAAGCTTCATTGATTCTTCTTTTAAGTTCACTTTCTAATATATCTCTGTCTATATTAGGTACATTTTCAAATTCACTACCATAATTATCTGAATATATTAAATACTTGTATCTTTCAGTTGATAATATAAAAAATATAGTTTGTTCTAATGCTTCTTTACCATCACAAAACCCTATTACTTTTCCATCTTTGATTTTATACGTCTTAATTGCTTGTATTGTATTTTCTATTGTTTCTATATTACCTACTGTAGCACCTTGCGGCAAAATACTTACATTACTCATTAGAAATCACCTCATCTAATATTTCATTTGCTATCTTATCTAATATTAGATACTTTGAGCCTGCTTTTATTTTTAATAATACAACTCCATCACCATTTTTTAATCCTTCTCTTATAACTAATTTATCTAAACTATTTCCAGTAGAGCCATCTTTAGTTGAATGGATATGTTTTAAATCTACTTCATACCTAGTTAGACTTTCAGGAACTAAAAAGAATTCTTTAGGTAATGTTTTTTTCTGTTCTACTCTAATTGTTAAATTTTTTGAATCTATTACGGTTCCAAATTCAATATTTAATGGATTACTTGCATTGTATGCTCCCATACTAGCTTTTTTAATAGTTTGGATCATCCCCATAATTACACCACCTTTAAATCAAAATCCATAGTATGACCATCTTTAGAAAATTTGTGTGTAGCTTCTTCAATTAAATAGTACTGATTTATATTTCTTTTCTTTATAGATACATAAACGCCAAAACCACCTCTAAGGTTTAAATCTGAAGCAGTACCTGCTCCTAATACATCTTTTAATTTTAGTTTTTTACTTTCTTTGTTTTTAAGTTTAAGATTTCCATTAACCATTTCTTCAATTTGTGCTTTATTTAAATTATCATCAATTTTTTTAAATAATTGAAGCCTTCCCCATTTAGCAATACTATCACTATCCTGTGCAATATATACATCTCTGCCTTTACTATCTTCATTATCTTTTACGAATTTTATTCTATTGTAACTGTCTTCAATACTATTTTCCCAATCATAATCTCCTAGATTGTTATCATCACTAATAACAGTTTCTTGCTTTAAGTTGTTTATATCTCTTAAATTGATATACCCAAAATCATCATACAAAGTAAAAGTTCTGGTATTGGCAGTAACTGTTTTATTCAATGCACTATATATAATATCTAAATATTTTTTATCATCTTCTTGAAACGTTGGAATGACATATCCTGTATCTTCTATATTTCCAATTCTAAGTTCTAAATTATTTAGTATCTCATAAAGAATGTCACTTGCCTTTTTATTTACTCCAACATAAACATCATTATACATAAGATACTTAATCTGATCATAAGCTGTGAATTTTATTTCCGGCCCACTATCTCCACTATTTTTAAATACATAACCATAGAATACTTTATTTCCATTGACCCTAAAACTTATAACATCACCATTAGATATCGTTACTTGAGTATCTTCCAATAAACTCACCTCTAAGCTTGAAGGACTATCTTTCCTCTTTGTTTTCCAAGTAACTTCTTCAGTAAGTTCAGATAGATCATATACATTTCCTTTTTTATCATCAATTAATAATTGTATTTTCATATACTCTCCTTACTGTGGAATCTTTAAAACTTGACCAATAAATATTTTATCCGGATTAGAAATATTATTTAAATTTGCAATCTCAGTACATCTTTTACCATCCCCTAAAAATCTTTTAGCTATATACCAAAGAGTATCTCCACTAACTACTGTATAGTTTGTGATAGATTTCTTGTTGTCTTCCCTTGAACTATTTTGAGATATTGTAGTTACTGTTGCACCATTACCAGACGTTTGCACTATTACTTTTTTAGCTGCATATTGCTTATATCTTTTTAGTTCAATAGAAAAATATATATCTCCAACTTCTCCACCATTTTCATTATATTTAAAATTTTCAATAGAGAATAAATCATTAATCTCTATCGGACCACCAGTAAATATAAATCTAATCTTTTGTAAATTATTTCTCCACTCATTAATTTTCTTAATATAAAAGCTCGGATTAAATAATTGATCCGAGCTTACATATGGTCCATTATTTAAAGGGAAGTAACTTTCAAAAGATATATTGGTTAACTTAGGTAGTGCTATATTATTTACTTCCCCAAGATTTATAATATTATATGTTTTATTATCTCCATCTTCACTTATATCAATTTTTTCTGGCAATCTTGGTATAATAAAACCTTCTTCACCATTATTTATTCCTAAATACATCTTATACATTATGCATACAACCCTTCTGCACTATTCTGTAATTCATCTTCCATATAAGTTTCTATATCAGATATTATTTTATTTATATCAGCTTCTTGTCTTATATCCCCTGTAGTCACTTGTACTGTTGGAGTAAGTGTAACAAAATTAGATATACTTTTTTCACTAGCTAAATCTGTAAGCATTTCTAAATGTTCATTTGAAACGTCTATCTTATCATTAATATTCTTAAGATTCTTTTTATCATCATTTCCAAAAGCTAAATTTCCTGGTCCTTGTGCTTTATTCCATGAATCTAAATCTGCACCTAAACCACCACCATTTAAATTATCTAATGTTGATCCTAAGCTTCCAAACATTCCACCTACTTTACTATCAATACCAGCTCCAAAGTTATAACCAGTATTCCAAGAGTTACCATAATCAAATCTATCAAAGGTATAATTAGAAGCATCTAATTTCTCCATTACTGTAACAGTGCTATCTGCTGTTATGCCATTAACATAATCATCAACTTTCCCTTGGAATCCCGCTACTGCTCCACTTAAATCACTTCCTAGAACTGTGTCTATAAGGCTAGCTGCACTTTGAACTATTCCACATATTGTATCAAATAGTCCTACAAATAGATTAGCTATAGCTGCCACTGGATCATTAAATACTGTTGCAAAGAAATTAGCAAATGTAGCAATTAAATTATATAAAGTAATCCCAGATGTTATTATAAAATTAGCTATTCCAAGCACTGCATTTCCTATAAACGCTGCACCTGTAGCAATTATTCCACATATTATTCCAGTTGCTGACCATGTAGTACCTGCGAAGTGATTTACTGCTGCTACTGCTGCATAAAAAATAGCTATTACAGCAATTATTCCTATAATAATCCATGTAATAGGACATGCAAGCATTGCTGAATTTAAAGCCCATTGAGCAACTGTTAATTCTTTATCGGCTGCAACACTAGCTATTGTTGCTTCCGTTTTCACAGCTATAGCTATTGCTTGAATTGTCTGTAGTCCTGTGCTTATTCCTGTAACTATATTGAGAGCTAAAGTAACTGACTTCATCGTTAAAATTGCACCAATTACCCCAAATAATATTGGACTTATTATGCTCCAATTGTTCTTAACTCCAGTACCTATGCTTGTTATTATATTAAATAACCAAATTCCAGTATTTACTGCATTAGTTAATACTATAGATAGTGTATTAATACCATTTTGTACACTTCCATTTGAAAATGCTTGATTTAAACGAGTTATAACTGGATTTAGTGCTTCTAATGCTCCATTTCCAGCCTGCCCCATTGATGTAACTATATTAGATTTTAAGTTATCAAATTGAGCACTTGCTGATTGATTGTATTTAGCAAGCATATCTTCCGTAAAGCCTTTTTTGTTTAATAAACTATCAAATTGATCTAAGAATGAGCTCATATCTTTACTAGCTTTTAATATTTCTATGTCAGCTTTTCCAAATCCAAATCTTTCTTTAAGAGATGTCCCATCACCACTCAACATTTCTTTAAGGGCAAATCCTGCACCTTGTAACCCCTGTGTTGGATCAACTAATGTTAATCTTTCTGATAAGTTAGCAAGTTTATCAAGTGTATCAGTATTCTTTGTAAATTGCATATAGTTTCTAGCGTTTTGTGCAAAATCTTCAAATGCAAATACTGATTCATTAGCTTTTTTCTGCAAGTTATTAAAATAAGCTGTTCCTACTTCTGTATTACCCATGATACCTTGAATAGTAAACAATTGCTGTTGCATCTTCATAGCTTCACCTATAGTTGATGTA
Organism: Clostridium neonatale; assembly: GCF_900465025.1. NCBI lineage: Bacteria > Bacillati > Bacillota > Clostridia > Eubacteriales > Clostridiaceae > Clostridium > Clostridium neonatale. Next base: position 994,469 of record NZ_UICR01000002.1, read on the forward strand.
ATACCATGTTTAATTACTTGAAAGCTTAAATAAGTTTTTAATAAATTACTTACTTTACTAGTTAATCCACTCATACTACTAGAGCCTTGATTAATAGTATTATTAAATCTTTCTTGTTGTTTGCTTGCCTTATCTAATGGTGGCTCTATATTTTTACCAGCATTAACTGTATTATTTAATGCATTTGCGGTTTTATACCCCATCTGTACTAATTCCTCTGTTGTATATATAGCCTCCATTGCAGACTTATCATAGTTTCCTATCTTATTAGTCCAGTTATCTATTTGATTGCTTAGATTACTTACTGAATTTGCCATATTATCTATAGAACTTGAATTAACATTCACCATATTTGCTGAATTCCCTAAATTATCAAAACTATTTGCTGCCTTTTCTGTAGCACTAACTGTTTTATTAATACCATTAGAAAAGTTATCAAAGAAACTAAGCATCACATTTATTCCATTCATTCTCAACATCCTCTCTTAGCTTTATCAGCATCTTTCTTTTCCTTTAGTGCTTGAAAATCAATTGAAGCATAAACAAATGCTCTTTCTTCTCTGGATAGATTCATTAATTCATGAGGAAATTTCTTAAGTCTATGGAGAGCATAGTGAGCATATACTGCTTCACTATCACCCCCCTTAATTAGTTTTTTGCTTCTTCCATAAGTTCATTCATGCTTTTATCATATCCATTAATTTCGCTTACAGTATTTGACCATTCTGAATATTCGCCATCTGTCATTTTAGCTTTCATAGCATTAAGCAATTCTATTCCACCAACTACTCCCCAAGCAGCTTGAAGTTCAGCATTCTTTAAATCTGGATAAGTAGTAGTTTCAACAATTAAATCTGCCAAATACTTATCTTGATCTGTTTCAACTATCTTTTGTCCTTTTACGAAAGATACTTTTCTATGTTTCTTTCTTATTTCATCACCCTTAGTAGCAGCCAAGGCCTTAAATTTCATTTTCTTTTTTCTACCACCAATAGTTAATTCTCTTTCAACCTCTGCATTATCATCAAAACTCTCCATTAAAAAATCTTCAAAATTATTCATTATATTAATCCTCCCTTGTATTCTACGATATTGTTGATTTATTAAATTTATCTAATAAGTCTACATCTTCAAAAGTAAATGCCATATCTTCTTCTAGTGCTTCACTATCTATATCAAACATAGCCATACTAACTTCGTCAAAATTGCATCTTTTTAATACTACTGTTTGTTTTCCAACGCTAGATGTTTCATCCTCATTGGTAACAGTAATATCGCAATAAACATCTTTACCTGTTTTCATATATTCAATCATCATTTCTCTGAATAATGATGTAACATAATAAACTGTTAGTGTCCCAGTACCTTCCCAGCCTGCTGCTTTATTTTGCTGTGCTCTATTGCCTAAAGTTTTTCCTGTTTTCTTAGTCTTTTTAGCTTTAGAATCTAATTTTTTAGCATAGAATAAATCTTCATTTCTACCATCTATAGTTATGAATCCTCTTGCTTCTGTTCCAGATATGGTGTCACTAAAATTAAAAAACTTTCTTGCTGTTTCACTCATACTTTAATTCCTCCATTCTTATATAAATACAGTCATATACAATTTTTCCATTGCATCTACTGGCTGAACTGCTACATTAGCAACTACTGATTCAATAGATTCACCTTCAAGTACCTCTATATCATCAATTGCTACGCTCTTTATAGCTCCATCAGATTGAAGTGTTTCTAAAATTTTTAATATATCTTTCTTAAATAAGTTTCTTCCATCTTCAGTATTATCTTCATTTCCAATATAAGCTTCTTCCCATCTAGCTTTAATACGATTATTGATTCCATCTAGAGTTCTTATAACTCTATTTTTCTTAAAGCTCTTATCTTTATCATCAGTAAAAGTCTTAAATGTATTTATATCCTGTTCTATTATTATCTTAGGTTGATTGTTTACTATGGTATTAACAAATACTATTTCACCATCATTAATAATTTCCTTAATTTCTTTATCAGTATATCTAGTATCAACATCAACAGCACCTTCATAAGATTTATAAGTATTTGATGTTGAATAGCTTGCACTTGCTGTTAATGCTGCAATATAAGCTGTCGCTTTTACTTTATCTATTTGAATATTATTTTCTATAAATACACCATTTTTAACGCTTATAATTCCTTCATAGTCGGCTTCTTTATAATTAGGTAATACTGCTTGAACTCTCTTTCCTTCATCTTCCCTAAGCCTTTTTATGAACTCTTTAACAACTAACTTAGTGCTACTATCATCAAAAGGTATTGCTACAGCATGGAAATTATATAATTCTAATTGCTTTAAGAAATCTGTATAGTCTTTTGCTGTAGCTGTTCCATCAGTACCACCTTCAAGATTAAATCCTGCTGTTAGTGTTGGTGCTCCTGTTCCTGAGAATTTAACAAATTCATTAGCTGCTAATTCATTAATAGTTTTAACTGTTTGAGTTTCAAATTTTGTATCACCTAAGTAAGTAATAACATCAAATGAACTAGGCTCGTCAACATTAGTTTGTATAACTACTTTAATACTATTTCCTTTAGTCCCACCCCAATTAGCGCTTACTGTTAAACTTTCTACTGTTTTAGTTGCCTTAGTACCTTCATTTAGCCTATACAATAGAACTTTTTGAGCTTTCTTTAAAGCTTCTTTAAGCATTAATACAGATTCATCTGCTTTTTCTAATCCTAGAGAAGCAAATAAGTCTGTATCATTATCAATCTCTATAATTTTCTTTTCAGGACCAAATGGTAATACTAATGGTAATCCTACAGTTCCTCTATCATTAACTAAATTAGTTTCTTTATTTTTGCTTTTAAAGTTAATATAAGCACCAGCTCTTACCTTATCTTGTTTACTCCAAGTACCTCCACTCATCTATTTCACTTCCTTTTTATAAAATGTTTCAATTACTGCCTTAGCTTCTTTTATGGAATACTGTTCAGTATCAAATAGCAAAGCATTAAGAATGTCCTTTTCATTCACATTGAAATGTTTCGAATTTACTAATTGATCTTTAGTAAACTTAGGCTCAATCTTATCTTTATTTCCCATTTACATTCACCTCTAATTCTTTCATCTTATTGTGTTCAATTACTTTCAAGATGTTATAGTTAAATTTCAGCATGAAGTGTAATACCCCATCTACAACTTTATGATTCATTTTTAGTGATCTATATTTATGCCCTTCAATTTCTACATACTCTAAGACCCTATACAAATTAACAGCTACATCTAAGCAGTCTTTATTTAAATCTTCTTCTTTATCGCTAAAGTAGTGTACATCAAAAAGTAATGATTGCTTATATCTATTATTTAATTGTTTATCTTGGTTGGAAGATATTAATTTAACAAAAAAACAAGGTACCTCAAAACCTTGTTCTATACTTTCACTGTATATTTCTATATTAGGATAGTCATTATCTAAAGCCTGCTGAATTGCTATTCTTATATCGTTAATAGATATCACCTACTTTCCAAACATCTGCTTTAATATATCTTCTTGTAGCTTTTTAACATAGATAGGTAATTCCTTTTCAATTTCTTCCATTGCAATTTCTACAAAGAATTTACCTTCAACCCATCCTAAGGTTCTTTTATTTTTATCAACTATTCTATGACCATTATTGACCCATCCTGCATATTCAGTATTATTTGCGAGTTCGATTACCCACTTATTGTTGACTTTTTTAACACTGACAATTCTCCAATTACGTCTTAAATTTCCGCCAACCTTGTTTTGAGCTGTTTCAAAATCCACATTAACATATTCACCTAAATTAAATCCATTACCTTTAGCTTTAACTTTAAAGGCTTTAAAATGAACACTATTAGAATAAACACCTACTGGAGTTTTCTCCTCCATCTTATCTAAAGCTCTATTAGCTATAAAATAAATAAAATCTTCTATCCTTTTATCAATATCTTTTTGTCCTAATTTTAACCCATTAAGAAATTTGCTAAATTCAGAATAATCAAATTCAATAAGCTTTGCCATTATGCTTTTTTATCCTTATTTTCTAAGACAACTTCTTGATGTGATGAATATATTGGAAGTGGTTCTCCTGCTATGTATTTAGTAATTGCACCAAATACATTTGTTTCTATTTCATCACCTTGATGTATTTCAATTTCAGGACTTATAAAAAGTTTAATCTCATAATCTTTATTATTAGTTGTGTCAGTTTGATTATTCTTTCCTAAACTACTCTTAGATACTTTACAAGGCTGATTTTCATATTTAGGTGATGGATTTAATCCAACCTTAGTTTCTTTAGTAATTGGATCTTTATATTTCCCATAACCTCTTATAGTGCAAGTATGTTCATAAAACATTTCTATAGCTTTTTTATGTGCTTTTCTTGCTTGTAAAATAGCTTTGTTCATATTACCACACCAACTTTCTATATCTATTCAGCTTAGATTTATATTCATTTAAAATACTATCCTTATAATCACTTTCTACACTTTCTCTAAAGCTAGTAGATGTATCTCCTTCGCTTATAGATGAAATAGAACCTATAGCAGTTTCTTCACTGCCTAGGTTCTCGTTTCTATACAATTTAACAGCCATTTTATAAGCGGTAGTTAGTAATCCTTTAGATATTTCTTCAATATGGCAATATTCTAATATTATATTAGTCACATCATCTATAATAAATTCAAGTATAGTATCTTTTAATGTATCATCTAATTCAATTCCTAAAAGAGCTTTAAGTTTATCTAACTCCATAAAATCACATCCTATTTATCTTGCACCATTTTTATTTTTTCTAATATACCAGATTGACTTGTAGCCTTCCCAATATCAATATTTCTTTTTTGTGCATATTCTTTAAGTTCATCAACTTTCATATCTGATAAGTCTTTTTCTGTCACTGAATTATTCTCTATTTTCTTTTTAAATGCTGCTTCTCTCCTCATTCTTTGAAATGCTGTAGCACTCATATAATCACCCTTTCCTATAGTTTATGAACAAACTTAACCATACGAATAGCTTTATCCTCATAAACTCTTGACCAATTAGTACCTGTTGCTAGTTCTGCATTTGTAGGTGATGAACCTGCTGCTGAACCAATCCATTTTACTCCTCTTGGATGTAAAATATAGTGTTTTCTATTTATTAAAATATCATCTCCAGCTAAGCTATCTCTATCTGTTTCAGTTGGAACTGGTGCTCCACCATTACCAAGACCAATTGCCCCTTCTCCAAATAAATATGTTGTATAATTACCAGTAGATACTGGGCAAGAATCATCAATTATTACTCTCTTCTCCATGAATAATGAAATTGGTTTATTATTAGAGTCAAGTTCTGTTTGAATTAAGTTATTCTTACGAAGTTGTGTTTCTGTAGCTGAATGCATTATAACACCAGTCAGTTTGTCTTTTGCATCTCCCATAAGTTGCAATGCATCAAGGAATGTTTCACCATTTATCTTAGCTTTATCATCTCCTAAGCTAGAAATATCTAGAACTTTATTTGTCATATTACTAGCAGCAAATGCTCCATCTAATAATTTTATAGCTGTAGCCTGCATACGTCTTGCCCAATATTCTGCAACTAAGTCACCAATTGCAGCCATAGGATCATCTCCAGATAATGCTTTTGCTAAATCATTTGCACTCCAAGCTTTACCTCTCATTAATAGAACAGCTATATCTTGACCAGCTGTAATTTTTGCTGGTGTTAATGCTCCATCATCTGAAAGTACTTCATCATCACCATTTAAATCTTCCCAATATGGCATATTAATTGTTGTTCCACCACTTGATGCTAGTCTATCTAATTCTGGATTATTTGATATAATCCCACTATTATATAATGCTGATAATTCCATTGTTCTTTGTACTACATAAGGATTAAATACCTCTGGTACAATTACATCACTAATCTTTGTTTTTGCCATTTTACATCACCTTTTCTTTCCTATAATTTAAATCCTGCTGCTGCCATTAATTCTTTAGCTAGTGCAGGATTCTCTTTTAATAATTTTCCTTGTTGTGTAAGATTGTAAGTTTCTTTTGCAAATGGATTAGCCCCTATTGGATCTCCTCCAGCTGCTGGATTATATTTTGGTTTTACTGTATCATTCTTAAAAACATGTGGAATTGATTCTTTATAGTGTTTAATAATATCTTCAACTCCTATTGGTTTGTTATCACCATCAAAATTAAATTTGTCAATACCACCATGCTTATAGATAAGATAATCTGCATCTGTTACACCTAAATCCTTAAGTTTATCTTTTAATGCATATTCTTTTTCAGTCTTAGTAGCATTATCTTTAAGAGTTTTAATGGTAGTTTCATGTTCCTTAATTGTTTGTTGTAATGCATCATTATCAACATTATTTTTCTTTAAATCTGTAATTGTTGAATTTGCAGTTTTAAGCTGTTCACTTACATCATTGTAAGTACTCTTAGGTACTGCATTCTTAGGAAATTCAGTATTAACTTGTTTCATTAAATCATCAATATCTATACTTCCATCTTCATTCTTTTTAGCACCTTCAATTAATTTTCTTAGCCATTCCATTTTACATTTCTCCTTTACTTCTAATAGATTTTTATACCTGCTCTCCAGGTACTGTAGAATTACCTTTGTTCTTTATGCCCTGCAAACCTGTAAAAAGGGCGAAAATAATAAGCCTTTTTACGCCTTGCTAATGGCAAAATAAAAAGCCTTATCACTAAGACTTAAATTTCAAATGTTTCTTTTAAACTTTCCTCTATCTTTTTCGCAAGTTCATCAATAACCCCATCTATGATATTTACTTCACTTTTTACTTTTATAGGTTTAACTGATTTAGTTGCCCTTTTAACTTCTTTCGTCACATCCATTATAAGTGAAACCTTTTTAGGATTTATCATTATTCTTCTATTATTAGTATCTGATATATCATTAATAAAACATCTATTTGAATAACTTGCATTTAAAATAAAATCCTGTAATGTTTCTGCTGTCTCTTTACAACCAAATACTATTTCTTTTCCATCACATATAATACAAATATAGTTCATCTTTCAATTCCTCCTAAAATAAGCCTTATTTCTAAGACTTATTCAACTAATTCATATGTTTTCTCAAATACATCTGGCTTACAAGCATAAAGCTCTCCTTTTACGCCCTTAATTATAAAATCGCCTATACTTGCCTTCATATCCCCTTCAAGAGTTTTAAGCTTAAGAATCGGACCATCAAAATATAATATTCCTTTCTTGTGAGCTTCAATTCCCCATTCAGGAATATAATAAGTACCTTCACTATTTTGAAAATCTCCATCATACTGAAATGCTTCAATTTCTACTGGCTTTTTTCTATACTTCATTATTTCTCATTCCTTCCTAATACATTTCTTTCAATTCTATCCTCAACTCTTCTATTAAGCCACATTAAAGCTTCTTCCACATGTTCAAGAGCCTTAGCATTGTACTCACTAGCAAATGGTCCATCTTGAAATGATTTTAATCTATCCCTTACTATTTCAAGTAAATCTTCGTTACCTACTCCATGTTGTGAATTTTTCTCTTTTATAGGTCCTTTTTGAAACTTAATAATAACAACATCATTAGCAATATCTTTTTCTTTTCCATCATTTATAACAATGTGATATTCATGATGTGCACCTCCTGGACCTATTTCATCTGCTACAAAAACTTGATTTAATTTTTCTCTCTTTTGGATTGTACTTAATTCTTTCATCTTTCAATTCCTCCTTAAATTTTTGCATAATAAAAGCACCTACTCTTTTTTCTAAGTAAGTGCTAATTACATTGAATATAATCCAATATCTTTCCATATATCTTTTAATAATTGACCATCTATTTTATGAGTGTTAACCATCTCTAAACCATTTCTATAATATACTGCATCTCCATTAGGACATTCACAGATAAAGTATTCATCATCTCCAGGAGATATATTATATCTAGTTCTGTAAAGATAAAATTCTATATCTAAGCCCATGTCAATTGAATCTATCAATTCTTGTAAGCTATTAAATTTTCCTAAATCCATACTAATCTCCTTTCAAAATCTCTTTATTAGCAATCATTTGAGCTTTAGTTAACGGTAAATCTTTAGGCCTTTTTATATCATCATGATTAGATTCATCTTTTAACCAATTGTGTTGGTGTGGAACTGTTTTATGTTGTGCAGCATTTCCATGATTAGTTAAATCAATATCTAATCGTGGCTTTCCAGTATTACCATAATATCTTCTAGACTCTAATTTTCCATTTTTATAATTATCAAAAACACTATTAGGTTCAGCATTAAAAGGTACTTTATGCTCGCTACCACTTACAATATTCGCTTGTGATTTAATCTGCCAATTAACATCTTTATATAATGTTCTTAAACCTTCATAATCTTTATTATTATTATACTTCAAATCTTGGAACTTATCAAAAGTTTTAGGAGCTTCATCTCCTAATATTTCTTTATATTTTTCATATTGGCTCTTATCACTAGATTTATTCTTAATCTTAAGTTCTGCTAATTCTTCTCTATGATTTCCTTTAACATACTTGTTATACCAGTCTTCATAACTCATATTCCTATCAACATAATAAGTTTTACCTTCACTATCTCTTGCAAGTCTTTCGCCAAACATCATGTCTTCAAAATATGCTACTGTTGTAGTTCTGCAATTAGGATGAAATGGAGGTGCTGTAACTCCTATTTCTTTATCTGATAGATTAAATATCTTAAGATCTAAACTCCTGCATAATTTACTTGTATGCAAATCCAATGTGGCAATAATTTGATACTGTTCAACTCCTGTAGCTTTATATCCATCAAAAGTAGCTTTCTGTGCTATATATGCACTTTCTGTATTAATAAGAGTTCTTGTCTTATTGAAGTCTGTTCCAAGTCTTCTTGCTACTGTTTTAGTGGTCTTATCAATGCTATCTCCACGAATAAAAGCTTGTGCAAGATTAGTCTGCAATTCTGTTAACAAAGATATTTTATCTTTCCATAACCTATCACTATAATTACTATCTAACCATTTTTCATTAATAACTTTATCTAAAGCAGTACTATCTGGCCTAGCAAAATCAACTCCTATGCCAGTGCCACTTTGAATATTATAAATATTTCTATAGTAAGTATCCTCATACGTATCTTTTAAAAGCTCTGTTCCTTCTTCTTGCTGATCTGTATATAATTGCTCTATTGCATTTCTTATTCTAATCTGTAAAGCTTCTAATCTGCTTATTCTAGTTTTTAAAGACACATTTACTAATTCTTTTTCCCAATCTGGATTAGCTTGTTTTGACATTCTTCTAAACTCTTCTAAATCCATTTTAAATTCTTCTAATTGGTCTGAATTTAGTAACTTTTTAGCTTCAAGTAATGAAATATCATTATTTTGTGCAAACCTTGCGTAAAAATTTTCTATATCCCTTTGTATACTTTTTAATGCATCCTTATACTCTAGCTGCATCTTTAGTTTATAATCCTCAACTTTTTTAAATTCTAAATCAGCAATTTCTTCAGCTCTCTTCTTCCAATACTCTTGACTATCCATTTAACTCACCATCTTTTGAGTTATCACCTAAATTATCTTTGTTGAAGTTTGGTGGATACACACTCTCTTTTTCTTCATCTTCTTTCTTCTTTTGCTCTGCTTCTTTGTCTGCATCCTCAACAAATGGATGATTCTTATATAAAGTCATATTACTTAAAAGACCAACACTTGAAGTACATATATCAGCTAATTCTGAATCATTCGTTATTGCTGTTCTGGTCCATGTTTGAATAATTGATTTACATTCAACATTTAGATATTTACATATCGCTCTAATAAACTCACCAAAACCTAATTTAAATTCTGTTTCTGTAAGTCCAGCTTTAAGCTCTAGTAAAGAATATAGGAACTTCAACGCAACACCTGAAGCATTTCCAAAGTCTTGTTGTTGTGGATCTACTCCTTGACCTTGTTCAAATATTGCTTTCCTTGTCATAGTCAAAAGTTTTTCTCTAGCTTCTATTGGAATATCTATTGTTAATGTCTGCAATCCACTTCTATCTCCAGCCCCACTATCATTCACCTTAACAGTCTTATATTTTTTAAGCTGAGACAAGAACTCTTTTGAGTCTTCTCCTTCATAATTAGTAAGTATGAATATTATTTCCTGGATATCCTCAAGATCATTAACAAAACCACTAAAGACTTTATCATACACGTCTATTAGTGGTTTTACATTATCTAAATCACTTGTCATTAAATTGTTATTTCCAAATGGTATAAATGGAACTCTTTCAAATCCATGGTTAAATTCATTACTTTGTTGATTTGCATTAGAATCTGCTATAAAATTACTAAACATTGTATAGATTTCTAATCCTTCCTCTATAGTAAGATCAGATTTCTTTCTAAATGCTTGACATTTAGTATCATTCCAGTATTCATAAATATCATAAGTTATACCTTTATCATCTGTATCATTGTAAACTCTTAATATTCCTAAAAGCTTTTTATTTAAACTACTAGACCATATAGGGATTATTTGCTTACTATCTACTACACCATATTCTAATTGTTTATCATCATTTAACCAATAATGTAACCATGCTATACCACTATTAGCAGCATTAATACATAAATCCTTACAAGCTTTAGCGTAGTTATCTCCTAATATGTCTGTAATTCTTTTATTAGACTCTTTATTTCCAACATCAAAAAGTGGTGGAGCCGTAAACATATATGATGCTTTTTGATTAACCAACAATCCATGAAAATTACTTGATATCCTATTATCTGCATTTCTTAATGGATTATCTGAATCATCATTTTTCTTTCTGTCATATATTAGAATATCATTCTTATTTCTGTAATAACTTTCTGCTTTAAGCGCCTTCCATACTATGTTAGTATGACATATTGTATGTTTCTTAATTAATTCTTTTATTACTTCTATTTCCAATTAATTCACCACCTCTTAAGTTATTAAATTTACTCACTAATAGATTTTCTTAATGCATCCAATGCTTTTAGTTTAGTTTCTTCATCTATAGCATCACAAAATATTCTTAAAATTTCTGTTATTATAAATCCTTCTGGACAATTATTATAACGTTCAATCATTTTCTCTAATGTTTCTTTCAAGTTAATTCACCACCTTTATTTAAGTACTGACATACCACTAGGTTTATTTATCATTTCTGCTATTCCAGTTGTAGCGTCTGGAGCATCATCATGTTTGTTCTTTCCTTCACGCTGATATTTAATCATGGCATTATAATATTCTGGCCATCTATCTTTCCAATTTGAAGGGAAATATATATGTTCCATTACCCAAGTTGAATTACTAAGTATCCTAGCTTCTTTATTCTTAGATTGATGAAATGGCTTAATAACTGTTTTATTGCTGCCAAACTTCTCTTTTAATATTCTTTTTACATTTCTTGCAAAACCTTCTCCACCATTGTTACTCTCAATATCTGCTTTGTTGACATTACCTTGATATAACATCTTAGCAGTCTCATTTTCAGTAACTGACATATCCTTTTGTGTATAAAGCACATCTAATATATAAGCTTCTTTATCATAAACACCATAGTTGATACTGCATAAGTAGTCTTCTCCCTTGTCTGCCGTATCTGTATAGTTCTTAATAGCTGTAAATAATAAATTACCATTACTATCTTTAGGTAATGATGTATAAGTCTTAAATGAGCTATATAAACGACCTTTTAAGTCTATAGGCTCTTGTTGATAATTGGCACTTGCTATATCTGCACCCATAGTCTTAATTTTATTTTCATATGACTTTCTACTTAATACTTCATCACAAAGCATTGTTCCATCATCTTGAAGAGCTTTCATAGATATATGCTTAATCTTTCTGTCTGCCATTTCTTCAAGTACTTTACCAGCTAAATCATCACTTGCCCATCTGGTCATTATGATTATTATTTTTCCACCTTCTTCGAGTCTTGAAAGCATGGTATTAGTAAACCACTCCCAATGCTTTTCTTTAACACCTTCGTTATTGGCTTCTTCTGCATTCTTGATTAAATCATCAATAATCATTAATGAACATCCAAATCCTGTTGCTGTTCCTGTTGGTGAAGTTGCTAAGTAATTATTATATCCGCCTTCTAAGCTCCATAAGTTCATAGCACCATCACCACGCTTTATGGCTACATTAGGAAATACATCACTGAATACTGGTTTATACTTATCTGCTTTTTCTTCCTGGATGCTATTTCTAACATTCTTAGAGAACATAGTTGAAAGAGTTTCATTATATGATCCAGTCATTATCTTTTCAGTTTGATTTTTACCAAGTACCCATTCAACAAATAATCCTGCTGTTCTTGATTTTCCATGTCTAGGAGGTTCATTTACTACAAGTATTTCATCTTCACCCTCATAGAACTCTTGAAGGTCATTGCATAGCTCTACTAGATATTTTCTATCTTTTTTATAAAAGTCAGGTGCTTTTAAATTGCAATAAAAAAAGAACTCACGTCTTGCAAGTTCACATTTAGCACCCAACTTAATTAGCTTTTTATCCATCATCAGCACCTGCTATCTTTAACAACTCTTCTTTTGTCAATCCTTCATATGGATTATTTATATTTCCACTATGTTCAACTTCTTTTCTATCTCTCCAGTCTTCTGGCTTTCTATTCTTTAACCAGAATATCTGTGCTGTAGTATCTGGTTGAACTTCTTTAGTAACTACCTTGGTAACTTCTAATTCTCCAGTATCCTCATTAAGCTCTTTTGTCACTTCATCATACTTATAGCCTAATGCTCTTTTTAATAAAGCATTTTCAACTTGTATGTCAACCACTTCTTTGCTCTTTTTAAGGAGTTCAGAAAGTTCGTTATGCTCAGATAAATATTTATAGAATGTTGTTTTACCTATTCCTAAATTCTTTGCTATCTGTTCATCGGTGAGCCCATTTCTAGCCCATGCTTCAATTAATATTAATTTATCTTTTACATGTGTTTCATATTTTGACTTTGCCATAGACTCACTTCCTTTCTGTTTTATTGCATAATAAAAGACACCCAACTGAGTGTCTCTTGATAAATTTCTATGATAGTATGATAATATATGCTTTCAGTTCTATACAAGTAAAAAATCCGTTTTTTTTCAGTAAATTTTACGTGATTTTTCCGTTCATTTTAAGTAATTTTTCTTCTCATCCAAATTAAATCAGATATTTTATTTACAGTGATTCTCTTTATCTTACCACAATAATCAGCATCTTTATTAATTACCATTCCAACTATGTTCCATGGTTTTCTTTCAAAACATCTTAATCTAATAATTTCTTTTTCTTCTGATTCTAATGTATCTAATGCATTATCTATTTTGGTTATCAATCTTTCCTTGGATCTCTTCTCCTTAAGCAACTTATTTATTTCTTTTTCTTTTTTAATAACTTCATTTTCAACACTACTGCTAAACTTATGAGTCGGACTTGATTTTTCATCATATGATATAGCTTTAATTCCGTCTCTTTCTTCTTCGAGCTCCTCTATGTCTAATTCTAAATTATATATCTCTGCTTTTATTAATTTATAATTAAAGAGTACTCCATCAGTTTTTTTATATAAATCTTTATCTTCATTCATACTTAATCACCCATCCTTTATGGTATAATTAGGATAGGTAGCTGCATTAGAGAAACTATATAAATTGCCGTTTATATTCTCTAATGCTTTTTTATATTAATTATTTTAGTTTCTTTTTTCTTCCATCTTTTGTATTTCTGATTTCAACTGTCTTCTCTCATTTAATAAATATCCATTAGGTTTATGATTACTCCTATATGCCTTTCTAATTTGAGATTCAACTTCTTTTAATCTATCTTTTTTAATTTCTAACATATTAAAACCCATCAAAATCACCTCACGTAACAAGAATTTAAGGCTCATGTAACAAGAATTTTTAGTCATTATTATGCCTTAAACCCTCACTATTTCTAAGGTTACATAAATTTCTACATCTGTAACAAGATTTAAAATTGTATGTGCTTATCTTTATATATAATATATAGTATCTATCTATGTATATATATTTCTCTTTATATATATATATATTTATTATTATTATTACATATATATATAATATATAAGGGAACATAGAAACGGTGAGGGTTTCGGCTGTAACAAAAAGTGTAACAAGAATTTTTTCCAATTTTTTAAAATTGCGTTCTATCCTTTACACCTTGAGCCTTTGCACTGTCATAAAAATTGTAATAATTCTGTAATAAGAATTTAGGCTTGCTTTTTATATATTCTATCCAATACTTCTTTGTCTTCTGTAATGACATCATAAACACCAACATCAACTCGTTTGATCCTATATGTTGTTTTATTATCAAATGTGTCCTGCTGCTTCAACTGATTTATAAATGGACCTTGATAATCTTTTATTAACTCATTTATAGTTAATTTTTGAATCACTTTTTCAGTACTGATAATATTTCCTTGTGAATCTGTAGTGGTATACACCATGGCTTCACCAAAAATATCTTCAAATACTTTGTCCATATCAGCCTTAGCCTTTGGATCACTGTTAATAACATCCCATACATAACTACTTACACATTCAAATAATGGCATTTCCCATCTAGGACAGGTTAAATAATCTTTTCCCCTTCCCTTTCTCCATCTATACTCAACATGATGCATAATTAGACTTTCTGTTAATAACATGTTTCCAGTTTCGTTTTTATCTCTCCATTCTTTTATTCTCTTAGCCTGTTCATATGATCCACCTATAATTTGAATTATTTCATGTTCCGTAAAGTATTTATCTAACATTGGCACAAATGAATCAATTATTGTAGCTCCACAATCCATTAAATAACTATTAGCACTATCTCTATATTGATTTAACTCTTCTAAATAGTTCTTATAATCTTCTTTAAAACGCCTAGATAGCTTTTTATCTTCTAATATTTTTCTTACTCTATTAATTTCTGGAATATAAAAATCGTCTAGTTCTTTATACACCTTTCTTATCCCAAATTTTAATTTAACAAGTCCATTACTTATATAAAGCCTATCATCCTTTAAATCTCCACATTTTAGTAACCTAATCAGTCTTTCTGTTTGCAATCCTGGACGTTCCTTTAACATTTCATCTATTTGCTTTTCAAGTTTAACTTTCTTTTCTTCAGCTAATTGCTCTTTGCTTTTAAATTCAGTTATCATAATGATTGCCCTCCCTTAAATTTACTTTTAGTAGAAATACCGCCTCGTATATTCATTTCTGACTTATGCGATTTTAATATCAGACTTATCTCAGCTTGCATCAATGGATTTATTTCCTTAAGCCTTTCAGTAATATCTAAATATATAGTATTTCTACCTACTCCAAATTTTTTAGCAGCTTCTCTAACAGTAGCATCAGTATCTATAATATATTGAGCTACTTCTTTGACCCTAGCTTCAATATAATCATTTATTTGCCCATCCTTTCACATCTCTGAAGTATCATTTGTTCTTATATCTGTCCTATCAAAATACTTAATTCCTTTTGCTCCAATTACTGTTTTACATATGATAACAACAATATTCTGCATTATGTCTCCAATCACATATATTAACATTACTGCTCCAGTAAATATCCATGGACTCGAAAATATATATTTTAATATTTCTAACATGCATATCCTCCTTTTTCTACATCCGATCTAAGTATTAATTTAAATTTGTTCGTATTCCTAACATTGATAAATCTAAATCTTTCTTTGTTTCTTTTGGAGTACAAATTGCTGTTATATATGTCTTTGTTAATTCGTTTGCAAGTTTTATATCAGCACCTTGCTTAATTAATTCTTTATTAAATTCAATACTACATTTAGCCATTAATATAGTTGAATCTATAAGTTCTTTTATATCCGTTTTCTTCATTCATTCTCTTTCCTTTCTGCTGACTTTTTTAGTATGACGTAGTATTTTAAACATAAAAACTGCACTACTCGAATATTGAATAGTGCAGTTTTAATTTACTTATTAGGTTTTATAATTATTTTACCATTTTCTATTTTAGCAATTACTTCTCTGTTTTCCTCTGTAATTCCTAATTCTCTTATCCAACTTATAGGAAGTGTTAATCTTGTAGTAACACCATTTCTACTAGAAGTCCCTCCGCTTTTATTAAAACTAACTTTTAATATACGTTCTTTAGCGTTTAAGCCTTCTTCTACTGTGTTTCTATCTATGTTATCAAATTCTTTATGCCTATGCAAATAATCCATTAATCCACCGAGACCATTATTTAAAAAATCTATATTAGTTAATTCTTCAAACTTGTCTTTATTGGCTTTTGTTAAAAGCCATTTTATCGCTTCTTCCCTTTTCTCTTTTACTTCCCATATATGTTTGGGTGCGGCTTTAAATTCCCACTCTTTAAACGTGTTGGGATATGCGTTATCTATTGCTTTAAATGGACTTCTTCCGAATGTAGATTCTAACATTCCACTTAATTTATTTTTTCTAAAGATTGCTTCACAAAGTTTTTCCCTAATATCGTCATGATTCCATTTTAGTATTTCTTCAACAAAATACTTAGTCACTTCTTTTGCATTTTCTTCTGCTCCTGGATCAACCCAAAAGCGGTTGGGGAATTGTTTAAGTTCCCCTTTTAAAATTTTTTTATAAATTTCAACCGCTATATGCATCTTAATAATTACTTTCTAGCTCTAACATTTCTTCGAATGTTATTTCTTCGTCTAATTCTGCATACTTTGTGAAATCTTCTCTTGCACTCTTTTCTCCACAATCCCATGTAAATGTTGCTTCTCCATCTTCACCTGCTGCTCTCCATTCTGCATAAACCTTTGTTAAATCTTTTTTCATAATTAACCACTCCTTATCTTTATCTTATGTATTTATTATATGCTATTCGTTACGAATAATCAATACCTTTTACAAAGTTTTTAATGAAAAATTTCAACATTTTGCACTATTCAATATTCAATTTTCAAAGAACAAATTTTTATTTTAAGTTTCTACGTCAAATATTCAACTTATCAAATTTTAGTATGACGTATTAAATTACATCAAACATATTTAACTGACTCATTACTTTTTCTAATCTTTCACTGGCTAAAATAAACATTTCTTTATCTTTTTCAAAACCTAAGAAATCAAATCCCATTTCATAGCAAGCAATTAAACTTGATGCACTTCCTACATGAGTATCTAAAATCTTATCTCCTTGCTTTGCATAATTCATTAATAGCCATTTATAAAGATTTACTGGCTTTTGTGTAGGGTGTATTCTTTTTTCATTTTTACTTTTATCGCCTCGCACAATCCAGCCTTCACTTATGCTTTTCCCTTGCATCATTCCATTCCACATATATCTAAATTGTCTTACAGAATCATGTAAGCTGCAGTAAGCTATTTCACAATCACTAAATGTACTATTTCCATTAACTTTGTCCCAAATTATTCTTCCTGGTCCTAAATTAATATCAAAATAATTTATTCCCCATACTATTTGATTTTCTGATATTCTCAGCAATTCCTTAAAATATTCCTCTCTCGGAACATCCCAACTTTTTATTTTAGGATACCAATGTCTTTTTATTTTAGTTGTACTCACACTTCTCCCATAATACTCTCTGGTATTAGGACCTTTAAAATATGGTGGATCTACTATCGCCAAATCAAAATATTTATCAGGAATTTCTTTCATGGCCAGCATACAATCCATGTTGTAAAACTTATTTACTTCAAACAATATATCACCTCACTTTACTGCAGACTTTCTTCAAATTCCGCATTAATTACTCCTCACAAAATGGTCCCCACATATCTTCACTTCCTTTTCACATTAATTAAACATTGCAAATACTTTAAAATATTTTAATAACCAAAGTATTCCTGCTATAAGTCCTAGCCAAAATACTAAATTAAAAACAACTCCCATCAATCCAGCTAAAAATAAATCTTTCTTAAACATGTTTTTACCCTCACTCTATATATTTAGAGAGATAGCGCCTACTTTTTAGGAAAAGCACTATCTAAAAATTTTTGTTCAGCCTTAGTGACTGCTTCCTCTATTAAGTCCGGCTCAACTATCCTAGTAACATTCAGTTCCTTCAATTTCTCTTTATCATACAAGTCATACCATACAGGATTATCTGTACCGATTCTTAGCTGCTTTGCATTCTTGATTAAAATATACCCTGCTTTAATGGCTTGTTTCCTAAAATCTTTCAATTTTAATGGTTTAATATCAGCAGATCCATACTCTTTTTGAAATCTAAATATTTCATTTAAAAGTTGCGATGTCCTTACATAGAATCCATCTTCTTTTCTATCCTGTATTATTGTTTCTTGAACACAAGTATTTTTATCTTCTATCATTTGGCTATATAGTATTAACATTTGTTCAACAGTACTTTTAGCTTCTTTTCCTCCATCCAATACCTCATCTTGAATATTCTTTATGATATGTTGTTCATAATTTTCAATTATGTTAAGTCCATGACGTTCCAATAGAATATTCAGTATTTCTATTCCGCAAGCTATATTTAATGCTGTATCGAAGGCTCTACCTTTTAATATGTCAAACTTAGTGCCTAAGCTTTTCCTTATATCCTTGTATTGTTCAACAGACATATTCAGCACTTCATCAATTAAGCTTCGGCCAAACTTATTTAAAATGTCTTTATGTTCAATTAACCAAAATGTAACTGTACTATTTTCTTCTGTACGTTCATTTTTAGAAATATAAACAATACAACTTCTAGTTATAAGTGCTGTTTCTTGATCCGGATAAGACTCTTCCCCAGCCATAATTATTGGTCTTTCAGGTATAAAATTTTTGATTTTAAAAGACTTATCACCTCTAGGCATTGGAGTTCTGTCATATGCATCTCTCATTGTGTTACATACTTCATCAGTTTTATATTGATTCCATTTACTTGGTTTAAATTCATCACATATTAACGGATAATTACCTAAACATAAACTTCCACTAAAACCAAAAGGTTTTGCTGATGAAACAGAAATCTTTTCTTTTGCTGGATAATTTAAAATAGGAGCTATGATCCTTTCTAAAATTGTAGATTTACCACTTTCTGATTCTCCTGTGATAAATAAATGATGTAATTTTTCATCAATAGCCATATTTTGATATACTGCTAGATCATTAATTATAGTTCCAACAATACTTATAGACTTTTCTGCTGATAAAAATCTAAATAATCTCTTTTTTAGTTCCAATAATTCAGATGTTTCAATTTTCTCAACCTCAGTTAGTTTTATTTTGGTTCCATCTGCAAATGCTGATGTATCTATTCCATCTATAAATATAGTTCCATCCGCACAAGTTAAAGCCATTTTCCCATTAATACAACTAAATCGTACTCCCTGGTATACTTCTTCATCTTCAAGGAAAAAGTAATTACTCAACCATTCTCTGAATGTATTTAAATCTTTCTTTTCACCTTTAAAATTTAGTTTTGCGCCTAAAAAATTTCTAAATGAACGCAAGTCATTCAATACTGTACTGGAATCTGTTTTAGGATATATTTTACCATCAATTCTAGATTTAACTGTTAAAGCTATATCTTCAAAGTCTGCCTCAACATTTATTAGTGTTTTTGCTTCTAATATTTGAAAATCGGTTATATAGACTTTTCTTGGATTTTCTCCGCTTTTATCATACTGAAATTTATACACACCACCGTAATCCTGTTGAAGTTGGCTCTTATCTCTTAAATCTAATGATCTATCAAATGCATTAAATAAATCATTTTTATTATGGCCAGCTTCTAACCAATCTGTAACGTCCTTATTATCACCAAGTGACTTTATTCCTGGTAAATTAATAATCTTAAACTTTGAACATTTATCAAAAAATTCTTTCTTTATATCCTGGATATATCTTTGACCAGCCTCTCCAGTATCACCTATCACATATATTTTCATGAATTCATTTGCTTTTAATTTTTCAAAGTTCTTTACACCCTTTAGAGAGCTTGCTACAAAGGTTTTATTTTTAAGAATGTTGTTTATCGTATTGGCATCCTTCTCGCCCTCTACGAAGATAATAGTCTTATCCTCGGCTATTCCTTTTAATAGATTATAATAATTGTATGGTACTTCATCTGCACCACGCTTATTAGCAACTTTTCCATTTTCAATACAGTAATATGGAGTCTCCTTTTTTCCGTCTGGTTTAAGAAATTTAGCTTTAGCATATATTGGCTTGTTATTTTCATCTACAAAAGTAAATATTCCAAGTAATGTATATCCTCGTCTTATATCCTGGAGCTGCCAGTCAATATAGCTTCGTATTTTATCTTCCCATAGCTCATTCTCTGCTTTTTCAACTTCTAATCCTAAATATGATCTTGCTTCCTTATAACTGCAGTTTTTATACTGCATAACAAAGTCTAGTGCATCACCTTGCTTGCCTGTACTAAAATCTTTAAACTTGTACTTATTGGAATTACTATCAAAATAGATTGTAAAAGATGGCGTATTTTCTTGTTTAAAAGGAGAATGTATTTTCTTTTCTCTGTTAAATCTCTCGCCAGTCAAATCCTCTATAACCTGTTTTAAGTCAATATCATTAATGTCTCTCACAGCTACACCTCCTCTATAATTTAAAACCATTTAATATTTCATACCTGGTCATTTTCTTACCCATATTTTTCTCTATTTCAATAATTAATTTGCTTAGATCTGCTGCAACTTCACTAAACAAATCAAACGTATCAAACGACTTGCCATAAACTATTTTTAATGGCTTTTCACATTCTTCAATTGTATGACTCATTAAATATTCTTCAGCTTTCTGATTCCTTTTTAAGCATTCATTATACTTTTTCTTTAGTTCAACTAATTCCATATAAATCACCTGTTTCATTCGGTTGAATTTCTCCAGCTTTTAGAAAGTTTCTTACAGAATAATAAAGCTTCCTATAAATGTGATATCCAGAGTTTAGATTGGATGTAAAAATAGTGTCTTGGATATATTTATCTTGTAATGATGATAATTTTCCTACAAAAGCCTTACTTCCATACTGACTCCTATAAGTTCCATTTTTTATAACTTCTAATCCATTTGGATCTTCAATTACTAAAAACATTTTTATACCTTTTGCTTTAGCTCTCATAAGCTCTCTTTCAAGCCTTATATCATCTCTAGTATCTGTTTTCTCAGCTAAATTTCCAGCTAATTCATCCACACTATTCTTACGTTCTACGCCAACCTTAAAATATAAATCTCTTGTTATTCCCATATCAGGTCTTGCTGTTATAATGGCTGTATAGTCACCTTCATCTATTTTTTGCCTTTTGTATTTGAGTCCAATATTATCAAAGTAACTTAATACATGATCGTTAACCTGCTCTCTTGTATCATAAAGAATCATGAAATTTTCTTTAAGTAATTTTTTAATTTCCGTATCTGTAAACCTAAATTTAAATTCTGCCATATCTTAATCACCTCTAAATTTCTAGATTTACTTAACTTATGATTCTGTTAAGTTCTGATAGCTCCATGACTAAATTCATGATATTTTCTTTTTCTATACTTACTATTGCATTTCCAAACTGTAAGTCAACATTATCACCATTAATTTGATATTGCCCAATAGAACCTCTATAGGTTTTTATCTCTTGAAGAAATGAAGGAGCTTCGACTTTGATTTCTTGTTTAGGTTCTGTTGTGTTTTTATCTATATTCTGAGTTTTTTTGCCTGCATAATTTTTGCTTGCACTTCTAACATCCATAATGTCATAATAACTTCTTATAGTTGCTGGCGATAAACCATATTTTTTAGCAATTAATTTTGTTGCTTCTTTACCTGTTCCATGTTCTTTTACTTCTGCAGCTAATTGCTCTCTAGTGATTTTCTTTTCTGGCATCTTATCATCACCCTCCATAATCTTTCTAAGTTTTACTAATAAGTTTTTATATTTTCTTGAAATGTATGATTGAGATAAATTAAATTTTTCTGCTATTTCTTTCTGACCTTTAAAATTTAATCCAAGCTCTTCTACTATCTCTCTATCTATAGGATTAAGTTTTCCAAGTGCATTCTTTAAGTTTTCATATTGAATATTCTTAAATGCTATTTCTTCATAATCTGTATCATCTGAAATAGTATCTATATACTCCATTTCATCATCTTTTAAAGAAAAAGTTTTATTTAAGCTAAAAACATCTTCATGCTTCTTATTTTTCCTATGATATATTCTTAATTCATTACTAATGGCCATTGCTGCATATGTTAAAAATTGAACATCCTTATCTACTTCATAACCCTCATAGGCCTTTTGTAGACCTATGAAAGCTACTTGTTGTAAATCATCAAATTCATATTTTCCTAACCAGGATTGACACTGTTTATATATAAAATTTTTAAATTGCTGATAAACTTCCTCAATAGACATATTCCTAATTTCATTTTTTAGTTTTATTGGCTTCCTATCCATATTCAGTCCTCATTTTGCTAGAAAAGTAACTCTCCATCATCATATTCAGGCATAAATTCAATATCATTTTCCCATATTTCTTTTTCACTAAAAGGGCATATCGTCATCATCTACTGGAGTTATATCTTCGTCAAAATTCATTCCACCATTATTGAAACTTTGATTATTATTTCCACTAGGATTAAGTAACTTATCCTTAGGTACCTCAACACCATTTTTAATATCTTCAACAGTCCTAAAGTTAAATAGCTTTACAGAAAACTTATTATTTCCATATGAGTCTTTATATTCTTCTTTTCCAAAAACACCACCTACAAGTTTTCCTTTTAAGCAGCCTGTGAAGTTATCATCCCATTGCACTTTAAATCCTGGATTAGAACCTTTTACCATCTCAATAAAAGTTTTAAATCCTCTATTGGTTTTATTATCTGAATCATAAACCAACTGGCGTATTGTTCCACCAATTCCCCAACGCTTTTGTTCTCTGCTATCATTTTTATATTGCTCTGAAAAATAACATGGTTGTTTGTCTGAAGGATCAGTATCTATATAAATTACAATCATATCTCTTCCAGCTTTACTCTTAGTTTCTTCTACACTCATTATTCTGCAAATATGACCTCCAACTTCTAATGGAGTATATTGTCCATACGCTTGTACTTCATCAAAATCCTTTGGTTTAATCATTGTTAATCTTCCTTTCCTTTTTTCATAATTCCATATTCTTGGCCAGTAATAGCATCATGTACTAACACCATGAGCTGACCTTTCTTTTCTCTTGCAATTAATGCAATTTGAGCTTCAACGCATAATTTTTGAATCATACTAACAACAAAATTAATTTCATTAAGTCTATCATCCATAAATTTTCCTCCTAAAACTCCTCTAAAGCTTTTAGAACATCAGCCATGTTATTATCTATCTCTTTACTTTCAAACGCTCCTAGTGGCGATTTAGCTGTACTAAAATTACTTTGTGTTTCAAATATGTGCTTTCCATCAACACACTTTGCTAATAGAACTGTATTAAATTTGCTTTCAAGAACTATCTTATCTAGCTTCTTCCCACTAGTCTTAATCCTAGTCCACAAGTAGCCGCTATCATTAATCTCAGTTTGACTATGACATATGAATACAACTGTTAAATCATCTCTGTAAGTAAGTGCATCATCAACTGTTTCCCATACACATTGGGCTAAATCCTGCCACTTATCGAAGCCTTTTTCCTTACTTCGTCTCATTTCATCAGCGACCATTACGCCATTAAGAGTATCAACTACAACTACCTTGACATGTGGAGCCTTATCATTAATGTTTTTAAGAATACTTCTTATAGTTGCTGGATTATCAGTAGCCATATAATTTCTGTTTTCATTGTTATACTGCTGCTTCCATCCTTTCCAGCTAAGTCCTTTCTTATCTGCATCTATAATATAAGTTGTTGCTGGGTCAAGTGTTCTAAGACTTGTAGTTTTACCAGCTCCGCTCTCGCCCATAATTCCGATTAACTTAGACATAGATTTCCCTCCTATTTCACTTTCCAACATTTTTTATTTTCATCATCAGCCATTTGTTTTATATCAACTACTCTTCCATAAGAATGACCGAACTTAGTATCACAGACTACCATATCGCCTACAGAAAGCGTTTCATCAGATATAAATGTATATTGTTTTCTGCCCTCTGTATGCTCTACTAGATAAATTGTTGCCATTGGTTTAATCTTGTCTTCTATTGGTTTAATATCCCAATAACAAGGACAATCACTTGTTAATTTATAAGATATAATGCAATTATTCCCTCCATCTACTCCAAATTCACATAAAGGGCAGCTCTTTTCTTCACAATATTTACTAATAACTTTTAGTGCATCAATAACCTTGTACTCTTCTGTTTTATCATCTTTAAACTTAATATTATTTTCTTCTATTACTTTCCTCCAGCATTCCGCACAACTATCAGAATCACTGCAGTATTCATAATATCCATACATTCCAGGACACCCGTCTCCAATTGTTAATTGTGAATTAATAAATTCTTCTTTAGTTACTTCCTTTCTAATCTTTTCAAAATCCATATATTAATCCTCCAATGCTTTTAAAATTCTTTTTCTAAAATGGATATTCCACTGCTTTAATATTGAATCTTTCTTCAATACTCCTAGCTTCCTTTTGACTTATATCAATGTTTATAATTTCATTATTTTTAATAAGAAATAGAAAATACTTGTTATCATATCTCCCTAGTTCCCATTCCATAAAATCACCTATTCCACCTTAACGGTAATAGTTTCAGTTTTTTCGATTCTTATACCAGGCAATACCTCTCCTGTTTCTTGATTTACACCATTTTTACAAATCTTTTTAAGACTTGTTTTATCAAGTTTCTCCTCAACCTTAATGGCATCAATTTGATTTACATTGCAGTAATCAATTATTGCCTGTTCATCATCATAAAACCACTTATCCGACTTCTTAGATACAACTTTTCCATAAGGTGTAGATAATTTAAATTTACTATCCTTAGCCTTTTCCTCTGCGTAATAGCTACTTAATAACCCTTCAAAATATTCTTTATTACTTTGATATTGATTGCATTGTTGCTTTTCCCATGCATCAATTCTCATTCTTTCATTTTCAGCTATTGATTTAATCTCAGCCTCTTTAGCTTCAATAGCTCTTAATTTTCTGAAAGCCCACGTAGCACCTTCCAAATTCTCTATTTTAAAATTTTCTTTAATTTCTTCCTGTAATTCTTGATTTAATAATGCATTTTCCATTTGCAAACTCCTCCTATAAGTTTTATAATTTACTTGAATTATTTTATTTCTGCTATCTTGGACTACTTTGGCGAGGGTCCTTGATAGCTTTTTCTTTAACCATTTTTATAGCTTCATTTACTCTATAGCCATCATTCATGGATAATCTAACTATTTCATCAGCTTTCTCTGCATAATCTAACAGCTTTCCCATAACTACCTCCTTATTGGATCCCAAACTACTTTAGTAACTTTGTTGTAGAATGTATAACTTTCAGCATCTTCTGTTACTATAAGAAAATCATCCGGATTACATCCATGTTTACTTAAAAATATCTTATGTTTTCTTTTAAGTCTCTTTGGATTTTTCAACTATTTCATCACCTTTCTTAAAATTCTTCTAATCATCTTAAAAAACTTACTTCTTTTCTTATACTTTGGCCCTACTAAATCTACATACAAATTAATATTGTCCATCTTTAATTTCCTCCTAAGCTTCATCAATTAAATTAATTATTTCAGTATTGGATTTTAATTCATGTTCAATCTTAGCCTTTTCAAGTCGTAACTCTTTGTTCTTATTTTCCAACTCATTTTTAATAATTTCTCTTGTATCTTCACTTAGATTACTAAAATAATTTTCTGTAAACTTTTCAGTGTTATTTACATAACCACCAGTTTTTCTTATGGTAGGTAGAACTTCATTAGTAACCCATTTTCTAAATGATTTGCATTTATCTGTTTTTGCTTCAAACATGAAATCATATAGCTGCGATTCAGTTAAATATTTGTGTACACCGTGTACACAACCAATAATTTCGGCATTCTCAACTACTTTATCAATTCTTGATTTATGCGGATATATTTTCCCCATACTATTTTTATTTACATACCCTAAAGCCATACCAGTTGAATATAATTCAAATAATGGTTCTCCATTTTTATCTGTAATAATTTCTACTGGTGTTCCTTCAAATATTTTAGATAGTGCATTTGAATTATCTGTTTTTATTCCTTCAAATTCTACTTGTGCACATTCCTCAGCCTGTATATTTTCATTAGATGGTTTTAATTCTTTTAGGAATTTATCCCAATCGATATTGAACGGACTTCTTTTGGAATATTCAACCACACCATCATAATTAACAAGACTAGTGCCCTTAGCATAAGTTTTAAATCCATAATATTTAGCTTCATCTACACCAATACATCTAGCATTATTATTACTTGCTCTTTCTACTAAATTTCTTGCTTTAATTAATCCAATCGCATCAGCAACATCTCTTGCAACATATTCATTAGTAGATTTAATTTTTCTGATTTTTCCTAGTGACGTTTCTACAACCTCAACTTTCTCTTTATCATAAACAAGGGCTTTAATGTATTGATTTTGAAATTTTTTCAATTCATTTGCTGAGATTCTTGTCACAGCTCCTATATTAGGTGCTTTATCAATCACACCTTCCCTAATTCTTTTATAAATTGTTTCCTTACTAACTTTATACTTTTTAGCAACTTCGCTTACTGTATAATATTTCATTTAATCATTCCTCCAAACTACTTTTAAATTGCTATGCTCTATCAAGATTCTTTTATAAGCTTTTATGAGCTGTCTTTCTGTTGCTTTTGTCATAAATACTTCCTCAACTTTTCAATTATTATGTTTTATTAATTTCTAAGGCTTTTCAGCCTATACATCTTATTGCTTCTCGATATTCTTTTCTTCTGTTAATGGAAATATTGATGGATTATTTTTATATATCCTATATAAATTAAGCCACATTCCAGTTACTATTTTTGATAGTTCTGGATCATCTATATCAACAATCCTTCCATCAATTTCAAGTTCATATTTATAGTGCATATTGATTCCCCCATAGAATTGCTTCATACATGATATGAAAATTAATCTATTGTGTTACAGTTTGATATATTTAATTTTTTCACCACAATTTCCACAAAATTTAGGTACTATGTCTTTATTTCTAGGTAAATCAATCTGATTTACTTTTCCGCAACATTGACATTCACCTATCCATGTACATAGACTTTTATGGTTCAAATCTAAATCATTAAAAGTTGATAGAGCAAATTCATTAACCCCTAATGGTCTATTAGCCAACATGTCTTTCGCTAAATCTAATGTCACATCAGCTTGATTAATTGAAAGATTATATTTTACAATCAAATCACATATCTCTCTTGCTATACCTCTTGCACCAATTTCATTAAAATTAATTTCTTTAAGTCTATTTTCAATAACTTTGTTCATTTATTTTTCCTCCTTAAAATTTACCTATTAATAACTATGCACCACATATTTTTACCATTAATTCTTACTTGCTTGTAGATTATCTTATTAAGTAATTCAAGCTTTATCTTAATGTCATGTTTGCTTATATTCAGCTTATTGGCTTCATTAAACAAAACTTCTTTATCAACAACATTTCCTTCATCTGTGACTCTTAATAGCCCTGTAGCAAGCGAATTAACTAATATTTGATTAATCATTTCATTGGTTATATTTTCAAGTCTTTTTTCTAAAGGTGGCTTTATCTTTAACCGATGTTTTTTACTTGCCAGTCTTTGCCTTTCTCTTTTGTTAAGCATTCCCTTAATCTCTTGTAGTTCTAAATTCATGCTTGCAATTTGATTGGTAAGTTGCTTTATTACTCCATTAGGATTTTCAAGCACCTTTTCCATAGCTTCAAACTTATCCATATACTTATCTGTGAATAAATTTCCTTTAGTTCCTGTTGTCTTATGGGCTAGGAACTCACATCCTTTCTTAGTAATTTGAAATTCTCTATTGGATTTTCCACTCCCATCTACATATGATGATTCAATCCAATATTTACTCACCACAATTTTGTGGGCAGTAAAATCTTTATTGATTGTATCAATCTTTTTTAATAAAACATCATGTCTAGTTTCCATCATTTCAGCAACTTCTCTTGATGAAATTCTGCTCTCTAATTGATTATTCATTGTAAATCCTCCTCTTCCACTAAATAAGTCAATACTAATTTCTAATTGCTGAAACAAACCTTTCTAAAGCTACTGGGCTATCATGAGCTTGTTGCATTGCTTGTACTACTAAACACGAATTAATTGCACTCATTACTAAGTCCAAATCATCATCACTTAGTTTTTGTAGTTTAGGAATTGCATTTAATATCTTTTCACTATTCATACTTTCTCACTCCTTTCAGTCATTCAAATGTTGCATAGCAACCTTACAAAACATATATTATCACCCTTTTTTCTTATTTGCAACACTTTTTGAAAAATATTTTTTATTTTGTGTTGCAAAGTAGAATTTTAGGGTATATTATAATAAGTGAAAGGAGAATTACTATGAAAGAAATAAAGGATAGACTTAAAGCTATTAGAATTGATGCTAATATGTCTCAAGATGAGTTTGGAAAAACAATAGGAATTTCAAGAAGTCAAATAAGTTGTTATGAAAAAGGCCTAAGAGATATTACAGAACGTTCTTTAAACGATATTTGTAGGGAATTTAATGTAAATAAAGAATGGTTACTTACTGGCAAAGGAGAAATGTATATTGTTTCTGAACAAGATGAGAAACTTGCTGAAGCTTTTGCAGAGATATCATTATCAGAAAATGAAAAACTAAAAGAAATAGTTCAAAACTTAACCAAGTTAGATGATAAAACAATTGATAAAATTAATGACCTAATCGACCTTTTACTAGAAAAAGAAAATAAAATTTAAGAAAGCAAGTCCTATTTAGAACTTGCTTTTAATAAACTCTTTATATATGCATAAATTAGACCTAGAATTTTTGGATTATCAATATCCTCTATTAATTTTATTATTTGTTTTTTCATATGTGACCAACCCCTTGATATGCTTATATAAATTTTATCATTTTTAACATTTTTTATAACAAACATTAGTTCGCATATGTTTTATAAATATATTATACTACAAGTACAATATATTTAAAAATAACTAAAAAATATTTTTTTACTTTTTACTACACCTATATATATTCTTCAGTTTACAAAAATATTCTTATTTTCAGTCTAAAAAAATAATTCTTTTTATAAAAAAAGGTAAAAAGGAGGAATTTACATGAAAGTAGTCGCAATATACTCACGTAAATCTAAAGAAAGCGATACAGGAGAATCTATAAAAAATCAAATAGAAATGTGCAAAGATTACTTTTTAAATCAAGGTAAAGAATTCACTTTTGAAATATTTCAAGATGAAGGATTTAGCGGTGGAAATACAAAAAGACCTGAATTCCAACGAATGATGTTGCTTGCTAAACATGGTAAATTTGATATTGTTGCATGTTATAAAGTTGATAGAATTGCAAGAAATATCATTGATTTTATGAATACTTTTGATATTTTAAAGAAAAATAAAGTATCTCTAGTCAGTGTTACTGAAGGATTTGATCCTAATACTCCAATAGGTATGATGTTAATGACTATGATTGCCGGCTTTGCTGAAATGGAAAGAATGAATATAGCTCAAAGAGTTAAGGACAATATGAATGCTCTTGCTAAAATGGGACGTTGGCTTGGAGGTACTCCACCTACTGGATATAGAGCTATAAAAGAAAATACACATAATGGTAAGTATGCAATGTATTTAGAATTAATACCAGAAATGAAAGAGAAATTAACTTTTATTTTTGAAAGTGCAGCAGCTGGATATACTAGCAGATATATAGGTAAATTAGTTGAGCTACACCCTAAGACAATCATAAATATAGTTTATAATCCAACCTATTGTCCTAGTGATGAACTAAGTAAATCATATTTAGAAAATCTAGGGTATAAAGTTTATGGTGAATTAAATGGGCGTGGTTATTTACCTTGGAATCGCAGACCAATAGACGTTAATGGAAAGAAAATGTATAGAAGCGAAGATAGATTTGTAACTGCTTCAAAACATGAAATTCCAACCAATTCAGCTACATGGATAAAGGCTAATGAAGAAATTAGAAAACGTGGTGATGAAGGCCGACCAAGAATATCACAATATTCTTTTCTTGCACATATGCTTACTTGTAAATGTGGATGTGGAATGAGTGTTGATAGTGGTTATAAGCGTAAAGACGGTAGCCGATCATACTATTTTAAGTGTTCTTCAAAGAAAGGTGGATATAATAGGAATTGTGATGCCAAACTTATTAGAGTGGATTACATCGAAAATGATATATTATCTTTATTGCAGAAAATATGCTTAAATAAAGAATTACTTAATGATGAAATATCAAAAACTGAAACTATAGTTATTGATAAGAATGAGATAAAAAACATATCCCAAAAGATAAAATCTAATGATATCGAAATGGAAAACCTCGTATCTCAATTAGGAAAATTAAAAGGATCTGCTGCTGATGCTGTTACCACTAAAATGAATAAATTATCTGAAGAAAATGACAATCTAAAACAAAAATTATTTTTACTAGAGCATGATAATATTTTAAATTCTATTAATCACTATGACATTGATTATTTGTATAACAAAATAGTCAATTTAATGTCTAGTTGGGAAAACTTAAGTTTAGAAGATAAACAATTTGGTATTCAATCAATAATAGACAAAATCAAGTGGGATGGCGAAAAATTCAAGATTTCTTTTATAAAAAAATCATAGGAATTAACAGAGTACTGCACCACCTGGTCTTCCGCCAATAATATCTTTACCTTTAAGACTCTTCCAATCGAAATTCTTTTCTTCAGTTCTTCCAACCAAAAATGATCCGTCTTTTTGAGTCAATTGTGCAAAAACTACAGGTTTATCTTCTCTTCCTTGAAGATTAATGTAAATTGTTTGTTCTGGTCCACAGAAACCAATGTCTGCACTTTTACTTAGTACCGCTTGCATAACTTTATCAGCACCTTGTCCTGTTTGAAGATCAATATCTAATCCATTTTCTTTAAAATAACCTTCACTCATTGCAATGTACATTGGTGCATAGAAAACTGAACGTGTTACTTCATTTAATCTAACTTTAGTCATAGTATTATCTTCTGATTTACCACATCCTACAAACATCATAGCTGTAAAGACTGATATCATTATTACAGATATAGCTGCTTTTAGCTTTCTTTTCATTTAAACATCTCCTATTAATACTTATGCTGTATAATATGATATTTTATAGGATTTGTTCTGATAATAAATCACTTATAATAAGTGTAATTTTTTTGTACAAAAATTTACTTTATTTAATTATAATTTGCTAATATAAATTTTATCTATAAGTAATTCTGTATTCTCTTAAGATTAAATAATATAAAAATCTATTTTAAAATGAAAAAAGAATCTGTGTACATAAATTATACACAGATTCTTTTTATCTATTATCTATAAATTCCATCTTCCAGTTAAAATATCCTGTTTCTTCATTCTTCTCATATTTAAAATATGCTGAGAAAGTATTACCTTTTTTGCTTTTTAAATTCCTAAATCCTACTTTTCCATTCTTAAGTAAAAGCTGAACCATTTCTTTAGAAACAGTTTTACCAAACGAAGTTATAAATTTATCATCTTTCCATATGGTAAATTTACATCCATTTTTCCAGTTACTACAACCAAAACCTCTATCCCCTTCAATTACAGGGTTCCCGCATATTGGACATGGGCCTATATTTTCTACATCTTTTGGAATTTCAACTTTAAACCTAGATAAAGCTTTATCATCTTTTTTTATTAAATCAACTGATTCCACTGTAAAGTCAGTTATAAGCTTCATAAAATCTTGCTTTGCAAACTTACCTTTTTCAATATCTGATAATGTTTTTTCAAGCTTACCTGTATACTCTAAATCAAGAAGATCTCTAACAGGAAAAGTTTCTACTATATTTCTTCCAAGGTCAGTTGCAATAAGGCTTTTCCCCTTAGTCTTTAAGTATCCTATATCTTTAAGTTTCTTAATTGTTTCTGCTCTTGTCGCTGGAGTACCTATACTGTATCCACTTAATATTGCCTGCATCATTTCTTCTGAATCTTCTTTTCCTTCAACACCTTTTCCACAAGTTTCCATAACCCTAAGTAGTGTTTTTTCAGTATGATGCTTAGGTGGTTTCTTAGTAACTGATGCAATCTTTGATTTAGTAATATCTACAACTTCTCCTACTTCTATCTTAGGCAAAATTATATCTTTACTTTCTATCTTCTCTACAACCTTCCAACCCTCAACAAGTTTTATTTTTCCTTTTGCAATAAATGTACCTTTAACTTCTGGATTCTTAACCTTTAAAGTAGCTTTTGTTTCTTCGAACTCAGCTATTGGCATAAACTGCATTATAAATCTATTCTTAATAGCATCATAAACAATCTGTTCATCATGACTAAGCCCAGTTGGCTTAATGTATGTAGGTGTTATTGCACTATGGCTTTCGACCTTTGAATTATCAAAAACTCTTTTTGATGTATGGAACTTAATATCTTTTTCATAAGGCAGACCAACTTTAAGCATATCTAAAACTTTTTTAGCTCTGTCTTTTAAACTTTCTTCTAATACTGAACTTGCCGTTCTTGGATATGTAGTAAATTTCTTTTCATAAAGTGACTGCGCAACTTTAAGTACTTTATCTGATGTCCATCCCTTATACTTACTTGTAATATATCCTTGTAAATTAGATAAATTAAAAAGATATGGTGGATATTCTTTTTTTAGCTCAGTCTGTTTATCAATTATTTCAGCAGTCTCACCATCAAGTAATGGTAATAATTTATTTAAGTCCTCTTTCTTTTCAAATTTTTCTGACTCATTTTCATAATATAATCCTTCAAATTCTTCATTATTAGAAGCTTTGAAATTTGAAGTTAGTTTATAATATGTAGTTGCTGTAAAGTTTTCTATTTCTTTATCTCTATCATAAATAATCTTTAATGTAGGAAGCAAAACTCTTCCTATGTTTATTGTCTTATTTTCTTCAAATTTATATTTTAATGTACTTACAGAAGTTAAATTAATTCCAATTATCCAGTCACTCCATTGGCGTCCTATACCCGCGTCCTGAAGAGATTGCATTTCTTTATTATCTTTTAGATTTTCCATTCCTTTTTTAACTTCATCTGGTGTCCATTCATTCAAAAGCAATCTGTATATAGGCTTTTTTACCTCAAAATAATTAAATATTTCATCTGCTATTACCTGACCTTCTCTATCATAGTCAGTTGCAGAAATTACACCATCAACATCTTCTCTGTCAATAAGTCCTTTAATTATTGACAGCTGCTTTTTAGCGCCCTTATCTTCTATTGTCCTGTCTACATTATCACATTTAACTTTATATTTAAAATCTTCAGGAATAAAAGGAAATTTCTCAAATTTCCATCCCTTCATATTCTCATCATAATCCTTTGCATCATAAAGTTGCAAAAGGTGCCCAAACGCCCAAGTTATATAATAGCCATTTCCTTCAAAGTAGCCATCTCTTCTTGTTTTGATTTTAAATGCATCTGCAATATTTTTTGCAACAGATGGCTTTTCTGCTATCACTACCTTTGCCATATCGGTACCTCACCGCCTTCTTCAATCTTTTCAGCACTTAATATATTAACACTAAAATTCACATAAAACCAGTAAAAATTGTCCACTAACAGCTGAATACATGAACTCTAATAATATAATATTGCCAAAAAATAAATAGCCTTGAATTAATCAAAGCTACTTATATTATACTCTACATTTCATTAAGCATCCATATAAAAAAGTTCAATACGCCTGCATAAACAAGCCATAAAATATATGGTACAAGTAATAAAAATGGTTTTAAACCTGCTTTTTTATAAAATCTTACTGATGTTAAAATTACAAATAAAAATAATATTACAAGTTCTAAGAACGCTAATCCATAAAGTCTAAAACCAAAGAAAATAAATGTCCAAAACAAATTCAATAATAACTGTATAACATATACAAATAAAGCTGACGATACGTCTATATCTACATCATCATATTTCTTTATATAAACCATATATGAAGCTATTCCCATAAGTATGTAAAGAATTGTCCATACTATTGGGAATACATAGGCTGGTGGTGCAAAAAAAGGCTTTTTTAAGCTTTCATATATAGATTGCATATTAGGTATAAGTAGTATTGGTATACTTCCTATAAGTAATGGAAATATTATAGACATTATTAATTTTAATATTTTAGGTTTCTTTTTTCTTTCAATTTCACTTCTCATAATTACTCCTTAACATATTTTAAATTAACAGACTATCATTAATATATTAATATGTTAAAGTAAATTTAATTATGTATTTTTTATCGCTATAAATCTTATTTTATCCTTATTTAAATCTATTGAAATTGCGAATTATAAAGCTCAGCATAAAACTCATTTAAATTCATAAGTTCTCTATGATTGCCTTGCTCAACTATCTTTCCATCTTTAATAACCAATATTAAATCTGCATTTCTTATTGTTGATAACCTATGTGCTATAACAAAACATGTTTTTTCTTTCATTAAATTTTTCATTGCCTCTTGAATTTGAATTTCTGTTCTTGTATCTACATTTGATGTTGCTTCATCCAGTATAAGCATTTTAGAATCTAAAAGCATGGCTCTTGCAATTGTTAATAATTGCTTTTGACCTTTTGATATATTCATTCCATCTTCATTTATCACTGTGTCATATTTATTAGGAAGCTGCATTATATATGAATGTATTTTAGCTGCTTTTGCTGCTTCTATTACTTCATCTATAGTTGCATCTTTTTTTCCATAAGCTATATTTTCAAAAATAGTTCCACTAAATAACCATGTATCCTGAAGAACCATAGAGTAAGATTTCCTTAAGCTGCTTCTTGTCACTTCATTAATTTTATTATTATCAATATAAATATCACCACTATATATATCATAAAACCTCATCAGTAAATTTATAATAGTTGTCTTACCAGCTCCAGTAGGTCCAACTATAGCAACAAGACTTCCCTTCTTTATATCTAAATTTAAGTTATCAATTATTTTTTTGTTTGGATCATATCCAAATGAAACATTATCCAGCTTAACATTTCCGTCTACTTCATCTAGTACCTTAGCACCAATTATATCTTCTTTTTCTATCTCTTCATCAAGAAGGTTAAATACTCTTTCTGCTGCAGCTAAAACTGACTGTATTTCACTCATAATATTTGCCGCTTCATTTATTGGCCCTGAAAATTTCCTTGAATATAATACAAAGGCAGATATATTTCCAAGACTAATCTCCTTAAACAAGTATAGTATTGCACCAAAAACACTCACTAATGATAATGATATATTATTTATAAAATTAATTGATGGTCCCATCATACTACCATAATAATCTGAATTATAGTATGAACTTACCGCTTCTTCATTTATTTTATTAAATTCATCTATTACTCTTTCTTCTTGATTATATGCTTTTATTGTATTTTGCCCTGTTATCATTTCTTCAACAAACCCATTTAAATTACCTGATGCATCAGATCTTTTTTTATATAACGGCTTAACTTTTTGTGACATAAACTTACTAAATAATAATGATACAGGTATAGTAATAACAAATATAAGCACAAGTGACCTTGATATTGTACACATCATTATAAATGACCCAACTACAGTTATAAAGCTTGTTGCTATTTGAATTAGATCAGTTGACAGTGAAGCATTAATTGTGTCTATATCATAGGAAATCCTGCTTATTATATCTCCAGTTTTATGATTATCAAAATAACTTATTGGCAGTTGTTCTATTTTCTCAAATACATCTTTTCTCATTTTAAAAACTATTTTTTGTGTTAATGAAATCATTAAAATAGATAATATATATGATAAAATTGATGACAATATGTAAAATAATATCATTAGAAAAACATAAAAAAACACTTTTTGAAATTCTACTTTTCCTATTCCAAATTGTATGTAATCTATTGCATATCCTGACAATAATGGACCTACAAGTGAAAATAAATTACTTACTATAGTTAAAAATATTGCAGTAAATAATAATAACTTATATTCATATAAATATTTTCCCAAACGTATAAGTGTATATTTTTTTATTGTGTTAGTTTTCACCAATATCACCTCCCATTTGAGAATCGCTTATTTCTTTATATACATAACAATCTTTTATCAGTTCATCATGGTTTCCATATCCAATAATTTTCCCCTCTTCCAAGACAATAATTTTATCTGCATTCTTAATGGAACTTATTCTTTGAGCAACTATAATTGTTGTTGTATCTTTAAAATTATCATTTATTGCTTTTCTTAAAAATGAATCTGTTTTATAATCCAATGCACTTGAAGAATCATCTAATATTAAAATTTCTGGCTTTTTTGCCAGAGCCCTTGAGATCAATACTCTTTGTTTTTGTCCTCCACTTAAGTTACTTCCTTTACTTGTTAAATGTTCATTATATTTTTCTCTTAAATTTTCTATAAACTCTTTAGCCTGTGCATACTCAGCAGCCCTAAAAATATCTTCTTTTCTTAAATCTCTGCCAAATTTTATATTTTCATATATAGTATTTTCAAATATCATATCATTTTGAAAAGCTACTCCAAATTTCTTATGAAGTTCATTTTTGTCTACTCCATTTATGCCATATCCATTTATTCTTATTTTACCTTCATCTACTTCATAAAACTTCATGAGTAACTTAATTATTGTCGACTTTCCACTACCTGTTGCTCCAATTATGCCTAATGTCTCTCCCCTTTTTAGCTTAAAATTAATATTGCTTATAGCATTAACATCTTTATTATAAGAAAAAGAAACATTATTAAATTCTATGTGATATTTACTTTCAATATAATCCTCATTCTTTATTACTATATCCTCATCTTCTTCAAGCACTTCACTAATACGCATAGCTGATGCACTTCCTTTAGAATAAAGAACAAACATCCTTGTAATAGAAAGCATAGCATTTAAAATAATAGTAAAGTATGTTAAAAATGCTACTATCTTTCCTGGTTCAGTAGTTCCTGAATTTACTCTAAAAGCTCCTACAATAATTACAATTGACAATCCAAGATTAAGTATTAAATTCATCATTGGACTGCTAATGCCCATTACTATACTTGCTTTTTTCTCTTTATCTGAAGTATCTTTATTTATTTTTTCAAATCTTGATTTTTCATATTCTGTTTTAGATAAAGCCTTTATTACTCTTATTCCAATTATATTTTCTCTCACTATTCTCACAAGCTTATCTACATACATTTGAAATTCACTATAATAAGGGACTCCTTTTTTTGAAACATAATAAACCATAATTCCTACAAAAGGTAATGTAGCAATTAAAACTAAGGATAATACAGGCTCCAATGTAAGGGTAACTATTACTCCTCCAATTAATAATATTGGTGCACGAACACCAAGTCTCTGCATAACTCCAATCAGCCTTTGAATGTTATATGTATCACTCGTCATTCTAGATATCAATGATGGAATTGTATATTTATCTATTTGTGTGTTTGAAAAATAAGATATCTTTACAAATAAATCATGACGTATTTCTCTAGTAACATCTCTAGCTACTCTTGATGCCATACGATTTGCAATTATATTATTAGTTACTGCAATAATTGAGCATATCACCATAATAACACCATATATGAATATTAAATTCACATTATTTTGGGGAATAATATCATCAATCATATATGCTAATATCCAAGGCAGGCATAAATCCATTATAGTTCCTGTAAATTTGATTATAAGACCTAAAACCATCTGTAAAATGTATGGCTTTATATATTTTAAAATTCCCTTCATTACTTTTATATACCTTTCTTATTCTTTCATAGTTATTATACTATTTGACTGTTTATCTATTCAATAGACCCCACTAGTATTCTTAATTTTAAAATTAAAAATTAACTTACTTTATTTTTAATATATATATGTTGCAATAATAAAACCTCATTTAAAATGTTTATAGGCTAAGTAAATACCAGCATACAAAATGTAGAAAAGTAATTGCAAAAAATATATTTAATCCTTTCAAAAAATAAATAAAACACTTCGTTTCATAAAAATACAAATAACAAAATCAATTTATTGTTACAAATGAAGATACTTGTGTTTAATTTACACAAATATCATGGTATATTTTTATTAACAATTTCTTATATTTAAAGAAGCGAGGTATTTTATGTTGGATAAAAAAATAATCTTTTTAGATGTTGATGGAACTTTGTGTAACGATAAGGGATTAGTTCCTGAATCTGCTGCTATAGCAGTAAAAAAGGCTAGAAAAAATGGACATTTAGTTTATTTATGTACAGGCAGGTCAAAAGCTGAAATATATGATTTTATTATGGATATAGGATTTGATGGAATAATAGGCGCTGGTGGTGGATTTGTTGAAGTTGAAGGCGAAATGCTGTTTCATAAAAAAGTTTCTTCTGAAAATGTAAAACATTTGGTAGATTTTTTTAATAAGAATAATGTTAACTTCTATATTGAATCTAATGGTGGACTATATGCCAGCAAAAATCTTATTCCTCAACTTGAAAGATGTATCTATGGTGATGTAGAAAATGATCCTGAAGCAATATACAGAAAGGAAAATGATCCTGATCATTTTATCAATGCTTTAATTATTGGTGAAGATCTTTATAGAGATGATGTTAATAAAGCATGTTTCTTAGAACCTGAAAATATTTCTTTCAATGAAATAAAAAAAGAATTTGAAAATGAATTTGAAATTATCCACTGTACTGTACCTATGTTTGGAGAAGATAGTGGAGAATTAGGTGTTCCTGGTGTACATAAAGCAACAGCCATTGAAGAACTACTTAATCATTTAAATATAGATAAAAGCCAAACTATTGCTTTTGGTGATGGTTTAAATGATATAGAAATGTTCAATTATTGTGAATTAGGTATTGCTATGGGAAATGCTAAGCAAGGTTTAAAAGATATTGCAGGCGAAATCACAGACACACATGATGAAGGTGGAATTTATAATAGTTTTAAAAAACATGGTCTAATCTAGATATATATTTCTCACCTCTAGTTTATGTACAATAATCCTATTAATAATTTAAATTATGTATATTTTATATAACTGTAGTTTTAGCACTACTATATTCGTTCTTTTATCCTCAATGGAACAAGTTTCTATAGAAACTTGTGATATAAAAGCTAGATAAGCACTTCCATCAAATTCAAAAGTTCAATTAATGAATTGTAATATATCAAAACAGGATATCTCAATATTGTATGATATTGAGATATCCTGTTTTGATTATTCTTGGTGCAGACGACGGGACTTGAACCCGTATGTCTTGAAGACACAGGCTCCTTAGACCTGCGTGTCTGCCAATTCCACCACGTCTGCTTATCTTTCTTTATAATACCCATTTATATTTATTTTGTCAATAAAATTTATTTCTTATCTCATATAAGAGCTATACAAATATCATTATCTTAAATATATGATTGATTCAAAATGAATAGAGGTATATTAAAAATACACCTCTATAATCACATAAAATATGAAATATGAACATTTATTACCTGTTTAAATAAATTAATGATTCTATTTATATCTAAAATATTTCCTCTTTCATTATAAAAAAAGTCATAAATATTGTAATATACATTTACCTTATCAATATACTTTTTAGTTTCTCCAAAAGGTATATAGTGAAGTGATTCTCCATTCAATGAATATTCTTCATTTTCAAGCCAATTACTAACATTAGTTGGGCCTGCGTTATATGCGGCTACTGCTAAATCTCTATTCCCATTAAACATATCTAAAAGTCTTCTTAGATACCAACATCCCATTTGTATATTTACTTCTTCATTATATAAGTCATCTTTTGAAAATCCTGTTAGCCCCATTTCACCAGCTATCCATTCACCAGTATCCCCTGTTATCTGCATTAAACCAACCGCATCTTTATGAGAATGAGCATCTTCTTTAAAGTTACTTTCAGTTTTCATTACAGATAATACAAAAAGAGGATCTAAATCATATTTTTCACTATAAGTATTAACATATTCAGGATATTTGTATGGGAAAGCTTTCTCTTTTATAACATATCTAGCCCCTAATGCAACTACCAATAAAATTACTACAAGCCAAAAAATTTTCTTTAGGAACTTCATTTTTTTCTCCCATCTAACATACTAATTTCAAAAATTTCATTAAGTCATCTACCTGTTTCTTAGTGTTTTCTAAATCGCCATTGTTATCTATAAGTATATTAGCATACTCTTTTTTTTCTTCCATAGACATTTGTGAATTTATTCTGCTTACTGCTTCTACTTTACTTAATTTATCTCTTTCCATGACCCTTCTTATTTGAACTGAGTTATCTGCACAAACTAAAATAACATAATCCATTTCTTCATGCATTTTATTTTCTATTAAAGTAGGCGCATCTAAGATAACTATTTTTTCTTTTTTCTTTCTATAATCCTCTAATTCCTCTTCAATATATTTTTTAATATATGGCATAATTATCTGTTCGTACTTAACTCTTTGCTTTGGAAATCTAAAAATATGATTTCCAAATTCTTTTCTCCTAAATTCACCTCTCCAATCAAAAAATCCTGCTCCAAATTCCACTCTAACCGTATCTAAAATCTGTGGATTTTTTTCAAGAACTTCTTTTGCAATATTATCTGCATCTATTATTTTAAATTTATTATTCTTTAAAATAGCGGAAACCGTACTCTTCCCACTACCTATTCCACCTGTTAAACCAACTTTAATCACTTTATAACCCACCTTACTTTTTAAGTTGACAGTTAACATTTGACAATTTACAGTTTATGATAAACTTACTACTTAAATTTATCTTTTTCTTTTCAATTGACAACAACTTATTTTATAAACTCCATTATTACTTTGCATCATACCATGTAGAACCACTATTAACATCCACATCTAAATCAACATGAAGCTTAATTGCATTTTCCATTTCATCTATTAAAAGAGCTTTAACTTCTTCAAACTCATCCTTCTTAACATTTAATATAAGTTCATCATGAACTTGAAGTATTAATTTACTTTTTAAATTCTTTTCATTTAATTTTTTATAAACATTCACCATTGCAAGCTTTATTATATCAGCTGCACTTCCTTGAATAGGTGCATTCATGGCTAATCTGTCTCCTAAAGCCTTAACTATCTTATTAGAAGATTTAATTTCTGGTATAAATCTTCTTCTATTCAAAATAGTCAACACATAACCTGTTTTTTTAGCATCTTCAACTACTTTTTCTAAATAGTCTTTGATTTTAGGATATCTGTCAAAATAAATTTCCATGTATTCTTCTGCTTCTTTTTTAGATATTTTTAAATCTTGTGCCAAACTAAATCCACTTATTCCATAAACTATACCGAAGTTTACTGCCTTTGCTCTACTTCTCATAAGAGATGTAACTTCCTCTACTGGTACTTTAAATACTTCTGATGCAGTCTTAGTATGAATATCACTATGATGTTTAAAAGCATCTATCATATTTTCATCACCTGCAATGTGAGCAAGGACTCTAAGTTCTATTTGAGAATAATCTCCTGAAACTAAAATATCATCTTTTTCAAATGGTATAAATACCTTTCTTATCTCTTTTCCCATTTCATGTCTTACAGGAATATTTTGAAGATTTGGCTCAGTACTTGATAGCCTACCTGTTGTTGTTACAGTTTGGTTAAAGTTTGAATGAATACGTCCATCTTCATCAATTACATTCTTTAGGCCTTCAACATAGGTTGAATTTATCTTTGTTATTTGTCTATAATACATTATTTTAGGTATTATTTCATGCTTATCCATAAGTTTTTCTAATACTTCTTGATTTGTTGAATAGCCGGTTTTAGTTTTCTTTATTACAGGCAGATCCAATTTCTCAAACAGTATTTTTCCAAGCTGTTTTGGAGAACTTACATTAAATTCTTCATCTGCCAACTTATATATTTCTGCTTGTGTTTCTTCTATTTCCTTTTTAAATTTAACTTGAAGCTCATCTAACATGTCTGCATTTATGTTAAATCCTATACTCTCCATTGATGAAAGCACAAATATCAAAGGATGCTCAATAGTGTAATAAAGTTCATCCATGTCCTCTTTGTGTAATCTCTCTTTTAACTCATTATATATATTTGGAATATAACTTGAAAGTGCACCTTTAAAATTAATACCTTCACCACTTGGATTATCTCCAATATAAATGTTAACTAATTCTTTTATATCATAATTACTTTTAGATGAATCAATTAAATATGCAGCAATAGCTGTATCAAAATCAAATCCCTTTATATTAATATTATTCTTTCTTAAAAATGTAACTAGATTTTTTCCATCATGTATTGTCTTTTTTATACTTTCATTTTCCATGCATTCTTTTAAAACAGCTAATGCTTCTTCATGATTTTCATCTGCTATTTTCTTAAAATCTATTACAATACCATGATTATCTTCTCCTAAAAATAGATTTTCTAATTCTATTTTAGAATACGTAGTTGCATCCTTTAATATATAATCTATATAAATTCTATCTTTAACTTCTAAAAGAACTTCTTTCATTTCTTTAATATTATCTATATTCTTTACTTCTGCTTTACATTCATCTGTTTCATCATCGCTTTTAAACTTAGATAATATTGATTTCATTTCAAGCTTCATAAGCTTTTTCTTAAGTTCTGGAATGTTTTCCTCATCCATGGAATCTATGTCTTCTATTTTTAACTCTATTGGAACATCTCTAATTATAGTAGCTAATTTCTTAGAAAATATTGCTTGCTCAGTATTATTTTCCAAATTTTCTTTTAACTTTTTGCCAGAAATGCTATCTATATTTCTTAACACTTCTTCAATTGATCCATAATCTTTTATAAGCTTAAATGCAGTTTTTTCTCCAACACCAGGAACCCCTGGAATATTATCAGATTTATCTCCCATAAGTCCTTTAACATCAATAAATTGACTTGGAGTAACTTCAAATTCATCTATAAATGTTTTTTCATCATATATTGCTGTTTCTGTAACTCCTTTTTTGGTTATTACAACTTTTGTACTTGTTGAAGCAAGTTGAAGTGCATCCTTGTCTCCTGTAACTATGAAC
Source organism: Clostridium neonatale (assembly GCF_900465025.1). Taxonomy (NCBI): domain Bacteria; kingdom Bacillati; phylum Bacillota; class Clostridia; order Eubacteriales; family Clostridiaceae; genus Clostridium; species Clostridium neonatale. The sequence continues at coordinate 1,037,773 of NZ_UICR01000002.1, forward strand.
ACTTCTATTCCATTTTCCTCAGCAAATTTTGATACAGTACCTATTAAATCGTCTGCTTCAAAGCCTTCTATTTCAAATATTTTTATTCCCATAAGTTTAAGTATATCTTTAATTATTGGGAACTGTTCATAAAGCTCTGGTGCCATCTTTTTTCTTCCTGCTTTATAATCTGCATATTCTTTATGTCTAAAAGTAGGAGCTTTCAAGTCAAAAGTAGCTATTATACTATCTGGATTTATTTCATCTTTCATTTTAAACAACATATTCATAAAACCATAAATGGCATTAGTATTTATTCCGTCACTATTTGTAAGAGGAGGTAAGGCAAAAAATGCCCTATTCATAAGTGAGTTTGAATCTAATATTAATAATCTTTTCATTAAAATCCTCCGTTTATTTATAATTAAATTTCTATATTCAAATAAATTTAGTAGTGAGATATATCACTCCCCCTACTATAATACATACAAAAATATATTTATAAATAATTATACTATATTGTACAACCTAAAGTACATAAATTAAAACAAATTCAATATATATTTCTTATTATTGCCTATTTAATTTGAAAAAATTCTTTTCTAAAAACTCATGAAATAACTACGAATTTTCTATAATAATTTTAATATTTCTTATATCTTATTAAAATTAATTCTAATCTATTTGATATATATATAAAATAGTGACATAATCATACTATACTTAAATAATTATTAGCGAGGTGAAAAAATGTATAATAACTTATTATTAAAATATGCAAAATTAGCAGTAAAAAAAGGCGTAAATATCCAAAAGGATCAGCTATTAGTTATAAACAGTCCAATTGATTGTTCAGAATTTGCAAGAATGATTGCTGATGAAGCTTATAAATATGGTGCTTCTGATGTAGTTATTAATTATAGTGATGAAAAATTCAATAGAATAAGATTTATGAATTCAACTAAAGAAGTACTTTCCTTTACTCCAGAATTTGAACGTGATAAGTATGATTACTACGTTGATAAAGGTGCAGCATTTTTAAGTATTTCTGCTGCTGACCCTAATATCTTGCAAGGCATTGAACCAGAAAAGATATCTTCAGCACAAAAAAGCAGACGAGAAGCATTAAAAAAATATCACGAGGCTTGTACCGGAAATAAAAATTCATGGTGCATAGTATCTATACCTACTGAAGGCTGGGCAACAAAAGTTTTTAGTTCTATTCCATCTGAAGAAGCAGTAGAAAAATTATGGGATGCTATTTTTAATGTTATGAGAATTACAGAAGATAATCCTGTTAATGCTTGGGATAAACATGTTAAAACTCTTCATGAAAAAGTATCAAAATTAAACGAATTTGACTTTGATTATCTACACTTTACAAATTCTTTAGGTACTGATTTAAAAATCGAACTTGTAAATAATCATGTTTGGTGTGGCGGTGAAGATAAAACTGAATCTGGAGTAAACTTTATTGCTAATATGCCTACTGAAGAAGTGTATACAACACCAAAATTAGATGGAGTTAATGGAATAGTATATAGTTCAAAACCTTTAAGCTATATGGGTAACCTTATAAATAATTTTTCCGTTACATTTAAAGATGGTGCTGCTGTAGATTGCAACGCTGAAACTGGTTTAGAAATATTAAAAGAGCTAATAAATAGTGATGAAAATTCTAAATACTTAGGTGAAGTTGCTTTAGTTCCTTTTGATTCTCCTATTTCAAATTCTAATATCATTTTTTATAACACATTATATGATGAAAATGCCTCATGTCATTTAGCATTTGGTTCATCTTACCCATCATGTATAAAAAATGGTGAAAATATGAGTAAGGAAGACTTACTTAAAGCTAAAGCTAATAGTTCTATAACTCATGTAGATTTTATGATAGGAACTAGTGATACTAATATTACTGGTGTTAAAAAGGATGGAACTGAAATTCAAATATTCAGAGATGGTAATTGGGCTATTTAGTATTTTTCTATTATATAAAGGACATCTTTCACAAAAAGATGTCCTTTTATATATCTAAATATATTGCTTTTTCTAGTTATCTTGTATTTCTTCAGACTCTTTAGTACTTTTCTTAACATTATCAGTATATGTTTTTAATTGATTACTCAGCTCTTCTATAAGTCCGTTAAATCTAATTTTAAATTGTTTCTTTGCCATAATTCTTTGAAGCCATAATGTACCTGATGAGAAGAGCCCTTTAGTACCTTGATCTTCTTCAAAGTTTATTAAAGTAATTCCATCGCTTTTTTGAATAAATGAATATGTAGACTTACATGAAACATCTCCATATGTTGTTGTAATTTCATATTTAGCATTTTCTTCATAATCTGTTATCTCTACAGTACATTCCATAGGTCTAGAGCCGGAATATATTTTTTTTACTATCTTACAGCCTATTGGATCTTCTTTGTTAAAATCTTTAAAATCTCTTTTTGCTGCTTTAATAAATACTTTAAAAACTTCTTCCACTTTATAATTCAAACTTGCAGACGCTTTCATAATTCTCCTCCTAAAACTAAACAATAAAGTTTGATGTAATTTTCTTACCCAAATTATATTAATAATTTCTTATTTTAAGCATAATTAAATTATACTCTCATTATATATTATTGATTTTAAAAAGTCTATTTCTTAATAATTCACCATTTAGCATGCATAAAATTTATAATTATGATAATAATATATAATAATCCAAAGTGTAATCATATATTATAAAAATATACTGATTATATATAGGATATATAAATTACTATTATCTCTTAATAATTTAAGTAATTAACCATTTTCTTAAACTTCCGTATTTTTAATAGTAATTCAAAAATATCTTATTTATTAGGATATTTTACTTTCTATAATTAAATATAGAAAAATTAAAACACGAGGATTTAATGTTTTTTAATCCTCGTGTTTTATTATGGCTACCGTGGTAAGATTCGAACTTACAACATGCAGTTCCAGAGACTGCCGTTCTGCCATTGAACTACACGGTATTATTTGCTAACAATACTATTTTACATAATTTATAGAATAATTTCAACAATATTTATTATTAATTGTTAAAATAATGATAAAATAGTTATATAAAGTTAGTTTCAGTATTATTGACAGGATAGGATGTTGTGTAATGAATCGTTTAGAAAAAATACGTGAATATGTTGATAAAATCATAATGAATCAAGAAGACTTAAGAAAAAACTTAGTGGATTTGTTCATTTATATGATGTTTCAACTATGTGTACAATTTTAGCCAAAAGACGTAATCTAAATGTTGAAATATGCTCCATTTGTGGAATGCTTCATGACATCTATAAATCATGGAAAGCTTGGTTCAATTGATGCTCATAAAATACTTACAGAATTAAATTGTTTTACAAAAGAAGAAATAGATGTTATTTGTTCAGCAGTATATCATCATAGTGATAAAGATGTTATAGATGGTATATATGATGAACTTCTAAAAGATGCTGATGTTCTTCAGCATTATTTATATAATACAAGTGATCCAATTCAAGAAAATGAAGACATACGACTTACTCTTCTTTTAAAAGAACTCAATCTTTAAAATCGAATTATAAATTTACCTTTCCAAATACATATAGGATGTAGAATCATAGTTTAGTGGATAACAGCCGAAATTCAATATATGATAGGCTCGATTGTAAGAAAATTTGAAGTAAAAATTCTTAATACAATACTACGCCTATCATATATTGAATTTCTTTGTTTTTCTCTAAAATCATAGATACCAAATTTATTTTAGTTATGATTATTATTTTTAATCAATGTATATTAATTATTAAGTTGCTTACAAAAATTATCTTAATCTGAATAAAATAAGCAAATTAGTAAGAGTTTATACTCTGATATTTATGCATTTAAAAAAACGATAAAATACTAACTTTTTAAATCTTTAACATCTATAAATAACAATTCCTTAATTTAAAAATGTATTTATGTATATCAACAATAATGCTGATACTCTGAATTTAGATGAAACAAAGAAATAAAGATTTTATGTGTGCGGTGTCTTGCATTCAAAAATTAAGCTTTAGAATTCTTCATGTAGACTTGTTCCACAATTGTTTGTCCAATTTTACATTGGAGCAAACATTTGTGGATGCAAGTCTGCATGTTTGAATTCTTAGCTTCATTTTTGTAGCAAGCGAGCATCACATAAAATCTTTATTTCGGTTATTCACTCTAAACTCAGTACGTCCAATATTTATTTTATAGCATAGCTTCTAATGTTTTTCTTATTTCTTTTATAAAATCAAATGTATTTACAGTAGTAATATTATCATGAACAGCAATCAATGCTAAATCCTTAGTCATTATACCATCTTCTATTGTCTTTATTGATGCTTTTTCTAGCTTGTCTGAAAAGTTTACTAACGCATCATTATTATCTAATTCTCCTCTTTTTCTTAAAGCTCCACTCCATGCAAATATTGTTGCTATTGAATTTGTTGAAGTTTCTTCACCTTTTAAGTGCTTATAGTAATGCCTTTGAACTGTTCCATGTGCAGCTTCATATTCATAATTTCCTTCTGGTGAAACAAGTACTGAAGTCATCATTGCAAGTGAGCCAAATGCAGTTGCAACCATGTCGCTCATAACATCCCCATCATAGTTTTTACAAGCCCAAATCATTCCGCCTTCTGATTTTACAACTCTTGCAACAACATCATCTATTAATGTGTAGAAATATTCTATACCTGCTGCATCAAATTTTTCCTTATATTCTGCATCAAATATCTCTTGAAAGATATCTTTAAATGTATGGTCATATTTCTTAGAAATCGTATCTTTAGTTGCAAACCAAACATCTTGTTTTGTATCAAGTCCAAAATTAAAACAGCTTCTTGCAAAACTTTCAATAGATTTATTAAGATTATGCATTCCCATTACAACGCCATTACCATTAAAATTATGTATTAATTCTCTTTGTTCTGTACCATCTTCGCCTGTAAATACTAACTCACATTTGCCTTTTCCCTCAATTTTCATTTCAACATCTTTATAGATATCTCCATAAGCATGTCTAGCTATTGTTATTGGTTTTTTCCAACTTCTAACATAAGGCTTAACTGGTTCAACTATAATTGGTGCTCTAAATACTGTACCATCTAATATAGCTCTTATAGTTCCATTTGGACTCTTATACATTTCTTTTAAATCATACTCTTTAACTCTTGCTGCATTTGGAGTTATTGTTGCACATTTAACTCCCACCTTGTACTTCTTTATTGCATTAGCAGCATCTACAGTAACTTGATCATTTGTTTCATCTCTATATTTTAATCCTAAATCATAATATTCTGTATTTAATTCTATAAAAGGATTTAAAAGTTCGTCTTTAATCATGCTCCAAATTACTCTAGTCATTTCGTCTCCATCCATTTCAACTAATGGTGTTGACATCTTAATTTTCTCCATTTAAATTAGCCCCCTTCGATTTTTATACTAACCCTTCATATCCTAGATATATATGAATTATCTTAGTATTTTTTCTATTTTTAATTATACAATATTGTTATATTTTTATCAATTTATATCTTTATTTTATTAGTTATAAATGTAATAATAAATTATTTTTAAATATATAAAAAATTCACCTAAATATCTTGTTTTTTTATATTTTATTATAAATTCATAATCATTCCACACCCTTCATTATCATTAGGTCTTCTTCTAAATCCAAACTTCTCATAAAATTCTTCTGAACCTTTTGATGACATTAAAAGAATCATAACTGATGTATCAGGTATTTTATTTTCCTCTATATACTTTATTAAATTATCTATAATCATTCGTCCTATTCCTTTACCTTGATACTTAGGATCAACATTTATGTTCTGAAGATAATATACATATGCTCCATCACCAACAAGTCTTCCCATTCCAACTGCTTCTTCATTATGCCTTGCACAAACAGTATATAAACTGTTGCTTAAAGCTTTATATATTTGTTCCTCTAATAAACTTGATAAATTTACTGAACTTCTTAATTTGGAAAATTCAGCTATAGTTAAATCATTTGAAGTTAATTCTATGTTCAATTTTAATTCCCCCTAAAATATATTTCTAAATTAATATAAATATTATACTTTCCTAATTCTTCTTGAATAATTATTCATTTTTTTAAATTATTATACATATATATAACATATATTAGGGCATTGATTAAAATATGTCAAATAATAATTATATTTGCAGATTTAATTTTCTTTTATGAGAAAAGAGAAGGTATATTAAAATTATTAATTATGAACCGACCCCAAAAAGTTAGACCAAAAATCTAATGATTTGGAGGTCGGTTTTTTGGCAAAATATAGTTATGAATTCAAAAAAGAAGTTGTTCAAGCGTATTTGGATGGTAAAGGTGGTTATAAATTTCTTGCGAAAGAGTTTGGTATTCCTTCTCCAAGCAAGGTTAAATTATGGGTTGATAATTACCGTACATTAGGCGATGAAGCGTTGATGCGTTCAAGAAAAAATGAATCTTTTACTTTCGAATATAAACTTCATGTAGTAGAATTATATCTAACAAGTGAGGTCTCATATCAGGAGTTAGCCCTTCAAGAAAGGATACATAATCCAACGCAAATAGTTAAGTGGGTAAATGATTTTAGAATTGCTGGTCCTGATGCTTTGCGGCCGAAGAAGAAGGGACGAAAGATATCGTTGGAATCATCAAATAAATTGTCTAGTAAAACAGAATCCGCCGAAATTGTTTCAGTTGACACTACTGCTGAACATGTAAAACAGCTTGAAGATGAATTGCTCAAGCTCAAAATTGAGAACGCATATTTAAAAGAACTGAGGAGGCTGCGTTTAGAGGAGGAAGCTCTTCTGAAAAAACAGCGAGAATCATCCACAGCCTCCGAGGAGAATTCAAATTAAAAGATATTCTCGCAGTTGTAGGCTTTCCAAAAGCGACATACATGTATTGGCAAAAGCGATTTAATAGAGAAAATCCTAATAAAGAACTAGAAGAAAAGATCCTTGAAATACGTAGTATTAATAAAGATTGGGGTTATCGACGTGTATACGGAGCACTACGTAAACAAGGAATACTTATAAATAAAAAGAAAGTTCAGAGAATTATGCAAAAGCTTAATCTTCAGGTGACTTCCTTTACAAGAAAGAGTCGTAAGTATAGTTCATACAAGGGTAAAGTTGGAAAGGTTGCTCCTAACAGAATTCATAGACGTTTTGACACACAGATTCCTCATCAGAAAATCACAACAGATACTACTGAGTTTAAGTATTATGAGGTTGATGATAAGGGACGAATGATAATAAAGAAACTATACTTAGATCCATTCATGGATATGTGTAATAGAGAAATCTTAAGCTATGGAATATCTCAACATCCGTCAGCGGCCAATATCATGGGAGCACTAAACCAGGCAATTGAAATCACAGCTGATTGTCCATACAGAAGAACTTTTCATTCTGATCAAGGTTGGGCTTACCAAATGAAAGCTTATGTACACACTCTTAAAGAAAATCGAATTTTTCAAAGTATGTCCCGAAAGGGCAACTGCCATGACAATTCAGTAATGGAGAACTTCTTTGGAATAATGAAACAGGAAATGTACTACGGCGTTGTTTACTACAGTTATGATGAACTCAAAGAGGCAATAGAACAATACATCAAGTACTACAATGAACAAAGAATTAAAGAGAAACTAGGATGGATGAGTCCCGTAGAATACAGGCTCAACCTCTTGGCTGCATAAAAATAGCGTAGCAGCCATTAAAACTGCTACGCTTAAAAAGTCTAACTTTTTGGGGTCACCTCATTAATTTTAATATACCTTCTTTTATTATATTCAAATATTCAGTTTATTACTTATCATCTGTTTCTTCATAATCTACATCTATGATTTCTCCTGTATAATCATCATCACTAGGAGTATATGTATTTACATTATTATAATTATTTGATGTATCTGTATTCATTGTGTTTTTTTGTTTTTCTATTTTTTTATATCTAATAAAAGATTTAATTTTAAAAATAATATAAAGTATCACTCCAGCTAATATGAGCCATGGAAGAAGACGTATAAATAACACTCCAACTAAAAATATTATACATGTTGTTACAATAATATATATTAATCTTGTAAAATCCATATTCATAAAACTAACCTCTATACTTTTTTATTTCTATTCAATTATACTCTATAGTTCAATATTAGACAATGATAAAAATTATATTCCAAAATTGTCAATTTCATAAAATTATAATAAAAAAAGAGACATATCAAATCGATTTTTTAAATTTGATATATCTCTTGACTTAGATTTAAAATATTTTAAATCTTTTATTCTTAATTTATAAGAATAATTTTATGCTATTTTCTTAAAAATGAATTAACTGCCTTTGCTGCTGCAAGCCCTTCATTTATGGCTGTTACAACTAATGATTGACCTCGTCTAGCATCTCCTGTTGCAAATATTTTATGCATATTTGTTGAGAATTTACCATATTCAGCTTTGATATTACTTCTTACATCAGATTCAACACTGAATGCATCTTTTAAATATTCTTCTGAGCCCACAAATCCCATTGCTAGTAATAGCATATCTGATTTCCATGTTTTTTCAGATCCTTTGACTGGAATCGAACCAAATCTTCCATTTTCATCTTTCTTCCATTCAACATTAACAGTTTCAACACTTTCAAGATTTCCATCTTTATCACTGTTTACTTTAGTAACTGTAGTTAAATATTCTCTTGGATCTCTTCCATAAATATCTATGAATTCTTCTTGGCCATAATCCACTTTAAGAATCTTAGGCCACTCTGGCCATGGATTATTTTCTGTTCTTTCCTTTGGTGGTTCAGCCATTATTTCAAATTGAACAACTGACTTGCATCCATGTCTAAGTGCTGTAGCTACACAGTCAGTACCTGTATCACCACCACCTATGATTATTACATCTTTATCTTTTGCAGAAATATAATTTCCATCTTCATGGTTTGAATCTAAAAGACTCTTTGTATTTGCTTTTAAGAAATCTACTGCAAAGTGAATTCCTTTAGTATTTTCTCTCCCTTCTACAGCAAGATCTCTTGGCTTAGATGCACCTGTTGCTAAAACTACTGCATCAAAATTATCCAAAATTTCATTTGCATCATAGTTTTCACCGATATTTGCATTTGTAACAAATTTAATTCCGCTTTCAGCCATTATTTGAATTCTTCTAAGTATTACTTGTTTATCAAGCTTCATGTTAGGAATTCCATACATTAATAATCCGCCTGGCCTATCACTTCTTTCAAATACTGTAACTTTATGCCCACATGCATTTAATTCATAAGCAGCGGCAAGTCCTGCTGGACCTGATCCTATAACTGCAACTGTTTTTCCTGTTCTTTTTACAGGTGGATTTGCCTCAACAATTCCATTTTCAAAGGCAATATCTATTATTGCTCTTTCATTTTCTTTTATTGAAACAGCCGGACCATTTAATCCTGCTGTACATCCAGCTTCACACGGAGCTGGGCATACTCTTCCAGTAAACTCTGGAAATGGATTTGTCTTTATTAATCTATAATAAGCTAAATCAAACTTATTTCTATATACTAAATCATTCCATTCAGGTATTAAATTATGAAGAGGACATCCTGACACCATACCTGAAAATGTATCTCCTGATTGGCAGAATGGTACTCCACAATCCATACATCTTGCACCTTGAATACATTGCTTTTCTGAAGGAAGTCTTAAATGAAATTCATTATAATCTTTAATTCTTTCTTTTGGTTCTCTATTTTTACCTACTTCTCTTTCATATTCTAAAAATCCAGTTGGCTTACCCATAACTTTTTCGTCCTCCTATCTTCCTTTTTTCATTTCTTGGAATGCTTTTATTTCTGCTTCATCTTCAGTGCATCCAAGATTTATATACTTCTCAACAGTTTCTAAAACTTTCTTATAATCCTTAGGAATTATCTTAACAAATTTAGATTTTTCTGTTTCAAAATTATATAAAATTTTATTAGCTTTAGGAGAACGTGTTAATTCAACGTGCTCTGTTATTAAGTCTTTTAATTCTTGTTCTTCTTCAATATTTAATTCTTCAATTAATATCATTTCTTCATTTAAGTTGATTTTATAGTCCACATCTTCAACATAAAGATATGCTATTCCACCACTCATACCAGCTGCAAAGTTAATTCCAGTCGATCCAAGCACTACAACCTTACCACCAGTCATATACTCGCATCCATGAGCTCCTACACCTTCAACCACCGCTGTTACTCCAGAATTTCTTACACAGAATCTTTCTCCTGCTATACCATTTATAAAGACTTTACCAGAAGTTGCACCATATAAAGCAACATTACCTACTGCGATGTTATCTTCTGCAATAAACGTTGATTTCTTTGGAGGATATACAATAAGTTTACCGCCTGATAATCCCTTACCAAAGTAGTCATTTGCATCTCCTTCAACTTCCAAAGTCAATCCCTTAGGTATAAATGCTCCAAAGCTTTGCCCGGCAGCCCCATTACATTTTATTGAAATAGTATCTTCTGGTAGACCTTTTCCACCATTAACTCTTGTTATTTCTGATCCAAGAATTGTTCCAAGTGATCTATCAGTATTAGTTATATCTATTTCAAATCTTGTCTTTTCTCCATTTTCTATAGCATTTTTACATTTATCCAAAAATACTTTTTCATCTAATACTTTTTCAAGCTTAAAGTCATACTTCTTATGAGAATCAAATTTAATAACTTTACCTTTATATTTTTCTGGAGTATAAAGTACAGAACTTAAATCAACATTTTTAGCTTTCCAGCTATGTATGTTTTCTTTTTGTTTTAATCTATCTACTCTACCTACCATTTCATCTATTTTTCTAAATCCAAGCTTAGCCATGATTTCTCTTAATTCTTGTGCTATAAAATACATGAAATTAACTACATATTCTGGCTTACCCTTAAATCTTTTTCTTAATTCTTCATTTTGAGTTGCAACACCAACAGGACATGTATCTAAGTTACATACTCTCATCATTACGCAACCTAAAGTTACAAGTGGTGCAGTTGCAAATCCAAATTCTTCTGCTCCAAGAAGTGCAGCTACAGCAACGTCTCTTCCTGACATAAGCTTACCATCAACTTCAACTCTAACTCTTTCTCTTAAATCATTAAGTAAAAGTGTTTGATGTGCTTCAGCAAGACCTAATTCCCAAGGAAGACCTGCATTTTTAATAGAGTTTTTAGGTGATGCACCTGTACCTCCATCATAACCTGAAATTAATATAACTTCAGCTCCACCTTTAGCAACGCCAGCTGCTACAGTACCAACTCCACATTCAGAAACTAATTTAACAGAAACTCTAGCTCCAGTATTTGAATTCTTTAAATCATAGATTAATTGTGCTAAATCTTCTATTGAATAAATATCATGATGTGGTGGTGGTGATATTAAACCTACTCCAGTAGTTGAATGTCTAGTCTTAGCTATCCATGGATAAACCTTAGTTCCTGGTAATTGACCACCTTCACCTGGTTTTGCACCTTGTGCAAGCTTAATTTGAAGTTCATCTGCATTTACCAAGTATTCAGATGTTACACCAAATCTTCCTGATGCTACTTGCTTTATTGAAGATCTTCTACTATCTCCATTTGCATCTGGTACCCATCTGTCTGGATCTTCTCCGCCTTCACCAGTATTTGACTTACCGCCAATTCTATTCATTGCAATAGCTAAAGCTTCATGAGCTTCTTTAGAAATCGATCCATAAGACATAGCTCCTGTCTTAAATCTCTTAACTATTTCTTCTACTGGCTCAACTTCTTCTATTGGAACTGCCTTAGATGAATAATTGAAATCTAAAAGACCTCTTAAAGTTATTTCAGCTTCTTCATCATCTATTAAGTTAGTATATTCCTTAAATAATTCATAATTACCTGTCCTTGTAGCTTCTTGTAGTTTATGAATTGTAGTTGGATTATATAAATGTTGTTCTTGAATACCATCACCAGATCTTAATTTTTCATATCCAGGTGAATCTAATATGAAGTCAGCTGCATAAGTCTTATCTTTAAATCCATTTTCATGTTTAATTTCAGATTCTTTTTGTATTTCTTCAAGACCAATTCCGCCAATTCTACTTACTGTATTAGTAAAGTATCTGTCAATTACGTCTTTACCTATACCTATAGCTTCAAAGATTTGAGCTCCCATATAAGATTGAATTGTTGAAATTCCCATCTTAGAAAGTATCTTTGTAATTCCCTTAAGAACAGCTTTATTGTAATTATAAACTGCCGTATCATAATCTAATTCAAGTAATCCTTCTTCTCTTAATCCTCTTATAGCTTCATAAGCCATATATGGGTTAACTGCTGCAGCACCAAAACCAATTAAAGTTGCAAAATGATGTACTTCTCTTGGTTCTCCACTTTCAATAACCAATCCAACAGAAGTTCTTGTTCCTTTTTGTACTAAATATTGATGCATAGCTGAAACAGCTAATAATGAAGGTATTGCTATCTTATCAGCAGATACACTTCTATCTGATAATACTAATATTGTATATCCATTTTCATAGGCTTCTTGAGCTTTTTCAAACATATTATCTAAAGCGTCCTCAAGAGAAGTTCCTTTATCAAATACAATATCAATAACTTTTGTTCTTAAATTTCCTTGATTTAATGATTTTATCTTAGCTAATTCATCATTATTAATGATTGGGTTATCAATCTTTAATAATTCACAGTTTATAGATTTATCTTCTAATATATTTCCTTCTGGCCCTATATAAACATTAGATGCTGTAACTATTTCTTCTCTAATTGCATCTATTGGCGGATTAGTTACTTGTGCAAATAATTGCTTAAAATAATTAAATAATGGCTGAGCTTGTTTTGATAATACTGCAACTGGAGTATCAACTCCCATTGCTGCTAGTGGTTCTGCACCTGTTTCAGCCATTGGAAGCATTGTTGTTTTTACTTCTTCATAAGTATATCCAAATGCTTTTTCAAGTCTGTCTCTTGTTTCACTATCATATTCGATCTTAAATTTATTAGCATCTTTTATCTTATCTAATGTTACTAAATTTTCTTTTAACCATTCTTCATATGGATGTTGAGTTGCATATGTATGCTTTAATTCTTCATCACTTATAACTTCTTTTTTAACTGTATCAACAAGAAGCATTCTACCTGGCATTAATCTATCTTTCTTTTCAACCATTTCTGCTGGTATATCTAATGCCCCAACTTCTGATGAAAGAACTAATCTTCTGTCTTTAGTTATATAATATCTTGATGGTCTTAAACCATTTCTATCTAAAACTGCACCAACTTTTTCTCCATCTGTAAATACTATAGATGCTGGACCATCCCATGGCTCCATTAGTGTCGCATTGTATTCATAAAAAGCTTTCTTTTCTTTGCTCATAGTTCTGCTCTTATACCACGGCTCTGGAATAGCCATCATAACAGCTCTTGTTAGATCCATACCATTCATATATAAAAATTCTAAGTTATTATCAAAGATTGCAGAATCTGAACCTTCTTTATTTATTATAGGCAATACTCTTATTAAATCTTTACCAAGAACTCTTGATTTAAGATTTGTTTCTCTAGAATAAACCTTATTAACATTTCCTCTTAATGTATTTATTTCTCCATTATGGATCATAAATCTATTTGGATGTGCTCTTTCCCAGCTTGGGAATGTATTAGTACTATATCTTGAGTGTACTAATGCTAAAGATGTAGTTACTCTTTCATCCTCTAAATCTTTATAGAATACTCTAAGTTGAGTTGATAAAAGCATTCCTTTATACACAATTGTCTTGCTTGAAAAAGATGCTATATAGAAAGTTTCATTTAAGAACTTACTTATCCATCCAGCTCTCTTTTCAATATTTCTTCTAACAATGTATAACTTTCTTTCAAATGCTATTCCTCGTTTTACTGAGTTTGGTCTCTTAACAAATGCCTGCATGAAATAAGGCATAGCTTCAAGAGATGCTTTACCAAGTATTGATGGATTAGTTGGGACTTCTCTCCATCCTATTAATTCTAATCCTTCTTCCTTTGTAATATCTTCAAAAAGATGTATTGCTTCTTCTCTTGCTTTCTTCTCTTGTGGTAAAAATACCATAGCAACAGCATAATCCCCTTCGTGCTCAAGTGTTATGCCTTTTGATTTTAATTCCTCTTTAAAGAAATTATGAGGTATATTAAATAATACTCCAGCACCATCACCTGTTCTTTCATCAGCTCCAGTACCACCTCTGTGCTCTAATTTCTCAAGTATAGTTAAACAGTCTGATAGTACCTCATGAGACTTTTCACCATCAATATTTACTATCGTACCTATTCCACACGCATCATGCTCAAAACATGGATCATATAGTCCTTGTTTTATAGGATTATTATTTTCCATTAAAATTCCTCCTTGAAATAGTATGTATTGGTAAAGCAAACAATACGAGTAATAATATCCTTATTGATAAAATTACTCGCATATTTGCTAATTTTTAAATTATTCTGCTTCACTTAATAATAAACTAGCAATATCTCGCATTTTTTTCCCAGAATCCATGCTTATTTTTTGCATATATCTGAAAGCTTCATGTTCTGTTAGGCCTGAGTTTTGCATAAGTAGCCCTTTTGCTTTCTCAACAAGTTTTCTTTCTTCTAATGTATTCTCTAATTTTTCTACCTGATCCTTTAGCTTTTTAATTCTTCTTTTACTTTGAAAAATCAAATCAATGGCATTTGTAAGAAGTACATTAGAAATCTTGGTTCCTATACAATATATATCTGTATCTTCTTCTATATATGATCTATATGGCTCATTGACTATTGCTAAAAAGCTGGTAGCATCATAAAGAGTTTCATAAACATCTAGTAAACTCATATCTTTGAACTTATACCCAACCAAAACTAGGTCTGGAGAATATTGCAAGACTAATCTAATTAATTCATTACCCGAAGTGCACAACGATATAATATCATACCCCTCTTGTGTAAGCAAACTCTTTAATTTATTGGCAGTTTCTATATTGCTTAAAGCTATTACTATTCTTCCATTATGCGCCATTGCAACCCCACCTTACTAAGCTTTTAACAAGCATAAGACTAATATCTATCAAGATAATTTTCTAATTCCCAGTCATGGACTTTAGTTCTGTAATCATCCCATTCTGCTTCTTTGCCTTCTATATAGTTTGCATATATATGATCCCCTAAAGCTTTTTTAGCTAATTCACTTTCTTTCATAAAATTAACTGCTTCGTAAAGATTATTTGGTAAATTTTCAATCCCTGCATCTTTTCTCTCATCTTCTGTCATCTTGAATATATTAGCTACAATTTCTTTTGGTACTTCTAAATTATTCTTGATTCCATCTAATCCTGCTTGTAAAAGAACTGCTAAAACTAAGTATGGATTTGAACTTGGATCTGGACACCTAAGCTCAACTCTTGTTCCTGCCCCTCTTGAAGCTGGTACTCTGATTAATGCTGTTCTATTACTGCATGACCACGCTAAATAAACTGGTGCTTCATACCCTGGAACTAATCTCTTATAAGAATTAACAAGTGGGTTTGTTACTGCTGCTAATCCTTTTATATTCTTTAATAATCCAGCAATAAATTGGTAAGCTATTTTGCTTAACCCATTTTTATCACTTTCATCGTAAAATGCATTTTTTCCATCCTTAAATAATGACATATTTACATGCATTCCTGATCCGTTGATACCAAAGATTGGCTTAGGCATAAATGATGCATATAATCCATGTCTTTGAGCAATAGACTTAACAACTAATTTAAATGTCATAATACTATCAGCTGTTTCTAGTGCTGGTCCATATTTAAAGTCAATTTCATTTTGACCTTCAGCAACTTCGTGATGAGAAGCCTCTATTTCAAATCCCATTTCTTCTAATGCTAAAGTCATATCTCTTCTGGCATTTTCGCCTCTATCTGTAGGTGCTAAATCAAAGTATCCACCTTTATCTTGAGTATTTACCGTTGCATTTCCGTTTTCATCAGTTTCAAATAAGAAAAATTCACATTCTGGTCCCACATTCATTTCATATCCTAATGCTTCTGCATCAGCTATCGCTCTTCTTAATGCATATCTTGGGTCTCCTTCAAATGGAGTTCCATCTGGTCTGTAAATATCACAAATTAGCCTTGCAACTTTTCCTTGTTGAGGTCTCCATGGGAATATTACAAAACTATCAAAATTAGGTTTTAAATACATATCTGATTCTTCAATTCTAACAAATCCTTCAATAGATGATCCATCAAACATCATTTGACCATCTAAAGCTTTCTCTAATTGCCTTTCAGTTATTGCTACATTTTTTAACGCTCCGAAGATATCTGTAAATTGAAGTCTTATAAATCTAACTCCATTTTCTTTTACTAAATTAAGGATATCTTCCTTAGTATACTTTGCCATTTTAAATCCCCCTTAAAATTATATTTGTTAAAAAAAGGCGCACAACAGATAGGTTTAGCCATCTATTGAACGCCTTTGCTCAATTCATAATTTATTATGGTATTAATTATATAATATGACATTATATAAATCAAGCATCTTTTTAACAAAAAATAGTTTTTTTCTGATTTTTCTTTAAAATTTAAAGAGGTTATTATCATTTTCTTTATTATATAAAGTTCAATGATAATAACCTTCATTATATTTAATATATTTAATGCTTTTACCTACATATGATTTATAAAATATTAGTTATTCATTTAATAAAGCTTCCTTACCTCTCGCTCCAGTTCTTACTTTAATCACATCTGTAATATCTGAAACAAATATTTTACCATCTCCAATATTACCTGTTCTTAAAACTTTTTCTGCAACTTCTATAACTTTTTCAACAGGAACTTCGCATATAACTATCTCAACTTTTATTTTAGGTAACAACTTAAGCTCCATTGGAATTCCTCTATAATATTGTACATCACCTTTTTGAGTACCACATCCAAGAACCTGACTTACTGTCATTCCCATAACTCCTATTTCGTTTAGAGCATTTTTTAATTCTTCGAATTTATTCTTTCTTGTGACTATTTCAACTTTAGTAATCTTATCTGCCATAACCTATTCCCCCTTAAACTTAAAATAACAATTTTCTAGAGGCTAATATCAACGTTTTGGAAATCAGCATAACTGCTTTCAAGTCCATGTTCTTCTATATCAAGACCTCTAATTTCTTCTTCTCTAGAAACTCTTAATCCCACAGTAGCTTTTAATGCTTTAAATAGAATTAATGCACATCCAATTGACCAAACTGCTACTGATAAAACACCTAGACATTGAACTCCAAAGAATCCAAATCCGCCACCATATAATATACCAATTGTCCCTTCGCCATATGCACCAAACACACCAGTTAGTAAAGTACCAGTTACACCACAAATACAGTGAACTCCAACTGCTCCAACAGGATCATCAACTTTAAATTTCTTATCAACAATTTCTATACCAACTGTCATAACAATACCTGCAATCACACCAATTGCTAATGCACCTACTGGAGTAACAATATCACATCCTGCTGTTATTGCAACAAGCCCTCCAAGAACACCATTTAAAGTCATACTTACATCTGGTTTACCATATCTCATCCAAGTAAATATCATTGTTGTTGCTGCTGCTGCACATGCTGCAAGGTTTGTAGTAATGAATACTCTTGAAGTTACTTCTAAAGCACCTTCTCCAGTTATACCTAAACTTGAAGCTGGGTTAAATCCAAACCATCCCATCCAAAGTATAAATACTCCAAGTGCACCTAACGTTAAGCTATGTCCTAAAATTGCATTTGATTTTCCATCCTTAGTATACTTACCAATTCTAGGTCCTAAAATTATTGCACCAATTAATGCACACCATCCACCAATTGAGTGAACTGCTGTTGATCCTGCAAAATCATGGAATCCCAAATTAGCAAGCCATCCGCCACCCCAAATCCAGTGACCAGCAATTGGATAAATCACTGCGCTTATAACTGCACTATATATGCAGTAAGAAATAAATTTTGTTCTTTCTGCCATTGCTCCAGAAACTATTGTTGCTGCTGTTGCACAGAACACTGTTTGGAAAAATAGAAATGCATAATTATTAATACCAGTAGCTGCATTTTCTGCAGTTCCATCTGCAAAAAATGTAGGTAAGCCAATAAAACCACCAAGTTTATTAGCCCCGAACATTATTCCAAAGCCTAAAATCCAATAAATAATTGACCCAAAGACAAAATCTATTAAATTCTTCATTACGATATTAGCAGCATTCTTCGCTCTAGTAAATCCTGCTTCTACCATTGCAAAACCTGCCTGCATCCAAAAGACCAATATTGCTCCAAGTAATACCCACAAGGTATCTATAGCTACATTTATATCCATAATAAAAATCCCCCTTTAGTTAATATTCACTTTATCAATGAATATTTTAAAATAAAATATTATTCCTAAGACTAAATATTATTCAAAAATAATTTCTGCAGAAAATTCCTTGATAATAAAAAAACGAAGTCATTGAAGATAAACTTCTATGACTTCGTCGTCAAAACTTAATTAGTTTCTGTTTTAATTATACAAACTTGCCATTTTATTGTCAACGCTTTTATATGATATTTTTTACATCTTTATATAATTAACTGCACTTCTATAAATGATAAAATTTCATATCTCTAAATGATAAAAATTTATCCTTACAAAAAATATGAAATAAATTTATTTAAACTTTTTATAAAATCAATAATTTCCTTGAACATGTCTTAATAAATTGCTACAATTTTATATGTAATTTCATACAAACATATTGGGGGGGCTATTTTTCATGAGTAAAACAATAATAACAAAATTTGGCGGAAGCTCGCTTGCTGATGCTAATCAATTTAAAAAAGTTAAGGATATCATGCTGTCTGATTCTAACAGAAAATATGTTATTCCTTCTGCACCAGGTAAAAGACATTCTAAAGATTCCAAAATAACAGATCTTCTATATTTATGTCATGCACATGTTGAAACAGGTATTTCATTAGATGATGTTTTCAATCATATTAAAGAAAGATATTGTAACATTGTTAAAGATTTAAGCTTAGATTTTGATATTGAAAAACACTTAAATATTGTAAAAAAAGATTTAGAAGATGGTGCTTCAAAAGATTATGCTGCTAGTAGAGGTGAATACCTAAACGGATTAATTTTAGCTGATTATTTAGGATTTAAGTTTGTTGATGCAAAAGATGTAATTGTATTTAATGTCGATGGTTCATTAGATACTTATGCTACTCATGAAGCATTATCAGACAAGCTTTCTAAAGTATCTAATGCTGTCATTCCTGGTTTCTATGGAGCTGATAAAGATGGTAATATAGTTACTTTCTCTAGGGGAGGATCTGACGTTACTGGTGCATTAGTTGCAGAAAGCATAAATGCAGATTTATATGAAAACTGGACAGATGTTTCTGGTTTTCTAATGGCTGATCCTAGAATAATTGACAATCCAAAACCTATAAGTACAATTACATATTCTGAACTTAGAGAACTATCATATATGGGTGCTTCAGTCTTACATGAAGACTCAATATTCCCTGTAAGAAAAGCTGGTATTCCTATAAATATAAAGAATACAAATAGACCACAAGATAAAGGTACTTTTATTGTAAAAGATTGTGACTTATCAAGTAATCCAAATATCGTAACTGGTATTGCAGGTAAGAAAGATTTTACTGTAATCTCAATTTCAAAGGCTTCTATGAATTCAGAACTAGGTTTTTGTAGAAAACTTTTATCAATCCTTGAACAAAACGGTATATCTTTTGAAAATATGCCTTCAGGAATAGATACAGTTTGCTTAGTAATTTCTGATGCTGAATTAAAAAATAAACAAAAAGCTGTTATTGATGGAATAAAAGCTTCTTGTAATCCTGATTCAATAGTAGTACATCCTGGAATGGCTATGATTGCTACAGTTGGACGTGGTATGGCTCAGCAAACAGGTACTGCAGCCAAAATATTTGCTGCTTTATCAGACGCTAACATAAACATAAGAATGATTGACCAAGGTTCTTCTGAAATGAATATTTTAGTAGGTATTGAAAATAGTCATTTTGAAAAAGGTATTCAGGCTATATATAATGCATTCAATTAATTTAATTAGAAAAGGTATATAGATTTGTACATACTGAACCGACCCCAAAAAGTTAGACCAAAAATCTAATGATTTGGAGGTCGGTTTTTTGGCAAAATATAGTTATGAATTCAAAAAAGAAGTTGTTCAAGCGTATTTGGATGGTAAAGGTGGTTATAAATTTCTTGCGAAAGAGTTTGGTATTCCTTCTCCAAGCAAGGTTAAATTATGGGTTGATAATTACCGTACATTAGGCGATGAAGCGTTGATGCGTTCAAGAAAAAATGAATCTTTTACTTTCGAATATAAACTTCATGTAGTAGAATTATATCTAACAAGTGAGGTCTCATATCAGGAGTTAGCCCTTCAAGAAAGGATACATAATCCAACGCAAATAGTTAAGTGGGTAAATGATTTTAGAATTGCTGGTCCTGATGCTTTGCGGCCGAAGAAGAAGGGACGAAAGATATCGTTGGAATCATCAAATAAATTGTCTAGTAAAACAGAATCCGCCGAAATTGTTTCAGTTGACACTACTGCTGAACATGTAAAACAGCTTGAAGATGAATTGCTCAAGCTCAAAATTGAGAACGCATATTTAAAAGAACTGAGGAGGCTGCGTTTAGAGGAGGAAGCTCTTCTGAAAAAACAGCGAGAATCATCCACAGCCTCCGAGGAGAATTCAAATTAAAAGATATTCTCGCAGTTGTAGGCTTTCCAAAAGCGACATACATGTATTGGCAAAAGCGATTTAATAGAGAAAATCCTAATAAAGAACTAGAAGAAAAGATCCTTGAAATACGTAGTATTAATAAAGATTGGGGTTATCGACGTGTATACGGAGCACTACGTAAACAAGGAATACTTATAAATAAAAAGAAAGTTCAGAGAATTATGCAAAAGCTTAATCTTCAGGTGACTTCCTTTACAAGAAAGAGTCGTAAGTATAGTTCATACAAGGGTAAAGTTGGAAAGGTTGCTCCTAACAGAATTCATAGACGTTTTGACACACAGATTCCTCATCAGAAAATCACAACAGATACTACTGAGTTTAAGTATTATGAGGTTGATGATAAGGGACGAATGATAATAAAGAAACTATACTTAGATCCATTCATGGATATGTGTAATAGAGAAATCTTAAGCTATGGAATATCTCAACATCCGTCAGCGGCCAATATCATGGGAGCACTAAACCAGGCAATTGAAATCACAGCTGATTGTCCATACAGAAGAACTTTTCATTCTGATCAAGGTTGGGCTTACCAAATGAAAGCTTATGTACACACTCTTAAAGAAAATCGAATTTTTCAAAGTATGTCCCGAAAGGGCAACTGCCATGACAATTCAGTAATGGAGAACTTCTTTGGAATAATGAAACAGGAAATGTACTACGGCGTTGTTTACTACAGTTATGATGAACTCAAAGAGGCAATAGAACAATACATCAAGTACTACAATGAACAAAGAATTAAAGAGAAACTAGGATGGATGAGTCCCGTAGAATACAGGCTCAACCTCTTGGCTGCATAAAAATAGCGTAGCAGCCATTAAAACTGCTACGCTTAAAAAGTCTAACTTTTTGGGGTCACCTCATATACAAATCTATATACCTTTTCCTTAACCGCGAAAAATGACTTGTCTATTATTTGACAAGTCTTTTTTATCACTTAATTTAGTACTTCTTCATTACTTCTTTTATTTCTTAAGTATTCAATGACTGCAGGCATTATTGAAATTAAAACTATTGCAATCATTACAAGTGAGAAATTATTTTTTACAACTGGAATATTTCCAAAATAATATCCAAGTACTGAAGCTAATAAAACCCAGCTTACTCCGCCAACTGCATTAAAAGAAATAAATTTTTTATAGTTCATTTTACCTATTCCCGCAACAAATGGGGCCAATGTTCTTACTATTGGTACAAATCTAGCAAGTATTATTGTTTTACCACCATATTTTTCATAGAATTTATTTGTCTTCTCCAAATGCTCTTTCTTTATTAACTTTCCATTTTTAGAATTGATAAGTTTATTGCCTAATATTCTCCCGATTTCATAATTTGCTGTATCACCCAAAACTGCGGCGACTCCTAAAATTCCTAATAAAACATAAATATTAAGCATTCCCATGGCAGCAAACGCACCTGCAGCAAATATTAATGAATCTCCCGGAAGAAATGGTGTAACAACAAGACCTGTTTCAAAAAATATTATTAGAAATAATATTAAATATGTCTCAAAGCCATAATTATTTATTACCATGCCAAGATATCTATCTAAGTGTAAGAAAATATCTATTGCATAATTTATAGTATTCATTCTTATTTTCCCTTCTTTGTTTTATTTTATCTAGTTATTTACTGTAATTATATATTATAACCACTAAATTTTGAATAATAATATAATTAATTTTTTATTAAGTTTTATTTTTCTTTTCTAATGCATCAATAGTATTTTTTTATATGAATTTATAGAAATAACTTCATATACCACTCTAATATCCCATTTGCCCACATCATAGATATAAATGCTCCAATTGCTATAAATGGAGCAAATGCTATTTTATCTTTTAATTTTTTTAATCTTAATATAATAACTGCTATTCCTATTATTCCACCTATAATAATCCCTAAAAATAGCCCAATTAATATTCCCTTAATTCCTAAAAACAATCCACAAACTGCTGCTATTTCAGCATCTCCATCTCCCATGCCTTTTGTTATAACAACAATTATCTTAATAATAAAAAAACCAACAATACCGCCTATAATTGAATCAAACGCACCATTTTTATACACTATAAATTGAACTACCAAAAATAAAAATCCGCATATGGCTCCAAATATTGTAGTCGAACGATAGATATATTGCGTCTTATAATCTATAACTGAAATAACACTTAGAATAGAAGTAAAAATACAATATTTTAATGCAGCTATACTAATTCCATATTTAGAGAAAATTAGTATATAAAGAACACAATTTAATGCTTCAACAATTGGATATTGAAATGATATTTTTTCTTTACAATATCTACATTTTCTTCCTAAGAAAACAAAACTAAAAATTGGAATCATATCTAATGGCATTAGTCTGTGGTTACAATTAGTACAATGTGATGGTGGATACGAAATAGATTCTTCCTTTGGAATCCTGCATATGCAAACATTTAAAAAACTTCCTATAACCATTCCAAACATGACTAAAATAATATATTCCATCTCCATTTCCCCCTAGCTAATAACTATATTTTGAACCAATCCTTAGTAAAAATTTATACTGACTGCATGTTTTGATTAACCCAATTTCCATATTCTTCTTTTGATATAGTTCCCGAATTAACCAATCTTTTCAAATCCATTCCTATCGTCTGCATTCCATATTTACTTCCCATTTGAATAAAACTATTTATTTGTTCGTAATTTCCTTCTCTAATAAGGTTTTGTATACTTTGAGTACAAATCATGATTTCCATAGCGGCCGTTCTTCCTATCCCAATCTCATTTGATAAAAGAACCTGTGAAATAACTCCTCTTAAAAGTGACGATAATTGAATTCGCACTTCATTTTGATGGCTTGCTTCAAACGAATTAATTATTCTATATATACTAGCTACAGCCCCCATATTATGTAATGTAGAAAATACTAAATGTCCAGTTTGCGCTGCTCTTAATGCAATTTCAATCGTTTCTTTGTCTCTCATTTCTCCAAGCATTATTATGTCTGGATCCTGCCTAAGGGCTGCCTTTAATCCACTAGCATAACTTAAAGTATCCTCTCCAATTTCTCTTTGATTTATCATGCATTTCTTTGTTTCAAATATATATTCTATTGGTTCCTCTAAAGTTATTATATGTTTTTCTTTTGTATTGTTTATTTCATTAATCATAGCTGCAAGTGTTGTACTTTTTCCAGAACCTGTTGGTCCTGTAACTAATACTAAGCCATCTTTCAATTCTGTAAATTTCTTTAATACACTGGCATTAACATCTGTAATATCGCTTATCTTAGGTATATCACTTTTAATAACTCTCATTACAATACCATTACTTTTCCTGCACTTATAAGCATTAACTCTGAAGTTACCTATTTCAGGATTATTATATTTAAAATCAATTTCTCCTTTTTCTTTGAAAATTTGATATTTATCAGGTACTAAATCCTTTATATATTCTTCTACAATTTCAAAAGATATTGGATCCTCATTAACTTTAATAAGTTTTCCATCTTCCCTTGACATAGGTGGCAACCCTGATGTTATATGAATATCAGAAATAGATTCCATATCAATAGTTGCTAATAAATTATCAATCTTAGCCATTTTTATCACTCACTTATAAGTATTTTTATGCCTTCTCTTTTATACTTTTGCATATTATAAAATCATTACCCATTAAATATAATATTGTCCCATTTATTGTATATTATACTTATGATGTATTTTTCAATTTATTATTTTTCTGATTTGTTATTTATTCACAATTCTTAAATGATTTATATATTCCTCTTTGCATATTAATCCTTAAATTTATTAAGTATTGCAAGCAAGATTATATACCAATTTACTTCAAGCTATATCAAATCAGAATAGGTAAATATACGAATTCGTTCCCCTTTATTCCTTGATGTTTTACAAAATTCTTAACAGCAATAACATTATTATCCTTAATATCTACCATCTCGATTTCCATGAATACGTCTAAAGCTACCATTACTTCACTTTCTTCTCTATTAAATTCAACAGCTAAAGTTCTCACCGTATATTGGATAAATATAAATTTTCTTCTGTGTTAATCTTACTTGCAAGAGTCATCATTCTAAACTACACGTATTTAAATTTAATAAATTTTTATTGCAATATTTCATTAAATTTTCATTTAAAACATATTTATTAGTATAATCAAATCACTCAAAAAGAAGCCAGTTACGACTTCTTTTACTTATACTATTACTTATTCAATAAATCTTTGAGCAACAAAAAAACACCTCCAATATTGACACACTATGTATATCAATATTGAAAGTGTAAATTTTAATATAAAATGATTTTTTGAAGTTTATAGTACCTCTACATTCCTACTCTTCCCATCCTTCTGGGAATTCAGCATTGTGATAAACTTCTTGAACATCATCATCATCATCAAGTAAGTCTAACATCTTTTGGAACTTCTTAGCATCAGCTTCATCTATTGCTGTATATGTATCTGGAATCATCTTAACTGCGGCTTCTAAGAACTCTATTCCTTGTTCTTCTAAGGCTTCACGAACAGTACCGAAGTCTTCTGGTGTGGTTGTAACTACAAATACTTCTTCTTCATCAGCATTAAAATCTTCTGCACCAGCATCAAGAGCAAGCATCATCATTTCATCTTCATCTCTATCGCCCTTTTCTATAACAAGCTCACCTTTTTCTTGGAACATAAATCCTACACATCCTGTAGTTCCCATGTTTCCACCACCTTTTGTGAAAGCATTTCTTACATTACCTGCTGATCTATTTTTATTATCTGTAAGAGTTTCAACTATTACTGCAACTCCATTTGGACCATAACCTTCGTAAACTATGTTTTCATAATTTACATCTCCAAGTTCTCCTGAAGCTTTTTTAAGAGATCTAGTTATATTATCATTAGGCATATTTGCTGCTTTTGCTTTTGCTATAATATCTCTAAGTTTAGCATTTGTCTCCGGATTTGGCCCACCATTTTTAATTGCAACAGCCATTTCTTTACCTATTTTAGTAAATATTTTACCTCTTTTAGCATCTACTTTACCTTTTTTCTGTTGAATATTATGCCACTTTGAATGTCCTGACATATATTTTCCTCCTTTTATCATAACTAAAATATATAGTACAATAAAATCCTTATAAAATTTCACTGTACTATATACTGTATTTATTAAACAAAATTCACTTAAAAATTATACCACACTATGCTTGAATTGACAATTAACATAGATCTAGCATGTATTTGATATGCCCTGTATTTACTTTAAATTTTTATAAAGTCTATTTCCTTCTTTAAAATAAATACCCTCTTCACTTCTTAGTGATATTACTTTTCCATTTGTAGATTCAATTATTTCACTTTCTATAGTATCACTTATGCTTTCTTCGCATAGTATATGGACAACTACCTTATCAGTATATTCTGTATCTTCTATATGCCATGAATTCTGACCACAAATATACTGCACTTTTCCAAATAAATCGTAATCTAATTCAAAGCTCAGTTTTAATCCATTTACTTTTTCAACTATTCCTGCTGACTTTATTGCTATACTTGCCCCTTTAGTATATGCTCTAGTAAGTCCTCCAGCACCAAGAAGAATACCTCCAAAGTATCTTGTTACTACAATGGCACAATCTGTTACATTACTTTTTTTCATTACTTCCAATATTGGAATACCTGCCGTACCTTGTGGTTCTCCATCATCTGAATATCTTTGAATATTCATTTTTTCTCCTATTACGTATGCTGAACAATTATGTGTTGCTTGTTTATGCATAGATTTTATTTCATTTATAAATTCTTTTGCTTCTTCTTCGCTTTCAACTCTTTTAGCATATCCAATAAATTCAGATTTCTTCTCTTCAAATCTGTCTTCGCCAAAGTCTCTTATTGTTATATATGACATAATCGTCCCCCTTATATTTATTTTTACTATCTTTTTGTGTATTTAATTACTGTTATATTTCAAATTATCTAGTACGCTTTTTAAAATAGACATTCCTTTTTTTATCTTTTCTTTATCAGTCTGATAAAATCCTATTCTAAATGAATATTCTCCATCTTTTGAAGATATAAAAAATATCTCAGCTGGAGTAATATACACATCCTGTTTTCTTAATTCTTCAAATAATTTAATTATTGATATTGATTCATTTTTTAGTTTAACATAAAATGTTAATCCACCTTTAGGATCATTATAATCTAAAGTTTCATTAAAATCATTATCTAGTATGTTTTTCATAAGTGAATATCTTTCATGGTATTCTGTATTAAGATATTTAATATTATTTTTCCACTTTTCACTAGATATATATTCTTCTAAAGCTCTTTGCATTAAACTTGAGGTTGTTATATCCGTATTCAGCTTAGAAATCTCCATTATCTCTCTGAACCTAGGCGGTGCTACCAGATACCCAAGTCTTATTCCGGGTAAAAATATCTTAGAAAAACTTTTTATATATATTACTCTATTACATTTATCTAACCATTTAAAAGGTATATATTCTACTGAATCATTATAAATAAGCTCAGATAAGTAATCATCCTCTATAATATAAAAATCATATATTTTCGCAAGCTCTAATATTCTTTTCTTTTTTTCCAAACTATAGCTTATTCCAGTTGGATTTTGAAAATAGCTCATAGTATAAAAACATCTTATTTCATTCTTTTGAAGTATCTTTTCAAACTTATCTAAATCTATCCCATCATTTTCTATTGGGACTTGAAATATATTAGCTTTTCTCCACTTAAAAGCTGACAATGCTCCCATATATGTAGGCTTTTCAACAACTACATTATCATTTATATTAATTATACTTTTAGCTGCTATATCTATCCCCTGTTGAGCTCCAGATACAATCAGTATATCTCTTTCATTAAGCTTATCATTCCAAAATTCTCTATTTATTGTTGTAATTAAATTTCTATATCCACCTCGATTTTTTGATACTAGTGCTTTAGTACCATCTCTTTCTAAAACATCATTTATTATCTTTTTTAAATCATCTATTGGAAATAGTACTTCATCATTTGTTTCCCCTGTAAAGTCAATTACATTACTCAAGTCCTCTGTCGATAACTTTTTCAATATATTAGAATATCTTTTTCTAAATGTAGAAGTAACCTCTTTTCTTTTTGCAAAACTACCACTTCCCACTTTTTGATAAGCATACCCTTCATTTTTCAACTTATTATATGCACTAACTATAGTTACATTATTAACAGAAAGTTCTTTTGCCAAACTTCTTATTGTAGGTAGCTTATCTCCATCCCTTATAATCTTACTATCTATTAAATTCTTAATATAATCTGCAATTTGAACATATTTAGGACTTTCTTCATTAAAATATAAGCTTTTATAATTTTCCATTAAATCACCTTTTATAAATTACCTTCTTGAAGCATATACATTTTCATTAACAAGCTTTTCTCTTCCTTGTAAATCTAATTTTCTAGATTTTTTTACTATTATATTTCTCTTATATAGTTCTTTTAATATATCTTCTATCTTTATATCAAAATCTTTGAATTTTTCATCATTTTTTATTTCGTGTGAACTTACAAACTCTTCTCTATCATTTAAATATTCTAGAATTAATTTTGCAGCTACATTAATATTCATATCTAAAAAATCCTCTATATACATAATAGTATTATTAATATTTTCTTTCAATTCACCACTACTAAATAATTTTTCAATCAAAATATTGAATTGATTATTTAAGTTCATAGTCATTTTTACAGCATCTTTACTAACTGTGTATCCATTTAAATTTAAGTATAATTTAGAGAAACTATCCAATGCTCTTATTAAAACCTCATAAGAAGTAAATAAATTATTATTTTGTAAATACTTTTTAGATACTCTAAGGTTTTTAATTAAGCTTCCTAAATAAACCAAATTATATAATCCTATATGTTTATCTAAAGTGTACTTTGCCTTATTATAGATATTATCTATTTCTTCATCTTTAGATACTATTATCTTAGAGGATATTAATAAATTTCTTATAATACCTTTTTGTCCATTTGTATTATATAGCTCTAGAAATTTTTCTTTATTTAATATTTTCATATGTACAGGAATATCTAATATTTCTGAGTATACATCTCTAATCTCCTCGAAGTTATCTTTATACACAACAAATATATCAATATCTGATTCTTCCCAGAGATCTCCATTTACTATACTTCCAAATGCAAATACAGTTAAGACTTTTTTATTTGTTTTTAGAATTGTAATTAATTTTTGTGATGCCTTTTGATAATTTAATATAGACTGTAACATATAATACTTACCTCATTTGCTTTTAAAATATATCTTGGATTCAAAATTATACATAGATATTATATATCATTTGAATCTTCATTTACAAATTCTTAAAGAAAAAAGATCCTTAGATTATTTATACTTCTCTAAGAATCTCTTTTATCGAATAGTTATTTTCACAAATTATATTATAGCGAAAATTCTTTTGTTTTATTATAAACCTCATCATCAACTTCAGCCATAATATAAACTCCATTTTCCCTATAATCTTCTTCTAAAATTCTAGCATTACGGTGTAAAAAAGACTGAATATTAGTTTTATCATATGGTATAGTATATTCGACTTTTTTATAATTATATGGAAGTTTTTCTTCTATCAATTCTAAAAATTCATCTAGATTCGTTCCTTCTTTAGCTGATATTTCTATATACTCTTTACCTTGAATTATTTCCTTAATTGAATTTATATTTTCCTCACTAGCTTTATCTATTTTATTTAAAACTATTATTGTTTCCTTATCGATAGCACCAAGTTCTATTAATACTTCGTTAACTGCCATGTATTGTTCTATAGCAGTATCACTTGAAGCATCAATAACATGACATAACAAATCTGAAAAAACAACTTCTTCTAGTGTAGATTTAAATGCCTCTACTAAATCATGTGGAAGTTTTCTTACAAAACCTACTGTATCAGTTAATGTTATTACCCCTTTATTTTTTAGTGTTATGGCTCTTGTTGTAATATCCAAAGTAGCAAACAACATATCAGCCTCAAAAACTTTATCTTTATTTTGAGCTTCTTTTTTAGCTGCTAAATCACAAAGTGCATTTCTAAGAGTTGACTTTCCTGCATTAGTATAACCAACTAAAGATACCTTTGGTATATTTTCTTTATTTCTCTTTTCTCTTTGAACTTCTCTTGTCTTTTTTATTTTCTTAAGTTCACATTTTAAGTCATATATTGTTTCCATTATATGTCTTCTATCAGTTTCGAGTTTCTTTTCTCCTGGTCCTCTAGTACCAATACCTCCACCAGTTCTAGATAACACAGTTCCAAGACCTTGAAGTCTATTTAATCTGTATTTAAGCTGAGCAAGTTCAACTTGAATTTTAGCTTCCTTACTTCTAGCCCTTGTTGCAAATATTTCAAGAATTAATGTTGTCCTATCAATGACTTTTGCACCAATGGCAGCTTCTAAATTTCTAACTTGAGAGCCTGAAAGTTCATCATCAAAAATAATTACATTTGCATGTTCTATTTGTCTCATAGATGCAATTTCTAATACTTTTCCTCTTCCTATATAAAAAGCCGCATCTACTTTATTTCTACTTTGGAAGACAGTTTTAAGTACTTTTATATTGCAAGCTTCTGTTAATTCTTTTAGTTCCTCTAGACTTTCTTTTGTATCAGAACCAACTAATATTGCTTTTTCTTCGCTATCTTCTATAACATCATTAGTTTTTATTAAATTTTCAATATGTTTTATTTTATCTAATATATTTATAGATGTTATTTCTTCTAATGAAAGATTTTGTTTTTCTTCAAATTCCAATTTATTGTTATATAACGTTAGAATTCCTAATGAAAAATCTATTATTTCTCCTTCTCTTATTGCCACTGAAACTATAGCATCTAATTTTAATTTAAGCAATGCTGTTAAATCTAGAGCAGAGAGATTACAGTATGCATTAGGATGTGTATGTATTACTCTTATGCCTGATAATCTTTTTTCTTCTATATTTATTACAGGTACTTCTACAGAAGTCGAATCCCCAATTGCAACTGAAGTTACATTACCCTTTCTATTTATTCCAACACTTATTTCTCTCTCAATAAAGCTAGAAACTTTTGATATAATATTTAAAATATCAACATTACATATTTCATCTTTTAGAGTTTTAATAGAATAAATCTCTTCTAATTGATCTAATGTTGATTTTCTTATTCCTTCTATATTACCATAAATCATAAAATCACCTCATATAAGTTATATTGATAACTTTCACCTAATTTTATACTATTAAATTACTATTGTAAAGTTTATACATACCATAGTTCGCCATCAATATTATATATATTTGAATTAAAATTATATAATCGTATTGATCTTAAATTAAGAGATAATTAAACAATGTTTCATTTAATGTATAAGCCCTATACTTTTACAAATTATAAAACTAGAGGACTCTATTTTTTATAATCTATTTTTTACATTAATGATTCATATGAAACTTATAATATTTTAATAATAAATTATTATACTATAAACAATTTATAAAAATAGAGCTCATAAAATTCTACAAAATGGTTGAAAATATATTATAATAATGCAATAATATATGCTATATCACTTCGGTGAATTTTATTACTAAAATCAAAAGGAGAATATATATAATGGAAGATAAAAAGCGTAATATTCTTTTTTCTGAAGAGCAAATCAATACTAGAATCAAAGAACTTGGCAAAACAATAGCTGATGATTACAAAGGAAAAAAAATCTATCTTTTATCACTACTTAGAGGAAGTTTCATATATGCAGCCGATCTTGCTAGAGCCATAGATTTAGAAACTAAAATAGGATTTATGACTACTTCAAGTTACGGTCATAGCGAAACATCTTCTGGAACAGTTAAAGTTGTTAATGATATTCCAGACAACATTGAAGGCTG
The DNA here is from genome assembly GCF_900465025.1 of Clostridium neonatale. Classification (NCBI taxonomy): domain Bacteria; kingdom Bacillati; phylum Bacillota; class Clostridia; order Eubacteriales; family Clostridiaceae; genus Clostridium; species Clostridium neonatale. Next base: position 1,069,606 of record NZ_UICR01000002.1, read on the forward strand.
GGATGTTTTAATCGTAGATGATATTGTAGATACAGGCATAACAATGGATTTTGTTGTAAATCATGTAAAAAAACTCAATCCTGCCTCAGTAAAAACTTGTGTATTACTTGATAAACCATCAAGAAGAAAAGTTGAAATAACACCTGATTACTGCTGCTTTGAAATTGAAGATGTCTTTGTCGTTGGATATGGATTAAATTATGGTGATTTCTATAGAAATATACCATATGTATTTAACTGGGAAGAGTAAAACATAATTTTTTTCTTTATCAATTAAGTATCATATAGATTTAAATTGTAGTCTATTATGAGATTTTAATAATGTATTATTTTTACTCATTCTATGTTTGAATTATAATATAAAAATGTAGATATCCTTCATGGATATCTACATTTTTATTTAGATTCTTCATTTTCTTTTGGATATATTGCCATATTTGGCACCTCTCCAACAATAATAGTATCACATACCGGAACTTGCGTGTTTACATCAATTTCTGTACTTTTAATAGGTAATTTAATTCTAACTTTTCCATTAACGTTTAAATATATCTTATGTCTTGTTTGATTTATTCCAGCACTTTCAAATTTTGATTCATAAGTTACTACTACATTTCCTATAGGTTCAACTTCCATTGATATCTTTGGTCCTAAATTGTAAAATAAACTTTTTTCTGTAATCCATCCTAATGGAACCTTTATCTTATTATTACTCATATCAGCTAAAGATTTATTACATTCACTTGAAAGCCTTGAAGCGATATAATTCAGCTTTCCGGTATCTGATTGAATCAAAACTATCTTTCCATTGTCATCCTTTTCTACATTTATCATTTCATTATATTTAAATTCCTTATTTAATATACGTAAGCTTGTTTCATTAATTATGTTTAAAGTTTGAGTTTTTGCCATAACTTCTGATATTTGAATAACAGATGGCATAACTCTTTTATCAAAAAAAGCCAAAGTTGTATTTAAAATTATAATAATGATAATAATAAATAGAAGTAAAGGTAAATATTTTCTGCTCTTTCTTCTGGTATAATATTCCATATAATAACACCTTTATATTGAGTTATTCATCTACTCATACTATAATTATGCTATAATAATATAGGATATTATTAATATTTTTTAAACCTTATTAATTTTAGGAGGATGAAATGGCAATTAATAATTCACAAAAACCTGATAAATCTCCTCAGTCAAAGAAAAAAGCAAAGAAAAAAAAATCAAAAGCAAAAAAAAGAAAAAGAATCTTTAGAAATATTGGCTTAGGATTATTCTTTTGTTTTTTATCAGTTTTCGTTATCTTTGCAGGATATGCTTTTGCTATTATAAAAACTACACCACCACTAGATGTTAATGCTGTATTAACATTAAATCAACCGTCTAGTCTTTATGATAGTAATGGTGCTTTTATGGATAATCTTCATACTGAAGAAGAGCGTTACGTTATAGAATCTAGTGAAATACCACAAAATTTAAAAAATGCTTTCATCTCTATTGAAGATGAAAGATTCATGAAACATAACGGAATCGATATTCAAAGAATTGCTGGTGCTGCTATACATGATGTAAAGAAAATTTTGACTAAACAAAAGGGATTACACGGTGCTTCTACAATAACTCAACAATTAATCAAAAATACTATTTTAACCAATGATGTTTCAATAGAAAGAAAAGTTAGAGAAATTTATCTAGCGGTTAATTTAGAAAAAAAATTAACAAAAGATCAAATTTTAACTGCGTATTTAAATACAATACCATTGGGTGGCACTGCTTATGGTGTAGAAGCTGCTTCACTAATGTATTTTAGTAAAAGTGCTTCAGATTTATCATTAGTTGAATGTGCTTACTTGGCTGGAATTACTCAAGCTCCAACATATTATAGTGCGTATACTCAATCCGATCCTAATAATCCAACATATATAAATAGAACCAAAACCGTTTTAAGTATGATGCATCAACTTGGCTATATTACACAAGATGAGTATAACGATGCTATAAATCAAGTTAGTAATGGCGGATTGGTGTTCAAACGTAGCAAGGTAGACTATAAAATGAACTATGAGTGGTTTGTTTATCCTGCCGTATCTCAAGTAAAAAAAGATCTAAAAGAAAAATATAAATACACTGATGAAGAAGTTTCAAAACTTATTGTTAATGGCGGATTACAAATATATACAACAATGAATAGAGATCTTCAGGACTATACTCAGTCTACCTTAAATGAGTATAGCAATCTTGGTGTTTCTAATGCTGAAACATATGATGCTGATGGTGTTCCACTACTTCAGGCTTCTGCAACTATAGTAAATTATAGAACTGGTGAAGTTCTTGCCATGGTTGGTGGAAGAGGTGATCAAAAGCCTCAGTCAACTAACAGAGCTTATAACGCATTAAAACCTATAGGATCATCAACTAAACCACTTACTGTTTACGGTCCTGCTATAAATGAAGAAGTTATAACTGCTGCAACGGTTATAGATGATGCTCCTTTTGAAAAAAACACTTTGAATAATGGTCAGCACTATGATCCTAAAAATTCACCTAATGTGTATGCTGGATTAACTACTGCTAGGGAAGGTGTAAAGTACTCTAAAAACGTAGTATCTGTAAAAGTTGCAGACATGCTTGGCCTAAACACTGCCGTATCTTATGGTGAACAATTAGGATTAAAATACAACTCAGAATCTAAATCTTCTATTGCTTCTATAGCTCTTGGAGAATTTAATAACAATCCTAAGGATTTAGATGGTGGTAATACTTTTGTACTTGCAAATGCATTTGGAACATTTGGGAATAATGGATTATACACCGAGCCGGTTTTATACAGTAAGGTTGTTGATGCTAATGGGAAAACTATATTAGAAAATAAATCTCCTACTCATAAAGAAGTATTTTCACCACAAACAGCCTATATCATGTATGATGTTTTAAAAGGTCCTATTTCTTATAATGCATCTGCTGCAAAATGGGGAGATATGCCTGTAGCAGGTAAAACCGGTACTACAACTTCGTCTACAAATTTATGGTTTTCAGGACTTACTCCTTACCTATCTGCTTCTGTTTGGATTGGTTATGATAATCCAACTACTTTATATGGAAGTTCAAGTGGATGTGCTGCTCTTTGGGGTAAATTAATGCAAAAAGCTCATGAAAATTATAATGTTACTGAAATTGAAGCACCAACTGGATTAGTTACTGCAAATGTATGTAAGGATTCTGGATTATTACCTTCAAACTTATGTACCTCTGATCCTAGAGGCAGCAGAGTAATTACAGAATATTTTATTGAAGGTACAGAACCTACTGAAACTTGTAAAACTCATGTATCTGCTAATGTTAATCTCTTAAATGGTAAGCTTGCAACACCTGCAACGCCTAGCATTATTACAAGAAGCAAAGTATTTATAGCTAAAGATAATCCAAACCCTGTGACAGCAGATTATCCATATATATTACCATCGTTATATGATAACACAGTTGGTTATGATGAAAATAGTGGTCCTGTTGAATTTTATCCATCAGACAATGAAAATCAAGATGGAACGAATTCACCTACTCCACCTGTTAATGAACCTCAAGTAAATGAGCCACCAGTAACTGAATCACCTATTGAAAACAAACCAACTTAACTTAAACTTATAATAAATTAAATATATAAAAAGCAAATGTGATTAATAAAAATAATCACATTTGCTTTTTTTTTACGAATAATATACAATACTATAAACGCATATTTCGACATTTTTTTATTTTTAGGAGGTATATAAATGATTTTTTTTAATAATTTTATAGGAAAAGTAAATGATTTTTTATGGACATATGTTTTAATTGCTCCTTTAATAATTCTAGGAATATATTTTACATATAAAACCAAATTCGTACAATTTAGATTTTTTAAAGAAATGTTCATATTACTCGGAGATGGATTCAATTCATCTAGAGATAAAAACTCTATTTCATCTTTCCAGGCATTTTGTATTAGTACTGCTTCAAGAGTAGGTACTGGAAACCTAGCTGGTATTGCAATTGCTATTTCAGTTGGTGGACCAGGTGCAATATTTTGGATGTGGCTTATTGCCTTAATTGGATCTGCTTCAAGTTTTGTTGAATCAACCCTTGCGCAGATATATAAAGAAAAAGATAAAGAAGGTAACTTCATAGGCGGGCCTGCATATTACATGGAAAAAGCATTAGGTCAAAGATGGATGGGTGTAACATTTTCTATTTTAATTACTATATGTTTTGGATTAGTATTCAATTCTGTTCAATCAAATACTATTTCAATAGCTATGAATGAAGCTTTTGGAACAAGTAAATTGCTAATTGGAATTTTATTAACTGCTATTACATTATTTATAGTATTTGGTGGAATAAAAAGAATAGCTAAAGTGTCTGAAATAATTGTTCCAATAATGGCAACAGCATACATACTTATATCGTTATTTGTAGTATTTAAAAATATAACTGCTGTTCCTTCAGTAATAAAGTTAATCTTTACAAGTGCATTTAATCTTGAATCAATATTAGGTGGTACTACTGGTGCTCTTATTATCGGAATAAAAAGAGGTTTATTCTCAAATGAAGCAGGAATGGGAAGTGCTCCTAATGCTGCTGCTACAGCAGATGTTTCTCATCCAGTTAAACAAGGTTTAATTCAAACATTAGGTGTTTTTACTGATACAATCTTAATTTGTAGTTGTACTGCCTTTATTATATTACTTTCAGGAATAGATTACTCAGATAAAGGTCTTACAGGTATTCAATTAACTCAAAATGCTTTAAGCTCACAAATAGGTGAACTTGGTAGTATATTCATAGCCATATGTGTTCTACTTTTTGCTTTTAGTTCAATTGTTGGTAACTACTATTACGGAGAATCTAATATTGAATTCCTATCTGAAAAAAAGATCTATCTTATCATATATAGGCTTTTTGTCGCTGGAATGGTTTTATTTGGTTCTGTAGCAAGCTTACAAATAGTTTGGGATTTAGCCGATGTCTTTATGGCTTTAATGGCAATAATCAATCTTATTGCAATAATTCTTCTTGGTAAGTTTGCATTTAAAGCTTTAGATGATTACACTAAACAAAAAAAATCTGGAATATCTGATCCAGTTTTTAAATCATCATCTATTCCAGAATTAAAAAATGCAGATGAATGGAAATAAGTTTTTTATAGTAAAAATACAGGTATATATTTTTGTGTATACCTGTATTTTTATTATTTTAATAAAATACTATTATTGAGTTTTAACTTTTTTTTCTGTCCCATCTTTTAATGAATTAACTATACTTCCATCTTCTGAGCTTATAAATATCTTCCATCTTATTTCATTAGAATCAATATCTTTTCCTGTAATAATCACCATATAGCATAACTCAGATATTGTTCCTACTTTTTCTTCAATTTTATTATCTGCATAAACTAGGGATGTCCCAGCTTGAACAACTCCGTCATTATTATATTTCAAAAAAAATGCTTTTCCATACTCTTCAGCTTCTTTTTCTGAAATATTTATTTTAGCTTCTTTGCATTCTCTTTGCATTGTAGAGTTGGAATAACCATCTAGCATTCCATTTTGTTTATCTATATTTAATTTAATTTCATCGAAATAAAATGGATATCCGTCTTTTGCCCTTGTATATATAAATGAATAATATGGTAAATTGTTTTCATCATTATTTAATTGAATTGACTTCAGTACTATATCTTCACTATATATATTGGTTAAATATTTTTTTGATAATTTTTTTGCTTCATCTAATTCTATTTTAATTTCGTTTGCTTTTGGTATATCTTTTTTTATAAATCCTATTACATTATTATTTTTGTCTAGATCCAAAGCATACTCTTCACTAACAACACTCTTTTCTACCAAATCATTTTGACTAGTAATTCTATTGTCTCTTTTATATTTTGCATCGTTTACTTTTATCTTTACATCAATGGCATTAATAGATTGTAATTTACTTATAAAATTTTTACATGACTTAATATCCTCAGCTCCTGGTCCAACATACTTATAAGCTATTAATACAGTAATTAGTATAAGAAACAATAAAAAAATACTACTAAGAATGGTAACTTTTTTAAACTTCATAATGTACTCCTCTCAGAATTACTATGGACATAGTTAAATTATATCATATTATTATTTATGTTGAATATCCCACTGGTTTTATTTGCTTATAAATAGTTTAATTAATTTTCATTTTAAAAATCAAGTTTTTTTAAAAAAATATTGATTTTTAAATATAAAGTCTATATAATATGTTTGTTTAGTAATCTTAAACTTAATGTTTAGTAAAAGTTATAATATAGATGATTTAGTAGGTGAAATTATGCAAATTGGAGAGAAAATTCGTATCTTGAGAATGGAAAAACAATTAACTCAAGAAGAACTTGCAAATCGATGTGAATTATCCAAGGGATTTATATCACAAGTAGAAAATGATTTAACCTCACCATCAATTGCTACTTTAATAGATATACTTGAAATCCTTGGAACAAACTTACCAGACTTTTTTAGTGATACAAAAGAAGAAAAAGTTACATACTCTAAAGATGATATGTTTGAAACTGAAGACAGTGAACTTAAGTACTCTTTAAAATGGTTAATCCCAAATGCACAAAAGAATGCAATGGAACCAATCATGATAACTATTGAAGCAGGTGGTCAGTACATTGAGGAAGAACCACATGAAGGTGAAGAATTTGGATATGTTTTATCTGGTTCAATAACGCTTCACTTAGGTAAAAAGAAATATAAAGTGAAAAAAGGTGAGAGCTTCTACTACAAAGCTAAAGTTACGCACTATATTTCTAACAATAGTAAAGTACCTGCTAAGGTAATTTGGATTAGTACTCCACCATCATTTTAATTTTTAGAAAGAGGTGTTCTTGTGAGCGAAAATATTTTAGAACTAAAAAACCTTAACAAATCTTATGGTGAACAAAAAGTATTAGATAATTTATCTTTAAATATAAAAAAGAATGAATTTTTAACATTACTTGGACCAAGTGGATGTGGTAAAACAACTACCCTTAAAATAATTGCTGGATTTGAAAATGCAGATTCTGGAGAGCTAATATTTAAGAACAATGATATTTCAACATTGCCTCCATACAAAAGAAAAGTGAATACTGTATTTCAAAAATATGCATTATTTCCTCATATGAATATATTTGATAATATTGCTTTCGGACTAAAGCTTAAGAAGCTTCCAAAAGATGAAATAAAAAATAAAGTAGAAGAAATGCTTTCTTTAGTTGCTCTAAAGGGATTTGAAAAAAGAAGTGTTGATTCATTAAGTGGTGGACAACAGCAAAGAGTTGCTATAGCAAGAGCATTAATTAACAAACCTGAAATACTACTTCTTGATGAACCTCTAGGTGCATTGGATTTGAAGCTTAGAAAAGAAATGCAAATTGAATTAAAAAAAATTCAACAAGAAGTTGGAATAACATTTGTTTTTGTAACACATGATCAAGAAGAAGCTCTTACAATGTCAGATACTATTATAGTTATGAATAAAGGAATTATTCAACAAATGGGAACACCACAGGACATTTATAATGAACCTGCTAATGCTTTTGTTGCAGATTTTATTGGTGAAAGTAATATACTTAACGGAACTATGATAGATAATTTTAAAGTAGAATTTTGTAATAAAACTTTTGAATGTGTTGATGAAGGCTTTGAAAAAATGGAGCCTATTGATGTGGTTATAAGACCTGAAGATATAAAAATGGTAGATGCTGATAATGGAATGCTTAAAGGAACTGTAACTTCTCAAATCTTCAAAGGAGTTCACTATGAAATGATTGTTTCAACTGAAGAATTTGATTTTATACTTCATAATACTAAATGCGCTGAAGTAGGCAGTATCATAGGTCTTGATATTTATCCTGAAGACATTCATATTATGAGAAAGAGTGGGCAAAATGAATAAGAAAAAAACTTCATTAATTGCTTATCCTTATTTTGTTTGGAGCGCATTATTTATAGTAATTCCATTAATCATAGTTTTATTTTTCAGCTTTACAAAAGAAACTTCTTCAGGATATGCATTTTCATTAGAAAACTATACTAGATTGTTATCTCCTCAATATTTTAGTGTATTTAAGAGATCAATATGGCTAGCTTTTATATCTACTATAGCTTGCTTAATAATAGGATATCCTATAGCATACATAATTTCTCAAATGAAATCTAGTACTAGAAATCTTTTAATAATGTTATTTATTCTTCCAATGTGGATGAATTTTTTACTTAGAACTTATGCTTGGTTACCTATCTTAGGAAAAACAGGTATTATAAATACGCTACTTAGAAAGATTGGAGTTGCACCAATTCAATTTTTATATAATGATGGCGCAGTGCTACTCGGAATGGTTTACAATTTTCTACCTTTCATGGTATTACCATTATATACTATATTAATTAAAATGGATAAAGATTTAATTAATGCTGCTGCTGATCTGGGTGCCAATAAGTTTAAAGTATTTATGAAAATTATACTCCCATTAAGCGTTCCTGGAATCTTCTCAGGTATCACAATGGTATTTATGCCTGCCGTTTCTACATTTGTAATTTCTAGATTACTTGGCGGCGGACAATATATGTTAGTCGGAAATTTAATTGAACAACAATACACAACAATGGGAGACTGGAATTTTGGTTCTGCTATTTCAATATTTATGATGATTATAATTCTAATATTTATGGCTATAACCTCAAAATTTGACAGCAGTGACAGTAAGGAAGGCGGTGGACAATTATGGTAGCTAAATTAGAGCGATTTATAAAAAGATTTTATTTAATTATCATTTTTTTGTTCTTATACACACCTATCTTTACGCTCATGGTATTTTCATTTAATGAATCTAAAACTATGGGTAAATGGACAGGATTCACTTTTAAATGGTATTTAGAATTATTTAATAATAACAGACTTATGTCTGCACTTTATTATACTATACTAATTGCTTTATTAGCTTCAGTAATATCAACTATAGTTGGAACAATAGCAGCAATAGCTATATCTAAAATGGGTGGCAAATTAAAAGCATTAATTTTAAATATTAACTATCTGCCTGTTTTAAATCCAGATATAGTAACTGGTATTGCTCTTATGAGTTTGTTTATATTTTTAAAGTTTGATTTTGGATTCACTACAATGCTGCTTGCACATATAACATTTGATATACCATATGTTATTTTATCTGTATTGCCAAAATTAAAGCAATTACCCGAAAACACGTTAGAGGCTGCAGCTGATCTTGGTGCTACTCCAATATATGCTATAAGAAAAGTAGTTATTCCTCAAATAAAACCTGGAATATTTGCTGGATTTTTAATGGCTTTTACAATGTCAATTGATGACTTTGTAATTAGTTTCTTTACTACTGGACCTGGAGTAACAAACTTATCTATTGAAATATATTCAATGGCTAGAAGGGGCATAAAACCAGAAATTAATGCACTTTCTACATTAATGTTTATTACCGTATTAGCTTTATTAATAATTGTTAATAAAAAACAAAGTTTAACTGAAAAATAATTAATATAATAAGAGGTGATAGTTTTGAAAAAATTCAAGCTTTTAGGCGCATTAGCTTTATCTTCACTAATATCTATAGGACTTTTATCTGGATGTGGAAGTTCAAACAATACTGCTGATAATGGAACTGTATATTTCTATAACTGTGGAGATTATATCGATGAAGATTTATTGGCTAAATTCACCAAAGAAACCGGGATAAAAGTAGATTATTCTACTTACGATACTAATGAAATCATGTATCAAAAATTAAAAAGTACTCCTGGAAGTTATGATTTAGTCATTCCATCAGATTATATGATTGAAAAAATGATTAAAGAAGATATGGTTGAAAAATTAGATTTTAATAATATACCCAATTATGAATATATAGATGATACGTATAAAAACTTATCATATGACCCTAATAATGAATATTCTGTACCTTACATGTGGGGAACAATAGGAATAATTTATGATCCTGCTGTAGTAACTGAGCCTGTTACTAGTTGGGATATTTTATGGAATACTAAATATAGTGGAAAACAAGTAATTATGTTTGATTCTATGCGAGATACCATAGCTATAGGGTTGGATAAATTAGGATATTCTATAAATAGTACTAATCCAGATGAAATAGCTGCCGCTACAGATGAATTGGTTAAACAAAAACAAACTATGGATCCACTTTATTATGTTGATGAAGTTAAAGATAAGATGATTAATGGAGAAGCTGCTTTAGCTACTGTTTGGTCTGGAGATGCTGCATATATTATGTCTGAAAATCCAGAGCTTAAATATGTAATTCCAGAAGAAGGATCAAATAAGTGGTTTGATGCGATGGTAATACCTAAAGGTTCTAAAAACAAGGAAAATGCTGAAAAACTAATTAATTTTTTAACTGATCCAGAAAATTCAAAACAAAATGTTGATTATATTGGTTATTCAACTCCAAATAAAGCTACATATGAGATGTTAGATGATGAAGTTAAAAAATCTTATCCATCTAAAGATGTTCTTGATAAATGTGAAATATTCGTTGATTTAGGTGATAATCTAAAATTATATGATGATGCATGGATGAATATAAAAACTAAATAACTAACTTATAAATGATACCCACTATCCGAAAATCTCAAATAGTGGGTATTATTTATTTTAATTCTGAAAACCATAAATTGATTTCTTCTTCTGCACTTTCTACTGTATCAGATGCATGTACGCAATTTTCTGTTTTACTTCTAGCATATCTATGTCTTATTGTTCCTTCAGCAGCATCATCTGGACTAGTTGCACCATTTATTGCTCTTACTCTATTTACTGCCTCTTCTCCTATTAATATAATTGCTACTAATGGACTTCTTGTTATAAACGTTATTAATTCCTCATAAAAATCTTTACCTTTATGTTGAGAATAATGTTTTTCTGCAATTTCTCTTGTTGCTTTCATCATTTTTAATTCTTTTATCTTTAAACCATTAGCTTCATAACAACTTATAATATTTCCTATTATATTTCTTTCTACTCCATCAGGCTTAATTAGCACCATAGTTCTTTCCATAATAAAGTCATCCTTTCTATAAACACTCACGTTGAAATTATTCCCTAGTTTACATATATTATACTCAATTTTCAGAAAATTAGAAACACTTTTATATGTATATTATTATTTTTTTTAGAATATGCTATAATTTAAGTATTAATTCATGCTATAAGTTTCAATATATAAATAAATTACTTATACTTAGGAGGATTTATGATTAGATATTCAATAATTGTTGATGGTAAAGTTCAAGGTGTAGGATTTAGATATTTCACTCAAATGAAAGCTATGCAGTTTAATTTAACAGGTTTTTGTAAAAATCTATATGATGGTAAAGTATCCATAGAAGTTCAAGGCTTAGAGCAAGATGTCCTTTCCTTTATTGCTGCTATAAAAAAAGGAAATGGCTTTTGTCGAGTTGATGATTTAGTTTTAGATAAACTTTCTATTATAGATAATGAAAAAAAATATTCTATCAAATATTAAAACATGTTGCATCATAAAATAAATAAAGAACGTACTGAGTTTAGTGTGAATAATCGAAATAAAACTCTTATGTGGTTCTCTGCTTATGTGTAGTATTGCATTAAATATTTTAGCCTTTAAATTCTTTGAAAGAGGCTGAAGGCCGTTCCAAAATTGTTTGTCCAACACTTGTTGTCGGAGCAAACTTTTTTTGGAGCAACCTCTTTCATTAGAATTTTGGGCTGAAATATTTACGCAATCGAGCATATCATATATTGAATTTCGGTTGTTATCCACTAAACCATGATTATACGTCCTTTATTTATGTTATTATGCAAGGTCATATTCTTTATTACCTAGCTTTTCATTTTCCAAGCTATTAAAGTAGTCTTCTGTTTCTTTTATAACAACCTTTCTAAGCCCTATAAGTCCAACTAGGTTAGGAAATGCCATGCATCCATTAACTATATCTGCAATTATAAATATTAATTCCAATGGCAAGAAAGGTCCTATTGCAACAAGTACTATATATATTATTCTATATGGCATTATAGACTTAGTTCCGCATAAATATTGCATACACTTTTCACCATAATAGTTCCATCCAAGTATGGTAGTAAATGCAAAGAAAACTAATCCTATATTAACAATGTATTTTCCAATAGTGGCTATAGGTAAACCAATTTCAAAAGCTGCTGATGTAAGTCCTGCTCCTTCAATTGTTGCTCCAACTTCAAACACACCAGTGCTTCCACTTGTTAATACTATTACAAGTCCTGTCATTGTACAAATTAGTATTGTATCAAAAAATGTTCCTGTCATAGAAATCAAGCCTTGTCTTGCTGGAAAATTTGTTTTTGCTGCTGCTGCTGCTATTGGTGCACTTCCAAGTCCTGATTCATTTGAAAATACCCCTCTTGCAATCCCATTTCTAAGTGCTACAGAAACAGTTACACCTGCAATTGCACCACCTACAGCTTTAGGATTAAAAGCACTAGTTATTATTAAACCTAAAGCTTGTGGTATTGCTCTAAAATTACATGCAAGTACTATAACAGCTCCAATAATATATGCTACTGCCATAAATGGAACTATTGCTTCAGATACTTTTGATATTCTTTTAATTCCACCTAATGTTACTAAAGCTACTAATGCTGTTATGACTACAGCCGTTGCAATTTTAGGTATATTAAAATTTTGTGCTGCTGCTGCTATTGAATTAACTTGACCAAATGTTCCTATTCCAAAGAAAGCAACTCCAACACCAAACAATGCAAATAATTTAGCTAACCATTTCATACCTAACCCATTTTGTATATAGTACATAGGTCCACCACACATTTGTCCGTTTTCATCTACTTCTCTATATTTTATTGCGAGTACACCTTCTGCATACTTAGTTGCCATTCCAAAGAAAGCCGCAATCCACATCCAAAATAGTGCTCCTGGCCCTCCTGCTTTTACTGCTGTCGCAACACCTACTATATTTCCTGTTCCAATTGTTGCTGATAACGCTGTACATAGTGCTCCAAAACTTGATACATCTCCATGTGCATCATCATTTTGAGCTTCTTCATCTTTTCCAAATACATATTTTAATGCTAACGGTAATTTAAAGACTTGTAATAATTTTAAGCGAAGTGTTAGATATATTCCAGTCCCAACCAAAAGTATTAATAAAGGTGGCCCCCATATAATATCATCGATTTTTTGAAATACATTTTGAATTGTAGATGTATTCCCTGCTAATAAGAAATTTGAAAATAACATAAAAAAATTCCCCCTAATATTTTTTATCATTGGAGGAGAATAAGAGACTATACAATTCATAATTCAAAGTTTACAATTTACAATTTAGGTAGAAAACTTTCAGTTTTCTTAATTTAAATTTATCAAAAATAGCAAAGCTATTTTTATCCTCAATTATACATTGTGAATTATACATTGTGAATTGTCATGCTTCCTATCCTCTGTCCTTTTACCTGAGAGTTTCAATACTAAAAAAATTTACTACTTTAAATAATAAATGTAATAATATTTTCTTCAATATTTTGCTCCTTCGGTGCTCATTCATAAATGAGTCTCTCCAGAGGCTCGTCCAGCAACGGTCCTAATACCTGAAAGATTTGCTTCTTCGGTGTATTATAATAAATCAAAAAGAAATTATAAATAATAACTCTCCCACTGCCTTCATCCGAACATTTACATTTAATTTACCCTTAAAATTATATAGTTATTATTAACTTATTTCAAGTATTTTTAATCCCTTCTTGATAATTTTATATTTTTTTCAAAATTTGCATATAAATTAACAGACTTTTTAGTAGTTTTTTAAGCAATTACACTATTCTTTGAATATATTTAAATTCTTTTTTCTGCAAAATTATTATAAATAAAAACTGCTTTCATATAGAAAACAGTTTTTAATAAAATCGATTTTTAAATTTGAATAATTTTATATATTTAAATCAGTTAATTTTCCTTTTATTTTTAACTTTTTAAGTAACTTTTCAGGGTCAGAATTTATAATAAGTTCTTCCGGAAAATCTATAGAAGCAAGCATATCTATTGCTTCTTTAAATTCTCCTATTTTTGTACAAAAATGAGCATCACTATTCATAACTATTGTAACATTATATTTCTTACATAATTCAGCTATCTTAGTGCAATTACCCAAGCTACCAAGTCGAGAAGTAGTAAAAGAACTATTGTTAATCTCTATTAACACATCATTTTCTAAAGCACATTTCACTATTTCTTCATAATTTACGGGAATCATAGGATTCCCTAGATGCCCTACAATATCAATCTTTCCACTTTTTATTGCATTAATATATGCTCTTGTATTTTCTTCAACCGATCCCATATTGTATATCGGTTCATGTATACTTCCAATTACTATATCAACCTTCTCTAAAGTTTTATCATCCATATCCATCTTACCATCATGGTTCAATATATTAGCCTCAACTCCATAAAGCATAGTTACACCATACATTTCTCTAGGTAACACTTTGTAGTTATTAAAATACCAAATATGTGGTGCATTTGGCATCATACATCCATGTTCAGTAGTTCCAAGAACTTTGATACCTTTTTCTGATGCCGCCTTCGCATTTTCCATTAAAGTTGAATAAGCATGACCGCTAACTATTGTATGAGTATGTACATCTAATGCATATTTCATCAAAACATTCCTCTTTTCATTAAGTTTATAATTCTATATTTATATTATCATAGTAGAAATTTAAATTAAACCTAATATTCTTGTTAAATATTAGTAAAATACTGATATATTAAATTAAAATATCCTTGCCTATCTAAACTTTATAAAACAATAGAACTATGCCAATGACATAGTCTTATTATACATATTAAATATCTACTCTATTCCTTTTTTGTCCTCTATTATAAGCTCTTATATTTTCCAATAAATCTGTAAATAGTCTATCTCTAGCTTCTTCACTTGCCCATGCTATATGAGGCGTCATAATTAATTTTTCAGTGTTTTTTATACTAAGTAAAGGATTATTATTTGGTATTGGCTCTGCTTCAAATACATCCAAAGCTGCTCCACCAATTATTTCTTCATCTATAGCTTGTGCTAAATCTTCATCTACAACAATAGGACCTCTTCCCACATTAATTAATATTGCATCTTTCTTCATCATAGTTAAAGCTTTATAATTGATTAATCCTTTTGTTTTCTCATTTAAAGGTGCATGAATTGATATAACATCACATGTTTTTAACAGTTCTTCCAATTCAACTCTCACAAAATTAGAATCTGAATTTTTACCTGATGTAGAATAATAAACTACTCTTGCACCAAAAGCTTGCGCAATTTTGGCCACTTTTTTCCCTATATTGCCCAAACCTATTATTCCCCAAACTTTTCCTGATAGATCATTATAAGTTCTTTCTAAGTTCGTAAACATTCCACTCTTTGAGTATTCTCCACTTTTTACGAAATCATCAAAATACCTTATGTTATCATATAAAGTAAGTAATAACGCAAAAGTATGTTGAGCAACAGTTCCAGTTGAATATCCTGCAACATTTGTAACCGCTATCCCATTTTCTTTTGCATATTCAATGTCTATATTATTATACCCTGTAGCCATTTCACATATTAATTCTACATTATTTGCAGATTTTAAATTGTTTCTATCTAAAACAACTTTATTTGTTAAAATGATATTTGCATCCTTTATTCTCTCTTCAACATCATCCTTTTCTGTTTTATCATAATAAGCAACTTGTCCAAATTCATTTAGTTTAATATAATCAACATTTCCTAATGTTTTTCCATCTAAAACAACTATGTTTCTCATAATTATTTGCTATTTTATAAGTTATTCACCCTATAAAATAACCTTCGCCTCCAATCACATATTAAATTTATAATACTTTATAATAAATCATATCTCAAATATAATTGAATGTAAATACATAGAAATTTATTAGTACAATTAGTTTTATATCACAAGAAATTACTAAACATATACTAAATAAATAATCATTTATACATATCATAGATTATAAAAAATTAGTATTCTATTCTTATTAAAGGTATCAACTTATAAAGAGAAAAATATAAAAAATATATACTTATATAAAAATAAAGAAATGCAATATATGAATATGCGTAGTATTTATATTAACCTCTGCTAAGTCAAATTTTTCTACACTCTATCATATATTGAATTTCGATTATTTTTCACTAAACTTTGATATTACATCATTTTTATATTTTATTGTACCTTAGCTGGTTCTATATGCCAAATCTCATCGCAATATTGCTTTATAGTTCTATCACTTGAAAATTCACCTGAATTACTTAGGTTAGCTAAGCACTTTTGAGCCCATTTCTTTTTATCTTTATAATCTTCAAATACCTTATCTTGAGCTTTCTTAAACAAATCAAAATCTGCAAGCAAAAAGTATTGATCACCTTCTTCTAATAGTGCATTATATATATCTTCAAAATAACCTGTTCCACCATCATTTAGCATTCCATTAATTAATGTATCAATAACTCTCTTGATACATGGATTATTTCTATAGTATTCTTTTGGATTATAGTTATTCTTTAATTTTTCAATATCCTCAACTCTTAATCCAAAGATATAGTTATTTTCTTCACCACTTGCATTTACTATCTCAATATTAGCTCCATCATATGTTCCAAATGTTGGTGTGGCATTTAACATGAACTTCATATTTCCAGTTCCGGATGCTTCTTTACCAGCTGTAGAGATTTGTTTTGATAAATCTGATCCTGGGAATAATTTCTGAGCATATGATACTCTATAATTATGAACAAAAACAACTTTAATTCTTCCAACTGAAATTGGATCACCATCTATAAGTTTTGCTATTTCATTTATAAGCTTAACTATACCTTTTGCTCTTCTATATCCCGGAAATGCTTTAGCGCCAAATATAAATGTAGTTTTTGGTATCTCAATATTAGGATTTTCTTTAATTCTATAGTATAGATCTAAAATATACAATGCATTTAATAATTGTCTCTTATATTCATGTAGTCTCTTTATTTGAATATCAAAGAATGAATCAGGATCAACTTCTACACCTTCTTCTTGTCTTATATAAGCAGATAATTGTGCCTTCTTTTCTCTCTTAATTTTCATAAGATTGTTCAATACTTCATCATTATCTTTAAATTTATCTAATCCTTTTAAAATACTTAAATCTTTTACCCACTCCTCAGTACCTAATAATTCTGTAATAAATTCAGATAATTCTGGATTACAGAGTCTAAGCCATCTTCTTGGAGTTATACCGTTAGTTTTATTTTGAAATTTTTCTGGATATAAATTGTACCAATTATTAAGTTCTTTATTCTTAAGAATTTCTGTATGAAGGGCCGCTACTCCGTTTACTGCACTTCCAACATAAATAGCTAAATTAGCCATTCTTATTTGATCATTTGTAACAATTCTAAAGTTCCAAATGGCACCTTCATCATATCCCTTTTGTCTTAATTCATTAATTAATGCGTCATTAATTTGATATGCAATTTGTAATATTCTTGGGAATAATCGTTCTATTAACCTTATATCCCATTTTTCTAAAGCTTCTGCAAGTATTGTATGATTAGTATAATTAAAGAATTTTTTTGCAATATCTAAAGCTGTATTAAATTCTACCTTTTCTTCATCAACTAGTATTCTCATAAACTCAAGTATAGATATAGTTGGATGCGTATCATTTAGCTGAGCTACATTGTATTTTGCAAAGTCAGAAAAATCATTTCCATAAGTAGCTTTATATTTCTTTATTATATCTTTCATAGATGCACTAGAAAAGAAGTATTGTTGTCTAAGTCTTAATATCTTTCCTGCTTCTGCAGTATCATTAGGATATAAAACCCTTGATATATCTTCTGCTTTATTTCTTGCTGATACTGCCTCAATATATTGTTGATTATTAAATAAATTGAAATCAAATTCTCTTAATGCTTCACACTGCCATAATCTTAATGTATTTATATTTTTAGTGTCATATCCTATTATAGGAACATCATATGGAACAGCTTTTACCTTCATGTCTGAAAAAGTTATTATTTGAACTTCATCATCTTTTCTTATACTCCAGCAGTCTCCATATTTTAACCAATTATCTTCACATTCAGTTTGAAAGCCATTCTCTATATTTTGCTTAAACAACCCATTGCTATATCTAATTCCATAACCAACCAAAGGCATTTCCATTGTTGCTGCTGATTCAATAAAGCATGCTGCAAGTCTTCCAAGTCCACCATTTCCGAGTCCAGCATCTTCTTCAACTTCTTCAATCTTATTTAAATCTAAATTTAGTTCATTAAATACTTCTTTAACTTCATCATATAAACCTAAATTAATTAAGTTATTTCCTAAAGCTCTACCCATTAAATATTCAGCGGAAAGATAATAAGCCATTCTGCCTTGATTATACCTTTTGCTTGTTTCATTCCAATTATCAACAATTTCCTCCATGATAGTTAATGAGATTGCATTAAAAATTTCATAGTCTTTTGCCTCTTCTAGTGTTACTCCATGTTTTACCTTTAAGTAACGCTTTACCCCTTCTTTTATTGATTGCTTATCCATTTTTTTCACACCTTTCATGAATTTCTCAAACTTAATATTCCATAGCTACCACAGCTACCATAACTGTAAATAAGTTATCATTAGATTATATATAGTTTTTCTTTGATAGTATTATAATAAATTATTTTATATGATATTATCAATTTTACATTTAGATATCAAGAATACCAATAAACATTATATTAAAATACCTATTTAATATTGCACAATTCTATTCATAAAATTTTCTTATCATTATTGTTTTGATTAAAACAACATATTTAAATCTATTATATTTTATCAACATATAACTTAATTTATCTAATTATGAATTTTTTTATTTAATTTACAAATTATAGTATATATTATATCAAAGTTTATCTAAATAAAAAAGTCATAATCTATTCATATTATATAGATTATGACTACCATTATTATTATTTAGTTAAATCATCTAATTTTGTTTAAGATAATTTTTATTTGTGTTTATTTTTTGTTTCCAAACATAAAATGCTATTTTAAATAGACATGCATCATTGAATTTTCTAATATCGCATCCTGTATACTTCTGAATTTTATCCAAACGGTATATTAATGTATTTCTGTGGACATATAGTTGCTTTGCCGCTTCACTTAAATTAAGATCAAGCTTCATAAATGTTTCTATTGTTTTGATTATATCTTCATCCATTTGTGAAAATGCTTCCTCAAATTTTTCATTAATCTTGACCTTAATATCATCATTTAGCCCCTCAAGCATTTCTTCAAAAAGCAAATCTTCCTGACTATATATATTATTTAATATCTTATATTTTTTTCCTAGCTCTATTTTATTCATACATTTTAAATATATAGACATCAGATTTTCATAATCATCTATTTTGCTATAACTGATATAACATTTTTTATAAACAGAAGTATTTATTGTTTCATTTATACTTGATACATGCTCTTCAATATCTTCAAATACACCAATTAAATTTATACTTTCATTATACTTTAATATTATTACTTCAGTATTATCATAAATATTTTTAAGAGCTTCTATGGCCTCTTCTAATTTTTCTCTTATATTTATAGAAATTAAATATGTAATATTCTCAGAATAAGGTAAATCGTCAATTTTTTCTTTAGTAACAAAATTATTATTTAATAAATCTACTACTACTTTTTCTTTGTTACTATATTTATCTTTATATTTTGTTTTAATACAAAACTCAATAAATTTTAGTGCATCTTTATGATTTTTTTCTATCTCTATAACGATTTTATTTTTTCCCATAAAAAATGTATGCTCGCTGAAGTCTTTGGAAGACTCTACAGGATTAGTTTCAAAAACACTTTCTCCGTCTACATATACATTAAATGGCAGTTTACAATTATCATATATTTCATTAAGATATCCTACTAATCCCTCCATAAAATCACCTCTACCTATTAAATATGCTACCAAATATTATTATTTAGTAGCATATTAAAAATTATTTATATTTTTATTTTAACATATTCTTAATTCTGATTCTTTATCAAATACATGAATATTTTCTTTTTCTACAAATAATTTTATAGAATCTTTTGGTTCAAATTTAGTGCTTCCATCAACTCTTGCAGTCATGCTATTTTCACCACATTTGAAGTAAATATAACTTTCTGATCCCATACGTTCTACAACTTCAACATTTCCGCCAATAGTTACTGTAGGATTATCTTTAACAAGAGCTTCATTGTCATCTAAGTGCTCAGGTCTTATTCCAAATACAACTTCTTTTCCAACATAACCTTTATCTTTCAATATTTTAGCTTTTTCTTCTACTATTTCTATGTTGTCACCTTCAATACTTGCAAATAATTTTCCATCCTTTTCAGCAACTGTTCCATTGAGTAAATTCATTTGTGGACTTCCTATAAATCCAGCAACAAATAAATTATTTGGTGTATTGTATATATTTAAAGGTGTATCTACTTGTTGAATTACACCATCTTTCATAACAACTATTCTAGTACCCATTGTTAATGCTTCTATTTGGTCATGTGTTACATATATAAATGTTGTTGCTAAATCTTGATAAAGTTTAGAAATTACAGTTCTCATTTGAACTCTTAATTTTGCATCAAGGTTTGATAATGGTTCGTCCATTAAGAATACCTTTGGTTCTCTTACAATAGCACGTCCAAGTGCAACCCTTTGTCTTTGACCTCCTGATAATGCTTTTGGTTTTCTATCTAATAAATGTTCTATATCTAATTTTTTAGCTGCATCTCTAACTTTTCTGTCTATTTCATCTTTAGGTGCCTTTCTTAATTTTAATGCGAATGCCATATTGTCATATACTGTCATATGTGGATATAATGCATAGTTTTGGAAAACCATCGCTATATCTCTTTCTTTAGGTTCTACATCATTAACTAGCTTTCCGCCTATATATAATTCACCTTTTGATATTTCTTCAAGCCCTGCTATCATTCTTAAAGTTGTTGATTTACCACATCCAGATGGTCCAACAAAAACTATAAACTCTTTATCTGCTATTTCTAAATTAAAATCTTTTACCGCAGTTACATCTCCTGAATATATTTTGTAAATATGTCTTAATGATAAATCTGCCATATTTATTTCCTCCCTTTATTTCAATGACTTTTTATTTTAAATTTTATTTCTTGTTCTTTCTACAAGTTTATTTTACTACATGTAATCCTTTAAATTCTATATTCAAATATTACAAAAGTAATAATGCTTTTTTGTAAGATGATATAAAGGGTTATTTGAAATTACATTATTAACTATTTTATCTTAGTTTATATTACTTTATAAATACTAGAATATTATCAGAAAAAAATATTCTAAAACTAAATATTTTTTACTTGACAATTTTAATCATATAAGTTATTATCTTATTGAGAATGATTTTCATATCTAACTTTTACTTGTTAGATGATGTTTAATTCGTTAATTTTTTATGAAATGCATAACAAATTATCCATGTAAAATAACATACGAGCATAGAACTCATCAATAGCTTTATGTTAACAAAAGACTCCTTTTTAGAAAATATATATAATGCTCCAAAGTAATATATATTTATATTAAATATCTTTTAATATTTTGTAATTAACCAAATAACCTATTCTTAAATATTCCACACTATTTAAGAATATCAAATCAAATTTATAATTTAGACATGCACACACCTAGATTATAAATTATATACATTTCATAAAATTGTTAAAACTGTGTAGATTAAATATATAATCTATGCAGTTTCTTTTTATTCTTTTTATTCTTTGTAAATTTTATTACCTCTAATGCTTCTGAATTTAATAAAATAAAAATCCAATAAGAAAAACACTAGGCGTTAACCTAGTGTTTTCCATGTATGCAAGATAAGCCATAAGCCGAGTTCTGTATTAAGCAATCATCTATCTAGGCTCATTGTTGCCAATAAGCTCAAGCGACACACCCAGAGGCGGGACGGGCAGCCCCTATATGCCTCTCTATTCGGTCTTGCTCCAAGTGGGGTTTACATAGCCGTGAAGTCGCCATCACGCTGGTGAGCTCTTACCTCGCCTTTCCACCCTTACCTATATAATAGGCGGTATATCTCTGTTGCACTATCCTTCAAGTCACCTTGACTGGACGTTATCCAGCACCCTGCCCTACGGAGCTCGGACTTTCCTCTCCTAGATCTAGTCTAGCAGCGATTGCACGTCTCACTTGCAAAGTATATATTATCATAAATTTAATAAGTATACAAACATTTTTTCAATGTAATTTTTTCCAATTATTATATTAATAAAAATATTATCATTAACAAAACAATAATTATTAACCCATATAAACTAACACCACAAAATAATAATGTCAATAATATTATACATCCTACAATTATCTTAGGATAAAAAAGTATCATCCATGGTGATCTAAAAGGTACAAATGGTGGAATACCTCCTAATGGTCTTCTTCCACACCCACCATTCTTACCTCTAAATAAGCCTCTTACAGCTTCTTTACCATGTTTGAACATATTCCTAAAGTCTTTTTTTAAATGATCTCCTGAGTCCCCCATGTTCTCCTCCAAACATATAATTGCTATAATAATTATATGCTTTTTGACATTAATTAATTCTAAATTTAAAAAATTTCATATGGATCTTTATTTGTTTCTGATTTTATAAATTCTATATCTTTAAATTTTTCTTTTAAGAAATCTAAGGTTTTTAAAAATGCTAAATATTCAGTTTTAAAATGTCCAGCATCTATTATGCTTATATTCATTTCCTTAAAATCTGAAACAAAATGATATGTTGTATCTCCTGTTATTATACAGTCTGCACCTAACTTTTTTGCTTCATAAAAATAATCTTGTCCGCTACCATTTATTACTGCTATTGTATTTACTTTATCGCTACCTTTAGCTACACGTAGTCCCTTTATATCTAGCTTATTTTTAATTATAGAAACTAAATCATCCAACGACATAGGTTCTTCTAATCTTATTAATCTTCCTATTCCACATTTTCCATTTTCAGATTCTTTTTCATCTATTATTAAGCTTGATTTAAATCCTAATAAGTTTACAAGCACATCATTTATTCCGTTTTTCGTACTGTCTAAATTAGTATGGCAAGAATATAAGCTAATATCTTCTTTAATAAGAGATATTATTTTATTTCCCAAAAGATCATTTGTAGTTATGCTTTTAGGCTTTTTGAATAGTAACGGATGATGACTTATTATCATATCAGCATTATTCTCTATAGCTTCTCTAATAACATCATTTGTACAATCTAAAGCTAATAATACCTTACTAACATGTTTGTCATCTCTTCCAACCATCAATCCTACATTGTCATAATCCTCCATAAGATATTTTGGTGCAAATTTTTCAATTTCCTTTGATATATCTTTTACAGTATTCATCTTTACTACCTTTCATTTAAAAATCTTCTAAAAATTTTTCTAGGATTTCATTCTTTCTTATAAGCTGTTTCTTTCTTTCTTTAGCATGCTCAGTGTCATCATTAATAAAGTTTAATATTTTATTATTCTTTTCAACTTTATCTTCTATGTAACTTTTTAATGTTTCTGTTCTTTTCTTTAACATAACAGGACTTATTTCATAAAATACATCTTCAAGCTTAGTAATATTATTTTTTTTATATTTTACTTTAAATAGCTCATAATATTTTCCTTCATCTAAACAAATATCTTCATCTATTATTTCATATTCATGAGTATATAAATATTCTCTAAGCACTTCGGGATTTTGTGCTGGCTGTAATACTAAGTAATCTACATCCTTAACCTTATCTAAATCAGCCTCTAGTATATCTCTAATTAAATTCCCTCCCATTCCTGCAATAATTATCCCCTGAACTTCTTTGCTCTTTAATGTCTTTAAGCCTCCACCTAGCCTTAAATCTACTTTTTCTATGACTCCATCTAAACTTGCATTTATTCTAGCTTTTTCTAGTGGTTCCTTATTTATATCCGATGCAATAACCCTGCTTGCAATATTATCTTTAATTAATTTTATTGGTATATATCCATGATCTGTTCCAACATCTATTATAGTTTCACATTTATCTACTTTTTCTAATATCCAATTTAATCTTTTACTTAATTCCATATTGTTCACCATTCTTCATATTTTTTTATTTCTAATAATTATAGTTGAAAGAAGCACCTTCTTTCAAAGGTGCTTAATCTAAATAATCTTTTAACTTTTTACTTCTTGATGGATGTCTTAGCTTTCTTAATGCTTTTGCTTCAATTTGTCTTATTCTTTCTCTTGTTACATTAAATTCTTTACCTACTTCTTCAAGAGTTCTTGCTCTTCCATCATCAAGACCAAATCTTAATCTTAATACTTTTTCTTCTCTAGGAGTTAGTGTATCTAACACATTTATTAATTGTTCTTTAAGCATTGTAAATGCTGCTGCTTCAGCTGGTGCTGGTGCTTCATCATCTGGAATAAAGTCTCCTAAATGAGAATCTTCTTCTTCACCTATAGGAGTTTCTAGTGAAACTGGTTCTTGTGCTATTTTTTGAATTTCACGAACCTTATCTACTGGTAAATCCATAACTTTTGATATTTCTTCTGGGAATGGATCTCTACCAAGTTCTTGCAATAATTGTCTTTGTACTCTTATAAGCTTATTTATAGTTTCAACCATATGAACTGGAATTCTAATTGTTCTTGCTTGGTCTGCAATAGCTCTTGTTATCGCCTGTCTAATCCACCATGTAGCATAAGTTGAGAATTTATATCCTTTTCTATAATCAAACTTCTCTACAGCTTTTATAAGACCTAAGTTACCTTCTTGAATTAAATCCAGAAATAGCATTCCTCTTCCAACATATCTTTTGGCTATACTTACAACCAATCTCAAGTTTGCTTCAGCTAGTTTCTTTTTAGCTTTTGGATTACCTTCTTCAATTTGTTTTGCATATTCTATTTCTTGTTCAGAAGATAATAATGGCACCTTTCCGATTTCTTTCAAATACATTCTAACCGGATCATCAATTGCTATCCCTTCTGGAACTGATAAATCTAAATCTTCATTTAATTCTTCTGCCTCATTAACATCATCACCAATTATCTCTACACTCATTGCTTCTAATGCTTCATATATCTTTTCTATTTGTTCTGGAGTTAAATCAATATGATCCATTGCCTCCATTATTTCTTTATATGTTAATGAACCATTCTTTTTACCTCTTTCAAGAAGTTCTCTTACTTCATTCATTTTTGCATTTTTATCTTTTTCTGACTTTCCCTTTATTGCTTCACCTTTAACTTTTTGTTCCATTAAATTTGCCTCCTTCCGCTACAACCTATTAACCTCATCATTTTACTTTAAGTTGTTTGGACAATCTAATTAATTCCATCGCAATCTCTATAGATTCCTCAATATTCCCTTTTTTTTCTAATTCACTTTGTTTCTTTTTCAAATCATCAATTTGAATTTTCAATTTAAAACTTTTGATTTGCTCTATGTAATCTTTGATTTGTTTATCAGAATTACCTAAATTTAATATATTTTCTTCTTTTATCTTTGTATATTCTTTAGAGCTTTCAATATCATCACATCTACTCTCTATATAAGAAGAGATATTATTAGTATTGTTCTTTTTAGCTTCTATTATTAATGAATATATCTTATTATGTGAATCCAATATAAAATTATTTTCATCTAAGTTATCAACTATTTCATCATAAAATTCATAATCTATCATAAGTTTAAGTAATGCTCTTTCTGCTTTTAAATATGCAGGTTCTACATATAATTTTGTTCCAAAATATCCCTTTTTATTCAAAAAGTCATTTTCTTTTTGATTTTTTGACATTACCTGTGAAAGTAAGTCATATAATGCCTGTTCTTTAATAGATGTCTCTTCTGAAATCTTTTTAATATACACATCTTTTTCTATAGGATTTACACTTGCCAAAATCTCAGCAAATTTTTCTCCAAAAGTTATGAGTTCATTTCCATCTTTAAAATTCACTCCTTGAGATGCTTTCTTTATTCTGTACTCAATCAATGGTAATGCTTCATCAATCAATCTTAAAAATGCTTCTTTACCATTATTTCTTACGAACTCATCTGGATCTTTACCTTGTGGAACTGTAAGAACTTTTATTTCAAATCCAGCGTTTTTTAAGATTTCAAGCCCTCTTAGAGTTGCTGTCTGTCCTGCAACATCAGCATCATATGATATTATAACTTTGCTAACATATCTCTTTAAAAGGCGTGCCTGATTTACTGTAAGAGCTGTACCAAGTGATGCTACTACATTTGTTATACCAGCCTGATGTAATGCTATTAAATCCATATAGCCTTCTACTATTATTATGAAATCTTCTTTAAGATTATTTTTTATAGCAAAATTCAATCCATAGAGATTAATTCCTTTTTGGAAAATAATTGTTTCAGGTGAATTCAAATACTTAGGTTTAGAATCATCCAAAACTCTACCACCAAACCCAATTACATTTCCTTTCACATCAAATACAGGAAACATTACTCTATTTCTAAATCTATCATATAAATTTCCTTTTTTTTCACTCCTTAAGATTAACCCTGCCTCTAAAAGTATTTCTTCTTTATATCCCCTTTTTTTTAAATAATTCATTAGAGCATGCCAGTTATCTAATGAATATCCTAATCCAAAGCGTTTTATTGTTTCTTCTTTTATACCTCTGTTCAAAAAGTAATCTTTTGAGTATTTGTTTTTTTGTAAATTAGCAAAAAAATACCTAGCACTATCCACATTAATTTTATACATTAGTTGCTTTTTTTTTGATACAGCACTATTTTCCTTACTTCCCATATTAAGTGTAATACTAGCTTTATCCGCCAAATACTTTGCTGCCTCTAAAAAATTTAACTTTTTATATTTCATAATAAATGTCAATACATTTCCTGCCTCTCCACATGAAAAACATTTATATATCTGCTTATCTTGAGAAACAGTAAATGATGGACTTTTGTCATTATGAAACGGACATAATCCGATATAGTTTCGCCCACTTTTCTTTAATCTTATATCTTCTGATATTATTTCAACTATATCATTCTGCTCTTTTATTTTTTCAATTAGTTCTTGTGGTATTTGCAAGGAGTATTCCTCCCTCCTCCACTGTTTTTTTCAACAATTATTTAATATTCGACATTTTATCAATTATTCCTTCTTATTTATTTATAAATATTAATTTTAAATGGCGTATGTAAGTAAATAATAAGTTATTTAATATTATCATTAATAATAATAATTCTTTCTTTTAGTTAAAACTCCTCTTTTCATTTTTGATTTTAAAACAACACTCCTCTAATCTATAACTAATTTAGGAACAAAAAGTTTATTAAACAATAGTAAACAATAATCATCACTCATCCCTGCTATATAATCAGCAACACCTCGCTCTAATCCTTCCTCATTCACTATATTCATATATATTTCCGGCATTTCACTTGGATTTTTAGTAAAATACTCTATAAGCTCATTTAATACAAATTTTGCTTTTTTCCTTTCATTCTTTAATGTTTCTCCTAAATATATATTTTTAAACATATATCCTCTTAATTCATTCATTGCTTCATTTATTTCATTACTTAACCCTATAGCCTTAATACCATTTTCAAGATTTTTATTTGAATTATTTATAAAATCGTATATTAATGTTCTGAGTCTTTCATCTGAACTATCCCCTAAAACTTTGACTATTTCTTTTGGTATATCATCTTTACTTAAAAGTCCAGCTCTTATAGAATCATCTATATCATGATTTAGATATGCCATCTTATCACTAAATTTAACTACAATACCTTCTAATGTTATTATATCTTTTGTTGTTCCAAGACCACTATGATGTAATATTCCATTAATAACTTCTTTCGTCAAATTAAGGCCTTTCCCTTCATTTTCTAGTCTAGTCACTACTCTAACACTCTGCTCATTATGTCTGAATCCACCTTTTAAATATTTATTTAAAACTTCTTCACCATTATGTGCAAAAGCTACATGGCCTAAATCATGACCTAATGCTATTGCTTCAATCAAATTTTCATTTAATCCAATTCCCACTCCAATTGTTCTTGCTACTTGTGATACTTCAAGTGTATGTGTAAGTCTAGTTCTATAGTGATCGCCTTGGGTTTTAATATATACTTGTGTTTTATGCTTTAAACGTCTAAAAGATTTACTTTGAATAATTCTATCCCTATCAATCATGTAACATGTTCTAATATCATCTTCTTTCTCTTCTTTTTCTCTTCCCAATGAATTCTTAGAAAATGCTGCCTCTTTTATAAGTGTCAAGCTTTCAAATTCTTGAATTTTTTCTTTCACGCCCATATATAATCACCTCTAATTATATATTCTATATTTATCACCATATTCCTTTATTTATTACCACTACTTATTATTTGCAATAATTTAGAAATAATATTCACATAATAATTTTTTATTCTTTTATTTAATTCTTTATGTATATTACTACCATATTCTTAATATTATTAATAATGAAGATTTTTCTTAAAATGATAATTTGCAAAGGAGATTGCATATGAATAATGAAGTTCCGCCTTCATCAAATTATAATTTATCACCTGAAATTATTAAGCAAAAAGTTCTACCATTTTACAACTTAAAAAATGCAAAAGTTTCAATGGTTAAATTTAAAGATAGCGATAAACAAAGAGCCGTCTACAAAATAACTAACGATGAAAAAAACT
Organism: Clostridium neonatale; assembly: GCF_900465025.1. NCBI lineage: Bacteria > Bacillati > Bacillota > Clostridia > Eubacteriales > Clostridiaceae > Clostridium > Clostridium neonatale. Next base: position 1,098,499 of record NZ_UICR01000002.1, read on the forward strand.
ACTGTTTAAAAAAAGTCTATTATAATAAAAATGATTTATTATATGTATATTCTGCTATTGAGTGGCTTTATCAAAATAATATAAATGTACCCAAACTATTACCTACTGTTAATAATGGTAGATTTATATCACATGATAATATGTTATTCATTTTAACCCCTTGGATTGAAGGTGAAAAATGTAGCTTTGATAATAACAATCACGTTAGCCTTTCGATAAAAACGTTAGCAAATATTCATTCAGTATCTAAAAATTTTTATCCTATAAACAATAATTCCTCAAAAATTGGTTTTGATGATTATTACATATCTACTCTAAAGCATTTTCAAGATTTACTTAAATCCTCTAATGATGCATTTAAATATAAAGATAGTTTTTCAAAAGACTTTTTAGATAACTTTGATGTTAATATTAAGCTGGCAAAGATATCTTTATATATGTCTAGAAATATAGATAAAGAGCTTTTATCAACTGCTCTATGTCATGGTGATTATGTAAATAAAAATATTATTTTTACTGATTCCAATAATGTATGGATAATTGATTTTGATAAATGTAAAGAAGATTATTGTGCACGTGATTTATCATATTTTATGAGAAGAATACTTAAAAGAGAAAATACAAATTGGGATTCTGATTTAGCAATATCTATTTTAAAAGATTATACTTCAATAAAATCACTTTCATCTTCAGATTTAAAATATATAGTATCATATATTTGCTTTCCTCAGAAATACTGGAAAATTTCCAGAGATTACTACAGAAATATTAAACGATGTAATAAATTAGCTTTCAAAAGATTATTATCAACTGCAACTTTAAAAAGCAAAAATCAATATAAATTTGCTTTAGAAGTAATAAACAAAGTTGAGAATGAGTTTAATATCTCTTTAATATAAAAAACCTGTCATATGACAGGTTTTTTATATTAACTATCTTGGATTTTTTACTTGTGCTTGTGCTGCTGCAAGTCTTGCAAGTGGCACTCTAAATGGTGAACATGATACATAATTAAGTCCTATATTATGGCAGAATTCAATTGATGAAGGATCTCCGCCATGCTCTCCACATATTCCTAAATGGATGTCTGGACGAGTAGACTTTCCTTTTTCTACTGCTATCTTAACTAATGATCCTACACCAGTTTGATCTAGCTTTCCAAATGGATCTTGTTCGTAAATTTTCTTATCATAATATGCATTTAAGAACTTAGCAGCATCATCTCTTGAGAATCCAAATGTCATTTGAGTTAAATCATTTGTTCCAAATGAGAAGAATTCTGCTTCTTTAGCAATCTCGTCAGCTGTTAATGCAGCTCTTGGAATTTCTATCATTGTGCCTACTTTATAATTTAAAGTTACACCTTTTTCTGACATAACTTCTTTAACTGTATTTACAATTACATCTTTTACATATTTCAATTCTTTAATTTCACCAACAAGAGGAATCATTATTTCAGGCACTATATTATAGCCCTTGCTTTGATTAACTTCTATAGCTGCTTCTATAATTGCTCTCGCCTGCATTTCTGCTATTTCTGGATATGAGACTGCAAGACGACATCCTCTATGTCCCATCATAGGATTGAATTCGTGTAAGCTTTGAACTGTAGCCTTTAACTCATCAAAAGTAACACCCATTTCAGATGCTAATGCCTTAATATCTACATCTGTGTTTGGTAAGAATTCATGTAATGGTGGATCTAGTAATCTAATAGTTACTGGCTTTCCTTCAAGTGCTTCATATATTCCTACAAAGTCTTCCCTTTGCATTGGAAGTATTTTATCTAATGCAGCTTTTCTTTGTTCAACATCTTTTGATATAATCATTTGTCTAACAGCCATTATTCTATCTTCTGCAAAGAACATATGCTCTGTTCTACAAAGGCCTATACCTTCTGCTCCAAATTCAACAGCTTGTTTAGCATCTCTTGGACTATCAGCATTAGCTCTAACTTTTAAACTTCTTATTTCGTCTGCCCATGCCATAAATGTTGCAAAATGTCCTGTTATTTCTGGTGCAACAGTTTTAATCTTTTCGCCATATACATTACCTGTTGCTCCATCTATTGAAATATAGTCATCAGCAGTATAAACTTTTCCATCTACTTCGACTATTCTCTTTTCTTCATCAACTTTTAAGCTTCCACAACCAGCTACACAGCAAGTTCCCATTCCTCTAGCAACAACTGCTGCATGAGATGTCATACCTCCTCTTACTGTAAGTATACCTTTTGCTGCAATCATACCTTCTATATCTTCTGGTGAAGTTTCAAGTCTTACAAGAACTACATCTTCTCCAAGTGCTGCTCTTTCCTTAGCTTCATCAGCACTGAATGCAATCTTACCACATGCTGCTCCTGGTGATGCTGGAAGTCCTTTTGCGATTGGATTAGCTTTCTTTAAATCCTCAGTATAGAAAGCTGGATGCAATAATGAATCTAACTGTTTAGGTTCAACCTTCAATATTGCTTGTTCTTTTGTAAGCATACCTTCTTCAACTAAATCAACTGCAATCTTAAGTGCTGCTTGTGCTGTTCTTTTACCATTTCTTGTTTGTAAGAAGTATAATTTTCCTTCTTCTATTGTTATCTCCATATCTTGCATATCTTTATAGTGATTTTCTAATTTATCAACAATTGCTTCAAATTGCTCATATATCTTAGGAGCTTGTTCTTGTAATTTAGATATTGGAAGTGGTGTTCTAATACCAGCAACAACGTCTTCACCTTGTGCATTCATTAAATACTCACCATATATAGCTTTTTCTCCTGTTGCTGGGTTTCTTGAAAATACAACCCCTGTACCTGATGTATCTCCTTTATTACCAAATACCATTTGCTGAACATTTACAGCTGTTCCCCATTCACCTGGTATATCATTTAATCTTCTATATACTATAGCTCTTGGATTGTCCCATGATCTAAATACAGCAGTTACCGATTCTATTAATTGAACCCTTGGATCTGATGGAAAATCTTCGCCTTTTTCTTTCTTATAAATTTCTTTAAAACTAACTACTAAATCTTTTAAATCATCTGCTGTTAAATCCGTATCAAATTCTATGCCTTTTTCTTCTTTTAATTCATCTATTTTATTTTCAAATAATCTTTTTTCAATACCCATAACAACATCTGAAAACATTTGAATAAATCTTCTATATGAATCATAAGCAAATCTTGGATTATTTGTAAGACTAGCTAAAGCTTCAACTGCAATATCATTTAATCCTAAATTTAAAATTGTATCCATCATACCTGGCATTGATACTCTAGCTCCTGATCTAACTGAAACTAGCAATGGATTTTGATTATCTCCAAATTTCTTTCCTGTTTCTTCCTCAAGCTTTCCTAGACATTCATAAATTTGTTCAATTATCTCATTAGAAATAAGTTTTCCATCTTCATAATACTTATTACATGCTTCAGTACTAACTGTAAATCCTCCCGGAACCGGTATTCCAAGATTTGTCATCTCAGCTAAATTTGCGCCTTTACCTCCAAGCAAATTCTTCATTGAAGCATTTCCTTCACTAAATAGATAAACGTACTTTTTTGTCATTTCAATACTCCCTCTCTTCTTCATTAAATTTCTCACCATTTTTATATATACTATCGATAACAATTTGTATCGTAGTTACCCATATAATTTAAAATTATTTATTAACGTCTCCAAGCTTAACAAATAATTTTGTTATATTAGTTTTAGAAACCTTACCTATTATTTGTATTATATTTTTACCCTCATTATTCATATAACTCTTAACTACAGGAATGCTATCAATCTCATGTTCAATAATCTTTTTAGCCAAATCATAAGCATTGTCATTTTCATTGGCACAAATTATATTCGGCATTCTTGTCATTATTACTCCTACTGGTACTTTGTGAATATCTGTTCCACCTATCGAAATTTTAAGAAAGTCTTTTCTTGAAACTGCACCAGTAAGTACTCCATTATTTTCTACAAATAAAGTTCCTACATCATTTAAAAATAAGAATACGATTGCATCATATACCATTGTATCTTCACTTACAGTAATCGGTTTAGACATTATTTCTGAAACCTTAATTTTACTTATGTATTCATAAACCAATCCTGCTGATGATTCTCCTAGGTATACATATCCAACCTTAGGTCTTGCTGCTAACGTACCTATCATAGTTAAAACAGCTAAATCAGCCCTAAGGGCTGCTCTAGTTACACCCAATCTTTCAGCTAAAGCTTCACTAGTTATTGGTTGATTTTCTTTTACTAAACTTATAATTTCCTCTTGTCTAGATGATAAATTCATATCATACCTCTTTCTATAAGCAAAAGAAATATTTAGCTTTTATCCATATATTTCTTGATACAATCTAATTATACCATTTTATTTCATTTTTACTAGACTAAATTTTCAGAAAAATCAAATAAATTCGCCAAACATTTCTTTTATACTTATTTCATTTTAACTTTAATCTCATTTTTATCCAAATTAATACATATTAAGCTCTTACTTGTCAGAATCTTCTTCATCAAATTTTACAGTGTAACTATATATTGTTTCACCGCCTGTATAAATTTTCTCTTTATTTTCATCAGTAAATATAGGATTTTCCTTTTTAACTTCATTAACTTTATTTTTTACTTTTCCTGCTATATCACTAGCCTTCTCTTTAACGTCACTAGCCACTTTAGAAACATATTTATTAACAACCTCAACAGTACCGTCTTCTTTTGTGATCTCTATTGTTATCTTAGTTGCTATGGCAGCAATTAAAGCGGCAGCAAGTATTGGTGGTATTATAATTCCTATAACTGTTGCTGCAACCCCTGCATTCACTGGAATGTCTGCTAATTCTTTTTCATCTTTTTTTATTTTTATTCTTGTAACATTGCCTTTATCAATCAATTCTTTTATATAGGCTTTTAATTCATCTACAGAAACTGAACTCTTATTATTTTCTTCGTTTTCACTATTATCTTCATCCACTATTTTGGGTTGATTTTTTTCTATATATATTAGGGCCTCTAATACATCACCATTACAAAATTCTAATGCTTCTTTAGCTTCTTCATAAGTAACATTTGTTCTATCCTTGACCATATCAACTTTTTCTAGAGTTATATTTTCCATAATTCATCACTCCTTAATATATTTTAGCATTTCTAAACTCTTTGGTTTTTTAGAATAATTATTCGATATCAAAAAAGTTGTTACTCTTTCTATCTCATTCTTTATTTCAGAATTTAAATTTAATCTATATAATTTGCTTATATGCATATTTTTTAGAAACCTCAAAGCATTATATCCACCTTTTGATATATAAGTACCATTTTCTTTAGGACATTCATCACAAACGCCCCCATAATTAGATAAATTTATATAATTTGATGTACTTATTTTTTTACCACATACGCTACAACTATCTAGATTTATATTGTATCCAGTATATCTTAAAAGTTTTATTTCAAATGCTCTAACAAGCAATTCATAATCTAATGCATCTGTATTTAATAGATATAAGGTAGTTACAAAATCCTTAAAGATATACTCATTAGATTCTTCATCTGAACATGCTATATCAACTAATTCACATAAATATGATGAATAAGTAAGCTTATCTAAATTATCTAAAAGTCCTTGAAATGAATTTAAGATTCTTCCTTCTTGAAGAGTATATAAATTCTTTCCTTTATACATTAAATATTCCCCATAGCATAAAGGTAATGTTAATGATAAAAATTTGCTTTTACTCTTTTTAGCGCCTCTAACAACAGCTGTGATTTTACCCATATTTTCAGTGTAAAACCAAACTAATTTATCATTTTCTTTAAAGTCTTGAGTTTTTATTACGACAGCTCTTGTTGTAAATAATGTTTGATTTCCCATTGTTATTTATTCTTTTTATATCCAAGTTCTTTTAATAGATTTTGATTATCTCTCCACTCTTTTCTAACTTTAACCCAAATCTTTAAATTAACTTTTGATCTTAAGAATCTCTCCAATTCATACCTTGCAGTTTCACCAATCTTTTTAAGGCACTGTCCATTCTTTCCTATTATTATTCCCTTATGTGAATTCTTTTCACAAATCAAATCAACTTCAATATGATATGTTCCTTTTTCATTTTGTTTCATTTGAATTATATCTACAGCTATTCCATGTGGAACTTCATCTCTAAGAGTTCTTAACGCTTTTTCTCTTATTATTTCTGATACAACAAATTTTTCTTGAACATCTGTTATCATATCATCTGGATAATATTTAGGCCCTTCAGGTATGGCATTCTTCATTAAATTAATTAATGTATCTACATTCTTTCCCTTTATTGCTGAAATAGGTATTATTTCAGCAAAAGGAAACTCATCGCTAAACATTTGTAATGTTTTTGCAACTCTATCTTGAGTGCTTTCATCCACTTTATTTAAAACAAGAAATACTGGACATTTTTTATCTTTTAAACTTTCTAAAATAAATTTATCTCCTTTTCCTATTTCATCGCATGGATTTGTTAAAAATAATACTAGATCAACATCCTTTGTTGATTCTTTTGCTGCATTTACCATATACTCACCTAATTTGTGTTTAGGCTTATGTATTCCCGGCGTGTCAACAAATATCATTTGAAAATCGTCTTCTGTTAAAATTGTTTGTATATTATTTCTAGTTGTTTGCGGTTTATTGGAAACTATCGATAATTTTTCTCCCATTATATAGTTTAGTAAAGTTGATTTTCCCACATTAGGTCTTCCAACTATTGTAACAAAACCTGATTTAAACATATTTCCTCCTTATGTTCTGCTTAAGTAGTAATTAAGCCTTCCTCTATTGTTAAAATACTTAAAAAGATATTTCGTATTAAATATTATACTCTAAATGTATAAATAGTATATCACTAAGTTCTTTAATTAACAATCCACAGTTGACAGTTGACAGTTGACAGTTGACAGTTGACAGTTGACAGACCATTGTACTTTTGCCTTTATTCATGTCAAGTGTATTTTTTATTTATTTTAGTTCTAATTAGGCTTTTAATTTCATATTTTAACTGTATCTATCATAAAGTTAAAAACATAGATCTTATTTATAAAATCTAAAAAATTAAAGATAGTAAAAAAACAGCTAAAAATTGTATAACAATTTTTCATGCAATACTACATTTCAAAAAAATCTGTAAGTTTTTTTCTCCTTGATTGTCAACTGTTCACTTTCAATTCTAAACTATCTAAAGTCTAAATACAGTAAAAATAATAAGTGTTAATAATGTTCCAAATATTGCCCCAACAACAACCTCAAGTATACTATGAACTTCAGAATCAACTCTGCTTTGAGCTGTAATAAAGGCTAATAAAAAACTAAGAAGTATACATATTGGTTCTTCTGTTATTAATGATATTGCAGTTGCTATAGAAAATCCCAAAGCACTATGACCACTAGGCATACCACCCTTTAAAGGTGTTCCTTCTCCAAAGATTGCCTTAACTATTATAGTTGCTATACATACTATAAATAACACTATAAGCATGGTATACGGCTCTGAATTTTTAACTTTATTTATTAAATTATACGAAAGATTTGATACCTTATCCCAAAATATAACGTATCCTACTACCAATGCATTAATTGCTGTTATAAGAACAGCTCCTGCTGCTGCATTTTTTGCTACCTTTGCTAATGGATGATAATAATTAGTTGTCATATCTATAGTTGCTTCTATAGCCGTGTTAACTAATTCAGCTGCTATTACCATTGATATAGTAACTGTTAGTATTAAAAACTCAACTTTGCTTATATCAAAACAAAAACAGGCTATTAGTACTCCCAAAGTAGCAATTAAATGTATTCTCATATTTCTCTCTGTTCTTACTGTATCAATAATTCCATTTATGGCATTATTGAAACTATCCAATGTTTTTTTTATTTTCATCAATTACAGCCCCTTTTATAAAGAAACACATAGACTTATAAAATATAAATTATTATAATTTTATTATTATTAAATCCTATACTTTATTATTCATATTAAATAGTTCAAGAATTAATAAATTATCTTAATATATTTAACTTTCCTAATATTTCTTCTTCTCTTTTTCTCATAATGATTTTCTCATCATCTTTCATATGATCATATCCAAGCAAATGAAGTACCGAATGTACAACTAAGTATGATGCTTCTCTTTCAAAAGAATGATTATATTCCTTACTTTGCTCTAAGGCCTTTTCTAACGAAAGAACAATATCTCCAAGTACAAGTTCTTCTCCATCTAAGTCACTAGGCAAAAATTCATGATCTTTATATTGTTCTTTAAACACTTTATTTTCTGAGTATTCTAGCATAGGAAATGATAAAACATCTGTTTCCTTATCAATATTTCTAGTTTCATTATTGATTTCTTTTATCTCATCATTATCTACAAATAATAATGAAACTTCACATTTCACACTTACTTCTTCTTCTTTCAATGCGAATTCTATAACATAAGTTAATTGATCAATTAATTCTTTATCCACATTTATCTTTGTCTGCCTGTCATCCACATAAATCATATTTATTACTCCTTATTGTCTTCCTTTTTCTTTTCTTTAGGATACTCTACCCTTTCATGATACATTCCATTTAAACTTGACATAAAGCATTTTCTTATCTTATCTAAGTCTTTTAATGTCAATTCACAATTGTTTAATTGGCCTGTTGCTAATTTATCATTAATTATATTGTTTATCATTTCATCAACTTTTTCTTTATTTGGTTCTTTTATTGATCTTACAGCTGCTTCAGTGCTATCTGCAAGCATTACTATTCCAGCTTCTTTTGAACTTGGTATTGGTCCCGGATACCTGTAATCATCTTCTTTTATATCCTCTAAATTATCAGAATTATTTTTCATTGTATAATAAAAATATTTTACCAAAGTATTCCCATGATGTTGTGCAATAATTTCTTGAATAACTCTCGGTAAATTATGTTTTCTTGCAAGTTCTAATCCATCCTTTACATGAGAAATTATAACTGATGCACTTAAATTAGGTGATATCTTATTATGAGGATTTTCCATACCCATTAAATTTTCACCAAAGAAATATGGTCTTTCTGTTTTTCCAACATCATGATAATATGCTCCAACCCTTGCTATTACAGCATTAGCTCCCACTTCTTCTGCGGCGAGTTCTGCTAAATTAGCAACCAAAATACTATGATGATATGTTCCCGGTGCTTCCATCAACAGTTTTTTTAGTAATGGTGAGTTTGGATTAGATAGTTCCAATAACTTAAGTACTGTAACTTCATTAAATGTACTTTCTAAGAATGGTAATATTCCCATTGCAAATACACCTGATAATATACTGCCTATAAATGATATACCACTTTTAATGAATACATCCATGAAATCACTTGATATCAGCATTCCTGTAGTTACTGTAATTATTGCACTTACAATTGCAATATATACAGTCGTATATAACAATTCATTTCTTTGCTGCATTCTTTTAAGTAAAGTAGAAGCTAATATTGAACTTACAATTCCTATCATCATTACTTGAATATCAAATCCATTTAATGCACTTATGAGAATCATATTTAATGAACTAACAACAAGTGATATCTTATAATTTATTAGCAACGATATAAGCATAGGTGCACATGCAAACGGCATTAAGAGAGGCGATACAAAACCTAGTGCACGTGCAAATACTAATGACATTATATTAATTAAACTTATTAAAGCTAACTTTTTAGTATCTTTATATACAGCTACGTAATTAGATTTTATATATATAAATTGTAAAAACATTATTGTAGCTAAAAATACTCCTACTACAAGATAAACATATGAATATACTTTAGCATTTTCATCATCAAGCATTCCTAAGTCTGATAATAATTGAAGCTGTTCAGCTGTTACAGGTTCCCCCTCTTTTACTATTATTTGATTTTGCTTTATTATAACCTTAGATACATTCTTTTGCGCTTCTTTAATTTTTTCTTCTGTTTTATCTACATCATAAAAGAAATTTGGATTTATCTCATTACTTACAATTGCTGAAAAAGCATTTGATAACTCCTCACTTAATCCCAAAACTTTTACATCCTTCGTTGCATTTTCTCTAGCTTCTTTAAGTGATTCTTCATCATTTTCTTCTAAGTTTTTTTCATATGCCGTATTTATTATGTTAAGAATATTTTTTTGTAAACTATCCAGATTTTCTTTTGGAATATCTAATAAAGCTTTATATTCATTTTGTGTTAAAGTAACATTTATAACTTTTTTAAGCTCTGCGATTTTCTCATATTGAGTTTTTAAATTATCACTTTCTTTATCATTTGAATCTTCTTCATCATTTTTCTCTCCAACTAATGAAACACTTTCATTTAATTTATCAAACAATATTTTTATATTGTTCTCTGCCTCACTTTTAACTTCTCCTCTTAATGTGTATTGTTTTCCAACTTTTTCAATAGCCTGATTTTCTTTTTCAAGAGTTGACTTTTCATCAACAATATCCCTGGTTGCCTTGATATCGACTCTTGGTATATCCCCTTCTTTTAAATTATATTGCTTAGGCGTTACAGTACTAATAAGTAATATATATGCTATCATGTATACTACAAAAAATAACACTATTCTCCTAATCTTTATATTATTATGTTGTACACTATTATTTTTATTCTGTCCATCCTTCATGTATATCACCTTCTCATCTCATAATAAAGCAATTACCATACTTTTTCTGCTATATCTTGCTCTACAGTAAACGTAATTTTAACTATTATTTTGCCATTACCTAAGTCGTCTTCTTCTATTTTTTTGTCTATAATTTTAGCATCCTTACTCAAGCTTTTTTCTAACGATTTTTGTAAATTTAAAGCACATTCATTTATAACTGTATCTTTATCTAAATTTATTTGTTCGCCTTTCTTTTCAAAATATACAACTTTATTTAACAGTCCTTTCCTTTCTTCTATTTTATCATAATATTCAAAATCATTTATAGCCTTTTTTAAGTAAATTTTTTTGTTACAAATATTTATATAGATGTCACTATCCTTATTTCCAGTTCGTTTTAATTTTTCACCACTTATTTGGACTTCCATAAACTTATCATAGAAGGTATTAGCTATTACAGTTCCACTAGGTTTAACCTCTTTTTCAAACCCCTCTCTTCCTTCCTTCTGCAAAATCAATACATCGCCTTTTTTTACTATATCTCCAGGTACAACAGCAGAATTTCCTGAAACTGTAAACACTCTTTTAATTTCCCCATCCATCTTAGCTAAAACTTCATTAGGAAGTTCTTTTTCAGTTAAAGGCGGGTTTATTTTTTCTTTTATAACAACTCTAAGAGTTGATCCTTCAATTCTTACTCGAATCCACATTATTTGATCATCTAAATCTTCCATTTTCCTTTCTATATTGTAAACGTTAATATTAGCTTTCTTTATTCCCGGAGTTATTCCTATTGATGTTAATTCTTTTCGAACCTCAAACGGAGTTAAGTTATTTTGTGTTTCAATATCTATTGCCCAGATATTATTAGATAACAAATATAATAATATGAAAAATACCACAAACCCAACAGCTAAAGAAAGCCTCCTTTTTATTTGTAATATAAATACTATTACCCCATTCATTCCAATAACTTTTATTTTTCCCTTTAACTTTTTTACTACATTTACAGCTTGTTTATATTCTGAATACATTATCGAACATCTAATCGTTGTTAAATTCCTCCTAGTAACATTTGAAGTTTGAATATTATTTTTCCATAACGCATTCAATATTTTTTCTATTGATAAAGCACTTATTTCTATTGTTATTTTCCCAGACTTTAATTTTTCTAAATTCATTTTTTCTACCTCTCATATGAAATACCTTTAAATATTCCGCTTATAGTCATTGTGGTATCTCCAATAAACAATATTTCAAAATCTTTTCCATTTATAGCTATACTACCAATTCTAGAATTTATTTTAATCTGATCACTTTCAAAAGATAATATTCCCTTATGATTTTCAATTGTTATCTCTTTATCTCCAGTTACTATTATTTTAGGTAGGTCTAAAGTAATATCACTAGGAAAATCAAGTTTACTCAAAATCTTCTCTCTACCCTTTTGAAATTTCTCCTCCATAATTTTCTCCTCCATAATAAAGTTATTCATTTTTAATTTATGATATATAATCAAAATTAATGCTATAAATACCACCTTTTATGTTATTACTTTGAATAAAAAAATCGCCAAGGCGACTATGATATAATCCCCTATAAAATATAAATCCAATAGAATACAATAATTTAAATTCAATAAAATCCTTTAGCCGTCGATTTTTTTCAGCGCATTCTGGATTTTCTGAGCTTGCCGAAGAAAAGGCCAGGCGCATATAATTTATTTTTTATTCTTTAGGAGCTGTGCATTTAGTTTAGTGCAATATTTTTTTAAATAACCTATCCACAGATTGTCCGTGAATATAATTTCCTAAAGAATAAAAAAGAGCCGCTTTATAGCGACTCTTTTTAAATAATAAAAGAACTCAAGTATACTTGAGTTCTTTTATTATTTATTATTTAAATATTCTTTAACAATTTGACTAACAAGTTTGCCATCTGCTTTACCTAAAACTTTAGGTCTAACTACTGCCATAACTTTTCCCATGTCTTTAATGTTATTTGCACCCACTTCTTCAGCTGACTCTTTTACTATTTGTTTTATTTCTTCTTCGCTTAACTGCTGAGGAAGGTATTTTAAAAGGATTTCTATTTCAGCCTTATTTTGCTCAACTAGATCTTCTCTGTTCCCTTTTTCGAAATCAGCCAAAGCTTCTCTTCTTTGTTTGATTTCTTTTGCTAATATACTAATAACATCATCGTCTGCAAGTACTTTGTTCTCAGTCTTTTCAACTAATAATACCGCAGCCTTAGCTGTGCTAAGTACATTAGCTGTGAACTTATCTTTAGTCTTTAAAGCAGTTTTCCAATCATTTTGTAATTGTTCTTTAATTGTTGGCATATCCGTACCCTCTTTCAAAAGAAATAATTCTACTTGAACTTTCTCTTTCTAGCAGCTTCTGATTTCTTCTTCTTCTTAACGCTTGGCTTTTCGTAATGTTCTCTCTTTCTAACTTCTGAAAGAACTCCAGCTCTAGCACATTTTCTTTTAAATCTTCTTAACGCACTTTCAAGTGTTTCATTTTCTCCAACTTTAATTTCTGACATTGATATCCCTCCCTCCGCTAGCTAAAATTAATCAGCTATGGGCTTAATAACACATGATATATTATACAATATTTAAATAAACTATGTCAAGAATTAAGTAAAAAAATCAAAAGCTTATATCTAGAAACGGAGACAGTTTAAGTCAATTTCATAGGTAAAGTTTTTCCACCAAGTACGTGGAAATGAATATGATTTACAGTCTGACCACCATCTCTACCACAATTATTAATAATTCTATAACCTGAATCAGCTATTTTTTCTTCTTTAACTAACTTATTTATAACTTTAAATATATGTGCTATTATATCTGAATTTTCTTCATTTAGTGCATTAACACTTTCTATATGTTCTTTGGGCACAACTAAAAAATGAATAGGTGCTTCAGGATTTATATCATGAAAAGCTATTACTTTATCATCTTCATATAGTTTTTTACTTGGTATTTCACCTTTTATTATTTTACAAAAAATACATTCATCCATGCTCTCACCCCCTTAATCAATCCATGTCCTTTAGGATACCCATCATGGCAATTCATAATTTATTTTTATAAATTCAGCATTCAAAATATACATTTCAAAATTTAAGTAAGATCATTTACTTTTTAATGAATGTATGAATTGTATTACTAAATTTATCTTGCCTACCATCTGATTTATCTTTTATCTAAATTAATATTTACTTGTTTTAACATTATATTTTGTAGATACTTCATATTTTTTATTAAATGTACTACTATTTATTATACCAATATATATGTTAAATTTCTACATTTCAAAACAATATAACTTAGATTTTATGTTGTTTCATTTATAAAATACTTTCTTATTTATATATCTACCTTACAAAAGATTTTGTTATAAACATATTAATTATGACAAAATCTTACCACTTACATAATCACCATTTGCTTCTTCTATCTTACATTTAACTATTTTTCCAATTATATCACTTTTTTCACTTTCAAATACAACTCTAACATAATTCCTAGTATAGCCTTCAAAATATCCAGGCTTTTCATTGAGTTCTTTTTCAACTAAAACATCCATTTCTCTTCTAACTAAAGATTCACTAAATTCACCTTCATTTTTATTATTAAGTTCAATTAATGCCTTACTTCGCTTTTCTTTAATTGTCCCATCAACCTGGTTAGGCATGTTTTCAGCCTTAGTACCCTTTCTTGGACTAAATTTAAATATGTGTGTTTTAGTTAGTTTTATTCTTTCTAAAAATTTATATGTTTCATTAAACTCTTCATCCGTTTCTCCTGGAAACCCTACAATAACATCTGTTGTTATTGATGCATCTTTAAGATTTTCTCTTATTTTATAAACAGCTTCTTCATATTCTTTAGCTGTATATCTTCTATTCATTCTTTTTAAAGTTTCATCACATCCACTTTGAAGTGATAAATGGAATTGTGGGCATAATTTTTTCATATGCCTCATTTTTTCAATAACTTCATCTGTAAAGAAACTTGGCTCAATAGATCCTATTCTTACTCTTTCAATTCCATCTAATTTTTCAATTTCTTGAAGAAGACTTATAAGAGTTACATCTCCTTCTAAATCTACACCATAAGACGCTGTATGAATTCCAGATAATATAATTTCTTTAAACCCGTGTTCTTCTAGTCTTTTTATTTCTTCTAAAACCTTATCTGGATCTTTTGAGCAAGTTCTTCCTCTTGTATATGGTATTAAGCAATATGTACAAAATCTATTGCAGCCATCTTGTATCTTTAAGAATGCTCTAGTCTTATCTTGATATTCTTCTATGTTAAGCTCCTCGAAAGTTTTATTCTTAAGAACTTCCCCAACAGCCACCTGCATCTTGCCTTCATCTTTAGCCTTATTTACATAATAAACAACATCACCTTTGTTTCTAGTACCAAGAACAACGTCAACTCCATCTATTTTAGAAACTTCATCTGGAGATACTTGTGAATAACATCCCACTGCTGCAATAACAGCATTTTCATTTTTCCTTCTAGCTCTTCCTATTATTTGTCTAGATTTCTTGTCACTCATATTTGTTACTGAGCATGTATTGATTACATAAACATCTGCGAAATTATCAAATTCAGTTATTTCATATCCTTCCCTAAGGAATTTTTCCGTCATTGCTTCCGTTTCGTAATGATTTACTCTACATCCTAATGTTGCAAAAGCCACACTAGGTTTTCTATTTTTCTTTAGTTCTTCTTCATTTTTTTCTTGAACTATCTTAATTTGGCTTTCTACCATATTAATCTAAATCCCTCCTAAGTCTCCTAATTCATATTGCAATAATGCTGCTAACGTAAATCCTGCTGTTTCAGTTCTAAGTATTCTATTTCCAAGTGTTATAATCTTAGCACCTTTTTCTCTTAGTAGTTCTATTTCCTCTTCTTCGAATCCGCCTTCAGGACCTATTAATATACCAATGTCAACTATATCTTCTAGCTTTATATTATTCTCTTCAAATTGATTTATTAGGCTTCTTATCCCATAATTCTCTGCATTCTCATATGCTACTAGAAATAAATCCATATCTTTTAATTCATCTATTGCTTCATCAAAGTCAACTACTTCTTTTACTTTCGGTATTATGCTTCTTTTAGACTGTTTGCAGGCCTCCAATGCTATTCTATTTAATCTATCAAGTTTTTTAAACTCACCTTTAAGTTTTACATCAACTCTTGAAGTAATAGTAGGAATAAATTCAAAAACTCCAAGTTCAGTTCCTTTTTGAACTATTAAATCCATCTTTTGTCCTTTAGGAAGACCTTGAAACAAATGAATTCTTATACTGCTTTCATTGTTTTTATCTAATTTTTCTATTATTTTTACAATGACTTCAGATTTAGTAATGCTGTCTATTTCACATAAATATTCAATACCTTCACAATTATTTAGGATTATTTTTTCACCTTCATCTAATCTTAAAACTTTGTATATATGTTTAACATCATCACCTAATATTTTTCCTTCACTTGTTGTAATATTACATGGCTCTGTAAAAAATTTATGCATAATCTTCTCCTTTAAAACATTTATTTAATACATTTTGCAACTATGCAATTCCATTCACCATCTTTATTTATTTCAATTACTTCAAATCCACATTCATTTAATTTATTTGTTACCATTTCAACTCTATCATGGATTATTCCTGATGTTATGAATAATCCTCCATCATTAAGTGCTTTCTTAACATCTTCAGTTAATACGCATATAATTTCAGCAATTATATTTGCAACAACAACATCTGCTTTTCCATTTACTACATCTAATAAATTACCTTCTAAAACTTCTATATTATCTAAATTATTAAAGCTTATATTTTCTTTTGAAGAATCAACAGCTACAGGATCTAAATCAACACCTATAACATGTTTTGCACCAAGCTTTGCTGCTGCTATTGCAAGAATTCCTGATCCACATCCAACATCGAATACAGTTGTATCTGGTTTAACATATTTATCTAAAGCTTGAATACACATTCTTGTTGTTTCATGAGTACCTGTTCCAAAAGCCATACCTGGATCTAATTCTATTACTAAATCTTTTTCATTCGCCTCATATTCTTCCCATATTGGCTTAATTACAATTTTATCTGTAATTTTAACTGGCTTATAGTACTTCTTCCAATTGTTGGCCCAATCTTCTTCATGCATTGTTTTTGCTTCAACTATACCTTCACCAATATCTATTCCCATTGATTTTATTTCTTCAAGTTTTTCCTTAGTATACTCAACAATTTCATCTACCTTATCATCTTGTGAAAAATAAGCTTTAACCACTGCTGCGTTACCTTTATGTTCTAATATATTTATATCTGCAAAATCCCATGTTAATGGTCCCTGATCTCTAGATAGCAAATCTTCTGGATCTTCTATTGCAACATTAGGGCATCCTAATCCATAGAAAATACCTGATATTGGTTCTAAAGCCTCACTCTTTGTTATTACACTAACTTCTATCCATATTCCATCCATTATATAATCTTCCCTTCCTAATTTATTATAATTTATTTATCTCATTATTTTTATTAATTTCTAACGCAAAAATATATTGTAATATTATCTCTAAGATAATAAAACAAGTAGAATATATGTATTTCAGCATAGCTGCTCTTTTGCATATAATGCTTAGTTAGATACAAACCTATCGGTATAGCCCATCTTCATCTACTGATGAAGATGTTTCCTTAAGCAGAGAGCCCAAATCTTGTATTTTGTGCGAATCGCTTACACCTATGAATGTATATGATTAGGTGTTTCCTTATTTTTAATTACATCTAATCTCCATAATATAAGCATATTCTTATATTCTTATATTCTTATATTCTTATATTCTTATATTCTTATATTCTGGGCATTTTTTCATTCTTAAAATAATTACACAATAATTTTTTTATTTAACCTGTGTCACTTCTTTACTTTTAGTTGTCGTAACTTCTAGTTATTCACATTTTAAAGGAAACTCACTATTCACATCCGTTCATAGGAGTAAGTTCGATCAGCCAAATATATTCGGAAACTTCTACTCACATTCGTTCGTAGAAGGGCTATACCACTAAACTCGTTCCTCACCAAGTTTTATATGCCAATTTGGGTTCTCACTTAACTGCAATTAAAAACTTTGTCCTTATTCCTTTTTCAGTAAACATCTTTTCATGTTCAGTTTCAACATTACCTATAAAATCACTATTATGTAAATCATAAGTTATATATTTAATTGTAAACTTACTTTCCTTAAAATATTCAAGAGATTCTTCAAATAATTCATCATCATCAGTTTTAAAATAAATTTCTCCATTATCACGCAAAAAAGTTCTATATTGATTTAACTGCCTAGTGTGAGTTAATCTTCTCTTTTTATGCTTTTCTCTTGGCCAAGGATTGCAAAAATTTATATAGATTCTATCTATAACATCATTTTCATCAAATATGTTGCTTATGAGGCTTATTTCTTGTGCCATTAATTTAATATTGGTAAGTGGCATATTTTTTTCTTCATATGCTTTAACAATATTTCTCTTCGCCAGTCCTAATACTTCATCTTTTATATCAATTGCCATATAATTTATATTTGGATTTTCTGAACCATGTACAGCCATAAACGTTCCTTTTCCACATCCTAATTCTAAATATATAGGCTGATCTTTTTCAAAAGTTTCTCTCCATTTCCCTTTATTTTCTTTAGGATTTATAACAAAAAAGCTACAAGCCTCTAATTCAGGTCTCGCCCATGGTTTTTTTCTCATTCTCATAGTTATTCACTCCATTATTTATCATTCATAATAATTATACATATATAAAAATATATTGCAATTTTTTGTTCCTTTTACTCTATAATTCATATAAATATATATATTTTTTTAATCTAAATAAGCCACAATAAAGTTTAAACATATTAATATCGTAAACTTTACTGTGGCTAATATATTATTCTTTACTATGAATATATTTTTACTAGATCCTTTAACTCATTTTCATATTTATCTACAAACTCTTCAAAATTAACATTTTTTTCTTCTACCTTTATTGCAAGTTCGTATAAGAATTCCGGAATTTTTTCACTTAAAATACTTCCATAGACTTTCCCTAATCTTGCATTTCCCTCTTCAAACGATCCATTAATATGAAGTTCAAATACATCTTTAAGTTCACCATCAATTCTTTTACGACTTCCAGCAAATCCTATCATCGAAGCTTCATGAATACCGCACGAATTCATGCAACCTGACAAATGAACCCTTGGAAGAACATCTTTTTTATAACTTTTTTCTCTAAAATATTCTAATATATTAAATAGGGTCTTTTGACTTTCACAGATACCAATTTGACAAGTAGGTACTCCTATACATGATACACTTTCTTCTAGATGTGTTTCTCCCCCACGACCTTCTGTAATATCTAGAACCTTTCCAGCTTCATCACCATTTAAGTTTCTTATATATATTCCTTCTGTCATTGTAAGGCGTAATTCCACTTGCTTCATATCTTCAATACAATCTAATATATCTTCTAAATCTTTTAAGTGTAATTGCCCTCCAAAAGGATGAAAATATACACTATATAATCCATTTTGTTTTTGAGCATATAATCTTTGATTATTTATTTCTGTTTTCTTTCCTTCTTTATCAATTTCAATTGGATGTAAATCTAAAGTTAAATCTTCATCTTTCATCACATCATCAAGCTTTTCTTGATAGCATTTTAGAAATTCTTCTTTTCCCATCCTCTCTACAATATATCTTATTCTTGCTTTATGTTTATTTTCATAGTCTCCTTGTTCAATAAACAGTTTAGTCATTGCTTCAACGTGATATAAAACTACACTTGGATCTATTAACTTTGGGTATTCTATACTTAATTTAGGATTAGCACCTAGTCCACCTCCCAAGTATACCTTAAAATATTTCTTATGATCTTTAATTGTTGCTAAAAACCCTAAATCTGTAATATTACAATGACCACAATCCATATTGCTGCTTGAAAAAGATACCTTTAACTTTCTTGGTAGTTTATATGAAGTTATCTTTTTTAGAAAATGATTATTTACTATTAATGCATATGGAGTTACATCAAATGCTTCAAATCTGTCAACACCTGCTAGAGGAGAAATAGCAACATTCCTTGGATAATTACCACCTGCGCCTCTTGTGTATATATTTTCTTCTAGTGCTTCTTTCATAAGGTCACAAACCTCATCTATTGTTAAATCATGAAATTGTATTGCTTCTCTTGTTGTTAAATGAACCTTTTCCAATCCATACTTTTTAGCTGTATCTAAAATCCACTTCATTTGTTTCTTGCTTGTTATACCAGATGGAATTCTTAGTCTTATCATAAACCCATTTTTATTTCTTTGAGCATATACTCCCATGCCGCCAGATACTTTCTTAAATTCCATAATTGAAATTTCATTTTCTAAAAATTTATGTCCAACTTTTCTAAACTCTTCGATTTCTTTTAATAATTCTTTTTTTAAATCATCCATTTGTTAATCTTCCCCTCAATTTAGATTTGATAAATATATTCTATAAATAATATTCTGATATCCGCTCAAAAATATTCATAAATACTTATATCTTTTGATACACTCCGAATTATTAATAAATTTTACAAAAACTTTTTATAAATTTTTCATAAAATTTATAACGTAATTATAAATTAAATTAACTTTTTATAAAATTAGTAAATTATTGTAGTTTTCCATCGATATATTTTTTGAATATAACAATAAAGGAGATGGAAAGTCATGCAAATAAACAGTATAACAAATAGTACTAATAATAATTATTCTTCAACACAGACCAATAACAACTCAAGCGAACTATCAGAACTAAAATCTCAATTAAAAGAATTACAAAGTGATTTATCAGAAGTTCAAAGCGATTCTTCATTAGATGAAGATACCAAAACAACAAAAACTTCTCTTTTGCAATCACAGATTTCATCAGTTCAAAATCAAATAACAAAGTTAAAAACTGAGGAAAAGGAATCGCAATCTCAAACAAAAGATTCACCAAACAATTCTGATAGTGAAAAAAGTGGAGTAGTTGTATCTGGAAATTTAAGTAGACTCATAGATGCTAATCGCTCTGGTGATAAATCTGTTATTAAGCAAATTAAATCTAAGCAAGAAAAAGAAAAGAATAATACTTACACTATATACTAATATTTTATTTGTATCAATTAGTACACATAATTTATAAAATAAGAGCATTTATTCTAAGTTAATAAATGCTCTTATACATTCCTATTTATTTTTTCCAAACAATTTTTTCTTATGAGTTCCTGTAGCTGCATCTGGTTCTTCACCACTAGCTACCATAAATGCTCGAAGTGCTTCTTCTTGAGCTTTTGTTAATGATTTTGGAATATCAACTATAACTTTAACATATTGATCTCCACGTCCTGATGAGTTAACTCTTGGTATACCCTTGCCTTTTAATCTAAACATAGTTCCAGATTGAGTACCAGCAGGAACTGTATATTTTACATTACCATCTACAGTAGTAACAGTTATTTCTGTTCCAAGAGCAGCTTTTGCCATAGATATATGAGTATCTATATAAACATCATTTCCTTTTCTAGTAAACACTTTAGATGGAGTGACATTAATCCTTACATATAAGTCTCCTGCACTTCCCCCTCTTAATCCATGTTCTCCTTGTCCTCTTAGAGGCATTACATTTCCTGTATCAACACCTGCTGGAATATTTACTGTTATCTTTCTAGATTTTCTTACGTTACCTTTACCTCTACATTCTTTACATGGAGTATCAATTATTTCTCCTGTACCATTACATTTATCACATGTAGATTGTGATACAAAATTTCCAAATGGAGTTTGTCTTTGTACTCTCATTTGTCCTGTTCCATTACATGTAGGACATGTTTTTTTATTTGTTCCAGGTTCTGCCCCTGATCCATGACAATGATCACAATTTTCACTTCTAGTTATTGTTATTTCTTTTTCAACACCAAAGATAGCTTCTTCAAAAGTTAAATTTAGAGTATATTCAATATCATTTCCTCTTACTGGACCATTTCTTCTTCTTGAGCTTCCACCACCGCCGCCAAAGAATGAATCAAATATATCACCAAATCCACCCATGTCAAATCCATCAAAACCACTAAATCCACCGCCGCTGAATCCACCTGTTCCATCAAAGGCAGCTGATCCAAATTGATCATATTTAGCTCTTTTCTCTGAATCTGAAAGAATCTGATAAGCTTCATTTATTTCTTTAAATTTAGCCTCTGCTTCTTTATCACCTTGATTTCTATCTGGATGATATTTAACAGCTAGTTTTCTAAAGGCCCTTTTTATCTCATCGTCACTTGCAGTTTTATCAACTCCAAGAACTTCATAATAGTCTTTACTTGCCATTTATTATATTCACCACCTAGTTTTATTTACATTGTATCCATTATATATATTTTTTATATTGGCTACAACTATACGAACCACTCAAATCAAAAAGCTTTTTTATGCTTTTTACCTAAACAAATTTATTTTACTAAACTTTTATATATTTCTCAATTAAAAATTAATTAATAAAAATATATTTTCATTAATTAATTATTCAATGCTTTATAAAAAGGGAAGACTAAAGCATCGCCTTCCCTTATAGATTATTATTTTAATAACTTAATACTATTTATCTTCATCTACTTTAAAATCTGCATCTACAACATTGTCATCATGTGGTGCACTTTGCTGTGCTCCAGCTGCATTTGGATCCATTCCTGCAGCTGTTGGATCTTGTTGATACATTTTAGCAGCTATTGGATAAAATGCTTGATTAGCAGCTTCTATAGCAGCCTTAATTGCTTCTACATCTTCTCCATCTTTAACCTTCTTAAGTTCATCAAGTTTATCTTGAACTGCTTTCTTTTCATCTTCAGTAGCCTTGTCACCAATTTCACTTAATGTTTTTTCTAATTGATAGATTGTTTGATCAGCATTATTTGCAACCTCTATCTTTTCTTTTCTTTTTTTATCTTCTTCTGCAAATTTTTCTGCTTCTTTTACAGCCTTATCTACTTCATCATCACTTAAGTTTGTTGAAGCTGTAATTGTTATATTTGCTTCTTTTCCAGTTCCTTTATCTAAAGCAGACACTTTAACAATACCATTTGCATCTATATCAAATGTAACTTCTATTTGAGGAATTCCTCTTGGAGCTGGTGCTATTCCTGAAAGTGTAAATCTACCTAATGACTTGTTATCTACAGCCATTTGTCTTTCACCTTGAACTACATTGATTTCAACTGAAGTTTGGTTATCAGCATAAGTTGAGAATACTTGACTCTTCTTTGTTGGAATAGTTGTATTTCTTTCTATTAATGGAGTAGCTATTCCACCAGCTGTTTCAATACCAAGTGTTAATGGAGTAACATCAAGTAATACTACATCTTTAACTTCTCCTGTAAGTACTCCAGCTTGTATAGCAGCACCAACTGCAACACATTCATCTGGGTTAACTCCTTTTGAAGGTTCTTTTCCTGTAAAGTTCTTAACTGCTTCAACAACAGCTGGAATTCTTGTAGATCCTCCAACTAATATTATTTTATCTATATCACTTAATGAAAGTTTAGCATCAGCTAAAGCTTTTTTCATTGGTTCGATACTTCTTTGAACTAAATCATGAGTAATTTCATTAAACTTAGCTCTTGTTAATGTCATATCTATATGCTTTGGACCAGTGCTATCCGCAGTGATGAATGGTAAGTTTATATTTGTTTGAGTTGAAGATGATAATTCAATCTTAGCTTTTTCGGCAGCTTCTTTTAATCTTTGAAGAGCCATTTTATCCTGCATTAAATCAATTCCATTTGCTGCTTTGAAATCATCAGCTATATACTTCATAATTTTTTCATCAAAGTCATCTCCACCAAGCTTTGTATCACCATTTGTAGATAATACTTCAAATACTCCATCACCTAAATCTAGGATAGATACGTCGAAAGTACCACCACCTAAGTCGTAAACTAAAATCTTGTGTGCTGAATCAGTTTTATCTAATCCATAAGCAAGAGATGCTGCTGTTGGCTCGTTGATTATTCTTAATACTTCAAGTCCTGCTATTTTACCTGCATCTTTAGTCGCTTGTCTTTCGCTATCATTAAAGTAAGCAGGAACTGTTATAACTGCTTGAGATACAGTTTCACCTAAATAAGCTTCTGCATCAGCTTTAATTTTTTGAAGAACCATAGCTGAAATTTCTTGTGGTGAATAATCTTTTCCATCTATATTAACTTTATAATTAGTTCCCATATGTCTCTTTATTGATATAACTGTTTTGTCTGGATTAGTTATTGATTGTCTTTTCGCAACTTGACCCACAAGTCTTGACCCATCTGCTTGGAATGATACTACTGATGGAGTAGTTCTAGCGCCTTCTGAGTTAGCAATAACTACTGGTTCTCCACCTTCCATAACTGCTACACATGAATTTGTAGTTCCTAAATCAATACCTATAATTTTTCCCATGATATATTCCTCCTAAAACTAAATAGTTTATTTTCTTCATTTTTAATTTCTGTATATGTTTAATTATATTAATTAGCTACTTTTACCATTGTATGTCTTATTATTTTTTCACCTTTTTTATATCCTTTTTGGAAGACTTCAGCTATTACATTTTTATCTAAGCCTTCATCTTCTATATGCATAACTGCATTGTGGAAGTTTGGATCAAATTCGCCACTTGCATCAATCTCTTCAACGCCAAGTTTAACAAATGCATCTTGACAACCCTTCATTGTCATTTCAACACCTTTTTTAAGATCATCTACATTTCCTTCTGCTGCCATAGCTCTTTCTAGATTATCTATTACAGGAAGGATTTCCTTTATTACATCTATATATGCATCTGCATATATGCTTTCTTTTTCTTTTGTTGTTCTCTTTCTATAGTTATCATATTCAGCTGTCAATCTAAGCAATCTGTCTTTAGTTAGATCTAATTCCTCTTGCATTTTCTTATTTTCTTCTTTAAGTTTCTTGGTCATGTTAAGTTCATCCTCTTCTTCAACCTCATTTGTATTTTCAGCAGTATTCTCCATTACTTCCTCATCTTTTAATTCAGTGTCTTCATTTACTTCTTCATTTAAATTTTCTTCTTTAATTTCTTCATTTTTTAAATCTTTATTATTTTCCATTAGTTTAAGCACACCTCGTCTCTGATATATAAAATCTAGATTTTATTTAACATGATCATTTAATATATTATTAAGTTCTTTAACAACTTCACTCATTATAGCTATTACTTTTGAATAATTTATTCGTCTTGGTCCAATAAGTCCAATTTTTCCTATTGGTCTATTTCCAAAAGAATATTCAGCTGATATTATGCTACATTCTTTAGCCTGAGGTTTATAGTTTTCTTCTCCAATACTTATAGTAATGTCATCTTGCGGATTAAATAATTCCATAACAGCTTGCTTATCACTTAATAATGAAAGTAATTCCTTTGCTTTATCTATATCATGATATTCTGGATAATTAAATATATTTGTTGCGCCATCCATGAATACTTCTGATGAATCAGCATCATTTAATGTCTCATATAGGCTTGGTAATATTGCATTAAATATTTCTTCATATTCAACCAAATCCTTTTTAAGATTATTTATTACTTCAAGGTTTATTTCTGCTATAGAAAGATTAACCAATCTATTATTTAATACCTCATTAATTTTATTTAATGCAGCTAAAGTTGGCATCTTATTTAATTTCATTACATGATTCTTTATAAGACCTGTATCTGTTAAAAATATAGTTACTAGACTGTTCTCATCAACTCTTATAAGCTGTATTGATTTTATAAAACTCTTTTTAACTGATGGAGCCTCAATAATACATGTCAAATTTGTTAATTCTGATAATAAAGCACTTGTTTGCCTTACTACCTTATCAACTTCAAGCATTGCAGAATCTATAATATATTGCTTTATTCTTAGATCTTCTTCTGCTGTAAGCATTTGGCTATCCATGAGTTTATCAACATATAGCCTATAGCCCTTACTTGATGGAATTCTTCCCGCTGAAGTATGAGGTTGCTCTAGATATCCCATAGCTTCAAGATCTGACATTTCATTTCTTATTGTCGCAGAACCAATTCCTAAATCATAATTTTTAGCAAGAGTTCTTGATCCTACAGGATCTCCAGTACGAATATAATCATTGATAATAGCTTGAAGTATTTTTATTTTTCTATCATCAATCCTCATAATCTCACCTCTTTTGTTAGCACTCGTCATCATCGAGTGCTAATGACTATGGTTTTAATATATTCTTTCTTAACTTTTTTGTCAATCCTGTTTATTTTTAAAAATATTAATTATAGCTTATATTTATTAGATTTTCCCATGCTATCTTTAACTTTCTGCTTTTTTCTCTGATTTTCTATCGTATGTATTTAAGACTGTTATGTTAATATAAAATCACTCATAACATAATTACTTAACTCAATTCCTTTAGAAGTCAAATATATATTCCCCTTTTCATTAGCTAATAATTCTTCATCCATATGTTTTTTTATTACCTCTGCATACACATCATATATATTTCTATTAAATCTTTCCTTAAATTCACAAATATTTATTCCATTAATCATTCTAAGTCCCATAAACACAAATTCTTCCATACTATCTTCTAAAGTATTTGTATGAACTTCTTCTTCAACACTTTTCTCTTCATTTATATTTTTTATATATTCTTCTATATTATCAATATTCTTAAATCTAGCATTATCTATAAAAGAACTTGCTGAAACTCCTACGCCTAAGTAATCTTCACATTTCCAATAAATTTTATTGTGGAAACATTCTCTATCTTCTTTAGCGTAATTTGATATTTCATATTGCTTATAATTATTCTTACTTAATATTTCTTTTGTGATTTTATACATTTTCCTTTCAGTATCTTCATGAGGAAGATTAAGTTTATTAGAATTATATAGTTTATAAAAACATGTACCTTCTTCTATTATTAGACTATATGCGGATATATGGTCTGGATTTAATTTAATTATTTCTAATAATGTATTTTTCCACTCTTCTAGGTTTTGATTCGGCAGACCAAACATCAAATCTACATTAATATTGTCAAAACCTAGTTGTCTTGCTAATAAAAAATTCTTTTTAAATATTTCATATGTATGGATTCTTCCTATATCTTTTAGTAAAGAATTATTAGTTGATTGTAAACCAATACTAAGTCTATTTACATTATGAGTTTTCATTATCATTAATTTTTCTTTTGTTAGAGTTCCCGGATTACATTCAATGGTAAATTCAATATCTTCTTTAAATTTCAACTCGTTCAATGTTTCAAGTAAACTTTTTAAGGCTTTTTCATCAAGATATGATGGAGTTCCGCCGCCAATAAATATACTTCTTATGGTATATCCTTCTGCTTTTTCTAATATTTCTTTATTTAATGCTTCCACATACACATCTATATATTTTTCTTTTCCTGAATAAGAAGGAAAATCACAATACATACATTTTTGTTTGCAAAAAGGTATATGGACATATAACGCTATTTCTTTCATAATAACTCCTCCAAATATTTGAATATATTAATTATAGTCTCTTATATTTATTATTTTAATCTATATCACATAGATGATATCATATAATAAAAAATACATGTTTATTTCTATATAAAAAATAAACATGTATCATATTTCTAAAATAAGCTACTTGGCTATAAGTTTTTCTGCTTGTTCCTTTAATAATTCAATTTTACTGTCCGAGTCCACTACAGAGAAATTATAAACATCAATAAAATTATAAAAATAGTTTGCAAATGCTATTTTCTTACTACGAGCTATATTAAATCCTTTTCCTATTTTTTCCAAAAACTCAACTTCTTTTTCTTCATATTCT
Organism: Clostridium neonatale; assembly: GCF_900465025.1. NCBI lineage: Bacteria > Bacillati > Bacillota > Clostridia > Eubacteriales > Clostridiaceae > Clostridium > Clostridium neonatale. The sequence continues at coordinate 1,126,096 of NZ_UICR01000002.1, forward strand.
CCATCAATAAGTGCTAATCCTACTAGTTCAAAATAGATAATCTCTTTAGACCTGTCATTTGATCCACTTAATAATGTAAATACATCTTCAATCTTTGAATCATTTATATCGGATTCTTTTAAATTCAATTCCTTTAGATAATCAATATATAGGTCCTTTTCTTCCTTAGAAAAAGTTTCATCTATATTTGCAAGCTGCTTTACTAATTTGATAAATGCTATCCCCTCATCCTTTTTTAATTCATTTAAAAACATATATTCATCCTCCTTTTACATATACCTGTTATTATCCATTTTAATTAAATATATACAAATTTTAATTCCTATATTAATTTTAATGCACAATAAACATTTTATAAATAGCTTTTTTGCATTTACAAATATTCATTGTGCATAATTTTATTTAAATATATTAATCTACTTTCAAGACTGACATAAATGCTTCTTGTGGAACTTCAACAGATCCTACCTGTCTCATTCTCTTTTTACCTTCTTTTTGCTTTTCAAGAAGTTTCTTCTTTCGTGAAATATCTCCACCATAACATTTAGCTAATACATCTTTTCTCATAGCTTTTACTGTTTCTCTTGCTATAATTTTAGATCCCACAGCTGCCTGAATAGGAATTTCAAATAATTGTCTTGGAATGATTTCTTTTAGCTTTTCTGCTATCGCTCTTCCCTTATGATATGCTCTTTCATCTGGTACTATCATAGACAGTGCATCAACTACATCTCCATTTAATAAGATATCTAATTTAACCAACTTGGTTGTAGTATATCCCTTCATTTCATAATCTAGAGATGCATATCCTCTAGTTCTAGATTTTAATGTGTCAAAGAAATCATATATTATCTCATTTAAAGGTATATCATAATTTACAACAGCCCTAGTTTCTTCTATATATTGCATGTCAATATATGTTCCTCTACGATCCTGACATAACTCCATTACAGCTCCAACATACTCTTTTGGAGTTATAATAGATGCTTTAACTACAGGTTCTTCCATATAGTCTATTTCAGTCATAGGAGGTAAATTAGTTGGATTGGTTATTTCTAACATTTCTCCATCTGTTTTTATAACTTTATATATAACTGATGGTGCAGTTGTAATTATATCTAGATTGAATTCTCTTTCAACACGTTCTTGAATTATTTCCATATGCAATAACCCTAAAAATCCACATCTAAAACCAAATCCTAAAGCAACTGATGTTTCTGGCTCAAAATTAAGGGCTGCATCATTTATCTGTAATTTTTCCAATGCTTCTTTTAACTCATCATATTTAGCTCCATCAACTGGATATATTCCTGAATAAACCATAGGAATAGCTGGCTTATATCCAGGAAGTGCTTTGTCTGTTGGTCTTGCTGCTTCAGTTATTGTATCTCCAACTCTTGCATCTCTTACATTTTTTATTGATGCAGTTACATATCCAACATCACCTGCGCTAAGTTCCTTTATTGGAAGCACTCCTGGTGTAAATACTCCAACTTCAGTAACATCATATACTTTATTAGTGGCCATTAATTTAATTTTATCACCAATTTTTATCTTTCCATCCTTAATTCTTACTATACATACAACGCCCTTGTAACTATCATAGTAAGAATCGAAAATCAATGCTTTAAGAGGTGCCTCTTCATCGCCTTCTGGCGCTGGAATATTTTTAACTACTGATTCTAATACATCTTTTATATTTAAACCAGTTTTTGCTGAAATCATTGGTGCTTCTTCTGCATCTATTCCAATAACATCTTCAATCTCTTGTTTTACTTCATCAGGTCTTGCAGATGGTAAATCTATTTTATTTATTACTGGTGCAATCTCAAGATCATTATCTAATGCTAAATAGCAGTTAGCTAATGTTTGTGCTTGAATACCTTGTGTTGCATCAACTACTAACAATGCGCCCTCACATGCTGCTAAACTTCTTGAAACTTCATAATTAAAGTCCACATGACCTGGAGTATCAATTAAATTAAGAATGTATTCCTGTCCGTCATCTCTTCTATATACAAGTCTTGCTGCTTGTGATTTTATTGTAATTCCTCTTTCTTTTTCTATCTCCATATTATCTAGAACTTGTTCCTGCATTTCCCTTTCAGTTAAGGTTCCAGTAGTTTCAAGTAATCTATCTGCAAGGGTTGACTTACCATGATCAATATGAGCTACTATTGAAAAATTTCGGATATATTTTTGTCTTTCACTTTTCATATAAATAAACCTTAATCAATTCACAATTAATAGTTTATACCTTTTATGGCACACAAACTGGCAATTCACAATTTTATAATGATGAAATTACTTTTTAATTTCTTTAAGATATTTTTTATAATACCTTTTTCATAAGATTTAAAATTAATAAACTATTTATTAATTTTTTTAATCTTCTATATTATTTAAAATATCATCAAAATTTTTAACTGTGATCTGCTAACTGTTAACTGTCAATTGTATTGGTTTTCTCACCCCCGTTTAATTAAATCAGCTAAATTATATCATACCTACCTTTAAAAAGGCTATAAGTTTTATACTTATTATTATTTTAAGGCAATTTATTATTTATTCAACTATTTATTTTAAATATCTTTTATTAATCTTTTATAACGGTATTAATCTTCTCTCTAACATTATTAACTAAGATTTCTACTTGTTTTGTAATATTAGACTGATTAGTTATTCTAAAATTATTTTCACCTATCCTTACTAAAATATCACTATCTTCTTTATATATTTTTAAAAATGAGTTATCTTTTATAAAGTTTGAAAAATCTTCGCCAAATTCTTCACTTACCAATTGGTAGTTTTCATTGGTATTTCCAAGTGGCGATAAAGAACTTGTATTTTTTATATTTATAGATATTATTCCGCTCATCATTAAAAATAAAATTATAATTGAAGGCATAACTTTTCTAGTAATGTACTTCTTTTTCATATATTTCATCTCCTCGTTAAAATTAACATACGTTAAAAGAAAATTTATCTAATATTATTTCCATATTAAAAAACGCTATACAAAAAAATTAAGCTAATATCTTATTAGAAAGAATATAGCTTAATTTTATCAGACATTTCATCCTAATTATTACCATTTAAAATCTCAGCAATAACTCTTGCCATGCATTCAGCTGTTACCTGTGATTCCTGTGGAGTATTATAATGTGACCCTATTTCTAAGAGTACACTATTGTCACTTTTACTTTGATTAAATGCGTTTTTTCCCCTCGGATAAGTAGTTATTTCCCTCGGTAATGTTGGAAATAACTCTTTTGTTTTATTAAAAATCTTTTCTGTAATCTCTTTATTTTTCTCATATCTCTCGCTATTTTGGGCCGTAACAAGAGCCATTCTTGCTGCACTCTTTCCATAAATCTCAGTTGTAGTAATACTTTTATTTGTAATAGAATCTCTATGAAGATCTATTATAAGCCTAAAATCTCCATATTTATTTAGATATTTGTCTACTGTCTCACTTGATCTAGCATAGCTGTCATTATATGATATACAGTGATCTGTCTTATCATGTATCACTGATATACCATATTTTTCTTCCAATTCTTTAGCTAACACATCCCCTACACCAACTACATTTGTTTCCTCATTTATGCTGTCCGGCTCTTCTTGGGAATAGTTTTCATGGGTATGAGTATGATAAATCAATATTTCTGGTTTAGATGCATTAAGAGTTTTCTTTAACGCAGCGTTATAAATTTGGTCTCCTATTGTAGATTCATTCAAATTTATTTTTGATATACTATCTTCATTTATTTTATAAGAATCAAATGTAAGTCTTTCTTTACTTTCACCTGAATCAGTGGAAAATATGTTGAATAAACTTATCTCTTTATTAATTATATTTCTAGACGTAAAGTTATTGATTCCTGTCGCTTCCATAAGTATATATTTTAATGAAATTCTATTTTCAGCATAGTTACCTTCATCATAAATTTGATTTTCTATAATTGGCATCCCAAAATTCAATAACTGCACATACGCAAAAGCGCCTCTTTCATTATTATTTTTTAATACTTCGTAAACCCTAACAAAAGATATCGTTGTAATAGTTAACAAAACTATTATCAGTATGTTTGATACTTCATTCGTTTTAATATTCTTTTGTTTAATTCTTTTTTTTCCTAATTGGTTCATATAAAACACCTCAATTTTCATTGAACTCTTTTATATGTATATTAGGTAATTTACATAATTATTCTATAAAATATTTATTAGTGAGAAGAATTTAATGGCTGCTTCTCACCATTTTTATCAGTGTAAAAGATCCGAATTGCGGCATAGCCGCTCTTTTTATTAGTGATAAGTTCCGAATTGCGGCATAGCCGCTCTTTTTATTAGTGCATAAATTTATTTATATCATCCATATCCATATTGGGCTGGAGGGATATATTTATACCATCTGCTATTATTTTAGAAAGAGAATCTATCACTAAATCTATATCTTTAGGCGTAACAAACATATCTCCAAGTGATTTAGAATATAATACTTCTTTTATTAATGATTGTTTCTCATTTCTATCTAAATTTTTTAGCATATTATAGAACTCGCTACCAGACTGAGTAGAGTTTATCAATGAATCTAATACTAGATCAATTGTATCATTTGCAATTGTAACAGCATCTACCACAGTTGGAACTCCTATAGCTATAACCTTAACGCCTAAGTTTTCTTCATTTATCTGTTTTCTATTATTTCCAACACCAGCTCCTGGTGATATTCCTGTATCACCAATTTGTATTGTTCTATTAACTCTTTCAACTCTTCTTGCTGCTAATGCATCAATACATATTACAAGCCCTGGCTTAGTTTTTTCTACAAGCCCTTTAATTATTTCAACAGTTTCTATTCCAGTTATCCCAAGTACTCCTGGGGCTATTGAAGATACTGGTCTTACACTGTCATCCATAACTTCTGGCATTACTGATTTTAAGTGACGTGTTACCATAATTTTTTCTGCTACTTTTGGTCCTAACGCATCAGGTGTTACATGCCAGTTTCCAAGACCTATAACTAAAGCATTTTTTGTATAGTCTATATCCACCAATCTCGATAATGATTTTCCAACGACTTGTGCTACTTTATCCATAGTTTCTCCGTCATAAGCTGTGAAATCTGGTATATCAATTGTAATATAACTTCCTACAGGTTTTCCTATTTTTTGAGCTCCTTCTTCATTTTTTACTTTTACTGTTGTTATATTTACTTCATCCTGCTTTTCATTTATTACTTCTATTCCTTCAATTTCATTATTATTATTTTTTTGCTTATATATTTCTCTAGCCTCTAAAGCTAAATCTGTTCTTACATTTATCATAACATCACCTCACAAATATAATCATTCTATTTTTCCTCTCTCTTTTAAATTTAATACTTGAATTACATAACTTTTGGTGCTATAATAAAGTTTGTTGAATATGAACTCGTACGCAGATTTCCCCAAAAACTGCAGAGACCCTATAAAAATTTAAGGGGGTGAATGAAGAATGGCAAATATTAAATCAGCAAAAAAGAGAATTAAAGTTATCGAAACTAAGACTTTAAACAACAGAATGATTAAATCAGCTTTAAAAACTACTATAAAGAAGTTTGAAGCTGCAGTTGAAGCTAAAAACGTTGAAGACGCAAAAGCTTTATTTACATCTGTTACTAAGTCATTAGATATGGCTGCTTCTAAAGGAGTAATCCATAAGAATATGGCTGCTAGAAAGAAATCAAGATTAGCTGCAACATTAAATGCAATGGCATAATCTATAACCCACCTTTAATGGTGGGTATTTTTCTGTTCAAAAGCAAAGTTAAAGGAATCGGTTTATCCAATTCCTTTATCTATTTAGGCACTGTTAAAGTATTTATTAATAAAAATTCCATTTCCATATCTTTATCAAAACCTGTAGATTTTAAATTTTTTTCTGTTCTAACACAAAGTTTAATTAACTCCATCAACTGTTTTTCAGAAAAACTTTTACTTTGAATTATTAGTTTTTCACATACGAATTGAGGAATTCTGAATTTCGAAACAAAATCATCAACTTTTTTTCCACTTATAAGCCCAATCTTAATTTCATATAAACGATAAAAATGTCTTTCTATAGCCGTAATCATTAACATATGCTGATCAGATTTATATAAAATATCTTTCATTATGTCTATTGCTCTATCTATCTTCCTTTGCGCTATAAGTTCAACCAAGTCAAATACATCATCTTCATTACTATTTGTAATTAGCAAATCAATATCATTTTTCTTTATCTCACGTCCATCTGTATATGATATTAATTTATCCACTTCTCTTTTTATTATATCAAAGTTATTTTGAACTTTCTCACAAAAATAACTTAATTCTGTCCTTCCTATTCCTTTATCTCTTTCTTTAAAAACTTCATTAACTTTTTTTATGTACCTGTCTCTCTTTAACTTATCACAAAAAACTACTGATAAATTTTTACCTAATTGAGTTAACTTTTTATTTTTATTAGGCTTATCTCTTTTATCTTTAAATAAATAGTACATTATTAAAATTGTATAGGGTGGCAAATCTTCTATATATTTTTTTATTTCATTATATATTTTTGTTCCTGATGAATCACTTTTTTCTTGAAGAAAATTAGCTCTATAAATGATAACCACTTTTTTCTCACTCATAAACGGCATAGTCTCACATGCATTAAATATGTCATCAAACGTTGTATTCATTCCATCTATTTTTATCAAATTTAATTCTTCTAATTCTTTTTCAACTGTTTTTTTTACAACAAGATTTACTCCATCTTTAATTAACTCTTCATCTAATCCACAAAATACATATCCATTTTTTATATTGCCTTTCTCAATTTCTTGCTCATAAAATTCATAATTAATCACTTTATTTCCTCTCATTCTATCTTCACAGTTTATATATCATTAATAAGTGTATAATCTTTTAAAATATCCTATATATCTGATCCTGAAAGATTATAATTTTTTTCACCTTACCGTCTTTAAAATTTATTATATCACAATCTTCAGACTCATATTTATTCATGGTCATTTTTAAAAAATATTTTTCATCATTAACATATAAAATATAATTTTGACCTTTAGATTTAATATTGCATATGTCTTCTATATATATTTCATCTACATCTCTATATAAATGTGTTGCATGTGATATCTTTGAAAGTCTTTTAATATCTATTGGATTTTTATTGGTGATTAATATATTCCTCCCCATATGACTAAACACTATTGCCCCTTCTCTATAATACTCTATATATGGCAATGGACTATAAATCTGTATTATTATAATTATCATAGATATAACTGGTAGATATATGAATTTCTTATATCCCTTTCGATAAAAATAAAAGCAAAATAGTAAAATACAATAAAAAAACGCTACATAATCATTACTGTAAAACATAGGTAGGGTAATATTCTCAAATATATTCACCATGTAATCAAAAATATTCACTAGTTTCAGCATTAAATAACAAATAAAATCAAATACTGGTACGCATGAATATGTTAATATCAAAAGATTTCCAAGTATTACAATAGCATTGACAAATGGTAATAAAAATATATTTCCTATTATAAAGTTTAGAGAAAAATCATTAAATATAACCATTAAATAGGGTATAGTTAAAATTTGTGCACTTAACGTTATACTCACTGTCTCTCTCAAATTTTTCTGAAGTTTATATAGTAAATTATTCAGCTTTTTATTATATAATATTATCCCTATAGTTGCCAAGAATGATAACTGGAATGATATTTCAAAAGCAGAATATGGAGATAGCATTAAGATTATAATCCCCGACAAGCTTATAGATGATAATGAATTATTATTTCTTTGAAAAATATCTGCTCCTTCTACAGCTGCCAGCATTATGAATGCCCTTATACAAGAATACTCACTACCTGTTAAAATTACATATAAAATAGTTCCTAAAAGCCCCAACTTATTTCCTGTTACTTTTTTAATAAATGCATAAACTATTGCTACATGTAATCCAGACACACTAATACTATGTATTATTCCAAAGTTTTTCATATCATTTTCATCTTCTTCATCCAAATATTCTTTATATCCAAAAGAGATAGATGATATTAATGCTGATTTTCTTTGTCCTAGATTCTCTTTCAATAATTCATAAACATTGTATTTCATTTTATATATGTTTGTAATCCAATCATCTTCTATTGGAATACACTTTTCTACTAAAACTTCTCCTACAATTCCTTTTGACTTATCTGTATTGCTTTGAGCTTTACCTTGAATATAATACCTTTTTGAAACCTCTAAATCACTATCTTTTAAATCATCTAATATTATTTTTTTTCCATTACAAGTTGAAACAATATCATAAGAAGTCATTTGCTTTATTCTAACAATTCCATTAAATTTCTCATCAATACTATAATATGAAACATTAATTAGAATTCCTATAATAAAAATGATCAACATTAGAGAAGAAAAATTAATTCCGCAGTTGTAAATTAATATAATAAAAAAGGAGGTTACAACAAAAATTGTAAGCCCCCTATAGTCACCATTAAGTCCATAGCATATACAACTCATTAATAAGCTGATAAAAATATATACTATTGGATTTCCTATATCTTTTACTTTTTTTAGAGTCATTAGCTCACCCATATTCTTATATTTCTCATATTTATGAGTTTTGCCACTTTTCTGATAAAATTTCATATGTAAGCAAAATAACTATTGAAATTATAATTTCAATTATTATTATATCTCTTATGATAATACCATTAATAAATGTTATTAAAAATGCAGAAATAAGTATTATAAATAATGTAACTATTCCAAGTGTCAATTCATTTGATATTTTCCTTATTGAGACTTTGTTGTTTAATAGTGTAAATATTAAAGCATCTGTTCCTAGAAATATCAAAGGAATTATTTGTCCTTCTGAAGGTTCAACTTTATAAATAGAAATTAATGTTATTATACTTACTACAATTGACCTTATTATCATACCAATTATTGATACTTCTTTTCCTGATCTCAATACTGTAATAATTGATAATGGAATCATTACTATAGCATTTACTATTAACATTATCCAAAAATTCATTATACCTATTTGTCCCAAAATTAAACATCCAGATAAAATTATTAATTCTGATAATACTGTCATAAAAAACAATTTTAAAGCTCTTTGAATGTTTGTTTTTATTTCTTTAGAGTATTTTCTTATATTAAATAAACCTTCTAAATAGTTATCTTTAATATAAACATCAGATATCTTTTTAACCATCTCAGTTGCTTCACCTTTACTAATTCCAACATTAGCCAAGTTTAAGACAGGTATATCATTTAAGTTTTCTCCAACTGTCGCAACCTTATATCCATCTTTAACAAATAGTGCAACAATTTTTGCTTTTATTTCTGGAGTAACTCTACAGAATACTCTAACTCTCCCAACAAGCTCTTTAAACTCATCTTGATTTAACGAGTCTAATTCTATGCCTGCTACTACTTGATTTTTATTTCTTATAATCTCACATTTTAAGCAATTGGTAATTGCACTTAATTTACTTTCCTCAGTAAATAATATTGGAACAATACCTCTATCTTTTATATTCCTAATGTCATTTTTTATATTATGTATTAATGGATTTTCTAATCCTGCAATACCTACAAAAACCATATTGCTTTCAATATTTTCTGATTTAGAAGGCTGATAATTAAAATTTCTATAAGCAAATCCTTGAGTTATTAAACCTTCTGTAGAAAAACTCATATCTATAAGTTTTATTCTATTTCTTATTTCATCTGTAAGCTCTCTTTCAATACCTTCCAGCATAATATGTGTGCATTTATCTAACACAATATCTAAATTTCCTCGCGTGTTAGCCCTATATCTTCCTTTGACATTTGTAACTACAGTAAAAAGCTTTTTATCAGGATCCATTGGTATCTCAAATAATTTAGTATTATTAATATCAACAGCTGATTTAAATACTTTCTTTCTAGCTGCATATCCTAAAAATGCAACCTCTGCTAAATCTCCTGTGCCAGTACCTTCAGCTACATTATAACTTGAATTATTACAAATCAAAGAAATTTCAAGCAATCTATCAGAAGTTATTTCTTTTTTATATGTATCATCTTTACCTATTATACTTTCATTTACATATATTCTATCAACGACCATCTCTTCTTTACTTATTGCACCTATTTTATCTAAGAATAATATGTCTATATCATTCACTAGATTAAAAACAGAAAAATTAATAATCTCAATATCATCTTTTGCATATTGGTTTATTATTAAATTATATGATAATATAGCAACTACAGATAATGGCATGCAACCTATTGCAAATAATGCTTTTGTAAAAAATGTTTTATCTGCATCTTGTCCAGATATTATAAAAAACATTCCTACTGAAATTATTATAATAAAGAATATCAATAAATATTTTTCTACGATATTAGTAGTCATCTTTTTAAAACTATGCTTTCTTGTATTAGCTGATTTAAACATAGCTAATAGTTTTCCTATTTGAGTTGAATTTCCAACTTCAATAACAACACCTATTCCACTTCCATCACATACTGTTGAACCTTTGAACAACAAGTTTTTCATATCTGAAATAGATAAGTTACCACTTAATATTTTATTTTCAAATTTTTCTTTTAATAAATCTTCTCCAGTAATAGTCTTCTCATTAACCCTTAAATGATCAGATTTTATTATTCTTATATCTGCTGGTATTAAAGAATTCCTAGAAAATCGAACAATATCTCCAACTACAAGTTCTTCACTTTTTATTATCTTTTCCATTCCATCTCTTATAACCACAGTCTCAGTTGAATTCAACCTTTGTAAATTTGATACTTCCTTATCTCTTTGAAGAAAATATAACGTATTTATCCCCATATCACTTATTAGTATTCCTATGATTATAAGACCTGGTATATATTTTTGAAAAACAAATAATAAAATTGCAATTATTATCTTTATAATAGTATATTTTTCTTTTAAAGAATTTAATATGTATTTATATATTTTTGTTTTATCTGGTAAATCAATTTTATTTGATCCTTTTCTTCTCCTTATTATTTCACAGTCCTTTTCACTTAACCCCATCTCAATATCACTATTTAAAAGCTGAACAATCTGCATCCAAGAACTGTTGCAATATCTTTCCAAAATAACCCCACCATCCTAAATTAATATTTATTATTAAATTAAATCACTATAATTATTTCGATAAAAAAATTTTAATATTAACATACTTCTTTAATATAATTTTTGTATTTTATTACAAAACTAATTTATATTATAAAGCTTTACTATAAAAAAGGCAAAACACTCTTTTTAATTATAGTTTAACTAATAATATTGGATTTTTCTATCACTTTTTAGTTTTTGGATTAAATATAAGAGAAGCTAAATATCCAAAGAATATAGATGCAGTAATTCCTGCTGCACCACCTTTAATTCCACCAGTAAATGCTCCCCAAAAACCAATTTCTTTTACTTCTTTTATAGCTGCTTTAGCAAGAGCATTTCCAAAACTCGGAAGTGGTATTGTAGCTCCTGCACCGCCAATTTCTATTAATTTATCATACCATCCAAATGCACCACAAATAGCTCCTATTGTTACAAATGCTACTAATATTCTTCCTGGAGTTAATTTTGTAGTGTCAATTAATATTTGACCTATTACACAAATAATTCCCCCAACAACAAATGCACTTATATATTCCATTGTTATCTTCCTTTCAATCAATTCATTTCAATAGCAACAGCATGCGCTATTCCTGGTATAGTTTCACCCTGAAGCGATGATGTAGTACTCATTAAAGCTCCTGTTGAAACTAATAAAACTCTTTTTATTTCTTTTTTCATCAGTTTCTTATATAAATATCCTGTAAATACAACTGCCGAGCATCCACATCCGCTTCCGCCAGAATCAGTATTTTGCTTTTCATTATCAAAAATCATTTCTCCACAATCTATATGCACACCTCTTATATTATATCCAAGCTCCTCTATTAATTTATCGGCTAATTCTTTTCCTACAACACCTAAATCACCAGTTGCAATAAAATCATAATCACTAGGCTTTCTTCCTGTATCCTTAAAGTGCTTTGCTATAGTGTCTGCTGCTGCTGGTGCCATAGCTGCTCCCATATTATTAGGATTTTTTTGTTCAAAATCTTTTACTTTTCCAGTAGTTACATATGTTATTTGTGGATAATTCCCTTCGTGTCCTAATACTAATGCTCCTGATCCTGTAACTGTCCATTGAGCTGTCTTAGGTCTTTGTGAACCATATTCTAAAGGAAATCTAAACTGTCTTTCAGCCGAACTAAAATGTGATGATGTTGCTGCAACAACATATTTTGCAAAACCTCCATCCATTATAAGTGATGCTAAACTTAACGATTCTGACATCGTCGAACAAGCTCCATACAATCCAAAAAATGGAATACTAAATTCCCTTGCTGCAAAACTTGATGATATGATTTGATTTAATAAATCCCCAGAAAACAAATAATTTATATCTTTCTCTTTAAGATGAGCTTTATTTATAGCTTCAGAAATAGCTGTAAACATCATTTGACTTTCTGCCTTTTCAAAACTATCTTCTCCATAAGTATCATCACTTAAAACTTGATCAAAATATCCACTTAGAGGTCCTTCTCCTTCTTTAGGTCCAACAATTGAATGTGTTGCTATTATTTTAGGTGGATTCTCTAATTTTACAGTCTGCTCTCCTAATCTTTTATTTATTGTCATTTTTCACACTCCCTTATACAATTCAAAGTTCACAATTCACAATTTTTATATAGCTAACAGTTGACAAGTGACAATTAATTTAGAAATCTAAAAAAGATTTCTTTATTTTAATATTGCATATGGTGCTATCGCATAAAATAATTTGCGTATGCTCCTTTTTGTGGATGTTACAAACTAAAATTTATATTTTAAACGTGAAGATATAAAAATGGTGAATATCTCAAAGTTATAAATTTTACATTCTACAAACTTCATCAAAACATAAAATTTAGAAAGCTTAAATCTTTTTTTCTTAACTATAATCTATTCATTCATACTCTTTCTCTCTTAAATCAAAATTTGTAAGCGCGACAGTCACAAGCAGCTTTTAATAATGTATAAACATTATTTTTCTATTTAAATTATGAATTGTGCATTTTGAACTGTGCATTGTCTTAAAATAATCCAATAACATAATATATTATTCCTATTATTACAGATGTACCTATTCCATATACTAATACAGGTCCTGCAATAGTAAACATCTTTGCTGCTACTCCAAAAATATATCCTTCTTTTTTAAATTCTATTGCCGGTGCAACTACTGCATTAGAAAACCCTGTAATTGGAACTACAGTACCAGCACCACCAAAACTAGCCATTTTACCATATATACCAGTTCCTGTTAATACTGCACCTATAAATACCATTATTATAGGAACTATATTCATTACTTGTTCTTTTGGATAACCAAAACTTTCAATTATATTCATAATTAATTGTCCAATATCACATATAATTCCACCAACCAAAAAGGCTTTTAAGCAATTCTTGAATATTTCTGATTTAGGAGTTGCTTCTTTAGCCATCTGCTTATATTTATTTTTTATTTGTTCTTCTCTTCTTTTACTATTGCTGCTCATTTTTCACACTCCTTTTTCTTATATGATTATTATTCACATTTTTTTTTAAATTAATTATGTTATATTATTCCACAACATAAATCAGGGATGTAGAAAGTTTAGAGTGAGATAACCGAAATAAAACTCATAGTATCTATATTATTTCTGTTATAAATGAATATATTTTTTTAATTAATGAATAGTTATCTATATGTTAAAGATTAAATAATTTAATCTTTTATCAATTTTTAAAAGTAATAAGTCTATGAATATAAAATTTTGATTATTATCTAAACGTAGAAGAAATTTTTAAAGTGAAATATCTTCAGCAGTAGATGAAGATGATCTAAGATAGCCTATCTTGTTAGTTTTGTACATCATCAAGCATTATATACCAAGGAAATACGCACTTTTATTAGTAGCATCATAAGTTATAATAATTGATTGAAAACTGTATTTTAGGTATTGAATATTTACCAAAATATAAATTACATTAAATAATGGGTTTAGAGAAAAACAAAGAAATTCAATATATGATAGGCGTAGTATTGTATTAAGAAATTTAAGCTTTTAACTTCTTAGACAGAGGCTGTTCCAAAATTATTTGTCCAACACTTGCTGTTGGAGCAAATTGTTTTGGGTACAGCCTTTGTCTTTAGATGTTTTAGCTTAAATTCCCCTACAATCGAGCCTATCATATATTGAATTTCGGTGTTATCCACTAAACTATGATTCTACGTCCCTTATTTATATTATAAACATTCATATTTTCTTATTCTTCTAATCTTTTTTTCATCTGAGCTAGAACCTTTTTCTCTATTCTAGATACTTGTACTTGACTTATTCCTAACATCTTTGCTACCTGAACTTGTGTTTTATCTTTAAAGTATCTAAGCATTATGATTTGCCTAGCCTTTTCATCTAGGCTTCTTAATGCTTCTTTAAGTGCTATTCTTTCAATTAAATTATCATCACATTTCTTTTCTTCACTTAACTTATCAATTAATAAAACTGGCGCTCCATCATCCTGATGTATAGTATCATATAAATATTGAAGACTATTTGCTGATTCAATAGCAAATATTATTTCTTCCTTATCTACACCTGCATATTCTGCTAATTCTTCAATTGTTGGACTTCTTTGTAATGTCTTGCTTAGTTGTTCCTTATAGATGCTAATTTTTCTAGCTAAGCTTTTTACATTTCTACTAACTTTAATCATTCCATCATCTCTTAGGAATCTCTTTATTTCACCTATAATCATCGGAACTGCATATGTAGAAAACTTAACATTATAATCCGTATTAAAATTATTAATAGCTTTAACTAAACCAATAGATCCAATTTGAAATATATCCTCATACTCATATCCTCTATTTAAAAACTTTTTACTAATTGACATAACAAGCGGTAGATTCATTTCTATTAATTTATTCATAGCTTCTGAATCTCCATTTTTCGCTAAATTAAGCAGTTCTGGATTATGGTCATAATTATAAGCCTCTCTTTTTCTATCCTCATTTCCCATATCTTTCACCTAACTTACTATGTTAAATTTTTTCTTAATTACAACCCTTGTTCCAATCCCTTTCTCACTTTCAACATGTAATTCATCCATAAATGTCTCCATCACCGTGAATCCCATTCCAGAGCGTTCTAGATCTGGTCTAGATGTATATAACGGTTCCATAGCTTGTTTGATATCATCTATACCTTTTCCCTTATCAGAAATTGCTATAATCACTTCATTTCCTATTATTTCTGTTTCTATTTTTATCATTTTATCTTTTTCATTCTCATACCCATGTATTATGGCATTAGTCACAGCTTCTGATACTGCTGTCTTTACATCACTCAATTCATCTATTGTTGGATCTAGCTGTGAAATAAACGCTGCTACTGCGACTCTTGCAAATGCTTCATTCTCAGATTTAGCTATAAATTCCAAACTCATTTTATTATCAAACATGATAACCCCTCCATTTAAATACACCCTACTGCTTCTTCTATGGTATTGTATTTTTTTATAACTTTATATAAGCCAGCAAGTTCAAAAATTTTATTTACATTTTTATTTACATTACTTATAAAAAGATTTCCACCTCTATAAGAAATTTTCTTATATCTTCCCATAACTGCTCCGATTCCGGAACTATCCATAAATGAGACTCCCGAAAAATCTAGAATTATATTTTTTGCTTCATTCATATCAATCTTATCATCAATTTTAACTCTAACTTCCTCTGCACTATTATGATCTAGCTCTCCTTTTAAAGTTACAATTAAAATATCTCTTTGCATATTAAAATCTAAAAACATATTTTTATGAGATTACCTTTAATAATTTATGTTAATCTGTAAGGTATTCCCTTACCTCCCCTCTTTATTTTTATATTTTTTATCATCTTTACCATATTTTAACACATAATTTTACTGCTAGTCAATTTTTTTATTACGAAAATTAATCAATATTTTTTTAAACATTAAAAAGCTACATCAATAATATTTTGATGTAACTTTTTCTTATCAGATCTAGTATCTATTTTTATTATTTTTTTCTTTTACTTGTTTTATATTTAGAAATTTCATCTTCAATTTCTTTTAGAAAACTCTTCATGGTATCTTCTTCATTAAAAATAAGAACTCTAAGTGCATCTTCCAAGGTATCCATGGAATAAATATGAAATTTATTATTCTTAACATCATCTTCTACATCACACTTTAAAATAAGCTCATTTTTATTGGAACTAGGAATCAAAACCCCCTTACCATCTACTGTGTCCAAAATACTACAAACTCTATGAAATCCTTCTATCTTTTCATTCACTCCACCTATTGGCTGAACTTCTCCAAATTGATTTATTGATCCCGTTACTGCTATATTCTGTCTTATAGGTCTTTTGCTTAAGGCAGATAAAATACATACAATTTCTGCAACAGATGCACTATCCCCATCAATCATTCCATAAGTCTGCTCAAAGCTTAATTGAAAATCTACTGGCAGTTTTTCATACGGAGTTATTAGCGCACTTAAAATTCCTCTCAATATACTAATTGACTTTTCATGAATACTTCCACTCATATTACATTCTTTATGAATATCAATTATATTCCCACTGCCTTGAAGTGCAATACATGTTATTCTCATTGGTTTACCAAAACTATAAAATTCAGTTCCAACTACAGCTAAGCCATTAACGATCCCAATTTTTTCTCCGCTTGTAGTTATTAATATTTTTCTATATTTATAGCTGTCCATAACTTCTTTTAAAATTTCTTCATCTTCATATGCTACTTCTAGTATATCTTCTTTATCGATAGATGTCTTTTTTTTCATTTTTGCATTATTATCTGCTAAATACAAAACTCTATTAATATAATAATCATCTATTGAAATTTTATTTCTACTTCCAGATATTCTTGTTAAAAACTTAATTATCTCTTTTATACCTTCATTGTTTATTTCTAATAAACGATCATTCTCTATTTTTCTTCTTATATTAGATATTATATAATTCTGAGCTTCTTCTTCATAATGTAGTCTTCTTTCTACTTCTATTCTAATTGGAAAAATTCTTTTGAAGTCCTCATCTTTATCATATAATACTTCAAAACTTTCATAATCTCCAATTAAGATAACCTTAACGTCAATAGGTATAGGAGCTGGTTTTAATCCTGCAATAGCTAACATTTCTAAATAACTTTTTGAGTAATTATAATCAACTCGTCCATGCATTAAAGCCTTCTTTAAATAATAATAGCTTATTCCATTTCCACTGTTTATTAATGAAGTCAGTCTCACTATTAAACATCCCTCATTAGCCTTAACCAAACTTCCTGCCTTTATAAGTGACATATCAGTTATATATTCACCATTATGATTTCTATATTCTATATTCCCAAGCAGATTAGCTAAACTAGGATCATCTTCATAAATAACTCTAGGATGTTCTATATTTAAATTGTCTACTATTACATTAACTTGATATTTATCAAGGATTTCTTTTATTTTCCCCTCGTCTTCTTCAAGATTTATAGTATAACAATCCACTATCTCATCATCAATACAATCAAACATTTCTATCAAATATCTATATACATCATCTTCAGTAAGAAATTCTAATAACAAATCATCCTTGTATTGTTCCATAGTACCTTTTAAATAGTCTCTATATATTATTTTTAATTTTTCTATAGATAGATTTTCTATGTCCTTTAGCTTTTCTAAAATTTCTTCTGCTTGAATTTTTAGTTTTGAAGCCTGCTTCTCTATAACTTCTTGAGTATCCTCTTCTAAATTGTCGTATTCTTCCTGTGTCATTTCATTTCCGCCATCTTTTAATGGAATAAATATAAATCCTCCACTAGTAGACTTCACATCAAAATTCTCTACTTTTGCCATTTGCATAAGCTTTGTTATATAATTATTTCTTTCTTCATTTATATTCTCAATTATAGATTCTTTTTCCTCAATAGATGAACTACTATAAAATTCATTTATGTCATACAAGTACTTCTTTTTCACTTCTTCTAATAAATCTTTTAGTAAAACCCCTTTTCCATTTTTTAAGAATATAATTTTAGGTGATGTGGAATCCTGATTTGTAACATAACAAATATCTTTTGGTGCTTCTTTTTCTTTATAAATTTCAGAAATTTGTTCTGCTAATATTTCAACTTTTTCTTTTGAAAATGAATCAACATAATATATATTGAACCCATCTTTTTTAATATTTAAAGCCTTTTTTATTTTATCAAAACCTATATACTTTTTAGATGATACGTCATCATTTAATTTCTTCATTGTATTCTCACACGAAGTGCAAAAAATTATTTCTTTTGGAGTTAACTCTTTCTTCATATATCATCCCACTTTGAAGTTATAATTGTAAATTACATCAAACACTACAAAGCAGTTACCTCCTTATTCAAATTTTAGGTATCTATAATATTTTTAAATACCTTCTATTAATATTAATATTCTTTAAGAGGTAATTTAGATATACTTTTTTCTTAAATATATATAATAATTAAAATAAGCTTATTTGCTCTACTTCATTTTCTTTAAATGATGACGCACTTAATCCTATTAACCTGACCATTCGTAATTTTTCTGCTTCTAAAAGTTCTTTTGCTGCTTCATAAATTTCTTTATTATTAGATATATATTTATTTAATGTTTTGCTTCTAGTATGATTTTCAAAATTTTCAGTTTTATATTTTAAGGTTATCGTCTTTGCCATAACATTTTTTCTTAATAGATAATCTTCTATTTCATATGAGAATTCCCTAAGAAATTCTAATAGCTCTTCCTTATTATTCGTGTTAAATTTTAGTGTTCTCTCTTTACCTATAGATTTACGTTCATGTTCTAATTCTATTTTTCTTAAATCTACACCTCTAATTCTCTCATATATATCAACTCCATTTTTGCCCAAATACTCTACAAAAAACTCTCTTGGCATTTTATATAAATCTTTAACATAATATATTCCCATGTTATTTAGTTTACTTACTGATATTTTTCCAAGACCATGAATTCTATCTATTTTTAACGGAAATAAAACTTCCGGAAGCATATCTCTGCTTATTTCCTTTATTCCATTTGGTTTGTTCCAGTCAGAAGCAAGCTTTGCTAAAAATTTATTATAAGATATTCCTATTGATAGAGTTAAATTTAATTCTTTAAATACTCTATTTTTTATATATCTCGCTGCTTCCATACCATTTTTTATCTTTCCTTGGCTTAAGTCAAGATATGCTTCATCTATAGAAACAGATTCAACCAAAGGTGTTACTTCATTAAATATTTTAAATATTTCCTGGGAAATTTGAACGTATCTGCCATATCTGCCCGAAATATATACACCTGTCGGGCACTTTTCTTTCGCAATAAAAATTGGCATTGCTGAATGTACTCCAAATTTTCTTGCTTCATATGAACATGTTGATACTACACCTCTTTCGCTATTTCCACCAACAATTACAGGTTTACCTTTAAGATTTGGATTATCCCTCTGTTCGACAGATGCAAAGAAGGCATCCATATCTACATGAAGTATATTATTTTTCATTTAAATTCCTACCTTCCCTTATAAATAAAAAGAAGAAATTCATTTAGAATTTCTTCAAAACTTCACATATTTATGCAAGTACTTCATTCAATATTCCTTGATTTTTACTAACTAAAAATGAATAAACTCCAAATGCTAAAATTTCATCTACATACTTAACATCTTTTTTATTATTATACATAAATACAATTACTACTGCAATCATATTTCTAAAATCTTTATCTATATAATAGTAATATTCAGTTTCTTCATTAGATAAATATTTTAAAATTTCTTTGATTTTATATATAGTATTATCAATATTATATTCATTATCAAAGAAACCTACAAGCTGTAAAAATTGATTTCCAATTTTTAAATCATTCTCTTCCAGCTTTATTATCAGCTTTGATATTGGTTCTATTAATTCTTCAGCATTATTTAATAAAATTGAATTTGTTAATCCCTGAAGTTCATTTTTGTTAAATAAATCCAGTTTCTTGAAATAATCAAATATGTTGTCCATTTTTTCATATATATCATTATATTTAACATTTTCTAATGAAAGTAATGCACATAAAACATAATCATCTTGTTTTGTACATGAACCATATTTTTGTTTTATTATGTTAAATATATATTTCATTCGTTTACATATTATTTTTCTTTCTTTTTTATCTCCATATTTAGTTATTGCATAAGCTGCTATTACTAAATGCCCGCATTCAATAAAGTTTTCTTCTACAAGTTCATTAAATGTATCTAATAATTCATCAACAAATTTTTCAGTATCTAAATCATTTTCAACTAATAAAAATGATAATATGTAAAGAATATCTCCCCTAAAAGGTGACATATTCATTGTTCTTCTTTTTATCAAGCTTCTAATTGCTTTTACCCTATCATCTTCAATTTTCATTCTCTTATATCCACTAGTAAGTGCACCAAAATGATTTATATAATCTCCATCGTATCTTAAGTTGTAAATTGCATATCTATAATTTTCTATAATTATATCACAAATTTCCTTTATACTATTATCCATGATAAATTTCTCTCCTTTAGTATATAAATACATATATAATTATACTATATAATAAAATATATAATAACTTATATATTAATATATTTTATAACTTTTCTCATGTAATCTTCACTTAAATATATTACAGTATTATTATGACAAACATATGACGAGAAATCTTTTTATAAAACAAAAGGCATAAGCACAATACTATTATTATCAATAGTATTCTTTAATTAAATATTGTGGTATAATAAGATGATATTATTAGTATAATAGGATTGTTATCCATATATTTATGCAAAGGAGTAAATGATTATGGGCTTTAAAGATAAGTTAAGCGGAAAGATGGGAAAATACTTTCAAGATGCTTACATGCAAAAGTATGGCGATAGAATAACTAGTGTTTCTGGGACAATTTTATCTGTAAAATTAATTGAAAAAAGTTATTTAATATTTCATAAGTTAACAGCTGAAATAATTGTAAAACCTGAAGTTGGTAAAAAAGTTGTTAAATGCTGGTATAAGAAAAATAGATGGTTTAAAAAACCTGAGTTTATAACTGTAAAACAAGGTCATAAAGTTATGATCATGGGAGTTAATGGAGAAAAGGACAGCAAAAAAGAAAATTCTCAAGAAGTTCAAATTATGAATTTATTAAATCTTACAACTAAGAAAGACTTGGTTCCTGTAGACCATAGCCAAATAAAAAAGGTACGTCAACAACAATCAAATATGATGAGACGTTAGGCATTTCACAATTCATAATGCATGATTCACAATTATTTATAAAAAATCCCCAAAAGGGGATTTTTTATTTGCAATAGTATAATATAGCACTTTAATATAATATTAGCATTTCTCTCATAGGCATATAATGCTTAGTGAGGTACGAACTTAACAGTATTGCCCTCCTATGAACGAAGGTGAATAGGAGTTTCCTTAATTTATTCTATACATTCCATTTATTTATGTCATTTTTATTCATATTTTATTTACATTATTTTGACTTTACTAGTAGATATACACTATTAATAAGTGCTATTATTCCTGAGAAAAATAATACAATTAACCATTGTTTTAAATTTAACGCTACAGTATGGAATATTTCTCTTAAAAATGGCACATATAATACTAAACATATTAAGATTATAGAAACAAGCACTGCTCCAACTAACCACATATTTGTAAATAATTTTATCTCAAATATAGAATGTCTTTCTGATCTGCACTCAAAAACATGGATAAGTTGAGACATAACTAATGTACATAATGCTAAAGTCCTACAAGTTTCTAAATCCATTCTATAATATCTACCAACCATAAATGCTAATAATGTACATAATCCAATTAATGTTCCTCTAACCACTATTTTTTCAACTAATCCTCTCGCAAATATACTTTCATTCTTTGCTCTTGGCATTTGCCTCATTATATCACTATCAGCAGGATCTACTCCTAAAGCAATTGCTGGAAGTCCATCGGTTGCCAAATTGACCAAAAGAATTTGTATAGGGCTTAAAGGATTAGGTAAATAAAAAACTGTTGCTAAGAACATTGTAAGCACTTCACCTAAATTACAAGACAATAAATATCTTATGAATTTTCTTATATTATCATAAATTATTCTCCCTTCTTCAACAGCCGCTACTATTGTTGAAAAATCATCGTCCATAAGAATCATTGATGATGCTTCTTTAGTTACATCTGTTCCAGATATACCCATGGCAATTCCTATATCTGCTTCTTTTATTGCTGGTGCATCATTTACCCCGTCTCCAGTCATTGCTACGACATTTTTGTTTTTCTTAAATGCCCTTACAATTCTTAATTTATGACTTGGTGAAACTCTAGCAAATACACGTATTTTATTTACCTTTTCCTCTAATTCCTTATCATCTATATTCTCAATCTGTTCACCAGTCATAACTTGTGAGTCATTATTACATATATTTAAGGATTTTGCAATTGCAAGTGCAGTGTTTTGATGATCTCCTGTTATCATGATTGGCTTTATTCCAGCAAGTTTACATTTAAGAACTGCCTCTCCAGCTTCTTTCCTTGGCGGATCTATGCTTCCTGTTACCCCTATAAATATTAAGTTTTCTTCTAGTTTGGAATTCTTTGATAAATTTTCCTCTTTATAAGCTGCTGCTAAACATCTAAGAGCTCTAGAAGACATAGCAGAAATAAAGTCCATAACTTGCTTTTTCTTTTGATATGTGAATGGCTTAATCTTATTATTTTCCAATATATAATTACATCTATCTAATAATCTTTCCGGAGCTCCTTTAACATAGCAAGTTTCTTTTCCATTTTCATTCATTATAACTGACATCATTTTTCTTGTTGAATCAAAAGGAATATCATATACTCTATGAACTTTTGAAATATACTCTTCAAGTTTTGGCACATCTTTGAAAAACATATTAATAAGTGCTAACTCTGTGGGGTCACCATGCAAGGTTTCACTCATTTTCTTTTTAGTAAAGTCATAGTTACAGTCATTGCAATATACTAAACATTTCATAAGCTTTGTATAATCAGTAAGGTTATCTTTTTCTATGTCTGTTATTTTTCCATTTAAATAAACTTCTTTTACTGTCATTTTATTTTGAGTTAATGTTCCTGTTTTATCTGAACAAATTACTGATGTGCAGCCTAATGTTTCAACTGCTGGCAATTTTCTTACTAGTGCATTTCTTTTAAGCATCCTAGAAACACCTAAAGCTAATGCAACTGTTACTATAGCTGCCAATCCTTCTGGTATTGCTGCAACAGCAAGACTTACTCCTAGTAAGAACATTTCTGTTATGTCATTTCCCCTTATTATTCCCATAACGGTAACTATCGCACATATAACTAAACATATAACAACTAGAACTTTCCCTAATGAGTCCAACCTTTGATTAAGTGGTGATTTTTCTTCTTCTATATTTTGAAGTAAATGAGCTATTTTGCCCATTTCAGTTTTCATCCCAATACTATTTACTTTTAAAATTCCCTTACCTTTTACGATTGTTGTTCCCATAAATCCTGTACTATTTTTGCTATGTGATTCTTTATTTACTCCAACAGATTCTCCTGTAAGCAAAGATTCATCTATTACTAATCCAGAACTTTCAACGAAATCTCCATCTGCTGGAATTCTATCACCTGCTTCCAATATTACTATGTCTCCTATTGTTAGATATATGGAGTTTATAATCTTTATACTAGAATCTCTTAACACCTTACAAGTAGGTGCGGCTAATTCTTTTAATGCTTCTAATGATTTTTCTGTTCTGAATTCCTGCACAAATCCTAAAATTGCATTAATAATAACAATTATAAGTATAGTTAGTGCATCTGCCTTATCTCCTATAATTCCCGAAATTATCGTTGCAGCAATTAAAACCCAAACAATAAAATCATTAAACTGAGATAAAAATATTTTCATTACAGATGTTTTTTCTTTATGCTGTAATTCATTAAGACCGAACTGCTCTATTCTTCTTTCTGCTTCTTTTGTGCTAAGTCCACTAATAAGCTCTTTTTCCTGTATCACAACTTTCTCCTCCCATATAAAGCTATATATACTATATATATTTTTCATTTTAAAAGTTATGCACCTTTTTAAAAGCAGCTATGCTGCAATTGAAATCTTTTCACATTTAAAAAAAGTGCGTTAGCACAATTACGATCTTCTCACATTTTGAAAAAGCAGCTATGCTGCAATTAAAATCTTTTCACATATAAAAAAAGTGCGTCAACACAATTAGGATATTTTAAAATTTTGAAAAAATGCGTCAGCAAAACTCTATTATATTAAAGTAATATAAATAAAATAGAATCGAGATTATTGTTTAATCCTGATTCTATTTTATTTAAAAATCTATTTAATTATTTCATTGAATTAACAGCTGAAGTTAATGGTGGAATTACTTGTTTCTTTCTAGATAAGACACCTGGTAAAAACGCCATTGAATCTTCAAGTTTAACATTAAATGTAGCTTCAACGTAATCAGGTCTATTACCTGCAACTAATATCTGAGAACCTTCTTTTAAAATATCTGTTAAAAGAAGCATTACTGTATCATAGTTATCTTTTTCAGCTTTTGAATTCATGTATCCTAACATCTCATCTTTTAGAGGCATAAATCCATCTATATCCATAGTATTAACTTGTGCCACTCCAACTTTAACATTACCCATTTTAAAAGGTTTGAAGTCTTGATTAAATATTTCTTCTACAGTTTTACCTTTTAAAGAAGTACCTGCTTTAAACATTTCTGTAGCAAATTCTTCTACATCTTTAATTCCAGCCATTTCAGCAAGCTTTAAGCATATTTCTTTATCTTGTTCTGTACATGTTGGACTTCTAAATAATAATGTATCTGAAATTATAGCTCCACATAATAGTCCAGCAGCTTCTTTAGATGGTTGAATATCTCTTTCAAAGAAGCATTTAGCTACTATAGTAGATGTACTTCCTATTGGCTCACTTCTAAAGAATAATGGATTATTTGTTTGGAAGTCTGCAACTCTATGGTGATCAATAACTTCAAGAACTTCAGCTTCTTCTATTCCATCAACAGATTGACCTTTTTCATTATGATCCATTAAAATAACTTTTTTCTTGTGATTTGAAATTAAATGATATCTAGAAATCGTACCAATAACTTTTCCATCTTCATCAGTTACAGGATAGCTATGATATCTTGTTTCAGCCATTACGCTCTTTATATCATCAACTAATTCATCTGTAGAAAATGAAATTAAGTTATCTGTAGCCATCACATATCCCACTGGAATACTTTGAAGTAATAATCTTGATGCAGTAAATGAATCATATGGTGTGCTTATTACTGTTACACCATTAGCTTTAGCTTTTTCAAGTAACTCTGAAGCAAGTTCATGAGAACCTGTTATTATCATTAATGATATCTTAATATCAATTAAAGCTTGTTGAACTTCAGGCCTATCTCCAACAAGTACAACATCACCTTCATCAACTATTTCTTTTAAACTTTCAGGCTGCATTGCAGTAACTGCAATCTTTCCTTTAAATGTCTTACACGAATCATTTATATATAGAGATTTAGCTTCAAGAGTATCTAGTATATTTTCTATGGATGTATTACTTTTAGATAAAATTTTATTATCTAAAATGTCCATAAAAGAAGAAGTTAGGTTTGAAATTGAAAGAATTCCCTTTAATCTCTTATTTTCCCCAACTACTGGCAATGATTTAAGATGATTGTCTCTCATTATATTCCAGGCATTTTTTAATGATAATTCTGGTAATACTGGTTCAATATTATCTATTTCTAAATCTTCCACTTTTAATTTAACTGTTTCCAATAATTGTGGAGCTTCTACACCAAAGTAATCTAAAATAAATTTTGTTTCTTGACTAACATTACCTAATCTTACTGGTATAACTGGAAGATTAGTTGTTTTTTTCTTAAACTCTGAATAAGAAAATGCAGAGCAAATAGAATCTGAATCTGGATTTTTATGACCAGTTACATAAACTAAATCCTTCAAAATAGTCCCTCCTTACGATATATTCCATTTTATGTATTTACATAATCAACACATAATTAATTGTACTTGTAAAATTGTATTATGTAAAGCTATTTTTCGCTATTATAATACATTTTATCTAACGTTATATTATAGTATCTTTTATAAAAAAAATAAAGGCATAGCCTTTATTTTTTTATAAATCACTAATAAATATTACACTTATCTCATACCATTTATCATGCCCCATAAATCATCAGCAACAGTCATCGCTTTTGAGCTTAATTGGAATGCTCTCTGTGATAAAATCACTTCTGTAAATGTTTCGCCAGAATCAACATTAGATGATTCTAAAAATCCTTGTCTTACATCATAATCTGTACTCAGTGTAACTTGTGCATCATCGCTTGGTGTATAGTAGTTATTTCCCATTTGAATAAAACTTTTATCTCCAATTGCAGTGAAAACAGGTATAGTACCTATCTTTACAGACTGATTATCTATCATCATGCTTATTCCGCCTTCTTGATCTATAGATAAATCCTCTGATTTTAGTTCAGGATTTCCTTGTGCAAATCCTGGCTCATAATTTATAACCACTCTATTACCACTTGAATCTACTAAATCTCCTTGAGCATCAATCTTAAAACTTCCATCTCTCGTGTATGCTATACTCCCATCTGATTGATATGCTGCAAAATATCCTTTTCCATCTATAGCCAGATCTGTATTATTTCCAGTAGTTATCAAATTTCCTTGCTTGTCCTTCACATAATTCACTCCAAGCCTAACTCCTGTGCCATTTACTGCTGTTTTATCATTTAGTGGTGTACCTTTTCTATCTAAAGTTTCAGTTAAAAGATCCTTAAAACCTATATCTGTACTTTTATATCCTGTTGTTGTACTATTAACTAAATCATTTGATAAATAATCTAATTTCTCTTGATATGCGTTCATTCCACTTTTAGCTGTAGCGAAAACATTAAACATCTACATTCCCTCCTATACACGTCCAATTTGATTAGCAGCCTTTTCTAATGTTTCATCCTGCATTTTTACAAATTTTTGATTAGTTTCAAATTGTCTTTTAATTTCAATAAGCTTTGTCATTTGCTCTGTAGCATCAACATTTGAATTTTCAACAACAAACTGTCTAACCTTTACTTGTGCATCATATATTGGTGGATCAGATGTAATATAATTTTCTCCTAAAACTTCAAGTGAATCATAATTTTGAAAATCAGCTGTTAGTAGCTTATGAGTTGTTCCTACTCCATTAATATCAATGTTATTTTCTCCATCTAAAGAAAATTCATTATCTCCTATGTATATTGGCTCAATTGCATTTGTTGCAAGATTTCTTCCAAGTACACTAGATCCATCACTTGTTATTAAATATCCTTGATTATTTATTTTAAAATTACCATCCCTTGTATATACTTGTTGATTTCCATTTTGTGCCACAAAAAATCCTCTTCCATCAATTCCAAAATCAGTCATGTTATCTGTTGCTTTAAATGAACCTTGGGTAAAAATAGTCTTTACATCATCTGTCATTACGCCTAAACTTAAATTTCCAATTTCATTTTGTACATTTTTATTTCCAACTACTTTTTGTCTATTTGCAATCAATACATCTTTGAAATTTTGCTTAGTCAATACTGATGACTTAAAACCATTATTATTAACATTTGCTATATTGTTAGTTACTGTTTCTTGTTCATTTTGTAAAGTTATTAACCCTGATACCGAAGTATACAAACCTCTTATCACTTTTCATCAACTCCTTTTATTATTGCCTTTACCTCATTTTCATAAACCATTCCTAATTCTCTAGCTCTCTGTTCTATCTCATAATCTGAAAGGGAATTTTTATAATGATAATTAAACATTAATATAACACCTAAAATCAAACCTATTCCTATTCCCATTAAGATTTTATTATCTTTAAAAAATTCTAATTTTCTTATTGTTGTTTGTATAAACCTTTTACTAATAGTATCTCCCCCTTGGTAACAGATAATTTTTCACTAATTTCTTCATCTGTTAACCCATCTTTTAAAAGCTCTCGTATATTTGAAGCTTTGCTACTTTCCTTATAATAATTTTCGTTTATACTATTATGTACTTTAGTATCATATCTATCTTCATTTATTAAATCTTTTTCATTAAAAAGATTTAAAGCTTTTTTTATTTCCAATATTTCTTGTTGCAATTCATTCAAGCTCTCACCTATGTCTTTTCTTAAGACTCCAAGTTCAAATTTGTAATCTGAAAGATCCCTTTCATTATTCCTTAATATGCTCTTAAATGAATTATCTTCTTTTTTATCATCATTTATGTCTAAATTCTTTTCTTTCTTCATAGATATATAACTATAAACTATAAAAATAAATCCTATAAGAATTAAAATTACTGGCATAATGCATCCCTCATTTTACATTATATAATTAAACTTAATCTATGTAATGTAGTCTTTTCATACAATCTCTTAAATTTTTGATTGCTCTACTATGCAATTGACAAACACGTGATTCTGATACACTTAATACTGTACCGATTTCTTTTAATGTTAATCCCTCATAATAATAAAGATTTAATATTGTTCTATCTTTTTCTTTAAGTAATTCAATTGCTTTAGTTAATATCTCCAGTTGCTCTTTTTCTTGTAAAAGTGAATCAGGACTTGGACTATTTTTATCCTCTATAATTCCCATGAGATTCATATCTTCATCTTCTGAAAAAATTACATTTTCTAATGATATCATAGAAATATAGTTTATATAATTTTCTATTTCAGCAACTTCATTTGTTGTTATTCCCATATAATCAGCTATTTCTTTGTTATTTGGTTCCCTAAGTAGCCTCAATTGTAATTCATCTATGGATTTATTGTATTTATTAAGCTTGTCCATAGCTCCTTTAGATATTGGCCTATTCTTTCTAAGTTCATCTATCATTGAACCTTTTATTCTAATTGATGCATAAGAAGAAAATTTCATGCCCTTGGTGCTATCATACTTCTTTATTGCATCCATAAGTCCAATCATTCCATAACTGACCAAATCCTCATATTCCATGTACTTATTCTTTTCGAACATAACTCTAGAGGCAATATATTTTACTAATGGAATATACTCTTCTACTATCTGTTTTTTTCCATCAATCTCTTTCACCATATTCATATCATTACCCCCTCACCCATACACAATCTATATATTCGCCCTTTGCTTTCTCATTATTTCAAATAATTCTCTTATTATTTTGTCTGATTCCATCTCAGTTATATCTAAGAATTTAACACCATATAAAAAATTATTATCAATAGATGCTTCTATTCTAACTATTTGTCCCTTTAATTTTACCTCAATACCAGTCATCTTTATTCTCATGACTATTATATCATTACCTTTTAATTTTTCTTTTGTTCTTACTTTCAGACCACCACCACTTAAATCAATCATAATCCCACTTTTATATGGTAGTTCTTCAATTTCTTTCTCTGTTTTATTAGTTATATTTTTGTAGGTAACCTCTTCTAATAGATTTACTCTAAAAAAATTTCTTCTTTGTATTCTTCTAACATCATAAGGTAATGTTAATTTATAATATATTACATTATTATCTTTTCCTTTTGATATTACGTTGCAATAATAATTAAAACATTTTCCGTCATCCAAATATGAATTAATCTCTATTTTATCATCTTTATATAACATCAAATATTCATCATTGCGTACAGGTATATTTATTTTTATATTATCGTCTTCGATGTCAATTATTAAAGCCTTATAAGATTTTTCATCAGCTACAACTTCTATCCTACTATTAACTTTCAGATCTAAATTTACCACTACAACCCCTCCTACGAAAATGCACTTAATATTTTTTTAAATAAGCCTTTCACACTTTCAGATGAACTACCACTCTCTCCACTAATTTTTTTAGCTATACTTTCCACGTTTTTAGCTGCATCACAATTAGGATACAATAATATAAATGGCTTCTGAGCTCGTACACTTTGTACTAATTTTCGATCATCTAAAATATACCCTAAATACTCTACTTCTATTTTTAAAAACCTACTAACAGCTCTAAGCATTTTATTGAATGTTTCCTCTCCCTCTTCTTTTGTGAAAGCTTTATTTACTACAATTTTCACTTTTGTTTTTAGTTTAAAATGATCAGTAACCTTTATTAAGCTATATGCATCTGTCAATGAAGTTGGTTCTGGTGTTGTTATTACTATTAGTTCTTCACTGGCGGAAATAAATGCTAGTATATCCTTACTTACTCCTGCCCCCGTATCTAATAATAAATAATCATATTCTCCTATATTCTCCAATTCATTTAAAAACAATTCTCTTTCTTTATCACTTAATTCTTGAACTTTGTTTAAACCAGACCCACCAGGTATCAGATGAATTCCGCATGGTCCTTCTATAATTATATCGTCTATTTTCTTAGTAGTAAATACAATATCAAATATATTATATTTAGGATATAAGCCTAATAATACATCGTCATTTCCCATTCCTAAATCTGCATCAAAAATCAATACTTTTTTACCACTTTTTTGTAGTGCTACTGCCAAATTAACCACAAAATTACTTTTTCCAACTCCACCCTTTCCAGATGTGACAGTAATAATTTTTCTTGGAGACCTTCCTTTATTATCCGATTTATCATCTTTATTATTTACTAAATTTCTCAATGATTCAGCTTGATCTAACATAAAGTTTCCTCTCCTAAAATAAATCTCGTAATGTCTTCTTTTGTTGGTACCTTTATATCATCTGGTACATTCTGACCTACTGTTATGTAATTTATAGGCTTATTGGAAAATTTAGCTATATTATATAAACATCCATATGATGTTGTCTCATCTAGTTTAGTTATAATGACATTATTATAATTTAATTCAGAATAACCTTTTAAAATTGTTTTAATATCCTTATTTTTAGTTGTTGCACTTATTACCATATTCACAATATCCGGATTAGCTTTTTGAACAAATGCTCTAAGTTCTGAAATCTGCATTGTATTTTTACTACTTCTTCCTGTAGTATCTATTAAAACCACATCACAATCTTCCATTTCTGTTATAGCCTGTTCCATTTCTTTTGTAGTAATTACAACTTTAAATGGAATATTCATTATTTCTGCATAAGTTTTAAGTTGTTCTATAGCTCCTATTCTATATGTATCTACCGTTATTAATCCTACTCTCTTTTTTTCAACGAGAGCTAATCTTCCTGCAAGCTTAGCTATAGTAGTTGTTTTTCCAACTCCAGTTGGCCCAACCAAAACCACTTTTCCATTTAAATTCTTAGACGATACTAATATATCTCTTTCAAAAATATCTCTTAAAACTTCATCTACATTCTCATCATCTTTTATGCTTTCATTAATCTCAGAAATTATCTCATTATATAAACTTTCATCAATATCAAGCTCTTCTAATTTTTCTTTAATTTCACTATTTTCATCCACTGTAACTGCTATCTCATCTTTTGATGTATTTTCAATTACTTTATTTATGAGATTTTTTAATTCATTCACTTCTTTTCTAACAGTTTCTACATCTTCATCTTCTTTTTTCAAATAATCATTAGAATTGTTATCATTTGATTCTTCCAGAAACTTTTTATTATGCTCTAAAATCCTTTTTTCCATCAAAGATAATTCTTTCTTATTTTCTTCTAATTTTTTATTTTCTGATAGTAACTGCTCTTTTTCCATGATTTTCTTTATATCTTCAATTGACTTTCTAAAGTCATTCTCTTCTTCTATATCTTTATTTTCTTTTCTAACATCATTTGCTGCTTCTTTCTCAATATTTTCTACAGCAGCAGTTACTTCAATTAATTTCCCAGAAAATAACCCTAAAAATCCATTTTTCCTTATTTTTCTTTGGCTTATTATTATCGCATCTTTTCCCATTTCATATTTAATTCTAGCTAATGCTTCATTAATATCCTTAACAACATACTTTTTGATAATCATATTAGATGCTTACAACCCCTTCACTGTTAATTTGAACATCATTTGGTACTTCATTCAATGATATTACCATTATATGTGGGAATACCATTTCGATAAGCTTTCTAAATACAGATCTTATATTTGGAGATACTAAAATAACTGGCTGATTGTTATAGAAGTAAACTGAATCAACTGTATTTCTAATACTTGTAAGAATTTTTGTTGTTGTTTCAGGATCTACTGTAGGGAATGATCCTTGAACTGACTTTTGTATATTTGAACTAATTATCTCTTCAATATTAGGACTTAATGTTATTACATTAATTGTCTTATTTTCATCAACTATTTGATTACAAATAGTTCTTGCAAGGGCAAATCTAACATATTCAGTTAGTAATTCTAAATCTCTAGTATTTCTAGAATTATCAGCTAATGATTCTAATATAGTTACTATATCCTTTATTGGAACTTTTTCTCTAAGTAAATTTTGTAGTATTTTTTGAATTTCACCGATTGTCATTAAATCTGGTATGAGTTCTTCTACAACTGCACTATATTTTTCTTTTATGTTATCAATAATAAGTTTAACTTCTTGTCTTCCAAGTAATTCATATGAATGTGCTTTTATAGTTTCTGTTAAGTGTGTTACCATAACAGTTGTTGGATCAACTACAGTTAATCCTTTTATTTCAGCTTCTTCTCTTTGATCTTTATTTATCCAAACTGCGGGTAATCCAAATGTTGGCTCTATAGTCTTAATTCCTTGAATATCTGAATTATCACCTGTTGGATCCATGCACAATAACATGCTTGGCATAAGTTCAGAAGAAACAACTACTGTTCCTCTTATCTTTATTACATATTCATTAGTTTTTAACTGTAAATTATCTCTAATTCTTATTGGCTGAACAACAATTCCCATTTCAATTGCACATTGCCTTCTTACAGATGCAATTCTTTGAAGCAAATCTCCACCAGTACTTTCATCAGCAAGAGGTATAAGTCCATATCCTATTTCAACTTCCATAGGTTCAACATTTATTAAATTCATTACATTTTCTGGTTCTTTACGTTCTGCTTCTATTATCTCTTCTTCTTCTGAAATTGTCTCAGTTACTAATTTCTTATTCTCTTCTTTATATAATGTGTATGCTAAAGTTCCTGCTGCTGCAGATGCAATTAAAAAAGGTGGCTTTGGCATGCCTGGTACTATTGCAAGAAATAACATTATTCCACTAGCTACAGCTGAAACAACTGGAAATGCTGTTAATTGCTTAGTTAATGTATTACCTAAATTTTCCTTACTGCCTGAAGTAGTAACTAATATACCTGCAGCAGTAGAAATTAATAATGCTGGAATCTGGCTTACAAGACCATCTCCAACAGTTAATCTAACATATGTTTGTGCTGCATCTCCTATAGACATGTCTTTTTGAAGTACTCCTATAATTATCCCACCAATAATATTTATAGCTGTGATAATTAATCCTGCTGTAGCATCTCCCTTTACAAATTTAGATGCACCATCCATTGCTCCATAGATATCTGCTTCTGCTTGTAAATCTTCTCTTCTTTTGATAGCTTCTCTCTCGTCAATTAATCCGGAGTTAAGGTCTGCATCAATACTCATCTGTTTACCTGGCATAGCATCTAATGTAAATCTCGCAGAAACTTCTGCAACTCTACCAGAACCTGCTGTAATAACCATAAAATTTATTACTATCAATATTAAGAATATAATAATACCAACTACATAATTTCCACCTATAACAAACTCTCCAAAAGCATCTATTATGGCCCCTGCTTTTGCTTCGCTTAATATTAATCTTGTTGATGATATATTTAGTGCTAATCTAAATAATGTTGTTATAAGTAATAATGATGGAAAAACTGAAAGTTGAAGTACATTAGTAGTAAACATAGTTATTAATATAATCACTACTGAAATTGTAATATTGAATGCCAATAATAAGTCTAATACCATTTCTGGTAATGGAACTATCATCATAACTATTATACATATAACTCCAATTGACACTATTACATCAAAGTTGTCTTTTAGATTCATTTTTTTCCCTAACTCCAAACTTGCTCATCCCCTCTATTTTTTCAGCTTCATAACTACTGCTAAAATCTCTGCTACCCCTTGATACAAATCTTGTGGTATTTCTTGATCTATTTCTACTCTTTCATACATAAGCCTTGCAAGAGGCTTATTTTCTACAATTGGAACTTCATTTTCTTTAGCAATATTTTTTATCTTTAATGCAACATAATCTGCACCTTTTCCAACGACTACTGGTGCTCCGTCTTTTCCTTCTTCATACTTTAAAGCAATTGCTAAATGTGTAGGGTTTGTAATAACTACTGTGGCATTGGCCACAGACTGCATCATTCTCTGCATACCTATTTCTCTTTGTTTCTGCTTTTGTTTAGATTTAATTTTAGGATCACCTTCCATATTTTTATATTCATCTTTTACTTCCTGCTTAGTCATCCTCATTTCTTTCTTATGCAATTTTTTTTGAAAATAAAAGTCTATAGCTGCTATTATTATTAATATTAAACATATTTTCTTAAATATATCTATTACAAGATTTTTAATTTCTAATACTATAGATGGAAAGGTTAAATTATAAATAGTAAGAATTTCTTTATAGTTATCTCTTATGAACAGGTATGCGATATAGCTAATTATAGTAACAACTGCAATATTTTTACCAAGATTCAACAAGCTTCGCTTTGAAAAAATCTGCTTAAACCCATTCTTCGGCTTTAATTTTCCTAATGAAAATTTAATTGGTTCTTTAGTAAAAATAAATCCTGTCTGCATTATACTTGCTACAATACCTGCTATCATTATTGGAACTGTAAAAACTAAAATAATTTTTCCAGTATTCAATATACCTATCATTATCCAATTATTTGTTGTAAGCTCATTAAAATGTTCTAATTTGCCAAATGATAAAAAATAAATAGTTACTTCTTTCAGTGTTTTACCTAAAAAATTTGAAAATGCCATTACTACAAATGTGCAAACTACCATTGTAAAAGCTACATTTACGTCTTTACTTCTAGCAATCTGCCCTTTTTTCTTAGCATCCGATAATTTTTTAGGAGTTGCTTCTTCAGTCTTTCCATCTTTATCATCTGCAAATATAAAAAATATTGGAATTACCTGAGCTATACTTATTAAGCTTTCAAAAATACTTGGCAAGTTATCTATTGCACTAGCTATAAGTTTAAATATCATTGGTAATAGTAAAACATATGTAAATATTCCGAGCAAAAATTTAATTGGTAGACCAAATAACATTACTGGAATTGTTGGTACTGTTCTAGTTATAAGTGCTAAACACAAATCGGTAATTAATATTACCAATACTAATGGTATTGCCATTTTAACTCCAAGAACAAAGCATTTTATTATTATTTCTATAACTCGCATCATATTATCTTGATATATTATGCTTGTACCGATTGGTAGTATATTAAAACTTTTTATTAAAGAATTAATAACTAAATGATGCCCATTAACCATAAAAAACAGCAATGTAGCAACCATATAATTAAGATTTCCTAGTAATGTAGCTTGAGTATCAGTTGCTGGGTCAATTATTGAAGTCATCATAAATCCAACATGAAAGTCCATCCATGAACCAGCAAACTTCGCAGCTAGAAAAATCATATTAGTAACTATTCCTAGAACTAGACCTGTCATTACTTCATTTACTCCAAATAAAGCAAGATGATAGTTACTTGTTATACTCTCTGTTAAAAAATTATAATTAACTCCTCCTAGAACAATAAAGCTCATAAATAAGCCTAAAACTCCTTTTAACATTCTAGGCGTTCCTGTTGGAAAAAACACGTCAACAGCCAAAAAAAATGCTGTTAACCTTAATGATATATAAAATAAAGCAAGAAAGTAGGCTGTATCAATCATGCTCTACCTCCTACGTTGTAATCTTAGTTATTATCTCAAAAATCCTTGTAGTATATGATGTTATTGCTTCTAACATCCAACTTCCTAAAAATATCCCAACACAAGCTGCTGCAAATATTTTAGGGAGAAAAGTCAAAGTCTGTTCTTGTATTTGTGTTGTTGCTTGTATAAGACTTATTATTAAACCTACTACAAGCATTGTTATTAGTATTGGGCCTGAAACTTTAGCTGCTGTTATCATCCCATCTTTAATCACTGTATTAAGTAATGCTTGACTCATATTCTCTCACCTCACGTAAAGCTTATTACTAATGATTTAATTAATAGATACCATCCGTCCACCATTACAAATAATAATATTTTAAATGGCAACGAAACCATAGCCGGAGGTAACATCATCATCCCCATAGACATTAAAATACTTCCAATTACCATATCCATTATTATGAATGGCAAGTATATTAAAAATCCTATTTCAAAAGCTGTTGTTAATTCGCTTATTGCGAATGCTGGTATTAATGCTGTAAATGGTATATTATCTCTTGTTACTTCATTTTCATTTAATCCGCTTATTTCAACGAATAATTTTAAATCTTTCTCTCGAGTTTGTTTTAACATAAATTCTTTTAATGGTTTTGATCCTCTCTCGATTGCTTCTTCCTGAGTTATTTGTTCTTGTAAGTATGGTTGAATTGCATTGTTATTAATATCCGTATATACTGGACGCATTATAAATAATGTTAAGAATATTGCTAGTCCAGTAGTTACTTGAGTTGGTAATGCCTGAGTTGCACCCAATGCATTTTTAAGAAAAGAAAAAACTACAACTATTCTTGTAAATGACGTAAGCATTATCATTATGGATGGCATTAATGAAAGTATTGTAAAAAATATAAGAATTTTTATACTTGATACGTAATCTTGGGGTGTATTATTGCCATCTCCTATTGATACATTCACTTGCGGAATGTTTACCGAATTTGGGGCAGCATATGCATCTATTTTAAAAAATGCTATAACTATAAAAACCGTAAACAATACTAAGATTGTTTTCTTTTTGCTACTTTTCATGCTTATCTCCTTTTAACCCCTTTAGTTTTACAAATGCTTTATTATAAACAGACTGCATTTCATTTAATGATTGTTTCTTCATTTCTTCTATAACTTGTAGTTGCTCTTTTTCTAATTCTTCAATTTTTTCCATACCTTTTGGAGAACTAGACATTATATATCCCTTTTTCCCAATCTGTACAATTACTATGCTATTATCTTTGGTTATTTGCAGTCTATCAATTATCTTCATGTATTTTTTATTATTTATATCATTAACTTTATTTCCAAGTACTTTGAATACTAAAAATATCAATAGCAATACTGTAGTTAATGATAAAATTAATTTTCCACATATTTTTAAAAATTCAAGCATATCTTTCTCTTTCTTATTGAACTATAAAGTTAGAAAATCTTATATCTGTTATTCTTCCTTTAACTAGTTCTTTATTAATATTTTCTATTAATTCCTTTTTCATTATTTCCTCATTTGCTGTATCATTAACAAATTCAGAATCATGATTTCTTAAATAAAATATTATTGCATCTTTAACTACTACTGCATTAGTTTCTAACTCTGTTGGTGTTTTTTTATCTTTTTTATCATATCCCACTGCAACTGCACATTTCACATATCTCTTTGCATCCTCATCATTTAAATTAACAGTAAATTCCCCTAAGTCCGTATATAAATTTTCAACTACAACTTGTTGTGCTGACACAGCATTATTTGTTTTCATAAATAAGTACACACCCCCAAAAGTTGCTGCACCTAGTACAAATAACCCTAAAATAAATAAAACGACCATAATTGCTTTATTGCCCTTCCCTGAACTTTCCTTTTTTACATCCTGTTTTTCTGCCATTATTATCACTCCTCATTATTTGCAACAATTAAAATATTTACCCTTCTATTTTTTGCTCTATTTTCATCAGTAGTATTTTCAACTGCAGGCTTATACTCACCATAACCAGCAGCACTTATTTTGGATGGATCTTGTCCACAAACTTCTGTAAAATATCTTACAACTGTTGTAGCTCTCATAGTAGATAATTCCCAGTTACTTGGATATTGTGAATTACTTATAGGTACATTATCAGTATGGCCTTCAACTACAATGTTATTAGGTACCGTTGAAATTAATGCATTTATTTTATTTAATACTTCTGTACTCTCAGGTATTAAAGTTGCCTTTCCAGTATCAAAAAGTATATTGTCTCTAAGTTCTATTATTACACCTCTTTTATCAGATGTAACATCTGCTATGTTAGCAGTCAATTGATTTTTTTCTAAGTATTCTTTTACCTTATCGTACATTTTACTTTGAACTTCATTTTCTGAACTTTCTTCGCCTAAATCTTCGTACTTTGTTTCTCCACCTATCACTGGTTGATTTCCATCATATTGCTGAAATTCTAAAATACTATCAGCTTCTCTTCCCGTCATCATTGAAAATGCTTCAGAAATTGCTTGTACTTTTGCAGCATCTACTGTAGACATAGAATATAATAATATAAAAAAAGTTAAAAGTAAAGTTACACAGTCGGAATATGTTCCTAACCATTCATCACCTGTTAAGCCACCATCTTCTTGTTTCTTTTTTCTTGCCATATATTATGCAACTCCTTCACTTGAATTTGCATTAGCTGCCATATATTCGCTTCTTTCTTGTGGAGATAAATATGATACAAGTTTATCTTCAACAATTCTTGGATTAACTCCTGATTGAATAGCAAGTATTCCTTCTACCATCATTTCTCTTAATGTTACTTCTTTACCACTTTTAATCAGTAAGTTTTGTGATATTGGAGATGCAAAAATATTTGCAATTAATGAACCATAATAAGTAGTTACTAAGGCTTTTGCCATCCCTGAGGCAATTGTTGATGAATCCTGAAGATTCGCAAGCATTTGTATAAGTCCTATAAGTGTACCAAGCATACCAAAACCAGGTGCAAAAGCGCTCCATGTTTTAAATATATCTGAACCACTTCTATGTCTTGCTTCCATTTCTGATATTTCTAGTTCTAATATTTCTCTAATTGATTCTGGCTCAATACCATCTACAACCATTTGAAGACCTTTTTTTAAAAACTCATCATCAAGATTATTAATTGCATCTTCTAATGATAATAATCCTTCTCTTCTTGCTTTCTTTGATAATTCACTAAATTGTAGTATAGTTTCCCCTTTAGATATTTTAGGTTCTTTTAATGCTTGAACAAATAACTTACCAACCTTTTTAAATTCAGACATAGGTGTTACAATCATTACAGAACCTATTGAACCTCCTAATGTAATGGCTACTGATGGTGCATCCCAGAATAGTTTTAAATCATCTACTCCATTGCTTCCCATCATTCCATAAATCATCATCCCTATTCCTACGACTAATCCAATCATAGTCAATGTATCATTTCTTTTCATTACTTAATGCCCCCTATATATTGTAGGTAAAGATTTTATTTTTGTATTTTATCACTTCATTCTTTACTTCATCTATACTCTCTAGCACTATATATTTTTTTCCATTTGTCAGTGTTATTATTGTTTCTGGCATTTCCTCAATTTTTTCAATATGATCAGCATTAAGAATAAATTTTCGCTGATTCATTCCTGTAACCTCTATCATAAGTTCACCCCTTCTTTACAATATATAATTATCAATGATCACTTCTCAATGTAGAAAGAAAAAACTGTTTTTTAATTGCAAATAATTTTCTTCCCTACATCAATTTTTGATCATTGATTATTTATAGTTATTCTTTGTTATTTATTATCTAACTAAACCTGTTATAGTTTGTAATATTTCATCTCCATTAGATATCATCTTAGAAGATGCTTGGAAAGCTCTTGTAGCAACTATCATATCTGTAAATTGTTCTGTTAAATCTACATTTGATGCTTCAAGTGCACCTTGAATAAAGTCTCCAAAACCACCTGAATTATCAGCTGTTGCTGCGGCGCCTTTTCCTGACCTTATCAATGCGCCACCGGTATTAGATCCATCTTGCAATAAGTTTCCACCTATTCCTTTTAATGCTTCTGGATTCTTGAATGATGCCATAGCTACTTGGCCAATTACTGCTCTTCCACCTGATGCTAATGTTACTGTGATAACTCCATCTTTACCTATATCAAATGTTCTTACTTTATCGGCTGCACCATTTACCATTACACTATCTGGTATTGCTAATGGTACTAATTCTGTTGTTGTTGCCGTAGCTGTATCTGCCTGTGTGTCTAAATTAGTAATAGTTATAATTGCATCTCCTATACTTTGATTCTTTGTTGGATCAGCTGCAGTTGCATGAGTAATAGCAGCGCCAGTCATAGCATATCCCATGACTTTATAACCATCTGCTGTCAACAAATTTCCATTTTCATCTAGAGTTAAGTTTCCATCACGTGTATATGCTGTCTGTGATATATTAGTAGCCGTTCCAAGCGCTCCATTTGTCACTGCTATTTTTCCATCATCCGCTGCACCACATACAATCAAATACCCTTCTCCATCTACACATACATCAAGACTTCTACCTGTTGACATTGCATTACCTTGGCTCATCATCTTGTTAATGCTTGAGAGTTGTGCACCAAGTCCCACTTGCTTCGCATTAGTACCACCTTTATATGTTGATGGATTTGATGCATATCCAGCATTTTGGTATAACATATCTTTAAACTCTGCTCTTGATCCCTTAAATGCTGTTGTACTTACATTGGCTATATTATTACCTATAACATCTAATTTAGTTTGATTAACCTTCATCCCGCTTATTCCAGAATACATTGATCTTAACATAAATTCTTCTCCTCCTAAATTTTATAGTACTGTCGTGTCTGCTTCTGTCGTTCCACAGACTAACCCCCTCTACAATGCACAATTCACAATGAGTGATGAAAAACTTCGTTTTTCTTAAATTATATATTTTTTTAGAAATTCCTTAAGGAATTTCATACTTCATTGATCATTGTTAATTGATCATTGTTTTGTCCTGTTATAAAAGTACTACACTATCAATATTTGTGAATATATTTTCGTTTGTCCTATTTTTATCTACTGCTGTTATAAGTGTTCTATTTTCAACACTAGCAATTAATGCAACATTCTTATATAACATTACAGTATTTTTCGAATTCTTATCTTCTGCTATTTTAAATCCTCTTTCAATTTCCTTCATGTCCTCATTAGTAAAATTAATTTCATTTAATCTTAATGCTGCATGCTTTGAAACTGTAAAACCTTCTTTTTTATTTACCGTATCTTTTAATACATCACTAAAACTTTTAGAATTATTGCTTTGCGGTTTTAAAACATCTATTTTTTCTTGTAAAGTGCTTCCTTGTCCAACTTTTCCTACAGAATACATTTGTCCATTTATTATTCTATAACTCATATATTTGCCTTAGCATTAATAACTCTTATTAATTTGATGCATTTTCTGTAGAATTATTATTAGATGTTCCTTCTGTGGAATTGTTGTTAGACTCTCCTGTTTCAGTACCACTACTTGAGTCAGTTTTGTCTTCATCAAAATCTGAAGCCTTTACATTCATATCTTCATCACTCAAATCTCCAGCTTTATATATATCTAGATATGAGTATGTTACTGTTTCATCAGTTTCATTAAGTTTATCATCAAACTTGTTAATTTTCAGCTTAACATCTCCACCATCAATATAAGCACCTTCGACTTTTCCTTTTATAACAATAGTTTTTCCATCATCATCTTCATCAACAATAACCACTCTTTGCCCCTTTAAAGCTGATGCCGCAATAAATTGAGTATTTAAAGCTGAAATAGCACTTGTATTATCTGATGCATTTTCTATAACGCCTGCTACTTTGCTCGATTCAATATTATTCTGCAGTTCTCCATTTGTATCCAATATAGATAAATACTGTTTTCCTGATTTTGTTTGAACTCCAATTACTGTACCTTCTATTGCATTTCCAGTTGCATCATATTGATTTACTATTACATGCTTGCCCAAAAGATTTCTCACTGAAAAATCAGTCATTGTAGTATTCAAATTATTCATCTGTTCTATTGATGCAAATTGAGCCATCTGCGTAACGTAAGCTGTTGAATCCTGATCTTGTGTTGGATCCATATTAGTCATTTGAGCAACTAATAATTTTAAGAATGCATCTTTTCCCATTCCAGTATCGCCATACTCAACAATCTTGGTTCCTCTATTAGTAGTTGAACCTACATTGGTTGCATTTGCATTAGATGCTGCTCCAAGTTCACTTGTTTTTTGACTTTGAGCATATTTTTTCTGCCTTTCAGCTTCTAACTTTGCTGCGATATTGGCATTATTTTCACTTACTGATGCATTATAACTTGTAGATCCCATAACATTCACCTCCTATGCTAAGAAATTTATATTGCTATCATCTGTTGCCATTTTTTCTTCAACTAATTCTTCTTCTGCAACAGAATCTACCCTATTACTTTCTGAAACATTAGTTTGACCATTTTGTCGTCCTTGCATTTCACCTTCAAAGTCTTTTTGTTTAAAAAAAGTAGTATCATCTTGATATAATTCAATATTCACTTCTGAAATTTTTAAGTTTTGATCGGCTAGTTGTTTCTTAATATCAACTAAGTTTTGTGCTAATAATTCAACTGTTTCTTTAGAAGTAGCTTTCAAGTTAGCTTTCATCACTCCATTTTCTTCTATCAAACTTATGGTCATTTGACCTAAGTTTCCTGGATTAATTTTTACTGTTAATTCTTTCACTGCGTTACTAACCATAAGTTTAACATCTTGAATTAAATCATTAGTAAAGCTTATTGAATTAATTGTTGTGTTATTGGCTGCTTGTACATTATTTACTGATTGTCCTTGAAACTGACTTCTTATTGAAAATAAATTAAATTTATCAAGTGAATCCTCTTTATTAAGTAACTTATTTAAGAATTTATCTTCCTTAGTTGTAGCTACATTTTCCTTTAAATTACTTTCATTTTTACTTAAATCCTCTTTACTATTATTAGAGTTATTTTTATTCAATATTTCTTCTAAGTCTAATACTTTCTTACTATCAGCATTATCAACTTTTTCAGAAACATCAGAAAGTAAATTATTTACTAAATTTTTGACTTCTTTATTTGAATTAATATTTTCGTCTAATGTACTGCTCAATTTAGTCAACAACTTTTCAATTAACTTTAATGAATTACTGTCAAGCGCTTCCTTAGAAGAATCATCACCTAATAATTCAGATAACTTTGACATCAAATCATTTAAATTAGTTGTTCCAGTTTCTTTTGAAGAATTCATCTTTTCAATAATTGAATTTAATATGTCATTGTTTATTGTTCCTTGTAATTCCAACGTATTATCAGAATTTTTAAGTTCATTTAATAAATTCAATATATTGTTTAGTAATTCTATAACTTTTTCTTCTGGCAATTCATCAATTTTTTCTTCTAATTCTTCAATTTGCTTTTCTATATCTTCAACCTTAGTTGATGATTCTGCATTTTTTCTATCATCAGTAATTACAGTATTCTTATTATCCTTAGCTTTTGTATCTAAAACCTCTTTGAAGTTTTCCTTTTTATCTGTCTTAGATGGCTTATTATTCGAAGAACTCAATTTATTTAATTCCGATATCACTTTATTTGAATTATTAGTAACCTTAACTGTATTTTCATATTTTTTAGATAAATCTATAGTAACTCCCATCTTATCTCACCCCCTTTCACAGCTTCTTACAATTCTTTCTCTTTTCTCATATAAGAATACAATGCTATCTCATCGATAGTTATTTGTTCCACCCTATTTTGTTCTTTAACATAACTCTCATATTTCTTTT
The DNA here is from genome assembly GCF_900465025.1 of Clostridium neonatale. Taxonomy (NCBI): domain Bacteria; kingdom Bacillati; phylum Bacillota; class Clostridia; order Eubacteriales; family Clostridiaceae; genus Clostridium; species Clostridium neonatale. Next base: position 1,170,156 of record NZ_UICR01000002.1, read on the forward strand.
CTTTTAAAGTTTCAACTATTTTTCTATCAACTTGTTTTTCTTTCAATTCGCTTCTTTTATTTTCAACTTCCATTATTTTTTTATTTAACGCCTTCTCTGTTTCCTTCATCCCGGTTTGAAGCCCTTTAAGATAATACCTTTTAAGCTTTTGGTATGCAACATCCTCATTTGGCTTAATTCCTTTGTATTTATCATAATTCTCATTAAGCTCTTGTAATTTATTTTCTATAATTTTTTTCTGCCTTTGACTTTCATTAAACTCCCTTTTGCATTCTTCTTCTTTTTGCATTCTTATCTCAAGAAGTTTGTCTAATCTAAATTTAAATTTTTCAGCCAAATCACATCAACCTCTCACAAAATACAGAATAAAATTTATTTAAACATAGAAATTAACCTATTTTGAACATCTTCAAACTTCGCCTTTTCTTCAATCCCCTGACATAGGAACCCATTCAGCTTATCATTATATTCAATTGCCATATCAATCTTTGGATTAGTTCCTTTTACATATGCTCCAATATTTATAAGATCTTCTGCCTCTTTATATGTAGCTAGCAAATCTCTTGCTAAAGATGCTGCTTGTTTATGTTCTTTAGGTGCAATTGTACTCATAAGTCTACTTACACTATTTAAAATATCAATGGCCGGATAATGGTTTTTATGTGCTAAATCTCTTGATAAGACTATATGACCATCAAGTATACCTCTAACGGCATCAGCTATGGGCTCATTAAAATCATCCCCATCTACAAGTACTGTATAAAAAGCAGTTATAGATCCATCAATAGATGTTCCTGATCTTTCCATAAGCTTTGGCAGTTTCGCAAAAACTGAAGGTGTATATCCTTTAGTTGCTGGTGGTTCTCCTATTGCTAGCCCAACTTCTCTTTGAGCCATTGCAAATCTTGTTACAGAATCCATCATAAGAATAACCTTTTTACCTTGATCTCTAAAATATTCTGCAATTGCTGTAGCTGTAAGAGCACCTTTTATTCTAATAAGAGCAGGCTTATCTGATGTAGCACAAACAACAACAGACTTTTTCATCCCCTCTGGACCTAAATCTTTTTCTATAAATTCTAAGACTTCTCTTCCTCTTTCACCAATTAATGAAATAACATTAACATCAGCTTTTGCTTCTCTTGCTATCATCCCAAGGGTTGTACTCTTTCCAACTCCGCTACCTGCAAATATTCCTATTCTCTGCCCATCACCACATGTTAAAAAACCATCTATTGCTCTAACACCAGTTGGCATAATATCTTTTATTCTTTTTCGTTTTAATGGATCTGGGGCTTCATTTTCAAGAGGATATTCTTCTCCATCAATAAATAGTGATTCACTGTCTAATGGATTTCCAAGGCCATCTATTATGTGACCTAATAAAGCATCTGAACAGCGAACGCTAAGAGGCTTTCTTTGAGGAACAACTCTGCATCCAGGAGAAATTCCTATTAATTCATCTAATGGCATCAGAATAACAAACTCTTCTTTAAAACCTACCACTTCACAGTTTATAGGATTTTCACTTTCATTATATATAATACATAATTCTCCAATAAACGCCTTGATTCCTTGAACTTCAATGGTAAGACCTATTACTTTTCTGACTATTCCTTCACTGTAAATAGCAGAGGTACCATTAACTCTTTTAGTAAGCTTATTAAAATCCAACTCTAAGTCAAGCATATAAGTATCCTCCTAAAGCAGTATTTTATCCTAGTAATGTTTTTCTAATTTGCTCCATCCCAATATCAATTCCAACTTTAACAATTCCACTTGGCTTCTCAAGTATAGCATTTCCCTTTTCCATACTATCATCAGCCATTACAAAAATATCATTCTTAACTGAATATTGCACTTTCCACTTTGAAATGTTATTTTTCAACTCTTCACAATGAAAAGAATTTGCTTTTATTATTATGCTTTCCTCACCCTTTGAGACTTTAAACGCTTCTTCTATCAAAACATTCATTGAATCTTCTTTTGATAATTTTTGTCTAGTTATATTACCAGCTATTTCTAAAGCTAATTTTATTACATCAGTTTTTTTACTTTCTAAATACTCAGAGTAATTTTCTCTAGCACTTTTTAATAATGTTTCTGCATTATTTATAATTTCTTCAGCTTCCAATTTTGCCTTTTCAATTGTCTCTTCATATGCTTTTTTATAACCATCATCATATCCATTTTGAATTCCTTGATTATAGCCCTTCTCATATGCTTCTTTTTCTGCCTTATCAGCATTTAACTGTGCTTTTAAAACTATTCCCTCTTTTTCTCTTTGTGCATCCTGAATTATCCTATTGCCTATATCTTCATATTTTTTTAGCACTTCTTCTGGGTCAATCTTAGGCTCTTCTTCTACCACTTCAATTTCTTCAGGTTCAATTTCTTCAGGAATATAATTTTTCACAACATATTCTGTAGAGATAATCTTTTTTTCACTGTCCTTTGTAAAACTGCTCTTTATAATATTATACGATGATTGCATCTTCTCCACCTCTTGAAATTATAATTTCTCCAGCATCATCTAACCTTCTAATAACAGATACAATCTTTTGTTGAGATTTTTCAACATCCATAAGTCTTACAGGTCCTAAGAATTCCATATCTTCCTTTAAAGAAGCTGCAGCTCTCTTTGATTGGTTTCTATATACACACATAGCCACTTCTTCAGAGCATCCTTTAAGTGCAAGTGCAAGATCTGAAGCTTCAACTTCTCTAAGAATTCTTTGAATAGATACATCATCAAGAGAAATAATATCTTCAAATACGAACATAGAACTCTTAACTTTATCTGCAAGTTCTGCATCTTCTCTTTCTAATCCTTCTGTAATATTCTTTTCAGTTGTTCTATCAACTTGATTTAATATACCTACCAATGTTTCTACCCCACCAATTGTAGTCATTTCAGTTCTTACAACAGAAGATAATTTTCCTTCAAGAACAGATTCAATTTCTTTAATAACCATAGGTGATGTATTATTCATAGTAGCAATTCTATATGCAACTTCACTTTGAGTTTCTTCTGGTAATTCAGCCATGACCTGAGCTGCTTTATCTGGTTGAAGATAACATAATATCAATGCTATTGTTTGTGGCTGTTCTGAAACTATTACATTGAATAATTGATGTGCATCTGCCTTTCTAGCGATTGAAAACGGTCTGTATTGTGCAGTTGCTTCTGATACTTTATCAAGAATTTCACTAGCTCTTTGGCTTCCTAATGCCTTGGATAATAATTGCTTAGCATAATCCATGCCACCTTCAATTATATAATCTCTTGCCTTATTTATTTGTAAAAATTCATTTAATATCTCTTCTCTTTGTTCTGGTGTAACAGATGTTATATTAGCTATTTCATATGTTATTTTTTGAATGTCAGCTTCAGGTAGCTTTTTCAAAATACCTGAAGATGCATCTGGTCCAAGAGTAATAAATAATATAGCCGCTTTTTGAACTCCTGATAATTTGCTTTCACTCTTCATCGCCATAGCCATTCATCACCTCTCATCTTCTGTCAGCCATGATCTGATTATATCAACAACTTGTTCTGGCTTTTCTGTAGCATATTTCTTAATTTCTTGCTCTAAATGCGTCTTTTGATTCTTTACTTCAAAGTCAATAGGCGTAAATACTTCTGGTTCTTTTGGTATTAAACTATCATCAATCAATGTATCCAATAATTGTTCATCCTCAGCTTTCTTCTTCTTTCTAAGCTTTTTGATTAAGAAGAATAATCCAATAAGAACTATTAATCCTGCAATAGAACCTATAACTATTAATCTATTTCTCTTTTGAGCTTCTATTTGCTTATTCATTTCATCAATTTGTGCCTGCATTTGTTCCTCTTCAGTAGTGTCAAATGCAATTCCAAGCACTGATACTTGATCTCCTCTTGTTGCATCAAAGCCAATGGCATTTTCAACAGCTTTTTGTATCTCTTCTTGAGTTGCTGTATCTAAATTTGCATCAATTAAAACTGATGCTGTTATTCTCTTAACTTCACCTGGCGCAGCTATTACTTTAGTTTCACTTTTTCCCACTTCATAATTAGTTTTTTGGTCCTCTTTTGATGAAGTATTATTGTCATTTCCATTAACAATTTCATTACTCATATTATTATCTACTGGGCTTTCGCTGACCTGTCCAGTAGATGAATTGTTTTGTTCCCTACTACTTTCTTGACTAATTATTACTTTATTAGGATCAACAACTGTTTGAGTCTTTTGAGTAGAATCAAAATCTAAATTAGCATTTATCGTAGCCTTAACCTTATTTTTTCCAGCGACTGGTTCTAATAAATTAACTACTTCTTTTTGAAGCCTCTCTTCGTAATTCTTTTCTAAGGTATGCTGCTTTGTTATTGTTTCATCATCTACAGTATTTTGTCCATCTTCAATATCCTTAGTTAGTAAATTCATGTTACTATCAACTACTGTGATATTTTCTTCTGGAATATTTTTATTGCTTTTTGAAACTAATGCTACTATAGCCTTTACTTGATTTTTATCTAAACTTTCGCCTTGCTTTAATTTCAAAGTAACTGAAGCCTTTCCAGGTTCTTTATCTGTTACGAATACAGAATCTGTTGGTTCTGTAATATGTACCCTTGCTTCTTCTATTTGTTCAAACCCCTTAATAGTTCTTTCTAATTCTCCTTCAATCATTCTCTTCTTATTTAATTGAAATTGTTCATCTGTCATACCAAATGAACTAGAATTATCCATAAGTTCATACCCTATAGTTCCTGAGGTTAAACTTGGAGCTAATTTAAGTTTCAATTCATCAACTTTTTCTTTTGGTACTAGAATGGTGTTAGTATCACTTTGACTTTTATATGAAACACCGTCATCTTCTAAAGTTGACATAACCGTTTGAGCATCTTTTGCATCAAGATTTGAAAATAAAACCTTATATTTATTTGCATTTGAATAAATGATAGCACTTATTATTGCAGCAATTATAGCTATCACCGCAACAATTTCTACAATCTTCACTTTTTTGCTCTGCGATTTAAACTTTTCTAAAAGCTCCTTAACTTTCTCTAAAAGTTTTTTCATTTCAAGCTCCCCTTACATATCCTCTTGCATTTTTATTGCATCTTAATTAATTCTTTATACCCTTCAACCAGCTTGTCTCTAGTTGTAGTTAAAAACTGCAAACTTAAATTTGCTTCTGCTGCTTTCACCATAACTTCATCAATTGTAACATCATCACCTTTTACAAATGCATTTGTTGTGGCATTTGATTCTGTTGCGGCTTCATTAACATTGTCTACACATTTTTTTAACATACTAGAAAATTCATTACTATTACTAGTTGCATCCTTACCATCATTTTCTTCAAACTTATTTTGAAACTGCTGTAATCTTAAATTAAAATTATCTTCTATTCTCATCTATATACCTACTTTCCTATTTCTAATGCTTTTGAAAACATTGACTTTAATGCATTAAAGGTATCTAAATTAGCTTCATACGATCTTGTTGACACCATCATATCAGCCATTTCATTTAATACATTTACATTCGGCATAGTTACATATCCGGTTTCAGGATCTGCATCTGGATGAGTTGGATCATATACCTCTCTAAGGGGAGACTCATCCTTTTGAATCTTTACAGCCTTTACTCCTGCCATATTTCCACTAGCATCTAGTGCCTCTTGAAACACTGCCACTTTTCTAACGTATGCTCCACTTCCATCAGCACTTCTTGTAGTCTGAGCATTTGCCATATTAGAAGTTATAGTATCCATTCTTAATCTCTCTGCTGCGAGTCCCGTAGCACTTATCTGCATTGAACTAAATGCATTCATTTCTTCAACCCCTTTACTTTATAACAGACTTAAGTTCATTAATTTTCCCACTTATTCTAGTAATAAGTGCATTATACTTTAGAGTGTTTGCTGCCTGATTGACTTTTTCTATATCAAGATCAACATTATTTCCATCGTTCCTCATACTTGTCCCTTTTTCTTGTTCTATGGATATGTTACCATCAATACTATTATCTCCAGATATATGTTTAGAATTTGTTTTCTTCAACTCAAAGCTCGAATTATCTTTTTCTAAATTTTCTTCAAATACTACTGCAAATTTTTTATAATCTTTTGTATTAATATTAGCCATATTATTAGCTATTACTTTAGCTCTCATATTCGATGCTTTTAACCCTTCTTTTAGCAAATTATAGTTTTCGTCTGAACCAATAGACATTATTCCCATTTCTTCACTTCCCTTTTCTATTTTAAATATATTAAAAAATAACATAAAATTCTGTTATAATCAATTAAATATTATTAATATTGTATTTTCAATATAAAAATACAATATTATCTATATTAATTATAAAATAAACATAACAATTAATCTATATATTTTTCACAGAAATATATTTATCATTAAGTATGTATCATAATAATTTCTTTTGTTGCCTTTAAAATTTTTTAATTGCTTTTTTCCATTTAAAAACAAGCAAAATAAAACTGCTATTTTTATACTAACTTTAAAATAGCAGCTTGCATCATATTTCAAAAGTAAATACTTTCTTAGCAACTGGCTGACTTAGTATTAAACCGTAGTCCCTATAGCTTTGCGTCACAAAATTTCTCTTGCTTTGCTATTAATATTTTATTATATATATAATACTATTTTTTTACAATCTTTTCAAGTAAAATTTGTATTTATTTATATTTAATGTTAAAAGTTGTTCTTAAATTAATTATAAAACATTATTTTAAGAACAACTTAAATATATAATCTATCTTACATTTGCTAAAATATTCAATGCATCCTGTGGTAATTTATTGCTTTGAGCCATTAACCCTATTCCTGAGTCAATCAATATCTTATTTTTTGTTATTTCCATAACTTCCTTTGCAATATCAGCATCTGCCAGACTACTTTGTGCACTTGTTAATACATCGCTTATTTCACTCATGCTATCACTAGTATCATCTAGTCTTGATTGAATAGCTCCATATCTGCTTCTTATATCTGTAAGACATACCACTGCATCATCAACTTTTTCAAGTGACGCCTGTGCTCCAGCTATTGATGTAACATCTATATCATCTATTTTTAAAGCAGCTGTTGATACATTAAAACGAGGAATATCAATAATTTCTCCAGATAATGTTCCAATTGTTGTTTTCATAAATCTAGTAGTGTTGGCATTATCAGTTACTAAATTATCTGATAATTTAACACCATTAAATTCTGTATTATTAGCTAACTCATTTAATGATGACTTTATCCCTTCAATTTCTTTTTGAATTACTGCTCTATCCTCATCATTAATAGTTTCCGTAGCAGCTTGAACTGTTAATTGCTTTAATCTTGATACATTATTATTCATTTCTTGAAGTGCACCATCAAAAGTTTGAAGCATAGAACTTGTATCTTGTATATTAGAGCTTGCTGCATTTCTTCCAATAACAGTCATTCTTAAAGTTTCTGCCTGAGCTATTTTATTTGGATTATCCTTCGCACTATTTATTTTATATCCTGTACTCACGTTATTCATTGCTTTAGAATAATTATCAACGTTCCTTGAATATGTCTTAAATATTCCAAGTGAATACATATTATGATTTAATCTCATATAATAAACCTCCAAAGTACTTTTTCATTTATATTTCGTTTTAATTACTTTATTTATCGGAGATTTAATTATAATCTTTAATTTATTTTCTTAAAGGATATAGTTCTGATTAATTGTAAAATGAAATTGAGCTAACAAAAAATCCATAATGGATTATCTATGCTATAATTTAATCTCTAAAGAAAGTGCAACACAAAAAACAATCACTATGAATCATAACGCGGAATAAATAAAAAATAAACACTTGGATTTCAAAGAAAGTATGACTATTGAACTTCGTCTTAATTATGTTTTTCAACTTACAAAATAGCTAAAAAGCTAAATCACACAATAAATACTATTTTTAATTAGATACATCGTGGCACAACTACACAGATTAGGCAATTAAACTACGTTAAAATGTATCTTGCAGATACTTGCGAAGATATTTATAAAAATAATCGCCAGTATTCTTGTCTCACATTTAAACACCTAGAATACAGTTATTTCATTAATTATGATGTTATAAAAGAAAAAATCATTCATGCTCACCAGATGTGAATAGGTAATGCTATCACCAACGGCAAGTTTCAACGCTTTCAAATAGTCTGTACTAAAACTTTACATGAATATATCAATCTTGACTTGCTATCTGTTCTTAATTCAGATTTACCAATAACCTGTGTAGAAAGGCTAAACCTGCAAAAGTAAATAATCATAAGAAAAAGTTATACTAAGCATCCAACTGATATCGATAATCGTGAAGAATTTGGTTATTGGTAAAAATTCAACAATGACTGTGTTCTTCTGACTATTCTCGAGCGCAAAACAAAGAGTGTCATCATTCATAAAATTACATATAAAACTACTGAACATTTATTAACACGCTCAATAGTATCCGTAACATATATATTAATAAGTTTAACAAAATTTTCAAAACTATAATAAGTGATAATACCTCTCAATTTGTTGATTTATCCACATTAAAACCAGAAACAGATACCTTGTTATTGCAATTTATCTATATAATCCATTGAAAAATTTTATCAATATCATCTATTAGTGTTTCTTTTTAATGTACAAATCAAGTTATATAATATATTTTTCTAAATATTTTTTAAACTCGATATTATCTGCTCCTTCTATAATAGCACCTTTACTCACATTAAAAAATCTGATTTTTCTATTTTTTCTTATGACAGTTTCTATTTTATTTTTAAAAGTTATATATATTTGCGTAGTTTCAATATTTTCCCCATTAATACCCTTGATTTTTTTTCTCTTTAAATTATTATAAAAATCGTCTTTTAATCCATAATTTTTTTCAAACGCTAGAGTATGTGATCTATCCCCTATAAAAGCCAAATCCTGTCCCATAAGTATAATTTCAAGTGCGCTCATTTCTATTGCTATTCCAATAGCTGCAACTGCAACTGTTCCTCCGGTTTCTATGTAGAATTCATCATTTTCACGATTAAATATATATTTAGGTCCTCTATAAAATTCTACCGCCCATCTAGATGCTGAAGCAGAAAAACAAAGTGGGACATTATTACAATCTAGTTTTTTTAATTGATTAATTACCATCTCATTAGGATCTATTATAACTACAATATCCGGTATAATATTATTTTCTATTAGAGTTCTAAAGGCACTTCCTACACATATTATATTAAACTTTTTCCTATACTTAGTTAACAATGATAATTCATTTTCCAATGAAGGTCCTGATGCTACAATTATAAATGGTTTATTAGATCTATTGTAATTTTTGATTAAACTTTTTAATAGTCCATATTTAAGCTTTTTATTAAATTCATAGTTTTTTTCATATTGTCCAATAATCTCTATATTTATTTTTTCATACTGTTTTGCAATATTGAAATCATTAATTAAATTATACATGAATGAACTAGTGTATTTTATAGTTTCCAATGATGATTTATGAATAATTATATTTTTAACTTTACTTAACACTTTAGCAAATTCATCAAAAAAATTTAAATTATTTTTATCAATTATTTTAACTCTTCTATCCATAAATACATCTTTATTCACTCTTCTGCAACATTTTACCAATTCTTGATTGTATTCAAAAACATATATAACTGAATTTTCACTTATTAAATCAACTAATGCTTTTATGTGATATCCTAGCCCTAAACCATACACTACAATAATATCATTTTCATTTTCTTTAATATTAGATTTTGCAAACATATTAGCTTCACTAATTGGATCATATTTACTATGTATATATTTATTATTATACTTCAAAGTTTCAGGTCCACTTCTACTTTTTTCTAAACAGAACATCTTACTCCTTCCTAGAATAATTAATATTCATTTTACACGCATTTTCTAATGCTATCATGTAATTTTTCCAATATCGGAATAATTTCATAATTAAATAAATCACTGACCAAAATAAAATCTTCATTTTCTAACGCTTCACATATTTCTCCTATAAAACCATTAATTTCATTTAAATTTAAATTATTTAAATTATAGTCTTTTGTACAGTTTAGTGCCTCATTTATCCATTCCAAACCGTCTGAAACTTTCACTATTAAATTAACAGCTTCGTATTCTTTTCCTGATTGAATAAGCTCTGAAACAGACTTTATTCCTTCTTTTAAATTATATAAATAATCATTAACTGATTTTAAAATTTCATTTTCACTCATACTATTTTAATACTCCTTAATAAATATATTTCGAAATTTTTAATATTTTCTTTAGTAAATTAATTAATAATTTATGTTTAGATGGTACTTTTAAATTCTCTGCTTATTTTAGATACTCCCAAATATATTGTAAATATAGGATAGTATTCAATACCCAATTATTGTTAATATTTATTTAGAAAATAAATATTAATAATAAAATGTTCAGTTTCTTTTCATTTTGCATATATTCTAGCTACTCCATATTTTGTTTTACTAGCTCGAAGATTTCCTTAAAATAGATTATTATTATTTAAGTCATTTTCAACTTTTCTAACCTTAATAATAATTTCAATCATTTCATTAGACCTTTTTCAAATTATATCGTGAAAAAAGCCTAAATGATGCATAAACCTGAAATCACTTCAATTAAATAAAATATTTAAGATATAGATTTCATACAATATTTGCTATCGTTTCATAATAAAGTAATTTGGTTTATTCTTAATAATTCCCCCCTAGAACTATCCTGAACCGTTTTATATTGTCTCCTTTTTAATAAATTGCTTAAAATATGATCGTTCAAATTCATACCATTGAGTTATTTAAGCTAACCTAACCAATACATTACTTTTACCTAATTTATCAGACAGAAATAAAAAAATCTCCTATTTTTAATTGATTATAAATTTAATGCATATAAATTAACTCCAACGTACAATGCCTTCCCTATATAAAAAGTCCATGAACTAGTATTCCAACAGACCACTCCATAATGTAGTTTTAAATGCTTCATTAACAAGCTTTTTTAACAGATTCTTTATTAAATTAAACTCTGGTTTAATGGCATGTATAAAACTGAATTGTGTAGATGTTAATTTTATTATAACATCAGAAGTACTATTAATATCCTCATATTCTCTGAATTTATATATTTAACATATTCAATTATCTTGACTATCGCATGATGAAGCCTCTATATTTTAAGGTGTTAGTTCTTCATAACTACTATCAGATAAATTTTTAACTTCATCCAAACAAAAACTTAACCATTAAGAGTAATTTTCTTACTTTATAAATAAACTTTTTTATTTCAATATAAAATTGCATAATTCAATTTGTCAATCCAACTATTCAAAATACCACTCTTCTTTTCTTGTTCTTTTACCTTAAATCCATAATTCTAAAAGTTCTTTATATTTTAGAAATTAAATTTCCTCCATATAGTTCACTTCTATACAAAATCATACCATAAAATCCATCAATATCACTGTTTTACAGGCTTTCTATACTGCAAAAATTAATAACAAAGTTCATCATAAATATAATTTAGACTAATTGTAAAATGAAATTGAACTAATAAAAAATTCCCAGTGATTATCTGCGTTATGATTTAATCGCCAAACGAAATCACAAGGGGGGATACTCACTATGAATCATCAAAATCATAACACAGAATTACGTAAAAATAAACATTTGAATTTCAAAGAGCGCATGACTATGAACTACGTCTTAAAGATAGATTTTCAGCATATAATATAGCCAAAAGCTTGACTGTCCAATTAGTACTCTTTTAAATGAGATACGTCATAGCACAACTACACAGATAAAGCAATGAAACTACGTTAAAATGTATCTTGCATATACTGGCGAAGCTATTTATAAAAATAATCACCAGAATTCCTGCCGTAAATTTAAACGTCTAGAATGCAGTGACTTCATTAACTATACGTTTATAATATCAAAAATCAGTCATGGTCGCGAGATGCATATGTATGTAACGCCTTGCCAAAAACAAGTTTCAACGCTCTCAAATAGTTTGCACTAAAACTTTATATAATTATATTAATTTTGGTCTACTATATGTTATTAATGCAGATTTACCAATGAACATACGCAGAAATCCCAATCCAACCAAAGTAAAAAATAAGAAAAAGCTTGGTAAAAGTATTTCTGAACATCCAAGTAATATCTATAATAGTGAATAATTTTGACATTGGGAGATAGACACTGTTGTTAGTAAAAATCCAATAATGACTGTGTCCTTATAACTATTCTTGAGCGTAAAACTAAGAATACCATCATTCATAAAATTGCATCTAATACTGCTGAAACAGTTACGGAATCACTTAAAACATACGTAAGATATATAGCGATAAGTTTAGTGAAGCTTTTAAAACCATAACATGTGATAAAGGCTCTGAATTTGCTGACTTATACAAATTAGAAGCTGGAACAAATGACAAATTGTCAAGCTAAGTGCAGTAGTTAGCTTGTTCTTCGTTAAATACTTCTAATAGAGCTTGAATCCAAGACATTTCCGTGGCATATTATTTAAAATTTTTTCAACAGTATCAACATCTTCTTGTGTCATAGTAGAAAAATAAAACCTCTTAGAAAAAAATTCTCTAATTAGTCCGTTTATATTTTCGTTGGTTCCTCTTTGCCATGAACTATATAGACATGTAAAATACACATCAACTTTCAAAGTACTTTCTAAATCTAAATAAACTGCAAATTCTTTACCAAGGTCTACAGTTAGTGTTTTTAGAGTAGTATTATTGAGCTTTAATGTAATATTCATTAAAAGTAGTAGCTTTTCTGTTAGTCATTAATTTAATTTTATTTAATAGTGTTTTCCTTTCAACGAATTTTGAAAAGCATACTTTTGATTTACCTCTACTGGAAACTGCAGTTTCAAGTTTCCAATAACAAATTTCTTTTCCTGCGCAGTAGTTCAACAGAACATTTTTCTAATAATCTTTTGTAAATCCAGCTATATATACTACTGTATGAAATTATTCTTATTAACAAGATCAAGCTTCATTCGCTCTGCAATTTGTTCTGGAAACCAATGTGAATTTAATTTTTCTTGAACTATATGTGCACTATATTTTCCATTAAAATTGTTTCCTTTAATTTCTCTTGATATAGTTCCTTTATTTCTTCAAGCTCTTTATAAACTCCATCCTAAATTTAAATATTCTAATATACAACAATTTTCATTTATATTAATATGCTTGTAGCTTATATATTCACGTCCTTTAAAGTGGCTTTCTCACAATTATTACTTTAACATGAACGTACCTATATTGGCTATTTCTTTGCAGTCAATCAGTGTTGCACTTGATATTGTAATTTATCAAATAATATTTTTTATCTACATTTAAACTGTTCACCAAATAATCCCTACATTATTCATATCAATTTCTTATTAGAAATGTCATTAACTCTTTCAATGTATTTAGCTCATTTAAGCCTAATTTTTTCTGTAAACTTTTTAGTAATTCTTACAATTCCACATAAGAATTTTTATTGAATTTTTCTTTTATTTTAAAGATAAATATATATTTCAAATCATACATTCCCAGATTAAATTTTAATTTGAAAAGTGGTGAATAAGCTTAAATAAATCACCAAAATTTGCGCAATACCAAAACTATGTAAATCTGTTCAGTGTCTTCCGCTGTATTTGTTAACATACTGAAAATATATATTATGAAACTTTAACTATACATTCTTTATAATAAATTTTAAGTATCTATACTTGGAAATCATTGAAATTTTCAAATTATTAGCTTATCATTTTCAGATTCGAGAGAAACTTCTACTAATTGACTAAATCACATTTATTAGTTGAATTCATTTAACTTATTTTTCTCTTACAGTAAGCATATTGAAAGTGGTTCAACTCATTTTATTTACACATTTTTAAGCTATACCAGATTCTATATACTACTTTAACAATAAAATCATTTCATTATTGCTTTATAAAATGAATATATTCATTCCATTGTATTATTATTTTCTTATGCCATGTATTAAGAATTTAGAAATTTTATTAGAACATATACCTACTTAATATTATAATCATGTGACCTTCTGATTCATTATAAATTCTGCATATTCAAAATCATATAAATCATCTATATCTATTGATTTTCTTTTATCCATAATATAAGCATAACTTTTTTCTTTATAAAAATTTTTATGTTTTAAAAAATAATCTGTTTTTAAAACATATATCGCCCCATTTAATCTATAATATTTTTTTAATTTTTGCCTTCCTGAATTACCTACATTACTCAAAAAACCATCTAAATCCAATGTCGATTCATTTAATTGTTTAGTCCATAGTGGTGAATGCTCACATTCACACATACTGACAACGCTATTTGCATTTTTTTTATTCAATAAATCAAAAGCTTTCTTTATATCAATTTCATCTCTTAATGGTGAAGTTGGCTGTAATATCATAAATTTTTCGTATTCTTTTCCATTTTCTTTTAACTTTATTAAAACATCTTCTACTACTTCTATTGTTGTACTTTCATCTGTAGCCAATCGTTTATCCCTTAAAAAGGGTATAGTAGCCCCATATTTTTTGGCTATTTGAGAATATTTTTCTGAATCAGTTGAAATCATGATATCCTCAAAAACATTACTTTTTATTGCTGCCTCAATAGTATAGGCTATCATTGGCTTTCCATTTAATATTTTTATATTTTTATCCTTAAGGCCTTTTGATCCACTTCTTGCTGGAATTATTGCTAATACATTATTCTTCATCTAACTCCCCCCATTTTATTCGACGTTCTGTTAAGTTATATGAACATTGCTCTTCTCAACCGAAGTGAATACAATAAGTTTGACTAGAACCAATAATCCCCCTTCGAAAGGAGAAGAACAATGAACAAAGCTAAAATAAAATGTCCTCGCTGTCACTCTGACCAACTATATAGTTTGGTTTAGATAAGCAGGCTAATCAAAAATATCAATGCAAGAACTGTAAGAGACAGTTTGCTCCTGACTATGTCAGTAACCGAGTTGCAAAAAGCTATCCTAAATGTCCAAAGTGTGGCAAAGCAACATAGATACACCACACTTATAAACATTATAATCGTTATAAATGTGGTAATAGAAAGTGCAATCATATAATAGTACAACACCATAATTTAAATATTGATAGTGCATCTAGTCCAAATCTAACGGGCACCCTTTCTATGAAAGGAATGCGATTTCCATTACATGTTATACTCACAGCTTTAACCTTATATTTTTTTAATAATACATCTACAAAAGCTATTTCACAATTTCTATATACAACAGCAAATATAAAAGTTTCTCATGTAACAATATTCAGTTGAGTACATAAATTTGCGCCTTTTTTCAGACAAAAAGCTGATTCATTTAAATCACAATTAAATTTGCAATCTGGCGATTGGCACGCTGACGAAACAGTTGTATTTATAAAAGGTGAACGTTATTATTTGTGGCTGGCTATTGATTCAGAAACTCGTTTTATATTGGCATTTCACTTAACGAAATCACGTAGTGAAGATTCTGCTTTCACATTAATTAATCAATATCTTTGATAAACCTGTAAAAAATCTTATCTCTTGCAGGTTTATTTGTCATGCAATAAATTAATCAAACTTATATAATTTTCAAAGATCGAGAAATTCTACGAACTTATTAATCTATTTTTTCATAACAACCTAACAGAATCTTATTCGATAAATTTTACAATTTTAAAAGCCTCTGCATATTTAACTCCTGCACTTATTCCTCTCAATAATCCTAATGATTTTATAGCTTCAATACTTCTCGGAAATGGATGTTCTCCCAATTCACTCTCATAAATTTTTATTACATTAATTTTTTCTTCCATATAATTGCTTATATCAAAAAAATATGTAGGTTCAAATGAATTCTCAGGTAGAGAAAAATTTGTTTCTGACAATATTTCCATTATTAATATTTTTTTTATATATGAATGTCGAAAAATTTTAGTACACGCAAAGCACCAATCGAATACTGCTTTATGATCTGAATGAACATCATTTCTGCTAGGTAAAATAATCATTTGAGGCCTTATTTCAGCTATTATCTCCGATATTCTCTGTATAATTTCATTACTATCATATTGTTCTAGTTTAGTTGGACATAATTCCAGATCAAAATATTTTTCAAATTTAAAAGATTCATTAACTAATTTTATTTCTTTTTTTCTCTTTTCCACCTTTTCTTTATCATATCCATACTCAACTTTTATGTTAGTAATATTTAGCCAATAAATCTTATTCTCTTCTTCCTTTAATCTTAATAAAGTTCCCCCACATCCCAAGGTTTCATCATCAGGATGTGGTGACACAACAAGAACATTCATATCATATATAAACTCCTTCTCTAATAATATTGCACTCATGTTTCTTTATTCTTATTACTCCATCACCTGTTCTAATTATAAATGAATTATTTATCCCTACTGATATAACTTTTCCAAATTCCAAATTTCTATAATCATATTCTATATTATCTACTAACTCAGCTGCCCATACTTTATACTCTTTACCATTATATGTAAAATGAGCTCCTATATATGGCTTTGTTAATGCCCTTACTAAGTTATATATACTTAATGAACTCATTCTCCAGTCAATCTCGCCATCTTTAGCACTTCTTTTTCTCCAAATGTTTGCTTCACTTTCTTGTTGTTTAATTCTTACTATTTTATTTTCTATAAATTGCTTAGTTAAGTATACTATTTGTTTTTTAGCCACATTAAGTATTTTATTATATAAACTGCTCGCATCATCTAATAAGCTTACTTTTATTTTTTCCTGAGAAATTATATCTCCATTATCTGCATCCTTTTCTAGAAAGAAAAATGTGGATGCTGTCTCTTCTAAACCCAAAGCTAACGTCCATACAATTGGATTCCTTCCTCTGTTATGAGGCAACTTAGTCGGATGAAATCCTACACAACCTATATTAGGTATATCAATAATTTCACTTGATAATAATTGAGACCATCCAAAACAATAAATTAAATCTGGTTTTTTATCTTTTATATACTGTACCAAATCTTCTTCATTTATATTATCGGCATAAATAAACTCTATTGAATTTTCCACACAAATATGTGCTAAATCACAAAAATCAGAATTAAAATCAGATCTTTTTTTAGTTATTACAGCAATTAATTCTATTTCTTCTGATAAATCTGCAATTAAACTTTCTAATAATATTTTTGATGATTGTACACAACCAATAAATAAAATTTTAATCTTAATCACTTCCTAACAAATCATAAAATTTCTTTTTTAAATCAATCTTTTGCTGATTTAAAAATCGTTTAATAATTTCTATAATCATATCTGATGTATTTCCTTTGCCATAAGGATTATCAATATTCTCTATATTTTTGCTAAATATCTCTGATAATACAATATTTATTGCCTTAATTATATCTTCCTTTTTTGCTTCACAATTTATGATTGATTCTAATTGAATTCTACCTTTTTGCCTGTCTCCTATATTTATAGTTGGTTTATTTAATACAGGAGCTTCTAAAATTCCACTTGAAGAATTTCCAATAACAAAACTGCAATACTTCATAGCACTTAAATATCGAACCTGTCCTAATGATGAAAAAGCAATACATCTATTGGAATTCTTCCTAACATACTCATCAATTAAATAATTTATAATTCTTCCACCAGTATCTGAGTTTGCTTTAGTAAATATGACTTGCAAATCTTCGAAACAATCTATTGCACTTAACACCTCTTTAAATTGCTTCTCAGCTTTAAATATATCTAATGTTACCGGATGAAATGTTAATAATGCTACTTTTTTTTCAAAATCTATATTTAGTTCTTCTTTTAAAGCTTCTTTATCTATAAACTTTATTTTTTTTATATTTTCGCATCCTAATGCCCCAACGTTAAATACTCTGTCTGGGCTCTCTCCTAGTTGTATTATCCTTCTTCTATATTCTTCAGTACATGGAAAATGAATATAGCTCATTTTAGTTATCGAATGTCTTATAGCTTCATCTATAAGCCCTTCTGTTGTTTCCCCTCCATGTATATGAGCTATTGGTATATTTGCAATCATTGCTGCCGAAGCAACAGCAAAAATTTCATATCTATCTCCTAAAATAATCACTATATCTGGTTTACTTTTTTCAAAAAGTTCTGCAAAACCTATAATGCCTAATCCAATAGACTTAGAAATTCCAACAGGAGTATCAGAACTCAAGAGAACCTCTATTTTATCTGATATTTCAAATCCATCCTGTAATATCTCTTTGTACGTCAAGCCGAACTCTGGTGATATATGCATCCCTGTTACTACTAATTGTAATCCTAATTGTTTATCATCTTTTATCTTATTTATTATCGGTTTTAATAATCCATATTCTGCTCTCGTTCCTGTGATCACACAAATTTTTATCATAATGTTATCATCTCATCTTCTTTAAAATCTCTTATAGCTTTTTTACCAATAATTTCATCCCACTTCATGGGTGATATCCCTGTTCCAGGCCTCTTACAAGCTAAATTGTCATTGGTAAACATTTCGCCTTTTTTTATTTCTCTATTAGCAACTATACTTTTTCTGACGATATCTAAATTCTTTATTTCAGATTTAGATGGATTTTTGATTCCATTCCCTATTGACTTTTCAATAATTCTTATAGACTTGACCAATTGTTTTAATTCTTCTGGCATCAAACTCGCTTTATGATCTGGACCATTCATGTTTTTATCTAAAGTAAAATGTTTTTCTATTACAGTAGCACCCATAGCTACAGCTGCAATTGAAACTTCTATTCCTAAAGTATGATCTGAGTATCCCACTTCCACATTTAGTTTTTCTTTCATTGTTTTCATCGCACTTAAATTAACATCTTCAAAAGGAGTTGGATATTCTGTGTTACAATGTAATACTACTATTTCTCTTGTTCCATTATTTTTTAATATTTTAATAGCCTGCTCTACCTCATCTAATGTACTCATTCCTGTAGATAATATAACCTTTTTTTTAAGCCCCCCAATTTTTTTTAAATATGGATAATTAGTTATTTCTCCTGAAGGAATTTTAAAAACTGTCATTCCTAAATTTATTAGCAAATCTATACTTTCTAAATCAAATGCGGTTGAGCAAAATAATATATTCTTTTGTTCACAATAATTAATAAGCTCTTTATGTGACTCATAATCTAATTCAAGTTTTTTTAACATCTCAAATTGAGTTTCATCCTTATCAGTAATTTCATTTTGATAATCAGCCTTTTTAGCATTTTTACACACTATTTTTTCAGCTTTAAAAGTTTGAAATTTAACTGCATCAACTTTAGCTTCTGCTGCTATATCTATTAATTTTTTAGCTAAAGCAATATCACCATTATGATTTACTCCTGCCTCTGCAATTATAAAAGTTTTATTCATATTTTATTATCATCTCTCCCTGCAATAATTTCCATAAGCTTTTCTACTATTTCCTATATTTTTTACAACTACACTTCCTGCTCCAATCATTACACTATTTCCTATAGTGATCCCCTGTATAACTATACTTCCTGCTCCAATATGAGTCCTTTCACCAATTCTACATTGTCCACATATTGTACTCCCAGGAGCAATATGCGAAAAATTCCCTATTAGACAATCATGCTCAATAATAGATCCTGTATTGATAATGCAATTTTTTCCAATAATTGAATCGGCATTAATAATAGCTTTCTTTCCTACAAAGGTCCCCTCTTCTATAACAACATTTGAAGCTATAATAGCACTTTGATCCACTACTGTAGCAATTTCAAAGCGCAACTCCTTTGTAATTTTATATAACTTCTCCCTTATTTCAACATTACCAACAGAGCCTACTGTTATAAAAACCTTTATATCCTTCTTATTTGTATATTTATATAAATTTTTATCACAATCTATAATAGGAATTGTATTAATTGTATTTCCAATTTTTTCTTCGCAGTCTATAATCCCTATTATTTCATATAAATTAGAGTTCATTATTGAATCTATAACACTTTTACAGTGACCTCCACCACCTAGAAGAAGAATCTTTTTCATAAAATCTATACTCCAAACTTTTATTCATATATTCCCAATTTTTCTCTCATACGTTCCATTTCCTTAAATTCTCCCATATCTAACCATGCATTTTCTGTTATTGGATATGTACCGACTTTTTTACCTTCTTTTATATATTTATTAATTAAATCTGTAATATGAAAAAACTTATTTTGAGGAATATCATAAATACATTCTGGTTTTAAAACATACAATCCAGCATTAACCAAATAATTAAATTCAGGTTTTTCAATAGTATCTATAACTCTACCAAAATCATTTAATTTTATCACTCCATAAGGAATATTATAATTTTTTAAAGATGTAACCATTGTTATCATATTATCTTGTTCATTATGATACTTTAATAAATCCTTATAATCTGCTTCTACTAATACATCACAATTAGTAACAAAAAATGATTCTTTTATCTTTCCTCTAAGCAATGATAGACTTCCTCCAGTTCCTAAAAACCTTTCTTCTTCTATATATTCTAATGAATAATTTTTCTGAATTTCTCCAAGATATGCTTTTATCATATTCTTTTTATAATTTACAGTTACGTAAAACATCTCACAACCAAATTTTATAAACTTATCAATTATTCTTTCTATTATAGACTCTTCTCCAATTGGTATCAATGGCTTTGGTAATATCTTGGTATATGGATAAAGCCTTGTTCCTTTTCCGCCTGCCATTATTACCACTGGATTACTTATTTTTCTTTCAATGAACTTCTCGTTATACTTTTCATTCCAAAATATTATATCCACTACAATATTTTTTTCATTTACTATTGGAAGTGCTGAAATACATTTTTCATTTATAACTTTTTTTGCTCTATATTTTTGCTTAACACATAGAACTATTGGATCCTTATTCATTATTTCAGAAGCAGGTTTTTCTAAATTTCCATTTTTCAGAATCCATCTGCGTACGTCACCATCTGTAATTGTTCCCAAAAGAATATCTTCCTTTGTTGTAACTAATAATATCTTCTTTCCAGTTTCATCAATTTTCTTTATTACTTGTTTTATAGAAATACTCTTGTCAATAAATAATTCTTTCAAATATACCCCTCACTTTTTAATCTTCTAAATATGATAACTCTTTTAATATTTGGATTCTATTAACTCTATCATCATCATATTCTTTTGATATATATTTTTTAGCATACGATTCATTTAAAGGATATACTTCTTCACTCTTACCGAAGATACAATTATAACAAATGATTCCTTCTATTTCTCCACTTATCATTTTTTTTCTCAATCGTGTAGCTGCTTCATTATTCCACGCCTTACTAATTCTCACATCATTTAAATCAGCAACAGCCATATAGTTTCTTTTATCACCACAGCACATTGTCAAGTGTCCAATTCTTGTTACATAACAAGAATTGAATGGTATTGGACATGGTATACTCTTTACCGAAGCCAAACCTTCTGATGTTTCACTCATTAATTCTCTATTTAATGAACATTGTCCTGCATCATCATTTACTTTTAAAATAGTAATATCATCTACAATATTTTCAAATTCTTTCTTTAATATTATACAATCATTTTTTGTATATTTTGTTTCTACCATAGATATTCCTATCATGAATTTTTTCTTGTTTTCGTCCCTATATTTTATTAAATCTTTTAAGTTATTAATTACTATATCATAATCTCCTGATCCATGTATTACTTTGTACTTGTTTCTTCCTGAATTTATCGAAAATCTAACACTATCAATTCCTGCATCTACTACTTTCTTCATTCTATTAATATCTGCTAAAAATCCATTAGTCGTCATAAAAATATATGTATACCCTTTTTCTTTTGCACTTTCTACATATTTTTCAAAGTTAGGATTAGTAAGAGGTTCGCCATTTATGTGAAAACATATTTCTCTTGCACCATTATCATATGCTTCATCTATTAATCTTAATGCTAATTTATCGTCTATCAACCCCTTTTCTTTAAAAAATTTTGAACTTGCGCAAAATAAACAGTCGTAATTGCATATATCAGATATTTCTATATTTATGCATTTAGGGAATTTGGGTCTTACTTCAAATATCTTTGAATCATCAACATTATTATATTTATTTTTCCATCTTTCTGATTGTTTATTTATTTCATTCTCCATTGTTTTTCTCCTAATCTTTTATTTTAATATTTTTTTTATTTGATTTGCGACATATATTATGTCATTTTCTTCAAGATTTGTGCTACATGGTATATTAATAATGCTTTCATGATAATATAACGCCTTTTCAACCTTATACGCTTCACAACTTAAATATGGTTTCTGTTGGTGAATCAACCCCCAAATTGGCCTAGTTTGAATATTAGACTTTATTAATTCTTCTATAACTTCTATATTCTTTTTCTCTTTATTACATAATAACAAAGAATAAAACCAGTAATTAGGTCTTACTTTATCGCTAAAAGACAGCATTTCAATTCCACATTCTCTAAATTCTCTTTTATAAACTTTATAATTGTTTTCTTTTATATCTATAAACTTCTCTAAAGTTTCTAATTGCGCAACCCCAATAGCCGCTTGCACATTTGTCATTCTATAATTATATCCAATCTCATCATGTTTATATTGAAGAGCATCATCTTTTGCTTGTGTTGATAAATATTTAATATGCTCTAAATTGCTCTTATTGTTCGCCACTATTACTCCACCACCGCCAGTAGTCAATATCTTATTACCATTAAATGAATAACAACCAAAATCACCAATAGTTCCTGCAAAACAATTTTTGTACGCTCCTTCTTTATAATATGTCCCCAATGCTTCTGTTGCATCTTCAATTACTATCAAATTAAATCTCTTAGCTATCTCCATTATTCTAATCATATTAGCCATATTTCCAAATACATGAACTACAATAATTGCTTTTACAATCCTATTTGATTTTTTATTCACAAGATTACCACTCACCAAGTTACATTCCTGTTCACAAAATTCCTCCAATTTATTTGTATCAATAGTTAACGATTCATCACAATCCATAAATACTGGATGGGCTTTACAATATGTAACTGGATTAACGGCTGCAATAAACGTCAATGTAGGCACTATAACTTCATTATTTTCTTCTATTTTGCTCTCAAGCAGCGATAAATGTATTGCCGCCGTTCCACTTTGGCAGGCTACAGCCATATTTACATTTAAATATTCAGCAATATTTTCTTCAAATTCATTTATATATGATCCTCCTGTTGATATCCATTCATCTTCTATAGCCTCAGTAACATATTTCAATTCATTTCCCTTTAAATTAGGTACTGATAAAGGAATAATTTTTTTCATTTTTTCACCTTCTTCACAAAAGCATTATTTTTTTGTATTATTAAGTAATTCTATGCGATTTAATATATCTTCCGTTTTATCAAAGTCTTTCTTTTCAATTTTTTCCCCTAATTCTTCTATTAATGGAGTAATTTCTTCATTCAAATTATTTAAACAATTATAACACAAAGTATTCTCCAAAGTACCTTGAATATGCTTTTTTCTTAAACTTATAAATTCTTCGTTATGCCAAGCATCTTTTAATTTAGTATTATTTAAATCTGCTATAACTAAATAGTTTTGAAAATCTGCACAGCATGCTGTTAAGTACCCTTCACTAGTAATATGTAATTTATTAAATGGGAGTGAGCACATATTTTTCTCTTGTTTCTTATCGTCTTCTACAGCAACATTTCCATTTATTTCATACATTACTCCACACTGGTTTTTACAGTTGAAAAACGTAAATTCATCTATGTAATTTTCAAATTCAGACTCTATTATTTTCTTCTCCTTCTTTGTATACTTTGTCAATATACATGACATATATATTTTAAAATTTCCGTCTATATTCTTTCTATAATCAACAAGATTTTTTATGTTTTTTTTAACTAATTCAAATTCATCTTTACCATGTATAAAGTTATAACTTTCTCTTGTTCCTGCATTAAATGAAATTTTTATACTATCAATTCCTGATTCAACAATACTTTTCATTCTATTATATGTCAATAAAGCTGCATTTGTTGTAATATATGTGTACTCATATCCTATATCTTTTGCATACTTTATATAATTTTCCAGTTTAGTATTTACAAGCGGTTCACCAGTCCCGTAAAATCCAACCTCTCGCGTTCCTAAGTCGTACGCTTCTTTTAATATCCTGTAAGCAAAATTTTCATCTAATAACTTTATTCTTCTAGTACTCTTAGAATTAGCACAAAAAATACAATTATGATTACAAGCATTAGTTACTTCTAGTAACATATTTCTAGGAAATTCCGGTCTGATATCCCTATCAAAATTTTCATAATCCTCAATTCTTTCCTTCAAAGTTTTCATATTATCTATCTCCCTAAATATTTATTTAAATTAAATATTATATAAATCCACTTTATAATTCCTTATATTATCTTTGTCTTTAAACCAATCAATTGTTTCTTTTATACCTTGTTTAAAAGTATATTGTGTTTTCCATTTTGTAAGTTCTTTAATTTTTTTATTAGATCCTAGGAGCCTATTAACTTCACTGTTTTCCGGTCTTAATCTTTTTTCATCACAAATAATTTTTGCTTTAGGATTTATTTGCTGTATAATTTCTTCTGTTAATTCTTTAATAGAAATTTCATTTTGAGTAGCTATATTTATCTCTTGTCCTATTGTTTTATTGCTTTTTGAAATTTCTATAAATCCATTTACTGTATCTTTAACGTAATTAAAATCTCTAGTAGGAGTAAGAGAGCCTAATTTAATTTCTTCTTGTCCTGATAATAATTGAGTTATTATTGTAGGTATAACAGCTCTTGCTGATTGCCTAGGTCCATATGTGTTAAATGGTCTTACAATACTTATCGGCATATTAAAACTTCTATAAAAAGATTCTGCTAATCTGTCAGCTCCTATTTTAGTAGCTGAATATGGAGATTGACCTTGATATGGATGCTTCTCATCTATTGGAACATATTGTGCTGTTCCATACACTTCTGATGTTGAAGTTATCAAAATTCTACTAATCTCTAAATCTCTAGCTGCCTGTAAAATATTTAGTGTTCCCTTTATATTAGTATCAACATATGAATCTGGTGAATTATAACTAAATGGAATAGCTATAAGAGCAGCCAAATGAAAAACTTCTTCTACGTTTCTCATAGATTCCCTTACACCATTGGGATCTCTTATATCTCCTGTAAACACTTCTATTTCATTTAATATATATTTAGGTAATGTATCCAACCACCCCCAGGTATTAAATGAATTATAATACGCAAATGCTGTTACTTTATATCCATCTTTGACCAATTGTTCTGTCAAATGACTACCTATAAAACCATCAGCCCCTGTTACCAAAACTTTTTTCATTATTTTTCAATCTCCTTTTTATTACTCAAAAAAATACGTTCACTACTTTTTAACGCATCTAATGTATGTTCTAAATACTTCAAAGAATATTCTATTACATTTTTTATATTTGTATATAGCTTAAGGTTCTCCTCTATTATAAGTTCTCTCTTTATTATTTCATCTTTTTCCTTAACTACAGATTTATCAACTAAAATATTATATATAATTGGATATAGTAATGATTCTATTACTATAAAGTTACTCATTTCTTTTTTTATTTTTTTATCTATTTCATTTATCTTATTAATTATGTCATTATTTTTTTTACTATAATTAAAGTTATTATAACTAATTTTTTTAATTAAAATTAGCGCCTCATTACATTTATTTTTTATATATAGTAATCCTTTCTGCATTTCACTAATTACATCTATTGTTCTTAATTTAATTCTATTATCTGATATTTTATTTGAAAGAGCTTCAACTTTACTACCACTATATTTATTTATTGCATCACAAAGCTTCATTTGCATTGCTCCATGAATCTTAGCTCCTCCTTCTGTTGCATTTATAAATGTAATATTTTGATTATCTTTAATTAATTTTTCTATACCAATTCTAAATCCATCTAATTCCCAACTAGTTCTTACTTGTCCCCCATTAACATCTTCTACAAAGAAATCATTTTCTCTTTTGGAATCTTCAAATTTAGCACCTTTTTGCTTTTCTTCCAAAAAAGGAGAATGTGCTTTGTTGTTAGTATATGCACAATCTTGACCTACAAGTATTATTGGATTACACCCTAAAAGTACAGCAGCTGATATCATTGTATGTGATACCGATCCATATGAAGTTAGCAATTGTACATGAATATATTCAGAAAAAATATCATACATCATTTTATTGTAAGTTGAGCATATTTTTTTTCCATTATAATTTTTAACTATTTTTTCATTAGTAGTATCTAAAAAAAGTAAAGGTGCCTCTATATCTTCAATAAAGTCCTCAATAAATTTATAACTTAATTCATCCGAGTCTATTGATACAAATAAATTTGCATTAATTTTTTTTTCCTTTAACGCTACTAAAGATCGTCCAGCTGAAATTATAAAAAATTCTCCCTCTATTCCTATTAGATTTTCTATATTTTTGTCAAGTGATGGCCCAGAAGAAACAATTATTGCCGGCTTATTTTTATATTCATTTTTATATAAATCTAAGATTGGACTCTCAATCATATGCGGAATATTTTCCATAAGTGCCTCAAACCATCTATCCTTAAAATACATTTTTGTATTTCTCTGAATTATATTATCAACATATATCTTCCTAATCTCTTTGCATAAGCAAAGAAATTCTTCTAAATACAATTTTTTATAATTGGCGAACGGTATGATTTGTATATTTTGCAACTTACACTCATCAAAAAAATCGTCATCTAAATCCTCAATACCATCACTTTTATAACAATCTACTAGCTCAATATTTTCATCCTTTTTTATCCATTCTAAATTTTCAATATATTCTCCAATAGCTTTATTAGGTTCAATAACTTTTATCTTATTTTTTTTATATTTTTTTCTTAATTCTTTTATATGTTCACCTGCGCCAAAACCAAAAATTATAAATTGCTTTTCATTATCTTCTATACCATCTAAAGTATCTATATAATTTAAAAATTTATCTAATTCTGATCTCACATTGTATTTGCTCCCAATATATATATATTTATTATCCTTTTTTATTTTAGCTATATTATAACCATCCTTACTTTTCTCTATTGTAAAGTCCAAATTTTTCTTTTCCAAAACTTTCACCTCTGTTATTTTTCGATAAAATCCCCAAATTCTTTATACACTATCTATTTATTCAAATATTTATTCTTATATTCTCCTTAACTTAGAGATTATTCTATTGATGCTTTTATAATTTATATAATAACATAAAAAAGAACCACTTAAGAATGATTTTTTCATTCTTAAGCGATTCTTCTTACATTAAATTCTATTGTAATAAGCTTAATACTGAGTTTGGAGCACTATTAGCTTGAGCAAGCATTGATTGAGCTGCTTGTGTTAATATATTGCTCTTAGTATATTCCATCATTTCCTTAGCCATATCAGTATCTCTTATTCTAGATTCTGCTGCTTGTAAGTTTTCTGATGTATTATCAGTAGATGAAACTGTATGTTCTAATCTGTTTTGTACAGCTCCTAAAGTTGCTCTATGCTCTGAAACTGTATTAATTGCCTTTTCTATTTTATCTAAAGATTTACTTGCAGAGCCGGCACTTGCCATATTTAATGTAGCTATACTTAACGCACTTGCAGTCATTTTTTTATTAGTAACTTTTATAACTTGTCCAGACTTATTGCCTACTTGGAAAGATATCGAAGCAACTGTTGCTAAAACTTGTTGACCATTAAATTCAGTTTCTTTAGCAATCCTACTTATTTCAGTTGTTAATTGACTAACTTCCTTTTGTATTAAACTTCTATCTGAGTTTTGATAAGTTCCATTAGCAGATTGAGTAGCTAATGTCTTAAGTCTTTGTAACATTGAGTGAGTTTCATTTAATGCACCTTCAGTTGTTTGGATCATTGAAATACCATCTTGAGCATTAGTAGAACCTTGGTTTAAGCCTCTGATTTGAGATCTCATTTTTTCAGAGATTGCAAGACCAGCCGCATCGTCTCCAGCTCTGTTTATTCTTAAACCTGAGCTTAATTTTTCGATAGCCTTCCCTGTTGCACTTGTATTTGTTTTCATTTGTCTATGAGCATTCATAGCATTAAGATTGTGTGAAATTACCATAATAAATTCCTCCTTGATTTTTAAAAATTATTTTTTTGACATCCATGTCTATTAATATATATTAACTTTTAAAAGTTAATAGCTTATAAACTTTACATTTATATTTTCGTTTTATCCTGCATATACTTTAGAGTTTTTTTATATTTTTTTATTTTTTCTACAATATTTTTACACTATCTCTTAGTGCTGAATATTAAGGCATTTCCATTAAAATCAGCATATTTTTTATAAGCTTCTTTAGACTGTTTTATTTTTTTTATTTCTTTTTTCACATTTAGCATGATGCTTTTAATTAATTCCTCTAACTCTTTTTCTATATCCATAATATTTAAATTTTCTATCTTACTGCATATTAATTGTTTATCAATATTTAAGTTATTTATTTCATCTATTATATTTTCTCTTCTTCTTAGGAAAGAAAAGATATCCTCTTCTTTCCTAAGTTTTTCAACCATAATATATGACACATCTTTATATTCTTTTAGTAACTCATCTAAATTCATAATTTATATCCTCTTCTACTATTTACTGAAAATATGAAGATAATGAACTTTGCTGTGCTTGTAGTGATGATAATGAACTTTCTAAACTAGCATATTTAGTATATAATGCATCTTCTTTTTCTTGTAAGGCAGTCTGCATTTCTGTTATCAATTTCTTTCTCTGCTCGATATCTTTTGTCATTTCATTAGTATTTGCTGTTACACCATTTGCAACTCCAGCTTTATTAGCTAATCTTGAAAAAGTTCCTGTTGCATGATCAGATAAATTAGACTTCAATTTAGTAATAATTCCATTTGATCCCGCAAATAATTCTTGAATTCCTTCTGAATTTTCCTCAATTGCCGATAATAGCTTATCTTCATCTATTGTAAATAATCCATTTTGTGTTGAATAATCCTGAACCGGATTTATTCCTATTTTTTCCAAGCTTAATCCCGATTTTTCAAGCATAGTTGTCATTGTAAGTTTCATATCATCAGCGAAGTTTCTTAAATAGCTATCATTTCTTAAAAGCCCCGTTTGAGCTTTAGTTTCAAGTTTCTCTATTTCACTATCGCTTAGCCCTTCTTTGTCCTCATCAGTTAATGGTAAATATGACCTATCATATTCCTCATATAATTTTCCATTAATATGTCCTAATAATTCATTGTAATCATTAATAAATTCTACTATTTTATCCTTAAGCTCTGTTCCATCTGTTTTTCCTGTTAAAGTAACTTGGTTATCACTTAATACCTTTCCAGCACTATCTTTTGTTACTGTTACTCCTGCAAACTTAAATGTAGTTCCATCTAATGTAATTGAATTTCCAGTTATTAGTTTATTATTGAGATTGCCATTAAGTCGTCCATCAATAATCTTATATGAATTATCTCCCTCTGTAATAGTCGCAGTAAGATTCGTTCCTTCTTTTTTTGTACATGTTTCTGTAGAAGCCGCATAAGATGCCACTCCTGCTGTAAATTTAGCCGAAGTTCCTGCACCTGTAGAGCTTATTGCTAATTTACCATCTTTAATCTCAGCCTGCACTGATTTACTACTTAACTGCTTATTCAAAGCATCTATATTTATTTCTGTTGTACCATCTTTATATTCTAATCTAAAATTCTGACCATTAATATTAATTCCTTTATCTTTACTTAACTCCGAAATATTTATGCTACAAGTATATCCCTTATCTAAGTTTACATCTAGATTTGTTTCTTTACCATCAACAATCAACTTAGCTTCAAATTTGTTTACTTCATCATCGCCAGTGTTTGTTGATTTTATAATAATATTCTCATTTTTAGAATCATATTCTGCTTTCAAATTCTTGCTTGATAATGCTGAATTTAAGTTATTTGCAATTTCTTCTTCAGTATCACCAACCATTTCAAATTCAGTATCACCAATTATAATTTTATTTCCTGCTTTTAAATTACTTTTAGCAATACTTGTTGAATAACTTCCATCTGTAGTAACACTTTCAGAACTTGTTGAATCTAATTTTTCACTCATAGAAGCATTTAGCTCGATATCACCTTCTGTTGAGTTTTCTAGAACTAATCCACCAAGTCCTCCATTAGCTAAATCACTATATTTAGCATTTGCTTCAATACCTGCATTAATTAAATCAGAATTCAAGTTTTTTGCCATTTCTTGATTAGTTGATCCTTTTAAAGTAAATTCTTTCTCTTCTCCATCTCCAACTTTTACTTTAATTTTATTTCCTGACACAATAGAATCTTTATTAAAAGTTGCACTAGCTTTACTTGCTAATGTTTCAACTGAAATTTTATAATTAGTTACATTTGATGTTGAACTTCCAGTTGCTTCTACAATACTAGAATTACTTGATGTATATTTAGTAGTGTTATACGTACTCGAAGTTAGAAAATTTCCACCGCTTAGGATATCACAATATTTATTATAAAAAGTCTTCGATTTAGTTATTACTTCTCTATACTGTTCTTGCTTATATTGCTCTACCTTCATTTTTTGAGTTGCAGTATTTAGCTTAGTTTTCTGTCTAAGCAAATTTGCTTCAACTAAAGCATCAATATCAATAAGTCCAGTAAGATTAGTTGCTCTTGATCTTGATACACTTGATGTACTCATAAAAATCACTCCTTAAAATTTTTTATTATTGATGTTTTGCTCTTTTATCTGTCTCATACCATAAATCTCTCACTTCTTCTATTAAAGGAAGGATTTCATCCATTATTTTAATATCCTTTTTCATATTAACTTCTACTAACTTGTCTTTAATATAAGCATAAATTTGCATAAGATCCTTTGTCCATTCGGCTTGATCCATATCTAAGCTCACCATAAGTTCAATGAAAATTTCTTGTGTCTTCATTAAATTAGTATGTGCCTTTTTTATATCCTTATCTATTATCGCTTGTCTACCTATTTTAGCAAACTTTACAGCCCCATCAACAAGCATTAATAGTAATTGGTCCTTTGAAGCATAATTTACACTATTATTTTTATATACATTATAAGCATTTGGATACATTCCTAAATCCCCCTATTTCTTTGCATCTAGAATTCTACCTTTAGAATCTTCTTCGTTTATTGTTACTATTTTTTCCACTTGCACATCTACTGCCATATTATCATGTTTTATACCATCAATTGTAATATATTTTTTACTTTTATTTTTCCTTAATTCGTTCTTATTATTTTTTTCTTTTTGTTCATCATAATCTTTAAGCTTATTAATTCCATTTTCTTCTTTAGTGCCATGAACCTTATCTGATTTTGTGCTTTCATAAATCTTATCTCTTATATCCGTGTCAATCTTGTTCAATTTAAACTCCAAAGCACAACCTCCTTTTAATTAGATTGTTATGCCTTTTTATCAATTAAGCCAACTTGCTTACACATACTAGCTATCATATCTAATACTTTCTTAGGTGGTAATTCAATTACTACTTTTTCTGTCTCGTCATCTACGATTCTAACCATTATAGTTCCTAAATCTTTATGCTTTTCATATTCAGCATGTGTCTTCTCATCTTCTAAAAATTTATTTAATTTTTTCACTGCTTTATCTAAATCTTCTTTTGTAAAATTTTCTTTTTCATTTTTATTTTGATTAGCAAATACTTCTTCTTCCGTTGATGATTTTTGCACCATTGAATTTTTAGATAGATTTTCTTCATTAGAAATATAACCTGTATATTGTGTTACTTCAGCATTTCTAGCATAGTTTTTTAAGTAATCTTGATTCCTATTAATAGAATTAACATCCATGTTACACATTCCTCCTTGAAAATTACTCACTACTTATTTCTTTTTTATATTTTTTAATAAGTCTAAATTCATACTTGCCGCACTTTTATTTTCATTCTTTATTTCTTCTAAGAGTTCTTTTCTTAATATATTCACTTCTTTAGGTGCTTGTATTCCTATTTTTACGCTTCCATCTTCTATCTTACTTATAGTAATTTCTATGTCATCACCAATCATGAGTGACTCACCTTTTTTTCTTGTTATAATAAGCATCTAATCACTCCTTCATTAGTGGTTCTTTTACTCTATACTTGCAATTATCTATAATAATTTGTTCTCCTAAATTATTTAATGTATTAACTACTATAGGTCCCTGTAAGTTTGTTGTGATCTTTTTAGGATCTGAATTAAGTGTTATTGTTGTTACTATTATTGCATCTTCTGGTTTTTTTATTCCTAAATGTTCAACCACATCATCTCCTAGTTTGACTTTATATTCCTCAAAAAAATCATATGGAGAAGTTACTATAAGCCCTAGTTCATCATCTTCCAATGAATGAAATAATTTAAAAGGTTCATATTCTTCTAAGTCAATTAGGATAAATTTTCTTAGATCTTCAAATCCCAAGATTCCCTTATTAAAAGTTAAAATATCCTTTTCTTCATATTCTATTGGTCCATGTACCTTTGAATTAAATATCATTTATTCCACTCCTGCCTAAATATAATCCATTATTGTATTAGTTAATACTTTTGAGCTAGTTTGGAGAGCTGCTGTATATACGGTCTGCATTACAGCATATTCCATTGTCTTTTCTGTAAAATCAATATCTTCTGAACTTGATAGAATATCAGTCATATTGTAATTTTGATCTTCGTTAGTTTCCATTGCACTTTCCATTCTATTTTGCATAGTTCCAACTTGAGCTCTATTAGATAATAAATTTTGAATTATTGAATCCATCCTACTCAATCCATCACCATTTACATATGATAATGCTGCTGACTGATCAGCATCTAATGCATTCTTATCTGATAATACTCCTAAATTTTTAATCAAGCTACTTATTTCATCCATAACATTTACATTGTTA
Organism: Clostridium neonatale; assembly: GCF_900465025.1. NCBI lineage: Bacteria > Bacillati > Bacillota > Clostridia > Eubacteriales > Clostridiaceae > Clostridium > Clostridium neonatale. Next base: position 1,203,281 of record NZ_UICR01000002.1, read on the forward strand.
GGTGTTAATTTTGAATCAGTAAATTCAAAAATATCCGTTGCAGTTTTGTTATACTCTACAACTACTCCTTGTGAAATTTCTGTTTTTAAATGTGTTTCTAATTGATTTTGAACATTAGTCAAATCAGTTCCAGTCAAACTTGTAGCTGTACCTGTAAAACTAGCATTTCCAAATCCATTTCCCTCCGGATCTGCATACGCTATATTCCCATCTGCATCAACAGTCACAGGTTTAGTGGTCCCCTTAGTTCCACCAAATATATACGCTCCATCAAATGTAGTATTCATGATTTGTGCTAATTCTTTTGACTTTTCTACAACTTCATTTTTTATAGTTGATATTTCATCCTCACTATAAGAACCATTTCCTGCTTTGACCATAAGTTCTTTAATTCTAGCCATAACATTTCCTGCTTGTGCAAGTGCTGTATCTGTTGTATCACACCAATTTGAAGTATCTTTAATATTAGCATTATATTGCTCGTTTTCAGAAAGCTGATTACTTAATTGTTTATTTCTTGTAGCAATAAAAGGATTTTGAGATGTTCTTAATATCTCTTTTCCTGAAGCCAACTGATTTTGTAATGTGCTCATATTATTTAAATTTCTCTTCATATTGCTTAAAAATTTGCTTGTCATCATTGAATTAGTTATTCTTTGCATTTATTTTCACCTCTTTTTATTAAGCCTTTAATCCGTTTATAACAACATCTAATAATTGATCTATTGTATTTATCATCTTAGCATTTGCCTGATATGCATGTTGAAATGTTATTAAGTCTGTCATTTCTTCATCTAAAGAAACCCCTGATACAGATAATCTCTGCTCTTCATAAGATTCAAGTTCACTTGCAACTGTTGTAAGATTTTCTTTAGCTGCTTTTACATCTATACCCAAATTACTAGTAATTTTTATATAATAATCTTTTATAGTAGATCCTTCTTTATCAGTTGTTAAATCTTGATTTATTGCAGTATCTTTGAATTTAATTCCTGTACCTGAATATTCCTTACTATCTCCGCTACCTACATTTCCGTTAAAGAACTTATCTCTAGTTATTCCATCTATTTCAAAAGCAGTATAATCAATTTTTAGTTTACTTGATAAATTAGCTATTGCAAGTGCTCTTGTTCCAGCCTTATCCCCTTTAATATCTGCTATATCTTCCCCACATATTAATTTACTTGAATCATTCTTTATGGCAGAATTTAAAGATATATTTTTTGCATTTATACCATCATCTGTTGTTCCATCTTTAACAACAAAAATCAATTCTGCACTGGTTCCATCTGAATACTTTAATCCACCAGTTCCGTCTAAGCTTCCTGTTTGTATAGCATTAACTGTATATGCTAAACTTATAGCCAATTTATCCAAATCATCCATAGCATTTTGTATTGATTCTTGCGCTGACTGATTACCTGCTATTTCACCACTCCTTATGCCATTTCCAGAATTGACCATAACCTTTTTCAAGTCATCTATACTTATTCCAGTAGCATCTACTGCAGTACCATCTGTCTTAGTTATATTCCCCTTACTATCTGTTAAAACTACTCTAGTTTCTAATAAACTATCAATTGTTTCTTGCTCTTTGCCTTTATCACATTTTACTTTTATAGTTACTGGATCTTTATCATTTCCAAGTTTATTATAAGTTAACTCTAATTCTCCATCTCCTGTTTTCTTAACATCACTAATATATGAAAATCTCAAATATTCATCATTAGGACTTGATGCAACTAATTTATTAACTCCATCTATTGATACTCCTGATTCTGAAGCTGTAACATTTATAGTTTCATACTTATCCCTATCAACATTAATTCCAAACTTACTACTCAATTCATCTAATAAATTATCCCTTTTATCCATCAAATCATTTGGTGTCATACCAACTGCAGCAACACTTGATATTTGCTTATTTAAGCTATTGATTGAATCTAATATATCATTTATTTCTTGTACATTTTGACCAAGTAGCTTTTGAGCATCACTCTTCTTTTGTTCAAGCTGAGTATATTTGCTATTAATCATATCCGCTAAAGCAGCAGCTTGTGAAATTGCTACATCTTTATTACTTGTCTTTTCAGGCGCTTTGGAAATTTCTTGGAAAGCATCGAAAAATTCATTCAAAGCATTTTGGATACCAGAATCTGATGAATCATTAAGAATACTTTCTGTTTGATATAAGTATTGGTATTTAATATTCAACGTCCCAGATTCTGTAGTTTTATTACGAACTTGATAATCCAAAAATGTATCCCTAACTCTTTGTATCGCAGTAACTTCTGCACCTGTACCAACTTGTCCTACTGTGCATGTATCAAATCTTGAAGCACCACCAAATGGTCTTGTAGTTTCTATTACAGATCTTTGTCTAGAATACCCTACTGTATTTGCATTTGCAATATTGTGCGATGATGTATTGATGTTAGATTGTTGTACATTTAATCCTCTCTTCGAAATATTAAACGTGTCAAATAAACCTGCCATTTTATCCTACCTTTCATTTTTTAACATCCCTGTATATATTCAACTTCCTATCTTTCAATAATTAATATATTTTTATATATGCCTAAGCATATATTGTAAGTGTATATATTTAAAATTACTTAGTACAAAGTAAAATCAGAAATTTAAAATTTCCTTGCGTTAACTTTCACAACATCCTTTCATCCTTAATTCTACTCTTGATATCTACCACTCCATACATTATCAATTGTACATTGACTATGAATTATTTTTTTAAACTTCCATAAGAATTATAAGTTTTAATTTCTCTGCTTGGATTTAATATAGCAAGCATCCTAGAATTAAAACTTAGTCTTTGTTTTAGTAATATATCATTTGTTTCTTTTTTTACTTTAACCTCATCCAATGTCTTTTTTATATTTTCATAAGCTTTTTTCAGTTCTTCGTTATTTTGTTCTGAAACAAACTGTGTCAAACTATTATTTCCCATTAGATTTCTTCTTCGGAGCTCTACTTCTGCTACTCTTTTACTGCAATCATTGATTTGATCTACCAAGTCTTCCAATCCAAATAGATTTTTGTTAACAATAAACTCATATTGCATCTGAAGTAATTCCATCAATTCTTTTAACCTGTTGTCCTGCTCTTTTATTAATCCAATAAGTTCATTTAACATTTAGCTTATTTCTCCTTCATCGCATATAATAAACTCTTAGCTGTAAGCCTTGCATCTATATTATAAGTTCCGCTGTCTACCTTAGTTCTCAGTTCTGCTATTTTTTTAGAATTATCTATTTCACCATTTAATGAATACTCTTGAAGACTTTTACCTAATGATGAAATTTCTATTCTATCAGTAGACTTGGTATTTCTCATTTTATCCATTTGTGTTACTTTACCTGAAGTATACGAATTTATATATGATTGATTACTTATTCTACTAATACTCATAAACATTTCTCCATTCTAATTTTCTTATTTATTTATCGTACACATTAAAATTAAGTTTAGCATTATTAATATTAAGATTTTGGATAAAATAAAAAAACTCCTATAAAAGGAGTCTTTCTTATTATTTTAAATTTCTTATTCTCTCAACATTACTTACAATGCTAGTTATTCTTACACCAAAGTTTTCATCAACTACAACTACTTCCCCAAGTGCTATTTGCTTACCATTTACTAATATTTCAACTGGCTCTTCTGCAAGCTTTTCTAATTCTATCAAAGATCCAGTTCCAAGATTTAATATATCTTGAATACTTTTTCTTGTTCTACCTAGAACAACTGAAATATCTAGTGGCACATCCAATATTAAATCCATATTTTTCATTGGAGGTACACCTTGTTGTGGAACTAATGGTTCAAATGCAGCTTGGTGTACTTCAACCGGCTGCTGATATTGCGGTTGTGCATACTGTGGCTGCTGATACTGAGGTTGTTGATATTGTTGTTGTTGCGGTGCATATTGTGGTTGTGGAGCTTGAACTGGTTGTTCTATTTCTTTATTTTGAATAGGTTCACTTTGTTTCACTGCTTCCACTTCCTCTTGACCTTTATCTTCCCCAGTCATTATTGCAACTATATTTTTAGCAGTCTCAATTGGAAATATTTGCATTATATTACTATCTACTAAATCACCTATTGTTAATCTAAATGAAACCTTAACTATAGGTTGATCTTCTGATATATCGTCAGAAATTGCAATATCATCATTTTCTATAACCTTTGATGTTGGTGGTGAAATATCAACCTTTCTTCCAAACATTGTTGCCATTGATGTTGCTGCAGAACCTATCATTTGATTCATAGCTTCTGATACAGCACTAATTTCTATTTCTGATAATGTTGTAAGATTAGCCTCTATTTTTCCATCTCCACCCATCATCAAGTTTGAAATGACAGCTCCATCTTGTATTTTAATAATTAATATATTTCTTCCCACTATTCCTTCTATATATTTAATATCTAAAATTATATTTGGAGTTTCAAATCCTTGTCTTATTTCTTTTAATGTTGTTACAGATACAACTGGTGTAGTAATATTCACTTGTTGATTTATTAATTGATATAATGCTGTTGATGCAGACCCCATTGAAATATTACCTATTTCCCCAAGAAGATCTTTATCTATTTCTGTTATTAATTCTTCATCTGCTTTATCTGTACTTGTATCACTAGTATCTTCACCTGATAATAATGCATTTATTTCTTCTTGAGATAAAAAATCATTGCTCATACCCATTCACTTCCTTATCTGTTATATCTAATATCATAACTCCCATATTTTTTCCTGTCACACCTGGCTTTGCATAATAGCATTCTTCATCTCCTACATATACTTTTATTGGGGACGAACTCTTATTATCAAGTTTAATTACATCACCTATATTTAATCTTAAGAAATCATCTACAGTTAAACTGCTAGTTTTTCCAAGTTCAGCTATTATCTCAACATCAACTTTATTAATGCCTTCTTCTATCTTAACCCTAGATTCAGCTATTAAGTTTTCATCTATATTGGTAAAGGCATACTGCACTACCAATTTATCAAGTATCTTTTCAATGCTTAAATATGGAATACACATATTTATAAAAGTGCTTCTTTTGTTCATTTCTACTGAAAAAGTTATTAATGCAACTGGATCATTAGGTGCCATAGTTTGATTAATTGCTGGATTGGTTTCTATACCTTCAACTTCCGGCTCAACTTCTACAACTGATTCCCAAGCTAACTTCAAGTTACTAATCATACCACTTGTTATTTGTTTCATTATATTTTTATCTATATCTGAAAATTCCTTAGTTTCAGTTTTCCTAGTTCCATTTCCACCAAGCAATATATCAATTACCTGCAAAGAAAATTGTGGATTTGTCTCAAACAATATTGTTCCAGATAATGGTGGCATTTTGAATATTGTCATAATAGTTGGATTTTGCACAGAATGAATAAATTCCTCGTATGTTATCTGCTCTACAGTTTCTATCTTTACCTTAACATTTTGTCTTGTCTGGCCTGTTAGATAATTAGAAATTATTCTTGCATAATTATCATGAATTAATTCTAACGTCCTTATATGTTCTTTTGAAAACTTCTGTGGGCTTTTAAAATCATATAATTTGACTTTGTGTTTATCATCATCTTTTCCCACTTCTTCAGCTTCCAATTCACCTGTAGATAAAGCTGATAACAGAGCATCTATCTCATTTTGTGATAAAACATCTGCCATATTCCACCCTCATTTCAATAATTAATTTAACAGTTTGTCTATATCTATTATTGTCAAAAGTTTATCTTCATAATTCAATATACCTTTTATATATGGTTGTGCTTTATTTGAATCTTTTTCAAGCTTTTGTATACTATTTTCTTCTATATCTAAAACTTCTTCTACTTCATCTACAGAAATACCTATTTCTTCATCTTCAACTGTTAGTATTATTATATTATTTTGCACTACACTTGAATTAACATCTAATAATAAATTTATGTCAACAAGAGATTTAATACTTCCACGTAAATTAATTAGTCCTTTAATATAACTTGGTGCCTTTGGAACTCTCGTAATACCCATCATATCATTTATTCCCTGAACACGTTCAGTTTCTACTGCGAAATGCTCATCTCCAAGTTTAAATACTACAATCTGCATATTCTCCCCTCCTTTTATTACTCAAAACACTTTAATTCGTAAATAATATTAACCAATTACTTTCTTTATAGCTTCTAAAACTCTATCCGCTTGGAATGGCTTTACTATAAAATCTTTTGCTCCAGCTCTTATAGCGTCCATAACCATTGATTGTTGCCCCATTGCTGAACACATTATTACTTTTGCATCTGGATCAAATGCCTTTATTTGTTTAACAGCTTCAATCCCATCCATATCAGGCATTGTGATATCCATTGTTACAACATCTGGCTTTTCTTTTTTATACATGTCTACTGCCATTACTCCATTGCTTGCTTCCCCAATTATTTCAAAATCATTCTTTTCCAATATATCCTTTATCATCATTCTCATAAATGCTGCGTCATCTACAATTAAAACTTTCGCCATTTTAAACTTCCCTCCATAAACTTAACTTATTCCTATTGATTTTAATATTTTTTCCAAAGACCCCGGCATCGGGATATAATAAAAGTGTCCTCCTATATTTTCCTCTGTATCGTCTAAAAATACTGTTTCTATATCTAATATATATTCATCGTATTGATTAGATTCTATAAATGTTGTTGTAAGAATTGCTCCTAACATATCATATGCAACAGCTGGAACAGATGGTGCCATAGCTAGTCCAGTTAATTGAGCAATGGAATTCATATAAGATGCCGATATAATATTTGCAATCTCACATAATACCGATCTTCCCATTTCGCTATCTGGTTCTTGATCACTTCCAACTAACTTTTTGGTTATATTTTTAGCTGTATCTTTTAAAAATACTAATAGGATGTTTCCTGAAATATCTCCAAGCACTCTTACTACAGTTCCTGCAACTGCACATTCTCCATCTTCTTCTACCACATCTTCTAATCTTACTACATTTACTGCCGGAACAGTCATATCTACTTTTTTTCCAAGTAACATAGAGAGAGCTGTTGCTGCATTACCAGCTCCTATATTAGACACTTCTTTAAGAGCATCTAGCTGTATACTATTTAAGTTAGAATAATCCAAGTTTATTTTCCCCCCTTAAAAAAGTTTCTATTTTTCATTTTATAGTAGCGCTCCTACATCCAATATTAAGGTCACTAGACCATTACCAAGTATAGTTGCACCTATGTATTGATCTAAATTCTTCAATGTCTTACCTAAAGGCTTGATAACTATTTCTTGTTGTCCTAGTAGTGAATCTACTAATAAACCAATTGTTTTATCGCCTACATTAACTATTATAACAAATTTTTTATCAGTTTCGCTAGACTCTATATCTAAAGTTTCATTTAATCTTATTAAAGGAATTACATTTTCTCTATAAACTATTACTTCTTTTCCATTACTTCTCTTTATATTTTCTTCTTTATAATCAATTACCCTATCAATGAATCCTAAAGAAATTGCCAATGTATCTTCTCCAACTTTAACTAATAGAGCTTGTATAATTTGTAATGTAAGTGGTAATTTGATTACAAATGTTGAACCTTTTCCTTCTTCACTATATAGGTCTACAGTTCCACCAAGTGCTGCAATTTTTGTTTTAACAACATCCATCCCAACACCTCTACCAGATATATCAGTTACAACTTCATTAGTACTAAATCCTTGAGCAAAAATCAAATTCTTGATATCATTTTCTGATAGACCTTCTGTATTAATTCCTCTTTCTTCTGCTTTAGCTTTTACTTTTTCAACATTAATTCCAGCACCATCGTCTATAACTTTAATTAATGCCTTAGTTCCTTCTTGGTAAGCAACAAGCTTTACTGTTCCAACTGGTGTTTTGCCTTTAGCAACTCTTTCTTCTTTTGATTCAATTCCATGGTCAGCTGCATTTCTTAATAAATGAATTAATGGTTCTCCAATTTCATCTATTACAGTTCTATCTAATTCTGTTTCAGCACCTTCTATTACAAAATTAATTTCTTTGTTAAGCTCAACAGATATATCTCTTATCATTCTTGGGAATCTGTTAAACACAGTATCTAACGGCAACATTCTTATTTTCATTACTAAGTCTTGTAAATCAGATGTTGTCCTTCCTACTTGTTCTAATGTTTCATTTAATTCTGGCGATTTTTGTGAAACAACTATTTGTTCAAGTCGTGTTCTATATATTACAAGTTCTGAAACCATATTCATCAAATTATCTATTCTCTCTAAATCAACCCTTACTGATTGATGTGCTTTTTTCATTTCTTTCTTAGGAGAAGCTTTCTTAGCTGCCGGTTGGTTTTGTTCTGCCTTAGGAACTCCTTTAAGTTGTTTTGTATTAGATTCAGCTTTCTGTTCTTCTTTTTTCTCTTCAACTGGCTCTAACTCCACTAAATTCCCTTCGACCTTAACAACTTCTGATATACCATTTACCACTTGTAATATCTCATCAACATTATTTTTTGTTATTAGAATAAATTTTAATTCAAAATCAAATTCTTCATTTTCAATTTCTTCTGTTGATGGATCTGATTTTAATATTTCTCCATGTTCTTCTAAGTCTTTTACAATTAAAAATGCTCTAGCTGATTTTAAAAGAGTATTTTCACTTAAGGTTATATTTAATTCTATTGCATTATATCCTTTTTCATTAGCTTGCTTTATTACAGATGTATCATATTGGTTTAATTGCAAGCTTGTATTTGTCCCTGCTGGCGAATTATTTACTTCTACTTCTTTTGGGGCAATATCTCTACCTGAAACTCCTCTTTCTTTAATGTCTTCAAGTGCCTTCATAATTCCATCAATATCAACGCTTTCATCTGAGCCTTCTTGAACATTATCAACCATTCTTTCTAATGTATCCAGACAGTCAAACAAAACTGTTACTACATCTTGAGTAACTTTTAATTCTCCAGCTCTGAATTCTGCTAGCACGTCTTCCATTTTATGAGTTAATTCAGCAAGATCCGTAAATCCCATAGTTGCTGCCATACCTTTAATTGTATGAGCTACTCTGAAAATTTCATTTACTTTATCAGTATCTTCAGGATTTTGCTCTAAATCAAGAAGTGATTCATTTAGTGTCTGTAAATTATCTAATGACTCCTCTAAAAACATTGACATATATTGAGATGTATCCATCTTTATTCCTCCTTTTATACTTTTTTATAAATAAAAGTGGAAGCTTTTTCAAAGCCATAATCTCTATAGTTATATATACTTTCTGTAGCCCCTACAAATAAAAGCCCACCTTTTTTTAATGACCTGCTAAATTTTTCATAGATTTCTTGTTTAATATCATTATTAAAATAGATGACGACATTTCTACAGACAATTAAATCAAAATTATTTTCATAACTATCGAGTATTAAATCATGTTTCTTAAAAGTTACCATCTTTTTGATTTTTTCATCGATATAATATTTATCGTCCACTATTTTAAAATATTTATTTAAATCTGCATTATTAACAGATTTCATTTCATTTTTTGTATATTCCCCTATTTTCGCCTTAGAAAGAATCGTATTATCAATATCTGTAGCTATTATATTATGATTTGATATTGGAGACAACTTATCCAATATAATTCCTAATGTATAAGGCTCGCATCCTATAGAGCAAGCTGCACTCCATATTTTCAAACTTGAATTATTAATTAATAAATTATTTTTTATTTGATTTTCTAATTCTTTAAAAAGTTCTGGATTTCTAAAAAATTCAGTTACATTTATAGTAATGAAATCTAAGAATTTTTGTCTTTGTTCACTATTATTTTTTATTAGTAAAGTATACTCATCTAAAGATTTAACGCCAACTCTTGTCATCAAACTATTAATTCTTCTATTAAGCTGTTCCGGCTTATATGCTGATAAATTTATTCCAAGTTCTCTATGAACCCATCTATGGAATTCATTAAAATCCATATGATTCCTCCTACCTTCCTTGTACAATTTCAATTATTTTTTCTGCAATTTTATTTAATGGCACCACTAAATCTACTTTTCCGGTTTCATATGCTGCTTTTGGCATACCATATATTGTACATGTGGATTTATCTTCTGATATTGTAATTCCTCCATTATTTTTTATATTTTTTGTACCATCAGCTCCATCTCTTCCCATTCCAGTAAGGATAACAGATAGAATATTAGGTCCATATAATTCAATTGCTGAATTAAATAATTTATCAACAGCAGGTCTTACTCCCCATATAGCAGGATCTTTATTTAAAATAATAGTTTTTCTATTGTCTACTATCATATGAGATCCGCCTTTTGCTATATATATTGTATTCTTATCTATATGCATTCCATCATCCGCTTCCACTACTTTAAGATTACATACTTTATCTAATCTTTCTGCAAATACCTTTGTAAAGCCTTCCGGCATATGTTGTACTACAAGAACAGGTACGCCCAAATTTTCAGGTAATTTAGTTAATACCTCCTGAAGCGCTTTAGGGCCTCCAGTTGATGCACCTATGAGTACCGCATCAATTTTTTTATTTTTAGGAATACTTATATTGCTCTTTTCAATATCTTTGTTAATAATTGTTTTTATATTATCTCTTGTCTTTAAATTAGCTTTTTTTTCTCTTTTACTAGCAGTAATGCTTTTAATTTCATCAATTAACCTTCGTTGTATTTTGGCTATATCTAATGATATGCTTCCTGATGGTTTATTTATAAAAGTAATTGCTCCATTATCTAAACATTCTAGTGTAATTTCAGATCCTTCTGTTGTAGCACTACTAAGCATTATTATAGGATAACTTTTTCCCATTCTTTTTAATTCCTTAAGTGTAGCCAATCCATCAAGATCCCTCATATGTACATCTAATGTGATAAGGTCTGGATTAATATCTTCTACTTTTTCTATTAACTCTCTACCATCTCTTAATTTTGCAACTACCTCAAAACTATCTTCTGACTCAATCATATCTGATATAGCTTTTCTCATAAATGCAGAATCATCAACTACTACTATTCTAATTTTATCCATCCATATCACCTCTTTTATAATTCAGTAACTCCTTGTCCTACAACTTTAAGAACAACCTGTCCATCGCTTGCTCTTAAAATCATAGTTCTTCCTTTATCTCCACCAATTTCTTCAGCAATTATTGGTATTCCTAATTTCTTAAGTGCTTTTTTCACAGCTTCACCGTTTCTTTTACCTATATCGCTTATCATACTCTTGTCACTAAAATTGAACATTGAAGCTCCCCCAGCTATTTTAGCCGTTATATTTCTCTTAGCGCACCCTTGTTTCTCCATTTTTTCAACTAGTAAAGGAATAGCTAAATCTGCGAATTTCATTGGGTTAGTAACATTTTTAAATTGTGTGCTATCTGGAAGCATTATATGAGATAAGCCAGCAACTTTATTCACTTTATCATACAAAGCTATTCCTATACATGATCCAAGTCCAATTGTCATTATTTCACCTGGATCTAGCACTAAATTTAAATCTGCTATTCCTACTTTTACCTCTGCATTAGTCATTTTTACCCCCTAAAAGATATTTTCTTCATCCTGAGTTGTTAATATCTTCTCTAAGTCTAATAAAATAACAATATTATTTTCTAATCTTATTAGTCCACTAATATACTTTCTCTCTTTTGAGCCTGTTATAGCTGGAGCTTCTTCTATTAAACTTTCATCAATATCTCTTACCTCATATACATTTTCTACTATTATGCCAAATTTCTTCTCTTGCCTTTTTACAACAATTATCTGCCTTGTTTCACTTTCTTTATCTAATCCAAGATTAAACTTTTCTGATAAGCTTATTATTGGCAAAATGCTATCTTCATAGTTAATAACACCTTTTACAAAATTTGGAGCATCAGGTAATAAAGTAGGTTCTTCATATCCTAAAATTCTTTCTACTGCTTTTATATCAGTTGAATATTTTTCTCCATCCAATCCAAATATCAACATTTTCACTTCATCTGTCGTCATTTTTTTCCTCCTACAAAACAAATTTTTCAATTATTATATCATTCTTTTTATCGAGATATGCTACTAAATCTTTTGATGAAATCTCCAATAATAATTGTCTATCTCCAAAGCAGAAAAGCGTATTACTATATGCTACCTCTGCTGTTATCTTGCCATTCTTAGGTACCTTAAGAATGGTACTAACTCCAGCTGTACTTCCAACAGTTTTTAATTTTATTTCATTACCAGCTATTAACTCTCCACCTCTACATACAGAATTATTACCAGTAAATTCTATATTCCCAAGGGCTAATATATTTGATGTATATTGGCCCTTTCCTGTTATATATACATTTCCTGAAGATTCAATTTTAGCACCTTGGGCATAATCTATATATATGTCAGCTGCTGTAACACTAATAGCTTCCATATCATCAATTTCATCTTGTAATACATAACAAAATTCTGTAAGCTCTCCTGAGTCATTTATTTTTAATGGTCCTAAACCTAACATCTTATTTATAATAAATGATGTTATTTCACTCTCTTTAATGCCATTAGAAACATTATAATTTAAAATCTTTTTAGATAGTTCTGGTATCACTTTAAATTTATTTTCTATAAGCAATTTTATTATTTCACCATATCTACTTTTTCCTAATAAATTACCATCCTTCAACTGACCTGCTGAATCAATTAATTTTTCAATATAGTTTTTATATTGAATTATATTATTTGTATATGTCTTTACTTCAACATTGTCAGCACCTGATTTTACCGTAGAACTTAATACATTACCATTTACAACAACTTGTCCACAAGATTGTATTTCTGCGCTCTCTACATTCTTTCCAATACGAAGTTCTCCACCAGCAATAACCTTCATACCTTCTTCAACATTCTTTGCAATTTCAACGTTTCCAACAAAATCTATATTTCCACTTTTTAAGTCAACTTGCTCAATCTTATACACTCTGTTAACAGATATGGTGTTACCCTTTATAGATGGGCGTCCCTCCACATCAGATATAACTTTATTATTTCGAAGAGTACAATTTTCTCCTGCTTTCAATACTAACTTTTTAGATGTCTTTCTTTTTATTGCAAGTCCCAAAACATCAATACCATCTTTTCCTTCAGATCCTGGTATAAATTCGGCTAATACGTCGCCTACTACCGCATTATATATTAAATATCTATTTCTATAATCTACCTTTGAATCTTTTGTATCATAGTCTATTAATTCATTATTAGAATTGAAATATAATTTAATTTGATCAGCAATATCATCTTCTGCTGGTGTTCCTTTTGCTACTAATCGTTCTTTTACACTATATTCATTGCAAATATCTTCTAATTCTTTTTCTAATATTCCGTTTCTTATGCCTTTATCCTTTAATAATTCTTTTAATTCTTTTACAGTATATTTAGATGGATACTTTTCTCCAATTTTTTTCACATTTAATTTCAAATTTTTTTCATATTGAGTATCTACTAATTTAAATTCATTTTGCGGTTTAATATTAATTGTTAAATAAGCCTCTAATTTATTTGTAGTTATACCTATGTTTGCATTTCTTTCAACTTCTTGTTCAACAAACCTATATTCAACTTCATCATTTGAAGTAACTTGTGTTTTAGCAGTACACTCATTTCCATTAATAATCAATATTACTTCTCTGCATGGTTCTATGGTTATTAATGTACTTTCATCTTCAAAGTCTTTAACAATTATTTTACCATTTTCTACTTTTGCCCCATTATTTAAAATTTTTTCAGAAATGTATATATTATTTGTCGATTCTCTACCTACTTTTTTATTTTTAACATCATTATCGGCTGCACCAGCATCATTATCTTTAGTTAATTCTTTATCTTCTTCCAAGATTTCAATTTCAACTTTTCTTTTAAAGAAACGTTTCTCATCTTTTGTAATATTGTATTTTAGTTTTTCACTTGCTACATTAAAAGCTTTACTTGCTTTTGCAATGCACTCTTCTACAGATGAACCTGAAAATAACGAACCCATAATCAAACCTCCAAGCAATAATATATAATTAAGTATACCACAGCACAAAATAAATTTATATCTAATATTTGTATAATATTATACCATTTAGATTAAAATGGAGTTTTTTCTTTATATTAGTCAATTTAATCATTTAAATATTTGTTTATACTATCCTCATACGCTTTCATTAGTTTTAAAATAATTGAATTCTTTTCATCCAGTTTAACATCATTTACTAAATATATTGGCAATATCTTAGGCGATGTACCAGATATAAACATTCCATCTAATTCATTAATTTTTTTATAATTGTATTCTTGCTCTTCTACTTTAAGATTTAATTGATTTGCCAATTCAAGAACTTTTTTTCGTGTTACTCCTGGCAATACTGCTTTTGTTGGTGATGTCAAAATAACATTATTTTTTATCATAAATATATTTGAACGACTTCCCTCAGTTATAAATCCATTTCTATCTATTAGTATTGCTTCATAAGCATTATTATTTTCAATTTCTTTATTAACCCCGCTTCTAAAATTATCATTTACAATCTTTGCATTTGGATTTTCTCTTTCTCCAAAATACAAAATTGCTTTAACTCCATTATCGTACATTTCATCAGTAGGATATGAATGTTTTATAAAAAATATATCTAATTTTTTTTCAGTAATTGAATAAGTTATTTTTATATTTCCGCATAATTTATTTTCTTTATTTATAAGATTTTTTATTTTCTCTTTTATTTCATCATTCTTTAATAAAAATTCTTCATTTATTAGATCAAAAGAATTTTTCATTCTTTCTAAATGATCTTCTAAAAATAATGGTTTCCCATCTATTACACGTAATACTTCATATACAACTTTATCGTTCATTTTCAATGCACCTTCTTTAAAATTAATTATTTCCATTTTAATATCTTTATTTCATTATCTTTCTTATAATTTATAAGATATGGATTTCCTACTAAGTCCAATAACGGTTTGTCTGATAAAGAATCTGAAAACATATATGAATTTTTAAAATCTACCTGTATATTTTCTTTTTTTAATACTTCTTGTAATCTTCTAACCTTCTCTTCTCCTTTACAGTTTTCACCATCCATTTTTCTTATAAAAGCTTTATTTTCAAATTTAAATTTTGTTCCAATTACTCTATCAACTTCTTTAATTTTATAAAATTCTTTTACATAAAATTCAGGAGATGCTGAGATTAAATATATATCATATCCTTGTGTTTTTAATTCTCTCATCATTTTTATTGCATCATCATATAATATATTCTTTAATGTTGATTCAAAAAATTCACTTGTAAGTTCTAATAATTCCTCTTCATGCATTCCTTCAATAAATTTCAAGAATCCTTCTTTTACTCTTTTTTCATCGTATACCTTTATTAAATACATAAGCCCGCAATATAAAGCTCTTGGTAAATATCTAATATTTCTTTTATCTTTTTTAATCATATATTTAAAAAATTCCATTAGAGTTTCTCTTTTTGTAATTGTATAATCTATGTCAAATATGGCCAGTTTTTTCAAAATAAATTCCATCCTTTTTACTAAATATTCATGTTTAAATATTCATTCATACAGGAATTATCCTGATTTATTAATGATAAATACTTAAAAATAACTATTTGAATAGTACCTGAAAGTATATAGAAATTTTATTAATTTCCATATACTTTCATAAATAATTATATATTATTTTAACTTGTTTAAAAAGCTTGATATTCTCTCAATACCTTTTCCAATTATTTCTTTAGAGGTAGCATAAGATAGCCTTACATAGTTGTCTAATCCAAACCCTGATCCTGGAATTACTGCAACCTTTTCTTCTTCTAATAATACTTTTGCAAAATCTAAAGAATTACTGATATTTGTACCATTTAAACTAGTATTCAAATATTCTGATATATTCACCATTATATAAAATGCACCATTTGGCTTAATTATTGAAATGCCATCAATGCTATTTAGTTTTTCTATCATAAAATTTCTTCTGCTTTCAAATTCCTTAACCATGTTATTTAAATCTTCAACCGGTCCATTTAAGGCTTCTATAGCTGCATATTGTGTAATAGTATTTACATTTGATGTCATATGACTTTGAATGCTAGTCATATGCTTAACAATTTGTTCACTTGCAGCTGCATATCCAAGTCTCCAGCCAGTCATGGCATAAGTCTTAGATACACCGTTTATAACTATTGTTCTTTCATATGCATCTTGTGACAAAGATGCAATACTTATATGTTCATTTCCATCATATATTAACTTTTCATATATTTCATCTGAGATAATGATTAAGTCATTTTCTTTAGCAAACTCAGCTATTTCTACAAGTTCTTCTTTATTATAAATTGTTCCTGTAGGATTATTAGGACTGTTTAATAATATTGCTTTAGTTTTACTTGTTAAAGCTGAATTAAGAGATTCTATTGTATATTTATAGTTATCTTTTTCATCAGTGTTAACAAATACAGGAACACCATCAGCTAGCTTAACTAATTCTGGATAGCTAACCCAGTAAGGTACTGGAATAAGTACTTCATCTCCTGGATTTAAAATAGCCATAAAAGTATTAGCTAAACTTTGTTTTGCCCCTGTGGAAACTATTATTTGGCTTGGTTTGTATTCTAAGTTATTATCATTTTTGAATTTATTACATATAGTTTCTTTTAATTGTAATATTCCTCCTGCTGGAGTATACTTAGTTTTACCATCTTTCATTGCTTTTATTGCAGCTTCTATTATGTTTTCTGGTGTATTAAAATCTGGTTCTCCAGCCCCAAAACTTACTACATCAATTCCTTGACTTTTTAATTCGTTAGCTTTAGCTGTTATTTCAAGTGTAATTGATGGTGATATATTTCCTGCCTTTTTAGATAATTGCATTGCTTTATTCCCTCCACTATACTTATATATCTGATAAATTATTCCTATTAAAATATATCATTATTATAATTAAATATCAATTAACATTACCTATGTAAAAAAATTAAATTTTTTTAGTAAATATACGTAAATAATTACTAAGGCTACTATGATATGATCCTCTATAAAATGTAACTCTAATAGAATACAATAACTTTAATTAAAGAAATCATTTAGCCGTTGATTTTTTCAGCGCATTCTGGATTTTCTGAGCTTACCGAAGAAAGGGCCAGGCGCATATATTTTATTTTTTTATTCTTTAGACTCAATGACATTAGTTTATTAAAATATTTTCAACTAAGTTTATCTACAAATTGTCCATGAATATAATTTCCTAAAGAATAAAAAAACCTTAGCACATTATAATGCTAAGGTTCTAATTTTATTCTTCACTTTCAGCCGCTTCTTGATAGAATGCTGATACTCTTTCAAACTCATCTTCATCCGGAACTACAAGTTCTTCATTATCAACTCTGAAAAGGTATACTGAATCTTCTTCTGGATTTTGTGCTAAAAGATATTCATTTTCTTCAAATTTAAATGCATCTATTACTGGACATGAAGTTAGATTTCCATTTTCATCTTCTAAATCAATTACGAAACTTTCTTCTTCATCACCGCAACCACATCCACATTCATTATCATGATCGTGTTCACCACATCCGCATCCACATTCATTATCATGATCGTGGTCCTCATGTTCATTGCATCCACATCCACATTTTTCTAAATCTTTATCCATTATTCAACCTCCTTTTGGTTTATAATTAATTTTACCCTTTATTCATAAAAATTAAAACCCCAAAATATAAAAATATATTTTTTATTATTAATATTTACCTCAATTCACTTCTTTAAATAATTTAATTCTAATAAATAATACTAATTATAATAAAAAAAGCCTTTATCATAGAATAATTCCATGATAAAGGCTTACATATAAATTTTTTGCGCAAATTTATATTTTTATTTAATATTACTTACCAGCTAATTTCTTATATCCTTCAAGTCTAGCCATAGCATCAGCATGAGTCTTTTCAAATAATGCTTCTGCAGCTTCTGGGAATGCTTTAGCAAGTGAAGCATATCTAACTTCTCCCATTAAGAATGACTTGAAGTCTTCTGTTGGTTCTTTAGAATCTAATACAAATGGATTCTTATCAGTTCCAACTAATGTTGGGTTATATCTATACATTTGCCAGTATCCACAAGCAGTTGCTCTTCTAGCTTCTTCATGGCTGTTAGACATACCAATCTTAATTCCGTGGTTTATACATGGAGCATAACCAATGATTAATGATGGACCATTATAAGCTTCAGCTTCAGCTATAGCTTTAAGTACTTGATTTCTATCAGCACCCATGTTAACTTGTGCTACATATACATAACCATAAGTCATAGCCATCATACCAAGATCTTTCTTCTTAGTCTTCTTACCAGATGCAGCGAATTTAGCTATTGCAGCAGTTGGTGTAGATTTAGAAGATTGACCACCTGTATTTGAGTAAACTTCTGTATCAAATACAAATATATTTACGTCTTCGCCTGAAGCAAGCACGTGGTCAACACCGCCATATCCGATATCGTAAGCCCAACCGTCTCCTCCGAAGATCCATTGAGATCTCTTAACGAAGTATTCTTTTTGTTCTAATATAGACTTAGCAGCTTCAGTTCCTGATTTTTCAAGTGCAGCTACAAGTGCATTAGCTCTATCTCTAGTTCCAGCACCTTCATCTATATTATCTAACCAATCTTGAAGTTCTGCCTTAGCTGGATCTCCTGCTTCTATAGCAGCTTTTGCTTTTTCAGCAATTTCTTCTCTTATAGCTTTAACTCCAAGGAACATACCTAATCCATATTCAGCATTATCTTCGAATAATGAGTTAGCCCAAGCTGGTCCGTGACCGTCTTTGTTCTTAGTATATGGAGTTGAAGGAGCAGATCCTCCCCAAATTGATGAACATCCTGTTGCATTGGCAATCATCATTCTGTCACCAAATAATTGAGTTATAAGTTTAGCGTATGGAGTTTCTCCACAACCAGCACATGCACCTGAGAATTCAAGTAATGGTTGTTCGAATTGGCTACCCTTAACTGTATTCTTATTCATTGGGTTCTTCTTAGGCTTAACATCATGCATTAAGTAATCCCATGGTTCCATTTGATTATGTTGTGATGCTTGTGGTTTCATAACTAATGCTTTTCCAGGCGCTGGACAAATTTGAGCACAGTTTCCACAACCAGTACAATCAAGTGGTGTTATACCCATAGCATAATATAACTTTTCTTCACTCTTTAATGCTTTTGCATCAACTATCTTAGTGTCAGCTGGTGCTGCAGCTTTTTCTTCTTCATTAAGTAAGAATGGTCTAATAACAGCATGTGGACATACTATTGCACATTGGTTACATTGAATACACTTAGCTGAATCCCATTCTGGAACATTAACTGCAATTCCTCTCTTTTCGAAAGCTGCAGTACCTGCTTCAAATGTACCATCTTCCATTCCAGCAAATGTAGAAACAGGAAGATTATCTCCTTCTAATCTGTTCATTGGAATAACTACTTCTTTAACAAATTTAGTTGCATGTTTAATTGGAGCCACTTCTTCGTCTTTAGCATTCTTCCATGAATCTGGAACCTTAACTTCAACTACTGATTCAACACCCTTATCAATTGCTGCGTTGTTCATGTTAACTACTTTTTCACCCTTCTTACCATAAGAAGTCACAACAGCATCTTTTAAATACTTAATAGCGTCTTCTATTGGAATAATGTTAGCTAACTTGAAGAATGCAGATTGCATAATCATGTTAATTCTTCCACCAAGGCCAATTTCTTGAGCAATAGCTACAGCATTTAAAGTATAGAACTTAATATTGTTGTTAGCTATAAATCTCTTGTATGAAGCAGGTAATTCTCTTTCTAAATCTTCTTGATTCCAGATAGTGTTTAATAAGAAAGTAGAACCCGGTTTTAATCCATCAAGTACATTATATTTGTGTACATATGATTGATTAGAACAAGAAACGAAATCTGCTTTATTTATTAAATATGGTGACTTAATTTCTTTCTTACCAAATCTTAAATGAGATACTGTGATACCACCTGATTTCTTAGAATCATAGAAGAAGTATCCTTGAGCATACATGTCTGTATGGTCTCCAATGATTTTGATTGCACTCTTGTTAGCACCAACAGTACCGTCTGAACCAAGACCCCAGAACTTACATGCTGTAGTTCCTTCTGGTGTAGCATCTATGTCTTCAGTTACATCAAGTGAAGTATTTGTAACATCGTCAACTATTCCTAATGTAAATCCGTTCTTTGGTTCTTCTTTTTCAAGGTTAGCATATACTGCTGCAATGTGACCTGGATTTGGATCCTTTGAACCTAGACCAAATCTACCACCAACAACTACAGGAGCATCAGCTTTACCGTAGAATGCATTTCTTACATCTAAGAATAATGGTTCACCAGCAGAACCTGGTTCTTTAGTTCTATCTAAAACTGCAATTTTCTTAACAGTCTTTGGAATAGCAGCTAATAATCTTTCATTTGAGAACGGTCTGAATAATCTTACTTTAACAACACCGACTTTTTGTCCGTTTGCATTTAAGTAATCTACAGTTTCTTCACAAACGTCAGTAACTGAACCCATAGCAACAATAACTTTGTCTGCATCTGGTGCACCATAGTAATCGAAGCAATGATATTCTCTTCCTGTTAATTTAGTGATTTCAGCCATGTATCCTTCAACAACTTCTGGAAGTTCATTGTAGAATTTATTAACTGATTCTCTTTCTTGGAAATATATATCTGCATTTTGTGCAGTTCCTCTTGTTACAGGGTTATTTGGGTTTAATGCTTTAGCTTTGAAAGCTTTAACAGCATCCCAATCTAATAATTTTGCTAATTCATCATATTCAAGCACTTCAATCTTTTGAATTTCATGAGAAGTTCTAAATCCATCGAAGAAGTTGCAAAATGGAATACTTGCTTTAATAGCTGATAAATGAGCTACAGCTGATAAATCCATTACTTCTTGAACTGAACCTTCGGCAAGCATAGCAAAACCAGTTTGTCTTGCTGCCATAACATCTTGGTGGTCCCCAAAGATATTTAATGAAGATGTAGCTAATGCTCTAGCTGATACATGGAATACTCCTGGTAACATTTCACCAGCAATTTTATACATGTTTGGTATCATCAATAATAAACCTTGTGAAGCAGTATAAGTTGTTGTTAATGCTCCAGCTTGTAAAGATCCATGAACTGCACCAGCTGCTCCAGCTTCTGATTGCATTTCCATTACCTTAACAGGTTGTCCAAATATGTTCTTTCTTCCTTGAGCTACCCATTCATCAACATGTTCTGCCATTGGTGATGATGGAGTGATTGGGTATATTGCAGTAACTTCTGTAAATGCATAAGAAACGTGAGCTGCTGCAGTATTACCATCCATTGTTTTCATTTTTCTCATCGCGTTGACCCCTCTTTCATTTGGTAAAATTCAAATTAGAATAATTTAAATTTTTATAAGCAAGTCACAAAATGACCAACTAATAAACACACTTTAAATTTACTTTTTTTATAATCTAAAATTATATTACTTAGGAATGTAATTTTAGTTTACATTCCTAAAAACATACTAAAACACAAATCCATGCTTTTATATACTTCTTGAACACAACTACTAAAAGCATTGAAAGTCCAACATTTTTAATTATATATATAAAAATATAATTTTAAATTATAAATATTGTCTGTTATTTTATTTTGTTAAATAATTAACTTGCACACACAAAATACAATAACCTACTCTCTTATTATATCTCACATAAAAATTTTTTCAAGATTAGATTGTATAAAATGGTCTGATTTATATAATAATTATATTTCTTGTAGTAATTATCTTTTTATACTTTGAAGTAAAATTTTAACTATATTCTCAACTCCACTTTTCATTTGACTATTTTCCATGTTTCTTATAAGATTATTTTTCTCATGTTTAAGTTCCTTTATTTTATTAATAAAGCTCTCAGTATTTAATTCTTCTTCTTCTATCATTAGTGAATAACCTTCTTTTGTAAATGACTTAGCATTTAAAATCTGATCTCCTCTACTGGCTTTTTTAGATAGAGGAATCAATAAAGTTGGCTTTTTTAATGTTAAAAATTCGAAAATAGAATTAGCACCCGCTCTCGATATTATATAATCTGCACATGCCATTAAATGTGGTAATTCTTCATTTAAATATTCAAATTGTTTATATCCTATTTTATTTGCAAGATTCGAATCTAAATTTCCTTTTCCGCAAATATGAATTATATTATAGTCTTTTAATAATGAATCTATGTTATTTCTTATTAAATCATTAATAACTTTTGACCCTGTACTTCCACCCATAATAAATAAAATTTCGCGTTCATCTTTAAATCCACATATTTTTTTCCCTTTTATTTTATCGCCCTTTAATATTTCTTCCCTTATTGGACTTCCTGTCAAAATCCCCTTATTGTCTTTTATATATTTGAGACTTTCTCTGAAGGTTACACAAAGCTTATCACAAAATGGAGCTGACAATTTATTTGCAAGACCTGGAGTCATATCTGACTCATGTGCAACTATAGGTATTTTCTTCAGATGAGCTGCTATTACAACTGGTACAGCTACAAATCCGCCTTTAGAAAATACAATATCTGGCTTTTCTTTTGCCAATATTCTTGTAGCATCAAATACACCTTTTAGAACCTTAAACGGATCAGTAAAATTCTTAAAATCAAAGTATCGTCTTAACTTCCCACTACTGATTCCATAATACGGGATATTATTTTCTTCTATTATATTTTTTTCTATTCCATCTAAACTTCCAATGTATTTTATTTCAAAATTCTTTTCTTTTAACTTGGGTACTAGTGCTAAATTTGGAGTTACATGTCCTGCCGTTCCTCCGCCTGTCATTATTATCTTATATTTATTCAAAAGTCTCATCCTTTCTAAAAATGTTAAAGTTGTCCTATATGTCCTTTAATTTTATAATATATTTTTTCTTTTTTTACACAATATATGATTGTAAACCAAAGGAGGTTGATGATAATGAGTTACAATAGTAATCAAACTTTAGTTCCTGAAGCTAAACAAGGTTTAGCAAATTTTAAAAATACAGTAGCTGGTGAAATGGGTGTTCAATTCACAGACTACAATGGAAATTTAACTTCTAAACAATGCGGTAGCGTTGGTGGAGAAATGGTTAAAAGAATGGTAGAACAGTACGAAAAAGGACTATAATATCCTATTTCTAAAACTAATCATTAGTTAACTACCAAGATGAAAGATTAAGAATTTTATAAATTCTTAATCTTTTTATTTTCTCCATTTGTTTTAATATTTAATCACTCAACTCTAAACTAGTAATAAATTAAAAAGTTTAGGTAACATATACGCTCTTTTTATTCAAGCTTCGTATTACAGTATAGCCAATCTTTATCTACTAATGAAGATGTTTCTTTAAAATGTATATGCATAGGTGCTTCCTCTAAAAGAATTTCTTCTAACTCCCATAAAATAAGCAAATTCGTAAGAATTTATATTCTTATATTCTTATATTCTTATATTCTTATATTCTTATATTCTTATATTCTGGGCATTTTATCTTTATTAAAATATTTATACAAATAAATTTTTTAAAGGAAACTCACTATTCACGTTCGCTCATAGGAGTAAGTTCGATCAGCCAAATATAAAATTTGGGTTCTCACTTATATTCTGGGCATTTTATCTTTATTAAAATATTTATACAAATAATTTTTTTAAAGGAAACTCGCTATTCACGTTCGTTCATAGGAGTAAGTTTAAGCAGCCAAATGCAAGATTTGGGCTCTCACTTAAATTCTGGGAATTTTACAATGTCTAAAATATTTATGCAACTTTTTTATTTCAAACTTTGATATATTACTATGTTTATCTATAATTTTGTATAACAATTTGAATACTAACATTACCATTATATTCATTTATATTTGGATAAAATACAAAATCTAGTTTTACATCATTAAAAATTCCATCATATAATTTTGATAATTCTTCTGAATTGTATTTATCACAAACCGTTTGTTCAAATTCTTCTATATCTCCAAAATATATTCCATCAAATATTTTATCACTATTACTTTTAAGCTTCAATTTTAATACATTTCTATTTTTGCCCAATATCTGTGCTTTAATAACATTAACATCTTTAATTCCAAACAAAGCTTTCTCATTTCCTTTTCCAAAAGGTTCAAGCTTCTCTAAATCTTCTATTAATCTTAAATTTATTTGATCTAACGGCAATACGCAATCTATCTTAATTTTTTTTATTAAATCCTCATCTTTTAACATTGAATTTTCATTTAGTTTTTCTCTAAGTTTGTCAATATTTTCTTCCTTGATAGAAAGACCTGCTGCCATTGGATGACCACCAAACTTTTCTAATAACTCTTTACATTCCAAAAGTTTTTCAAACATATTATATTCTTCAATTGATCTTCCAGAACCTTTTGCAAATTCTTCACCATTTGTAAGAATCAGTGTTGGTGCATTATATCTTTCTCTTATTCTTCCTGCAATTATTCCTGCTAGACTTTCATGAATGTGAGGCAAATAAACTACCAATACTTTATCATTTATTATTTCAGTTCCTTCTATGATTTCTATGGCATCTTCTACGCCTTTCATTGTCATATCTTTTCTTTCTGCATTTAATTTAACTAATTCTTTAGCTAAGTGTACTGCCTCATCTTCTTCATCTGCTAATAATAGTCTTAATCCTTTTTTAGCATTATCTAATCTGCCTGATGCATTTATACATGGTCCTATTATAAAGCCTAGATGATATACAGATATTGTCTTATCTTGTATTTCATTTTCTCTAATTAACTCACCTAATCCTAAGTTAGTCGTATTATTTATTTTTTCTAAGCCTTTTTTAACAAAAATTCTATTTTCATCAATTAAATCAACAACATCGCAAACTGTTGCTATTGCTAAAAACTCTATTAGCTTATAGCATTCTTCTTTATCTATATTAAATTCTTCATATAGCACTTCTATAAGTTTAAATGCAACACCTGCACCACAAAGACTCTTGAATTTATAATTGCAGTCTTTTTGTTTAGGATTTAATATTGCATCAGCATCTGATCGAAGAAATATTTTCTTATTATTTTCATCTTCAACAAAAGGTATGTCATGATGGTCAGTAACAATTACAGTTAAACCTAATTCCTTAGCATATTTTATTTGATCTATTGCTGAAATTCCATTATCACATGTTAAAATTGTATCTATACCATCATCTTTTGCTTCCTTAATTATTTTCTCATTTATTCCATATCCATCTTTTATTCTATCTGGAATCTCATAATCAACATTTGCATTACATTTTTTTAGTGCTGTATACAGCATATAGACACTAATAACGCCATCAACATCATAGTCTCCGATAATTCTTATTTTTTTATTAGTAATTATCTTTTCTTTTAATATATTTACCGCTAGTTCTAAGTCTTTCATTTCTCTTGGATTATATAATTTGTTAAATTCTGGTGTAACATAACTTTTTATAATTTCATCCTCAAATATGTCTCTATTTATTATTAATTTGCTCATCAACTCAGAAATTCCATATTTTAAAGACATGCTCTTATAATCAGCTTTTCTATTCTTTATGAACCATCTTTCCTTCATACTAAACTGTCACCTTTCTATAAACACGCATCAGTTCACATTTTAAATTAAAACACATAACTAAATCCCCTTTCGGGGATTTAGCAATGCATTTTTTCTATATTACTTAATATCTATAAACATTTTATATAACATTCCTGAAGCGATACTATTAACTTTATCTTCATATCCTAAGGCTTCTAATAATTTATAAGAAAAAGTCATTGCTGTAGCTGGACCTCTGCTTGTTATTATATTTCCATCCACTACAACCGCCTCTTCAGAATACTCACAATTTGGTAATTCGTCTTCATATCCTGGATAAGATGTAATTTCTCTATCTTCTGTGAGTCCTGCCTTTCCAAGAACTATTGGAGCAGCACAAATTGCCCCTATTAATTTTCCTTCTTTATTTTGTTTCTTAACAAATTTAATCACTCTATCATCATCTCTTAAGTTTGATGCTCCTGGCATTCCTCCTGGAAGAACAACTAAATCATATTCCATATTTTCATGGAATATTTTATCAGCTTTTACAGTTACATCATGTGATGAAGTAACATATTCTTTATCTATAGATACCAAATCACAAGTTACATTTGCTCTTCTCATTATATCTGATACAGTTAATGCTTCGACTTCTTCAAAACCTTCTGCTAATAATATACATACTGTTTTCATATATATTCCCTCCTAAAATTCAAATAATGAGGATATTCTATTTTATCTTAGAACACCCTCATTCACTACCATTTTATTATATTATACATTGTATAATTACAGTTATCAATTTTAATTTATAATATTAGGCATATTTAAGAAAATAACAAGTTCAAAATGTCATGATTATTTTTCATCAGGCAAGGAAGTAAATTGATCTCATAGCCATGCCTATTAGAGCAATTTGCTGACGCAGCATGGTGGAAAATAGGCTTGACAGATGGACTTGCTATTTTTTTGATTATGCCTTAATTATCAATATTAATATTTTTTATTTCATCTCCCAGTACAAGTACTATCATGTTATTTCCTCGACCTGCCCTGTTTTGTAGCTTTATATCTTTTATATTAATATTTTCTTTTTGCTTAGAATTTGTTGTTAATACAATAGTGTTTCCACCTGCTTCTACATAATCACTAGTGAATTTTCCAAATATAACTTCATCATCTTCTCTTAGACTTATACCTGTAACTCCTGAAGCTATCTTACCCATTGGATTAACATTTTCTACTGGAAATCTTATTGCCATTCCTTTTTTGGTTATCATAACTAAGTAACCTAACTTAATCTTATTTATATCTGCAGCCACAACCTCATCATCTTCAAACTTAAACTTATAACATGCCTGCTTTAATACATCGCCTTCAAACTCTTTTAGTAATGTTTTCTTTACCATGCCCTTTTTACTAAATAGATATACAACAGTATCTTCTTCATAAGAATTAACCGACATTAACGTAACAACTTTTTCTTTTTTATCTAATGCTCCTACAAACGTTTCTACTGAAACTTCTTCTTCCATAAGTTTCTTCATTAAAAATACAGGTATTTTATATACGTTACCTATATTAGTAAATATCATTAGTTCACTTAAAGAATTAGTTTTTACTTTTAAAAGATCTTCTTTAACTGTTTTATATGCTTTTAATTTGCCTTTTTCATTAATTCCTATATTTAATTCAAAGTAATCAATCCCCTCTACTTCTTCGACATTTATGACTTGATCATGATCTGATAAATTAAATAACTGAACAGGCAAAATATTTCTTCCGGCTTCTTCAATCTCAGGAACTTCAAGTGTAAATTCTAATCCTAGTTTTGTTTTGATTTTTAAATTCTTTTCTTCATCCTTAAGTTCTTTAAGATTAACGCTTATTAACTCATCATATTCTTTAAGTTTTAAAGCTTGAAGCTTAGTATAAGATGTTTTAAATTTTTCTAATGAAGTTATTTTAATTCCACCTCTACTTGTCATAAATTTAAATGCCTTATCAGGATTTAAATTATCTAAAGAAATTATGCCGACTATTTTTTCCTCTTCAAGATTTAGGGTTTTTATAATTCTATCTAATCGTTCGCCTTTTTCTTTCCACTTCATTTCTGGAATGTTTATTCCTTTTGTTTGATACATAAATCCTTTATTAGTAAATATCATTAATGTATCTTTTGTATTGGCGCTTATTAAATATTTTAATGAGTCTCCTTCCCTATATTCTATATCCTCAGGATTAGAATTTGATCTATTGTAGTTCTTAAGAGGTAATCTTTTTATAAATCCATCATTAGATACAGTCACCATTACATCTTCTATTACTATCAATTCTTCTAAATCTATTTTACTTACTGTGTCATCATGAATTATTTGAGTTCTTCTTTCATCACCATATTTATCAGTAACTTCCTTAAGCTCTTTTTTTATAACCTTTAATAATTCTTTTTCACTTGCAAGAATCTTTTCTAATTTCTTAATAAGTTGTTCTAGCTGAGCATATTCTTTTTCAAACGCAGTGATTTCAAGTCCAGTTAATCTGTATAGCATAAGTTCTAGTATGGCTTGTGCTTGTATTTCTGTAAAACCATACTTACTTATTAAATTATCTGAAGCATCCTTTTTAGATTTTGATGATCTAATTGTTGCTATTACCTCATCTAATATATTTATAGCCTTTATGAAGCCTTCAACTATATGATATCTTTTTTTAGCCGCCTCTAATTCCTTTATTGTCCTTTTCGTTACTATTTCTTTTTGGTGTTCAACATAATATTTTATGATTGCTTTTAGTCCCATAGTTTCTGGCTTACCATTTGCAAGTGCAACCATATTAAAGCTTATGTTACATTGAAGATCAGTCTTCTTGAATAAATATTTAAGAACTTTATCAGCAGTAGTTTCATCAGTACTCTTTTTAAATTCTATTACTGCTCTTATTCCATTTCTATCAGATTCATCTCTAATATCTGTAATTGACTCTAAGGCTTTAGAATGTTTTTTGTCTCCAGTCATTTCAGAAATAGTTTGAAGTAATTTTGCTTTATTCCTTCTATACGGAAATTCAGTTATTACAATACCAAGTCTACCATTCTCAAGCTTTTCTATAGATGTTTTCGCTCTATAAGCAACCTTTCCTTCACCTGTCTCATACGCTGATAGCAATGATTTTTCACCTATTAATATTCCACCTGTAGGTAAATCAGGTCCTTTTATATACTCCATAAGTTCTTTTGTTGATATTTCATTGTTATCAATATAAGCAAGAACCCCATTGGTTACTTCAGTTAAATTATGTGGCGGAATATTAGTTGCCAGACCAACCGCTATACCAAAAGCACCATTGACCAAAAGATTAGGATATCTGCTTGGCAATACCTTAGGTTCCATTTCACTATCAGAATAGTTAGGAATCATTTCTACTGTTTCTTTATCTATATCTCTAAGCATTTCCAGAGCGATAGGTGAAAGTCTTGCTTCTGTATACCTCATAGCTGCTGCACCATCACCATCTATTGATCCCCAGTTACCATGGCCTTCTATCAGAGGTTTTCTAGTTGAAAACTCCTGTGCTAGAATTACCATGGCTTCATATACAGACGTATCACCATGTGGATGGTATTTACCTAATATATCACCAACTATTCTCGCCGATTTATAATATGGTCTATCAGGAAATGCTTTAAGCATATACGCCCCATATAGTATTCTTCTATGTACAGGCTTTAATCCATCTCTTACATCTGGAAGCGCTCTATCTTTAGCTACTTCAATAGCATATGGTAAATAGTTTTCAGGCATTGCATCTTCTAAAGGCACGCCTACTATATTTTTATCTTTTGGAATAAGTGTATCTTTTTTTTTTGCCATAAAATCAACCTTTCTACAGTTCACAGTTCACAATTTAATGTTGAAATCCCCTAAAGGGGATTTCTTAAGAATATATTTTAGAAAAACTAAAAGTTTTTCATCATTAATTGTGAATTGAGCATTTTGAATTATGAATTGCCTAAAATTCTCCATATTTATACATATAATTTTTTCTTGGCTCAACAATGTCACCCATAAGAAGTGAAACCATTTTTTCAGCTTTCGCCGCATCTTCTATATTAACTTGAAGAAGAGTTCTAGTTTCTGGATTAAGTGTAGTTTCCCATAACTGATCAGGATTCATTTCTCCAAGTCCTTTGTATCTTTGGATTAATGCACCTTTTCCAACTTCTTTTTTTACCTCTTCAAGCTGATCATCACTATAAGCATATTTAACGATTGATTTTCCTTTGCCTTCTTTATATACCTTATATAATGGTGGTTGTGCCAAATATAAATGTCCATTTGTAATTAATGGCCTCATATATCTGTATATGTATGTCATCCATAAAGTTCTTATATGGTACCCATCAACGTCAGCATCACTCATAATTATTATTTTATCATATTTCAAATCTTCTTCTTTATAGTTATCTAATGTTCCTGTTCCAACAGCAGTATTAAAGATTTTTAATTCTTCAGATGCTAATACATTTTCAAGCTTTTGCTTTTCAGTATTCATTATTTTACCTTTTGAAGGCATTATTGTTTGAAATCTTCTATCTCTAGCTTGCTTAGCTGATCCACCTGCAGAATCACCCTCAACAACTATAAATTCATTTACATTTCTATCTTTTAATGTGCACACAGCTACTTTTCCAGCAAGAGGTGCTGTTCCTTTTCCTATTTTCTTCTTTTCAGCTTCATTTATTTTCTTAATTTTGTCTCTTCTCTTTGCAGCTTCCAATGCATTATTTATTATTGTTGTAGCTAATGGCTTGTTATCTTCTATCCATTCACCAAATTTAGTATAAACTAAATCATTCATCATTGTATAAGCTTCATTATTTCCAAGCTTTGTCTTTGTTTGTCCTTCAAAAACCGGATTAGTTATTTTTATTCTAACTATAGCAGTCATTCCCTCTCTTAAGTCATCACCTTCAAATTCTTTATCTTTTTCCTTAACTAAACCTAATTTTTTTGCCCACTCTTTAAACGCTCTTGTCATTCCAGTTTTAAACCCAGTTTCATGAGTTCCTGCTTCCGTAGTTGGAATATTATTCACATAGCTTGCTATGTATTCTGTCGTAGAGTCTGTAAATTGCATACACACCTCGCCATACATCTGAATATTATTTACTAATCTTTCACCATCAAAAATAATAGGTTTTTCGTGTATTGGCGTTTTACTTTCATTTAGATAATTAATAAAATCTAAAAGACCATTTTCCGAATAATATTCCTTACTATTTTCATGTCCTTTTCTTTTATCTATAAGTTCTAATCTTATTCCTTTATTTTGAAATGCAAGCTCTTGTAACCTTTCATCTATTATGTCAAATTTAAAATCAGTAGTAGAAAAAATCTCATTATCAGGTTTGAATGTTACCTTTGTTCCAGTCTTTATACTCTTTCCAACAATCTCAAGATCAGTTACAGGTGTTCCTGGCATATCTCTCTTTAATTCTTTATCATATGCATACTCAAATCTTTGTCTATATACTTTTCCATTTTGATAAACTTCAACTTCAAGGAATTTAGATAATGCGTTTACAACTGCAGCCCCTACACCATGAAGCCCACCAGAAGTTTTATAATTTTTATTATCAAACTTTCCACCAGTATGTAATTCTGTAAAAACCATTTCTACACCTGATTTTTTCTTAGTAGGATGAATTCCTGTTGGTATTCCTCTACCATTATCTAAAATCGTTATACTTTTGTCTTCATTTATAGTTATTGTAACTTT
Organism: Clostridium neonatale; assembly: GCF_900465025.1. Taxonomy (NCBI): domain Bacteria; kingdom Bacillati; phylum Bacillota; class Clostridia; order Eubacteriales; family Clostridiaceae; genus Clostridium; species Clostridium neonatale. The sequence goes on from NZ_UICR01000002.1 coordinate 1,234,724, forward strand.
ATCTCCAAATCCATTTGATATTTCATCTATGGAGTTATCAATTATTTCCCAAATACAATGATGCAGCCCTTTATTTCCAGTTGAACCTATATACATTCCTGGTCTTACTCTAACTGGCTCTAATTTTTCAAGAGATCTTAAATCTGTTACATCATATGAATCCATCTTTTTTAATTCCATAATACTCCTCCACTATATACTCAACAATTCAATCAACTTTCTTCATATTACTTGTAATATTTACCTAATATATTCTAACCTACAATTCACATATCTAAAAGAGTTAAATGATAAAAATATCTTTATAATTAAATATTACACAAATTTATTTAGAAGTTCGTATTCTAAAAAGTATAGCCTTTCACTTTTACAAAGATAGCACTATTACTTATCGATTGTCAATTTATATTAGTATATTTATTATCAATACTATATTTTATCGATAGTATATATCAAACTTCAATTTATAAAATAAGTTCTATATAAGCTTAATTTTCTCTTCATTTCTATAAATAATTCATATAATTATTTATAGACAAAAAAGAAAGCAGGCAGCTCATTCAAACTGCCCGCATCTTCTGAACTAAACATCGCATATTTCTATCTTTCTAACATGCTTTGTATGGCTCCATTCTTTATTATTTTTATTTAGTATACCTTGAATAGTTATTGGTATCCAAGTCAATGTATATAATCCATATAATAAAAATCTAAAGAATAATATTAAATTCTTCTTTCCTAAGAATACCCATGTAAGTATTAAAAATGCTAAATTATACAATAGCGCGATTCCACCAATAAATAAAAGATGAATATCGCCAATTGTCTTTGAAAGATATGGTACTATAAACACATTTGTTGAGTATAAAAACATCATTGCTAAAAATCCTTTTGAAACCTTTTTATCAAAGGCTAAAACTAATGGTGTTAATAAGAATTGTACTGCTGCAAATGCTTTCCATCCAATATCACTAAATAAATAACTCATTATAAAGATATTTAATCCTTTAGTATTTGCCTGTAATATTGTGAGAAGTGCAGAAACACCAAGTAATAATGTTATAAAAGGTTGTAATACATATAATGCACAATCAAACATGTAGAATTTTCTTTCAACAATAGATTTCTTAAGTAGTTTAAAGAAATATCTTGAAGCTACATCCGTAAAACCTTGCATCCATCTTTTTCTTTGACTCCATGACTGAGCTAGTTTTAATGGTTTTTCATCGTATATTATTGCATCATGGGCCCAACCTACTTTTTCACCATTTAGCACAAGCTTACATGTAAACTCTAAATCTTCAGTTAAACATGTAGCGCCCCATCCTAGCTCTCTTAATGTATCTGTTTCAATTGCAAATCCAGTACCACCTATTTGATTTGAAAAACCAACATTAGCTCTTGCTAATTGGAACATTCTATTTTGTGTCCAGAATGCTATTGAATATGCAGCAGCAATCCATGAATCATTTGGATTTTTGCTATCAATATATCCTTGTACAACTTTATATCCTTGTAACATTTTTGAATTTATTTCTTTAAGGAAATTTTTATGTACTAGATTATCTGCATCAAAAATAGCAATAGCATCATATTGCTCTTCCATTTTAAATAATTTATCAAACATCCATTCTAGTGCATAACCCTTACCTCTTTTGTCACTTACATTTCGCTCACATACATTTACATTATATCCTCTAGCTATCTTAGCCGTATTATCAGTACAATTATCTGCAATAACAAAGATATCATACATTTCTTTCGGATAATCGAGTTTTAACATACTTTCAATTAAATTACCAATAACAACTTCTTCATTATGTGCTGCAATTATTAATGCAAACTTATTTTTAGGATCATAATTTTTCTTTTCTTTGTTTCTAAAAAATCCAAACAAACCTAAAATTAAATAATAGCAAGTTAAACCAAATACAAAAAGTTGAAAAAATGTTGTTATTGTGAAAATATATTTTCCCATGTATTTCACTCCTAAATTTTAAGCAAAAATTGCCTATTATTTTATAAATCTATACTCCCTTATTAATAATATTTCAATAGCTTGAAAAAATCAACATGTAATTCTTAAGATAAAATTAATATTTTCCAAATTTTTTTAATCTAATGCTATTTACTATTATCCTCTTTCATATATAAATATGAATGCCTTATAGTTAATATATTTTGCAATTTGTAAAAATATTATAACCTGTTAATAATAAAAATATAGTTTATATAAATAGAGATGGTATATAATTATCATCAATTCATAAAAAATCGATCTTTAATAATATACCATCTCAATATATCTTATTAATTTAAAATTATATAATCTAAATTACTAAACTATTCCTTGTGCCATCATAGCAGTCGCAACTTTCATGAATCCTGAAATATTGGCACCTGCTAATATATTACCTTCAATGCCATATTCTTTAGCTGCGTTCTTAGAATTATGATATATATTTTTCATAATTTCATGTAATTTTTCATCAACTTCTTCAAAAGTCCAAGATAATCTCATGCTATTTTGAGACATTTCAAGTGCTGAACAAGCAACACCACCTGCATTAGCAGCTTTAGCTGGTCCAAAGAATACATTATTATTTTGGAATACTTCAATTGCTTCTAATGTTGAAGGCATGTTAGCTCCTTCTGAAACAACCTTAACTCCATTGTTAACTAAAATTTCTGCTGATTCCTTATCAATTTCACCTTGTGTTGCACATGGAAGAGCTATGTCACATTTAATAGTCCAAATTCCTTTGCACCCTTCATGATACTCAGCTGATGGAACTGCATCAACATATTCTTTTATTCTTCCTCTTCTAACTTCCTTTATTTCTTTTACAATATGTAATTTGATTCCATCTTTGTCATAAATATAACCATTTGAATCACATAATGCTACTACATTTGCGCCTAATTCTTGTGCTTTTTGTGTAGCATATATTGCAACATTCCCTGATCCTGATATTACTACAGTTTTATCCTTAAATGATGACCCATTATCATTTAACATTTCTTCTGTAAAATAAACTAATCCATATCCTGTTGCTTCAGTTCTTGTTAAGCTTCCTCCAAAAGTTAGACCTTTACCAGTTAATACAGCTTGGTCACTTAAAGATCTTAATTTTTTGTAGTAGCCATAAAGGTATCCGATTTCTCTTCCTCCGACACCTATATCTCCTGCTGGAACGTCCATATTTCCACCAATGTATTTATACAATTCTGACATAAAGCTTTGGCAGAATCTCATTATTTCATTATCTGATTTTCCCTTAGGATCAAAATCTGATCCGCCTTTTCCTCCACCGATTGGAAGTCCTGTTAATGAGTTCTTAAATATTTGTTCAAATCCTAAGAACTTAACTATACTTAAGTTTACTGATGGATGAAATCTTAATCCACCTTTATAAGGTCCTATAGCACTATTAAATTGTACTCTAAATCCTCTATTTACTTGAACCTTACCATTATCATCAACCCAAGGTACTCTAAACATTAATTGTCTCTCTGGTTCGACTATTCTTTCTAATAGCCCACCTTCTATGAATTCTGGATGCTTATCAAAAACTGGTATTAATGAATTTAAAACTTCTGTAACAGCATCTAAGAATTCTTTTTCTCCACTATTAGTTTTCTTAACTTTTTCCAGAACATTAGAAACATATTCTTTGCCGTTCATTTTTATCTCTCCTTATTGCTTATATTTAACTCTTACTCTTAAATAATACAATATTAACAAGTAATTTGAAAGATTTTTTTCATTTTTTTATATATATAGTTTATATTTTTCTATTTCATTAATATGTTTTTTTGCTTTTACCATATATGTTTTTAATAATATTAAGTCTTATTGCTAATATATATCTCTTAAAATTAATTCTATAAATTTACTCTTTTTATTTCTAAAATAAAATATAACTGGTACTAGTGATATTATTCCACCTATTGTTCCACAAATAATGTCTAGCATAGTATCTATTAAGCTTGCATTTTGGGAATTAAATCCAAATGACTGATCAGTAGTAAATTCCCATATTTCCCATACACCAGCTAATGCAATTGAAAAACTCATTACAAACATTAAAAGAAAAACTTTATTAATATTCTTCATGTTCTCTTTATTAAAGTTCATAAATATAATGAATCCAATAAAACCTATTAATATTCCTGATATAAAATGCAAAACTTTATCATAAAATGGTATAACTCTATATATATTTAATATATTCCCAACATACATTGAGCAAAAAACAAATGTAAGTATACAATAATAAGTAAATTTTGATTTTTTAATAAAAGTCTTACTAAAAAGAAACCAAATGATTAACACAGTACTTATTGTTAAAATTATTCTATATGTTTTTTCTCTACTATATAGTAAATAGTCACAGCCTAAAGTTACTATTAAAATTAATAAGAATGCACCTGTTATTAAATCAGATTTCTTACTTATAATATTCTTTTGCATTATTTTCTTCCTTTCTTACTTCTTAGCCTCATTGCATAAAAAATATATCCAACTATTAGCCCCCCTAAAAGTCCTCCAATATGCCCATAATTATCTATATTCCTAATACTCATTCCTATAATTAAATTTAAAACAAGTACCTGTAGCAAACCAGACATAAACCTCTTATCTATTCGCTTTCTTTCTATAAATGCAAAAGCAATTAATGCTCCCATAAGTCCAAAAATAGCTCCTGATGCACCTACTGATATTGTATTTGGTGCGCATATAAGACTCATAAGACTAGATGTAAAGCAGCATATAATATACAAAGATATATATTTATATGTTCCATACACTGCATTTATTTGTGGTCCTAAAATATATAGTGAATACATATTGCATAATAAATGAATTAATCCTCCATGTAAAAATGCACAAGTAAATAACCTATAATATTCTCCCTCTGATATAAATGGTCCAAATTTTGCACCAAATACTAATAAAACATATGTATTTATATCTACAATACTTCTAGAAAAAAATGCTGTTATTAAAAATATCACAGTATTAATTAAAATCAAAATAATGGTTGGTAATTGCTCTTTTAATACAAATCTATCTTCTTTCTTATTTTTAACAATACTATTAAATATATTCTGAAGTGACAAGCATGATTCATCACAAAATATAACTTTATTATCATTTCTATTTATAATAAGTTTATTAAAATGATACAAACTATTAGATATATAATTTTCTGTTGATAATATCAAAACATTCAGAGAGAATTTTTTTCCTATAGTATTAAGAAACTCAATTGCCTCGCTGACATCAATATTTTCATCTACATCATCTGTTATTAATACACAGTATGTTCCACCTTCCACTTCTTTCATTGCTACAAATTTATCTACATTATGAAAATTACTTTTATATTGTTTCATATAAAATCCATGCTTATCTATCAATGTTCTAAAAAACATATCATTAAAACTAATGCTTTTCATCTTTTCCTCCATATAAGTTTAAGAATAAAAAATCGCCAAGGCGACTATGATGTCACTCTCTATAAAATTAAAATCCAATAGAATAAAATAACCTTAATTAAATTAATCATTTAACCGTTGATTTTTTCAGCGCATTCTGGTTTTTCTGATCTTGCCGAATAAAAGGCCAGACGCATACAATTTATTTTTTAGTTATTCCCATACTTCTATAAAAATTATACCATCAAGTGGTACATCGTCCACATATGGCACAGAAATATAATTTCATAAAGAATAAAAAATACAATATACAATGTGTAAGTACTTATTGTATATTGTATCATTTATATTATGAACATAGTGTTAATATTTCACTTCTCACCAGACTTCATGTATTGTTGTAATATCAAAGATCTAATTTACTATTTTACTTTCTCTATCATATCTAATAGTTCATTAAATCTCTTTATTGTTGCTTCTAAGGGTTCCTTTGTTGTCATATCTACCCCAGCCTTCTTTAAAATTTCTATTGGATAGTCACTGCCTCCTGATTTTAAGAATCCTTTATACTTTTCAACTGCATTTACTTTTCCTTCTAAGATAGCATTTGCAAATGCAGATGCAGCGGCATATCCTGTTGCATATTGATAAACATAGAAATCTGAATAGAAATGAGGTATTCTTGCCCATTCTATATCTATATTCTCATCAACAATCATTTCTGGTCCAAAATATTTAACATTTAATTCATGCCATGCTTTACTATAATCTTCACTTGTTAGTGGAATTCCTTTTTCTAAGCTTTCATGTGTATAAAGTTCAAATTCTGCAAACATTAATTGCCTAAATACAGTTGTTCTTATTTGTTCTAATTCAGTATTAATTAATGAAAGTTTTTTCTTTTCATCATTTTCTTTTTCTATTAAATGATGAATAAGCAGTTTTTCATTAGTAGTTGAAGCAACTTCTGCACAGAATAGTGTATATCCTGCATAATGATATGGCTGTTCTTTTCTTGAATAATATGAATGAATTGAATGCCCCATTTCATGTGCCAAAGTAGATACATCTTCTAATTCATTATTGTAATTTAATAATACATATGGCATAGTATCATATCCACCCCATGAATATGCTCCGCCTCTTTTTCCTTTATTTTCATATATATCTATCCAGCCATCATTGATACCGCCTTTAAATATATCTAAATATTCTTCTCCTAATGGCTTTAATGCTTCAAGTACAATTTTTACTCCATCATTAAATTCAACTTTTTCTTTTTGAGTTTCTATTATTGGTACATATAAATCATACATATGAATTTCATCTAAATTCAATAATTCTTTTTTTATTTTTACATATCTATGAAGTGAAGATACATTATCATTCATTACTTTCACAGCATTTTTATATACATCTAATGGTATATTATTAGGCTGTAATGATGCTTCTAATGCGCTTTCATATTTTCTAACTTTACTATTAAAATTAAAGGTTTTTATTGAAGCTGTTAAAGATGTAGCCAATGTATTTTTAAATTTTTCATATTCACTAAACAGCTTTTCAAATGCAGCTTTTCTTACATTTCTATCTTTGCTTCTTATAAATGAAGAATAGTTTCCTTCTGTAAGTTCTACTTCATTTCCTTCTTCATCTTTTATCTTTCCAAAAGTCATATCTGCATTTGTAAGCATATTATGAATTGCTGAAGGAGCATCCAAGCAGTCTGAAGCTGAAGCTAAAAGTTCCTCCATTTCTTTTGATAATATATGTGGCTTTTCCTTTAATATATCTTCAAACAAGAATTTATATTGATGCATCTCTTCAATTCTATCTATTTCATCCATAATAAACTTATCATCTAAAGCTAAAATTTCTGGAACGAAAAATGCAGTATAGCTTGAGAATTCTGCCATATATATGTCTATCTTACTCATTAAAGCTTGATATGTTGCATTAGATGTATCCTCATCACTTTTTAAATGGGCATATATAAATAAATTTTCAACTTTTCTTGATACTTTTTCATTTAACTTTAAGTATTCTAGTATGGTTTCACCATTAGTTAATTTTCCTGAATAGTCTTGAAGCTTTACAGCTTCTTTTTTTACTTCTTCAAAATCTTTTTCAAAATCCTCTATGCTCTTATATACTTTATCAATTTTCCATTTATATTTATCATCAATTTCTTCTCTTTTTTTTAATTCACTCATAATTAAACCCCTTTCTTCAATTCACAATTTAATTAACAATCCCAAGTTTACAATTCACAATTTAATTGACAATTAAAAATTAGCGGTAAATTTTACTTTAGTAAAATCCATGCAATATAAAATATAGAAATCCAGTAGGGATTTCATCCTTAATTGTGAATTGTACATTGCTATAAGTATTCTTCTTCTTTACCTTTTATAGATTCAAATACATTATTCATTTCACTTTCTATTAACGAAACACATTCCTGTATTTTTTCTTTGATTAAAGAATAATCATCTACATATTTAAATTTTATTATATATGTTGGATTATATTCATCTAAATCTTCCTCTATTTCATATCCTTTTTCTTCAAATATATCATCATTAAATAAATCATATATTGCAGAGTATTCCCATTCTTCAACATCCTTATTAGTATCAAAATACATATATACAATATCATCTAGCATATATAATTTTTTAACATATATAGCTCCTTCGCTTACTTCAAAGCTTCCTAATTCTTTTTTTATAAAACCTGTTTCATTATCCTTTTCCATTAAAACTAAACTAGAAAAATCCATACTTACACCATCCTATTATTTTATTGTATATACCTTTACTTATTCTTAAACAAATATATTAGTAATATACCTTTATATATAAACAAATAAATCAAAATTTTATTAATTTAATGAGATTTGTTAATAAAAATTATATCAAAAAACATACAATTCAACAATTAACATTTCCAAGGTTACGTAATATGTCTTATTTTTAGCAATAATAATATATAAAGTCACTCGATTCTTTCCAAGATGCTATTTATTCAACTGTAATAATATGGTAATATTTTTCTGTGATTATTTTTATTGGAGGTGCACAAATGGTTACTAATTCAGTAAGAAAACTTGAAACTATTGAATCTGATGAGAATTATAAACAAAAATCATATAATAAAAGAAAACATGTATCAAAAAAATCATTGAATATGAAAAACAAATCCCGTCACAAAATATATATTATTTGTATTTTACTAACATCACTTTTAACGTCATATTACACCTATGTAAATATACATTGTAAGGATTTATCGTATTCTATTGAATATAATCTTACAAAAGGATTTCCTTCCAATAAAAGATTATTTAGAGTTAACTCTATTTCAGTAATTGAATCAAAAGGTTCTACTGAAATAGTTAAGGTTTCCGGACTATCTAAGAAAGCCCCACATAAAACCATATCTATTATAGCTAATTTTCAGAAAGAAAATGATATTTGGGTTTTAAAACACATATATTAGTTCCTTAAATAATCTTTTATTTATTGCAAATCATTTGCATATAAGTGTATAATATATTCATATGCTTAAGGAGTTGAAGAACTATTGATTAATATAAATAATTTATCATTTTCATATGTTAAAGGAAATGAATTGCTAAAATATATTAACTTAAATATCCCAAGTGGAGTATACCTATCTATTCTTGGTGAAAATGGAAGCTGTAAAAGTACATTAATAAAACTTATATTAAACTTATTAAAACCAGATTCCGGTAATATAGAAATCTCATCAAAAAGGATTTCGTATGTTCCTCAAAAATTGGATAATTTTAATTCTGAATTTCCATTAACAGTTAAGGAATTGTTAACTTCCCATAGTAGAGCTTTAGGAATAAAAGATCATAAAATAATTGATTCTGCATTAAATCAAGTTAATATGAATAAATTTAAAAATTCTCTTATTGGAAATCTATCAGGAGGTCAACAGCAAAGAGTCTTTATAGCAAGAGCTCTTATCGGTGATCCTGATTTAATAATATTAGATGAGCCTTCAACTGGAGTAGATGAAAAAAGTCAGAAGGAAATCTATCCATTATTAAAGCAACTAAATAACGATTTAGGTAAAACTATTATTTCAGTTGAACATAATACTAAAATAGCTATTAAGTATTCAACTCACATTCTTAAAATAGAGAATGGGAAAATGAATTTATATACTACAAATAATTTTATAAACCATTTAAAAGATGATGGTCCTTTATCTGGTATTGTTTAGAAAATAAGAAAGGTAAGATTTATGTTTGGATTAACTTTTATGCAAAATGCATTCATTGCAGGATTTATTGTTTCAATTTTATGTCCGTTCATCGGACTATTCATAGTACTAAGACGCTATTCAATGATAGGCGATACATTATCTCATTCTTCATTTGCTGGTGTTGCTATAGGATTAGTTATTGGAGTAAACCCTCTTTTAACAGCATTTCTATTTACAAGTATTTGTGCCATAATTATAGAATCTTTAAGAAATTATTATAAAAAATATGCTGAACTTGTCATGTCAATTGTCTTAACCTTGAGCTTGGGTATTGCAATTATACTAATCAGTAGTGGAAAAGCAGCTGCTAAAGTAGATTCCTTTTTGTTTGGAAGTATACTTACAGTAACTCGCTCTGATATTTTTCTAATTGGTATATGTGGATTGATTTGTTTAGGTCTTCTAATTATACTTTATAATAAATTAATTTATGTTACTTTTGATGAAAATGGTGCAAAAATAGCTGGAATAAATGTTAAGCTAGTAAATTATTTATTTACTTTAATTGTTGGTGCTACTATTTCTTTATCTATACGAATAATGGGAATCCTAGTTGTTTCATCAATAATAGTAGTTCCAGTAGCAACTGCTATGCAGCTAAAAAAAGGATTTAACAAAACTTTAATTTTATCTATATTATTTGGAATCATAGATGTAATGCTTGGACTTATACTATCTTATTATTTAAATAGTGCTCCAGGTGGAACAATTGCACTCACTTCAGTAATAATACTTATTTTTACATTAGTTTATAAAAGAATTTTTGCATATGAACAATAAAAAATAATTATCAATTTTCATTTATCAATGATCAATGAAGGAAGAAATTCTTACAGAATTTCTATAATATTTTTTCAGATTTTGCTTTGCAAAATCTTCCTTCATTGAAATTTGATAATTGTTAATTGATAATTATTTTTAGATTCCTGATGATCCGAATCCATTTTCCTTTCTTTCAGTATCATCAGATAATTCTTCTACTTCTGTTATCTCGACCTTCACTACTGGTTTAACTACCATCTGTGCTATTTTCATGCCTTCTTCAATCTTAAAAGTTTCACCACTATGGTTAATTAAAATAACTCCAATTTCGCCTCTATATCCTTCATCGATTGTTCCTGGAGAATTTAAAGTTGTTATTCCATGCTTTAATGCCAAACCACTTCTTGGCCTTATTTGAGCTTCTGTATTTTTAGGAAGTTCAATTTGTATTCCTGTATGTACTAATCCTCTTTCCCCCGGTTTTAAAATCAATTCTTTTACTGCATATAAATCTAATCCTGCATCTCCTTCATGAGCATAATTAGGTAATACTGCTTTATCTGAAATTCTTTTTATCTTTAATTTATATTGTTCCAAACTTCTTTCTCCTTTGCTTGAATAATAATGATAATATGATTATACATAACCATAAGTAATATTACCATATGTAAATAAGGTACGTAGAAAGTTTAGATTGGAATAACCGAAATAAAGCTCTTATGTGTGACTCGCTTGCTACAAAAATGACACCGCCAACATAAGAGCTTTATTTCTTTGATTCATCTAAATTCATAGTAGTGGTATTATTGTTGCTATACGTAAATACATTTTTAAATTAAAGAATAGTTGTTTATATATGTTAAAGATTTAAAAGGTTAATATTTTATCATTTTTAAAAAGATATAGATTTATAAATATCAGAATATATATTCTTATGAATTTGCTTATTCTATTCTGGTTAAGGTGATTTTTATAGGTAACTTAATAAGTTACCTCCATTGATTAGAAGATATACTTTAAGGCATATAATATAAAAAAACATTAATCATAATTAAAATAAAGTGGATATATATGATTTTAGAGAAAAACAAAGAAATTCAATATATGAATATACGTAGTATTGTATTGAAAATTTGAGTTATTAAATTCTTAGACAGAGGCTGTTCCAAAATTGTTTGTCAAATACTTGTTGTTGGAGCAAACATTTTTGGGCACAGCCTCTGTCTGTAGAATTTTTAACTCAAATTTTCCTACAATACGAGCATATCATATATTGAATTTCGGTTGTTATCCACTAAACCATGATTCTACGCGCCTTATTTATATTGTTTAGTTCTATTTTTTAATTTATTAACTACAACTACCTTTTGTTTAGAATTATTTTCATCTATTATTATTTCATTCCAATTAATATATTTAGGTTTTTCAAAAAATCTTTTATCTATTATTTCAATTACTCTATAACATCCCTTATCAATATTTGTAAAAACAACTTTTCCATCATTATCTGTAACTTTTGATTCAATTAAAACAGGTGATAGTCCATTGATTCTATATAAATTTATTTTTGTTCCTTGAAGCAATTCATGCTTTCCATAGTCTAATACTGATATAACTGCAATCTGCCCATTTAGGCTCTTATTATCTTCTGAAGTATTAAGTATTCTACTTTTATCTGAGTCAATTATATAATCAGCTTTATCCTCACCAGTATCTTCATTTACAATCTCAAAAATGCAATTATTTTCATTACATTCATAATATTTCACTTTATCATTTCCAGCAGATAAATTAACATTCATATTTCTATTTAATTTATTCTCACCCATAGTGGCTTCCTTTCCAAATTTTCTCTAATAATATAATATGAAAAGAAAACTTTTATGTGATTATGATTTTACAAAAATACAGGTATGCTCAATTGAGCTATGCTATTTAATAAAATACAATCATTATTATCAAATTCTTTATTATTAATGGAATCGTATAAATATAAGACTACTATAATTTTCCCATTACTTATTACAGGTGTTAAACAGACAGACTTCCATTCTGGTATACTATTCCCTTCATATTTTTTTCCGTTATTCCAGTCAATATTATATATACTCTTACCATCACCTATTACCTTATCCACAAAATTTAAATTAAAATTCTCCAAGTCAGATGAAAATTCACCATTTAATCTAGTAACAAAAGTACTATTTATTTTATAATCTTCTATTAAAAATACTCCAATAGTTTCACACTTTATAGTATTTATAATTTTAAGAGAAAATTGATGAATTCTTTCTTTTTTAGTTATGTTATATTTCATTAAATTAACTATATCACTTATTACAAGGTCTAAATTATGGCTTCTTAACATTTCGCTAATCATCCCACCATTAATATCCACATCTTCAATATTCTCGTCAAATTCTTTTCTCCAAAAAGTAACTTTGTTTTTCCCAGCATTTTTAGATTTATATAGTGCTCTATCAACTCTACTGATAATATCCCTACTACTTAGTACTTCATTTCCTCCAATAGCTGAACCTATGCTAACAGTAATTGGTCTTTTTTCACCTAAAATTTTAGCCTTCTCTATATTCTCTCTTATTGTCTCAGCTAAATTAATCATTTTTTCTTCATCTGCATTAGGAATTAATATTAAAAATTCCTCTCCACCATATCTACCAATTATATTATTTTTATATATGCTCTTCTTTACTTCTTTTACCACTTTAACAAGAACTTCATCACCAGTTTGATGTCCATATTTATCATTAACTCCTTTGAAATCATCTATGTCAAACATTATTATTCCAAAAATATTATTTGTTGCTTTTTCATTATCCAACAATCTAGTCAATGCTTGTTCAAAATATCTTCTATTATATGCTCCAGTTAACTTATCTAGTGTTGAACTTATTGTTAAATTATATTTTTCCAACATAAACTTTATGAATGGCACTAATTTCTCAACTAATATTTTTGAGGAGTCATTAATATTATTAATTGCATTATCCGATAACAAAATTAATTTTCCATTAATTTTATTACTTCCATTTAAATATGTTTCTTCATTCCTTATTCTTATATACATGCACCCTTTAATTTTCATAGATTCAATTTCTAGGTTATTGAAATATATATCATTTTCAGATAAAATTAAAACATTATCTTGAGATTCAATCTTATTATTAAAATATGATTTTACTGTATTAACATTATTTATCCTATAACTATATACAACCTCATTCTCTCCATTTTCATTTTCTATTAACAACAGAGCTTTATTTGAAAGAGTTATTTTAGAAATGTATTTTACTATACTTCCTAAATTTTTTATAATATCTTCGTTAAATGTGAAAAATAAATCATATGCATTATTTAAATTATTATAATATAGTCTTTCATATAATCCCTGTGTAAGATTATATATGGACTGATTGTTCAATAATCTAGTTATCTTAATTTCATTTAAAATATCATTTAATTCATTTTCATTATTTATGTTGTGAAAATCTTTAAAATTTATCCTTATTTTTAACTTATCATTGAGGCATTCAACTAATAATCTATATACATAAAAAAAATTACTCTTATTTATATAAATTAATTGTTCCTTTACAGGCAGTTCTTTCAATGTTTCTACATGTAAACTAATTGATTCATAGTAATAATAAAATGCTAATTGATAACACTCCATTTCACTGTATTTTTCACCTATAATTGCATACAAATCTCTTTTTATTTCTTTTTCAACGGACAAGCTGCATACTCTAAGCCCTTTGTTAATTAGATAATTATAATGTGAATTATTATCTTTAAAATATAATTCTAGATATATATAGTATGCTTCCATATTATAATTATTAGGATAATCCTTAATTTCATTAAATAGTTTATTTGCAAGAGTTCTATAGTCAAGTTTTAATATAAATCTTATGGCTTTTAATTTTATTTCAATTTGTTTATTTATATTATTTATATATTCTAATTTATTTTTTAAAATATTATATATATTTTTGACATCTAATTCATTCTCACATTTAAGCAGTAACATCTGATAATAGTTGCATACTATATATCTACTTTTATAATCATTTTTATTTGAAATTTTATTATATATTTTTCTAAGTATTTCATACGCTTCATCATAGTTATAAAATATTAAATTATAATAATATGATGAAATGCTATTATCGATCATGTTTTCTTCTGGATTTTTGGTATTATTTAAAAACATTTGATATAAAGTGTGGTATTTAACTGCCAGCCTAATATTTCCTAATTTTATTTGTAATAGACAAAAAGTACTATAGATAATATCACTATAAAATTCTACTGATTCATCTCTTTGTCTTTCTAATGTTTTTGTTATATATCTCTCCGCTTCAACATAATTATCTATATTTAAATAACATATTGCTATATTTATTAAACTGAATATCTCTCGCTTATAGAGTTTATTCCTATTACTTAATCTGCTTATTTCTATTAGATTGTCAATTATTTTTTCAATTGGTCTGCCTTCCTCTTTTAATAATTCTGTGTATATATTTTTAGAAAATATATATCCATTCATATTTTTATTATTTTCAAATAGTCTAGTAGAATTCAAAATTAGTTTTTTTGCTTGTTTATATATCCCAATCCTTCTATATTCTAATGCAATAGTATTTAAAATCCATCCATGAACATCATCTTTTATCCTAAATTCATCTAATATTCCTAAAACTTTTGAGCCATACTCCAATATCATTTCATATTCTTCTTCTATCCTTGCTTTAAGCATAAGGGCATAATAATAATACACTTCTCCTTTAGGATAATTTATTTCATCTAACTGTTTTCTAATATTTTGCAATAATAATATAATATCTTGATTGCATTCGTTAAAATTATTCATTTTTATTATTATTATCTCAATATTAGTATATATTTGCATATCCTTTTTACTTCTTTTAAAAGAATATTCATTAGCTAATTTAAAATACTTTAAACCATTTTCATGATCTGATATACATTCATATAATTTAGCAATATTTATTGCTATATTACACTTATTTTTATCATCAGAATATTTCAATGTTTTCTTATAATACTGTATTGATTTAGATGGATTTCCATATATCTTTTCAACTTGAGCACATCTAATTGTATAAAAATACAATTTATTAAACTCCTCTATTTTTTCTAAATTATATAAGAATTCTTCAACATATGAATCGTCATTATATATTTCTTCTTCTAAAAACTCAGTTGCATTTTTATGCATTACATATTTTGTTTTTTTATCTATTTTGGAATATAATATGTTTTTTAGTAGCTCATTGGTAAAACCAACTAATAGACCCTTATCACCTATTTTATCTGCTAAAAAGTTTTTTTCTTTAAGTTTATTATATGCTTCTATTCCTTCTTCCCCTGTTATTACATGCTTCAATATTATTCTTTCTGGCAATGGTGTTAGAAAGATTGATAGTTTTTTTAATATATGTATTTCACTTTCTCTTAGTGAAGCTATCATAAAATTCACCTTACTATCTATCTTTTCAGGTATAGCTATACTCTTGAATTCCTTATCTATTTTCCATACTCCAGACTTAAAATCAAAGCATATATAATTATTATTGTAAAGTTCTTCAATAAGGCTAATTATATATTGCGGATTACCCAATGTTTTGGCGAATATCTCCATAGATAATTTATCTATTTCTTTACTATAATTAAGAATATTTTTAATCATTTTAGTTGTATTATATTGGTTAAAGTAATTTATTGTATACTCTTCATATTTCTCTAATTTTTCAAGCTGCTTTAATAACAATGAAACTTCTTCATCACAATAACTATTATTAACTGTAAACACAACCATTATATTCTCTGTATTTCTATCTAGGAGCAATATATACTTTAAAAGCAGCTTAATAATTTCATGTTTTTCTTCTAAATTATCTATCAATATTACTATTGGATTTTTGGCTGAATATTCACTAATACATTTAACTATTCTATTAGCAATCTTTAATTTTTCATTATCATCAATTTCAGATTTATTTTTTATCAGAATCTCCATAAATCTTTTTATATAATATTCATATTTTTCTCGCGTGATTTTTTCTAAAATACCATCAAAGAAATTTATAAAACATGCTTCAAGCTCTTCAACAGATAGATTTATATCTTCTAGATTCTTTATATATAATATCTGTTTTAAATATTTATTGGATATTATATATTCTATTTCATTTAAAATTTTTGTTTTTCCTGTCCCATTTTCGCCCTTAAAGCATATTATATTATATTTATCTTTATTTTCTAAAATATTATTAAACTTTTTTTCTATTATATTCAATTCTTCTTCTCGTCCAATAATATCTAAATTAAATTTTGGTTTATTTATGCCACTCTCAATAAATACTGTATATTCCGCTTTCAATCTATTATTAACATATTTAATAAAATCAGTTATTGTACACATTTTATTTAATGTCTTTATATATCCAAAAATTTTTTTAATTTCTTTTATTTCAGTTAAATCAGAATTAAGATCTTCTTCAGAAAAATTTCATTAAATAAATTAATAATCTCATTCATATTATTTAATTCATTTGAAAATTCATCCCTATTATATAAACTATATGGAAATAGCTTTAAATTCATTGGTGAACTATATAGATTCATTTTTTTCAATTCATTTTGTAAAATATTTTAGCTTTATTTTAATACTATTTTTTTATCAACGATTATTTTAATATCATTTATATTTATTTTATCATAAACATACCCTTTAATATTTAAGGTATTGATTGAAGCGCAAACTTCCATAAATATATCTAGTTTCTCTTTTAAATTGCATCCTTCTATAAAATTCTTAGTATTTTTTTTATAATCATAATCTTCAAGTAAAAAACCATATTGAGGTTTATCTAAATTTATACCATCAATATTATTTATTATTTTAATATTGATTAATTTAAACATATTGTCGAAATTTAAATTCTTAATAGTATTAAATTTACTTAATAAGTATTCTCTAGATTTTTCGTAAATAAATCCACTCTTTAAAATATATAATATAGATTTTTTCTTACTTTTTTCATCCTTTACCAAATATCCAGTAAAAAATTCTTCATTGTCAACTTCTTTTTGGATAATATAACTACCATTAATCCTTTTCATTAACGCCACCCTTTTACCACTCAATTCCATAATATAAATATATAAGTAAATTATACCATAAAAAAAGTATTTCTCTAAAATAGAGCTACTCTTAATAATATTTTTATTAAGTATTGTAAATAATATTCTAAGAGGTGATACAATGAAACTTAGATTTTTCAGTAAAATTATTATTTTAACTCTCATATTATCAAATATAATAAATATCTTTGCATTTGCAGAAGAAACATCCAGTAATACATCTAAATCAAAAGTGATATATTTAACATTCGATGATGGACCTGCTAGAAAAGTAACTACTGATATATTAGATATATTAAGAGAAGAAGATGTAAATGCTACATTCTTTTTAATTGGAGAACAAATTAAAGGACAAGAAAATATTATAAAACGCATGCATGAGGAAGGACATTCTTTAGGTCTTCATAGTATGACACACAAAAAAGGATATCTATATTGTTCCAATGATCATTTTTTAAAGGAAATGCTTGAAACTCAAGAACTAATAAATTCTGTAGTTGGTATAAAAACTAACATATTAAGATTTCCATTTGGTTGTAATAATAACAGTTATAAGCTAACAGAATCCATGGTAAATCTATTACATGAGAATAATTTAAAAATATATGATTGGAATGTTGATAGTGGTGATGGAGCAAAACCTAATTCTGATCCTTCAAGATTAATAAGAAACTCTAAAAGTGATAAAGATAATATAATTTTACTTATGCATTGTGCCTACATGAGTAAAAATACTGTTAAAGCTCTTCCCAGCATAATAAAGTACTATAAAGATCAGGGATATGAATTTAAAGGCATTGACGAAAATACACCTGAAGAGTTTCATTATATAAAAAAATAATTATAAAAATAGTCGCTATATTTACTAATATAACGACTATTTTTATATAAATTTTATCTACTATGAAAATGTTCCTGTTATTTGAAGAGTTTTTTCTGATATCTTATAAATTACCAAACCAATTATTAAATTTAAAACTATTGTTGGAACTACTATTGTCATAAATAGAACTTTAAAAGATGCTCCTCCTGGCAATCCTGCAAATGTTGCAAGAGCCACCAAAAAAGTGGTTCCACTAACTAATGTTCCTAAAGATAATAGCAATGTTATTTGTTTTGTTTTACATATTCTATTCCTTAAAGGCACTAATATTAAATACATAACATTGCAAGTAATTAACTTGTCTAATATATTGGGTATTTGACCTCCTGGTGTTTTTGTTGTAAGAGCTGTGAATATTCCTATAACAATACCAGCTATTAGAGTTGTCTTATAATCTTCATTAAATATCATTATTATAAATAACATCGCTAATGCAAAATCTGGTTGCATTGGCACCCCTATTAATGGTGTTATTTGATGTAATATTACTCCTATTGCTATTAATATTGCATTTGTTGTCATTCTTTTAGTGTTCATATTTCAAATCTACCTTCCTCATCGATTACATATTTAAAAATAATTTACTCTACTGAATAAGCACCTGTTACTGAGGTTGCTCTTTTTACTACCAAATAAAATACCATGCCAATTATAGTATTTAACACTATAGCTGGAACTACAACTGCTAAAAATAAAGTCATAAAAGATTGCCCACCTGGTAGACCTGCTATTACTTTTATAAATATTAAAAATAATGTTCCACTTAAAACTGTTCCTACAGGTAATAGTAATGCTAATTGTTTGCCTTTGCTTATTCTATTTCTTAATGGTGATAACATTAAATACATTATTATTGATGTACAAGTCTTATCTAAAACATTAGGAATTTGTCCTCCTGGTGTTTTGCTTGTAAGTGCTGCAAAAATTCCTACTACAATACCACAAGTCAAAACGGTTTTAAAATCAAAATTATATATCATTATTATAAATAACATTATTAATGAAAAATCTGGTTGCATTGGTACTCCAAGCATTGGTGTAATAACTCTCAATAAAGCTCCTATTGCTATTAATATTGCATTTGTTACCATTTTCTTTGTATTCATATAAATTCCCCCTTATTTTTTAATCTTTTTATATTAAATTCCACTTTTCTTTTCCTTTCATAACATACATATCACAACCTTAATATCATAAATATAAACTTTAAAATTATGTATAAAAAAACTCCGTCCTAAATACATAGGACGGAGATTATCCGCGTTGCCACCTAAATTGCATAAAATGCCACTCAACATCAAGTACTAACATACTCTATTCGCTATAACGTGCGACTTACGGCTTAACTACTTTCAAATGATTTCATCTTGCTTCTAAAAGGTCCATTCATCATTAGCTACCGTACTGATATCTCACCACCATCAGCTCTCTTTAACATTGCACCTGATTACTCTTCCTTCTCACTGAATTTAATATATATTATACACTTTAATTAAATTTTGTCAATATATATTAATTTTTTCCATCATTATTTTTTTTATCATTTACTAGAGATGCAACTAGTGCTGTTGTTGCTGCAAGCAAAGCAATTATCTTTCCAGTCTTTTTTAATTTCATGCCTACTCATACCTTCTCTCATAATATATTTTGATTTTATTTAAATTGATTTTGACTTTCATCATAATCATATCCTATAGTTTTTAGTTTTTCAATAATTTTATGTTTTTCAATATCCATATCATCGCAAAGAAGTTCAAGAGAACTGTAACTATCTCTTAGTTTAGTATTAACTAAGCTTAATAGTATATTGGGATCCATAGTATCTAGTGATTTATTTAGCATAATTACCATTTCCTTTTCATCTAACTAAATTTATAATGATTATAATATCGTATAAATGCACTGATTTATCAGTTTTAATCTAACTTTATTATAACATAATTTTACATATAAATATCTACTATTTTTCCTCTTCATCATAAATATCTAAAAACGAAAACTTTTGGTTTCCTTTTTGCCAGCCTAATATTCCATCCATACTAACATTCTCAGCTGCTTTGAAAATAGATTTTTCAACACCATCAAAATTTTCTTTTAATTTTTCAATTAAATCTTTTATTTCATACCTTTTATTTCCTACTCTTTCTGCTGCAACCATACATGCACAATTTAATGGCCATATTCCACTATTATTTATAAATCTTTTTATATATTTTTCCTCTATATAATACATAGGCCTAATTAACTCTAGATTCTCAAAGTTTTTTGATTTTAATTTTGGAAGCATTGTCTTAAAATTGCCTGCATATAGTATATTTAACATTGTAGTTTCTATAACATCATTATAATGATGTCCCAATGCTAGCTTATTACACCCAAATTCTTGTGCTTTTGCATATAAAGAACCTCTTCTCATTCTCGCACATAAATAGCATGGGTAATCTTTTGCCATTTTATCTACTACATCAAAGATTCCTGAATCATACATATGTATTGGGATGTTTAAATACTCACAATTTTCTATTAATAATTTTTTTATATCTGGATGATATCCAGGGTCCATAGCTAGAAAGACTACTTCAAACTTTATTTGACTATGTCTTTGAAGTTCTTGAAATAATTTTGCCATAAGTATACTATCTTTTCCACCAGATATTCCAACGGCAATTTTATCCCCCTCTTCAATTAATTGATAATCTTTAATTGCTTTAATAAATTTTGACCAAATATGTTTTCTATATGTCTTTACTATACTTCTTTCTATATCTTTTAATGGCTTTTTATCACTATCTGGTATTATTCTTTCACAACCTTTACCTGCAATTGTACTCAATTTATTTCACCTCATTAATATTTAAATATTTAATATTTTAATATTTAAAATTTATATTCTATATTATCATCTTAATTTTCAATCATCAATACTTAACTGTCAACTATTTTAATATATTCCTAATAAAAAAAGTATTCAATATAAATAAGGGACGTAAAATCAAAGTTTAGTGGATAATAACCGAAATTCAATATATGATAGGCCCGATTGTAGGGAAATGCTTAAGATTTTATATTCATATATTTATAAAATTATATCTTTTAAAAAATGATAAAATATTAACTTTTTAAATCTTTAACATGTATAAATAACTATTCCGTAATTTAAAAATGTATTTATTTACAACAATAATAATGTAGTCCTACGAGTTTAGCTGAAACAAAGAAATAAAGCTCTTATGTTGGCGGTGTCTTGCATTCGAAAATGAAGGTGTAGAATTTTTACATTAATGATTGTTCCAAAATCGTTTGTCCAAGGCATATAATTCTTTGCGAGGTACGAGCCTAGCAGTATAGCCCATCTTCATCTACTGATGAAGATGTTTCCTTTATTTAAGATCCTAATTGCAGCATAGCTGCTCTTTTTATTTAAGATCCTAATTGCAGCATAGCTGCTCTTTTTATTTAAGATCCTAATTGCAGCATAGCTGCTCTTTTTATTTAAGATCCTAATTGCAGCATAGCTGCTCTTTTTATATGTGTATATCTTATTATTTTCTTATTTTTATATAAATATAATGTTAAAGTACTATCATTTTTTATATTTGTATTTATAATTATTTTTATATAGATATTTAAACTTAAGGAAGGTATTTTTATGAATTCAGATAAAAAGTTATATAAGGACTCTTCTAGAAAAAAAATTTGTGGTGTTTTAGCTGGAATTTCAGACTACATCAATGCAGATGTTACACTTGTAAGAATTCTTTTTGCATTATTAACAATATTATTTCAGCCTTGCATAATAATTTATATTATTTTTGCCTTTATAATGCCCGACAAAAAGGACATTTATGATAATTATTAATAATTAAAATTTTTATTAAATCATATAATTTTTTACAATAGTTCGATATTTTTTTAACAATAAATATTGAATATTTCTTATCACATGGTAAAATATTATTTGTCGGTATTTCAATATTGAAAACTGAACGGAAATTAAACACTGTTTTTTCCGAATTATATCCATAATATTAAAGGAATAAGAACGGAGGTATTATACCATGGAAAGAAATGATTTTAAAACTAACTTTTCTGTCAGACAGATAACTATGGTTGGAATGTTATCTGCTATATCAATTTTTTTAGGTCTTACGGGCCTTGGATTTATACCAATTCCACCTGTTAAAGCAACTATTATGCACATTCCAGTGATTATAGGATCAATTATTGAAGGCCCTGTTGTTGGTGCTTTAGTCGGACTAGTCTTTGGTTTGTTTTCAATGTACCAAGCATTCACCGCTCCACTACCAACATCATTTATTTTTTGGAATCCAATAATAGCTATAGTTCCTAGAGTATTAATTGGAATTGTATCATATTATGTTTATAGTTTATTAAAGAAAAAAATCAAAAATGAAAGCATAAATGTGGGTATTTCTGCAGTATTAGGAACCCTTACAAATACAATAGGCGTAATGGGATTGACTTATCTTATATATTTAGAAAGATATGCTGATGCTCTTGGTATAAGTAAAGAAGTAGCCACTACAGGTATCTTAACTGTGATTGGACTTAATGGTTCAATTGAAGCAATTGTTAGTGCTGTTATTTCTATTGCAGTAGTATTAACATTATTTAAAATCAGAAAATAAATAACAATAATATATTTATATAAACCTAAATGCACAATAACATATTTGTTGTTTGTGCATTTAATTTATTTAAATTTATTTATGTCTTTTGGAGGATAATTTATGAAAGAAATTCGATTTTGCGATATAGAAGATATAAAACTTGGCCACTGTCATAATGAAAAAGGAGGAACTGGCTGTTCTGTTGTTATATGTGAAAAAGGTGCAACAGGCGGTGTAGATGTTCGTGGTGGTTCACCTGGTACTCGTGAAACTGATCTGCTTAATCCATCTGAGATGGTTGATAAAATTAATGCTGTTATGTTATCAGGGGGAAGTGCATTTGGACTAGATGCTGCTAGCGGGGTAATGGAATATTTAGAAAATAAAAATGTTGGATTTGATGTTACAGTTACTAAAGTGCCTATAGTTTGCCAGGCAGTATTATTTGATTTGCCTTTTGGTGACTATAAAATAAGACCTAATAAAGCAATGGGAATTGAAGCCTGCCAAAACTCTGAAACATATAATGATGATATTAATGGAAATATCGGTGCTGGATTTGGTGCCACAGTAGGTAAATTCCTTGGGCTTGATTACGCTATGAAAGGCGGTCTTGGAACTTATGCAGTGCAAGTTGGTGACCTTAAAGTTGGTGCAATTGTTGCTGTTAACTGTTTAGGTGATGTAATTGATCCATCTAACTCAAATATTATTGCAGGTGCATATGATCGTGAAAAAAATAACTTTTTAAATACAGAAAAATTAATAATTAATAGCATCGAAAATCCTAAGAACCCATTTAAAGGAAATACAACAATTGGAATTATAGTTACAAATGCTGACTTTGATAAAGCACAAGCTACTAAAGTTGCTTCTATGGCTCATAATGGATATGCACGCACTATGAGACCTGCTCATACAATGTTTGATGGAGATACAATTTTTACAATGTGCACAAATAAAGTTAAATCAGATGTTACAACAGTTGGAATGATTGCAGCTCAAGTTATGGAGAAAGCCATATTAAGAGGAGTAAAATCTGCAAAAGGTATGTTTAATATTCCAAGTTACTCTGAAACAGAATAATTTTACAAATTAAAAGTACATATTAAATTAAAGGGCTATGTCCAATTGTCAAAATTAGACATAGCCCTTTTTCATTCAATTACTCTCTAAGCTGCTGTTTTTGTTGTAGTAGTTACATTATCATCTTCCATCAATTTTAAATATTCTTCTTCTGTTAACTTAACAGAACTAGTTGGAATAGTGATTTCTTTTGCATCAGATTTAGTACTTTTTCCCTTAACTGTTATATCCATCTTTCCAAAATCTTTTAATTGGATAGCCATCTTAATATCCTGAGTATAGGTATTATCACTAAACACTTCTTTTAAACTTATATTAGATCCTGCTATCATTGTTTTTAATTCTTGGATTTCTGAATTTATATTTTTATCATTCATTATAGATTTAAATTGAGCTATTTCTTCTGAAGTTAATCCTATTTTAAACTCAGAATTAATATTCTCTATATTACTAGCTGAAGCTTTTATTGCTTTTACAAGTAAATCCACCATTTCATTAGAATTTAAACTCATTGTAAATTCTCTTCCATTTTGAGCATAAGGTAAATCTATGTCTGCATCTCCAAATACAGCTTTTCCTAATTTCAATACTGCTTCTGGATCTGATATTATTTTTTGAAGAGTTGCTACATCTATCCCTGAATCAATGCCTATATATTCAGCATTAATTTTAGCTAATTTTTCTGGTACCTTTTCTCCTGACATAGTGTATATGCCTTCAAAATAACTTTTATTTATATAGCTTACTCCATTATCAACATACACTTTTATATCTGGAAGTTTAAATAAACCTGATGGATCATTAAATTTAACCTCTGCAAATGATTTATCTCCTGAAGTATATCCAGTTCCAGTAAATAAAATATTTAATTTTTGTCCTTGTACATCAATAGCTACATTCCCATTAGTCTCAGTTGAAGTAGCAGTCCACTGTGAAGCCTTAGCCAATTCCCTTGTATAATTTGTTGTTGCTGCACTACACCCTGTAAGAGTTGCTATTCCTAAAGTAGCAGTCATAAATAAAGCTAATGTCTTTTTTAATTTCATATCTCTTCCCCCTTAATTTAGATATACTATTTTAATAAAATAGTATATCTAAATTATACCTAATTTTTTTCCATAAATGTGTTTTATTATCTTAAATTATTCTTAATTTTGTATTACTCTTTCTTCATAATCCAAATTATAATATTTATCTTAATATTAAAGAACTAATGCATATATATATGAATCAATACATTCTCCGCTAACTATATGATATGAGTACTTTTTTAGGAGTCCTTCTTCATTAAACTTTAACTTATCCAAAAGTCTTTTAGATGCTTCATTGTCTTTAAATACTATAGACTGAATTCTTTCTAAATCAAATTCTCTAATTACTATAGGTAATAATTTATCCAAAGCTTCATACATTAATCCTTTTCTCCAATATGCTTCGCATATCTCATATCCTAAATCAGCTCTTTTTCCAATAAACTCTGAAAAAATTATAGTTCCAATCATTTTATCATTACTCTTATTGACTATTGCAAAAGGAAGTATCCAATTTTCTTCATATCCTTTTCTCCAAGTATATATATACTCTTTTGCTTCTTCTAAACTTTTAGGACCATTCCAATCAAGATATTTGCATATCTTTTCGCTAGTATAATACTCAAAGAAATCTTTTGCATCCTTTGCTTGTATTTCTCTTAATATTAAATTTTTTGTTTCTATTTTTTGAATTTTATCAAACATTTTTTTCAACTTCATAGTCCCCCTATTTTTATCATCCTTAAGGTAATTTTCACCATAATTGTACTATTGTTATTTATATTCTTCTATTATTATATTTATATATTACTATATTTTTATAAATACCATTAATTCCTGTATATCTAATGATAATATCATAAAAAAAATCAAACCTTTCTATGCAATAATTTAGGCTTAGAGAGGTTTGATATCTAATTAATTCTTTATTTATTTTTCTTTATTAAATACATCTTTATCTATTTCATTAAGACTTTTTCCTACTATAACAGCTGTTGTCATAGTTCCATTAACATTTAACATTGTACGTCCCATATCTAAAATCGGATCAATAGCAAGTATTCCTCCTGCCAATGGGAAATATGTTCCCATGCCCATTCCTGAAATAACAACTGATACAGACATAGTAGCTGTCCCTGGAAGACCTGCTATTCCAAGCGAACTTATCACTATAATAACTAGTAACATACCATAAAAACTTATGTCCATAGGTGTACCACTCATATTTGCTAAAGTAATTGCCATCAGTGAAGGATATATAGCTGCACATCCATTCATCCCCATATTAGAACCTAAACTTCCTATAAAACTTGCAACGCCTTCTTCAAGTCCTATATTTTTATTTAGTGTCTCGATTGTAACTGGCAATGTTCCTAAACTAGAACGTGAAGTAAATGCTAAAATTAATGGTTCTAAAACATTCTTCACATACCTAATAGGATTTAAACCACTTAATGCAATTAAAATAAGATGAACTATAAACACCACAATTATACTTACATATAGAGCTACTATAAATTTCCCAACACTTAATATAGCTGATAATCCTCTTGATGCAATTGTATTAGCAAGCAATGCAATTACTGCATATGGCATAAACTTTATTACTGTCATTGCTACACTTGTAATGATCTTATAAGAACCTTCAATCAAATCAACAACAGGCTTTATTACATCTGAATATTTTTTAGTTAATCTCTTAATTGCTACTCCAATAAATCCTGCAAATATTACTACTCCAACTATATTAGCATCTGCCATAGCCTTTATTGGATTAGATGGTAATAAACCTCTAAGAGTATCAACAATAGGTTCTATTTCTTTCATTTCAGCAGCATTTTGTATAACGACTGCATCTGTACCAAGCTTAAATAAATTTCCTATAATAATACCAATTATTGCTGAAATAGTGGTTGTACCAAGTAATGTTAATATTGATCGTGATGTCAATTTACTCAAATTTTGGTTAGCTTTCATATTAGTTATTACTCTTATTATTGATAAAAATACTAAAGGTACAACAAGCATTTTTAATAAATCCATAAAGCCATATCCTATTAAACCATACCACTTAGTAGTTTCCGTTATCCATGAAATATTTGCAGTATCTTCTGGGAATCCAGCCACTATCTGAATTATTATTCCGAGAACCAATCCTGTTATAGTTGCAAAAATCATACGCTTAGAAAAGTTGATTTTTTTCTTTTCCATAGATCTAATAATAAAAAAAATTCCAATTAAGATTGCTATAAATAATATAGGCATAAAACTAGTTATCATAAGAAAATCTTTTAAAAATGTATTGTTCATTTTTCTTCTCCTCTTTTGTCGAATTCCTATCTTTTTACTATGAATTATATAATATCAGTTATACTTATACTATGTCAACTATATCGTGTTATATACTATCAAAAATAAAAAGAACATAGAATTTTTTATTAACTAATTCTATGTTCTAATCTAAATAAATTTCAAATATATTTTTATTCTGTTTATAACATTTATACAAATATAATCTTACTGATGTAATCTTCTAATAATTTTATAGGCCACAACATTTTCCATAATCATCGGAGATGTATGCGCAAAGAATATTATTCCATCAGTTGGTGATATTATTTGAGATATTACTTCCCCTTCATATGGATGAATTATTTCTCCAATAACATCTCCTCTTTCAACACTATCACCAGGCTTCCTTAATCTTCTATATATTCCTGATGCTGATGTTTTTAAAGAAAATAAATCTTCTTCTTGAAGTACACTTGCTATATATCCACTATGGCTGTTATATTTTATTACTCCCATTCGTGTTAAAAATCTCAGTACAGCAACAACCGCATGCTTTGCTGATTCTTCATCAATCTGATCTGTAGCATTTGTATATAGTGAAAATGCATTTGTATTCCATAACTGCCAGTTATAATTTAATGTCATGGTGTCATATGGTCTAGGCTTTCTAACAACAACATATTGAAGTCCAAATAAATTAGCAAGACTAGGACTGTGATGTCCTGTTTCCATCATTCTTATATGTGGGATAAAATCTCCTGGCATATAAAAACTTGTGAATTGTATTCCATATGTATATCCTTGAACTTTTTCAAATACACCATTTGCAATTCTTTCAGTGGTTTCTCCATTTTTTTCGCCAGGAAACATTCTATTGATGTCTGTATTATCCATTGCCCAAAATCTTTTTCCAATATTAATTGAATGAGGATTAACACAAGGTATAATTAAAATTTCACAATTCTTTGTTATTGAATTTTTCTTTTCAAGTTTTGTTAGTGTCTTTATTAGTTGAGAGCACGTATATAGCTGTTGTATTTCATTTCCCCTAATGGCACCAACAATACATGCTGTTTTTTCTCCTTTTCCAAAGCTATATCCAGTTATTCTCATATCATCCCTATAAGGAGATTTTAACGTATAGATAACTTCTTTCTTCATTAAAATCCCTCCCCTACTATTCTAGCTATTAAAGATCCTTCATATACTACTGGATATTCTCTTAATGTAAATATCATTCCATTACATGGAGAAATAACTCGTTCTAACACCTCTCCATGTAAAACATCTATGATCTCTCCCATAACATCTCCCTTTTTTATTCCTTTCCAATGGTCAACACATGGAATAAATATTCCTGAACTATTTGAGTTTACAAATGTTACTTGATCATTATTAGCTATTATAGGATTCTTTACTACTGTAGTATCTCCATCCCATATACCAAGTTCTTTCATTAAATTTAATATTCCATTTACTAAATCAAAACAGTATTCCTTAGTAATTCGCATACCAACTCCCATTTCAACCATTATTGTTGGAACATTTATTTTATTAAGATTATATACAAGTGTTGATTGGTTAACTTTTTTTTCTGGATAAATCCATATAAAATCTGTATTTATAAGTTTAGCATATGGTAATAGTTTTTCTTTAGTTTCTTCACTAATTCTTACTTGAGGAGCTTCTTTCAAAAATATGTTACTTGCATGTAAATCTATACACATGTCTGCTCCTTTAATATCGTCTATAACTTTTGCAGCCATATACTCTGCCATAGCCCCATTTTCTGACCCTGGAAAGATTCTATTCATATCCAAATCAAATGTTGGCATTCCTCTATGCACAGAATCAATTCCCAATGGATTTAATGTTGGATATATATCAACAACTCCATGCAAATTTTCTATCTTCTCATTTATTATCCTCATTAATTCGTAACATACATACTGTCCTTCCAACTCATCTCCATGAATTCCGGTAACAATACAAATTCTTTTCATATTATCATCTTTTTTCTCAGAAATAAGTCTATTCTTCTTTATTATTAAACTTTCATCCACTGAAAGTTCTGATGATACTACTGTTTCAATCATAAAGTTTTCCTCCAAAGTTTGCTTATTGCTAATAATTTTAATCTCTATATTTTATTTAAATTTCAAATTTATTACTTTTTAATTTATCTTATTATACACCTTAACTTACATATAGGTAAACCTTCCTTAGCCCTCTATTTTCATATTGTTTATGAAAATTTCTAAACTATATTTTTTTAAAAGACATAATTTTTTTCATCTTGCTATTGACTTTTTATTAAATAATAATTATTATTAATTACAAGGAGTTGTTAATAACAATTCTCAAAGTAAAATTAATATTGAAATTAAAAATAAAATTAAAATTAAAGGAGGACATAATATGTCATTAATAAATAAGAAAGTATCAGATTTTAAAGCACAAGCATACCAAAATGGAGAATTCAAGGAAGTTACACTTGATTCTATAAAAGGAAAATGGTCAGTATTCTTCTTCTATCCAGCAGACTTTACATTTGTTTGCCCAACTGAATTAGGAGATTTAGCTGATAACTATTCAAAATTCCAAGAAATTGGATGTGAAATCTATTCAGTATCAGCAGATACTCACTTTGTTCACAAAGCATGGGCTGATACAACTGAAACAATTGGAAAGATAAAATATCCAATGATCGGTGATCCAACTGGAGCTATCATTAGAGACTTCGGTGTTATGATTGAAGAAGAAGGTTTAGCTTTAAGAGGCTCATTTGTAGTTAATCCAGAAGGAGAAATTAAAGCTTACGAAATACATGATAATGGAATTGGAAGAAATGTTGATGAGCTATTAAGAAAAGTTCAAGCTGCTCAATTCGTAGCTGAACATGGTGATCAAGTTTGTCCTGCTAAATGGACTCCAGGAGCTGAAACTTTAACTCCAAGCCTAGATTTAGTTGGTAAACTTTAATTCTTATATATACTTAAAAACTCTAAAATTATACACTTAAAATATTCATAATCCCTTTTAATAAGAGGCACATTCTCCCTGTGCCTCTTTAATAACTAAAACTCCCCATATTACATAGTTAATAATTAATTTAATAGCTGTTAATTATGTAATGTAGATAAAAGTGAGTCTGTATTACTTATATATTAGAATTTGTAAAACAGTTCTCATAATAATATCTCTTTTTAATGCAGCCCACTACTTATATTCCTTCGTAGTAGTAAGTTTGAGTTAGCAAATATAAAATTGGGCTCGCATTTAAATTTTGAATTATTGGATGGAGGTTATTTATATGAATAAAATATATGATTTAATAATAATTGGTGGTGGTCCTGCTGGATTAACTGCTGCTTTATATGCTGGAAGATCAAAATTAAATACATTAGTTATAGAAAGAGAGTCTGTTGGCGGACAAATAAAAACAACATCTGAAATAGTTAATTTCCCTGGGATAATAAATAGCAGTGGACCTAAGCTAGTTGATGATATGAGAACTCAAGCTGTGAATTTTAATGCTAAGTTTACAGAAGCTGAGGTAATGTCTGTTGACTTTGATGGTGATGTAAAAGTAATAAATACTAATAATGGTGATTTCCAAGGAAGAAGCGTTATAATTGCTACTGGAGCAAGCCCAAGAAAGCTTGGATTTACAGGTGAAAAAGAATTTACTGGTAGAGGTGTAGCATATTGTGCAACATGTGATGGAGAATTTTTTAAAGATCTAGATGTATTTGTTGTTGGTGCTGGATTTGCTGCTGCTGAAGAAGCTATCTTCCTAACTAGATTTGCAAAGCATGTAACAGTTATAGCTAGAGAACCTGAATTTACATGTGCAAAGTCTATTGCAGATAAGGTATTAGCTCATGATAAAATAACTGTTAAATTTAATACTGAGATTTTAGAAGCAACTGGCGAAAATCTTCTAGAAAGAGCTAAATTCATAAATAATGTAACAAATGAAACTTTTGAATATAATGCTTCTAAAGAAGATGGAACATTTGGTATATTCATATTTGTTGGATATGAACCTCAAACTTCATTATTTAGAAATGTAGTTGAATGTGATAAATTTGGTTATATATTAACAAATGAAAACATGGAAACAAATATTCCTGGTGTATATGCTGCTGGAGATTTAAGACCTAAGGTATTAAGACAGGTAGTTACTGCTGTTTCAGATGGTGCTATAGCTGCTACATGTGCTGAAAAGTATGTTACTGAACTAAAAGAAAGGTTAGGAATAGAAGATGAAGCTGAAGAAGAAACTACTGAAAATAACAATGTACCTTCAAAAGCTTCAAATGATAACTTAAATTCTGCTCCAATAGGTGGTCAAAGTAAGTTATTAAATGATAGCTTAAGAGCCCAATTAAAAGGAATTTTTGATAAAATGGAAAAAGAAGTCACATTAGTTTCTATTGTAGATGAATCTAATCCAAAATCTATAGAATTGAGAGATCTGGTACTTGATATAAGTAATTTAGGTGATAAATTAAATGCAGAAATAGCTATCAGGGGTTCAAATAAAGACCTAGAAGAAAAGATACATGCTGATAAGTATCCTGTTGTTGCTTTATTAGATAGTAATAAAGAATATAGTGGTATTAAATTCCATGGTGTACCTGGTGGTCACGAACTAAATTCATTTATCATTGCTATATATAATTTAGCTGGACCAGGTCAAGCATTAGATAACACTATTTTAAATGAAATAAAATCTATAGATAAAAAGATAAATATCAAAGTTGCTGTTTCATTATCTTGTCATCTTTGTCCTGATGTTGTTATGGCATCTCAAAGATTAGCAATAGAAAATAAAAATATTGAAGCAGAAATGTTAGATTTATCAGAATTCCCTGAATTAAAATCTAAATATAAAATTATGAGCGTTCCAGCTATAATACTAAATGATGAACAGTTATTCTTTGGAGCTAAAAAGATTGATGAAATTGTCAGTCTAATAAAATAGAATTATTAAAAAAGTCAGTTGCATTTTAAAATGGACCCTATATAGTAGACACTAATAAAAGAGTGTCTATCTATATAGAGTCTTTTTTTGTACAATAAATTTATGAGGTGATTTAATTAATGAGTAAGAAGACATTTTCAAATGAAGAAATCAAGAATTTATCTAAAAATAAGTATGTTAAAAAAATTAGTGATAAAGCTATTACATATACTAATGAATTTAAAATTCATTTTATAGCAGAATACAATAACGGAAAATCTCCAAGAGTAATTTTTCAAGAAGCTGGATTTGATGCTGAGGTAATTGGTTTAAAACGTATCGATTGTTCATCAAGCAGATGGAAAAAAGCTTATAAAGAAAATGGAGTTCTTGGCTTAGATGATACTCGTCGTAATAATAGCGGTCGTCCGCGTGAGCGTGAACTAACTAAAGACGATATTATAGCAAAACAAAATGCTGAGATTGAATATTTAAAAGCTGAGGTTGAGTTGTTAAAAAAATTAGAGCTGCAAGAAAGGCAGGTGAGAAAAGGTAAATTAATTGCAGCAGAAGCATTTTGCTTAATAGAAAACTTGGCTAAAGGTTCTATAAATAACTTTAGTATTAGACATTTATGTGCTATAGCTGAAGTTTCACGTTCGGGTTATTATAGATATTTAAAAAGTAAATCATTAAAAATCGAACGTGATAACAATGATATAGTCCTTAGAAATAATATACTAAAAGCATTTAATTTTAAGGGATACAAGAAAGGATCACGTTCAATTAAAATGACTTTAGAAAATAGCTTTGGTATTACATATAATAGAAAGCGTATTCAAAGGATTATGAGAAAATATAATATACTTTGCCCAATAAGAAAAGCTAATCCATATAGAAGAATGGCTAAAGCAACAAAAGAGCATAGAGTTGTTCCGAATCTTCTTAACAGAAACTTTAAACAAGGGGTAGCTGGAAAAGTACTTCTTACTGATATTACATATTTACCATATGGTGCTAACAAGATGGCTTATTTGTCAACCATAAAAGACGCTTCAACTAATGAAATATTATCTTATAATGTATCAAATAGTTTGGAATTAGATATAGTTATGACCACCATACGTAATTTAATGTCTAATAAAGATTTTAAACCATCTAATGATGCATTTATTCATTCGGATCAAGGAGTTCATTATACTAGTCCTAAATATCAAAAATTATTAAAAGAAAATAATCTTGGAGAATCTATGTCTAGACGCGGTAATTGTTGGGATAATGCCCCTCAAGAATCTTTCTTCGGCCATCTGAAAGATGAAGTTGATTATAAGAGTTGTACTACATTAGAAGACATCGAGAATTCTATTAATGATTATATTGATTACTACAATAATCATCGTTGTCAATGGAATTTAAAAAAGCTGACTCCTGTAGAATACAGAAATCAGCTTTCAGCGGCATAAGCATCTTTTTTTTATTGTCCTTGACAAAGGGTCCACTTTATTTTCAGCTGACTTTTTTATTTATTTAATAGATTTTATTATTTCTACTCTTGTAATTTCATGATTTTTCATCTTAGCTATTCTAAGTGCAAAACCAGAATAATAAATACATAATCCTGTACCTAAATTTAATTTTCTATTTTCCACTTCATCCAAAATTACTTCTTCTAATGTATGATTATCATTATAAGGAATATCTATATGTTCTAATATATTAATCCTCTTAACTCTCTCATTTCCTCTATATATAGTCTTAGCCACTTCGTCAAAATTGTAAAATAAATATTTTCTTACAGCAAATAAAATTGCAATAGATATTATTCCAACTAAATTTTCTAATGTTGATGTATGCTCGACTATAAGTTGTCTTGCAATAGCAAATAATAATACTTCTATTACTGTAGCAGGTGTATGCTTGCATAGCATTTTTATAAATTCTATCCCTATTACAAGATTAAATGCTGATGCTAAGAAAATATTAAATGATTCTATATCATTTTTATGCATAGCAATTAACTTTAAATCACTAACTAAAAAAATAAGTAAAATACTAATACTAATAGCTAGTAATATTCCAATAATTATTTCTAAAATATCTGCTATTTGAAGAATTTTATTATTAAAAAATTTTTTCATTTTTCCTCCTTATGCTGCCATAATATAATGTCAATACAGTATGATTCTATAATAATAATTAGCCTCTGTTTATTGGGATATTGAAATGTCTTTACCATCAGATTTTATAGTTATATCCCCATTTTCAGTAAAATAATTTTTCACATTATATTTCTCTAAGATAAGTATAGTTTTATCATCAGCAGTTTCTTCTTTTGAGGATGTTATTATCGAATATTGAGGCTTGGTATTTTCTATTAAATTTTCAGTCATATTATTAACTCTTCCATGATGCGGCATTTTAATTACTGAAAAGTATTTTTTATTGTATTTTAAGAACTCTTTTATCCTTTCTTCTTCAGCATCTCCCATAAACAGAAAACTTTTATCTTTATAATTAATTTCCACTATAATAGAATAATCATTTGATTTTTTATATTCATCTTTTTTAGGCGGACATATCTTAATTTCTACGTTATCAATTTTTACACTAATTTCTTCATGTAATAAAGTTGGCTGTATATTGCTTTTTTCAATTGCTTCTTCATATTCTTCATACTGATTACTTTCTTTTTTATAATCAGGCTGTATTAGATTATTTATTTTAAACTTATTTATTATTTCATCAGCACCTCCAATATGATCTTTGTCCATATGTGTTAAAATTAAATATTCTAATGAATCAATACCTTGTGATTTTAAATATGTACTTATTTCATTTTTATTTTTATCTAATCCTGTATCAATCATTATATATTTATCTTGTATACCTATAAGAATACAGTCTGCTTTTCCTGCATCAAAAAATTTTATTATAAGTTCATCATTTGCTTGATTGTAATTATTATATTGCTTGCTACTATAACATCCAATAAACATACAAACAATAACAATATTCAATATAAGTAATAATAATCTTTTAGTCATATCTTGCCACCAATCTATTTTTAATTTTAAATAAATCAAATCTAAATATATAATTATAATATTATACACATAAATCATATGCATCAACAGGTAAAATTTAAATAATATTTTATATAAATATTATTTAAATTATTTTAGACATTTCTAAAATATAATGTTAAAATATAATTATATACTATTTGTTAATTAAAGGTGTGATACTATTATGTCTAAATACGCAGATTTTCAAGATAAGCCAATAAACAAAACTTTAAGTTATATTCATTGGTTTTTCATTTCTAACATTTATTTTGCATTATGTAATATACTATTAATGCTCTCTTTATATTTATTTGATATAAAATTTGAAAATATAGCTATATTTTTCTTAGCTCTAATACCAACTGGGCCTTCACTATGTGCTCTATGTTCTTTTATGAACAAGTTAATAAGAGATAAATACGTTGATACTACTCGTGATTTTTTTAAAGGATATGTTGAAAATTTCAAAGCTTCTTTAAAATTTTGGTGCATTTTTTTATTACTATCATTTATTTTAATTTTTGATTTAAAATTATGTTTAATGAATAGAAAATTTATTTTTCTAATTATACCTATGATTTTTATGTTATTATTTCTTATAATACTATGTTCATATTCAATACCTATTTTATCTAAGTATGAAATAAAACTACTTGATAATATTAAATTATCATTTTACTTAGCACTAAAAACTCCAATTAAAACACTACTCAACTTAGTAATTATTGCATTATCAGCTTATATTTTCTTATATATAAGCAACATAATTGGATTGTTTGTTTTTAGTATTTCATCTTATATATTGATGAAAAACATGGCTTCATGTTTCTTATTTATAGAAAGTAAATATCTAAAATAATATTGATTTGATTTTTGCATATAAATACCACTATAATTATACTATAGAAATTTGGATATTTAGCATTATAAACAGAAAGGGGTAGCTGCTTTACAAGTAGCAAATAAATTATGATACATATAACTAATTTAAAAGACGGAATATCTATTTTTAAAGCCTTAAGTTCTGATGTAAGAATAGATATATTGAATATATTATCTGAATATCAACAGCTGAATATGAATGAACTATCAGAAAAACTTAATCTAACTAATGGTGCTGTAACCATGCATATAAGAAAATTAGAAGAATGCGGGCTTATAACTACTAATAATTTAACTGGTAAACATGGATTACAAAAGATATGTTCGCTACATGAAAATAAAATAGTAGTTGATATGGAGTCAGATACTCCTGAAAATTCTTATGATATTGATATGTGTATAGGTCATTATTCTTCATACGAAATAACTCCTACTTGCGGAATAGCAACAAAGGATAAGCTTATTGGAGAAGTTGATAATCCGAATTATTTTGCTGATCCTGAAAGGATGTATGCTGACATTCTTTGGTTCACTAAAGGCTTTATTGAATATAGAATACCTAACTACTTAAAGCCAAATCAGATATTTTCTGAATTACAAATATCTATGGAAATAAGCTCTGAAGCTCCTGGTATATGTAATATATGGCCATCCGATATACATTTTTCTATTAACAATATAGATATCGGAACTTGGATTAGTCCTGGAGATTTTGGTGATAACAAAGGTTTATTTACACCATCATGGTGGTTTCCTAATTGGAATCAATATGGCTTATTAAAATTACTTGCAGTTAACCATTATGGAACATTTATGGATGGGTTAAAGATCTCTGATGTAACATTGAATGATTTAAATCTAAACTATAAAAGCGATATTGTTCTAAAACTTGCAGTACCTGAAGATACTAAGCATGTTGGAGGATTAACTATCTTTGGAAAGAACTTCGGTAATTATAACCAAGGCATACATGTTCGAATTATATATAACTAGTAAAAAGGATTCATAAAGATATAAAAATGAACCGACCCCAAAAAGTTAGACCAAAAATCTAATGATTTGGAGGTCGGTTTTTTGGCAAAATATAGTTATGAATTCAAAAAAGAAGTTGTTCAAGCGTATTTGGATGGTAAAGGTGGTTATAAATTTCTTGCGAAAGAGTTTGGTATTCCTTCTCCAAGCAAGGTTAAATTATGGGTTGATAATTACCGTACATTAGGCGATGAAGCGTTGATGCGTTCAAGAAAAAATGAATCTTTTACTTTCGAATATAAACTTCATGTAGTAGAATTATATCTAACAAGTGAGGTCTCATATCAGGAGTTAGCCCTTCAAGAAAGGATACATAATCCAACGCAAATAGTTAAGTGGGTAAATGATTTTAGAATTGCTGGTCCTGATGCTTTGCGGCCGAAGAAGAAGGGACGAAAGATATCGTTGGAATCATCAAATAAATTGTCTAGTAAAACAGAATCCGCCGAAATTGTTTCAGTTGACACTACTGCTGAACATGTAAAACAGCTTGAAGATGAATTGCTCAAGCTCAAAATTGAGAACGCATATTTAAAAGAACTGAGGAGGCTGCGTTTAGAGGAGGAAGCTCTTCTGAAAAAACAGCGAGAATCATCCACAGCCTCCGAGGAGAATTCAAATTAAAAGATATTCTCGCAGTTGTAGGCTTTCCAAAAGCGACATACATGTATTGGCAAAAGCGATTTAATAGAGAAAATCCTAATAAAGAACTAGAAGAAAAGATCCTTGAAATACGTAGTATTAATAAAGATTGGGGTTATCGACGTGTATACGGAGCACTACGTAAACAAGGAATACTTATAAATAAAAAGAAAGTTCAGAGAATTATGCAAAAGCTTAATCTTCAGGTGACTTCCTTTACAAGAAAGAGTCGTAAGTATAGTTCATACAAGGGTAAAGTTGGAAAGGTTGCTCCTAACAGAATTCATAGACGTTTTGACACACAGATTCCTCATCAGAAAATCACAACAGATACTACTGAGTTTAAGTATTATGAGGTTGATGATAAGGGACGAATGATAATAAAGAAACTATACTTAGATCCATTCATGGATATGTGTAATAGAGAAATCTTAAGCTATGGAATATCTCAACATCCGTCAGCGGCCAATATCATGGGAGCACTAAACCAGGCAATTGAAATCACAGCTGATTGTCCATACAGAAGAACTTTTCATTCTGATCAAGGTTGGGCTTACCAAATGAAAGCTTATGTACACACTCTTAAAGAAAATCGAATTTTTCAAAGTATGTCCCGAAAGGGCAACTGCCATGACAATTCAGTAATGGAGAACTTCTTTGGAATAATGAAACAGGAAATGTACTACGGCGTTGTTTACTACAGTTATGATGAACTCAAAGAGGCAATAGAACAATACATCAAGTACTACAATGAACAAAGAATTAAAGAGAAACTAGGATGGATGAGTCCCGTAGAATACAGGCTCAACCTCTTGGCTGCATAAAAATAGCGTAGCAGCCATTAAAACTGCTACGCTTAAAAAGTCTAACTTTTTGGGGTCACCTCAAAATTTTTATGAATCCTTTTTGTTACAGTACTTTTTTCCCCCATAAAGCAACTGCATTTTTATCAATAGTAGTAAAAATCAAAGTTTCTTTGTTCTCTTCCCAATCCCATGAAGGCATTACTTTACCTTTATATATTTCATTTTCATCTCTGACTTTTATTTTAATTTTTATTTCATTTATATTAGAAAAACTCCACTTTCCGCCATATTCACCTTCAATATCACCGTTTTCTTTAAAACTATAAGTCTTAGATACAATGACTCTATTAACATCTCTGTAGAGTGGTATAAGCTCCCATTCTCCAATAATTAGTTTCTTATCAATTTC
Source organism: Clostridium neonatale (assembly GCF_900465025.1). Classification (NCBI taxonomy): domain Bacteria; kingdom Bacillati; phylum Bacillota; class Clostridia; order Eubacteriales; family Clostridiaceae; genus Clostridium; species Clostridium neonatale. Next base: position 1,274,149 of record NZ_UICR01000002.1, read on the forward strand.
TTGTTCTTTTTCTCCTGCATAACGTTCTGGTGAAATCATTGGCCAACCATCATTTGACCATAATATCTTTCTAACATGCATATAAAACCAACTCTGATTATATTCTTTTCTTATATGATGAACTATATAGAAATCTTCCCCATCATTTAATACAGAATTATGTCCAGGTGCAATCCATCCTTCACCATTTCCAAATCTATATCCTCCAAGAATTTTATTTCCAATATGATTGGGATTTACAGCAGACTTGTTAGTCATCTCATTTCCATTTATATCTATATAAGGTCCATCTATACTTTCAGATCTTCCTACTCTTACATTATAATCAGATGCCAAAGAATCATATGATACAAATAAATAATATTTATCAAATTCTTTATTATAAACAATATATGGTCCCTCTATAGCTCCTTCAGTAGAATGATGTCTTCCAGCTATATTTATTCCTTTATCATTTTCTTTTTGTGGTTTACCTGTTTCTTTATCTAATTTTATCAAATAGATTCCAGTCCAAAATGATCCATATGACATCCACATTTCACCATTCTTATCGAATACTATATTAGGATCTATTGCATTTCTATCGTCACCAATATCACTTTTTACAACAAGTCCATTGTCCTCCCAAGGCCCATCTATTGATTTACTTTTTAGTAAACCTATATATGATCTATTTTTGCCAAATGTTGAAGCGCAATAATACAAATAGTATAGGTCATTTACCTTTGTTATCTCAGGTGCCCAAACTCCTTCGGCATCGGTCCATTCTTTCGCTTCTTTTGGTACATCGTCCAAGGCCTGCCCTACATATTCCCATTTAATCAAATCATATGATTTCCTTATTTGAATAGATGGGGTAGCTTTTCCTCCAATTCTTGCATCAGTTGAAAACACATAATATAAATCATCATCTTTAAATATTGATGGGTCATGAGCTCCTGCTGCTCCCCATTTTGTTATGTCTTCAATATCTTCATCATATTTCAAGTCTTTTATTATAGGCTTTTCTGGATATATCACTTTTTACCATCCTCTCTATTCTTTTAAATAAAAAGGACTTAGTACATATTTAAAACATAGCACTAAATCCTTAACTTTTTTATCCCTTAACTCCTGAGATAGCTATTGATTCTATAATCCATTTTTGGAATACTATAAATACTATAATTATTGGCAACATAGACATTACAGACGCTGCCATAATCAATGGATAATCTGTCTGTATTGCATATGTAGCATTGAATGATTGTATAACAGTTTGTATTGTCATTTTTTCAGGTGTATTTATATATATTGATGGTGCTAAATAGTCATTCCATATTCCCATAAACCATAAAATTATTTGAGCCGATATAGCTGGTCCTGATAAAGGGAATATAATTTTATAAAATATTTTAAAGAAGGAGCACCCATCTATTCTTGCTGCTTCAATAAGATCTGTTGGTATTCCCTGCATATATTGTCTAAGGAAAAATATCATACTTACATTACCAAATAATCCCGGAATAATTAGAGGTTTTAAAGAGTCTACCCATCCAATCTTAGAAAAGATTATAAATTGTGGTATCATAACTATGGCAAATGGAATCATCATTGTTCCAAGCAATGCTAAAAATATCTGATTCTTATAAGGAAATCTTAACTTTGCAAAAGCAAATGCTGCTAAACTAGAAGTAAAAGTTCCTACTATTGTTACACTTAAACATACTTTTAAACTATTAATTAAACCACTAAGCAATGGTCCTTTGGTCCATATTTCTGAATATTTACTCCAATTTATTTCTGTTGGTATCCATACTGGCGGCATAGCAAAAACATCTAATTTATTTTTTACAGATGTTGAAACCATCCATAGTAATGGAACAATCATTACTAGCGATCCTAAAAGCAATACCAAGAATAAAATTGTATTTATTATCTTCTCTTTTTTCTTCTTACTTCTCATTTTTGTGCCAGTTTTTGGCATAGTCTTAACTGTATCTGTACTTACCATTTTAACATTCACCTCTTTCTATCAACTTTCAAATAATTGATCGCCACTATGCTTAAATTGAATAAATGTTAATATGAAAATAGCAATTGCTAATACCCATCCTACAGCACAAGCATACCCCATTTGATAGTTCTTAAATGCCTTATCCCATAAATAATATACAATGGTCGCAGCGCTATAATTTACTCCACCATTATCAACCATTATAGAAGGTTCAATAAACATTTGAGATCCACCAATAACTCCAGTAATAATCATATAAAATGTAACTGGCTTTAACATCGGCATAGTTATATGTTTAAAAATTTGAAGTGCATTAGCCCCATCTATTTGAGCTGCTTCATTATAGCTTCTTGGAATGCTTTGTATTCCTGCTAAGTATAGAAGCATTGAAGTGCCTAATCCTTTCCAAACAGTCATTGCCATTATAGCCGGTTTTACTGTCGTTTCATTATTAAGCCAATTTGGTCCCTTCACTCCAAATATAGATAATATCTGATTTAGTAACCCATAATCTCCATTGTATACCCATCTCCATAAAATAGAGATAGCTGCTATTGAAGATATAACTGGAATGTAGTAAATTACTCTAAAAGTTTTAACTCCAAATACCTTTCTATTCATAGCTAGTGCTAATCCTAAAGCTATTATAAGTCCTATTGGTATTCCAATCATCATAAATACTGTATTAAACATGGCCTTCCAAAAATTCGCATCTGATACCATCTCTTTAAAATTATCTATTCCAATGAAATCTGGAGTTCCAATAGAAGTCCAATCTGTAAATCCAGCATATAAAGAAACTATCAACGGTACTAATGAGAATAAGAAGAATCCTAGTATTGGTGCTAGAACGAAAAGATATCCTGCTCTACGTTCTCTTGCATAATAATCTGATTTAGAATTTATTTTTACTTTTGCCACCATAGTTCATTTCACCACCTAATTACTCCTATTTTTTTCTTCATACCTATCATTAATTAAGTTACTTAATTTATAATATTTCAGCAACTTAATTAATTATTAGAAAAAATTACTTTGCTTTTTCCTTTTGCTCTTTTTCAATAGCTTTATCTAATAATTTTTGCATTTCTGGTTGAATTTTTGCGCAATAATCTTTTGCTGAAATCTTACCATCTAAAACATCTTGAATTCCTTCATAGAATTTATCGTACCATTCACCGTTGTATGTTCTTTCACCTGGTAATGGTTTACCATATGTTTCTATAAGGTCTATAAAAGCTTGTTTGTTATGAGGATTATTATCTGTATTTAAGTAATAGTCTTTTGCCATTGATTTTATATTTGGAACTTGAATTTGTTGATCTGCAACCATCTTATTTGCATCTTTATCTGTAGATAAGAATATTGCTAAGTTAACAGCTTCTTGTGGATATTTAGTATTAGCTGAAACACCAAATCCTACAGAACCAAGCCAACTTGCAGTTTCTCCAGTACTTCCTGCTGGCCATGGAATTATATCATATTCAAATGGAAGATCTTCAAATGCTGCTATATCCCACGGTGCAATGGCAAAGAATCCCAATTGTCCTTTTAACCATCTTTGATAAGTGTCAAGTGTTTGTCCTTGTTCTGCGCTTGGAGTTATTTTATCTACTAAAGTTTGATCTGCAAAAAATTGTAATGCTTCTACAAACTTTGGATCTGTAACTGTAACCTTTGTTGCATCTTCATTGATCCAATCTGCACCGTTACTAAATACAAATGGCGCAAGTGCCCAGTTAACATTAAGACCAGTTCCCCAACTTGAATCATCTCCACCTGTATCATTAGTTAATTGTTTACAAACGTTTATAAATTCATCCCATGTATAAGGAACCTTCGGGTCAGGTAATGGTATTCCCTTTTTCTCAAATAAAGTTTTGTTATATCCAAATCCAAATGGACCTATATCTTTAGGTAATGCATATAGGCTACCTTGTCCAATTTTATCTCCATCGTATCTATATTTATTTAAGCCTAATTCCCATACATCATCTAAATTCAATATTCCATCTGTTTCTGCTTGCTTAAGATATTCATCTAAGTTCAACATCTTGCCTGCATTAACCCATGCTTTTACGTCCCCAGGCCCCATATAAACAACATCTGCCATTGTATTAGATGCCATAGCTGCTTGTATCTTTTGCCCATACTGATCTTGAGTTGTACTTACAAGTTTAACCTTAACATCAGGATATTTCTCTTCAAATTTCTTAATTACTTGTTCATAAACAGCAGTTTCCTGAGGTTGTCCATAACACATCCACGTAATTTCTTTTTTACCATCTGCGGTTTTTGCTCCAGCTCCATTGGATTCTTTAGCTCCACCACATCCAATAAGCATGGTTGCAGCTACTGTTGCAGTAATAATCATAGAAAGTAACTTTTTTGATTTTTTTAACATAATTATTTCCTCCTAATAAATTCTTATATTCTCTACAGCTCCTTTATTTTACACTTATATAAATATATCTAGTTTGATTTTTCAATGCTTATATAAGTCCTCATAAGCATAAATCCTTTTCAAATCGTCATTTGTAAAATTTTTATTATTTTTCTATATTTGTATTATAATCGTTTTCTTTTAAAAGGTCAACGTTTAAAATACATTTTTCTAAACTATTTTAGCTTTTTTTAAATTAATCCCTAAAACTTACCATTTAGTATCATATAGCGTTTTTTTAAAGCTTAATTCTTTTTATACTTATGCTAAACCAGTATACTTCAATAAATTTCCCACCTCATATTATTCATAAAGATCTATATTCTCTAAATAATTAGTGATTTATAAATGTAATTTTTCTAGCTGTTTTATTAGTTACTAATATCTTAATATTTCTATAAACTGTCCGCCTAGTAATATCTTCTATATATTAATTTCAAATTTTAGACCTAGACTATGGATATATAATCAGCTAATGGACTAAATTCCAAACCACCAGCTACTGATGGAAATCATTCACTACTGCAATTAATCTTAAATACTAATCTATTTTTATCCATATCTTTTTTAATCTTTGATTTATACTTCAAATTCTCTAGTATCAGGTGATGGCACTCCAAAATCAGGTGTTCCATCTTCTTTCCATTTGATAACTTCAATTCTTGCATGTCTATTAGGATCACTTAAAGGATCTCCCTTTAATTCTGTATAGTTTCTTGAATGATAAACCAAAAGATCTTCTGTGCCATCTTCTGAAACAGTGAATCCATTATGGCCTGGACCATATTGATGATTCTCATATGAAGTTTTAAATACTGGCTGCTCAGATTTTTTCCAAGATGATGCATTCAATAAATCACTATTTTCATCTGCTGTAAGCATTCCAATGCAATAGTTTTCATCTGTTGCACTAGCTGAATAAGTCAAAAATATTTTCCCATTTTTCTTTAATATAGCAGGTCCCTCATTCACCCAGTATAATTTTATTTCCCAATCTAATTCAGGCTTTGATAATAACACTGGTTTTGATTTTAGTGTCCATGGATTTTCCATTTCAGCTATATATATATTTGAATGAGAATTAGGCTCAGCCTCTCTATCTTCTTGTGCCCAAACATAATACAATTTGCCATTATGTTCAAATGTAGTTGCATCTAAAGAGAAAGACTCCCATCCTGTTTTTATTTGTCCTTTTTCTACCCAATTGCCTTCAAGTGGATTTTCACTATCGTTTTCAAGAACATACATATGATGATTAAAAGTAATTCCTGTGACTTCTCTATTTGGTGCTGCTGCAAAATATATATACCATTTTCCATTAATATAATGGATTTCTGGTGCCCATATTAATTCACTCATCTCACCTTCTTCATGTTTCTCCCATATTGTCGTGGTTTCTGCATCTTGTAATTCAGCTATAGTTTTAGCTCTTCTAAGTTCTATACTATCAAATGCTGGAACCGATGCTGTGAAATAATAGTATCCATCAATATGCTTGTATATACATGGGTCAGCTCTTTGAATGACTATTGGATTGTTATATTTATTTTTTGACATAATGTAAACCTCCTCTTGTTGTTTAATAAATATCATAATTATATTTAACATTATATAAAATAATTTAGTTTAATATATATAATACTTAAATAAATCATTTTCTATTTAGATTATAGTACGTATATATACCTTTTTCAATACTTTATTTTAAATATATTTAAAATCATTTATACTTTTATAAATATTTATTAGCTCAGTATAACTTTTTCCTCAAATATTTATAACTTAAATTTATTCCACTATAAAGTAATATCTATTGTTATATTTCTCATTTGTATATATTCTATTTTTATTTTTAATAATTATATAAATAAGTTATGTATTAATGCTCAACACTAAAATGTGCTTTTGAAAGAATTAAGATGTTAATGCATGTTTATTACATTCTAAAAAAATTCTTGCTTAATATTGTCAAATACAGTTTTTAGTGTTGATCCTATATTAATAAGCCTTATATCATTAATTTTAAAAATATATAAAGCAAAAATAGCAAAAAGGATTCTTTCACTGAATCCTTTTTGCCACTCTTTAAATAAATATTAAATTACCATTACCACTTCTTTTCAATGTCAGGACAGTAGTTATTTTTTACGGCTGCTCGCATCTCAACAAAACATCCACAAATCCTACACATTCCATTAATAAGATTATCACACTTCATACATAAATCTAATCTATTTTTATATTCAATTTCATCTGTCTTTATATAATTATCTATACCTTTAATGTATTCCTGCATGTTTCTATATTCATCTTCTTCAAATATTGAATCAAGCAGACACCTTCTACAAATTCTGTTTTCCATATTATTATTCTACAATTATACTTAACACACTGCATGCTGGTATAGTAAAGTTTAAGCCTTTATCTGTAACTTTATAATCATTAAATTCTTCTGGCTTAACCTTATCAGGTTCAGCAAATGTATTGTATGCACCCATTTCATTTGTTAAAATTGTAGCACTAACAGCTTTAATTTCTTTGTCAACTATTATTCCTTCAATATCATAAGAATCAGTAATAGATAAATTATTCACTGTAATTATAACTCTGCCATCTTTATCAATAGAAACAGATTCATGTAAATTAGGAACTTTATTCTCCTCTTCAACACCTATCATTTCATTTTCTATATAACTTTCAAGTAAAGTTGCTTCTTGATGATACTTATACATATTAAATACATGATAAGTAGGTGTTAATATCATTTTTTCACCTTCAGTTAATATAACTGATTGTAACACATTAACAACTTGTGCTAAGTTAGCCATTTTGACTCTATCTGAATGTTTATTAAATATATTTAGATTAATACCTGCAATTAAAGCATCTCTCATTGTGTTTTGTTGATATAAGAATCCTGGATTAGTTCCTGGTTCAACATCATACCATCCACCCCATTCATCAATTATTAAATCAACTCTTTTTTCTCGATCATATCTATTCATAATATCAATATGATTATTTATTAGATTTTCTATCTCTAATGTTTTCTTCATGCTTATATACCATGTTTTTTCATCAAATCCTGTTGCTGGTCCTTTATTAAGCCATCCACCTGGATGAGTATAATAATGAAGAGTTAATGCATCCATGAAGTTAGCCGCAACTTTCATAACACCTTCTGTCCAATTATAATCATCTACATTTGGACCACAAGCAATTTTATAAAGTTTATTTTCTCCATAATTTCTGCAGTATGTTTGATATCTTCTATACATATTTCCATAGAATTCTGGCGTCATATTACCACCACAGCCCCAATTTTCATTACCAACTCCAAAATATTTCACTTTCCATGGTTTAGCTTGTCCATTTTGTTTTCTTAATTCAGCCATTGGAGATATTCCATCAAAAGTTAAATATTCAACCCATTCAGACATTTCTTGTACTGTTCCACTTCCAACATTACCATTTATATATGGTTCACATTCAAGCTGTCTGCATAATTCTATAAATTCATGAGTTCCAAAGCTATTATCTTCTACAACTCCACCCCAATGTGTATTAACCATTCTCTTTCTATTTTCTTTAGGTCCAATACCATCTTTCCAATGATATTCATCTGCAAAACATCCGCCTGGCCATCTAAGTACTGGTATCTTTATTTCTCTTAATGCTTCTACAACATCAGTACGCATACCGTTTACATTAGGTATCTTAGAATTTTCTCCTACATAAATCCCTTCATATATACATCTTCCTAAATGTTCTGAAAAATGCCCGTAAATTTCTTTATTTATCTTGCTTTTTTTATCATGTGTATTAACTACTAACTTTTTCATAATGACTCCTCCTAAATTTATTTAAGTAAAAACTTTAATATTAAAGTAATCATTTAATATTTATCTTAAATATACTATACTATTTTAAAGTGGTCAATAATTATTTTATATAATAATAAAATAATTTATATAATATTCTACTATTGATAGTGTTTACATAAATTTTAATATTTGATATAATCTCAAATATCATATCTATAACACGTACAGTTGCATTTTATATGATTAAAATATTTTTATAATAATCTGTGTTATAATAATCTTATATCAATCTTTTATAGTATTTATATTTTAATAGGAGATAAAATATTATGTTACATTTTAACTCAATGAATGAAGCTAGTGAAATCTTCAAAGCACTTAGTGCACCAATGCGCTTAAGAATAATGGAACTAATATATGAAGATGATAATAAAAGCTTAAATGATATAGCTAATATTCTTAAATTAACCAATAGTGCTATATCATTACACATAAAAAAATTAGAAGAAGTTGGCTTAATAGAAATACACACCACACCTGGAAGACGTGGTTCAATGAAAATATGCAAACCACTTCACGATATGATGATAATTGATCTAAAACCCAAAAAATTAAATTTAAAATCTTATATTGATGAAATAGATATTGGCTACTATTCTACATGCCAAGTAACCCCTACCTGTGGAATAGCCACAAGCAAAAAAATAATAGGTGAATTCGATGATCCTCGCTATTTTCTGTTCCCAGATCATTTTCAAGCATCAATATTGTGGTTTAGTACAGGATTTATAGAATATAATTTGCCTAATCATTTATTAGCTGGCCAAAAACTTACTGAACTACAACTATCTTTCGAAATATCTTCTGAAAGTCCTGGATTTAATGAAAATTATCCATCCGATATACATTTTTCTATAAATAACATAAGCCTTGGATATTGGATCAGCCCTGGGGATTTCGGATCTAGACCTGGACGATTTACTCCACATTGGTGGCCAAAAATCTGTAACCAATATGGACGTCTAAAAACCTTAAGCATCAATAAGAATGGTACCTTCATTGATGGTGGTTTTAAAATTTCAGACATTAAAATACATGAATTAAACATAGATTATACAACTCCAATAACTTTTAAATTTTCCGTTCCTAGCACAACAAAAAACGCAGGAGGATTTACTATATTCGGAAAAGATTTTGGTGATTATAATCAATCAATAAAAATGCAAATGTTCTATGAAACAGAGCTTGCAGATGAAAAGTAAAAAATTCATCTGCAAGCTCTGTTTTCCATTATCTATAATAGTATTTTTATTTTTCTTTAATTCCCCATAAAGAAACTCCATTTTCAGCGCTTGAAACTGTAAATGTCATTGTATTACATTTTCTATTTATGTCGTATTGTTCTAATACAACTCCTGTATATTCAATGTTGTCAATATTGAGTTTTATCTTATTTCCATCCGTAAATTTCCAAGTTCCTTCTACTGTTCCAGCAATTTTACCATCTCTTTTCAATTGTATATCTGTAAATTCTTTTATCTCACTTGTTATATCATGTCCGTGATTTATAAATTTATATTTTCCTTGAACATCCTTTTTATTATAACTTCCAATTTTCTCTCCACTATATCTATATGGTGCAACAACAAACCATCCATCCTCATTTAAAAACATTTGATGAACTCTAACTTGATGCATCTCTCCTGCTTCTGGAAATCTTGTATGGAATATTAGAAAATATTGATTTTTTTCTTTATCATAATATACAGAATTATGACCTGCAGAAACATATCCTGTTGTAGTTATATCTTCACTTAATTCTGAATCAGGATATTTAAAGTTTCCAAACAGTTTAACTCCATAATTTGTAATAATGTCATTTTGAGCTTCTAAAAACTGTCCCTTTACGCCTTTACAATCAATCATATCATTTCCCATTGAATCATAATATGGACCATCAGGTTTTTTTGAACGACAAATTCTCATATTATATCCTGCATCTGATGTTAATCCTCCAAATGATGTAAACAGATAATAATATCCTGTTTCCTTACTATAAGTCACATATGCTGCTTCGATTTCTGAATGATAGCCACCTAATATCTTCTTTCCGTAAGTACCTTGCCCCTCCTTAGGTTTTCCTGTTGTAGTATCTAACTCAAGTATATATATCCCACCTGAATATGAACCATACATCATCCATAATCTTCCCTCAGCATCAAAAAATACAGCAGGATCTATAGCATTAGGGTGTACATTAGCATCATAAGTTCCAGTTGTTCCATCTGCTTCTTCATATTTTAAAGGTTCAGATCCACTAGACTTTAATAAAATTCCTAAATCTTCATATGGTCCTTCAACACTATCTGAAACTGCATAACCTATAGCACTTTGAGGGCTGCTTCCTTCACATACACAATAATATAAATAATATCTGCCATCAGATAGTTGAATCCAGTCACTAGCCCAAAAAGTATTTGTTTTTCCCCAAGCAAGTGCTTCTCCTAATTCAGTTTTTATATTTTTAAACAATTTCTGATTGTTTACGGAATCAGATATGCTAGTCCAATTAATTAAATCTGATGACTTGGCTTCTGCCATATGTGATCCAGTTATATAATATGTGTCGTTGCTTTTTATTATTGCTGGATCATGTACTGATACCTCATTAAAAGTTATAATTTCTGAGTTATTATTAGAGCATCCAATCATTGATACATTGCTAAAAGTTAAAGTTATAGCTAATACTGATAATATAATTCCTTTTTTCATTTACATTCTCCTTAATTAAATATATAATTATATTTTATATTCACTTCAATTATTTTATGTTTTTATAAAATATAATTATATATTACTATTACTTGTAAAAGTTTTCAATATTTTAGTTAATTTTTTCTATTCTTTTCACTTACTTTATCATTGATTTATGTCTTTAAATAAAATAAAAGCTATATATGACGTAGATAAATCATATATAGCTTTATATATTTTTTTAAAGTTTTTTTGATATAATTCTTACACAAAACACTCTTCCTGCAACCTTACTATATTCTTTTGATTTAAATTCTATCCTGATTATTGATTTTTCTTTAATTATCTCTTTAGGTATGAATAAATAACATCTATCAAATAGCGAATATTGTCTATCTTCATCTAAGCTCTCTTCTGTTATAAGTACATTATCTGCATATATATCAAATTCTCTTTTCATTGTTGTCCCATCACAAAATTCTTCCCTATCACTTCCCCAATAAGTAACTAACAAATAATTTTCTTTATTTATATCTACTTTCATTTCATAAGAGCTGAAAGAAAATGTCCTAAAGAATGTCCACTAATTTGCTTAGACTCCCACCCTCCATACCTTGGCTTTTTAGGTTCTTTTCCTGCTGCTTCATAGCACGGAGCTAACAATCTATCTAAATCTAAATGCATTAAATATTCTTTTCCTTTTTTTGTGAAGTTCTAAATATACCATCTAATAATTGTATCTTTTCCATAATATCCTCCTGTACTTTAACTTATAAAATTTCTTATACATAAAAGATATAGTGCACTATTTTAATTTTAAATTTCATTATTAATAACTTTTACAAATCAACTATATCATAGTAAAATATTGTTGTAAGTAGACTATATTAACAAAAGGTGGGTTATATTGACTAATGATATATTTAGAAGCTAATATAGATAAACCAATTTTATTTTCTATGTGTGGAAATTTTACATCTGATTCTAAATGGATTCATATGAAAAGAAATTTAACTGATTATGAAATAATTATTGTAAATAAAGGCACTGTTTATATACAACAAAATGATAGTAAATATGCAGCAAAAGAAGGGGATATCCTTCTTTTCACTCCTGACTCTATTTAAAAAGGATATGATTATTCTTCTAAAGGAACAAGCTTTTACTGGCTTCATTTTTCATGTCCCAATAACTATAATATGATTTCTAAAAGTTAAGCTATAAATCACATATCTTTATATAATAACAATCCTTATTATTCTGGTTTATATAATAGCATTCTGATTCCAACATTCTCCAATAATTTGAATTTAGATAGAATAAATGTTTTATTTAGACAACTACTTCATTTATCTCAGTCTAAATATTATACAAAACAAAGTGTAAATTACATACTCACATCTTTATTAATAGAAATCACAGAACAAGTTATTTTAAATTTTAGATTTACTGAAAAAGAAGATGTAACTGATAAAATTTCTGAGATTATCCAATGGATAAATATTCACCTTAAAAATAATATTTCTTTAAAAGATGTTGCTTACGAATTTAATTTTTCTAAAGAATATTTAGCTAGATATTTTAAAAAGAAAATGGGCATGAGCATGCAAGAATATATAAATTACCTTAGAATCTCTGAAGCAAAACAACTACTTTGTAAATCGGACTTAAAAATCAAAGAAATATCTACTTCATTAGGATTTGCAGATGATAAGTATTTTCTTAAACTATTTAAAAAATATGAGAATATAACGCCTAAACAATATAAAAATGCTTATAATAAAACTTTTATAAATAATATTTAATCTTTAAATCATCATATCTAATAAACATCTCAATACAAGAATATAAGAATATAAGAATATAAGAATATAAGAATATGCTTATTTTACGGGAATTAGAAGGAATTATTATAAAGGAAACACCTACCATATACATTCGTAGTTATAAGCGATTCGCACCAAATACAAGATTTGGGCTCTCTGCTTAAGAATTTGCTTATTTTATGGATGCTTGATAGATATATGATATATTTAAATTATTATTTTTTAATATAAAATACCCCTAATTTTCAGATATGCATCTAAAAAATCAGGGGTTATAGAAATAGAATTACTAGTTTAGATTTTATTTTTAAGACAATCTATTTTTAAAATCTTCATACCCAAATTTTTTAATTACCTCTAAACCATTTTCTTCACTATACTTAACAATAGCCGGAAGGTTTACTCCATTAAAAGTATTATTCTTAACCATGGAATAAATGGCCATGTCACAAAATATAAGTTTATCTCCAATTTTTAAAGGCTCTTTAAATGAGTAGTCACCTATTATATCTCCAGCTAAACAAGTTGGTCCACCAAATCTATATGTATATTCATATTCATTTGGCATTCCTGAATCAATAATATATGGTCTATAAGGCATTGCAAGCACATCCGGCATATGACATTCAGCTGATGTATCTAATATTGCTATATTCATGCCATTCTTCATTATATCTAAAACTGTAGATACAAGAAATCCTGCATTTAGTGCTATTGCTTCACCTGGCTCTAAATAAACATCCACATTGTACTTATTTTTAATATATAAAATTGAATCTATTAATTTCTCCAACTCATATCCCTCTCTTGTAATATGATGCCCACCACCAAAGTTTATCCACTTAACTTTTTCTATATATTTTCCAAACTTCTCATCAACAACTTTAATTGTACGTTCTAAAACATCTGCCCCTTGTTCACACATTGTATGAAAATGTAATCCATCAATTCCTTCAAATTCATCTTCTTCAAAGTTTTCTAAAGTAACTCCCATCCTTGAATTCTCAAAACACGGATTATATATATCAGTTTCAATTTCTGAATATTCTGGGTTTATTCTAATACCGCATTCTATTTTCTTATCTTTATGATTCTTAACTTTATCTCTATATAGCTTCCATTGATTAAATGAATTAAATATTATATGATCGCTATATTTCATAATTTCATTAAACTCATCCATTCTATAAGCTGGTGAAAAAATATGTACTTCTTTTCCCATTTCCTCATATCCAAGTCGTGCTTCAAATAATGAGCTTGATGTTACTCCATTTAAATACTTTCCTATTAACGGAAATGTAGAAAACATAGAAAATGCTTTTGTTGCCAAAATAATTTTAGCTCCACTTTCTTTTTGAACACAGTCTAATATCTTTAGATTTTTTTCTAATAATCTTTCATCAACTAAATAGCAAGGTGATGGCAGCATAGTTACATCTATATCTTTCATATTATTATCCTTTCATCATAATATATTTATTTTCATATAGATATGTTTTAATAAAATGTTGTTACTATACGATTATATACAATTTTTCTCTATAGAAATCTGATTTATATATATCTTAAATTAATATAACAACATTTATTTAAAACATCCTTATATGATAAATCAATTTACAATCTTTCCTTTACTAAAATATATTAAAAATGATGAAGAAAGTTATTCCTCATCATTTTTAGTTCTTATGCAATAATTCTTATTTTAGTAATGTTGGATTAAAATCTTCTACCCAAGGTAATCCCCATTTATTTAATTCTTCCATGAATGGATCTGGATCAAATTCTTCTATATTATGAACTCCCGGCTTATTCCATAATCCTTTTAAAATCATACTTGCCCCAATCATAGCTGGAACCCCTGTTGTATAAGAAATTGCTTGTGATCCTACTTCTTTATAGCATTCCTGATGATCACACACATTGTAAACATAATAAGTTCTTGGCTTTCCATCCTTTATTCCTTGGAATATGCATCCTATGTTAGTTTTTCCTTTAGTTCTTGGACCAAGTGATGCTGGATCTGGTAAAATAGCTTTTAAGAATTGAAGTGGAACTATTTGTTTTCCTTCATATTCAATTGGTTCTATTGAAGTCATCCCAACATTTTCAAGAACTCTTAAGTGAGTTAAATATTTTTCTGAAAATGTCATCCAGAATCTTATTCTTTTAATGCCTTTAATATTAAGACCTAATGATTCTAATTCTTCATGATGTAATAAATAGATATCTTTTGGTCCTATTTGTGGTAAATCATATACTTCTTTTAATTCAAGTGGTTCTGTTTCAACCCATTCACCATTTTCCCAATAACTACCCTTAGCAGTTATTTCTCTAATGTTTATTTCTGGATTAAAATTAGTTGCAAATGGATATCCATGATCTCCAGCATTAGCATCTACTATATCTATATAGTGAATTTCATCAAAGTAATGCTTTTGAGCGTATGCACTAAATACTCCTGTGACCCCTGGATCAAATCCACTTCCAAGAAGTGCTGTAATACCAGCTTTTTTAAATTTTTCTCTATAAGCCCATTGCCACTTATATTCGAATTTAGCTGTATCAAGTGGTTCATAGTTAGCTGTATCAACATAGTGTGTCTTAGTCGCTAAACATGCATCCATTATTGTTAAATCTTGATACGGTAATGCTAAGTTTATAACAACATCTGGTTTAAAATCTTCAATAAGTGCTATAAGTTCATCTACATTATCAGCATCAACTTTAGCTGTTTGGATCTTTGTCTTTCCACCTTGTAACTTTTCCTTTAAAGCATCACATTTTGATAAAGTTCTGCTTGCTATACAGATTTCTTCAAATACCTCTGAATTTTGACAACATTTATGAATTGCAACACTAGCAACTCCACCTGCTCCAATTATTAAAGCTCTTCCCATTTTTCATTCCTCCAATTTTACAGTTGACAGTTAACAGTTAACAGCTGACAGTTATATTAATTCATTTATTTACATATAATATTAACTACCTTCTATCACTTGTAGACTATACAAACTGAGTAATATTTATTTAATTTTTTTATTTTTCTACTTTTAAAAGTTCTTTTACATAAGTAGGTAATGCAAAGCATCCAACATGTATATCTGTATTATAATATTTAGTCTTAATATCAAGTTTCTCCCAGGCTTCTGCATTTAAATCTTTTATAGGATCGTATTTTTTAGAAGCAAATCCAAATAACCAATGTCCTGATGGATAAGTTGGTATATGTGCTTGATATACTTTGTGTATTTTAAATAATCCATAAATTTTTTCATGTGCATCCTGCATGGATTTTGCGTAATAATCATAATATGGACTTTCGTGCTGGTTAACTAATATGCCATCTTCAGTAAGTGCTTTATAGCAATTGCCATAAAATTCTTTAGTAAACAGTCCTTCTCCTGGGCCAAATGGATCTGTAGAATCTACTATTATTAAGTCATACTCATTTTCTTTATTGCGCACAAACTTTAACCCATCTTCATAAAAAATATTTACTCTTTCATCATCAAGTTTACATGCTGTCTGCTGTAAATATTCCTTACATACCTCTACTACTCTTCTATCTATTTCAACCATATCTATTTTTTCTACAGATGAATACCTTGTTAATTCTCTTACTGTTCCACCATCACCTGCTCCAATAACTAATACATTTTTTATATTAGGATTAGTAGCCATCGGAACATGCACTATCATATCATGATAAATAAATTCATCTTTTTCTGTCACCATCATAAGTCCGTCTAAAGTAAATATTCTTCCAAACTCCTTTGATTCCAATATATCTATTCTTTGAAATTCTGTTTCTTCTGAATATAGCGCTTTATCTATTTTAATCGAAAGCTTAACATTGTCTGTGTGCTTTTCTGTATACCATAATTCCACCTTCTATCCCTCCACTACATTAATGTTCTCAATTTTAGAGTCTTCTGTTCCAGTTAAAAAGCACCCTTTTTCTTTTGCATAACTTATATAATCTAAAATTTCCCGGGTAATTTTTTCACCTGGAGCAAGTATAGGAATTCCTGGCGGATAACACATCACAAACTCAGCACAAATCTTCCCATCACTTTCTTCCATTGGCATTGATCTTTTAGATGAATAAAATGCCTCTTGTGGAGTAAGTACAACTTCTGGATTTATATACTCATGATCAAACATTCCTGCTTTATCTTTTGAATGTAGTCTTTTTATTTCTGATAAAGCTGAAATTAATCTTTCTATTGTAAGCTCCCTATCTCCAACTGATATTATTGCTAATATATTAGCAATATCTCCAAATTCAATTTGTATTCCATATTCATCTCTTAATAAATCATAAACTTCTATACCTGCAAGTCCAGTATCTCTAGTGAATATAGATAACTTCGTTCTATCAAAATCAAAAACTTCATCTCCATCTATAAGCTCTTCTGAAAAAGCATAATAACCACCTATTTTATTAATTTCTTCCCTTGCATATTCAGCCATTTTCTTAACTTTACAAAATATTTCTTTACCATGTAAAACTAGATCTCTTCTTGCCAAATCTAATGAAGACATTAATAAATATGATCCACTTGTTGTCTGTGTTAAATTAATAATCTGCCTTACATACCCTTGGTTTAAATCGCAATTTAAAAGTAAGAATGAGCTTTGTGTTAATGAACCTCCAGTTTTATGCATGCTTACTGCTGCTAAATCAGCTCCAGCTTCTGTGGCAGAAATCGGCATATTATCTCCAAAATAGAAGTGTGTTCCATGAGCTTCATCAACTAAAACATACATACCATGTTCATGCGCTATTTTAGTTATTTCTTTTAAGTTTGAACATATTCCATAGTACGTCGGATTATTTACCAATACAGCTTTCGCATCTGGATTTTCAATAATAGCTCTTTTAACCTCTTCAACTGACATTCCGAGAGGTATTCCGAGTTTTTTATTTACTCCTGGATTTATATAAACTGGAATTGCTCCACTTATTATCAATGCATTAATGGCACTTCTATGTACATTACGTGGCATTATAATCTTTTCATCTTTTTTGCATACGCTCATAACCATTGCTTGTACAGCTGATGTTGTTCCATTAACCATAAAAAATGCATGCTTAGCATCAAATGCATCTGCTGCTAATTTTTCTGCTTCTTTTATAACTGATACAGGATGACAAAGATTGTCAAGTGGCTTCATTGAATTTACGTCAACAGAAAGACACTGTTCTCCCAAAAATTCCTTAAGCATAGGATTTCCACGACCTTGCTTATGTCCCGGAACATCAAAAGGAACTACCCTCGCCTTTTTATATCTCATTAAAGC
Source organism: Clostridium neonatale (assembly GCF_900465025.1). Classification (NCBI taxonomy): domain Bacteria; kingdom Bacillati; phylum Bacillota; class Clostridia; order Eubacteriales; family Clostridiaceae; genus Clostridium; species Clostridium neonatale. The sequence goes on from NZ_UICR01000002.1 coordinate 1,292,299, forward strand.
TTCATAAATAGGTGCTTTTGAATGAATATCCTTATTTTTTAAATTCATAATGCTTGTCCCCCAAAAATCAATATATATTAGTTCCACTAAATATTTCTATCATCTCTTTACGTAGGTTATGTTCAATCTCAAGCCTTTCTTTAGGCTTTATCTCATAAACATCTCTATTAAAAAGATAATTTTGAAGTTCTATTTCTTTAATTAGCATTTTAGTGTGAAATATATTTGATTGATATACATTTATATCCAAGGCATCATACTTTTCTAAAGTTTTTTCATCAATATAATCTTGAATTGATGTTATCTTATGATCTATAAATAATTTTTTTCCATCTACATCTCGTGTAAATCCCCTAACGCGATAATCTATAGTTATAATATCAGAATCAAAACTTCCAATAAGATAATTTAATGCATTTAAAGGAGATACCTCTCCACATGTAGATACATCAATATCAACACGAAAAGTTGCAATAGAATTATCAGGATGATATTCCGGATAAGTATGAACAGTTACATGACTCTTATCTAGATGTCCCACAACACTATCTCTTGTTTTTAAAATATCTATCTCACCACGATTACAAGATGGATCTATCTCTTTCACCGCCAATGTTTCTTCTGAAATTAAAATTGTTACACTTGCTCCTTGAGGATCATAGTCTTGTTTAGAAATATTTAATATATGTGCACCAATTGTTTTGGTTACATCACATAATATTTTTGTAAGTCTTTCTGAATTGTACTGTTCGTCAATATATGCAATATAATCTTTTTGTTCTCGTTCACTTTTTGCATAACAAACATCATAAATATTAAAACTAAGAGTTTTAGTTAGATTATTAAAGCCGTATAACTTCAACTTATTTTCCAACCCTAACATCACAGCCTTTCTTAATAATAAAAATAATTGCTATTTAAATAATTTTTAAATTTTAATTTTTATATTCATATATATAGATACTATTAAAGCCTTTAATATTGCCATCTAGTACATAATAATATTTTTTAGGTTTTCTTAAAAAATATTATTTTTTTATATCTTTTCTTAGTAATACTTAACTATCAGTTTAGTTTTCCTTAATTTTATTAATAACATTTTACATTGTACTATATTTTTTCTTAAAATTCCACTAAAAAAATAAATATTTTATAAATTTTCAAAAAAAAATTAACTGCTATGGAAGTTTTAAAGTCTATTTAACTTCTATGACAGCTAATTTTTTGTTATTAAATCAAATTTTAAGAGTATGCATTACTGTTTCAATTTCATAGCTTTTTCTCTTACAAATTTATTATATTCTTCTATAGTGAATAATTCAGGTTCTCTCACTTCTTCTAACATATGAGAAGCCTCTGCATCTGAATTGCTAAAAGCTAATACTGATTTATAGGTTTCAATAGCTTTATTATAATCTCTGTGCTCTTCTCTAGGTACATAAGCTCCCATATGCCATCTTATCATCAAACATTCTTCTAATGATAATTTAACAAATTGTTGCAATAATATTACACTTTTTTCTCCATGTCCTAATGGAATTTTTTCATCTATTTCATAGGATGCATATCCTATCCATTTTCCTGTAACTTCATCTTTTTTCAATCTCATAGTCTTTTCGTAAATATTACATTTGCATAAATCGTGTAAATATCCTGTTAAATATATGGTATCATTGCTTAATCCTAATTTATATTGCTCATTTTTCTGTAACATTAACTCAACCACATTATGAGAATGTACTGCTAAGCCTCCATCAAAATTTGAATGAAATTTTGTTGATGCTGGTGCTGTAAAATAGTCTGTTCTTTCTAAAAGATAATTAATCAGCTCTTCAATACCATCTCTTTTTATACTTCTTAATCTATCTAAAATAGTATCTTGTAGCTTCCTCATATCTTCCTTTTCTTTTTCTTTTGTTAATCTTTTTAAGTCGCTTAAATCGCTCATTGCAAATCTCCAATCTTAAAACTTTATTTTAGATAATTAAATATTTAAATATATTATATAACTTTCTTCTTAAATCTTCACAATAAATATTTTAACATAAGAACTACATTTCTGTTAGATAATATACAATTATTAATTTTATTTATACCTATATATAAATAAAAAATGAGTAGATATAGTTTAATCTACTCATTGTATAAATATTATTCATTAATAATCGGAAGAGAACTTAAATTATTGTTTTCATTTTGATCTGGCAAACTTCTTAAATACTCCTCTCCATTTCTGCTACTTACAGATACTCCTGATAAAGCATTGTTTTTAGCCAATTCAACAGCATTCTCTTTTGATATTCTCTTTCCATTTGAAAGTTCATATCCTGTAACTGTACCATCCTTTTTTATTAATGCAGTTATTTCTTTTTTATCTGTGTGAGTTTTTAAATCATCGTTATTAAGATTTATAGTAGGATTACTATAGGTAACATCGCTATTAGCTGTAGAAATGTCAGTATTTGAAGTAAGAGGCAATCCACTTATGGCCATATTAGTATCATTTTCCATTAATAACACCACCTTATTCTTCTAACTTAATATCAACATTATCTTTCCCAATAGTAATACTTTAATACCGATATTTTTTTATAGTTCTATTTCATATTTTTTTAAATTTTCTTCAAGTGTATCAATATCTTTTAAATGTATACCATATAATCCGCTTTCCGTTGCTCCATCTACATTTATCTTTGTATCATCTATAAATATGCATTCTTTAGGATTCAAATTATATTTCTTTATTATTCTTTCATAAATCTCACATTCTGGCTTTAAAATTTTTTCTTCATATGAAACTACTCCTCCATCAAACTTCTTGAAAAAATCATATTTCTGAGTTACATATTTAAAAGCCAAATCGTGAAAATTTGACAAGTAATATATTTTATATTTTTTTTCTTTTAAGGCTTCTAAAATTCTAATATTTTTTTCTATTGGAGTTAGCATATCATACCAGTTTTCAAAGGCCATGTTTATATATTCCTTATAATCTATATTTCTATCAATTATATTAGCTTTTGCTTCTTCTTCAGTAATTGTTCCTCTATCTAGTGAAATCCATTCTTCACTTTGAAATATACCTTTATATATTATTTCAATCTTTTCTAGCGGTATTTTTGACCCCAAGTACTTTTTAGCTTCAAAATTTAGCAAAACATTTCCTAGATCAAATATAATATTTTTAATCATAATTATCATCCCCCAGAGCTTTTAAAGTATCTTTCCTAATTATGATTATACACTAAACAAGACTCAGTTCAACTTATCTTGATTTCTATAACTTCTATACAATTTTTTTATTTCCTTATCTTCATTATATATTGTAAATGGCCACATTCTAGTTTCTTTTTTACATTTAATCCACTCAATTTTTAAATATATTTGTATTACTTCATCTAATTCTTCTTGAATAAATTCTAATTCATTTTCATATCTTTGTAATATCTCATTACTATTAGTTTTAATATTTTTTATAGTATTTGTATCATATATTTCCTTAATCTCATGTTTTAATTGCAATATATCTAATTCATCTATATTTTGCTTTTTACCACCTAACTTTATCAGCTCTTTTAAAAAACATTTTTCATTTATAATTTCTAAAATAATATAAAACTTTTCTAAAATATTATTATCATCAACATTATCAAGCTCATCTTTATAATAGTTTAATAATAGATAATTATTTATTATTGATTTTATTTCTTCTATATTATTCATTACTTTTCTATCTAGTTTCTTAGAAAAATTTAAATGCATTTTTATTAGTGCGATACTCCTCTCTAATTCACACCTAAAGTTCATTTTATCTCTAATATCCCTACTTATTATGTATAAATTAGTTACATTACTGAGTTCTTTTAACTTTGATATATGATTTTTTAATTCATCAAGCCAAGTTACTCTATACTTTGTTATATTGTTTATATACATACTTTTCTTATTTTGAAATAAGTTCAAAATGCTTGTAAATAAGGTTATTATCATACCTAAAAATGTAACTATATCAATAGTTTGTATTTCTACTTTTCCTATTTTCATGACATTCTCCAAATTTAATAATAATTTTTATTATTTCTTAAATTCGTTTTTATTATACCCAATAGGTAATTTACAAAATTTTATAAAAAATTTATATATTTTTTTACAAAATATTCTCACATACTTTAATTCCATTTTATTACATTCTTATTTCATATCATTTACATTTTTCTATGACATTAATTAATTAAGATATATTTTTGATTTAATTGGTAATTTTATTGTAATTAAAGTTTAATAAATACTTTTCATATGCTATTTGTTTATGAAATTTTTACACAAATTGACAACATGGTATTAGTTTTATAAAATCTATTTAACCTTTAACTTTAAGTATTCTTAAATAATATAGAGAGGGGCTATCATTATGAATATGCCAAAAAAACGTACATCAAATAATAATTTAAAATTGAAATCAAAAATAAATTCATTAAAATCCAATAAGAATACTAAAAAAGATAAAATAAAAAAACGTAAAATATTTTCCATAAATAAAAATTCAATAAGCTTTAAAGTTCTTTTTAAAGTACTTCCTATTGTTTTAATTACTATAATCATATTAACAGTTTGCACATCTCTTCTCAGCCGAAAAGCCATTTATAATACCAGTAGTACATTGCTAGCTCAGATTAGCCAGCTTGCTTCTCAAGACATCAATAATATTATGGAAGAAAAAATAAAATCTGTAGAAAGCCTAGCACATAATCCACTAATTATGAATCCTTCTACTCCATTAAAAGAGAAATTAGATATTTTAAAAGGAGAAAAGGATTATCAGCAACATTGTGATATTGGATATGCATCTTTAGATGGAATTTTAACACTAAGTGATGGTTCTATACTAGATATAAGCAATTATGATTTTTTCACTGCTGCTAAAAATAAAAGTTCATTTATTTCAGAGCCATCTGTACTTCCAATAAAAGATTTTCCTTTAATTGCAATATCAGTTCCAGTTATGGATGGAAATAACATAGTAGGTATATTAGTAGCCTTCAGATATGGAAATGATTTATCAAACATAAGCAGAAAAATATCTTTTTTAAATTCTGGAGAATCTTTTGTAATCAATTCTTCTGGAAAATTAATTGCTCATAATGTTAATTACTATGTTAATAGTGGTGTGAATCTAAAAGAAATAGTAGATAGTGAGTCCAAACCTTCTATTGATACTCTTATATCTAATTTAGCTTCTAATAATTCAGGTTCTTTAGAAATAACCAAAAGCGGTAAATCAACTACTCTTTCTTATGCTAAAGTTCCTACTACAGGATGGTTCATTATTATAACTGTAGAAAATAATGATTTATTTGCAGCAATGAATCCTCTTACTTTAACTAACATAGTTATTGGTTCAATTGCTTTGATAATAATTTCTATAATTTTAATCATAAGTATATCTAAAGTTTCTAAAGAAATTCTTTATGTGGTTAAAATTATGAAAGAATTTTCTCTAGGTAAATTTACTTACAAAATAGATGAAAAACATTTAAAGGATAAATCTGAAACTGGTATGATGTGTAATTCACTTGCTTCTATCCAAAACTCATTTAGAAAAAGTATGACAGATATAAAAAACAATTCTTCAATATTAAATGAGCAGTCCACAAACCTATCATCTGTTTCTGAAGAATTATCTTCATTAATAGAAAATGTAACTAAAGCTATTGGAGATATATCTGAAGGTACTTTAAGTCAAACATCGAGTCTGACAGAAAGCACATCAAGATTAGAGAAATTTGGTGAAAAAATTTCCAATATGACTAATGATGTTAATGATGTTACCATAACATCTTCTAACATTGGTGATCATGCTAAAAAGAGTAATTCAGATCTAGAAGAATTGATGAATTCAATTAATATATTAAATACAAATTTTTCAGATTTTTCAAACTTATTAAATGTAATGTCACAAGATATTAGAAAAGTTAATGAAATGACAGACCTAATAAATGATATTGCTGAACAAACTAATCTTTTAGCTTTAAATGCTGCGATTGAAGCAGCACGAGCTGGGGAATCTGGAAATGGATTTGCAGTTGTTGCAGATGAAATACGAAAACTAGCTGAAATCAGTAAATCCTCAGCTCAAAAGATATATGATATTGTATCAAATGTATTAAAAAATGCAGATAATATTGTTGTTAGTACCTCAAATATAACAAATGATGTTAACACTCAAACTTTAGTCGTTAATAGTACCATAACAGCATTTAAGGATATTTCAAATTCAGTTGAAAATATGGTTCCTAAAATGTATTCAATTGCTAAAGATTTTGTACAACTAGATAAAGAAAAAGATTTACTTGTAAGTAGTATCTCTAATATTTCAGTAGCTTCAGAACAAATCTCTGCTACTACTGAAGAAATATACGCTTCTTCTCAAGAATTAAGCTCTGCAAGTAATCAAGTATCAAACTCTGCTCAAAAGGTTAATGGACTCTCTGATGATCTATATGATAGTTTTAAACAATTTGAACTTTAATTAAAAAGATACCTTTGCAAAACGAAATACCCCGTTAAGTAGACACAGTAAAAGTGCTATTCAAAATCTATTTAACAAAGCTCATTTCAAAATGCCAGGTGTCTTTTTAATATTATCTAATTGTAAAATTTACATTCAGTTTCTAACCTCCTTTCATTATAAATATTTTGAATTATAAATATTTATAAATTTATGTACCATTTTATAGAAATTGAAATAGACTATAGTAAAAGCACTATTGAAAGAATGGGGTGATTATATGAATCCTTTAATAAATATGCTACTTGGATCTCTTTTGGGTGGTATGGGCAACAATAACATGATGGGTGGAAATCCTCTTCTAAACATGCTTATGGGAAACATGGGTGGCGGCATGAATAATAATATGATGAACGGGAATCCGCTAATGAATATGTTCATGGGGAATCAGCCAAATAATCAAATGGGAAACATGAATAATGGTATGAACAATATGAATAATAGCATGAATAACATGAATAATGGTATGAATAATATTCCTAACAATAATATGGGAATGAATCCCCTTTTAAGTATGTTAATGGGCAATATGAATAGAGGCATGCCTAATAACAATACGAATAATAATATGATGAGCAATCAAAATATGATGAATAATCAAAACATGATGCGTAATAACATGATGAATAATCAAAATATGAATTCTCGTAGAGGAAGATAAATTATAATCTTTCATGTTAAAGCTGGTTTCTATTTTTTTAGGTACCAGCTTTAATATTTTGCTCAACATAATATTTATAGGTTTATTAGAAATCGCTTTCTATATTTTTATATATCTTTTTATGGTTATTTTAAGGATATAACCATCATTTTCTTATGATAGAATAAAAAATTATAAAATTTTATATTTATATCTTTACTTTTTAATAGAAAGCGGTTACTATTATATTATAAAATAAAGTAAACGTTCTAAAGGGGGAATTGTCAATGGAAAATCTTAATAACTTGAAAGATCAGTTTAAAAAAATTTTTACTAAGGATTGTGAAAGCATATTCTTCTCACCTGGAAGGGTAAATTTGATTGGAGAACATACAGACTATAATGGTGGAAATGTTTTTCCTTGTGCTCTTACTATAGGTACTTACGGACTTGTTTCAAAAAGAGATGATAAAAAATGCTTAGTTTCATCTTTAAACTTTCAAGATTTAGGAGTTATTGAATTTGACTTAGATAATCTTATTAATGATAAATCTCATGATTGGGCTAATTATCCAAAAGGCGTAATAAAAACTTTTAAAGATCATAACTTTGTTGCCTCTCACGGTTTTGAAATTCTATTTTTCGGTAATATTCCAAACGGATCTGGACTTTCTTCTTCCGCTTCTATTGAAGTTTTAATGGGAACAATATTAAATGAATCATTTAACTTTAATATAGATATGGTAGATGTAGTGAAAATGTGTCAAGAAGCTGAAAATAAATTCATAGGAGTCAATTGTGGAATAATGGATCAATTCTCAATCGGTATGGGAAAAAAAGACTGTGCTATTCTTCTTGATTGCAACACTTTAAATTATACTTACAGCAAATTAAATATGGATGGATATAAAATAGTAATTGGTAATACTAACAAAAAACGTGGACTAGCTGATTCTAAATATAATGAAAGACGCAGCGAATGTGAAACTGCATTAAAAGAAATCCAAAAATATAAAAATATAAATTCACTTGGTGAACTTACAGAATCTGATTTCGAAGAAGTTAAATGCCATATTTCTGATCCTATAAAAGCAAAAAGAGCTAAGCATGCTGTATATGAAAATGCAAGAACCTTAAATGCTGTAAAAGCTTTAGAAAATAATAATTTAGTCTTATTCGGGAAATTAATGAATGAGTCACATATTTCATTAAGAGATGATTATGAAGTAACAGGTATAGAATTAGATACTCTTGTATCCTTAGCCTGGGAATGTGATGGTGTTGTTGGTTCTCGTATGACTGGTGCTGGTTTTGGTGGATGTACTGTAAGTATAGTTAAAGAAGATTGTGTAGATAAATTTATCTCATCAATTACTCCTAAATATACTGAAAAAATTGGATATGAACCAAGCTTTTATATTGTTAGTATTTCTGATGGAACTAGAAAATTATCATAATCATATCTATATAATATAGCCCATAATACTTTTAAATATATAATTAAGGATGCCTCAAATTGTTAGTAATATTTCTTTTGAGGCATCCACTTAACTGGAGTATAATAATAAACGAAATATTATTATTAATTAAAATAAAGAAATTATATAAATAATTAATATGGAGGAATGTTAATATGTCAATTTTAGTTTGTGGTGGTGCTGGATATATTGGTTCGCACACAGTTTATAAGCTTATAGAACAAGGAAAAGATGTTGTTATTATAGATAATTTACAAAGTGGTCATATAGGTGCTGTCCATCCAAAAGCAAAATTTTATAAGGGTGACATAAGAGATGCATCAATATTAGATAAAATCTTTACTGAAAACAAAATAGAATCTATTGTTCACTTTGCTGCAAATTCATTGGTTGGAGAAAGCATGGAAAAGCCTTTGCTTTATTTCAACAATAATGTTTATGGAATGCAGATATTACTTGAAAGCATGGTAAAACATAATATTAAGAATATAGTATTCTCTTCCACTGCTGCTGTATATGGTGAACCAAAAAGAGTTCCAATTCTTGAAGACGATGAAACAAATCCTGCTAATACTTATGGTGAAACAAAGCTTACTATGGAAAAAATGATGAAATGGTGTAATAAAGCTTATGGCATTAACTATGTTGCCCTTAGATATTTCAATGTAGCTGGTTCTTTAGGTGATGGAAGCATCGGTGAAGATCATAATCCTGAAACTCATCTAATTCCACTTATACTTCAAGTTCCACTAAAAAAGCGTGAATTTATAAGTGTATATGGAACTGACTACCCTACTCCAGATGGTACGTGTATACGTGACTATATCCATGTACTTGACCTTGCTGACGCTCATATTAAAGCTGTTGAATACTTAGAAGCTGGAAATGAAAGCAATATTTTCAATTTAGGAAATGGTGTAGGATTCAGTGTTAAAGAAATGATCGAAGCCGCTAAAGAAGCTACAGGTAAAGAAATTAAAGTTGTTTTAGGAGATAGAAGAGCTGGAGACCCTGCTCAATTAATAGCCTCAAGCGAAAAGGCAAATAAAATATTAGGATGGACTCCTAAGTTCACAGATGTTAAAGATATTATTAAAGATGCATGGGCATTCCACACTGCTCATCCTAACGGTTTCGAAAACTAATTAATTGAAATAAATTCACAATTAACGGAAATATCCTTTTATAGACATTCATAATATCTTTTTTCCTCTAATTGTGAATTTTAAATTCAAAAATTAAGAAAGAGGTTTTATTATGATTAATCATGAAATAAACAGACTAATAAATTTTGGATTGCAACAAGGGCTTATTTCTGAAGAAGATAAAATTTATACTTCAAATATGCTTATAGGATTATTAAAATTAAATGAGTTTGAAATCGAAGAAATAAATGAAACTTTAGATACTGCTACACCTATTTTAGAAAATATATTAGATTATGCTGTAGCAGAAAATATGATTGAAAATACAGTAACTGAAAGAGATTTATTAGATACAAATATAATGAACTGCTTAATGCCTAGACCTTCAGAAGTTATAAGTAAATTCAATAATTTATATACAAAATCCCCAAAAGATGCTACTGACTATTTCTATAAATTAAGCATAGCTTCAAATTATATAAGAAAAGATAGAATAGATAAAAATATTATTTGGAAAGCTTCTACTGAATATGGAGATTTAGATATAACAATAAATCTTTCCAAACCAGAAAAAGATCCAAAAGAAATAGCAAAAGCTAAATTATTTAAATCAACATCATATCCAAAGTGCTTATTATGCAAGGAAAATGAAGGCTTTTATGGTAATATGAATCATCCTGCAAGACAAACACATAGAATAATTCCTTTAAATCTTGGGCATGAGGAATATTTCTTACAATATTCACCTTATACTTATTATAACGAACATTGTATTATTTTTAATGGTGAACACATTCCAATGAAAATAGATAGAAAGGCATTTACAAATCTACTTAATTTCGTAGATATATTACCTCATTATTTTGCAGGTTCTAATGCTGATCTGCCTATAGTTGGAGGCTCAATCCTTTCACATGATCACTATCAAGGTGGAAGATATACCTTTGCAATGGAACTAGCCCCTACAGAAAAAGAATATAAAATACCTGGATATGAAGACATAACTGTTGGAAGAGTAAAATGGCCAATGTCCGTTATTAGAATAAGTGGTAATAGCAAAGATAAGTTAATAAATTTAGCAGAACATATTTTATCTTCATGGAGAAAATATTCAGATGCTTCTGTTCATATACTGCATGAAACAAATGGCGAGCCTCACAACACAATAACGCCTATTGCAAGAAAAAGAGATGGTAGATATGAATTTGATTTAGTTCTAAGAAATAATAGAACTAGTAATGAATATCCTCTTGGAATATTCCATCCTCACAATGAAGTTCATCACATAAAAAAAGAAAACATAGGACTTATAGAAGTTATGGGACTTGCTGTTCTTCCTGCAAGATTAAAAGACGAACTTGGACTTTTAAAAGAATGTCTAATAAAAAAAGTAGAGGATATATCTGAAAATGAAGCTATAGCTAAACATAGCGATTGGTATAAATATCTTTTAAATAAATATAACCATATAGATGAAAATAATGCTTATGGTATACTTCAAAAGGAAGTTGGAATCAAATTCTCAGAAGTATTAAATCATGCTGGTGTATTTAAAAGGGATACTGTTGGAATGTCTGCATTTGATAAGTTCGTAAATTCAATATAAGTTTATGTAGACAATCAACTCATATAAGTATATTATAATTTATTAGAAAACATTTTATAGAAAAGCCCTAAATGGGCTTTTCTTATGCAATTCTCAACTTAATAGAGTAGGTGATATTTATGAAAGTAACTATACAAGATGTAGCAAAAAAAGCAAATGTTTCAGTTGCGACTGTCTCTAGAGTAATGAACGGAAACTATCCTGTAAAAGCTGAAACTCGTGAATCAGTTTTAAAAGCTGTAGATGAATTGAACTATATTCCAAATATGCAAGCACGTGAACTTACTCAAAAGAAATCAACTACTATTGGAGTTGTTGTTCCAAGTATTAATAATATGTTCTTTCCAGAGGTCATAAATGGTATAGAAAATCATTTAAAGAAAAACTCTTTATCAATAATACTTACATGCACTGATAACAATCCTGATGAAGAAAAATCATGTATAAATAATTTAATTTCTAGGAATGTATCTGGAATAATTGTTATAGGACCTACATCCAGTACGATTAAATCTAAGTTTTATAATAATATCTCTAATAAAATTCCTTTGGTCTTCATAAATTCAGAATCTATAGATTCAAATATATCATACGTTTCTAATGATGAAGCATTTGGAGCTGAGACAGCCTTAAATTATCTTATAGATAATAACCATAAAGATATATTATTTGTTCGAGGAAAAGATACATATTCTTATAATATAAAAGAAAAGGCATATAAAGATGTAATGTCTAAATTAAATAACTTTAAATCAGAAAATATTATTAACATAGGCAATGGAAATAGTAGCGAAACTGTGGATAATACAGTTGATATATTATTAAATATATTACCTACAACTTCTGCAACCGCTGTATTTGCATGTAATGACCTTATGGCTCTTGGTGTACTTAATGCCTGTAAAAAACTAGGTAAAAAAGTTCCAGATGACATCTCTATAATAGGATACGATAATATTCCTTTAAGTCAATTTATTGAGCCAAAACTAACTACAATGGATCAAAACATGTTCCTTCTTGGAAGTAACGCTGCCATTTTACTTCTTGAAAAAATTGAATGTGAAAATAAATATAGTAAAAGAATAATTTTAAATAATACTCTTGTAGAAAGAGAAACAGTAAAAAAATCTATTAATCTAAAATAAAAGGAGCGCTCGCATTAGCGGATTAAAATTCGTTAGCGATAGCTCCTTTTTCTACTTTATATTTGCTTTTTTATTTTCCCAATCTTATAACATTCCAAGATGCTTTATTTAACATTACTTGAAGTACTCCATCATTTAACTCACTTCTATCTACATTTTTAGGTAGAATAGACTCATTTTTTACTGAATTAACTGCTTTCATATCATCACATTCTAAAACTATATGTTCTATTAGTCTATAATTATTAAAGCTTCTAATATCACATGTTAAAGTAATGTCGTCTTTCAAATTACGATTAACTGCAAATATAGTTACTTCTTCTTTTTCTTCATTATATACTGCTATAGATTCAACATCATTTACATCAGTAAAATCTTTTGTATCATGCTTTGGAGAAGATAGAACTGGCTGTAGTGCAATTCCTCGTCCATACTTTGAAGCATGTAAATAAGGATAATATATAGTCTGTTTCCAAGCTGCTCCTCCATTTGGATCAGTCATAATTGGTGCAATTACATTAACAAGTTGTGCTAAACATGCAATCTTTACCCTATCAGAATGTTTTAAAAGTGTAATCAACATTAATCCTACTAAAAGTGCATCTTCAAAATTATATATATCTTCTAATAAAGCAGGAGCCTTCTGCCATGGATGATTTGTCATTATATCATCATCTTTTTCATTTGAGTGGAACCATACATTCCATTCATCAAAACTTAAATTAATAGTCTTTTTACTACGTTTTTTTGCTTTTATATAATCACAAGTTGAAATTATAGTTTTTATGAAATCCTCCATATCAATAGTTTGAGCTAAAAAATTATCCGTGTCATTTGTTCTATTTCCATAATATTGATGCATAGAAATTAAATCAACATATTCATATGCATGATTTAAAGTGGATGCTTCCCATTCCGGAAATGTTGGCATATCTTTATTTGAGCTTCCACTTGAAACTAATTGTATAGTTGGATCTATTAACTTCATTGCCTTTGCTGTTTCAGCAGCAATTCTACCATATTCTTCTGATGTTTTATGTCCAATTTGCCATGGTCCATCCATCTCGTTTCCTAAACACCATGTCTTTATGTTATGTGGATCTTTAAATCCATGCTTTATTCTTAAATCACTATACTTTGATCCACTCTCATGATTACAATATTCTAATAAATTACAAGCATCAGCTATTCCCCTAGTTCCTAGATTTACTGCCATCATCATTTCTGATTCTACTTTATTACACCACTTTGAAAATTCATTAAGACCTATTTCATTTGTTTCTAAACTTCTCCATGCTAATTCCAATCTTTTAGGTCTGTCTTCCACAGGACCAACACTATCTTCCCAGAAAAAATTTGATACAAAATTACCTCCTGGATATCTTATAATTGGTACATTTAGTTCTTTGACAAGATCCATTACATCCTGTCTAAACCCATCTTCATCTGCATTCTTATAACAAGGATCATATATTCCTCCATATACTGCTCTACCTAAATGTTCTATAAATGAACCATATATTCTTTTATCTATTTCAGAAATTTTAAAATCTTTGTCTATTACCATTTTTGCTTTCTTATTCATATTTTTTAACACACTCTCCTTAAATAAGTTTTTAACTATTAACCTTTTACTGCACCTGCTGTCATACCATCAACAAAATACTTTTGGAAACATAAGAACAAAATAAATATAGGAAGTATTGAGAAGAATGATCCAACAATCAATAAATCATAATTATTACCATAAGGAGTTAATAATGTATTCAATCCGATTGGTAAAGTAAATTTAGTATCACTCTTTAATACTAATAATGGCCATAATAAGTTATTCCAACTATTCATTGTATTTAATATTGCCATTGCTGCAAATGAAGGCTTCATAATAGGAAGAATTATTCTAAAGAAAATTCCATACTCTGATGCACCATCTATTCTTCCTGCATCTATAAGTGATTTCGGGATTCCAGATAAGTATTGTCTAAAAAAGAATATAGTGGAAGCATTCGCTATGCTTGGAAGAATTATTCCTGCATAACTATCAACTAGATTCATGCTATTTATTTGGTTATATAAAGGTAACATTAAAATTTCAAATGGAACCATCATTACAAATAATACACATACAAATAAGAAATTTTTAAATCTAAAGTTGTATGCTGCAAATCCATATCCTACCCATGCACTAACAAATAATGTTAATGCTACTTGTAGAATAGTTAATATCATACTGTTAAAAAACCATGTAAAATAACTATGGTCACCAGTAAATAAATATATGAAATTCTTAAGTGACATTTCATTAAAATTAAGAGATAAATTAATTCCATGTCTTATTAAATCATTTCCATCTTTAAATGATGATATAAAAACTGTATAAAAAGGAATGATTAATACTATACCTATAACAGAAAATAATGCACATATTAAAATCTTATATGCTATACTCTTTTTTTTACTCATAATTTTGCTATTATTTATTGATTTAGAACTCATATTAATCCTCCTTACTAAATGTTCCATTTAGTTTTAACTGTATTAAATTTATTATCATAGCAAAAGCAAAAAGTACAATACCAACTGCTGATGCATACCCCATAGCATTTTTTTCAATTCCTTGCCTATATAAATATCCTACAATTGTTAGTCCTATATTTTTAGGTGAATTATTACCAGCCCATAACATATAGCTTTCTGTAAACATTGCCAATCCAGCATATACTGATATAGTAAGTACATATATTGTTGTTGGTTTAAGTTGAGGTATTGTTATATATCTAAATTTTTGCCATACAGTTGCACCATCAATATCTGCCGATTCATATAATTCTTCTGGGATATTTTTAAGTCCTGATAAGAAATATAGCATATTTACTCCCGTCCATCTCCAGCAGGCCAGAACTAAAAGTGTAATAAATCCTGTAGATCCAATCTTTAGCCATTTAATAGGATCCATTCCAAAAAGACCTATAAATTGATTCATTAGTGATGTACCTTGTTCTCCAAATGCTAATCTAAAAACCGTACCCGCAACTACAACTGATGTTAATGCTGGCAAAAAGAATACTGATTTGAAAAACTCTCTGCCTACCATAAGTTTACTATTAATAATGCATGCAAATATCATAGGTATTGGTATAAGTAATATTAATGTCCATACCATATATTTAAAGCTATTATACATAGCTTTTAAGAATACTTTATCTCCTAAAAGCTTTGAATAATTCTTAATTCCTACAAATTCTCTTTGACCAGGTAATACTTCTTGAAAACTCATAATTACTGTATTTATCATTGGAGATATAAAGAAAATTATAAATACCAAAATAAAAGGCAATATAAATACATATGGAGCTATTTTTTTGTTGTACATAAGTTTCTTAAACATTGCTTTACTTCCTCCTTTATTTTTTAGTCTTAATTATAATTTCTAATGGACAATTAGCACCTATAACTAAAACTAAAATCTAGTGCTAATTGTCCAATACATCACTGAATATTATTGCAATTCATTTTGTACTTGTTCTTGTGCTTCATTTAAAGCTTCTGTAACATCTTGTCCATCTTCAAAAATGCTATTAAATGTTACTGTACATAGAGTATTATTTATAGTTGGAGAAGCCTCTGTTGACTTAATTAATTTGATTTCATCTTTAATTTCATTTAATACATCAAATGGATTGTTCTTAAAGTATTTAACAAAATCATTATTTGGATCATGAGTTATATTTTCATTTGTCCATATATCAGTGTTACATGGATCAAATCCAAGCTTTTGCCATATCTTAATATTTCCATCTTCTGAAAGTTTAGCAAATGCTAAAAATTCCTTAGCAAGTTGTGGATTCTTAGAAGTTTTAGTAACTACAGTTCCTGTACCACCACCACCTACAGAACGTGGCATTCCTTCCTCTAAAACCGGAACTGGAGCTATTGCAATTTTTCCTGATAATTCTGGCATGTAATTCACATATCTAGACATTTGCCAAAATGGCATAATTGCACATGCATAGTCACCTTGATTGAATGCACCATATGCTTCTTCAGTATCAGGTTGTCCCCCTGGAACTGTAGCAATAGCATTTGCATCTTGTAATTCCTTTAGAGTAGTAAGAGCTCTTATCATCTCTTTACTATTTAATTGTGGTTTGCCATTTTCATCAACATAATCTGATCCTTGCTGAGCTAAAAGTGCGCTAGTTTGCCATCCTGCACTTGTATCTGCTGTTCCCAAATGTTTGCCTGTTGCAGCATAGTATTTTTCTCCTGCTGCCTTAAAATCATCCCAAGTCTTAATAGTTGTATAATCAATGTCTGCAGCTTCTAATAGTTCTGTATTATAAAATGCAACTGTTGCTCCAACATGAGTTGGTAATCCATATACCTTTCCATCTTTACTATATAAATCTAAACGAGATTTTACTATTTTATCTTTATATGGTCCAATCACATCATCAAATGTCTCTAATTGTGGTTCTCCTTTTAAAAAGTTTGGAAATTTACCAACTTCAATATCACACATATCAGGTGCACCTTTTCCTGATAACAATGCTGATTGTAACTTATTGTGCATATCATCATACGGAAGAACAGTAAATTTAATTTTTATTTGCTTATCTGGATTCTTTTCATTCCATTCTTTTAACATTTCTTCATAGAACTTTGCATGTAATTCTACAAATGTCCACATTTGTAATTCTTCCCCGTTTTCAGCTCCAACTGTTGAAACTTTAGCATCCTCTTTTTTTGCTTCACTTTCAGTATTACCTGAACCACACCCTGCAAACATAGTAAAACAAAGAGATGTTGTAATCAAAATACCAGCAACTTTCCTAAACGTTTTCACAATACCCATACCTTTTCCTCCTAATTTAATTTAATATTAAACCACTATATATATAAATTATTTTATTTAATTATAAACCATTTATATATATAGTGGGTTTAAAAACAACTTTTATCTCCTTTAGGGCTATATATCCAACTTTATTTTAAAATAATCTAAATCTTTTTATATGAATATATTATCCAAAAAATACTTTTATGTCAATAATTATTAATAATTTATTTTTTTGTAAATAACTATTTTTATAATAAATCATATAGTCTTTCTTCTTCATTTTTTATCCATACTTTCATTTTTCCTGGCTTTCTATTATCCCATGCATAATATGGTATAGCCACAACTTTTTTATCATCTTTTTTTCCTATGATGGCTACACAACCATTTAGCAGATTGCTTTTATATTCTGATAAAAATCTCATTCTGCTATCTATTTTGATATCATCAATATTTTCATTATCAACTTCCTCTATACAATAAATAAGGGGCCCTCTTTGTATAGCAACTTTTCCTAAATTCTGTTTTACTTTTACATTACTTTTTACTAGTTCTATTGGCATAATCATATTTAAATGTATTTCATCATTTTCTGACCATTTTCTAATTAATTTAATATAGCCTTTTTGAATTTCATAATTATTAATTTTCTCTTCATTAATTTCAACATTCATGGTTTTACACCATGATGGATATCTAATAAATAATCCCATTTCTTCATCTACTGATTTCTCTATTTTTATATTAACTCTCCCATCCCATGGATAATTTGTTGATTGAGTTATTTTTATTTCCTTTCCTCTAAACTCCGTAGTTAGTGTATTGGAAATATATAGATTCAAATATACCCCGTCTTCATCTTTAGCATAAATATAATCTCCTACAGATGGTATAAATCTCGCTATTTGTGTTGGGCAGCATGAAACATCATACCACTCTTTTCTATGGTGATCTCCATGAGATTCTAATGGATTTTCATAAAAAAACTTAGTTCCGTCTAATGATACTCCTGAAATAACCCCATTATAGAGCTCTTTCTCCACAATATCTACATACTTAGAATCTTTAGTCATTAGATTCATTCTGTGATTCCAATAAACCATTCCAACTGCTGCACATGTTTCACAATATGCTGTATCATTTGGTAAATCATAATCTCCAGTAAAACCTTCATTATCTCTTGATGAACCTATTCCACCAGTTATATACATATTTCTATTTACAGTATTATCCCAAAGCCTATACAATGCTTCCATATAACTTTCTTCATCTTCTATAGCTGCAACATCAGCTACTCCACAGAAATAATACATTGCTCTAACAGCATGTCCTGTTATTTTGCTTAGTTCTCTAACAGGCTTATCATCTTGATTATATTTTTTACCACCATATTTTTCTCTACTCCACACTTTATCTGTCCATTCATTATTATGACCTCTTTGTTCAATAAACCATTTAGCTAAATTTAAATATTTTTTTTCACCAGTTTCTCTATACAATTTTACTAATGCCAATTCTATTTCTTGATGTCCAACAATCCAATTCTTTTTTCCTTCTCCAAAAACATCTACTATATGATCTGCAAACCGTATGGCAACATCTAAAAATTTTCTTTTTCCTGTAGCATTTTTATATGCTATTGCCCCCTCAATCATATGGCCTGCACAATATAATTCATGTGCCATCATATCTGTCCATTTTTCATCCATTCTTCCAAGAACAAAATAGTTATCTAAATATCCATCTTCCTGCTGTGCCATTCCAATTTTATCAATTATACTATCTACATATTCTTCTAATTCTTTATTAGGATTATTTTGTAGTGAATAGCCAACTCCTTCAATAACTTTATATACATCTGAGTCATTAAAAGCAACTCCTGTGAAACCTTCATCTGCATTACCATTATAGGTTCTTTCGAAATTCAAAATTCTTTCTTCTGTCTCACATTTTTCTAAACAAGCCTTTATTGTTGTCTCTTGATGATTTTTTAATCTAGGACTCCAGAAATCATCATCTATATTAACACTAGTAAAATATATTTTTTCTAATTCATTTCTAATCATATTTTTCATCTCCTATCTTTCGTTCATTATTTAAGTCCAGATGTTTTTATTCCATCAACCAAATATTTTTGAGCAAATGTAAATAATATTATTGGTGGTATCATCATTATTACTGAAAACGCCATTTGTAAATGCCATTGATTTACAAATTGAACTTTAAATGCAGAAAGTACACCTATAGTCAACGGTTTCAAGCTCTCAGTATTTATATATATAAGTGGTTGGAACATCTCATTCCACCAGAATACTGATGATAAAACACCTACTGTTATAAATGCTGGTTTTGCTAATGGAGCTAAAATTTTTGTAAATATCTGAACTTTATTACATCCATCAATAACTGCTGCTTCATCTAAATCTCTTGGTAATCCCTTAAAAAATTGTCTGAATAAGAATACATTATATGGATATGCAAAGAAAGCTGGAACAATCATAGGTTTAAAACTGTCTATCCATCCAAAAGTTCTAAATAATATGAATTGAGGAATTATAGTAGCAATAGCTGGAACCATCATTGTTGCAAGTATTAGTCCGAATACCACATTTTTTCCTTTAAACTCCATACGAGCTAATGGATATGCAACAATTGAACTAGAAATTAAAGTTCCTAAAGTGTTTCCTAACATTAATATCAATGTATTTTTTAAATAAGTTAGTATGTTTCCTTTGCTAATAGCTTCTGAGTAATTGCTATACTGTAATTCATCCGGAAATAATTGTGGCGGGTATTGACTTATTCCATTTAATGTTTTGAATGAATTTGATATTACCCAAAATATAGGGAACAAAGCTATTAATGCTACAAAGATCAATACTGCATATTTCATACATGTTCGTATACCAGATTGTTTTTTCTTCATAAATATTTCCTCCATTTACTCTTCATAGTGAACCCATTTTTTTGATGCCTTAAATTGTGCAAGTGATATTATTGCAACAATTACAAATAATACTGTTGATAATGCTGCTGAATATCCCATTCTATAAGTTCCAAATGCATTTCTATAAATGTCTAACCCAATAATATTAGTTGCATCATTCGGACCACCCGCTGTAAGAGGATATATCAAAGAGAAAGATCCATTTAATAAATTTACAGTTGAAACTATCATATTAAAAAATACTATTGGTGAAATTGAAGGAAGAGTTATATTCCAGAATTTTTTCATAGTACTTGCCCCGTCCAAATTTGCTGCTTCATATAATGAAAGTGGAACTTCTTTCAATGCTGCACTAAATGTAAGCATCATTTGCCCTGTAGAAAAAGTGTATATACATGTAAAAACCACAACTGGCATAACCCAATTTTTATCCATCAACCAGTTCGGTCCATTTATTCCTATTAAAGATAACATATAATTTATAATACCAATTTCTTTATTAAACATTAATTGAAATATAAATGCCATAACAACACTTGGCATAACTGCTGGAATAAAGTATAAGAATTGAAATATTCTCATTCCTTTTGCTTTCATATTTAATAAACTTGCTAAAAATAATGCCCAAGATACTGATATTAGCACACCAAAAAACGTAAATATAACAGTCACTTTTAAAGTATTCCAAAATGTTGAATCCGCCGAAAACATTTCTATATAATTTTGAAATTTGATAAATTCAGGGCTTCCTACTAAATCCCACTTAGTTAAACTCAATCCAAAACACGCTAAGATAGGTACCCCAGAAAATAATAAAAACCCTATAATCCAAGGTGACAAAAATGCATATGCAGTTATATTATCTCTAGCGCTTCTACTTAATTTTAAAGCCCATGTTGCACTAATCTTTTTTTTGATATTCTCAACAAAATTCTTCTGACTACTCAATATATTATTATTTGGCTTTGACGACATCATCTACATCCCTCCATATGTTAGATTATTTAGGAACTACTTATTAGATAGCATAAGCATCTAATAAGTAATTTCCTTTCATAAAATTATTGATTACTTACAGTTTCTATTTCCTTTTGTGATTCTTTTAATGCTGTATCTATATCTACTTGTCCTGCTGCTGCTGAATTAAATTTATCAACTAATTTATTTGTAAGACCAGGAGGTGTTAATACATATCCAAACTTAGCGAACTCAGCTGTTTTATCTATAACCTCCCAATTGGTTGGCCCATTTTGGCCTTCATATTTGTAATGTCCTTGAGCCATATATTCTTTTACACATGATGGATTATTAGTTGCCTTAGATATCATTTCTTGACCTTCTTCACCCATACAATAATTTATAAATTTCCATGCTGCATCTTTATTTTTACTGCTATTAGATATTGAGAAGAATCCTGTGTGTAATGATGAATAAGATTGTTTGTCTTTTGGAAGCACTGCTATATCCCAATTAAAGTCCTTTATTTCAGCATAAGTTTTAATTAACCAACTTCCACCTCTATTCATAGCTGCTTTTCCAGATGTGAATAAATCGATTCCATTTCCTGAAGTAGCAGATGGTGCAGGTACTACTTTGTCAACATTTATAAGATCATATTCAAATTGTAATGCTTTTTTAGCTCCATCTCCAAGTGATAATACTCCATCTGAAGTTACAATTTCATCACCAGCTTGTCCCATTTGTGAGTACCATATCCCTGGAAAATCAATTGAGTTTGCCCCCCATTGAGTCACATTATCTCCATCTCTAATTGTTAATTTATTTGCTGCATCTCTGAAATCTTCCCAAGTCCACTCATCATTTGGATATTCTACACCAGCTGCATCAAATAAATCTTTATTATAATATAGTATTTCTGATGCATAACTCCAAGGAAGTCCATATGTTCCATTATTCATTTTAGTCATATCTTGAACAGCTGGTATCAAGCCACCTACATCCAGTCCTGATTCCTTCATATAATCATCTAATTGGACTATTGCACCATTTTTAGCAAATCTATTTATATCACATTCCCAAGATAATATAACATCTGGTGCACTATTCCCTGCTATCATAGAATTAATTTTTTCTGAATAACTATCTTCTGGTATTATCATTAAATCAACTTTTATATCTGGATTTTTTTCTTCAAATGATTTTATAAAATTATATTTCTCATTCATGCTTCCCCACATGCAGAATTTAATAGTTGTTTGTCCACTATTTCCTGATGATTCATCCGCTTTCTTCCCACATCCAGCAAACATAGATACACTTAACATCGCTACTGCCGATGTAGCTGCTATCACTTTCAATATTTTATTAATTTTCATAAAGCTCCACTCCTTTTAATTTTTAATAAAACGTTTTATAAAATTCCCAAAATAATAAGCAATTTCATTAAAAATATTGTTATTACTTTACTATCAATAGATTTATTCATTGCCAATCCCTTAATTTTATAGCTTTTGTAAATGTTTTCTAAGTATTTTATACTATATATTTATAAATTAATAAATTCTTATATTTGGCTATTTATTAATATTATAATCCATTCTCTCTTATTCTCTCTATTTTTCTTTAGTATGCTTATTTTATTGTATTTTTTACTTAATTAAACGTTTTTGTAAGTTTTAAATGAAATGGATGTGAGTATATTACACTCACATCCATTTCATTTAAAATCAAATATGGATTTTCTTTCTGCTAAATTACAATTTATTTTATATATATCATGATTTATTTTCTCATTTTCATTTTCTATTGAATTTATTAATAACTGAGCAGATTTTTTTCCTATATCATATAAAGGCAATTCCATTGTAGATAGCATAGGATTATACGCTGTACTTATTTCTCTATTATCAAATCCAATAAGAGAAATATCTTTACCTACTCTTTTTTCAATACTTTCTAAATAATCATAGACGCCGCCTGCCATCATATCATTCATTGAAAAAATAGCTGTTACACCTAATTTTATTAATTCTTTGCTTATTTTTCTTCCAGACTCCCTATCCCAATCACCATATAAAATTAATCTTGGATTAAATAAAATTTGATTATCATACAGTGCTCTCTGATATCCAAGTAATCTTTCTTGTGTATGTATGCTTTCTTTAATTCCAGCAATTACTCCAATTTTGGTATGTCCCGCTTTTATAAGCTTTTCCGTTGCATCATATGCTCCTTGTTCATCATTAAATATTACAGATGTAAAATTTTTATCTTGATCAAATACATAAGCAGTTACAATCGGTATGCCTAAATCATAAGGAATGCATTTTATCTCTCTACAATGGCACCCTATATATATTATTCCCTCAACTTGTTTTGATTTCATCATTTTAAACTCTTCTTCTACATGCTTATAATATTTATTTTCTGTATAAAACTTTTTATTATATTTCTGATATAATCTTAAATTTCCAAGAACAAATTGATAATTATGATCATCACAATACTCATTAATTCCATCAACAATACTAGGTGTATTAAATACTGTTAAATCTTCTGTTATTATTCCAATAGTCCTGTTTTTCTTTTGTTTCAAATTTTGTGCTATTACATTTGGAGTATAATTAAGCCTTTTTATTGTTTCTAGCACTTTTTTTCTAGTTTCATCACTTGCTCCTGGCTTACCATGAATAATATTAGATACTGTAGCAATAGATACTCCACTTTCTTTTGCTATTTCTTTTATTGTTGCCATAATTACCTCCAATATTAAACGTTTCATAAATATATAATACCAAATTTAATATGCTATTTCAATAAAGTACACTCAACAATAATTAATATATATTTTACATATAAAAAAATTAATCTGTTGATATTATTCTCCTTATATATAATATTACAAATTTAATATTTCACAGTTGTTTATCTATAATTACTATATTATAATATAAGTATGCACATCTTGTACATACATGTCTGTATACATAGTTTAATACACTAAAAAATATACCTACAGAAATATATTCAAAATATAAAGCAGTTGATTTAAGGAGGCTAATTTTATGTCTATAATAAAAAGAGAGTTTGGAAAAACTAAAGATAACGTTAATGTAAACATTTTTACTATAACAAATAAATCTGGAATGAAAGCTGAAATTTCTACCTATGGAGGAACTATAGTTTCTCTTACTGCCCCTGATAAAGAAGGAAATTTTGATGATATTGTACTAGGTTATGATACTATTGAGTCTTATGAAAATGGTGATAAATTTTTCGGTGCTTTAATTGGTCGTTGTGGCAATAGAATTCAGAATGGTAAATTTACTCTTAATGATAAAGAGTATTCGTTAGTGATAAATGATGGTCCTAATCACCTTCATGGTGGAACAAAAGGATTTGATAAAGTTATTTGGAATGCTGAAATATTAAGTAATGAATATAATCAATTAAAGTTATCTTATTTTAGTAAAGATGGCGAAGAAGGATATCCTGGTAATTTAAATGTTACTGTTATTTACACATTAACTGATGATAATTCTCTAGAAATACATTATCATGCAATTAGTGATTCTGATACAATTGTTAACCTTACTAATCATTCATATTTTAATCTTGGTGGACATGCATCCGGAACTATACTTGATCACGAATTGATGATTGCTGCTGATACTTTCACAGTAAATGATGAATTCTCAATCCCTACTGGAGAAATTGGAAATGTTTCTGATACACCTATGGATTTTAGAAGTTCAAAAAATATTGGAAAAGATATAAATTCTGATTATGAGCAAATTAAATTTGGATGTGGATATGATCATAACTGGATATTAAATTCAAATGGAGATATTTCAAAACTGTCAGCTAAATTAATTGATAAATCTAAAGGCAGAGTTATGGATATGTATACTACTAGTCCTGGCGTACAATTTTATAGTGCTAACTTCCTTGATGGTAAAGGCACTTCTATTGGGAAAAATAATACTCCTTATGTGAAAAGAAGTGGTGTATGTCTTGAAACTCAATTTGTTCCTAATGCTATAAATAATAATAACTTTGCTTCACCACTACTTAAAGCTAATGAGGAATACAATCATACTACAATATATAAATTTTCTACGCTATAAAAAATAAATATATTTAAACAAAAAATACCTATCACTTTAATTAATAGTATAGGTATTTTTTTTATTAAACTACAAGCTTATATTTAAATAACACCTTTAATAATTTAATTTTACTAATAAAATATTAAATTATTAAACGTCTATTCATAGTAAAAATTAATATTAAAAAGTATTAATTGTAATATTTGAATCCTTTAAATATATGGTATATTATTAATTTATAAGTTTATATTATATTAAAAATTTTTGTAGAATTGAGGTAAACATTTATGAAGATAAATAAAGTAGCTGTTATTGGCGCTGGCGCAGTTGGAACATCTATAGCTTTTGATATTATACTTCAGGGTATATGTGATGAGCTTTTAATGATTGATATTAATAAAGCTAAAGCTGAAAGTGAGGTTCTAGATTTAAAGCACTGTACAGGGTATTCAAATTCATCTATAAAAATAAAATGTGGCGAATACTCAGAATGCTATGATGCTGACATAGTTGTAATTACTGCAGCTGCACCACTTATAAAAGGTCAGACAAGACTTGATATGCTTTCTACTGCTAAAAAGATTACTAAATCAATTGTAGATCCAATTATGAAAAGTGGATTTAATGGTTATTTTGTAATTGTTACAAATCCAGTTGATATAATAAGTTATTATGTTTATAAGTTATCTGGATTACCTAAAAATAAGATAATTGGAACTGGTACTGCTTTAGACTCTGCAAGATTAAAAGTACTACTCGCAGATTTAATTGGTGTTGAAGCTAGAAGCGTTCAAGCATACACAATTGGTGAACATGGTGACTCTCAATTTATCCCTTGGAGCACTGCAAGCATTGGTGGTAAACAATTTGATGATATCTTAGTAGATAATAAAGAACGTCTTGATGGATTTAATCCAGATGAAATCTTAGAAGAAATAAAGAAATCTGGATGGAAAATCGCAGATGTAAAAGGAACTACAAACTATGGAATTGCTGCCACCACTGTTGATATTATAAAATCAATTTTAAATGATGAAAGAAAAGTAATTCCTGTGTCAGCATTTCTAGAAGGTGAATATGGCATAAATGATGTTTTCATAGGTGTGCCTGCCATTATTAATAGAAATGGAATTTCTGAAATTGTTGAATTACATTTAAATGATGAAGAGCAAGATTTATTTAATAACTCTGTTTCTATAATAAAAAAATATATAAATCAACTATAATAACATAAAAAACCGCTATATCAATTAATAATATTCTTATTGATATAGCGGTTTTTTATGTTACTATATTTAATTTTCAGCAACTACTTGACTTGCATTATTTTTTAATATAGCTTTATTTTTTAAATCTGCTTCTTTTACTGGAAGTTTTCTTGCAAGTACTACCGCTATTATCGGCATTACTATTAAGCAAGAAAGAGCAGCGTGTATTCCATGAGTATCGGAAACATAACCTAGTATTGGAGACACAAGTCCTCCCATTGTTACACCTAATCCAAGTGTTATCCCTGAAGCTAATCCAAGATGATTAGGTAAATATTTTTGTCCAAGTGCAACCATAGGACTATATGGCATATATAAGAAAAATCCTAGTGGGATTAAAATTATAGTTGCTAATATAGGATTCTTAATATTTAAGAATAGAATTAATAGTGGTAATAAACAAGAATATCCTATTATTATTAATTTCTTATTTCCAATTTTAATAGAAAGCTTTCCTGCAAACAATGTTCCAACCGCACCAACAACTATAAGTGTAGATAAAGCAATACTTCCTTGCACTTCAGATTGTTTTAAAATATTCATATAGTATAATGTTAAAAAAGTATTAAGACCAAAGAAAACTGTCGATCTACAAATTAATGTCAAAGTCAATCTTCCAAAAGCTCCCCACTCATCTACTTCTTCTTTTTTATCAATATTATCTAACTCTTTATCCGAACTAACTTCATTGGAAAAGTTCTTTGATTCATATAAGAGAATTCCACCCATAACTACTGCTGGAATACATAAAATTAAAGTTCCTTTTAATCCAAAAGCTAACACCATAGTTGTAGTAAGTATTGGTCCTACTGCAAAACCTATATTACCACTAGCTGCAAATATACTAACTGCAGATGTTTTATTTTCACCTGCGAATCTATCTGTAAGCCTTGCTCCTTCTGGATGGAATAAGGCTAGTCCTATACCACTTAATGCAACTAATAAGATTATCAAATAATAATTTTGCACTATTCCTACAAGCCCAAGTCCAATACCTCCTAATAATACTCCAACTCCAAGGGCCCAAGGAAGTGAAATTTTATCCGCATAAACTCCAAATACTGGTTGAATTATTGATGAACTTGCATTTGCTGCAAAAATTAAAAAAGCTGCTGTTGCATAGCTAAAATGTTTTTCAGATATAAGAAATGGCAGCATAGCTGGTAATGCTCCCTGATATATATCTGTAATCAAATGTCCTGCCCCAAATAATCTAATATACTTTTTATTCATTTTTATCCTTCTTTTCTTAAATATATATTTTCTATTTATTGATATTTTTGTACTTATCTTTTATTATTATATCAATATTGAATTCATATTAAAAATATTTAAATTGAATAGATTTATATGAAAAACATATGAATTAACAGGAGATCTATGATGGATATAAGACAAATTAAATATTTTATGGCTATTGCAGAAGAGGGGCAAATAACTGCTGCTGCCAAAAAATTAAACATTTCTCAACCACCTCTTAGTCAACAATTAAAACTTTTAGAAGAAGAATTAGGTGTAACTTTATTTGATAGAAATAGCAGAAATTTAGAGCTAACTGAAGCTGGAATTGGAATATCCATCCTTCCTTTTACAGCTTCTAATATAATATCTGATTTGAATTTAGTTGTAAAAAAAATTATCAACCCAACTTTAGAATCACGTCCAGTACTTATATGGAACAAGAATAAATACTTATCTAACATTGCTATAAATTTTATAAACTTCTTTAATCATTAATTTAAATATAGGATGTAGAATCAGAGTTTAGTGTATAACAACCGAAATCCAATATATGATATGCCATTTTTTTAAGGATAAGATATTAAGTTTTTAAATCTTTAACATCTATAAATAACTATTTTTTAATCTTAATATGATTATATTTATAACAACATAACATTGATACTATAATTTAGATGAAACAAAGAAAAGAAGTTCTCTTGTTGTGCGGAGAATCGCATTCAAAAAATGAGCTTTAGAATTCTTGCATGTAGACTTGTTCCACAATTGTTTGTCCAATTTTACATTGGAGCAAACAGTTGTAGATGCAAGTCTGCATGTTTGAATTCTTAGCTTATTTTTTGTAGCAATCGAGCATAACATGAGAGCTTCTTTTCGAGTATTATCCTATAAACTTAGTACATCCTTTATTTATTTTCATCACCATTTATAATAATATCTAATTTTCCTGTTTCCGGAGAAATAATTAGTCCATGCACTCTTACGTCTTTTGGAAATAACGGATGATTTTTTATCATTTTAACACTTTCTCTTATTGATTCTTCTGCACATGAAAAACCATAAAGCCACCCCTCCACATCAATTCCTGCATACTTTAGAATATCAAATGTATCTTCTTTTATTCCTCTATTTTTAATTTTATCAATAAGGCTCTTTGTATCTAAATTGCTCATGCCACAGTTATGGTGTCCAATTACAAATACATCTTCAGCTCCAAATTCATAAACTGCCACTAATATGCTTCTCATTACTCCACCAAATGGATGCATGATAGTTGCTCCTGCATCTTTAATGATTTTAGCATCACCATTTTTTATATTCATAGCTTTAGGTAAAAGCTCTGTAAGTCTTGTATCCATACACGATAATATGGCCATTTTCTTTTTAGGAATCTTATCAGTCACATATTTCTCATATTGCTTATTATTCACGAATTCTTTATTATATTCCATTATACATTGTAAACTACTCATAGTTACCTCCCCATATACTTATGTAAAATTATTCTATTAAGTATATAAATTGCCTTAAGGTTTATTATAGCAATAATTTATTTAAATTCAAATAAATTATTTAGTAAAAATTATTATTAAGTATATAAATTTCTTATCAGTATAATCGATAAATAAATACCTAGATTAACATATTTTTGAAAGAGGGTTTTTATATGGAAATAGCAAAAATTGATGATATTATTTCTAGCACATCTCGAAAAAAAACAAATACAACTAATTCTGTTTTTGGTTTTAATGCTCAATTAGAAGCAGTCAGAAATTCATTTCTTCAATCAAATTCAAGTGATAAATTATCTGAAGAAGTTAAATCAGCTTTGGCTACAATTGAAAAAGTACTTGATATGAATATAACAGGTAACGATTATAAAGGTAATGGTAAGTTAGACATTATTTCTATAATGAAAAAACATGGTAATAAACTCTCATCATCTGATACTAAAGATTTTACAAAATCCCTGAATACATTATTAGATAATGATATGATTGATTATAAAGATTTTATTGAAGTTATCAAAATGTTAACCTTACAAAATAAGTATAGAAATATTTCTGATAAATTAGAAAGTGATACTATTACGAATACAAAGAACACTTCTGAAAATAAATGCGGTGATTCTAAAAATATAATATAGTAATAAGGAGTAATAAGATTTTGAATAAATCTTATTACTCCTATTTTAATCATATTTTTTAGAATCTGAAGTCACGTTGTCCTTCATGTAAATCATGAAGATGTTCTAAAACTACTTTTCTTACTTTTTCATTTGGTATTTTATCAACTTCTTCTTTTATTAGTTTTTCGCCATTTTTTCTTGTAATTTCACTCGCATAATCTTCTAAGTATTCTTTTAACGTTATTAATGCATTAGGCTGACAGCAGTTTGCTATTTGGCCTGACTTAACGAGACTCATAAACCTGTCCCCTGTTCTTCCTTCTCTATAACATGCTGTGCAAAAGCTTGGCATATATCCAAGTTCAAGAAGCCAATTAACTATCTCATCTAATGTTCTATTATCATTCACATCAAATTGTGCTGAATTATCCTCTTCTTCTTCTTTTTCAACATAACCGCCAACACTTGTTGATGAACCACCACTTATTTGAGATACTCCAAGTTCTAAAACTCTTTCTCTAGTCTTTTTAGATTCTCTTGTAGAAACTATAAGTCCTGTATATGGTACAGCTATTCTAAGTACAGCAACAATCTTAGCAAAAATATCATCTGAAATAGCATTTGTAAATTCATCTGGATTTATATCATCTGCTGGCCTTATTCTTGGTACACTTATAGTATGTGGTCCTACTCCCTTAGAAGCTTCCAAATGCTCTGCGTGCATTAAAAGCCCAATAAAGTCATATCTATATAAATTTAAACCAAATAAAACTCCACACCCTACATCATCAATTCCGCCATCCATAGCTCTATCCATAGCTTCTGTATGATAAGCATAGTCATGCTTTGGGCCTGTTGGATGAAGCTCTTCATAGGCCTCTTTATTATAAGTTTCTTGAAATAATATATATGTTCCAATTCCAGCTTCCTTAAGTTTAGTATAATTTTCAACTGTTGTAGCTGCAATGTTTACGTTAACTCTTCTTATAGCACCATTTTTATGCTTTATACCATAAATTGTTTTTATACTCTCTAAAACATATTCTATAGGATTATTTACTGGATCTTCTCCAGTTTCTAGTGCTAATCTTTTATGTCCCATATCTTGAAGAGCTACTACTTCTTTTTCAATTTCTTCTTGTGTAAGCTTTTTTCTTCTTATATGCTTATTCTTATGGTGATAAGGACAATATGTGCACCCATTTACACAATAATTTGATAGATATAATGGTGCAAACATAACTATTCTATTTCCATAAAATTTTTGTTTTATTTCTTTAGCAAGCTTGTATATCTTTTCATTTTCATCTTCTAAATCACATTCAAGAAGTACAGCTGCTTCCCTGTGGAATAATCCCTTGCAAGTTTTTGCTTTTTCTAAAATTTCATCAATCAGCTTACGATTGCTTTTATTCTCTTCAGCAAATTTGAGTGTTTCTAAAATCTCCTCATGATTAATAAATTCTGTTGCCACATTTGATTTTACATTATACATCTTTACATCTTCTTTCTTAAAATAAATTGTATAACTCGTTCTGACAACAAATGAATTATTTTAATAATAACTACATCTTAATACAAGGATACATTTCACAAGGCTCACTAAATATCATTTATTTTCCACTTTTTGAGTACATTGTCTTAACGTTTATGCCTTTAATCATCCCAAGCTTTCCTGACAATGAACTTATAACATCGTTAGTCGCATCTACAACAATGCTTATTACTGAAATTTTCTTTTCTCTATAAGGAATTCCCATTCTTCCTATTATATATTCTCCATATTCATGTAATATTGAATTTAATTTTTCAGTTGCATTTATATCTTCAACTATAATTCCAATCAATGCAATTCTAGTTTCCATAAAACTCATCCTTTCAAGATAAGATTTTAAATATACTCATTTAATATTAATATAAGATATCGCCTTATTCTTAGGATTTAATCCTTGTGTATTTCAGAACGTTTTATATTTTTTAATCTTCTCTCTTAGAAAATTCTTCAAGATAAGATTTGTTATTATTTTAACATATATATTTTTACTATAAAACCCTTTAATTACAGAATACATTACATACAAATAAAAAAGGTTCCAAAACTTGCTTTTGGGTTCTTTTGCGGGACTATAATTTTTTTTAACGTATTGGAATATCTAAGTTACAGAATAGATCTATTCTTAAGGCTTTTGCTATAATAAAAATTTTATATTTTCCTATACGTTAAAAAAACATCTAAAACTATTAGAATAGTCTTAGATGTTTTATTAGAAAACTATTAGAATGATACTACAATCCCACCATCATCAGCATAAATTGTACTTAAACCACCTGCTTCAAATATTATGATATCTTTAAAATCATATCTATTTTTAATTTCTTCCTTTAATTTTTCAGCTTTTTCTCTAGCATTTACATGTGTTATTCCAATAACTTTATTTTTAATATCAGTACCCTCTTCTCCAATTATCTCAATAAGTCTATTAAAAGCCTTCTTTTTTCCTCTTACCTGCTCTTTTAAAATTATTTCTCCATCACCATTATCGCACATGATAGGCGAAATATTAAGAAGTGTTCCAACAAATGCTTTAGTACTGCTTATCCTTCCGTTTTTAGCTAGATTATCTAACCTTTCAGCTAATAAAAATGTTTTTGTCTCCTCAATATATTCATTTATACTTTTAACGATTTCAGTTGGATGAATTTTTTCTTCTATTAACTGTTTTAATTTTAATACTATTAAACTTGCACCAGCTGTAGCATTTTTGCAATCAAATACATGTACAAATGTTTCTGGAGACTTTTCTTCCATCATAGATTTTGCCAGTATTGCACTGTTATGTGATCCACTAAGCTTCTCTGAAATTGTAACAACAAAATTATTTTTCTTTTCTTTTAACGCTTTAAAAAATTCATCCGGTGACGGACATGCTGTGGCTATTTTATTTTTTGTATTTTTCATTTTAGTTATTAATACTGATTGTTCTAGATCCTTATCTACAATTTCTTCACCATCAATTAATATCTTAAATGGAACTCTTTCCATACATGCTTCATTATCAAATATTTCATTGTTATAATCTATGCATGTGTCCATTATAATTTCATTATTCATTTTAATCCTCCGTATACTTACAATATATATACCCATAAAATCCTTAATATAATATAATAAATTTCTATATATAATATTGTATTTATCCTATGTTTATAAAAATTTTTTAATTATATTGTTTGTATTATATCATAAAACCATCTATATATGGAATTATCTTTTTGTATATATTATTCTTTTTAAGTTATACTTTAATAATTCTACTTCTATTACTTTTAATTCTTTTGATAATCCCTTAGTTGATGAGGCAATTTCATCTGAAGAAATGGCATTAAGCTGTACGGATTTAGAAATTTCATCTATTTCATTATTAGCTTTTTTTATTAATGCTTCTTGTTCATTCGTATCACACGTTATTTTTCCAATTAAATTTTTCACTTCATCAACATCATTAACCAAATCATTTATTGATTTAGCTGTATTATCTGCTAATTCTTGTCCTTTCCTTACATCTTTTATTGATTTTTCAATAAGAATTGTTGTTTCTTTAACTGCATTCACACTTTCTTCTGCTAACTTCCTTACTTCTTCTGCAACTACAGCGAATCCTTTTCCACTTTCACCTGCTCTTGATGCTTCTATTGCTGCATTTAACGCTAACAGGTTTGTTTGCTCTGCTATCTCATTTATTGTTTCTATTATATTTTTTATATTTTTAGATGAATGTTCTATTTCTTCCATAGCTTTTAACATTTCCATCATTTTATTATTGCTTAAATTTATTTTAATGTTTAAATCATTTGTAATATTATTTGTATTTATAGAATTTTTATTTGTTTCTTCTACTTTTTTATTTATACCTTCTATAAAATTTGAAAATCTATTTATTGTATCTACTTCATTTTTACTTCTTTCAGATAATAATTCTATATTTTGTGATATTACTTCTGAGCTATTATTTACATTAATAACAGAAATCTTTAAATTCTTAAATATTGTATTTAATCTATCTATTATTGCTTCGAATGCGCCTTTTATCTCAAAAAAATCACCTCTATATTCTATTTCTTCATTGACATTAACATTAAGATCTCCATTAGCTAATAAACTTAAAATTCTTGTTTCATCTTTTATATAACTATCAATTAAATCAATTGATTTATTTAATTCATTTGTCATGATACCAATCTCATCTTTTAAAATGTTTGAATAATCTGCTTGTAAATTTCCATTTTTTAATCTATTACATAACTTCATAACATTGTTTATACCATCATTAGTTATATCATTTAATATGTTTATTATTTTTATCATAATCATTAAAATGATAATTCCAAAAATAATTTCGCTAGCAAAAATTATATATTTGCTTTTATTGGATATATTTATAAATTCAACCGCATCTTCTTGAGACTTTCTTGAAATTTCACTTAATATATCATTGGCTGAATCTATATATTGAGGGTAGGTTGTTTTCATTATCTGCAAAGCAGAATTACTATTATCTTTTTCAATGAAATTTATAACTCTTTGCCTTTCATTTTCTGATTTTTCTATTTCTAATAAAAAGTTATTTATAAGCTTTAATTGTGATACATCATCTTTTTTGCAAAGCTTTTGAACTTCCTCAGAATATTTTTTTAATTCCTCTGACGCAATATTTGCATTTTCTATATTTTTTACAGCAATATCTACAGTTGCTCTATACATATACATATTTACTTCTCTCAACTTCACTTGCATTGCTAAAACTTTACTATTTATTTCATATGGACCATTATACATATCCGTTAAATTATTTGATAATATAACACCTTGAAAAATTGAAATAATCATAAATATTGCAAAGAACATTATTATTATTCTAAAAATAATTTTATTTCTCATTCTTATTGAATAATTCTCAAGCTTTTCTTTTATATCCCCCATATCTCTCATTCCTATTCTTATTTTAATTTTTTTATATAATCATCTACATTTTCTTTTGTTATCTTTTTATATGATGTTTTCACATAATTTTCATTTGTAATGTTAGTCAAATAATCTGTATTTCCAAACATCGCTAAAGAATATGCTATATCGAGTATTGCTTTTCCTTGTGATTTATAATCATTATAAACAGTTCCAGTCATATTCCCATCTTTAATTTGATATAATGCATCAGGTATACCATCTATGCCAATTACAATAGGTCTATTTTTAATATCTATATAGGCATTTTCTAAAGCATGTATTGCCCCTAGTGCCATATCATCATTATTACTGAATACGACTTCAATATTATTTCCAAATTCATTAATCCATTGTGTCATTTTTTCATATGCTTGTGCATTCTGCCAATTAGCTGTATCATCAGCAAGTTTTTCTACTTCAATATCATTATTTACTATTGTCTTTATACAACAATCTGTTCTGATTAATGAATCTTGATGTTCTGGTTCTCCTTCTAACATAACATATTGAATTTTCCCATCTCCATTTTTATCTATAAAACTTTTATTATTTTTATATTCATCTACAAATATTTCACCTTGAAGCCTCCCTGATTCCTCAGCATCTGCACCAACATAATATACTTTGTTCCACAGCTGCATATCTTCCTCTACTGGTTCTCTATTAAAAAATATTAGTGGTATATCTGCATCTTTAGCCTTGTTAATAATTGTAGATGCTGCTGTTCTATCTACAATATTTACACATATAACATCATAATCTTGACTTATAAATTTATCTACCTGGTTATTTTGTGTTGTTAAGTTCCCTTTTGCATCCACTATATTAACAGTTATTTTATAATTACCCTTAATTTCTTTTTCTTTGGCACATTCTTCTATTGCCTCTGCAACAAATGATATAAATGGATCTTCTTGCTTATATAATGTTATTCCTATTTTTATTTCTTTAGTTTCATTACTATTTATGCTGCATCCTTCAAATAGGTTATAGATAGAGATTATTATTAATATAAATAATAAATTTTTAATCCACTTATTCACAGCTTTCTCATCCTCCTAGCATCATCTAATAAATAAAAATAATATTCTTTGATTTTCTTTTGAGTACATATTTTCATTAGTTATTATAGTTGACTCAATTTTATCTACTTGTTGGCTTTCTCCATTTTTCATTCCAATAGCTCTTTTTACCCCTATATAACCAATATTAAACTCATTCTGCATTGCAGATCCATTTACTATTCCATCCTCTAAAAATGATATTACTTTACTTGTATTTCCTGAACCAAAAATTCTAGTATTTTTTAAGTTTTCATTTCCAACCATCATATCCTTTTTAACTTGAGCTGTAGTCTCTAATATAGGAGTATCAAAGGTAACTATTATATCTACAGAATTCCATCTTATAAACTGTGCTATTTGCTTATAATAATCACTTTCTTTACTCTGATCTAACTCCCAAATCATAAGTTCATTATTTGTTTTATCCATAATACTCATAAAGCCATTATATCTCTCCTCTGAACTTGTTTTTTCTAAGTTATCAGTAATTATAGCAATTTTCTCATTATCTCTTTCATCTTTAAGTATCTCCTGTGCTATCTTTTCTCCAAGATTATAATTATCACATGTAACTATACTTGTTTTATTTTTAGTATCAACCACTGATTCTACAAAGACTATTGGTATTTTTTTTTGTATGCTATCTATTGTTTCACCAATCTCTTTTGAATTTATTGGAGAAATTAATATTCCATCTGCTCCATTTTTAATCTCTCTTTGTATGACTTCTTTTTGTTCCTTTAATAAATCGTCATTAGATAAAGTAATAAATCTTATGTTTGCATTCATCTCTGTCGCTGCTTGTTCTGCGCCTTCCTTCATTAACATCCAGCTTTCATCACTTTTTCCACTTGTTATTACTGATATTTCATAGGTTTTTATTTCCTTTTTATCTATCAAAAGTTCTATTATTAAAAGCAAAAAAGATATGCTTAACATTACAAATAAAATAGTGAGGTTTCTTCTTCTAACTTTTGTCATTCTCTTTTCACCTCTTTATTCAATTCTTCTGAATACTTTAAAATTGGAATATGAATTCTAATTGTTGTCCCTTCATCTGGTTCACTATATATTTGTAGTCCATATATTTTTCCAAAATAAATTTGAATACGTTCATTAACATTCTTTAGCCCAATTCCTGAACCTTTTCCCTTTAATTTTTTTTCACCTCTCAAAATTTGTTCTGCTGTTTCTTGTGGCATTCCAAGTCCATTATCTATAACATCAATAAATAATTCTTCATTTTCAATATAAGACTTAACTATTATCTCGCCGTCTCCATCCATAAATTCCATTCCATGCTTAATAGCATTTTCAACTAATGGTTGAATAACAAGCTTGATACTTGCTAAATTAAGAGTCTCCTCTTCACATTCAATTTTATAAGTAAACTTATTTTTATAACGTATATTTTGTATTGTTAGATAATTACGTACATGTTCTATTTCATCGCTTAATGGTATTACATTTTTCCCTTTACTCAAGCTTATTCTAAACAATCTTGCAAGAGCTGTTACCATAATTATAGCCCCATCATAATTCTCATTTTCAATCATCCATACAATAGAATCTAAAGTATTATATAAAAAATGTGGATTTATTTGTGCTTGTAGTGCATTAAGTTCACTTTTTCTCTTTGACTCCTGCTCATGAATTATATTTTCCATAAGTATATTCATTTGCTCAACCATTGACTTAATTGCTTTTCCTAAGTGTTGAATTTCATACGATCCACTAATATTTATACCTATATTTTTTTCTCCACTTTCAAATTTCTTCACACTTCTTTCTAGCTCCACAATTGGATTCGTTATTCTAGATGATACAAACATATTAAGCAAAATAAGAATGGTCATTAAAAATAGCATGACAAATAATACGAAAATCCCCATAGGACGATAACTATATGTGATGTCCTTCATAGGCGTTACGCAAACTATTTTCCACCCAGTATATCCCACCGTTTTTACAGTAACTACTCTATTTTCTCCATTAAACTTTTCTTTATGATTCCCATCTTCATAATTTGATGCTACTATATTATTTTCTTGTATTAAATTTGAATATATCAATTGTTGCCTTGGATGATATATGATTTCTCCCTCGCTATCAATTAGATATATATATCCAGAATTACCCACATTAACATTTCTAAATAATTGTTCTATTCCAGTAAAATTCATATCTACAAGCATAACACCAGATGCTATTTTTCCACTATAAGTTATATCAACAGCACGACTTAATGAAACAACCCATCTGTATTTATAATTAGGGTCAATAAATAAATTTTGTACATGTGGTGTTGAGAAATGTAAATTTTCACTTTTATTTTTAGCATTAATAAACCATTCACTTTGTCTTGGATCAACAGAATCCTTAACTTGAGCTACTGGCGATGCCGAAACTACTTGTCCATATTCAGAAAAAATGCAGATACTTACTAATGAATCTTTGTTTGATTCATATAATAAATTTAGTTCCTTATTTACGTTATTCTTAGAAAAGTCATTTTTCTTTATTACACTATAATATGTTGTATTAGAAATTTTCATCATACTTCTTAAATAGCTATCCAAGTTTAAATTTACTTGTTCTAACATTAATACATTATTTTTAGATACCATTTCTTCTGTAGAATGTATGAATCTTAAATATAATGTTCCTCCAACCATAATCATTCCAGTTACAGCTATAATTGTAAATGAAATTGATATCATTCTTTGCATACTGTTTTTTTTATACCACTTATCTAATTCTTGTAGCTTCTCATTTATTAATTTAAGCATAACAATATCAGCTCTTTCTATACTTAGATGGAGAAATCCCAAATTTCTTTTTGAATACGTAGCTAAAATAATTTGCTTCTGGATATCCAACCTTTTCTGCTATCATGTATGTTTTATAATCTGTTGTATTTAAAAGTCTAACTGCTTCTTCAAGTCTTACTTCTGTAAGAAAATTAACAAAACTTGTATTTGTTTCTTTTTTAAATATTGTTGAAAAATATGTTTGACTTACATGTAAATTACTACACATCTTTTCTACTGATAAATCATAATCCATATAGTTTTCTTTTATATATTCTTTTGCTTTTTCAATAATTATTTTAGATGAATTTACTCTTTCATTTTTTATGGAAGTATTAATCTTAAAGCTTTTCTCAATAAACCACTCTTTTATCTCTGTTATTGAGTTAAAGTTATCAAGATAAGTGTAGCAATTAAAATTACTTCCAAATATATCAGCTAAATTTAGACTATATGATTTCACTAATTTTAATAGTGAAATCATAATTTCCATTATATATATTCTATATTCATTAAATGGTAAAATAGATATATCATAAATATTAAACAAACTATTTATAACTTTTGATATTTCCTCTTTGCTTTCTATTTTTATTGTATTGATCATTAATCTTTCTACACTTTCATCAAGATGTAATTGTATAGACGTATCCGGTTCCATATCTTCAATATATATAGCTTTGCCATTTCCTAAAATTACTCTATACTCTAAGACGCTTTGTGCTTCTTTATAAGATATACTTATTTTTTCAAACGAATCATACATTTTTCCAACGCCTACTGATATATTTAGCCCTACAATCCTCTTAAAGCTTCTACATACTTCATCTAGGGAATTTATGAAATTCTTTATCTCTTCATTTCCATTAAAGTTACCGATTACAATAACCTTATCCAAATACAAGAAACTTATGAAGCTACAGCATTTCTCCATAACTTCTTCTAAAACTTTTTTTATGGATATCTGAAGTAAATCTTTATTCTCTTTAAATTCAGTGTCATCTAATTGTTCTGAATCCAAATGAATTATCCCCACTACGAAATATGGTAATTCAAGATCTATCTTTAGCTTAAATAATTTATTTTTCCATTCATCTTCACTTACTCTTCCCTCAATTGCGCCTACTAGAAACTGCTCTCTTATAACTGGAATACTTTCAATATAGTGCTGCTGTAAAATCTCAATATTTCTTTTTTCATTATATTCTTTATCTAACATTATTTTTAATCTTTTCAACATTTCAATCAACTCAACAGAATTAATTGGTTTAAGTACGTATTCGATTACATTAAGTCTAATAGCTTTTTGTGCGTATTCAAAATCATCACATCCAGAAAACACTATTATTTTAGATGATGGCATGACTTCAGACAATTTCTTTCCTAATTCCAACCCATCCATAAAAGGCATTCTAATATCAGTCATTATTATATCTGGCTGCAGTTTTTCTGCTTTTTCAAGGGCTTCCTGTCCATTTTCCGCTTCTCCAATTATTTGAAATCCATAGCTCTTCCAATCTATTTTCTTTATTATTCCTAATCTTATTTCTTCCTCATCATCCACAATAATAATTTTATATAAGCTCATTTTATCCCACCTTATCTTATAGCTAATTAATTATTTCAAATATCTTGAATTAATTATAGCATATAAAATAATCTTCATCCATTTTTTGCTTTTTTATAAAAGTATAATACAGTTGAAAAGAGAATACTCAAAACTATATATATTTCGAGCATTCCCTTTAAAGTATATTTCAAAGTTTATCTTTTTCTATATTTTGATAAATCAATAGCAACTGCTACAGCAATTATGACACCTTTAATAACTTGCTGCCACATTGGACTTACAGCTATAAATTGTAATCCATATTGAATAACTGTGAATATCAATACACCACTTACAATTCCTGAAACTTTACCAACACCACCATTTAATGAAACGCCTCCAACAACGCATGCGGCGATTGCATCTAACTCATATCCATTACCATAGTTATTAGTTGCTCCTGCAGTTCTAGCAGCTTCAAGTATTCCTCCTACACCATATAATAATGATGCAAATACGAATATTCCCATAACAGTAGCAAATACATTAACCCCTGAAACTACTGCTGCTTCACGATTTCCACCAATAGCATAAACATTCTTTCCAAAAACAGTTTTGTTTAAAATAAACCAAACCAATATTATAAAGAATATAGCTATAGGAACTAAAATTGATATTCCTGGAAAACTTCCAACTTGGAATAACTTTGTTTGTCCAAGTGCTATAAAATCTGGGCGAATTCCTCCAATTGGTTGAGATTTATTAGGTGGCATATCAAAATATAAAGAACATATACCATAAACAATAACTTGTACTGCTAAAGTTGCAATAAAAGGATGCATATCATATTTGGCTACTAAAAAACCGTTCAGAAGTCCAAATAACATACATGCAAATATTCCAGCCAATATAGGGATTATAACTGTTAATTGAGGCATGTTAGGGAAAAATCTATTTGCATAATCTGAAGTTTGTAACATTGATGTAGATATTACAGCAGCGAGTCCTACCATACGTCCTGCTGAAAGGTCAGTTCCTGCAATTAATAATGTAAAACAAATTCCAAGTGCTATTATCATTTTAGTTGAAGATTGTGTTAAAATATCTAACATTACTTCATATTGCATAAAACGAGGTTGAATTATCATTATTACAACTACAAGTAGTAATAGTGCTAATATAATTGCATTATTAGTTAAAAAGTTTTTTACAGTTTTTGATGAAATCTCTATATCCACATTCTGATTTTTTTTATCTACAAATTGCCTAATTCCATAAATTAATCCTATTATGCCTACCCCCATTATGTAAATAGGTAAATCATAAAATACCTTTGGATTTAAAATAAAATTTAGAATAATTCCGAAAATTAAAAGAAATGCACCAATACCTAAAAATATATTAGCATAGCTTTTACGTGAAATTAATTTTCCTTGTTGCATATATATACCCCACTTTCTCAAATTTGATATTTACTTCCTAAATTGAGTAGAATAATTCATGATTTTTACTTGATCAGCTTCATCATGATCTAAAATTCCTGTTACCCTACCTTCACACATAACCATAATACGGTCAGACATTCCTATTAATTCTGGCATTTCAGAAGATATCATTATTATAGATTTACCTTTTCTAGCCAATTCTCGCATTATAGAATATATTTCAT
Organism: Clostridium neonatale; assembly: GCF_900465025.1. NCBI lineage: Bacteria > Bacillati > Bacillota > Clostridia > Eubacteriales > Clostridiaceae > Clostridium > Clostridium neonatale. The sequence continues at coordinate 1,334,472 of NZ_UICR01000002.1, forward strand.
ATTTTGCACCTACATCAATTCCTCTTGTAGGTTCATCCAATATAAGGATATCTGGACTCGTAAGAAGCCAACGTGCAATTAAAACCTTTTGCTGATTTCCACCAGAAAGATTCTGAATCTTTTCTTCCAGATTTGGAGTTTTAGTTTTTAAATCTTCATTAGATTTCTTAGATGCTTCATATCTTTTATTATCATTTAAAACACCAAATTTAGCATAATCCTTTTGATTTGCAATTACAGTATTATCTAATACTGAAAGAATTCCAAATATTCCAGTTGCTCTTCTTTCCTCAGTTAAAAGTGCAAATCCATAATTCTTTGCATCTTTTACAGACTTAATTTTTATTAACTTACCTTCTTTTTCTATTGTTCCAGATTGTATTGTATGAAGTCCAAACAAAGCCTCTACTAATTCAGTCCTTTGAGCTCCAACAAGACCACCAATGCCTAAAATTTCTCCTTTATACAGTTCAAAATTTATATTCTGAAACGATTTTGGATTATCCGAACAAAGATCGTTTACTTTCAAAATCACATCTTTACTTGTTTTATAATCTTTTACTGGAAATCTATTTGTCATATCACGACCAACCATACGATTTATTATTAAATCTGTTGTTAATTCTTTAGCTGCCCAAGTTCCAACATACTGTCCATCTCTCATTATTGTCACTTCATCTGATATTTTTAAAATTTCTTCCATCTTATGTGAAATATATATAATCGCACATCCTTTTTCTTGAAGTTTTTTTATAATTTTAAATAAGTGTTCAGTTTCATTAATAGTTAATGATGATGTTGGCTCGTCCATTATTATTATTTTTGAGTTATAACTTACTGCTTTAGCTATTTCAACTAATTGTAAAGTCGATGATGATAAACTTCCAGCCAATACTTCTGGATTAATATCTAGATCAACTTCTTTAAATAACTCTTCTGTCTTTTTTATCATTGTCTTTCTATCTACAGCGATCCCCTTCATGGGAAATCTTCCAAGCCAAATATTTTCCATTACTGGCCTATATCTAATTGGATGCAATTCTTGATGTATCATTGATATTCCTAAATCCAATGCTTGTTTTGAACTCTTTATTACTTCTTTTTTCCCATCCAATATAATTTCTCCGCCATCTTCTTCGTACACTCCAAAAAGACACTTCATTAAAGTTGATTTTCCCGCACCATTTTCACCCATAAGTGCATGTACGCTTCCTTTTTTTACTTTTAAAGTTACATTGTCCAATGCCTTTACACCTGGAAATACTTTGGTTATATTATTCATTTCCAATATATATTCCACACTCATGAAGCACGCCTCCTTATTTCAAGAAATTAGGGATGCGTAATGAATTTGCATCCCTATAAAATTTTACATATATGATTGATATATTATGGGCATTATTTCATATAATCTTGATAATTATCTTGAGTAACTTTTACATAGTCAATCCAAACATATTTTCCATCAGTTATTGGGTATCCAACATTCGCTTCATTAATTTCTTTACCTTGTGCTGCTGCACTAGCTATGTTTATTGTTGCTTTACCTTGGTTTTCTGCATCATTTAATACAGTTCCAAGAAGTGATCCATCTTTCATTGCTTGCAATGCTGGTGCAGTTGCATCAACACCAACTACTGGAATATATTTAGAAGAATCACCTTTGTTGTAGCCTTCTGCTTTAAGTGCTTCAACTGCACCTAATGCCATATCATCATTATTACAAAGAACAGCTTCAATTTTATCTAATCCTTGTCCAGTTATGAATGCTTTCATAAGATCTGTAGCTTTTGCTTTATCCCACATTGCTGTATCTGCTGCAAGTTTTTCTGTCTTATATCCAGCCTCTTCTATAGCTTTTATAGAATATTCTGTACGTAATGTAGCATCCTGATGTCCTGGTTCACCTTGTAACATTACATATTGAATAATGCCATCACCATTCTTATCTGCTTCTTTATGAGCTTTGAAATAATCAGCTATTATTTGACCTGATAATGTACCTGATTGCTCAGCTTTTGCTCCAACATACCAAACCTTATCATATGAATCCATGTCTGCTTTTTCTGGTTCACGGTTTAAAAATACTATAGGTAATTCTTTTGCTTTTGCTTTTTCAATAATAGGGCCTGCTGCTGTTCTATCAACTGGGTTTATTGCTAAAGCATTTACACCTTTTGTTATGAATGTATCTACTTGCTCATTTTGAGTAGGTTGCTTATTTTGAGAATCTACTAATTCAAGAGTAGCAGATTTTTCTTTAGCTTGTCCTTCCATTGCTGAACGAACACCTGTCATAAAAGTATCATCAAATTTATAAATAGCAGATCCAATTAAAACCTCTGCAGATTCACTTCCACCTTCTGAAGTAGCACCTGCATTTCCTCCTGATGATCCACCACATCCAGCAATTGTAGCTGCAATCATACTTGTCACCATTACTAGTGGTAATAATTTCTTAATCTTTTTCATTTTTAACCCCTCCATATTCATTTAATAAATATAAATGTTTTACATCGTTTACAATGATTATTATAAGGTTTTCATAGTACATACTCTATAGAAAATTCTTTTGAAAACTATCGAAATTCTTAACACTTTTTTAGAATATATATAAATAAAAAACTGTCTTGAAATATGGAAATTATTTCCTATTTCAAGACAGTTTATATGCTATATTTTAATTTAAAGAGGTTAGCTTATTTATACTATTAATTTTAATAAAATTATCAATTATTCTAATAGATATTTTTTAACATTAAAAATTATCTATTGCAGCTCTTTCAATGGCAAGCCCATTAGTATAATGTTTGATGAATTCATTAAATCCTTCAACATCTTCTGGATTTGGGTCAATCTTTGTTCCCATTTTTCCTGCAAATACTTTGCCTGTAAGATACTCTTCTAATGTTTCATCTTCAGACTTATTAAGCATATATGATGCAAGTAATGCAATTCCCCATGCACCACCTTCTCCAGCAGTCTCCATAACTGAAACTGGAGCATCTATAGCTGCTGCCATAATCTTTTGTCCAACATCCTTAGTCTTAAACAATCCACCATGACCTAAAATTTGATCAAGTTTTACTCCTTCTTCTTTAAGAAGAAGGTCTAAACCTATTTTTAATGCACCCAATGCTGTAAACAAATGAACTCTCATAAAATTTGCCAAGTTAAATTTGCTTTCTGGTGAACGAACAAATAATGGACGCCCTTCCTCAAAGCCAGTTATGTGCTCCCCTGAGAAGTAATTATATGCTAATAAACCACCACAGTCTGAATCACCCTCAAGTGCCTTATTATATAAAGTTCCAAATAATTTATTCATATCAACTTCTATGCCAAATGCCTCAGAAAACTCTTTGAAAAGTCCAACCCATGCATTAAGATCTGAAGTGCAGTTATTACAGTGAACCATAGCTACTAGGTTTCCAGTAGGTGTAGTAACCAAATCAATTTCTTCATGTAATTTTGCTAATTCTTTTTCAAGCACAATCATTGCAAAAACAGATGTTCCTGCTGAAACATTACCTGTACGCTTTGCAATACTATTAGTTGCAACCATCCCTGTTCCTGCATCACCTTCTGGAGGGCAAAGTTGAATTCCTGGTTTTAAATTTCCTGTAACATCCAGAAGCTTTGCTCCTTCTTCTGTAAGAACCCCAGCACTTTCACCTGCCAATAAAACTTTTGGAAATATATCTTCAAGCTTCAACGATAGATTTTTAGATACTATTAGATCATTAAATTGCTTAACCATATTAGCATTATAATCTTTTGTTTCTATATCAATAGGAAACATTCCCGATGCCTCTCCAACACCTAAAACCTTTTCACCAGTAAGTTTCCAATGTATATAACCTGCTAATGTTGTTTGGAAGTCAATATGTGCTACGTGTTCTTCTCCATTTAAAATTGCTTGATAAAGATGAGCAATACTCCATCTTTGAGGAATATTATAATTAAATAACTTTGTTAATTCTTCTGAAGCTTTTTCAGTAATAGTATTACGCCATGTACGGAATGGTACTAAAAGTTCGCCTTCTTTATCGAAAGCCATATATCCATGCATCATAGCACTGATTCCTATAGCACCTATTGTTTCAATAGTAACTCCATATTTTTGTTTAACATCGTCAGACATCTTAGCATAACTATCTTGCAGACCACTCCAAATATCATCTAATGTATAAGTCCATATATTATTAACATATCTATTTTCCCAATCATGACTTCCTGAAGCAATAGGTTCATTATCTTCATTAATCAAAACTGCCTTAATTCTAGTTGATCCAAGTTCAATACCAAGAACTGTCTTACCATTAATGATTGAATTTTTTATATCATTGATTTGTAAACTCATAAAATACCTCCACTATATCTTCATTTATTTTAATGAAAGCAAGCTATGCAAATAAATAATTTTATTAAATGCAGAACTTGCTTCCAGCATACAAATACTCTCTTTGTTACTTACCTTGTATTATATTATTTTTTCAACTTGTTTAGCCTTTAATTTCCTATTTATTAACAACCTTAACTGCTGTATCAACAACATTATCAACAGTGAATCCGAATTGCTTAAATAGCTCGTTTGCATTTCCTGATGCACCAAATGTATCAAGTGAGATTATCTCTCCATCTAAACCTACATACTTATGCCATCCAAATGAAGTTAATGCTTCAACTGCAACTCTCTTTCTTACACAGTTTGGAAGTACACTTTCCTTGTAATCTTCATCTTGTGCATCAAATAATTCGAAACACGGAATACTTACTACTCTTGCATCAATTCCTTTAGCTTCTAATTCATCTGCAGCTTTATATATAAGTTCTACTTCTGAACCTGATGCCATTAAAATAACATCTGGAGTTTCTTTCTTAGATTCTTTTATTATATAACCACCTTTTAATGCTCTCTTTGGACATCCTTCATATAGTGGTAGTTTTTGTCTTGTTAACACTAATGATGTTGGTGTTTCCCCATTAGTTACAGCGTAATACCAAGCGGCTGCTGTTTCTTTTGAGTCGGCTGGTCTAAATACTGCCATATTAGGCATACTTCTAAGTGCTGCTAATTGTTCAATTGGTTGGTGAGTTGGGCCATCTTCTCCTACCCCAATACTATCATGAGTTAAGACATATGGTATTGGTAATTTCATAAGAGCTGATAATCTCATTGCACCTTTCATGTAATCACTAAATACAAAGAATGTTGAACAGAATACCTTAAGTCCACCATGAGCGTACATACCGTTAGTAATGGCTGCCATTGCATGCTCTCTTACTCCAAAATGAAGATTTTGTCCACTTCTATCTTCCGCTGAGAAGTCTCCCTTGTCTTTCATATAAGTCTTATTTGAAGGAGCTAAATCTGCTGAACCTCCCATTAAATTTGGAATTATATTAGCTAATCTATTTATAACTATTCCTGACGATTCTCTTGTAGCCATTTCTTTATCAAAGCTCCAGAATTCATCATTGTTTAATAATTCTTCTTTATCTATTTCATTCTTCATCCATTTAGTATATTCATCTGCTAATTCTGGATAAGCTTCTGAATATTGTTTAAATAACTCATGCCAGTTTTCTTCTTTCCATACACCTTCTCCAATATACTTGTCCATATTTGTATACACTTCGTCTGGTACATAGAATGCAGGTTCTAATTGCCATCCTAGATTTTCTTTTAATGCTCTTATATTTTCTTCTCCTAATGGCTCACCATGTGCTGATGCCTTACCTTGTTTGGCTGGGCATCCATACCCTATTACATTCTTCACAATTATAATTGATGGTCTTAAACTGTCTCTTTTTGCATCATCAATTGCATTTGAGATTGCATCTATGTCATTTCCATTTTCAACTTTGATTACTTGCCAGCCATAAGCTTCGTATCTCTTAGCAACATCTTCTCTAAATGCTATATCAGTATTACCTTCAATTGAAATATTATTTGAATCGTAAAGTACAATTAATTTTCCAAGACCTAATGTCCCAGCAAGTGATGAAGCTTCTCCTGATATACCTTCCATAAGGCATCCATCACCAACAATTGCATATGTGTAGTGATCTACAATATTAAAATGTTCTTTGTTGAATTTTTCTGCAAGGTGAGCTTCTGCCATAGCCATACCTACCGCATTACATATACCTTGTCCAAGGGGTCCAGTTGTTATTTCAACACCTTTTGTGTGGCCGTATTCTGGATGGCCAGGAGTTAAACTTCCAACTTGTCTAAAGTTTTTAATATCTTCAATAGTTATTCCATATCCAAATAAGTGTAATAAAGAATATTCAAGCATTGATCCATGCCCTGCTGATAAAACAAATCTATCTCTATTATCCCAGTCTGGATTTTTTCCATTATGATTCATTTTTGTCCATAATGTAAATGCCATTGTAGCTGCTCCAAGTGGAAGACCAGGATGGCCAGAATTTGATTTTTGTATAGCATCTGCTGATAAAACTCTTATTGCATTAATAGATAATTTATCTAATTCTCTACTCATTGTTATCCTCGCTTTTTATTTATTTTATTTTTTATTAATCCCAAATATATAGACTCATCTTTTTGGGGTCATCTCAAATCAATATATTAATTTGAGATAAAAATTTATTTGCACACTCTAATCCACATAAAATAAGCATATTCTTAAATTCTTAAATTCTTAAATTCTTAAATTCTTAAATTCTTAAATTCTTAAATTCTTAAATTCTTAAATTCTTAAATTCTGGGCATTTTTTCATTCTTCAAATATTTGTGCAATAAATTTCTTTTATTTAAAATCTGCTACGTTCATACTTTTAACTATCGTACTTTCTAATTATTCAATTTTTAAATGAAACTCACTATTCACATCCGTTCATAGGAGTAAGTTCGAGCAACCAAATATATTCTGAAACTTCTACTCACATTCGTTCGTAGAAGGGCTATACCACTAAACTCGTTCCTCGCCAAGTGTTATATGCCAATTTGGGCTCTCACTTAAATTTATTTATCTCCAAACGCTGCTGCCCAGTCTGCCTTAAATTTTTCAAGACCTTGATCTGTTAATGGATGCTTTAACATTTGTTTAACTAAATCATAGGGAACAGTTGCTATATCAGCACCGGCTTTTGCAGCTTCTATAACATGTATTGGATTTCTTACGCTTGCCGCAATTATTTCTGTTTCTATTCCATGTATTGCAAATATTTCTGCTATGTCTCTTACTAAATCCATACCTATCATTGATATATCATCTACTCTTCCAAGGAATGGACTTACATATGTTGCTCCTGCATTTGCTGCAAGTAATGCTTGTGTTGCTGAGAATATTAATGTTACGTTTGTTTTTATTCCTTCGCTTGCTAAAACTTTAGTTGCTTTTAATCCTTCACCTGTCATTGGGATTTTTACAATCATATTTTTATGAATCTTAGCAATTTCTCTACCTTCTTTTATCATTCCTTCAGCATCTTCACTTACTACTTCTCCACTTATTGGTCCATCTACTATTTCAGTAATTTCTTTTATTACTTCATTAAAATCTCTTCCTTCTTTGGCTACAAGTGATGGGTTTGTTGTTACACCAGAAATTACTCCCATCTCATTTACTTCTTTAATATATTCTACATTTGCTGTGTCTAAGAAAAATTTCATTTTAGATACCTCTCCCTTTTATTTGATATTTTTACTCTTTACTTATAGTTTATCTATGTTTTTATATTAATAAAATAATTTATTGTTAAGTAAGGATTGCCTTAAGCTCGGAGTTCCAATTCTGAAGATTAAAGCTTTACCTACTAACTTTTATTTATTGACCATAGTATGCATTTACACCATGTTTTCTTAAATAATGCTTGTCCAATAAAGTTTGATTAACTTTATCAACTCTAGTATTTAATGTCATAGTATTGTATGCCATTTGTGCAACCTTATCTAATACTACCGCATTATATACAGCATTATCAGGATCTTTTCCCCACGCAAATGGGCCATGATTCTTTACAACAATCGCTGGTACTTCTAGTGGGTCTCTATCACCTATTGTTTCAACTATTACATTTCCTGTTTCCTTTTCATACTCACCATTTATCTCATCATCAGTTAAATCTCTTGTGCATGGTATATCTCCATAAAAGTAATCAGCATGTGTTGTTCCAAAAGCAGGTATTGACAATCCTGCTTGTGCAAAACTTGTTGCCCATTCAGAGTGTGTATGAACTACTCCCCCAATGTTTGGATAAGTATTATACATAACTAGGTGAGTAGGAGTATCTGTTGATGGTTTATATTTTCCTTCAACTATATTTCCATTCAAATCAAGTACTACCATGTCCTCAGCCTTCATAGTATCATAATCAACACCACTTGGCTTAATAACAACTAGTCCCATTTCTCTATCTATTCCACTTACGTTACCCCATGTATAAATCACAAGTCCTTTCCTTTGAAGTTCCATATTTGCTTCATATACCTTTTGCTTTAATTCTTCTAACATTTCTCTCCTCCTAAATTAATATTATTTATTTGCTGTATTAAATAGTTTTTATCGTCGAGTCAATGTACGTACAAGTTTATATGAAATAAATTTGATATATATTAAAATTTTTGTAATGCATAACTAGGATTTGTTATGCATCAAAAATTTTAATTAAATTCTTCTACATGATTCTCTTACTATTAATTCTGCATCATATACATATTGTGGTTTATCAATTCTACCTTCTATCATATCAATAATGCACTTTGCTGCCATTATTCCCATTTCTCTTTTAGGATGTTTTATTGTTGTAATTTTAATATCTGATGATACTGCTAAACTTGAATCATCGAAACTTACAATTGATAAATCTTTCGGTATTTCTAGTCCTTCTTTTCTGCAATTATCTATTACCCTCAGTGCAACTTTATCATTATAGCAAAGTATTGCTGTAGGCGGGTTTTCTTGACTTAACATTTTTTTTACAAACTGATCAATATACATATCCTGATTATCGGTTATATATTCTCCTACAATTGATTTGTTAAAACACAAATTGTATTCCTGGAGTGCTTTAATATATCCTTTTCTCCGTCTTTCCCCTTGCATATCATCGGCTTTAAAAACTGCCGCTATATTTCTATGTCCAAGTCCTAATAAATAATTAGTTAGCTTATATCCACCTTGTTCATCATCAACAATTATATATGCTGAATTTTCTTCATCACAATTTGCATTTATAGCTATATATTGTATTCCTTTTTTCTCCAACTTAACAATGCTTTCATGATGAAGATTATTTATAGAACTTTGTGCTGGTTCAACAATTAATCCTGATATGTCCTGATTTATTATGTTCTCAAAACAAAGCTTTTCAGCTTCAATATCATTATTACTACTAAATAATAATAAGTTATAGCCTTTTTTTCTTAGTTCTTCTTCTATTCCTGAAATTATTCTTGGAAATATATAGTCTGAAATATAAGTTGTAAGTACTGCTACATTTTTTTTCTGCTCATTATTTTTTCTATTAGCAAAAAAACTTCCCTTTCCTCTCTCCTTATATATCCATCCTTCTTGAGCTAAGTAATTAAGTGCTTGCCTTACAGTATGTCTGCTAACATTAAAAATGCTTGCTATTTCATTTTCTGACGGTAATTGTTCCCCTGCTGAAACCTTATTTTCTTCTACAAGGTTCATGTAATACCTTTCGATAACTTCATGCTTTGTTTCAGCTTCTTTCATCTTTCTCAACTACTTCCATGAAATATATTATGCTATTATACAGCTTAATTCATATAATTATGTGCTAAGCTGTACGCACTAGCTGATTTGATTATATAACGTATAGATAGCATTTTCAATACTTTTTCTTAAATTTATGGTTCTTTAAAGTATATAAATTTATCTTTAAAAATTAAAACATATTACTAAACTGGCTTATTTACTTTAGTCCACAATATTTGATGAAAAAATTATCCAAATAATTTCTTTTTGTACTTGTACGCACAATATTTTTATATTATAATATGCTTGTACTTACAAAAACGTCTTATTTAAAGAATATCTTGTAAAGGTATTACTAATTAGATATTACTTATTTAAAACTAAATTTAGGAGGAATGTTACATGTTAAAAGTTAAAAATTATGAATTTTGGTTCGTAACTGGAAGCCAACCTTTATATGGACCAGAAGTAATTGATCAAGTAAAAGAAAATTCAAAAAAAGTAGTTGAAGGCTTAAATGAATCAGGACTACCTTATAAAATAGTATTTAAAACAGTTACTACTGACTCTGAATCAGTAAGAAAAGTTTGTAGTGAAGCTAATGTAGATGAAAATTGTGCTGGTATAATAACTTGGATGCATACTTTCTCACCTGCTAAGAATTGGATTCACGGTTTATCACAATTAAGAAAACCAATGCTTCACCTTCATACTCAATTTAATAGAGAGATTCCTTGGGATACTATTGATATGGACTTTATGAATTTAAATCAAGCAGCTCATGGTGATAGAGAATTTGGACATATATGCGCAAGATTACACATGCCAAGAAAGATAGTCGTTGGTTATTGGAAAGATGCTGATGTCTGTGAAAAAATAGCTAAATGGATGGCTCCAGCTATAGCTTTTGTTGAAGGAACTAATATCAGAGTAGCTCGTTTCGGAGATAACATGAGAAATGTTGCTGTTACTGATGGTGATAAGATTGAAGCTCAAATTAAATTTGGTTGGACTGTTGACTACTATCCAGTTGGAGATTTAGTTGAATATATAAATAAAGTCACAGATACTCAAATCAATGAACTTATGGAAGAATATAAGAAGTTATATAATATAGATCCTGCTGCTGACATTGAATCTATTCGTGAACAAGCAAAAATTGAAATCGGGATGAGAACTTTCTTAGATGAAAGAAATTATAATTGCTTTGTAACAAACTTCCAAGCTCTTAATGGAATGAAACAACTTCCTGGCCTTGCAGCACAACATTTAATGTCTGAAGGATATGGATTTGGAGCTGAAGGAGATTGGAAGACTGCTGCTCTTGTTAGAGCTATGAAGATTATGGCTGATGGAAAAGGTACAGGCTTAATGGAAGACTATACTTATAACTTAGCAAAAGATGGCGAAACAATACTTGGAGCTCACATGCTTGAAGTGTGTCCTACATTATCAGATGAAAATTGCAAACCAACTATAGAAGTTCATCCTCTAGGAATTGGAGATAAAGAGCCACCTGCTCGTCTAGTATTTAAAGGTGCAAAAGGACATGCTGTTGCTGCTTCATTAATTGATATGGGTAACAGATTTAGATTAATCGTAAATAGTGTTGATGCTATAGATGTACCTCATGATATGCCTAATTTACCAGTTGCAAGTGTTCTTTGGAAACCACAACCTTCATTAAAAGTTGGTGCTGAAGCTTGGATCTTAGCTGGTGGAGCTCATCACACAAGTTTCTCATTTGTTGTTGATGAACAACAATTAATAGACTGGGCTGAAATGACTGGAATTGAATGTGTAATTATTGATAATGATACTAAAATTCCTGAATTCAAAAATACATTAAGATTAGGTGAACTTACTTGGAAATAATCTAATTTATTGTTTACTCTCATAACCTTTACTATAAACTTTAAATAGATGTGTAATTTATAGAATCCCCCCATTATTGTTTAGAAAATAGATCTTTGCACATCTATTTATTTAAATTTTATTTACAATCATAATCCTTATTGATATAAAAAATGAAAGCAATCTAGTAAAAAAATAATTTACTAGATTGTTTTCTTCTTGTATAAGAACATATATTCGTATATAATATTATTATTATATACGAATATATGTTCTTATTTGAATTATAAGGAAGTGCTTATATATGGACTTAATAGAAAAATTAAAAATCTTATCAAATGCAGCTAAATATGATGTTTCATGTTCTTCCTCTGGATCAAAGAGAAAAAATACTCCCTCTGGCCTTGGAAATGCTGCTGAATGCGGAATATGTCATAGCTTTACTCCTGATGGAAGATGTATTTCTTTATTAAAGATCCTCTTTTCTAATGATTGCGTATTTGATTGCAAATACTGCATTAATGGAGCATCAAAGGATTTTCAAAGAGTTAGTTTCACTCCAGATGAAGTATGTAAACTTACTATCAATTTTTACAAACGTAATTATATTGAAGGTTTATTTTTAAGTTCTGCTATTATAAAAAATCCAAACTATACTATGGAACTTCTCCTTAAAACAGTTAAAAAATTGCGTACACAGGAGAATTTCAATGGATATATTCATTTAAAAGCTATTCCTGGTGCTGATCAAAAGCTTATTGAAAAAGCTGGAACATATGTCGATAGAATGAGTGTTAACATTGAACTGCCCTCAAGCGATAGCTTAAAACTATTAGCTCCTCAAAAAAGTAAAGAAAAAATACTGACCCCAATGAATACTATAAAAAATAACATAATTCAATATAAAGAGATGAAAAAAAACATAAGATCTACGCCTTTGTTTGTTCCTGGTGGTCAAAGCACACAGCTTATTGTAGGAGCCACACCTGAAAGTGATTCAAAAATCATCAAGTTATCAGAATCACTCTATAATAAATATGACTTGAAAAGAGTTTATTACTCTGCTTATGTTCCTGTAATTAAAGATAATAAATTTTTACCAAACATATCTCATCCTCCAATGGTAAGAGAACATAGACTTTATCAGGCTGATTGGCTACTTAGATTTTATGGATTTAAAGCAGATGAGCTATTAAAAGAAAATGAAAATTTTGATTTAAATTTTGATCCTAAAACTGGATGGGCTTTATCTAACTTAAACGAATTCCCTGTTGAAATAAATAAAGCACCATATGAAACACTTCTTAGAATTCCAGGTATAGGTGTTACATCCGCTTTAAAAATATTAAAAATAAGGAGAGTTCATAAATTAGACTTTGATGATCTGAAAAAACTAAGAATAGTTTTAAAAAGAGCTAGATATTTTATTACTTGTAACGGTAAATATTATGGTGATACCCTATTTAATAATGATTCAATAAAATTTAATATACTAAAGCAAGAATATTCATCAAAAAAACTAGTACATGATAACCAAATATCTTTTTTTGATTCTTATGACACTGATTTATCCAATTCTCACAATATTTTATTACCTAAAGCAAAACTTCCTAGTATTAGTGATAAAATTTCTTCACTATATGGTCAATTTTAATTTAAAGAAAGGAGAATTTAATTTTGATTACACTTTTATATGATGGAACATTTGAAGGATTACTCACTTGTATCTATGATGGATTTTATTATAAAACAACTATCTCAGGCATCTATAATAAGAAGCTTAATGATATCCCTCTACTTCTAGAGAATATTATTGATGTTAATACTGATTTGATTAAATTTTCTAAAGTAAAATCATCAATTATAAATAAAATAAATAAATTATGCTTAAAGAAAATCTATATCGCATACTTAAGTAACTATACTAATAAAGAAATATTAATATTTAATTATTTGAAAACAGCTTTTAAAATTGGATCTAACATACATTCATTTTTACATATTGATGAGGTAAGGTTAATAGATCAAATAAACAAACGTGTTAATGATGAAATTCATAGGTTTAGAGGGTTCATAAGATTTAACTATATAGATAATATTTTTCTCTATGCTTCAATTGAGCCAGATAATGATATATTAGAATTTTTAGGTGATTATTTTAAAAATCGCTTTTCAAATGAATATTGGATAATTAATGATATTAGTAGAAAAAAAGCCATTATTTACAATAAAACTCAATACGAAATAATTGATTTTACCTTAGAAGATTCAAACAAGCTCTCCTCATACAAAGATGAATATCAAAAATTATGGAAGACTTATTTTAAGTCTACTACAATTGAAGAAAGAAAAAACTTAAGATTACAAACTAGAATGATGCCTAAGCGATATTGGAAACATATATTTGAAACTAAATAATGACCCGTAAAAAATTTTGTGTAAACTGAATAAAAGCAAATCCTTCTTGCAATAATTGGAATAATAAATTATTATGCAAAAAATGCATAACAAAAGTAATTTAATAAAAGACATTAAAGAATAAAAAGTAGAAAATATCCTTAGAATCTGTAATTCCTAGAATATTTTCTCCAATAACCATTTGTAAAAATTAGTATTCAACAACCTATCATATGAAATACTATTAATTCTACTTTCCATATGATTGTCCAAATATTTTATCAACATATCATTTTAATATAAGTATTCATCTATAACTTCATAAATAATATTAGATAATATTTAATATTCCATTTATCTTCTTAATACTATCTGAACTCTATAAAATAATTTATACAATAAATTTAATATTCCCATATTTAATAACCAATTAAAATACTTACACTTTATTTTGTTATTGATTTAAATAATCCTGTTTGTTCCCTAATACCCTTCTCAGCCGCAAATCTTTCAATACTTGATGCACCAAAGAATCCATCTATTCCTTGTGTTTTTTCAATTATGTATGCAGCATCTTCTGGTTCTGCAATAGGACCACCATGGCAGATCACCATTATATCTGGATTAACTTCTCTACCTGCTTTAATAATATCTTCGATTTTTTTCACACAATCATCTAGTGTAAGAGCTGTTTTTGCTCCAATTGTGCCTTTAGTAGTTAAACCCATATGTGCTACTAAAATATCTGCACCAGCTTCTGCCATTGCTTTTGCTTGTTCTGGATCAAATACGTATGGAGTTGTAAGCATGTCTAATTCATGTGCTTTTCTAATCATTTCTACTTCTAAACAATATCCCATTCCTGTTTCTTCAAGATTTTGTCTGAATGTACCATCAATTAAACCTACTGTTGGAAAATTTTGAACTCCACTAAACCCCTGGTCTTTAAGTTGTTTTAAATATATTTCCATTATTCTAAATGGGTCTGTTCCACATACACCTGCTAATACTGGTGTGTGTTTTACAACAGGCAATACTTCTGAACCCATTTCAACTACAATTTTATTTGCATCTCCATAAGATAATAATCCTGCAAGCGAGCCACGACCAGCCATTCTATATCTTCCAGAATTATAAATAATAAGCATATCAGCTCCACCAGCTTCACTGCTTTTAGCAGTAATACCTGTACCTGCTCCTACTCCTACTAGTATCTTTCCATTCTCAACTTCTCCTTTGAATTTTGCCATAACCTCTTTTCTTGTCATTGTATTCATTTCTAATTCCTCCTAAATATTTGTATATTAATTCACTAAACTAATATATCCATACAAAACCTTTATAATATTTACAAATGCAATCCAAAGCATACAAATAATTCTATTATTCAAATCATATGCAGCTGCCACTATTTTATATATTCTATTTATTCATCAAATCTATTAACTTTTGTGCTGCTGCTTCTGCAAATTCTACATCATTAATAGCACAATTCATTTCTATTACCTCTACGTTGTTTTTGTTTACACCATTTCTTAAAGTATCAAATAACATCTTATCTTCTTCTACACCATAAAACGGCTGTCCTTCTACATCAATTCCTGATATGCCTTTCAAAGGTAACATTAAAGTAGTTTTATCTTTTGCCATGTTTAATTTTTCAACAAGCTTTTTACCAATCGCTTCATTTTCTTCTATATTTGTTCTCATTAATGTTACTGTAGGATTGTGTTTATATAAGTTACGTCTCTCAAATTTCTTTGGTATTGTATCATATGTTCCAAAGTTACACATATCAAGTGCTCCTACTGATACAACTTGTGGAATATGATTTTTACTTGCTGCCTCTAAACGATATGGCCCTGCATTCAAAACTCCGCCAATAATTTCATCTGCCCATTCTGTTGTTGTAAGATCTAATACCCCTTCAATAAATCCACCTGCAATAAGTGCTTCCATAGACTGTCCACCTATACCTGTTGCATGGAATATAAGCACTTCATAGCCTCTCTTCTCAAGATATTTGGTAGCTGCTGTTACACATGGAGTGGTTACCCCAAACATAGTTGCAGCAATCAGTGGTTTTTTATCAACTACCTTTGTATTTTCAAATTTAACCATGCCTGCAATTGCAAATACTGCATTTGTGAAAATCTTTGTTGAAATTGAATTAATTCCTGCAACATCTACTATAGATGGCATCATAACAATATCACTTGCGCCTACATATGGAGCTGTATTTCCTGATGCTACTGTTGATACCATGACTTTTGGTACTCCAATTGGAAGAGCTCTCATAGCTGGTGTTACTAACGAAGTTCCACCAGTACCACCAAAAGAAATAATTCCATGAAATTTACCTTGTTTATATAATTTAAGAACTAATTTTTCCATACCTTTTGATAATACTTCTGTTGCTAACGCTCTGTCTTTTTTATCAACTAGAGTCTTAATATCCATACCAGCTGCTTCTGCTACTTGAGTATTTGATACATCCGGTTTAAATGTTGGTTCAAACACACCTGTGTGAATTGTAAAGGTACCTAATCCCAAACTTTCAATTAATTCCTTTACATATAAATATTCCGCACCTTTTGTATCAAATGTTCCTGCAATTGCTATTGTTTTCATTTTCTCAATCTCCCATTAAACTTTATTTTTTATAATTTAATCTTCTATGCAAATTTTTTGAAGAAAGTTTTCCTAAAAAAACAGTATGATTAACTATAAATTAATCATACTGTTTTCAAATATTAACGTAAACGCTTTTATGTATCATGTTTTTGTATTTATGTTATATTTTAGATTTGTATTGTTTTTAAGTATATCTCTTGTAGGTTTTAAATATTTCACCAATATGATTAAACAAAAATAAGTACCTTTCGGCACTC
This sequence comes from Clostridium neonatale, assembly GCF_900465025.1. Classification (NCBI taxonomy): domain Bacteria; kingdom Bacillati; phylum Bacillota; class Clostridia; order Eubacteriales; family Clostridiaceae; genus Clostridium; species Clostridium neonatale. Next base: position 1,351,309 of record NZ_UICR01000002.1, read on the forward strand.
AAAATTGATCTTTAGAGTTAAAAATTATTTTATAATTGATTTGAAAGCTTCTGTTACTTATATTTTTTAATAATTTTATCCCAAAATAATATTATTAACTAAATTGATCATATTTGTTTTTAATCATTAATATACATACTTTCGCATCTTATTTTTTGTGTTTATGTTGTATTTCTAGATTTATATTGTTTCGGAGAGCAGCCTTTATACTTTTTAAACATTTTACTAAACTGTGCATAATCTTCATAACCAACTAATATTGCCAACTGTGATAATTGAATATTTTTTTTATTCAAAATCTCTGTTGCTTTATTTATACGAAATTTGACTAAATACTCCGGGAAATTACATCCTACTTCCTTTTTAAACAAACTACTTAGATAGCTCCTAGATATATGAGCTGCATTAGCTAGATCTAAAAATGAAATATCATTCATGTAATTTTTAGCAACATATTCTTTTACAAATTCAACATAATTATAGTTCTTTGTAATTCCATCTAACATTTTAACCATTAAACCATCTTCCTCAAGTTTAGACGATGCTTTAAAGGCTTTTGTTATATTTGTAATGGTTTTTTCTGATGGAATTCTTTCAAATGCAGATCCACCTATATATCCCATTAAATCTTCATTATTGCCATACATATATTGAACATCAATTGGTGTTTTCACTGGTCCACCATAAATCAGTTTAATTATATCTGGCTTCAACTCGTTACATTTATTAAATATTCTTTCTATTTTAACTTTAGCAGCTTCAAGCGAAAATACTTTTTTTGCCCCTAATACGCCTCCTCCTGTTAACCCTAAATGTACACAAATAACATCAGTTCCAGCATCAATCATTTGAGCTGCCTGGATTTCATCAAATACAAAAGCAACTGTAAACAGACCTTTTTCATGAGCTATTTTTATAGCTTCTACTTCAATTGAATAGCTATCCCCATCTTCTTCAAGAGCTTGGCTAAATTGACCATCTATTAATCCAACTGTAGGATAGTTATTAATACCATCGACTCCCATATTTTTTATTTCATCTATATAATTCTCTAAATCCTTTGTAGGATCAGTTGCATTGAGCCCAAAAATAATTGGTATATCTTTTACTAGTGGCAATATTTCTCTCGAAACAAATTTCATTACCATATCATTACTATTACAAAATGGCAAGAAACCTGCTAGTGAGCTTCTACCCATTTGACGAAATCTCCCCGAATTTAAAATTAAAAGGAAATCCGCTCCACCATTTTGTGAATACTTTGCAGTTACTCCTGAACTTGTTGCTACACCAATAATATGAGATCCATTTTTTACTTGTGATTTAAGATTTTCTAATATTTTTTCTCTTTTCACTTTTGGTAATCACCTCTATTTTTTATATTAACTCATTTACCAGTTCTTTTTCTCTAAGTATTAAGTAATAATAACAATAAAAAATTTATACTTTCTTTGCAATTACATTCAAGTTTTCAGCCAAAGCAGTGATTTCTCCTATACCGGCTATAATTTCTTCTGTAGCTGCTGCCTGTTCCTCGCTTGAAAATATGGATTGTTTGCTTTTTTTACCAGCTTCCTCTACTCTAGTTTTGATATCCTCAGTTAATTTTTTAATTTGAGGAACCGTATTTTTTGACTGGTCGGACAATTTTCGTATTTCATTGGCAACAACACTGAAACCTTTTCCAGCAGCTCCAGCTCTAGCTGCTTCAATAGCTGCATTTAATCCAAGCATATTTGTTTCTTCTGCAATTTTCTTAATAAATACTGAAACATTATTAATTTCATCTGAAAGACTTATTATTCCTTTTATAACTGAATCAAGTTCTAATTCATTTGTGTGAATATTAGTTGATGAATCAGCCAATTGTTTAATTGCTTGAGATATTTCAGTAAGACCACAATTTAAATCATCAGACATTCCACGTAAATATCCTGCTGTTTTCTTTGGTATAACAAATCCAAATGTTCCTACTACTTCATTAGAATCATCTTCATCAAATAATGGATAGTTTACAGTAAGCGCAGGCACACCATATCTACTAGCATCTACTTCTTTAAATACTATCTGTTTTGTTTTTATAGTTGTATAAGCAATATTACCTTCAGTTAATTCATATCCTGCATGTCTATCTGGTAAATCAAACTCCTTTGATGATTGATGCTGAATGTTTTTTTTCAAATCTGATATGTACAAAAATACGCCTTCTGGAAACATTCTAGAAAGCATTGGTGCAAAATTTCCAAATGAAGCTATAATGGGATGTACTCTTTTAAATCCTATAAAAAAAGCTCCATTAACATTATCATCTTCACCAGTAATAGGTATTGAAATTATAGTTAATGGAATTCCACTTACTGAATCCGTGATTTTTTTAGTCAATACTTTTTTCTCACGAATAGACATAAGCTGTATACTATTATAATCAAGTTTTTCCCCAATTGAAAATATATCTATATCGAATGAATTAGATGATTTCTTCCAAGTTATCGTATCACCTTCTATAATTCCAAAGGTAACACCACTTGGTATAAATTTAACAAATATTTCAAAAACAATCTTTATTCCCATCAATTCCTTTATATTAATCAAATCTTCAGATCCTTTCTATATTAAGTCTATATTTTTTCTCAAGCGTTGTTGTATAGTATTACAAACTATTCTAATAATTTAAACATTATAAATTGTATAGTTTTTCAATCAATAATAAATGAAGAAACTATACAAAAATCACTCTATACTCTTAGGCCTGCACTATTTTTATACAGCTTGCCTCATCTCATCAAAATTATTCCACTAACACTACTATGTGACAATTTTAATTAATGCGTTATTAACTATTGATTGTAAATATATACAAATACTTACTCTTTAGATAAAATATGAATTAAATATACAGTTTTTATCCATTATGGTAAATATTTTTATGTAACATATTTTTGTGTTTATGTTATATTTTAAAATTCATATTGATTTGTAACTACTCAGCTATAGTCATTTAATTTTTAATAAGTATAATTTTAGGTATAACAAATATGGGTATCAACAATATGTAGTACCCATTAAAATATTGGCAACTTTGTGCACTCTTATATTGGCCTTAATACTTGGGTTATAGAAAATTGCTTACATTGGCACTTAGATTTTACTTTTAAAGATGATAAAAAACCACCCCTGAATAAAAATGTTTCTAGGAATTTGCAAATAATAAAGAAAATATTATTTATATTAGTATTTTATGGTGATTCAATTACTTGTAAATTGGTGTTATTACTAATCATTTATAAAAAATAGCCCTCAAATACACTGCTATTTACAACGGGTACAACGTTTATAACTAATGCTTGATATCCTGGTATAGTTTTTATTGCTCTTTTTACCATCATCATTCCTTTTTTATCATCATTTATGAGTGATTCAAAAAACATTCTCATGCCTTCTATTTTTTGTAATTTAAAAACATAATTATCTTCTATTTTTATATTTTCAATAACTGTAACAATATCAGATTGCCTCCATACACAATTTACTAAAATCAAAAATACCGCCTCCCTATCTTCCTTATATAACTATATTAATTATAACCTATAAAAATATATTATAAATATATTCTTGAATTTTTAGAAATATATTCTATAAATTTATATATAAAAAATCGTCAATGTACTATGTTCTTATCCATTTGTTAAATATGAATCTAATATTAATGTATTAACTTTAATTAAAAAAAGCTCTTACTTTTACGAAGAGCTTTTTATAATTTCTATTTTTCATTATTTATCATTGTTTCCATTTCATTGTTAAGAACTCTATAAATAGCTTTTGCAACCCCTAAATCACTATTTGCTTCAGTTACATATTTAGCTATTTCTTTAACTTCTGGTATTGCATTCTTCATTGCAACACTTTCTTCAAATATTTCAAACATTGAATAATCGTTAAAACTATCCCCAAGAATCATAACATCATTTTTATTTATTCCTAATTTCCCTGCTACTTTTTCTAAGATTATTCCTTTTTGTGCATTCTTATCTGTTATTTCTATGTTATCTCTAAATGAAGATGATACTGCTAATCCTTCAAGTCTTCCCATCTTTTTCTTAACTGTATCTATTAAATCGACGTCTTTATGAAATGCTACAAATTTTCTTACTTCAACATCCTGCTTAAAAAATTCCTCTATATCTTTTACATATTGCAAACTTACAAAAAAAGGTTCCTTTTTTGCTTGTTCCCGTGCTTCTTCCATTGACATCTCTGGATTAAAAGATAATGTTCTATACGTCACTTCTTGAAGTGCATCCTCTTCAGATGATGTTGTATAAACTCCTTTATCAGTAAAAATACGAGCTGTAAGATTATTTTCTTTTAATATATACATTATATCTTTTGCTGTTACATCATTTATATTTATTACTTCTAATATATTGCCATCTTCATCTCTATATTCTGCTCCATTAGAAAGAACACATTGGCATTTTATATTATGTTTATCTAATACACATTTAACACTCTCATATTCTCTACCTGTAGATATTGCAAAAATTATTCCCGCTTCTTCAGCCTTTCTAATTGCTTCAACTGTCTCTATATCTATATCATGTTCATCATTTAATAGTGTTCCATCCATATCAGATGCTATAAGTTTTATCATTAGAATCACTCCAATCTATATATTTATATCTCCTATAATATTATCATATATTATTGGCTAAATTATAAAAGAATAAATATTTTTTTATAATTTATAAAATCATCATTAATTCTACTTGAATTTAAAAGAAAAAAATACTTGTAATAACAAGTAGTTACTACAAGCATTTTTATTAATATTTTATTTTAGATTATCAACTATCTCCTTTGGAATAACAAACTCAACAGGTCCCATATATCCTGGTGCTACTTCATATTCATCAAAGCAGATAACAAGATCATTATTAGAGTTTATATAGAAATCTTGATTCTCTGCTATCTTTTTAAAATCATCTTCTGCGAAATCTTTCTCACTATCTATAAAATAGCTCTTTCCTTCATCTTCTTTCATTTGTTTTCTCATTTGTTCTTTTATATTATCACTAATTACATCTACATATGATTTATCTTTAAATATTAATGGTAATGTTAAAACAACTTGTTTTTCCTTATCTATTACATAATGTTTTCTTGTTTCATATCCTGATGCTTGTATTTCTGATTTACTTACTTCAATAGATAAAATACTATCTGTTTCACTTTTTATTTTATAATCCATTCCTACATACTTTTTTCCTTCTCCTATATCTGGTATTTCTTTAATTAAATTTTCGTAAGCTTCTTTTCCTTGCTTCATAAATTCTTCATTTAAATTATCTTGTAATTCTTTATTCTTTAATCCATCTATCTTTGAAACATTAATATCTGCTTCTACATTTTTATCATTAACCTTATAATTTTTTACTACAACAAGGTTAACTAAATTCCCCACTATTGGAACTTCCTTTACTGCATCAGCAAATGCTGGGCTAACATTTAGCATTCCTATAATTACAGCAACGCTTGCTGCAACACCAATAAAACCTTTTTTCATATTAATCCCTCTTTTCTTTATTTTTTTACTTTCTTTTATAGCTTCATTAACTTTATCTTCTAATTTATCAGATATCTTTATATTCATATAATCTTCAATTAAATCGTCTATTTTTCTATTATTCATATAAATCATTACCTTTCATTTCAATCTTCAATTTTTTCAATGCTGTATATAAACGACTTTTTATTGTATTAACATTTTCATCTAGCATATTAGCAATCTCATCAATCTTAAAATCCTCAAAATATCTTAATATTATAATTGTTTTATATTTTGTAGGTATTTTATTAAGAGCATTATCTAAATCAATGTTTTTATACTCATCATAATCTGATTCTTCTAACATGTTATCCATTGGTATATACTTTTTATTTTTTCTAATAAAATCGATACTTGTCCTTATCAATATTTTATAAAACCAAGGTTTAATTTTTTCTAAATCTTTTAAAGAGTCTATAGAACTCAATGCTTTATAAATAGCTTCTTGAACAACATCTAATGCATCTTCTTCATTTTGAGTATAAGAATATGCTATTTTATAAAAAATATTTCTATTTTCCACAATATAATTTTCTATTCTTTTTTCTTTAAAGATCCCTATCATTGTTTCTTCCTTTCTATATGGCCGAAAAGTACTTTTCTTTATACTATATAGACGAGCTATGTGTACTAAAAAGTTTTAAGATTATTCTATTAAAATTCATAAATATATCAACATAAAATATTCAAAACCATTCTATTGATTATTTATTATATTTTTTGTGATATAATTATTAATATGTTACTTAATATAGCAATATTTATAAAAATTAATCATAGAAGGAGATGTCGAAATTGTCAATTGAAAGTGTACGTGAATATTTAAAGAAATTTAATAAGGCTAATGAAGTATTAGAATTTGATGTTTCTAGTGCGACCGTAGAGTTAGCTGCTGAGGCTTTATCTACAGAACCTGCTAGGATTGCTAAATCCTTATCATTCAAAGATGAAGATGGGTGCATATTAATTGTTACTGCCGGGGATGGCAAAGTAAATAATTCAAAATTTAAGAAAACTTTTGGATTCAAACCCAAAATGCTTTCCTTTGAAGAAGTTTCTACATATACAGGTCACCCTGTTGGTGGTGTATGCCCGTTTGATAATCCATCTAATGTTAAAGTATATACCGATATTTCATTAAAACGATTTGAAGCAGTATATCCTGCATGCGGAAGTCCTAATTCAGCCATAAAACTTACTTGTAATGAGCTTTTTGAAATGTCAAATAGTATTGATTGGATTGATGTTTGTACAGGATGGGAATAATCAACAAAAATCTGATATATGACAAAAATTATTTTTTATCGTATATCAGATTTTATTTTAGTTAATATTATATAATTTTATTTTTAAGTAATTATATTTTTCTATTGAATAATCAAATGCCTTTCCATTACTTAAATATACCACATTCTCTAAATTTAAACTTGGATCATTTTCTTCTAAATTTAGAAATTCTGCATCTTCTTTACTTAACTTCTCAGTACTTATTACTCTATTAGCAAAACCAATATTGAGCTTTAAATCTTCTGTAATATATTTAAAAATGGATCCCAAACATATTTCATTATTCAAATAACATATAACATCTTTATTATAATATGATTCTTCAATTTCTATTGGCTCCCCATCTAAGTATCTAATACGTTTTACATAATAAATTTTAGTTTCTGGCGAACAATTTAATTTTTCAATTATTTTTTCAGTTGGATCAATTAAAGATAGTTCAATAACTTTTGTTGCTATTTTGTCTGCAGAAAAGTTTTTTGTTAGTCCTGTCATATTCATAACATTTACAAAGCCATTATAAAAAAAATCTCTTAAGAATACACCACTACCTTGTACTCTATAGACATATCCATTGCTAACTAAAACATCTATAGCTTTTCTTATAGTATTTTTACTTACTTGAAATACTTTCATCAATTCTTCTTCTGTTGGCAACTTTTTATCATCATTATATTTTCTTTCTATAATTTCCTTCTCTAATGTCTTAGCAACAAATTCATACTTAGGCTGCATTTATTCTCCCTCTTCCAAACAAATAGTATATGATATAATATTCATTATATCACATACTATATGTGTATATCTATAACCATCTTACTTTCTAAATTTATTAATCATTTCATCCAAAACAATTGATTGTGTTTTTAAATGCTCACTAGATTCTGCACTCTTTTCTGATACTTTTGAATTTTCATTTATAACTTCTACAATCTGAGCTATTCCTTTATCAATACTTTCAATAGCAAGTGCTTGTTCATTTGATGCCACCGTTATATCATTTATTAAATTTATTGTAACATCTGACTGTTTAACACATTCTGTCAATGTATTAGCTGCATTAATTGCTAATGACTTTCCATTATATATGGCTATCATTGAATCATTTATTATTTTCTTTGTACTTTTAGCAGCATTTGAGCTTTGATCTGCTAAATTTCTTACCTCATTAGCTACAATAGAAAAACTTTTTCCTGCTTCGCCTGCCCTAGCAGCTTCTATAGATGCATTTAATGCAAGTAGATTAGTTTGTTCTGAAATCTCATCAATTGTTTGCATAATATTTATAATGTTTTTTGATGAGCTTTCAATTTCATTCATAGCATTTAATAGAGTGTTCATTTGATTGTTGCTCTTTCCTATATTTTCAACTAAATAATTAGTTACATCATTAACATTTGTAGCATCTTCGGTATTTTTCTTTATTTGTCCATTTATTTTATTAATAGACACTGATAATTCATTAACTACACTAGTCTGTTCAAGGCTTCCTTTATATAATACTTCTGCTATATCAGAAACTTGTTTTGAATTTTCTGTTATTTCAATTGCTGACTGTTTAAATTCTGAAAATACATGTGTTAATGATTTTAAAATATTCTCTAATGAGCTTCTTATTTGAATAAATTCTCCTTTATATTCTTGTTCTATTTTACAATTAAATTTTCCTAAAGAAATATCTCCTAATACTTCTGAAATCTCACTAATGTATCCTTTAAGAGTAGTTATCATAACCGAAAATGAAGATACTAACTCTCCAATCTCATCATTAGAATCTATTTCTAAATCAACATTCAACTCTCCATTAGCTAACTTTTTAGCTATAATATTCATCTTTTCTATGGGATTACCTATTATATCTGATATATATCTTGATAACTGCAATGCAAATAATACTGATATACCTATTGATACTATAATAATCCCTATAAAAATGGTTCTTAAAATATTTAATTTAGTCACTAAATTATTACATTGATCAATCTTTGTATCCAATAGCTTTGAAATATCTACTGTAAGCAAATCCATTGAAGGATTCCCTTGTAATCTTAACAACTCAGCAGCTTGATCACTTTTTCTTTCTAATCCTAAATCTATAATTCTTTGTTTGACTTTTTCATACTCCTGTATATCATCTTTTATATTATTAAAAGTTTCCTTTTCTTCAAGTTCTTTATTTGTCTTTTCTATTAGAGATAATAATTCTTTAATATCATCATCACACTTCTGTATATCTTCCTGCATTGAAGTTATTCTCTTCTGATCTATAGAATCTTGGCTTCCTATGATTATAATTTCCTTAATCATAGAATATGAATGTTCTACTCTTATGCCCAGTTTTCCAATTTCACCTTGAGAAAAACCATACTCATTAATTGCATACTGGTAATTATCGTTTATTTTTTGTAGAAATATTATACTCAAACATGATGTTAAAGCTCCTATAATTACTATTATTAAAAAAGACTTTATCAATTTCTTTTTAATAGGTAAATTTCTTATCCCCTTAATATTTATAAGATCTCTCATAGGACCTCCCTCTGACTTTTGAAATTAGACATCTAACATATCATCTTCATATTCTATGATATTTTCATATAAAAATTATTCTAATATAACTTTAATATTGTGAGTCTTTCCTTCATCAAGTAAAATAATATCCTTTTTATATATAACCGAATAGTTTTCAGAATTATATTTATTATTATCTAAATAAATTTCTTTAATACTGTATTCATTAAATTCTTTTGAAGCTTCATTAATATATTCAATATGAAATCTTCTTTCTGCAAAAGTCATATTTATTGCTGCCTTATAATTTTCATCAAATTGCTTTAAAAGAAGTTTAGGTTCAAGCTTTAAATCTCCCATATCTCCCTTTACTCCAAACATCTCAGTCAATACAGTTAATATCAACCAACTAGCAGAACCAGTTAAATAGTGATACATACCTCTTCCTCTAGAATTTATATACTCTGGTACTCCAGGATATATTCTGCTTATTTCAAATTTATTACAATGGCTGTAAAGAGAATCAATAACCTTAAAGCCCTCCTCTACAAATCCTCTTTTATATAGAGCATTAGCATACATTATTGCCATATGGCTGAATACTGCACCATTTTCTTTATGACCATATGCAAATCCAAACATTCTCCCAAGATCTGTTTTAACTTCATTAAAGTCCGTATTTAGCTTATATCCCCCTACAGACTCATCATACAAATAATTATCACATGCTTTTATTATGCTTCTTACCTGCTCTTCATTTGCAGTATTGCTCATTATTGTGAATACTTGTCCTGTAAGCATCATACGAGTTTCATTTCCAGTTCCACCTTCAACTCTTCTTCCATTATTATCATAATATCCATTAAACCAGCTAAATTCTTCTTCATTTGAAATCCACTCATTTTTTCGTATATGCTCTTTAAGCCATTTTGCTTTTCCCTTAATGTCTTCTATCAATGTATCACAATCTATTTCAATAACTTTTCCAGTTATTGAATGTTTGCATTTTTCGCAATATTTTTTTAATACTTTAAGTTTTTTATCTACAGAATTATATTCAACTGTATTTACATTTAAAAGAATCTGAATTTCTTCAGCTAATTGAATATTTTTTATATTCATTTTATCTTTTATTACTTTTAACAACTCTGCGATATCCTCAAGATTTTCTGCATATAATGCTGAAAATGCTACACTTTCTCCCCTCTCACTTGCCATATCTAATGCATCATTCCAATCTGCTCCATGAAGCCTTAAAACATTATGTTCCCCTACATCATAAAACGCCGTTAAATGCTGAATTAATAAATGCTCAAGAATATTTCCTTCATATGTCTCTCCGTCTTCTGTTAATTGATTGTTTCCTTGTTCTAAATTCCATAGATTATCTTTTTCTTCGCCTCTTATAACCTGCAGATCTTTAAAATAAAGTTGCTTTTCTAATAGAAACTCAATATCACCACTTTGTTCTATATAGAGCTTTGTTGTTAAAAATGGCCATGCACCATGATCCATCCATACACGAGTAATGTTATTTCTATCAGCTATAAATTCTCCCTGCTTATTTCCTATTATAGTAGCATTTGTTCCATCAAAACGTATCCCTCCAAAATTATCTAACAACATCTGTCTTACATTCTCTGGATCCATAGCTAAAAGTGCAAGACAATCCTGCCATAAATCTCTCCATCCTCTTCCGCCTTTTCCATAATCGTGATGAGGCAAGAAAGAACACCCATATATCCTTCTAAGCATTGGCTGAAAATTAACCCAATACATCCAGTTATCAAATTCAGAATCTTTGGTTTTATATGATATGTTTATTTTATTATTCCAATATAATTTAGTCTCTTCTAACAAACTATCGAAATCGGTTTCTTTCAAGACATCATTTGAAATACTTTCTATATCCCTTTTAGATTCTCCAAATGCCATAGCTACTATATATGTCTTTGATTGGCCTGGCTCGATTATTATATCATTGAACCTTATAGCTCCAATTGCTTCATATCCTTCAAACTTTTCATTAGACTTCACATCAAATTTTTTGTTTATTATTATAGTTTCTGGTGCCTCAAAAGAACCACCTTCCCCTATATAGTCTTCTACTAAAGGACAAAATCCAATTGGTTTTTTTCCATCATCCTCCGCCGAAACAATACCATAAACTATAGTATTCTTCTTATGACCTCTCTCATCAAATGTTAATGTCGGATTAACTATTACTCCATAATCTGTTGTTTCTATTCTATGCAATAATGAAGTTACATGTTTATGATCTCTAACATTATCTGCAGAGCGAGCATAAAATGGTATTGCTGCTGTTGGCGTTATTTTTTTCCCTTCATTACTTATGTTGGTAATTGTAACTTTCATAAGTTCAACTTTTTTGTTATTACTAGGAACAAATGATGTAACCTCACTCTTTATTCCTATATTTTGAGATTCTCTAGTAATTTTATGCCACATTATTCCGGCTTCAAGTTTTGTATTTTCCTTGTTTTTATCAAATACCTCATATTTTTGTTTACCTGATGCACCTGTTACAGACCATGCTCCATACCCTTCAATATATATCCAGAAATTTCTTGATGATTTATTATTGTGTAATTCTTCTGCACTTACAGGTGCAAGTAAAAATGTATTTTGACTCATCTTGCAATCACCATTTAGAGTTGGTGTTAAACTTGACATTACTCCACATTCATTTGCTATTGGAAAATACATATAGCTATTAATCTCTGGATTTTCCAATAAAAATGTTCCTTGATTATCTATAAATTTATATTTGTTCACAATTCCACCTTCTTAAATAATTAATCTATTTTTCTACAGGACTCTCTTTCAATTAGTTCAACTGGAATTACCTTATTTATTTTTAATTTTTCTTTTTTATTTATCTGCTCTATCAATATGTCTACAGCAGCCTTTCCAATTTCTTGACAATTCTGTCTTATTGTTGTTAACTTTGGTGTAACATATTTTGCTATTTCAATATTATCAAACCCTATTACCGATATATCTTCCGGAACTCTAAGACCAGCATCTTTTATAGCATCAATAGCTCCTATTGCTAACTTATCTCCTGATGCAAATACAGCTGTCGGTCTATCCTTAAGCGATAGTAATTCCTTCATTGCATCATATCCACCACTAACATCAAAGTTTACTCCATCTACAATATATCCTTCTGGTATATCCAAATTTAGCTTTTTCATAACTTCTATATATGTCTTCTTCCTTATACTGCTAGGCCAGTTATCTGCTTGTGCAACACCTTGAATATGTGCAATCTTTCTATGTCCTAACTTATATAAATAATTTAAAGCTAAACTACATCCCTGTACATTATCCGAAGTCACAGTCGATGTATTTTTATTAAACATGTCTATTACTACAATTGGAAAATCACTTTCTATTAACTCAAGGGTTTCTTTATCATTAGGATCAGTACAGATTATAGCAATTCCATCAACACATCTATATTTGAAATATTCCAAAAAAGTATCATTTTTAAGTCTATCATTTTTAGATCCAAATAATAATGAATATCCATACTTATCTGACTGTCTCTTAAAGGCTTCTATTACGCCTGAAAAGAAAGGGTGATTAAGTCCAACTCCTAAGTCTTCAAAATATACAATACCTAATGTCCACGTTTTTTTAGTTGACAAAAACTGAGCTTGAGAATTCGGAAGAAAGTTTTCTTCTTCAAGTATCTTTTTTATTTTTGCTCTAGTTTTATCGCTTACATCAGGATAATTATTTATTACTTTGGATACTGTTGTTGGTGAAACACCTGCTATTTTTGCTATTTCATATATTGTGCTCACAATATCTCATCCTTTCTTTTCTAAAGTATCTATTAATTCTAATTATACAGAATTTATAAAAAAAGCACTACATGACATTTTTGCTATTTATTTTCCACAAATGTATATATAGAATGTGCTTTTAATTCTATGTTATAAACTTCATCATCTATATTTATACTCACTATTTTGTTTTCATCATTTTCATTCATTATAACAATACATAAAGTATTATCTTCATTAATACAGCTTAATGCATATAATTTTTCACCACTAACATTGCTTTCAACTCTAACTGCATTAGGCTTTATAAACTTACTAAAATGTGCTATATAATAGAATGAACTATTATAATATACTTCTTTTTCTTTTGTATCTACTATTATTGGTGCATCACAGAAATTTCCGACATGATTTGGACCACCAGTCTCATCAAGTACTATATTCCAATCAATCCATGCTTCTGTATAATTATTTAAATCTCCGATTATATTTCTTCCATATCTTTCTCCAGTATCCCATGAGCCTAAATGAACTCCACCTTCTTGACATCCTTCTGTAAAAATTATATGTTTATCAGGAAATTCATCATGTATTTTTGATAAGTTAGAAAACTCTTCTGACATATACCAGTGTATACCTGTCCCATATATATATTTCGAAGCTTCTTTATCTTCAAGTACAATTTTTGCTCTTTCATAAGCGATATCTCTGTTATGATCCCATATTATTATCTTTTTATCTTGTAAGTTGTTTTTATGAAATGTTGGTCCTAAATAATTTTTAACAAAGTCTCGTTCTTCTTCTGCAGTATACTCACAGGAATCCCAGACTTGTATTGCTGCTGGTTCATTTTGAACTGTTACAGCCCATATATCTATATTTTTTTCTTTCATTTTTTCTATATATTTAACATAGTAATCTGCCCATAATTGCATAAACTCTGGCTTAAGCTTTCCCCCATTATTCATTTCTCCATTTGTTTTCATATATGCAGGAGGACTCCACGGACTTGCTAAAATACTTAAATTATTATTACTTATCTCTTTAACTTCTCTAACTAATGGTAATACATATTTTTCATCTCTATCTAAAGAGAAAGTCTCTAATGTCATATCCTTTTCTTCTACATAAGTATAATTTCCCAATGAGAAATCACAGCTATTTATATGAAGTCTTGCGAATTTATATCCTATTCCTTCTCCACTATCATAATATGAATTTAGAACTTCCTTTTTGGTTTTTTCATCAAGTTTTGATAATGTATAAGCACTTGCTTCTGTAAGTGCACCTCCAAAACCAAGTATTTTTTGATACTTAGTCTTAGTATTTACTTTAACACTGTTAGATGACGATTTTATATCTTTTATTAGCATTTCCTCTAAATTATATTTTTTTATTTTTTCCTGTTCCTCTTTGTGCGTTAAATATACATTATACTTTTTCATATTGATCCTCCTTGTTTATAAAATTATAGCTTCTATTTCTTTTACTTGTCTTCCCCTAATCTTTTCAGCATATTCTCCACATACTTCGCTACCATTAATTACTTTTATGCTGCCATCTAAGTCTACTATCTTTAATTCTTTTATAGTTCCCTTATTTTCTCCATAAGTATTTTTATCGTTCTTATTGATGTAAGTAAGTTTTATGCTTCCAAGTAATGTTGTTGTTAAAATATTACTTTTAAAGAAATCCTTATTTAGTATTGGATTTAATTTAAATTTCAGAATATTATTTTCATAAGTAAATAACTTCATTCCTACCATCATTATTTTCCATATATTAAGCATCTCTACTGTTGTACCACTTAATCTTGCCACAAATCCTCTGCCATGATTCTTGGGATCAGGGTTACTACTACTTGCAATAAATGATGAATTTTCTAATATACTTCGTCCATATACCTCTGGATTCATGAAAGGTGGCATTACATTTTTAATATCCTCAAAAAATTCTTCATACAATCCATTTTTTATAAGCTCTAATACATATTTAAATTCCATATGCATAAATATTGATTCTCTTTCAAGCCATCCGGCTGTAAATGTTCTTGCTCTACCAATCTCAAACGAAACATTTTCTAATGACTCTGACGTCTTGTACATTTTTAGTTTATTATCATAAACATCACTGTATCTTATTGTGTCATATACTTGTAATTTTTCACCTTCATCTAATTCTGTTTTTAAATATCTAGCTACTCCTTCTAAAAACATTGGTAAAAATCTCACTTTAAAACTAATAGGTTTAATTTCTTTCCTATCATTTACTTCATATTCTTCAACTTCGTATTCTATAAATGTAGGAATTTTTTCATCATTCATTCTTTTTATTTCTTCAATTCCTAAATCAATTTTACAAAGCATTCTTTCAATTAAATCATCTATTTTATCTTTATTAATTGATTTATTTTTTCCACTAACTGTATACATTGTTTTCTCTCTATAGTTCTCTCTTACAGTTGATACTTTATCCCAGTAATTAAACTGATCTAAGTCATTCTTTAAATGTGCAATTAACAGCTTATTCACCTCATTAATTGCATCGAAAAATTCAACTGGCATCTCTAAATCTTCATCTATAATATTTAGATTTTCTTTTATGAACAATAATAACCTTTTTAGTTCTGCTGTCTCTGCAAAACTAGAGCCTAGTAATCCTGGAAGCCCATTCATAGCATCATTCCAGCCAGGTTTTCCTGCTTCCATTTCAATACCAAATCCCATATTATCTAATGTCATGAATTTTATTCCAGCTAACATGAATAGTTTTGTATAAAGGTTAACTTTATACAAGGTCCCATTCTCATCGTAAACCCATTGCTTTGTAGGTTCTTTTTTACCTAAGCATATATATTGTCTTACTTTATCATTGTCTAATTCATACTTTTCTCTTCTTGGAAGTACATATTCTGGCGAATTATAAAATTTATATTCTTTATCACCAACTAAAAGATCTTTTATTCTATCTGGATATATATTCAAATATTCTTCAATTAAATCTAAGTTATATGTCCAGTGATCAATCCAAAAGCCTTCTCCAAAATCTGCTTCTGTTTCTTCTCTAGCAATCTTTATTATTTTTTCTAATAAAGATTTTCTTTCCTCATGTTCCAAACCATTAATTTTTGTTAATTCAGAATATAATTCTCCCACACTAAATTTCTTTTCTATTATTTTCTCTAATTTGCATCTGTATTTACTTATAATTTCTAATACTTCTTGCTTATTTTCATCTTCTATATAGAATTTTTTTCCCTTAATAACCAAAGGATTGTATCCATCTAGTTGTATTAATTCGTTAAAAATCTTTATATTTTCTCTTTCTGTAAATGGGTGAATATCTACATCCATTCTTCTATTTTGATTTACATCCCTAAAATTTCCGTTCCCTTGGGAATAGTAATTTGGTTCTATGCTAAAAAAATTATAGTCTCTTTCTAAATCTCCATGTTTTCTTGAATATACATAATAAACTTTATTTCCTATTTCTAAAGGATATCCCCCTCTTAATACATTATCTATATAGCACTGTTTTATATATTCATCAAATAATGGATAAGCACTTACTGTCTCTACACACTTACTAATCTCATTTATAATTTCATTATTTTCTCCAATTTTGTTTTCAAAGTAATTTATATCTGTTAATTTATCTTGTGATTCATATATCTCATCGATAGAATTCATATATCCTATATAACTATATATTTCTATGGCTTCCTTAGCTTTTAATATTTTACTAGAACCAGTAAATGCACATGGAACTTTATTGTAACTAATATTTTTTTCTCTTATCTTATCAACACTCTTTTTATAAAATTCTATTGGCTCTTTTAATGAAGTATCATATCCAAATATATTTTCTGGATCTACTATAAGATCTAATGGCTTTTCTTCTTTATCAAAAGCTAAATAAAAATATCCATTATTTATTTCATCCATTTTTGTTGAATCACCTGTTGATGATCTTACTTTGTATATTGCAGTATTATTTTCATTAATTTCACCTTGCATCCAGCTTCTTAATGTATTACCTATTTCTTTATATTCTATATTTTTTGAACCATATGGTAATACTGATGTTAAACCGTCTAAAACTTCAACTTTAATAGTTTCATGTGATTCATTTACTATTTCAACTTTTCTTCCTAACGCTGCAAATTTTTCATTTGGTATAGTAAAATATGTCACTATTGTTTTTATGTTAAGTTTTTTATTAATTTCAATCAATTTTAATTCATTATTTTTAATCTTTAACTTTCTACTTGTATTATTCTCTCTATCAACTGAAAAAGACTCAATTATCTTTTCATTTTTATCGTTTTTTATTTTTATGAATGTTCTAAATCCATTTGTATAAACCATTTTATAGGCTTCATTTGCTGGAAAAAATTCCATTATGCAATTATCCTTATCTCTTATACCAATACTACTTATAGCTTGCCCTCTATTAACATAAAATGACCACATTGGTATTCCTTCTACTCCTGCTATACCTGCTAGAAAGCTAGAAAAAGAATGTTTTTTATCATAATCTTCTATTGTATAAAATCCTAGTTCATCTATATAATCATCTTTTATTATATTTTTTGTATTCATAAAACACCTCTTACTTTATTTGATTTTCATAATATTCCTTTTCTAATACTTCATAAAAAATCTTTTCAAAGTATAAATTTATTCTTTCACTCCACCTGCTGATATACTGCTAATTATATATTTTGAGAAGAAACAGAATGCTATCATTACTGGTAAAACTGAGACCGCGACTGATACATATGTTGCCCCCATATTTGCTGTTATATCCTTAGATGCACTTAAAGATCCCATCATTACTGGTAAAGTAAACTTATCAGGTGAAATAAGCAATACTAATGGCATCAAATAATTATTCCAAGATCCAATAAATGTTCCTATTGACATTGTTGCAATACCTGGCATCATTATTGGTAATCCAATTTTATGGAATGTTGCAATCTCACTTGCTCCATCCATTCTAGCAGCCTCAATTATTGACATTGGAAGCACTGAAACTAAATATTGTCTTAGGAAGAAAACAATAAACGGACTTGCTATTGCAGGTATTATTAATGGTATATAGCTATCCATTAATCCAAGTCCATTAACTAAGTCATAAAAACCTAATAAACCAAGTTGTGCAGGTACCATCATAAGTACAAGTATCGTTGTAAATAAAGCATTTCTTCCCTTGAAATTATAAACGGCTAATCCATAAGCTGTTAAAGCTGAAAAGTATCCACTTAAGGCTGTTACACACACTGCTATAAATAAACTATTTCCAAGACCTTTAAATATATTGAAATAGTCACTCATTATTTTCCAGTTACTTTGCAAAGAACTTCCTGGAACTAATGAAAATGAACTTATAATTTCTTGACTGCTTCGTGTTGAATTTACGAGCATTATCAAAAATGGGCACAAGCATACAATGCTCAAAATAATTAGTGCTATATATATAATGCTTTTTTTAACCTTTGTAAACATCATCTTGCCTCCTTATTTTTATTTGAACCATACATTGATTTAAATGTGAATGCTGAGAATATTGCTATTATAAAGAATAAAGCATAAGCAATAGCAGCTGCATATCCTATATTGTTATATTTAAATGCCGTATTATATAAATACATAACCACTGTGTTTAATGCTCCACCTGGTGCTCCAAGTCCATCTGTAATTAAAAATGGAATATCAAATATTTGAAGACCACCAATAAGTGAAGTTATTGCTGAATAAAGTAATATTGGCTTTAAAAGTGGTAGAGTTATCTTTCCAAATGTTGTCCATCTTCCAGCTCCATCTATTGTTGCTGCTTCAAAATAATCTTTTGATATACCCTGGACCCCTGCCATAAGTACTATAAATGTATTTCCAAACCACATCCAAGCTCCAATAACTGCAACAACTATAATTGCTGTCCCCGGCTGTCCAAGCCAATTTATTTTAGAATTAATAAGTCCAAATTTAACTAATAATTGATTTAATGTTCCAAATTGCCAATCTAATAATGCCTTAAATAGAAATGCTACTGATGTTGCGGCAATTAGATTCGGTAAATAAAATAATGCTCTAAAAATACTAAGGCCTTTAACTTTATATTTTATGTCGCTAAATATAATAGTTAATAAAAATGCTAATCCAAATTGTAATATAACATTAATACTCCAAATTTTTAGTGTATTCTTAAATGCTGTCCAAAACAAAGGATCCTTTATAACACGACTATAATTTTCTAACCCAATAAACTTTGCATCTGCAAATCCATTAAAATTTGTAAAACTTAAATATAGTGTTTTAAAAATCGGATAAATACTAAATATCAAAAATACAATAATGAACGGAAGTATAAACACATATCCCCATCTATTAACATCATTTATACTTTTCTTTCTCTTCCTAATCTTTGTGCTTTTCTCACTAGAAATATTTGCTTGTATATTCAAACTCCTCACCTCTAACAAAATTTTTTATATAATTTTTATTTAAAGGTGAAGATATACTTCACCTTGTTTACATTATTTAGGTACTTCAATTTCTGGATAAACAGTTGAAATGTTCTTATAAAAATCTTTTAAAGCATCTTCTTTTGACATTTCACCTTTTTGAATTGATTCAATTGCTTGTCCAAAGAACTTTCCTATTTGATCATCATATTTAGTAACTAATGAATAATCTATCTTATTAGCTTCTTCTAACCAAAATGCATAAGACTTTTGTCCACCTAAAGCTTCATTTTCCATATCTTTATGTGATTCTAAAGCTGGGATATATGAAACAACATCTCCCTTAGACTTTTCAATCCACCAATTTGCTGTATCTTCATTTAGAGTACAGAATTTAAGAAAATCCCAAGCTGCTTCTTTATTTTTGCTATAAGAACTTATTCCCATAAATGTTCCACCAGAGAAATATGAATTAGGACCTGTAGTAACACCAAATTTACCAATGTTATTTTGACCATTGTCTCTAATTATTAAAGTTCCCCATGTTGGTAATGCATATGAGAATACTTCTGTTTGCGCTGTACTTGGATCTACATCTTTTAATTCTTGCCAATCGGCATCCAATGGAATTGGACCATTCATTGATGCATACCATGCTGCTGACCATTCTGGAGCAAAAGCAACTAATTTTTGTTGATATAAATCAACTGCTGCATCTACATAATTTAATCTATCTTCTGTCATCATTAACTTTCCGTCTTTAACCCATGGTTGAGGATCATTTCCATAAACGAACCATCTTAGATTTCCTGTATCAGAAAAAATTCTATATCCCTTATCTTTTAATTCTTTTGCTGTTTCTATTATTGTTTTTACGTCTTTAAATTTTTCAGCAATAAATTCTGGATCATCATTTCCCCATACATCTTTAGCTATATCTCTACGATAAGTAATTCCTCCCGGAGTAACTTGATAGCTTAATGCTCTAACTATACCGTTTTCATCTTTACCAGCTTGGAACACATAATCTACAATCTTATCCTTATATTCTTCAGCATTATATGGAGCTTGGCTTAAATCTTCAAAGAAACCTGCTTCCATAAAGTTTGGAATCATTTGAGGCTCTCCAACTATAACATCCGGAACATTCGCTTTACCTCTAAGTGCTGTAGTAACCTTTGTTGGGTAATCAGCTGGTGCTATAACTGTAACTTCAACTTCTTTTCCTGGATTTTTTTCTTTGTAATAATCTGCAAATTGCTTTAAGTCATCTGATAATGTCCATACTACTATTTTCCCATCTTTATTAGCTGCTCCTTCTGAGTCTCTTGATGAGCCTGACCCACATGCGACAAATGAAATTGCTAGCATACCTGTCATAACTAATGATATTAATTTTTTAATTCTCATATTTGTTTCCCCCTATTTTAATTATTTATTTAAAAATATATATAGTTAAAATTAACTACATTATTTTTATTGCATTTTTCGAAACCAGTTTCGATAGTATTTAAAAAAAATCATTTTCGAAACGGGTTTCGAAGTTTTTAAAAAATAAAAGCCTTACAGCATGTACAACTTTCGAAACCGGTTTTTATTTTCTTTTTTATATTAGTAACCATTTACAATTTGATTATATATCCTGAGTTCTATTTTGTAAAGGTTTTTCTTGAATATATTTATTATATATTTTTTTATATTGTTTTAGTTCTATAACTTGAATTATAAAAAATCTATATAACTTAAAATAATCATTTATTCTACCATTTAAATTTTTAAAATTAAAAACTACATCAAATTTTAGTAATCAATTTGATGTAGTGATTTAACTTTTTTTGCTTATAACTCTTCACCGTTACTCGCAATAACTTTTTTATACCAATCAAATGATTTCTTCTTACTTCTATTTAAAGTTCCATTCCCATCATTATCTTTATCAACATAAATAAAACCATAACGTTTTTTCATTTCTCCTGTTCCAAAAGAAACTAAATCAATACAACCCCATGGTGTGTATCCCATTAGATCAACACCATCAAGTTCAACAGCCTTTTTCATTTCTATAATATGTTCTTTTAAAAATTCTATTCTATAATCATCGTTACATGTTCCATCTTCTTCTTTTACATCTATAGCTCCAAAACCATTTTCAACTATGAATAATGGTTTTTGGTATCTTTCATATAACGAATTAAGTCCATATCTTAATCCAACAGGATCAATCTGCCATCCCCAATCTGAAGCTTTTACATATGGATTTTTTACAGCCTTAGAATATCCAGCTAATCCATCACCATCTTCTACATCATTTTCACTTTTAACTGCAGCTGACATATAGTAACTAAATCCTATATAATCAACACAACCTTCTCTTAATATTTCTGCATCTTCTGGTTCCATTTTTATATTAATTCCATCTCTTTGCCATTTTTTAAGAGCATAACTTGGATAATAACCTCTGCAATGAACATCTCCATATAAATACCTTTCATGCATTGCTTCAACTGAAAGCATCATATCATCCGGATTACAAGAATATGGATATACCGGAACATATGCAAGCATACATCCTATCTTAAAATCTGGATTTATTTCATGACCTTTTTTTACTACCAATGCACTTGCAACCAATTCATGGTGAACAGCTTGATATGTTACTTCAACTCTATTTTCTCCTTCTGCAAATCTTACTCCAGAACAAGTCCAAGCAAATAAATCAACTTCTGTTTCAGCTTGGTTATTTATCTCATTAAATGTCATCCAATACTTTACTTTATTTTTGTATCTTTCCATAACAGTTGTAGCAAATTTTACAAACATGTCAATAACTTTACGATTTCTCCATCCACCATAATTTTTGCATATGTAATATGGTATCTCAAAATGAGATAAAGTTATAACTGGTTCAATTCCATTTTTAATTAATTCATCAAACATATCATCATAAAACTTTAATCCTTCTTCATTTGGTTCTAATTCATCACCATTTGGAAAAATTCTTGACCATGCTATTGATGTTCTAAAACATTTAAATCCCATTTCTGCAAATAATGCTATATCTTCCTTATATCTATGATAAAAATCAATTGCTTCATGATTTGGATAGTTTAATCCTTCAATAACTCCATCTGTAATTTCTCTTGGAACTCCATGTGCGCCTGCTGTCATAACATCTGCTGTACTAGGCCCTTTCCCATCTTCATTCCATCCACCTTCTATTTGATGTGCAGCTACCGCTCCACCCCATAAAAACTCTTTACTAAGTGCCATAATTTTTCCCCCTAAAACTTTATATTATAGTGTATTATATAATCGACAATAATTTATAAATTTTAATAGAATAAAAATAATTTGAATACGCCAATTCTAAAATAAGCATATTTATCTATTACTTTATTAAATTTAATGCAAAATCTAATACTTTCTCACGATTCATCATTCCATAATCCACCATCAAAATAACTTCAACTGGAATATTCTTTGCTTAACATATCTCATATACTTTTGGTAAAGTATATCCTACTTGTGATCCAAGTAAGGCTAAGCTTACATTATCTAATTAAATTTTTTCTGATATAGCAGTCCTCAAATGTTCTTGATCATATACAAATAATACTACTGTTCTATCTTTTCTCAGCTAGTTCATTTTTGAATCATTGAGTTTTAGAAATCACATGTATAATTTTTACCCTCTCCTGCATGCACAGTTATGTTCACAATTTATTTTTCCAACCATTTCATCCCTCTTTATCACATGCATTTAAATTCATAGGCATGAATTCATTATATTATTATGATTATTTTTTGTAAATATAAATTTTACTTTTATGGTAAAAAAATTTATTTTTTTACCATAAAAGTAAAACATTCTTCTTATGATTATTTATACTGTTATTATTAATTAAGAAAAAGTAATTTTTTATTTTAAGTGTGATCCTCTCTATGGAGCTTTACACTTATTTATACTTAAATTATTATATTTCCCCCGTAAATTTCTAATTTTTTCATAATATACATCTTCTAAATCTACATATACATCTCTGGATTATTATCCATGTTGTTAATCCAGTCTGAACCCAATGTACTATCAAGATCTTCATCTGTAATATATTCATCTGATGATGATATAACTTCTTTATCAAGAGGCAAATTTTCATCTGTTACATCCGGATTAGACTCTCCATCATTCTTAATTAATTGATTCATTGTCTTTTCTAATTCTTCAACAATACTGTCTACTTCATATTGTTTAGCATCAACATTTTTATTGATTTGTATTGCTGATTCTAATGCATCACTAAATTTATTCCAGCTATCTTCTGTATAATCACTTTTATTTAGTTCATTAGCTTTTTCTATTATATTGACTAATTCTTTTTTATCTAATTCTTTTTTATCTAACTCTTTTTTGTCTGCATCTGAATATATTTCAATATCCTTTATAGAGTATCCAAATGGCGCAAGTCCCATTTCTTTGCAGTATATTCGTACATATCGTGCATTTACGTCATTAAATTCTATATCGTCTTCTCCTCCATTCCCATCATCAATATCTAATACTTTTATCCAACTGTTTTCATCTTCAGGATTTTCGTTACATACTTGTATTTCATAATTTTTCGCAAATGCATTATCCCAATATATCTTTACTTTATTTATATCATATACATCTTCTAAATCTACATATACATACTCTGGAGAATTATCTGTGTTGTTAATCCAGTCTGATCCCCATCTACTATTAAGATCTCCATCTGTAATATATTTGCCTGACAATCCATCTGCTTCATTTGATGATGATATAACTTTTTTATTAAGCGCTAAACTTTCATCTGTTACATCTGGATTAGACTCTCCATCATTCTTAACTAGTTGATTCATTGTCTTTTCTAACTTTTTGACAATACTGTCTACTTGGTATTGTTTAGCATCTACATTTTCATTAATTTGTATTGCTAATTCTAATGCATTACTAAATTTATTCCAGCTCTCTTCTGTATAATCATTTTTATTTAGTTCATTAGCTTTTTCTATTATATTGACTAATTCCTTTTTATCTACAGCTAAATATATTTCAATATCCTTTATAGAATATCCATATGGAGCAAGTCCCATTTCTTTGCAATATATTCGTACATATCGTGCATTTACATCATTAAATTCTATATCTTCTTCTCCACCATTACCCTCATCAATATCTGATACTTTTCTCCAACTGTTTTCATCCTCAGGATTTTCATCACATACTTGTATTTCATAATTTTTCGCATAAGCATCTGACCATTTTATTTTCATGCTTCCTAAATAATATGATTCTCCTAAATCTATATACACATATTCTGGATGATTATCTGTGTTATTATTCCAGTCTGAACCCCATCTACTATTAAGATCTCCATCTGTAATATATTTACCTGATAATCCGTCTGCTTCATTTGATGATGATACTACACTTTTATTAAGTGCTATATTGGTATCTGAAGAAGGTATATCATTAATATTTTCTAAATCTTTAATTGCATTTAACAAGTTTTTAAGTGCTTCATCAACTTGGCTAGTAGTTGCATTCTCATCATTATTAACATTAACTGCTGAATCTAACAGTGAACTAAAATCTTCCCAGCTATCTTCTGTATAATCACTTTGTACCTTTTCCTTTGCTGCATTTATTTCTGCTTGTAAAGCACTCTTGCTTACCGCTCCCTCTATCAGTGGATTTACTGCAACCAGTTTTTTTGGTGCAACTGTTGTATATCCAAGTTCACCATCATTATTTCTAAACTTAACAGTCATTGGATCATCACTTGGATTCCATATCATAGCTGTATAAATATCGTCTTTCTTATACACACTTGCACTAACTCCACCTTCTGCCCATACTTCATCTGTACGTTGTCCTAATGCTGCCATATTGTTTACAAACCAATAAGTATTATACATTTCATTTTTTTGTAATTCTGATGTATCCCATTTATTAATTACTGATTCAGGATCACTCAAAGATTCTATTGGCCATGTTATATGCTTCCATGCATTTTCAACGTCATTCGGGTCTGGCTCTTCTCCCTTATTTGGATCGCTACTATTATGATAATCCTTTATAATATCCTGTCTCATACCATCATATAATTCTGCTACTTTATCTTTCTCAATACCATAATTGGTTAAATATTCACTTGTCGGAAGCCAATGTATTCCATATACATATACAGAATCTCCATTAAAGAATGTTCCATAGAAATTAGTTGCTCCATATATCTGTCCAACTGTTTTGTGGTCATATTCAGGTAGCCAATTATCTCCATCGTAATTAAACCAATATTGTTTTACTGCATTTAGTTCAGTTGTAAACCCATATATTCCAGCATCTCTGTATTCTTCATTATCAGATACTATTCCCCATAAGTATTCTCCTACCCATCCAAACAATGACTCTCCAGCAGCTTCCTGATTATTTCCATCATCGTTATCTGCATAACCACCTGCCCAAGAATGTCCTTCATATGGATCAAAGCTTCTGAACTGTGGAAATTTAGAGTCATTTTTTGATGGATTAGCGTAATCTCTTATTAAGAGATCTACCATAGATCCGTAATCATTTAAAAACTCTGAATCATAAGTAGCTAGCACAGCTGATGCAAAGGTAAAATATCCATAAGTAAAATGATGATCTGTAATTCCAGTATTAGCTCCAAATTCACTATTTTTATATATTAATGTTCCCCACTCTGGATTATAATTGAAATAATATCCTTCTTCTTCACCTGGTTTATAAGAATACCATTCAACTAAAATTTCTTTTAATTTACTTAGGAATTTTTCCTTGTATTCTACTGCATTAATTTGATCTGCTACAAGTGCTCCCATGGCTAATGGATGCAATGCTTTCCCTTGCCAATAAGCATCACCACTCATATAATTTGACGATGTAGATTTATCCAATTCTTCAAGATAAGTCATAAGAGTATTTCTTGAATACTCAGAATTTAAAGGTTCTATAAATTGTGGAAGAATTCCATTGAATTTATCAACTGTGGTAAATGAATTTCCTTCTGTTACTTTAAGTGTTCCTCTTACTGATGGATAACTTAAATCGCTTGTTTCTTTATCACTTCTCTTCCATTGAGAAGGAAGCATACACATTAAAGTAGTGTCTGCAAAATCTTTACGTTTTAAATCAACTTTTTGCTCAAATTTAGTTGTTACATTCGATGTTAATTCATCATAATCATAATCAACTTTTGTATCAGTTACAAATGCATATGCATGATCATAAAAATAACTTAAGTCTGTATCTGATGGCATAGTTGCAATTGATAAATATTTTTCTCCATTCCCCAATTGTATTTTTATTTTATTTCCGACTCTTTTAAAAACAGTTCCTTCTGGTGCAAATACCCCATAATATCTAGTGATAGTTTCTTTATCTGGATCTTCTGTTGTATTTTCAATTTCTATACCTATATGATCTGTAGATATTTCATCTCCACTTTTTCCTAATATAGTATTTCCATTCTCATCAAAAATTTTATCAATAGCTGTTGAATATATTTCTACAGAATTCGGATCACTAAATTCAGAATATATATATGGTGACCCTTTAACAAAAGTGCTTTTCATTTTTTCAGTATCATTATCACTCAATACAGCTGTAGCAGAATAATCTCCATATCCACTAATTTTACTTTCCATTTTAGCAGTATCTATATTATTAGCCATTAAATAAAAGTCTATATTTTTTTCAGTTTGATTTGTTCTATCCTTCACCCATCCGGCACTTGGTGTTAATAATCCTAATCCTTGCTTTTGATATTTTGATTTTAAGGGTAGTGTTGTAACAGCATTACCTAAGTCTGAAATTAATAATGATTGCCACCAATCATTTGAAGGTATTGGTGTTTCTATACTGCTTGTTTTAGAATAAGGTTCCTTAGGTTGTGTAAATAAACTCATATCAGTCACATAACTTCCACTACCAACATTAGTTATTACTTGTTCAGCTTTTTCTGGTATCTCATAAACTGGTTTTGGATCATTCTCAACATAATCATAAATTTCAAATTCCTTTAGTCCAAACTCATAAGTTGTAGCTCTATTGATCCCCTTCATTCTTACGTATCTTCCTGATGCATATAATTGAATGTTTTCTTTTCCTCCTCTTGAATTTAATTCTCTATAAACTGTTTTCCATTCTTCAGCGTCATCAGATACTTCTATATCATAGCTTCTAGCTGATGAATCCCAATTTAATACAACTCTTCCTATTGTATGAATACTTCCTAAATCTACATATATCCATTGATTATCTTGAAGAGATGATCCCCAATGAGTATTATTATCGCCATCTATAGCCTTATCAGCATCAACTTGACCTGGCTTAATATACCAATCCTCATGAACCGAAGATGATATAGCTGTTTTATTTAGTGCTATATTTTCACCAAGTTTTACTGGTGGCTCATTTACACCTCCTGTGCCATATACTTCAAATTCATAAATTGAATATCCATACCCCTCAAAAAGTCTTTTATTAAGATTTAAACGTACGTATCTGCCTTTTCCATTGAGTGAAATTTTTTCTTCTCCACCTTTTCCATTTTTTTGAGTATATATGGAACTCCAATTTTCTTCATCATCCGAAACCTCTATTTCATACTCAGTTGCATAAGCATTTTCCCACTTTATATTTACACCTGTTATCTGAGCTGAAGCCCCTAAATCTACATATATCCATTGATTATCTTTTCCCCATTCTGATTCCCAGCGCGTTGTATAATCATCATCTACTAATTTATCTGATGTAGATCCTCCATTATCTGATGATGAATAAACAGTCCTATTTAGCGATAATACATACGGACTTACATCATCCGCCATTACTTTATCGATATTTAAACCTTGTATCATTCCCGTGACAATGCAAAAGCTAATTATCGGTGATATAGTTTTCTTTAAATTCATTATTTTTTTACTACACATGAACTTTTCCCCCTAAAAATTAATTTTTTTTAATTTTGATTTTATTGAATCCCAACTCTACTAGCATCAATTTTAACTGTCAATAAGCATACTGCTTATCATATGTCCATTATTATTTAGCTAAAATATTTATAATTGATATATTAAATTTAAGTAATACAACTGATGTAAAAAGTTTAATAAATATGGTTTGCTGAGCAAACCATATTTATAGAGCTTAATATTCTTTATATGCTCCATTAAAATTCACATAATATCTATCAATATAAGTATCATATGCCATACTTCCATCAGAATACATATAATACCATTTCCCATCAGTATCCTTAATCCATCCAATAGTCATAGCTCCGCTAGTTCCAAGATGATACCATTTTTTATTGCCATCCAGTATCCATCCTTTCTTCATTTCACCAGAATTTGTATCTAAGTAATACCATTTTCCATTTAAATCATTAAACCAATTCGTTATCATTTCGCCTGATTTTCTGTCTAATATATACCATTTACCGGTATTTACATCTCTATACCAGCCAGTTTTCATTTCGCCAGAACTTCCATCTAAATAGTACCATTTTCCATTTAAATCATTAAACCAACCAGTTATCATTGCACCTGTTTTTCTGTCTAACATATACCATTTTCCGGTATTTGCATCTCTATGCCATCCAGTTTTCTTTTCTCCTGAGATTGAATCAAAATAGTACCATGTTTTATTGTCTTTATCTTCTACCCAACCAACATTCTTTTCCATATTATTAGTATCTTTAATATCTGTATTGATTTCTTCTCCTGTAGTTATTTTATCATTAGAATTTTTTGACGAACTACTGCTTGATTTCGAACCTGAACCAGATGAACTTGAAGAATATTTAGACACTTTAACTGATATTGATGATTCTAATTTTCCTTCTTCTTTTGCTGTCACTTTTATAATCGTATTTTCCTTTTGAGCAGGAATTTTCGCTGTCCAATTTCCATATTTATCCGCAATTGTTGATGCTATTTCTTTTTCTTCAGTTTTAATTGTTACTTGTTCTGAAGTAGTTGCATTATTAATTTTAATTGTTACTTGCTCTGATGTAGTTGTATTATCAGTTTCAATTATTTCTTGCTCTGATGCAGTTATGTTATTAGTTTCAATTATTTCTTCTACAAATAATTTTATGTTTGCATTTCCTCCCGCTCTTCCATTTATAGTGGTAGTAGAAGTATAAATCTTTCCATTAACAGTAGGTGCTTTTGATGTTTCTTGTTCTGGATTTTCTGGATCAGTTGGCAATTCTGCATAACCATCATCAACTACAATATCTTTTGGAATACTTTCTTGGTCAATGCTTCCATCAAGATTTGGTAATGTATATCCTTTAGGATTTCCTAAATTTCTATATACTTTTCCAAGCGAATTAAGTTTACCTGTGTTCATATCATACAAACCTGATGCTCCTCCATATTTATCTGTAGGATCAAACGGAAACCATGCATATCTTTCAACATATTCTCTTTTGTCTAATGCTGGAATTACTTTTTTCATGAATTCTGCTATATCCCTAAGTGCATCTGGATTATTAGTATTCCATTTTCCTTGATTCCATTCTGCAATTCCAAATTCAGTAATCCAAATTGGTTTATGATATTTTTCATAACAATCATCAATCATTTCTAAAAATGTATCTGCCCATGGTCCATCAAGGTAACAATGAACTGCAATAAAATCCACATCTAAATTGCTGTCTTCATCAATCTTCTCCATAAAAGGCTTAAACCAATCATTACTCCATGGTGCGGCTACTCCTGTTGCTGGAGAACCTACTCTTAATCCACTCTCCATAAAGCTTGGCCATTCTTCAATAGCCGTATCTACTGACATATTTGATTGATCTTTAAAATCAGGTTCATTAAAACCTAAGATTGTTTTATACTTTTTATTATCAGGATTTTCTAACCAATTAGGTCCATACTCTCCTTCTCCCCATATCATCGGAACAAATTGCATCTTTGGATCTGCTCCATCTATTGGATCTGTTGCCCAATGGTAGTACCAAGAAAGTCCGGATTCTTGAACTTTATCTATCATTCCAGATCCCATACCCTTTTTAGATACATAAAATGTTCTTATATTTGAAGTAACATTTTTACCATCAACTAACTCAGCTACAATTTTTAATTTATGTGATGCAACTGATGTAGAATAAATTTCATATTCAATAACATCATCATTAGTAGCATCTACATAACCTTGAAAATTATCATCAATATATACATTATATTTTATTGCATCATCAAGTTTATGCCATTGAAGATATATAGGACCTGCAGCTACAAGCTGTCCTGATTGTGGGTAAATAATAGCGTTATTCTTCCACTCAACATAATCTGCTGCATATACTGGTATATAAGAAATACTCATACTTATCCCCATAACAAATATAAGTAGTAGCGATAGAAGTTTCTTTTTCATATGTTTCATAAATTTATCCTTCTTTCATAAAAGATTCACAAATAGGGCCTGATAAGCGATCCCTATTTGCATTATTTAATATTATTTATATACTCCATTAGAGTTTACATAATACCCATTAATATAAGTATCATATGCCATACTTCCATCACTATTTAAGTAATACCATTTTCTATCAGTATCTTTAAGCCAGCCTATAGTCATAGCCCCGCTAGCTCCAAGATGATACCACTTATTGTCACTATCTTTAAACCAGCCTATAGTCATAGCTCCACTAGTTCCAAGATGATACCACTTATTGTTACTATCTTTAAACCAGCCTATAGTCATAGCTCCACTAGCTCCAAGATGATACCACTTATTGTTACTATCTTTAAACCAACCTGTAGTCATAGCTCCACTAGTTCCAAGGTGATACCACTTATTGTTACTATCTTTAAACCAACCTGTAGTCATAGCTCCACTAGTTCCAAGATGATACCATCTATTGTTACTATCTTTAAACCAACCTGTCTTTTTTTCTCCAGAGTTAACGTCTAAATAATACCATTTTCCATTATTCTCATCTTTAATCCATCCAGTCTCTTTTTCTGAATTATCATTTTTATCTATAACCTCTTCATTATTTGAGTTACTTGATGAACCACCGCCGCTACTTGAGCCTCCTGATGAATTACCGCCACCGCTTGAACCTCCTGATGAACCTGAATTAGAATTATTTGCTTCTTTTAATCCATTTATTGCATTTAACAAATTATTATATGCTGTATCTATTTCTTCTTGTGATTTTTTATCTTTATCTAATATATCTTTAGCCGAATCTAAAGCACTTGTGAATAATTTCCAAGTTATATTTGTATACTTTCCTTGTACCTTATTTTTATGTTGTTCATATAAACTTCTTAAATTAGTTTCATCTATTTTGTACTTTTCTCCATGCACTTCAAATTCATAAATTGAATAACCATATTCAGTAATAGGTTGTACTCCCTGCATTTTAATATATCTTGCACTTATAGGCTTAAGGAATGATATGCTTTCTGATCCTCCAGTAGTATTCTTATTAAAAATATCGATTACAGAATCTGTTATATTTACATAGTTCGGAGTATTTTTAAAGTAAGCATTCGTCCAATTTACTCCATCATTTGAAATTTGTATCTTATATTTTGTAGCATATGCAGACTCCCATAATAAATTTATTTCTGATATAGTATAAGCAGTACCTAAATCAACAGAAATATATTCATCACTCTCCCAATTAGATGCCCATCTAGTATTTGCATCACCATCAAAAGCTAATGCTGCATTACCTGAGCTTGCCTTTGCTGGTTTTCCAAGTGCTATATTATCTGCTAATCTTGGTTTTATAGTAATTGTTGAAGTTGAAATATCTGAACTTTCCATTCCTTCTTTATAAGCAATTGCTTTGATTGTAGTTGTAGAATCAACAGTAAATGGGCCTGTATATATTGTCCCAACTTTCTCTGTTGGCTTACGGCCATCTGTTGTATATCTTATTTGAGCTCCTTCAACAGCACAATCAATACTTATACTTTGTTCAGATGAAAATACACCTCCTGATGGCTTAATAGCTGGGTCGCCTACTTTATTGCAATAAAAATCTATAGCTGATCTCATATGGCTTGAATTTACTGCTCCGCCAGTATTATTAACCACGTGAGTAGCTCCACCATAAGCATTTAAGAATACAGAACATGCATGTTTTACTTTGACATTCGGAGTATTTGGTATTTCAACTGAACTGTTTACAACTACATCTGCATCTGTAAAGTAAGTATATAAGCCAGCTCCATAAAGCTCATGATTTTTAACTGTATCTCCTACTTTATATGAAGCATAACCGTTTACAGTTCCATCATTACTCATCCATGCCTCTTGATTTGGAACATCATAAGGGAATTCTGTTTGATAAAAATATACTTTACCATTTTCACCATTCCATAATGTCTGATATTCATTAAAATGCTCTACAAACAAACCGTAAATTGTGACATCGTTTCCATTAACGACAAGTCCATTATCGCATCTGTTAAGTTCCCAGCCTACTCCATCACCATGATCAGCACGCCATACCCAGAAATGATCACCTATAACATCATCACTATTTATTACTATACATGATTTAGCTCTTGCACCTTCTTTGCCATCACCACCAACTCTAAAGAATAAGTCAGCTAAAAGGATTGGATTTTCTGAGTGATCTTTGTGTGATCCTTCTTCTCCTACTTTTAATAGATAAGGAGATTCCCCTTGTGCCGCATTAAACAATAATCCTGAAATATTTACTCCATCTACATCATCTACTACAATAGCTGCATTTCTATTATTTGGATTTAATGTTGCTAGACCAATTCCTAATATAATAGTATCTGGTCTTGTAATATGAAGCTCTTTATTTAGATAATATATACCTGGTGTAAATAAAATATTTTTCCCTTCATTAAGTGCTTCATTTAATGTATCTGCTGTATCTTTTTCCGGTTTTGCTATATAAAAAGTATCAGTTACAGATAATGATTCGCCTTTACCTAAACCATTTTCCCAAGATACTCCTTGCACATTCTTTCTTACATCTGGTACAAATACTTTATATTTACCATCATCATCAATATAAAGGAATGGCTTTTCTCTTATTATTGGTGTTTTATCAACAACAGTATATGCTGCTTTACCAGATACATACTTGTCGTCATCCACTTTTGGTGTGCCTTGATCTCCTACAAATACCATGTTCCAATTTGAACCATTCCAAGAATCCATATCAACATTTCTAGTGAAAAACTGTTGTTGTGACGCAGATCCAATCTTACCATCTACCTTTGAATCTGCAATAAATCCACCACTAGCCCAAGCAAGGTCATAATCGTTTTCATACGGATCCCACAATGATACGTTTCCTTTAATATGAGTACGTCTCATTGGCGCCGCTTGCGATACTGCCCAAGTTAAATCTCCTTCTTCGCTTGTTACGTTATTAGATTTATATTTAGGTGTAACTGATATATTTTCTACTGTCCTCCAGAAATTTTGAGTAGCATTTCCTGGCTGTTCTGGGAACCAGTCTGCTTCACAACGTACTGCACCTGTTATATCTACATCATCAGGAGTTTTTCCAAGACCCATTACAGAAGTATAAAAACCAACATTAACATTTGTGTTATATTTACCTGGTTTAAATAGAAGAGCGTATCTTCCAGTACCAAATTGTTCTGTTTCCATCTCATTAAACACTTCGTCAACAGTATTTTGAATTTCCTCTTTTGGCATTGAAGGATCAAAGATCTTTACTTTATCTCCTAAATCTAAATCTTCAACAATTGTTATTGAAGTATAATCCAAGACTTCCGATTCATCATTATTTTCATCTATTGATTTTAATTTATAATAGTATTTTTTTATATCTAATTCATCGGTATCAGTGTATTCTGTACCTGTTATAGGCTCTTTATTTATTTTTTCAAAACCACTATCCGCATTACTTGAACGATAAATATTATATCCCTTAGCACTATCTTCAGCATACCATTTTAACTTTACCGATTCACTTTTTCCTGATATTGATTTAAATCCAGACTCACGCCCATATACTTCAAAATCGAATATAGAATATCCATAAGTAGTAACTCTCTTTGTTCCGTACATTCTTATATATCGGCCAGTTACAGTTTCATCACAATCAAGTTCTCTTGTCTCTCCTCCCTTTCCATCTGTAACTTCCGCTACATTTTCCCATTTATTTCCATCCTTTGATAGTTGAATGTTATAAACTTCTGCTCCTGCACCTTCCCATTTTAACTTTACTTTTTTTATTTTAAAATTTCCTCCAAGATCAATGCAAATCCATTGTGGATCTTTAGTCTCAGATTCCCATCTACTCCCACCATTACCATCTACAGCTAAAGCAGCACTATTTTGTCCTGATGATGATGTTGCAGGTTTTCCCATCGCTATGTCCTCAAATTGACCATTCTCTTGAATCTCTAACACATCAATGTTCACAGCTTCATCAGTAGTATTATCAACTTCCTCTGGTATAATTACATCTACTGCTTCGTCAGTAGTCTCATCATTAAAATCCATTAAATTATTTTTAACTTCTAATTCGGTATTATTTTTTTTATCAAATTCTTTAGCCTTAGTTACAATAGAACTCTCAGCTAACAAACTGCCTAAAATACTGGTTGCTAAAATCAGAGTCAGTATTTTTTTATTTCTTTTTTTCATTTTTTTCTCCCCCTAATTGTTTGGATATTGTAAAGTTTCTTATTACTACACTTTTATATTTTCATAATCTTCTGATAAAATTCTAAAAAAAAAGAGACTCCTCTTTGTATAATAATTAAAAATTTTGATTATTAGCAAGAAGAAGTCTCATGTTTTTTAAGTTAATATTGCTGTTATTATATAAATTTTTTTTAATTTTATCTAGTAATATAAATCTATCATTTTTGAGATTTATGTGATATTTTTTCTAAGCTTGCACATTATTTTGTGCAGCTAATTCATTTTCATAATTCATTTTATCTACCTTCTTAAAGAATGGAAGATAAGTAAAGAATGAAATTGATAATACAACTATTTGCAATAATGCACCTCTAACTCCATTTACCAAGAATCCTGAGATTATTGGAGGGCAAGTCCATGGTACCATTACTCCTCCAAATGGTGGTACTAAACCGGTTGCTATTGCAAAATATGTTATAAGGCCTGAAAGCATTGGTGTAAGAATAAATGGTATTGCCATAAATGGATTCATTACAATTGGTGTACCAAATGTAAGTGGTTCATTAATGTTAAATGCAGCTGGTAGTGAAGCAAGCCTTCCAAGTTGCTTACATTGTGCTGATTTTGCTAAGAATAGCATACAAACTACTAATCCAATAGTCATACCTGCTCCAGTAACTGTCATGTATTGATCTAAGAATTGTTGAGTTACTATGTGAGCACCATTTGCTATAGTTAATTCTCTTCCACTATCTATAATTGCTTGATTTTCTAATGTATTAGCTGTTAATATACTTCCCATTATACCACCAACTATTGTTGAACCATGAACTCCAAACCACCATAAGAATGGTATAAGGAATCCCATTGCTATCACTCCACCTAAAGAATCTGTCAATCCTTGCACTGGTGTTTGTATAACCTTATATATTACATCTACAAAAGTTGTATGGAATCCCCAATTAAATACTGCATATACAATGGTTGATCCAATTATAATTACTGCTGCTGGTATTAATGATGAAAATGAGTTTGCAACTCCTTCTGGCACTCCAGCTGGCATCTTAATTCTAATATCTTTTTTCATAAACCAAGAATAAACTGCACCTACAATCAATCCAATAATAATTGCAGTAACCATTCCTTTACCGCCTAACCACGTTTTAGGAATAACATCTCCTACTTTAGTTCCATCTTCAGTAACTACGAAACCTTCAATTGTTATTAAAAATGATACAAATCCAATAACCCCTGCTGATAAAGGCTCATAGCCTTCATTTTTAGCATAAGTATATGCAATTCCTACAACTGCAATCAATGCTATTATATTGAATGATGAACCATATGCTTGTAGTAAAGGATCGGTCCACCCTTCGCCTAATGTATTAGCTAGCCATACATTTAATGTTTCAGATGGTAATGATGATAATAGTAAAAATACTGAGCCAATAAGAGTTAATGGAAGAGTATATAATAAACCATCTTTTAATGCAACTACTCCTTTGAGATTTACAAATTTCATAACAGCTGGTAATACGTTTTCATTTAATTTATCACTAAATGCCATAATCTTTTCCCCCTAAATTTATATTATAGTATATAATATAATTGATAATAATTCCGAAATTATTACTAATTCAATTTAATAGATAAATGTATTTTTTGAATCTGCCAATTCTGATATAAACATATTTATCTATTATTTTATTAAATTTAATGCAAAATCTAGTACTTTTTCTCCATTCATCATTCCATAGTCTACCATTGGAATAACTTCAACTGGAATATTTTTAGGTTCACATATTTGCTTTGCCTTTGACAAAGTATATCCTACTTGTGGGCCAAGTAGTGCCACGTTTACACCATTTAAGTGTTGGTCCATTTGTCCTTCTGGAAATGCTGCGATATCAGCTTCAATTCCTCTTTTACTAGCGGCATCTTTCATTTTATTTACTAGTAGGCTTGTTGACATTCCTGCTGCGCAAAATAATCTAATAGTTACCATTTTAATCTCTCCTTTTCTTTTAAATTAATTTATTAAATCTATATTATTATTTATTGTGATATAATAAATTTCTAGATTAACAATTTATACTCTTTCTTAACTCTATAATTTCTTGAATTAAGTTTTTCTCTGACATCGTTGTCATTAAGTGGTCTTGAGCATGTACAAATAATACTGAAAACTCTACTTTTTCTCCACTTGCTTCTTTTTGAATCATAGCTGTTTGATAATCATGTGCTCTTGCTATAGCATCTTCAGCTAATTCCATTTCTTTTTCTGCTTCTTCATATTTTTTTTCCTTAGCTTTTTTTAACGCCTCATATGCATGGTTCTTGCAATCTCCAGCATTAACTATGATATTCATGATCTGCATTTCTAACTCTTCCATTTTATCCACCTCATTTATATCGTTATCATTAATTCATTGGTATGAATTTATTATATTCCTAATATTAACTTTTGTAAATATAAATTTTGTAATTTTTTTATTTATTATATATTTAGTCAAAAAAATCCATAGCTATATTCATGCACACTACTTTAATAGCCGCCTTAAAATATAGTTATGGATTTATCAAATTCTATAATATTAAAATATCTTATATTCTATTTTATTTTTACACTTAGCTATAAGCATTTTAAATATATCAAATGATTGTCCATCTTCATCTGACATTATTTCTAGATGCCATTGTGCTGCAATAACATGTAATTTATTCATGATAGCATACAACCGGGGTCCCTGGCTCTATATTATTAAAAATTTTATTTGCCAAATCATATGGAGCATTTATGCACCCATGAGAACCATTGGTTGTATAAATATCCCCGCCAAAATTATATCTCCAGCTTGCATCATGTATTCCTATGCCTCCATTAAACGGCATCCAAAAATTAACTGGTGAAGCATATCCCTGCCCTTTTAATACTGTGTCCTTCTGCTTATAAACTAAGGAATATATCCCTGCTGGAGTTGCACAATCATTATTCACATTTCCTGATACAATATCACCTTCTGTTATTAATCTTCCGGCTTTATAAAACCATAAATGCTGTCTAGACAAATCTATTTCTACATAGGTGTTTCCTATATCATTTTTTCCAGTAGATGCTGCCTTTTGCAAATACTCTGGCTCTTTTGATATGTTTTTTCCATTTTTTATTGCCTCAATTAATAGTACACCTTCAAAATCTTCATCTATTTTATTTCCATAGCTTCCTCCTGCAACTTTAATCTTGTTTCCTAATGAAGTTGTAAATTCTCTTTCTTTACCTACTGTATTATATTTATTAGCAAGTGTTTTAATATACTCTTTTACATTTTTATCATCAATATATACTTCGTATTTATCATCAATCCTTAGCCAATTACGAATTTGCTCTTTATTTAAAATTTCTTTATCATTGCCAAATGAATAAGTTACTTCTGCACATAAATATTTGTTTAAAGTATCCTTAGCTTGTAATACTTCTTTAGATTTTGATGTATATTCTGGTTTTGTATAACAATCTAGTTTTTCTATATTTATTTCTTGTTCTACTTTTTCAACGGCTTCAGTAATCTTTTCCTCTAATACATTCTTATCGATTATATTTCCATATATCTCATCAGCAATAATATACTCTCCATTATTATAATTAATTTTAGCATTCTCGTTTTCTCTAACATCTTTATTTCTTGATTCTATTATTTTATCTACTGATTTTTTTAATAACTCTTTATCTAAAGTAACCATACTATTTATTTCATAGCTGTTATGTTTCAACATTCCAGTAATACACCAAAATGGATTTTCTTTATCCTTTATTTTTTCTATTTGATTTCCCAGATCATATTTTAATCCAATGCTATTTCCTGTTATATATTGAGTTTTTTGATCTTCTTCATTTATATTCACGCAATAATTATCTAACTTGTATGAAATAATGTCTTTTGCATCCTCAACACTTTTTCCAAACATATTAATTCCATCAATTGTTGTATTATAAAAATGAGTTCTAAAAAATATTGTTATTCCTATATATATTATAAAAACAATACAAATTAAAGTAATAATAGCCCCATTCTTTTTTATTATTTTTTTCTTTTTATTTTCTCCCAAAATTTTTGCCCCCCATAAAATAGAATAAAAACTGCAAGATTGACACCTTCACAGTTTTATACTCTATACTATGATTGATATATAAAATTAATACTAATTTTTATTAATTAACTGCTTTTATATTTTATACATATTTTAATTAAACTTCTAAACTTTTCATTACTCATATGGTAAAATTATATATATACTTTTAAATTTATACATTTTATAATATATCGAATTAGGAGAATTTTAATGGAAGAAAAAAGATTTGCTATTTTAATAGATGCAGATAATATTTCTGCAAAATATATAAAAAATATATTAGATGAAACATCTAATTATGGTACAGTCACTTACAAAAGAATATATGCTGATTGGACACAACCCACTAGCAACTCATGGAAAAATATTTTATTAGAAAATTCAATTATTCCTATTCAACAATATAGTTATACAACTGGGAAGAATTCTACTGACTCAGCTTTGATAATAGATGCTATGGATATACTTTATTCAAATACAGTTGAAGGATTTTCCATTGTATCTAGTGATAGCGATTTTACACGTCTTGCTATGAGACTTCGCGAATCTGGTATGATGGTTATTGGTATGGGAGAGCAAAAAACACCCAAACCATTTGTTTCATCATGCAATCAGTTTAAATTTTTAGACATTATTTCTGAAGAAGATGATAATAATTCTTCTATATCTGAATCTCAATCAGAATCAAATTCTGATAACACTCAAAGTCCATCTTTTAAAGATAAAAGTCTAACAAATATTGAAACAATAAAGAAAGAAATCATAAACATAATTAGTGATATTCAAGATAGTGAATCTGGTGTAAATATAGGAGAAGTAGGACAAAGATTGATAAAAAGATACCCCGATTTTGATGTTAGAAATTATGGATATAGTAAATTATCTCGTTTCTTAGCTGAAATAGAATCTTTAACTGTTAATCAAACTCTTGTGACACTAAAAATTGAAGATAATAATACTGATGCTCACACTCTAAAAATATCTAATGATATAAAAGATATGATTATTAAAATGATTAGCGAAAATAATAATAAAGTAAGAATGAGTTTAGTTCATCAGAAAATTTTAGAAAAATATCCAAATTATATAAAGAAGTATGGGTATAATAAAGCTGTTAACTTTTTTAAGTCACTTGATTTTTTAAATGTAAAACAAACCAATACTTCCTTATTCCTTACAATGCGAAAATAATTTATATAAAATGAAAAATTTATAAAATTAATAAAGAATCCTCTAAAATTATTGTTCAATTTTAGAGGATTCTTTGTAATATTTTTAAATTTTAATTTTATGCTTAGTAATTTTTTATTATATATGTTTAGTAATGTACTGTATTTCTAGTATGCTTTTTTATTTATATTAGTTAGAGAATGTTTGAGTCCCCATATACTTACCATTTCCTTTAAGTACGCCTATACCAACTTTTGTATAGTTAGGGTTCATCATATTTTGTCTATGCCCTGATGAATTCCACCATTGATTAAATAACTCAACTGGATCATAACTATTATATGCAATATTCTCTGCTGTCGCAGTATACTTATAGCCTAAAGTCTTAAGCCAATTAGTCCAGTTTGTTCCATCTGGATTTGTGTGACTAAAGTAATTATATTGAATCATATGATTACTTTTATATCTTGCAACATCTAATAATGTATTGTCCATAGTTAATGGTTTTAATCCAGCAGCTACTCTCTTTTCATTCATTAATTCAAGTATCTTTTGTTCCGCACTACTTTGAATTGTTGTTGAATAATTTGTAGGTAATGTAGGTAAACCACTTACATTTACTGACCCATTATCGTTTTGATTGTTGTCTGGAGTTGTTGATCCATTATTACCGTTTGATCCAGCATTATTGTCTGGAGTTTCTGTTGTTCCATTATCTCCATTTGATCCTCCATCATTATCTGGAGTTTCTGTCGTTCCATTATCTTCGTTTGACCCTCCATTATTATCTGGAGTTTCTGTTGTTCCATTATCTCCGTTTGATCCTCCATTATTATCTGGAGTTTCTGTTGTTCCGTTATCTTCGTTTGATCCTCCATTGTTATCTGGAGTTTCTGTTGTTCCATTATCTCCGTTTGATCCTCCATTGTTATCTGGAGTTTCTGTTGTTCCATTATCTCCGTTTGATCCTCCATTGTTATCTGGAGTTTCTGTTGTTCCATTATCTCCGTTTGATATTAAATTTCCGTTGCAATCAAATTCTTTTGAAGCATTTGGAATTTTATTTCCTACCGCTTGCCCATTCTTAGCAAATCTATATGTTGTTCCATTTATTCTAACTCTACCTGTTTGCATTACGCCTGATTTATTAAAGTAATATGTTTTTCCATCAATTTTTATTACGCCAGTTTGGATTACACCTTTACTATCTGCAAAATACCATTTGCCTCTACTTTTTATCCATCCAGTCTTAACTTTACCATTTTCCTTATAGCACAGCCTGCCATTATTTTTAGCAAATCCATTTGTGCTACTTACCTCATTAGTAGTTTGAGTAATCTCATTTCCTTGTGAAGTTGAAATATTTCCTTGTGCAGATACTCCTAATGGGTTTGATGCTATTATTGTAGCTGCAATCGCTACCCCACTTATACTTTTTAAAATAAAAGATCTCTTCATTAGTTTTTCTCCTTTTCTTTTTTATTTGGTTAATCATAACAATTATCTTTTCTTATCTTTTATAAGATTCTTTATCATTTATTCAAATTATTACAAGCAACCTTTGCACTTATGGTAACATACATTTCGTCATTTCGATTTTGTTCGACATTTGTTCTCATGCTATAAGATAAAGATATTTTAATATAACTCAAAAATACTATAAAAAACATGCATTTTACTATATGATATCCCTCTATATCCCATATAGTAAGGGCTACCCCCTATTATTTTTTTCTAAATCTATATATGCTTATATACTTTTTTAATAATTTTCAGATCTTAAAAATTGCTAAGCTAATCACACTCTTCTTTGTTACAATTCAGCTTTTAATTCATATAATAGGAATTGGAAATTAATAAATATGGAGTAAGTATGTATAAAAAAGGCGATTTTCATATTCATTCAACTTATTCTGATGGAAAATGTACACCTACTCAAATAATAGATATAGCTAAAAGACATGGTGTTGATATAATTTCAATAACAGATCATAATTGTACAAATGGAATATCAGAAAGCATAAAACATGGTAAAGAGATTGGGATAAAGGTTATACCTGGTGTTGAAGTATCTACTAGATATAATAGAACACGCGTACACATTTTGGGATACTTCAATGGTGAAATCTTCAATGACAGAACATTAATAAAATGCTTAAAATGCATAAAAAATCACAACATCTCAGAATTTAACAAAATATTAAAAA
This sequence comes from Clostridium neonatale, assembly GCF_900465025.1. NCBI lineage: Bacteria > Bacillati > Bacillota > Clostridia > Eubacteriales > Clostridiaceae > Clostridium > Clostridium neonatale. Next base: position 1,394,192 of record NZ_UICR01000002.1, read on the forward strand.
AGGAATTCTCAATTGCTTATAGAAGTGAAAACATCTGTGTTGAAAAAGGAATTGAATTACTTAGAGCTTTTGGTGCTACAGTAATTTTAGCTCATCCTGTTTTACTACCACGAAATCAATTTGAAGAGATAATCAAATTAGGTTTTGATGGATTAGAGGCAAAATATTTTAGTAATACAGAAAGAGAGACTGAATTTTTTATAAATTATGCCAATGAAAATAATATGATTTATACTGCCGGATCTGATTTTCATAGAAATAATGAATTATATAGAGCTCATGGTCTTATTGGTGATGCTTATTTAGATGAAAAAGAAATTCAGATTTTTCTTAATCATCTAGAAAAAAACGCTATTTAACTAACATTCTCATAGATTCACTGTAATCTAATTTCCTGAATAACAAAAAATATTGATGATTATGCCTAATTAAAAATCCTTAATTTGGTATAATCATCAATATTCTCTTAATACTTTTCTATTATTTTCAATATCTCATCGCCATATGCTTCTACCTTTTTACTTCCCACGCCTCTTATTTCCAATAATTCTTCTTTATCTTTAGGTATATTATTAACAATTTCAATTAAACTTGAATCAGAAAAAATAATATACGGTCTAATTCTTTCTTTATATGCTTTTTCTTTTCGCCATTTTTTAAGGTCTTCAAATAATTCTTTATTAAGAATAGTTTCTTCTTTATCCAAAATTTTAAATACTACATTTTCCTGACTTTTAAGTACTTTATACGAACGTGCATTTAATTTAAGCATGGAATAAGTTCCTTCTTTTAAATCTACATATCCTTCATTTAGAAGACTTTTAATTAAATCTTTTATAAAAGAATTTCCATATTCCTTCATTATTCCATATGTAGTTACTTTATCTAAATTATTTTGAATTATTTTAGGTCCTTTAAATCCCTTTAAAATATCAACTAAAACCGATATTCCATATTTTTCTCTCGTTCTAAATACAGTTGATAAAATCATTTGACTTTCTTTTGTAAAATCTTTGAGTTCATCATCATTTAAACAATTGCTGCAGTTATTACAATAACTTACTATTCTTTTATTCCCAAAGTAATTTAATATGTATTTTCTAAAACATTCATGATAATTACAGTAATCTATCATAGATTGAAACTTTTTAAGTTGAATAGATAATCTACTCAAAGCTGAACTTTTATTTATTATATACTCTATTCTACTTAAATCACTTTCGCTGTAGAAAAGATAACAATCACATTGCTCTCCATCTCTCCCACCTCTACCAATTTCCTGATAATAGCTTTCTATATTTTGTGGAATGGTGAAATGAACTATGAATCTTATATTTGATTTATCAATCCCCATTCCAAATGCAGTTGTAGCAATTATTATATTGTATCTTTCGTACAAAAATCCTTCTTGATACTCTTCCTTTTCTTCATCACTAAGTCCGCCATGATATTTACCCACGCTATACCCTAGTTCTTTTAAATAATAATATAAACTATCAACTTCTTTTCTCGCAGCACAATAAACTATACCTGATTGTTCATCATGAGCTCTTATAATATCTTTCACTTCTTCAAGCTTATCAATCTCTTTAAATACAGAAATATTTAAATTTTCCCTATTAATATCACCTATGTACATATAAGGGTTATTTAATCCTAGAAGCTTAATTGAATCCATCCTTACTTCATCTGTTGCAGTTGCAGTAAATGCTGAAATTACTGGTTTTGTTTTCAATATCTTATAGAATTCAGAAATTTGTAAATAACTTTTTCTAAAATCATGTCCCCATTGTGATACGCAATGGGCTTCATCTATAGCAATCTGGCATATATCCAGGTCTTTTACCATATCTTTAAATATTTTAGATTCTAATCTTTCTGGGGCCACATAAATAATTTTGTATCCCCCAAGGCTTGCTTCTATTAATATATTTTTAATATTTTCCATTGTTTGAGTACTATTTATATATGCACTTTTTACTCCAAGCTCAGTTAAATTATCAACTTGATCTTTCATTAAAGATATTAATGGAGAAATTACAATTGTTATTCCGCTAAGTATAATTGCTGGTATCTGATAACAAACTGATTTTCCTGCTCCAGTTGGCATAAGACAGAATGTATCTTCTTTGTTTAATATACTGTTTATTATTTCAAACTGTCCACGTCTTAAAGTGCTATATCCATAATACTTCTTTAAAACATAAAATATCTTTTCTTTATTATCCACACCATTCTCCTCCCTAATAATATTAATTATCTAATTTATGTAAACAGAAAGTGGCACCATTTTAACTGTTATGCCACTTAATAATAATACTATAATAATTTCCAATAATAAATAAATTATAAATATTTTATGTTATTTTTAGAATTCTCCAGTATAAAAATATTTTTTATTTAGCCTATTTAATAATTTAAATATTCTTTCTCCTAAAAATAGCATTATAAAATAATTTCCTGTTCCGTGTACAATATCATATGGAATTCCTGAAATCCAATATCCAATCCCCGAATTTATTCCAGTAAATATAAATACAGGAATAGCATATAATGCACCAAATATTAATCCAAAAATCCCCGAATAAATTGATAATAATAAATATCTCTCTTTAATTTTATTTCTTATTAAATATGTAATCATACTCAATGATGGCCATATTATTAAGTAACCAAACCACCATGTTCCAAATCCATATATAAGTCCCATCATCATTACAAAAATCACTACTATATACATCGATTTCTTCTCATAAATTAAAGAATATAATATTATCAATAAGCTTACAGTTTCAACATTTGGAATAAAACTTAACGATACCTGAGATATAGTTAAAATTGCAGCTAATACTCCAAATAAGATTAATTCTTTTACAGAACACTTCATTGCTTTACCATCCTGTTGTTAATATAAATTCTACCGTGTCACCATCATTTATCATTACATCATCAATACCTGTTGAAGAACTTTCACCATTAACAACTAAATTCCACCATTCTTGTTTTGATTCATCTGCTTTTCTTCCATTAACTTCAGTTACAAATCTTCCATATGAACCATTTTCAGATTCTATAAGTTTTCTCTTATCTAAATCTTCTCCAAGTGATTTTTCTTTTGTTGTAACATCAAATTCTTCACTAAAAGTTTTATCAGAATCTGTAACAATTATTTTATATTCTTTAATTCCATCTACTGCTTTACTATTTATATAAAATTTATATCCTGCAAAACCAAATACAGCTATAAGTAAGACAATAATTGAAACTATAAATTTCTTATTTTTTAAAATTGTATTTTTCATCTTCTCCTCCTTGATATTTTAATACCTTAAGTATATACCATATGTCTCATTTCTAAAACATATGATTTTAAATATATAAATATCTAATATTTATAACAATTATTAAGCATCTCATGCAAATCAATTTCCTGTTTAGTACATTCCTATTATAATAATACTAAAATATAATATATAAGAAGGACTTCCTTTGAAAATTTTTAATTATATGCGCTTACAAAAATATATAAAATGTATTATACCTTTAATAATATTTTTTTATTTAATGTAACGTTACCACTTCTAATTGCATCTTACACAATAATTAGCATTATTAATATTTGTAAAATAAATTCTTATAATTGTAACAATATTTCAAATAGTTTATTTACTCTAAAATCTTCTAACAATAATAGATATCTTATTCTTTTAATGTGGTTCTTTTTTGGGGAGATTGTTTTAGAAAATGATCTTTACACAAAGGATTTACCTAACGGTTCATTTACTTTTATTTGTAATTTTTTCCTTTTATGATAAGACACTCTCTCCCGAAATGATATTATTTTATATAGTTGTATGTATTGCTATTTTTCTTGAAATTTATGTATATAAAAATAATAAACCTTTAATATATGAGGATGGCTTATTTAAAAATTTATATTTTTTAAATTTTTAACTTGGTTAATTAACTATTCCTTAATTTAAAAATGTATTTATGCATAGCAACATAATACCGATACTCTGAATTTAGATGAAACAAAGAAATAAAGCTCTTATGTTGGCGGTGTCTTGCATTCGAAAATGAAGCTTTAGAATTCTTCATGTAGACTTGTTCCACAATTGTTTGTCTAAGGTATATTAAAGGAAACATCTTCATCGGTAGATGAAGATGGGCTATACTGCTAAGTTCGTACCTCACTAAGCATTATATGCCTTGGAGCAAACATTTGTGGATACAAGTCTACATGTTTGAATTCTTAGCTTCATTTTTGTAGCAAGCGAGCCACACATAAGAGCTTTATTTCGGTTATTTCACTCTAAACTTTGTACGTCCCTTATTTATTCTATGCATTATTAGATTTCCAAAATTAATTTTATTTTTTAATTTTATTAAATTCATCCTTAATTTCTTTAGCAGCCTTCTTTATATCTTTTTGTGCTATTATTGCTGAAATTATAGCAACTCCATCAATATTTATGTCTTTAAAATCTTTTATTCTTTCTTTATTAACTCCGCCAATAACAACCATTGGAAGTTTAACATTATCACTTATTTTTCTGACTTCCTCCATTGTTACTGCTGTTGCATCTTTTTTACTTCCTGTGACATAAACCGCCCCTACTCCTATATAGTCTGCTCCATCTTTTTCAGCTGTTAATGCTTCTTCAAGATTTCCTGCCGATACTCCAATTATTTTATCATTTCCTAATATATTTCTTACAATAGTCAATGGTAAATCACTTTGACCAACATGTACCCCGGCTGCATCAACTGCTTGTGCAATATCAAGTCTATCATTTATTAATAATGGTATATTATATTTATCAGTTATTTTTTTCACATTAACTGCTGTACTATAAAAATCAAGTGATGAACATTCTTTTTCTCTAAGCTGAATTAATGTACAGCCTCCCTTAATAGCTTCTTCAACTGCTTCTTCTAAAGTTTCCGTACTCATTAAGTCTCTATCTGTTACAAGATATACACTATAATCAATATAAGGCTTCATAAAATAAATTCCTCCTATAATAATAACAACTTCAATTAAATGATCAAAACTATATTAAGCTTATCAAAAATATAAATAAAGCTTGGCTCACATATGTTAGCAGATGAAACTATAATATAAAACCAAATATTTTGGTTTTTAACTTAAGAATATATATTCTTATATTCTTAAAAATTTGCTTATTTATTGAAGCTTCAGCTTATATCAATATTATTTTTAAACTCTATAAAAAAGTTATTTTTCCTCTATCCTTAATTATCTCTGCTGTAATATTACTTATTGCATCCATTATCCCAACATGAAAACTTCCGAGACCAATATTTTTATTTTTTTCTTCTGAAATTTCTCCACTTATACTCATAGATAATACAGCTCCTACTGCTGCTATAAAATAATCATTCCCACTACCTGCATAAGCTCCACAAAGTGCACTTGTCATGCATCCTGTTCCTGTGACACTTGCAAGCATTTTGCTTCCATTTGATAAAATTACACTTCTTTCACTATCTGAAACAACATCTTCTACACCTGTAATTGCAACTGTACAATTTAGTTTTTGTGCTAGATTTTTTGCTACATTAACTTTATCTTCATTAGTCATATTCATATCACTTTCAGATGCATCAACACCTTTAGTAACTGAACTTATTCCACTTATGAATTTAATTTCAGATATATTTCCTCTTATAATATCCATCTTAACTTCTCTTAAAAGTCTTTGAGCTACACTATTCCTGTATGGTGCAACACCTGCACCTACCGGATCATATATTACTGGAATACCACATTTATTAGCTTTTTTACCTGCAATAATCATAGCTTCAACCATATCATCATTTATTATTCCCATATTTAAAACTACAGCAGATGAAATAGATGCTATTGCTTCAACTTCTTTTGAAAAATCAGCCATTGTTGGTGATCCGCCAATAGCAAGTATTATATTTGCACAGTCAGTTGCTGTAACATAATTAGTTATACTATGTACTAATGGCTTCTTTTTCTTAATATTTTCTAATAAATTTCCTACTTTATTTAAAATTTCACTGCTCATTTAAACCCCTCCTTTTGACAGCTGACACCTGTAACCTTTACGCCTTAACTGTCAGCTCTCAACTACTTACTCTCTTTTTGTAATAATTCAACTTTTTCTCCATTTAAAATTCTGTTTGTAGTTCTTACTGCGCACATTTTTCCGCACATAGAACAACTGTGTTGATCCTCTGGTGGAATGCTTTCAAAGTATTCTCTAGCCTTATTACCATCAAGTGCAACCTTAAACATAGCTTCCCAATCTAATTTTTGACGTGCATCTGCCATTGCATTATCTCTATCTCTTGCTCCTTTAACACCATTTGCTATATCAGCTGCATGGGCTGCAATCTTTGATGCTATAATTCCTTCTTTAACATCATTAATATCTGGTAATCTTAAATGTTCTGCTGGTGTAACATAGCAAAGGAAGTTTGCTCCATTGGTTGCTGCAATAGCTCCACCAATCGCTGATGTTATATGATCATATCCTGGTGCAATATCTGTTACTAATGGTCCAAGTACATAAAATGGTGCTCCATGGCATAGTCTTTTTTCTATTTGCATATTAGCTGCTATTTCATTCATTGCCATATGTCCCGGTCCTTCAATCATAACTTGTACATCTTTTTCCCATGCTCTTTTAGTCAATAAGCCAAGTTCCATTAATTCTGAAATTTGACCTGCATCAGTTGAATCATCAATACATCCTGGTCTCATAGCATCCCCAAGACTAATAGTTACATCATGCTCTCTAAGAATTTCTAATAATTCATCATAATGTTCATAAAATGGATTTTCATTTCCTGTCATCTCCATCCATGCAAATAGAAGAGAACCTCCTCTAGATACTATATTCATCTTTCTTTTATCTTCTTTAAATACAGAAATAGTTCTTTTATTTATTCCAGCATGAATAGTAACAAAATCAACACCTTGTTCTGCATGTTTTCTTACTACTTCAAGAAAATCCTCTGCTTTAATATCTAAAAGATCTTTTTCTAAATATCCAATTGCATCATACATAGGAACTGTTCCTATCATAGCTGGAGAATATTCTATTAGTTTTTCTCTAAATTCTTGTGTCTTACCATAATTACTTAAATCCATTATAGCTTCTGCACCATATTCAATAGCTAATTTAACTTTTTCCATTTCTCTGCAATAATCTACTGAGTCACCTGAAATACCTAAGTTCACATTTATCTTAGTTCTTAATCCATCGCCAACACCTTCTGGATTTAGTGATTTATGATTAACATTAGCCGGTATTACAACTTTTCCTTCTGCTATAAGTTGTCTTAATTTTTCTGCTTCTATTTGTTCCTTATCTGCTACGATTTCCATTTGTTTTGTAATTATACCTTTTTTAGCTGCTTCCATTTGTGTTTTATAACTCATCTTAATTTTCCTCCTAAATATTTCCCTAGAGAATTCTAAGGGAATTTTTAAACAAATTTAGACTTAACCCAATTTTTTTATTACCCCTGATCTACCTCAGGGGTACAACTAATTAATAATATTTATAAAAATGGTGAGTTGGGCCAACGCCTTTGCCAAGCTCAAAACCATTTTTGATAGCTCCCGTAATATAATTTTTAGCTTCACCTACTGCATCTTTTATATTCATTTTCTTAGCTATATTAGCAGCAATTGCTGATGATAATGTACATCCTGTCCCATGTGTATGAGTTGTATTTATTCTTTCTTGTGGAAATAATACAAATTCATTACCATCATATAATAAGTCTGTTGCATCATCTTCTAAGTGACCACCTTTAACTAATACTGCCTTTGGCCCTAATTCAATTAATTTTTTAGCAGCATCCTTCATTTGCTCTAAATTCTTTATTTCAACGCCTAAAATCTCTTCCGCTTCTGGAAGATTAGGTGTTATTAATGTTGCTAGTGGAAATAATTCTTTTACTAATGTTTCTTTTGCATCTGGTGATAATAAATTAAATCCACTTTTTGAAATCATAACTGGATCTAACACAATATCACATAAATCTTCAACTTTGTTTAATGCATTTGCTATAGCCTTTATAGATTCAATTTTAGATACCATTCCAATTTTTACTGCATCTACTCTTATATCTTCAAAAATTACGTCTATTTGTTTTTCTATCATTTGCGGTTCTATATCTTGTATCCCAAATACGCCCATTGTATTTTGAGCAGTTATAGCAGTTATAACACTCATTCCATATACACCATTTGCAGAAAATGATTTTAAATCTGCTTGTATTCCTGCTCCCCCACAACTGTCTGAACCTGCAATTGTTAATGCTCTATACATACCTTCACATCCTTTGTTTTAGATATAATACTTAATATTTAGTTAGTTTTAGCTTCTAAATTATGCGAGCTTCTATTTATTAATGTATGTTCTATAACAGGAATCTTTAGAAATACATATGCAATTATTGCACCTGCACTGCAGCTAAGCATAAATGGTGCTACAAACATTATTACTGCTCCTTCTTTTCCTAAAAATGCTGCTGCTAGTGGATACGCAAGTAATGCTCCTAATATTCCTGTACCTACTACTTCTCCAATTACAGCAACAAGTATTCTCTTAAATTTTTTATAAAGAATACCTGAAAATAATGCACCTACCATACTACCTGGGAATGCTAACAGACTGCCTGTCCCTAATATATTTCGTATAAGTGATGCTACAAACGCATTACACATCGCATATATTGGTCCAAGAGTTACTGCTCCAACTACATTAACAAAATGTTGTACTGGCGATATTTTTGCTGCTCCTATTGGTATTGAGAATGTTCCGAATATAACAGCCATACCAATAAGTACACCACTTAGTGCAATTTTTTGTGCTTTACTCTTTTCGTTCATTTTTCAGCCTCCTTATCTTTTAATTTTAGGAAACTATACAAAAACTACGTAAAAAAAAATGTAACCCAAAGGGTTACATTATAAATATACACGCAATTATTTTGTACTTCCCTCCGTTGGCATTAACCAAATCAGGTTATAAGAGTCTAGGAAATCAATCTTTCCAATCTCAGCCGATGTATCAGCTCCCCTAGTTATAAATTATTTAATTTTATCCACAAATTAAACATTATACCAATATTATAAAATAGTCAAGATATTTTACATTCTTTACTCATTATTTTTTCCAAATACTTTTTCTTTAAGCCTAAGTCCTTCCTTTGTTGCAGCTACTCCTCCCATTGCAGTTTCTCTAAGTGCTGATGGTAAACTTTTTCCTACTTTATACATTGCTTCAACAGCATCATCAAAAGGTATTTTAGCTTCAACCCCTGCCATCACCATATCTGCTGTACAAAGAGCAGTAATAGCACCTTGTGCATTTCTTTTTGCACATGGTATTTCTACTAAACCTGCTACTGGATCGCATACTAAACCTAATACATTTTGAAGTATTATTGACCCAGCATCTAAACTCATTTTAGGAGTTCCACCCATTAATTCAACTACTGCTGCTGCTCCCATTGCAGAGGCTGATCCGCACTCTGCCTGGCATCCTCCTTCTGCACCGGAAAGGGTTGCATTCATTCCAATAATCATTCCAACAGCTGAAGCTGCAAGAAGTCCATTTATCATTTCATCCTCTGACAATTCCAACACTTCACCTGCTGCTAAAATAACTGCTGGTAATATTCCACATGATCCTGCTGTTGGACATGCAACTATTTTCCCCATGGAAGCATTTACTTCTGATGATGCAAGGGCCATTGCCATAGCTATATTAGTAGCTCTTCCTGTTAAAGTCTTCTTATTTTTAGCGTAATTATTTAATCTATGTCCATCTCCGCCAATAAGGCCACTAAGTGAGTAAACTTCTTTTTCAGTTCCTGCTTTTGCTGCATCCTTCATTACTTTTAAGTTTTTTCTCATCTTTTCTATTACTTTCTCTCTTGTTGATCCCTTCTCTTCAACTTCACATCTTATAGCATACTCGCTTAAAGAAATATTATGTTTATCACATAATTCTAATAACTCTTCTCCTGTTCTTGCAAGCATATTACCTGTTCCACCTTTCTTCTTACGCTATTGTTTAATACTATATCTCAAATTATATGCATTCCAAAGCAATTTATTATTCTTCTTGTACTGGGCTAATTGCAATAACTTTAAATACAAATTCTAATTTTTTTATTTTATCTATAACATCCTCATTTATCCTATTATCCATTTCAAAAATCATAGTTGCTTCTTCGCCTTTTCTATCTCTAAAAACTTTCATAAATGCTATGTTTATATTTTCACTTGAAAGAATCTGAGTAACTGAATTAATGACCCCCGGTACATCTTTATGAGATATAATCAATGTTTCATATATTCCTGTAAATTCTACTTCATTATCATTTACCTCACATATTTTAATATTTCCACCACCAATAGAAGATCCCATCACTTCACAATAGTTATCATCTACAGTTCTCATTATAAACTTAACTGTATTAGGATGAACATCACCTAAATCTGCTTCTTTAAATAGGAATTTCACTCCTAATTCTTTTGCTATTTCCATAGAATCTCTAAGCCTTTCATCATAAGGTTCCATCCCAAGTATTCCTGCTACCAAAGCTTTATCTGTTCCATGACCTCTATATGTTTTTGCAAAAGAACCATGTAGTAAAAATGTTACTTCTGCTATTTCTCCTCCAGCTATACTTCTTGCTATTTTCCCAAGTCTAGCTGCTCCTGCTGTATGTGAACTAGATGGACCTATCATTACTGGTCCAAGTATATCAAATATTCCTATACCTTTCATAATCGAATTTCTCCTTATTTACTTTTAACGATTGTAATGTTTCTCAAAATTTATTAAAACATATTATATTTAAAGTATCTACATTATATAATTATTTTGTCATTTTTATAAGAATATAAGCATAGTTTATTTAAATATTTAAATTTTATAACTCAAAAAATTTAAATATATATGTTGCAATTACTTTTCTACATTTTGTAGGCTGGTATTTACTTAGACTGTAAACATCTTAAATGAAATTTTATTATTGTAATATATATATTTTTCTAACTTATTAAATAATACATTAATATTATTAATTTACCCGAAATAAGGATAGCAATTAGAATGCTATCCTTATAAATGATTAATTATTTAAATATTTCTTTATAAACAATTTATTATCTACATAGTTTTTTAAATTCATCAGCTACAAATTGAACTTGCGTACCTACTATAACTTGTAGGCTTGTCTTACCTGGTCTCATAACGCCTGATACACCTGCTGATTTAATTAATTTTTCATCTACGCGTGATTGATCTTTAATTTCTAAACGTAATCTTGTTACACAATTATCAATTGAAGTTATATTTTCTTTTCCTCCAACACCTTTTAATATGATAGATGCAACTTCTGTATAATTATTATTAGCAAGTACTGCATTCATTTCTTCAGCATCATCATCTTCTCTGCCCGGAGTCTTTAAATTAAATTTTGTAATAGCAAAACGGAATACAACGTAGTAAATAACTGCAAAAACTAAGCCTATTGGTATAATATAAAGTGGATTTTCAGCCATTGGGGCTTTAAAACTTAAGAACCAGTCTACAAAACCTGCACTAAAGTTAAATCCGCATCTTACTGGCAATAATGTACATACCACTGCTGAAATTCCTGATAATATTGCATGAACTAAGTATAATCCTGGTGCTAAGAACATAAATGAGAATTCTAAAGGTTCTGTTACCCCTGTGAAAAATGCTGATATTGACGCTGCTAATAATAATCCATAAACTGCTTTCTTCTTGTTATCTTTAGCAGTATGATACATTGCAAGAGCTCCTGCTGGTAAACCAAACATCATTACTGGGAAGAATCCTGTCATATACATACCAGTCACGCCTTGTGTACCAGTTCCTGCCCAGAAGTTTCCTATATTATTGATTCCTGCAACGTCGAACCAGAATACTGAATTAAGTGCATGATGAAGACCTGTTGGAATTAAAAGCCTATTGAAGAATGTATAAATACCTGAACCAATTGCTCCTGTAGATACGATTGCTTCCCCAAAACTTACTAATCCTCCATAAACTATTGGCCATACAAAGAATAATATCAAAGATGCAACAATTGATCCTGCTGCTGTTACTATAGCAACACATCTTTTTCCACTAAAGAATGCTAAAGCATCTGGTAATTTAGTGCCTTTAAATTTATTATAACAACTTGAACCTATAATACCTGATAAAATACCTGTAAATTGTGTTGCTATCTTTCCAAATGCTGCTGGTACTTCTGCAACATCTACACCTTTAAACATTGCTACAACGGCTGGTGATAATAAAGTAGTAATCATAAGCCATGAAACAAGTCCTGCAAGTCCTGCTGTACCATCGTTGTCATCAGACATGCCGACACCAACACCAATTGCAAATAATATACCCATGTTGTCGATTAATGAGCCTCCAGCTTTTATTAGGAATGCTGCAATTATATTGTTTGCCCCCCAGCCAGATGGATCAATCCAATAACCAATTCCCATTAATATACTTGCAACTGGCAAGCAAGCTACAGGTAACATTAATGATTTCCCTAGTTTTTGTAAGTACTTCATCATATTGAAGTCCCTCCTTATTAAATATTTATTACAAGAGTACTAGACTCTCATATACATTTTTATTTTTGAACACAAAAAAGCTGAAAAGAATAGATCAAGATATAATCCTATCCTTTTCAGCTGATGCTCGAATCTAATCGGTTACACGCTATTTATTAAAAACGTATTCTGTTTATGTTTACATGTTACCATATAAATCTATTATAATCAACTCTTTTTATTAAAAAATTTAATATTAAATTTAGTATTCTTGCTTTCCTTTCTAAACCTTTCTATATGCATTGCTAAGTATGCTATCTCACTCTCTGATACTTCTTTATCAAGGTATTTTTCTAATATCTTTGCTGAAGATTCCGCTATTTTATAAGATACCTTATATTTTGACTTAATCTCATAAATAAAGTCATTACCGATTTCTGAATCTGCCAAAATTCTTTTAATAGCAAACTTTATATGAGTTACAAATCTTGCATAATTTAAGGTTTCTTTGTCTATTTTTATATCTAATTGCTTTTCTACACAGGTAATTACCATATTACTTAAATTAGTACTCTTTATTGTGTCATTTAAGTTTCCGCTATTTCTACTTGAATGAATATGCAATGCTATAAGTCCAATTTCATCTTCTGGAATTAATAAATCCAATTCATTTTCTAACATTTTTGCTGCTTTTTCAGCTAACATATATTCTTTTTTATAAAGAACTTTAGTCTCAGTAATAAAAGGATTTTCTATTATTTCTCCATTTACAATTCTCTTTATTGCAAAATTTAAGTGATCAATTAATCCAATATGTATCTTTTCATCCAAATCTTCATTTAAATCACTTGATATTTCTGTTATTATATTTTCACATAAACCAAAAAATTCTTCATCAACTTTCTCAATAACTTGTTTAAAATTCTTAAGATTATCTTCATTCTCCATAACAAAGACTTTTTCAACCTGTGTTCCTTTTGGTATTTTATCACCAAATTTTTTACCAAATCCTATTCCCCTAGAAAATAGCATTTTTTCTTTTCCTGATATTTTTACACAAACTATATTATTATTATACGCTTGTATCACTACCCCTTCATTAACAACAATACCCATGACACGCCTCCTTTTTACTAATATTTCAGCATCATATAATCATAGTATAACAAATCTATTTATATTTCAATTTAAATTATTCGATATTTTATTATGATTTCTTTATTCTGTAAACACTTAGAAATAAATCATATCAACCTTAATAATCATTCATCAGAATCTATTTATTATTATAATATCTTTATTATATCATTTTAGAAATAGGTACTATCATACAAACAAATCCTTTGTGAAGTAACTAATAACATTGTAGCTGTTAAATAGGATAATATGATTGCTACTTCATTCCATTCAAAAATTATAGATGATTTAAGTTTTTAGAATATTTTCAAAACGGATTAATTAAATGAATTTAAATATAATAAATAATGTTGAATTGTATTATACAAATATAATTCAACATTAATATTTTTAATATTCATAAAAACAAGATCCACCTATAAATTCTCTAAGCAAAGAATTCTTCGGCACATCATTTGTATTTATTTCTTTAAAAAAACTTAAAAATGTTATAAGTCTTAGTGCTTCTGAATATACTGGACTTTCTTTCGGAACCTTACTTAATTCCTCTAATGCAAAAGGTTTTAAAACGCCTAATTCATATACCAATGTAGAATTAAAAATCACATCTGCTTCTTCCTGATAAACAAAAATATTTTTCTTTTCTCCACGTTTTATTGCAGGCCACATCTTTAATGTTTCCTCTGCGCCATAACCTCTTGATAAAGAATCTCTTACAATTCTTCTAACTATTCGTGAATCTGTTGTAGAAATTCTATTGTGATCATCTATATTAAGCTGAGTTAATGCTGATATATATATTTTAAAAACATTCTTATTTAAATTATCCCATATTAATTTAGGATTAAGTCCGTGTATTCCTTCTAATATAAGTACTCCATTTTCAGGCAATTGTTCCTTATATCCATTCCACTCTTTCTCGCCAGTTTTAAAATTATAAATAGGAAGTTCAACTTCATTGCCACTCATAAGCTGCTCTAAATCATAATTTAAAAGTTTTAAATCAAGAGCATCAATATTTTCATAATCATATTCCCCACTTTCATCTTTTGGAGTATCTATTCTGTTTACAAAATAATTATCTAATGAAAGTGGTATAGGTATCATTCCATTAACTCTTAATTGAATACTTAATCTATTAGCAAATGTAGTTTTTCCAGAAGATGATGGTCCTGCTATGAGAATTATTTTAATATCCTTTTTATCATATATTCTATCAGCAATATTAGCTATCTTCTTTTCATGCAATGCTTCTGATACCATTATTATATCTTGGAGCTCTCCTGCATCGATTTTTCTATTTAATTCACCAACTTCGCCTATTCCTAATATAGATAGCCATCTTTCAGTTTCAATGAATATACTATTTAAAGATTTTTGATTTTTAAGTTTTGGAATTGTATTTAAATCACTTATATCAGGTCTTCTTAATATAAATCCTGATAAATATTTTTCAACATCAAAAGCTTTTATAACACCTGTTGAAGCTGCTATTTTCCCACAAAAATAATCATACTGACCTTCTAGTTCATATAATCTCACTTCATTTATATTACTATATTTCAACAAATTAATTTTATCTAGCATATTATAATTTTCAAATATTTTAATTGCCTCTTCTTTTGAAACAGATATTGTATTTATTGGTACATCTTTTTTTATTAATTCAATCATTTTTAATTTTATATTTTTCAAATCCTCTTCATTTATATCATATTCATTATAAATCTCACCGTATATTGATTTGCTAAAAGAATGTTGCAATGTTATCCTTGCATTTGGAAACATATCTAATGCACATTTTATAAATATAAATTGTAACGTATTTATATATATCTTCATACCAGCATCAGTATCAAATTTAACTATTTCTATTTTGCCGTCATTTGGTATGTTATCTTTTAAATTATATATATTTCCATCTAACTTGCATGCTGCAATTTCCTTAATATCTTCTCTATGTTTTTCTTCCAATGATTCATAAAAAGTAATTTTCTTTTTATCTAAAACAACTCCATTGTTATTTATCATTAATTTTCCTTCTTTCTTTAATCATCATTTATTCATAATTAGTTATATTATCGTATTTAGTTTTAATATTTCTATTCCTATTATATACATTTATCTTAAAAAGTATAAATGTAATTTTCTTATTAGCTGTCCTAACTATTATGAATTATTTTATATATTTTGCACATATTAATTTTGTGAGGTGTTTTTATGATTATTGTATTTATTAGAACAGCATTGCTTTATTTACTTGTAGTTATAACCATGAGACTAATGGGAAAAAGACAAATCGGAGAACTTCAACCATATGAATTTGTAATAACTATAATGATATCAGATTTAGCATCCTTGCCTATGCAGGATCAGAGACTTCCACTACTCCAAGGAATTATTCCAATAGTAACCTTATTATTTTTAAAAACCATCATAACACAAGTAGAATTAAAATTTCAACGTGCGAGAGATTTTCTAGATGGTGCTCCATGTATTCTTATATATAAAGGAAAGATCAATTATCAAGCTTTAAAAAAGCAACAACTAAATATAGACGAATTATTTGAAGAATTAAGACTTGCTAATTACTTTAATTTAGATGAAATACAATATGCAATTTTAGAAAACAGCGGGCAATTATCTATACTTCCTGCAAATTATAATAGCTCTAGTGGAAGTTCAAATAGCAGTTCATCATCTTCTAGCTGCAGCTGTAATCAGACCAAAAATTCCAGCAGTGCCAGTGGAAGTAATACCACAGACAAGAAAGATAATACTTCAAAAACTCCAGATGCTCAGCTCCCTAAGGTTTTAATATCTGATGGTAAAATAAACAAAAGTTCTTTAACCAGTATAAATAAAGATGAAGAATGGATTAAAGGTGTTTTAAAACGTCATAATATTCCTTCAATAGATGAAGTCCTTATCGCTATGTATGATACAGAAGGAAAATTTAAATTTCAACTATACGGTGACTACGAAAAGGAGTGTAAAAAATGAAGAATGCCATAATCTCTGTAGTTATTTTTCTTAGTTTATTAATTGCTGTAATATTTATAAATAATTCTGTCTTAGATTTATGCGATGATATTAAGGATAAAACTGATGAAATTGAATTAATACTCTTAGATAAAGATAAAGAACTCGCTTATGATAAATCTATAGAATTAATAGATTTTTTGAAAGAAAATGACTTAATAACTTCAATTTATGTTAATCATCAAGATTTTGATACTTTAAAAAATGAAGCTGTTAAATTAAGTATATATATTTCACATGATGATATTAGTGAAGCTAATGCATCTCTTCACGTTATTAAATACGGAGCGGAAACGGTAAAACATCTTCAAAAACCTGGATTAGATAATATCTTTTAAAAAATAACTATATTACTAAAAATATTTATTTTAGTAATATAGTTATTTTTTTAAATGAATTTTATATGCATTTTTATTCAGTACATGCAAATTTTATGCATATATATTTTAGTTCTTTCCTTGCTAAATACTCATAATATTCTTTATATATTTAATATTTTTTGAGTCACACTTTTATTTTTTATGAATATTATTAAAATAGGATGAATATTTTTTCATTTTTCTATTGATTATTTATTCTTTAAAATGTATAATTATAAACAAGCAAATAATTACAATTAGTCATTTATTTTATATTTTTATAGATAGATACGAAGGGGGATTTTTTCGATGAAAAAGTATAACAAGGTTGTTTTAGCATACTCAGGAGGTTTAGATACATCCATTATAATTCCATGGCTTAAAGAAAATTATGGATGTGAAGTAATTGCAGTATGTGGTAATGTTGGACAAGCTGATGAATTAGAAGGCTTAGAAGAAAAAGCAATAAAAACTGGAGCTTCAAAATTATATGTTGCTGATATAGTAGATGAATTTGTAGAAGATTATATATTCCCTACTATTCAAGCTGGTGCAATATATGAAGGAAAATACCTTTTAGGAACTTCTTTTGCAAGACCAATAATCGGTAAAAAATTAGTTGAAATTGCAAAAAAAGAAGGTGCAGATGCAATTTGTCACGGATGTACTGGTAAGGGAAATGACCAAGTTAGATTCGAAATGGCAGTAAAAACTTTTGCTCCAAATTTAGATATTATAGCTCCTTGGAGAACTTGGGATATTAAATCAAGAGAAGATGAAATTGAATATGCAGAAGCAAGAAATATTCCTTTAAAAATTAATCGTGAAACAAACTACAGTAAGGATAAAAATATATGGCACTTAAGCCATGAAGGTTTAGATTTAGAATTTCCTGAAAATGAACCAAATTATGAAAAAATATTAGAGCTTTCTAAAACACTTGAAAATGCTCCTGATAAAGCAACTTATATAACATTAACATTTGAAAAAGGTAAAGCAGTCGCTTTAGATGGTAAGGAAATGAAGCCTGCTGAACTCCTTGAAGCATTAAATGAAATTGGCGGAGAAAATGCTATTGGAATTATTGACATGGTTGAAAATAGACTTGTTGGCATGAAATCAAGAGGTGTTTACGAAACTCCAGGCGGAACTATTCTTTATAAAGCTCATAAAGACTTAGAAGAACTTTGCTTAGATAAAGAAACTTCTCATTACAAAGAACAAATAGCATTAAAATTTGCTGATCTTGTATACAATGGTCAATGGTACACTCCTCTTAGAGAAGCATTAACTGAATTTGTTAATAAGACTCAAGAAACAGTAACTGGAGAAGTTAAATTAAAGTTATATAAAGGAAACATTGTAAATGCTGGTATGACTTCACCTTACTCATTATATAGTGAAGAATATGCTACTTTTGGTGAAGATGGTGTTTATGATCAAGGTGATTCTGCTGGCTTCATTAACTTATTTGGTCTTCCAACTGTTGTTAGAGCTAAAATGCAAGAGAAACTAAAGAAAGAAGGAAAATAATAATGAAACTTTGGGGTGGACGTTTTAAAAAAGGTACTGATAAATTAGTTAACGATTTTAATTCTTCTATTCCGTTTGATTCAAGAATGTATAAAGAAGACATTGAAGGAAGTATCGCACATGCATCAATGCTTGGTGAACAAGGTATAATTCCAAAGGATGCCAGTGATAGAATCATCTCTGGCCTTCTTGAAATTTTGAAAAGAATTGATAGTGGCACAATTGAAATTGATATGACTTCTGAGGATATTCATAGTTTTGTTGAAGGTACTTTGACTTACTATATTGGAGAAAACGGCAAAAAGCTACACACGGGAAGAAGTAGAAACGATCAAGTTGCTTTAGACTTAAAACTATATCTAAAAAAAGTTCTTAAATCTATTCAAAATGATCTTATAGCATTAGAAGAAGTTCTTTTTGAAAAAGCTAAAGAGAATATAGATACAATAATGCCTGGATACACTCATATGCAAAAAGCTCAGCCTATTACACTTTCTCATCATCTTTTAGCTTATGCTGAAATGTTTAAGAGAGATGTTACTAGATTAGCTGACTGCTATGAAAGAATGGACACTATGCCTCTAGGATCTGGAGCATTAGCTGCAACCACATATCCTCTGAACAGAGAATCTGTTGCAAAGACCCTTGGTTTTTCTAAAATAACATTAAATAGTTTAGATGCAGTATCTGATAGAGATCATGCTATTGAAGCATTATCTGCATTTTCAATGATAATGATGCATCTTTCTAGATTTTCTGAAGAAATTATTCTTTGGTGCACAAATGAATTCAGTTTTATAGAACTTGATGATTCATATAGCACTGGAAGTTCTATAATGCCTCAAAAGAAAAATCCTGATGTTGCTGAATTAGTTCGAGGTAAGACTGGAAGAGTTTATGGTGATCTTATGACTTTGCTTACAGTAATGAAAGGAATTCCCCTTGCTTATAACAAAGATATGCAGGAAGATAAAGAAGCTCTTTTTGATGGAATTGATACTGTCACTTTAGCTCTTGAAACATTTACTGGAATGATTAAGACCATGAAAGTAAAAAAAGATAATATGAGAAAAGGAGCTGGACTTGGCTTCACTAACGCAACTGATTTAGCTGACTATTTAGTTAAAAAAGGTGCTGCATTTAGAGATGCTCATGGAATAGTTGGCGAAATAGTTCTTGCATGCATCAAAGATAATAAGATGATTGAAGAATTAACCCTTGATGAGTTAAAAGAATTTTCTCCTATCTTTGAAGATGATGTATATAAAGCTATTGACCTTGTAACTTGTGTTGAAGAACGTAAAGTAATTGGTGGTCCTTCTACTGAATCAGTTAAGATTCAAATTGATGCCTTAGAAAGTTTCATCAATAAGTATAAAGAAAGCTAGTTTATATTTATATAAACATCTAAAGTTAATATATCATGCACAATCCACACAATATATATTTAGAATCTCCTTCTATTATACATTTGTTATTTCTTAATATATATAATGCTGTGAATTGTGCATTGATTTTACTTTAAGGAGGATATTTTAAAATGACTAAAATAGGAATAATCGGTGCTACTGGATATGTAGGCGCTGAGCTTTTAAGATTATTACTTGCACATCCTAATGTTGAGGTTTCAGCATTAAGCTCTGTTTCATTTGAGGGGCAGGGAATTAGTGATGTATATAAAACCTTTTTTAATAAAACAAACTTAGTTTGCGGAAATGCTGATGAGGTTATTGAAAAAAGTGATGTTATCTTTACTGCTCTACCTCATGGATTAAGTGAAGATATAGCTAAAAAAGCAATTGATAATAATAAAATCTGTATTGATATGGGAGCTGATTTCAGATTATCAGATGAATCTGAATATGAAACTTGGTATGGAAAGAAATTTGTTCAACCTGAATTACACAAAAAATGTATATATGGTCTACCTGAATTAAATAAAGAAAAAATTAAAGACTGTAAATTAATTGCGAATCCCGGCTGTTACCCTACCACTATAAATTTAGGTTTAATGCCGCTATTAAAAAATTCTTTAATTGAAACTAAAAATATTATCTGTGATTCTAAATCAGGTACTACAGGATCAGGTAGAAGTTTAACTTTAACTACACATTTTCCTGAAGAAAATGAAACATTTGCACCATATAAAGTTGGGACTCATAGACACACTCCTGAAATAGAAGAAATTTTATCTACCATAGCTGATGAAAAAGTTACTATAACTTTCACTCCTCACTTACTACCTATAAATAGAGGAATTCTATCAACTATTTATTGTACACCTAAAAAAGAAATAGATCTTGAAGAAATTCATAAACTATACATTGATTTTTATAAAGATATGCCATTTGTAAACATACTTCCATTAGGAGAAACAGCATCAATAAAAAATGTACGTTTATCAAATGACTGCTTTATCTCATTACATTTGAATCACAGAAAAGATCAAATAATAGTTTGTAGCACAATTGATAACATGATAAAAGGGGCTGCTGGACAAGCAATTCAAAACATGAATATAATTTTAGGTTTTGATGAAACTGAAGGTCTTAATTTAATTGCACCAGCTTTTTGACAATTCACAATGCACAATTCACAATTAAATAATATTAATTACTTGTTTTTTTAGAAATGAATATATTTCATTTCTTTGGTTAAGTATTTATAACAAAATACTTATCTAGGAGTGATTTTTCTGAGTGAAAATATAGTAAGAGAGAAATCTTTTAAATTTGCATTGGATATCATTAATTTATATAAACATTTAACCGTGATACAAAAAGAATTTATTTTATCAAAACAGATACTCCGTTCAGGTACTAGTATAGGTGCTAATGTTAGAGAAATCCTAAGAGGTCAATCACGGCGTGATTTCTTGTCCAAAATGAACATAGCTTTAAAGGAAGCTGAAGAAACTGAATATTGGCTTGAATTATTAATTGAATCTGATTATTTAGATACTAAACATTATTATTTCTTATACAATAATTGTAAAGAACTATGCAGGATTTTACATTCAATTGTAAAAACTACCAACATAAATTAATCAATGCACAATTCAAATCAAAAACTACAATAACTACAACTGTGAATTTTGAATTTTGAATTGTGCATTGACGAAGGGGGTTATTATTATGAATTTTAATTATATAAAAGGTGGAGTTACCGCTCCAAAAGGATTTTTGGCATCTGGTATTCACTGTGGATTGAAAAAAAGCAATTTAAAAAAGGATTTAGCATTGATATATTCTGAAGTTCCTGCTGCTGCATCTGGTATGTTTACTAAAAATAAAGTTAAGGGAGCTCCAATATCAATTTCTAAAGATCATTTATCTAATAAAAAAGCTCAAGCAATAATCGTTAATAGCGGAAATGCTAATACATGTAATGGCACAGATGGTCTGAATAAAGCAAAAAAAATGACATGTCTACAAGCTAAAGAATTAAATTTAAAAGCAGATGACATTTTAGTTGCATCTACAGGGGTAATTGGGGTTCCCTTAAATATTGATGCAATAAAATCTGGAATTCCACTCCTTACACAAAAATTATCTAAAGAAGGTCATGATGATGCATCTTCTGCTATCATGACTACTGATACAGTAAAAAAAGAATTAGCATTAGAATTTACCATTGGTGATAAGGTAGTAACTATTGGAGCTATGGCTAAAGGTTCAGGAATGATTGAACCTAATATGGGGACAATGCTTTCATTTATTACTACTGATATTGCAATTACTCCTGAGTTATTAGACGAAGCTCTTAAATCTTGCGTAAAAGTTACTTATAACAGAGTTAGTGTAGATGGTGACACAAGTACAAATGATTCTGTATTTATATTAGCTAATGGATTAGCTGAAAATAATCTTATCTCTGAAAAAAATGAAGATTATGAAACTTTTCTTAAAGCACTTACAGATTTAAATACAATAATGGCAAGAAATATTGCTAAAGATGGTGAAGGTGCTACTAAACTTTTAGAATGTAAAATCTCAGGTGCAAAAACTGAAGAAGATGCTTCTATTTTAGGGAAAAGTGTTATAAATTCTCCACTTGTTAAAACAGCTATGTTTGGAAGTGATGCTAACTGGGGTAGAGTTCTTTGTGCTCTTGGATATGCAAATATTAACTTTGATCCTGAAAAAGTTGATGTATCTTTCCAAAGTTCAAAAGGTGAATTAAATGTATGTAAATCTGGTAGTTCTCTAGATTTTGATGAAGATAAAGCAAAAGAAATATTAAGTGAAGATGAAATAATAATTGATATAAATCTAAACTCCGGAAAATATGGGGCAGTAATTTGGGGCTGCGATTTAACTTATGAATATGTAAAAATTAATGGCGATTACAGAAGTTAATTCAATGCACAATTCAAAATTCACGATTCACAATTAAGGATTAAAATCCATTAAAGGATTTTCTTTTCTAATTGTGAATTGTGAATCATGAATTGACTAAATTGAGGGGGGATTTTTTTGGAATTAAATCATACACAACAAGCTGAAATTCTAGTTCATGCTCTTCCATATATTCAAAAATATCGTGGAAAAATTATCGTAGTTAAATATGGTGGAAATGCTATGATAAGTGAAGAACTTAGAGAAACTGTTATAAATGATATTATATTAATGAAATGCGTCGGAATAGAACCTGTTGTAGTTCATGGTGGTGGCCCTGACATATCTGACTTACTAAAAAGATTGAATCATAAAAGTGAATTCATAAATGGACTAAGATATACGGATGATGTAACAATTGAAGTAGTTCAGATGGTTCTTGGCGGAAAAGTAAATAAAAATCTTGTATCACTGATTGAGAAATTTGGTGGAAAAGCCATTGGATTATGCGGTATGGATGGTTCATTACTAAAAGCTAAAAAATTAAAATCAGATGTTGATCTTGGCTATGTTGGTGAAGTTACTGAAGTAAATACAGATATATTAAAAATGGCTATGAGCTCTGGATACATTCCTGTAGTAGGTAGTGTAGCTCTAGGCGAAGATGATAATAAAGCATATAACATAAATGCTGACACATGTGCATCAAAAATTGCATCTGCTCTAAAAGCTGAAGAATTAATGCTTTTAACTGATGTTCCAGGAGTTATGAAAGATCCTAGTGATCCTTCTACTTTATATCATAGCTTAAGATTGCATCAAATTCCTAAGTTATGTTTAGAAGGCATAATTAAAGGTGGTATGATTCCTAAAATTGATTGTTGCGTCGAAGCTGTCAGAATGGGCGTTGAAAGAGCAATCATATTAGATGGACGTATTTCTCATTCAATCCTTCTAGAATTATTCACTCCAGAAGGTATAGGAACAATGATACATTAAAATAATTCACACTTCAAAATGCACAATTTAAAGAAGAACTATTTACAGAATTTCTTCAAATTATATATTGCACAGATTTTAGTAATATAAAATCTATTACTAAAAATAATACTTAGATATTTCTAAGAAATATCTTCAATAATTGTGCATAGTGAATTGTGAACTATAAATTGAATAAATGGAGGTTTTCTTATGTCATACGATTTTAACGAAGCATCAAGTCATATTATGAATACTTATGGACGATTAGATCCACTTATCACTCATGGTGAAGGTGTTTATTTATATGATAAAGATAATAATAAATATCTAGATTTTACTAGTGGAATAGGTGTAAGCAGCCTAGGTTATGGAAATGAAAAATGGATAGAAGCTACATCAAATCAGCTAAAGACTCTAGCTCATGCTTCAAATATTTTTCATACAGAACCTGCAGCTAAAGTTGCAAAAAAATTAACTGAAATAGCTAAAATGAGCAAAGTATTCTTTGGTAACTCTGGTGCTGAAGCTAATGAAGGTGCTATAAAATTAGCTAGAAAATATAGCTATGAAAAATATGGTGAAGGTAGGAATACTATACTTACATTAATCCAATCATTCCACGGACGAACAATAACTACATTAAAAGCAACTGGTCAAGAAAAATTCCACAAATACTTTTATCCATTCACTGAAGGATTTAATTATGTAGTTGCAAATGATCTTGATGACTTTAAATCTAAGCTTACAAACGATGTTTGTGCAATAATGCTTGAAGCCATTCAAGGTGAGGGTGGAGTTATTCCACTAAATAAAGACTTTGTACAAGCAGTTGTTAAAATCTGCAATGAAAAAGACGTTCTTGTTATCTTTGATGAAGTTCAATGTGGTATTGCTAGAACTGGTAAGATGTTTGGATATAATAACTTTGATGTTGAAGCAGACATCGTTACTGTCGCTAAAGGATTAGGTGCTGGCCTTCCTATTGGTGGATTCCTTTGTTCTTCAAAGCTTGAAAATGTTTTTAAGCCAGGTGATCATGGTTCAACATTCGGTGGAAATCCTGTTGTATGCGCTGGCGCTGAAGTTGTTTTAGATGAATTATGTAATGAAAAATCTTTTAACGAAATTGCTGAGAAAGGTGAATATGTTAAGGATTTAATACTAGATGCAAATAATCCAAATGTTCTTGCTGTCAGAGGAATGGGCTTAATGATAGGAGTCAAAGTTGAATGTTCCCCTAAAGATGTACAGATAGCTGCTTTAAAAAAGGGATTATTAGTTTTGACTGCTGGAAGTGATACAGTTAGATTCTTACCACCTCTAGTTATTTCTAAAGATGAATTAAAAAGTGGTGTTGATATTTTACTTGATGTTTTATCTACTATATAGGAATATATATTAATTTCAAATTATATAATTTTCTAAAGTAATATTATTTATTGAAGGAGAAGTCTATTATCATGAGTGAAGAAGATTTAAGAATCAAAGAATTGCTAATTGAGAATGACCGATTAAAAAACAAAATTGAGAATTTAAAAAAAGAAAACAAGACTTTATATGATGAATATCTAAATTACATGGAGTATTCAGAGCTAACAATTCTTGATTTATCAGTAGAAATTAATAGACTCAAGGGAATTGATAACACAATGTCAAATAAAGAATTTCAAGAATTATTTAATGAATGCAAGCTCAATGAGCTTGAATACTATTCTTCTTAAATAGATTAATTCTTGTAAAATTCTAAACTTCAAGTCTTAAATAATATAACTATAATTTAAATTATAGTTATATTATTTACGTAATTATTAATTAATTATATTTAAATAATGTTATGATTTATTCATTTCTTTTGCTATATTATTGGGGGATTTTTATGAAAAAAGATTTATTACGAATTGACACCTTATCTAAGGATCAAATATTAGACATTTTAAACTTAGCTGATCAATTAAAATATGAACAAAAACACGGAATTGAACATCCACTTCTTAAAGGAAAGACATTAGGTATGATTTTTGAAAAAGCATCCACAAGAACTCGAGTTTCTTTTGAGACTGGTATGTATCAGTTAGGTGGAAATGCGTTATTTTTAAGCCACAAGGATCTACAAGCTGAAAGAGGTGAGCCTGTAGAAGACACCGCAAGAACTCTTTCAAGATATGTTCAGGGAATACTTATAAGGACTTTTTCTCAAGAAGATCTTGAAACTTTTGCCAAATATTCAACTGTCCCTGTTATTAATGGCCTAACAAATGATGAACATCCTTGTCAGGTATTAGCTGATTTAATGACAATAAGAGAAAATAAAAATATTCTCGAAGGTTTAAAGGTTGCATTTATTGGAGATGGTCATAACATGGCAAACTCTCTTATGATTTCTTGCCTAAAAGTTGGGATGAATTTCTCAATTGCTTCTCCAGAAGAATATATGTCACCTAAATCTTATATTTTAAGAGCTAAAGAAATTGCAGAAAGAGAAAGTGTTGAATTTATTGTCACTACTTCCCCTGAAGAAGCTGTTCAGAATGCTGATGTAGTAATAACTGATGTTTGGACTAGCATGGATCAAGAAGATGAATCTGAAAAAAGACTTCAAGCTTTTAAAGAATACCAAGTTAATTGGGACTTATTAAAGCACGCTGATGAAAACGCAATTGTTCTTCATTGCCTTCCCGCTCATAGAGAACAAGAGATAACTTCTGAAGTTTTAGAAGCCTTTTCTGATATAATATTTTCTGAAACAGAAAACAGATTGCATGTTCAGAAAGCCATACTTTGTAAACTTATGAAATAATAATTTAACTTTCTTCATAAACATATATGTATATAAAAAACTCTGATTCTTATATAAACAAAGATTTAGAGTTTTTTACTTTTATTTTCATTTATTTTATGCAATCATCAACATTTTGCGTAAAATGAGCTCATCTGTTCTTAATATCCTATCTCTGTACTCTACTTAATACATCTTTATATATAAGTTCATATTTCAATTTCATAATTTCTTATTATCTCGTAACTTTGCTTACTAAGGATTGATATTTTTTTTCAAGAGGTATATAAATAATATTGTAGCAATGTATTATCTTAATAATAATCCTGTTACAGTTACAAACTATGATTTAGAAATTTAACTTAAATATAATTTCTATTTTGCAATAAATACAAAAGGCTATCACATACTATTTTATTAGACAACCTCTATATTAATTTCAAGGAGGAAGCTTTAATGAATTTTGATCATCAAAAACGAATAACTCTTCTATCTGACATAAAATTTATACTAGGAAAATTAGACTCCAGAAATCAGCAGCCATTAATTGATACACTAATTGAATGTGCTGAAATCTTAGAAAACTCTAGTAAAGAACTTGAACCTTCAATCAATACTACTATAAGTAAAATCGAAAAATGCATTTTAGAAAATGAAATTAAGAATGCTCCTAATGAAATTTCTGATTTAATAAAATCATGCACTGCATTTTTACCAAATTAATCAGTATCATTATTATAAAAACATTTTAAGTATTAAAAATAATGTATTTTTTACAAACATAGATATCCATAAGGATTATTATTTTTATAAATTGCAAAAGTATATTTTTCATATTTGTAGTATATTTCTTTTTTTACAACTACAATATGTAAAAATAAACATAATATTAAAAAGCTCGATGCTTATAGCACCGAGCTTTTTAATCTAGCTAATCATATTTTTATAAGCATGTTTATTATATAGTCTATAAAATATTACCTTTTAATATTTCCTCTATCTTATCTAATTCTTCTTTTGAGAACTTTAAATTTTCTATTGTTTTTACATTATCTTCAATTTGTTTCACACTGCTTGCACCAATAATTACAGAAGTTAAATCTTCTCGTAAATTCCAAGCTAACGCCATTTGTGCGAGGGTTTGTCCTCTTTCTTCTGCAATTTTATTAAGCTTAATCACTTTATCTATCTTTTCTTCTGTTACATCAGTCTCGTGTAAATATAAACTGTGTTTAGCTATTCTTGAATCTGATGGTATTCCTTTTATATATTTATTAGTAAGAAGCCCTTGTGCAAGGGGACTAAAAGCAACAGTTCCAACGCCATTTTCTTTATGAACTTCAAACTGCTTTCCTTCTATTCTTCGTTCAAACATAGAATATCTTAATTGATTTACTATACATTTGGTACCCAGTTCATTTAAAATTTTGCAAGCCTTTTCTGTTTGCTCCGGATTATAATTTGATATTCCAACATATAGTGCTTTTCCTTGCCTTACAATTAAATCTAATGCAGACATAGTTTCTTCTAATGGTGTTTCTGGATCAAATCTATGATGATAAAAAATATCTACATATTCTAGATTCATTCTTTTTAAACTTTGATCTAAGCTAGAAATTAAATATTTTTTAGATCCTCCATCATTATATGGTCCACCTTCCCACATATCGTATCCTGCTTTCGTTGCAATAACCATTCTGTCTCTGTCATTAGATGAAAAATTTTTTTTAAGTATTCTTCCTAAAGTCTCCTCTGCAGAACCATCAAAAGGTCTCCCATAATTATTTGCTGCATCAAAATAAGTGATTCCCATTTCAAATGCTCTTTTAAAAATAGCTTCACTATTTGAATAAACATCACCATCTCCAAAGTTATGCCATAATCCTAAAGATATTACTGGTAATTTTAATCCACTATTTCCACACTTTCTATATTCCATTTTTATACCTCCATTGCTTATAATCTAAACCATTCTGAAATTGTTTTCTTTCAGTATATAACAATTATATATGTTAATTATATTTTAAGTAAAGGTATCTTGAATTATTTCAAAAATATATCATACTTTTTCTAAAATTCCTTTTACAACAGCCATTCCAACACGGTATAATGCTTCATCTGTATTTGCTCCAATATGAGGCGTAGCAACAAAATTATTAAGACTAAGAAGTGGATTATCTAAGGTGGGTGGCTCAGTTACAAAGACATCACATGCTGCACCTGCAATGTGCTTATTTTTCAAGGCATTATATAAGGCTTTCTCATCTACCACCTTACCTCTTGAAGTATTTATTAAATATGCTGTCTTTTTCATGAGTTTAATCTTTTCATTATTAATCATATTAACTGTAGAATTATTTAGTGGTACACCAATATTAACAATGTCAGAACTTCTAAGTACTTCTTCTATAGATGAACAATATTCTATTTCAAGCTCTTTTGCTTTTTCCTTAGTAAGCGATCTTGAGTATCCTATTACATTCATTCCAAATCCATATTTCATTATCTTAGCAGCACGAATAGCAATATCTCCAACACCAATTAACCCAAATGTTTTTTGTCTTAATTCAATTCCTTTTAATTCAGATGGTGCATTATCTATCTCTCTCCCTTCTCCTATTAATTTTCCTGCTAATGAAATTTTTCTGGTAAGGCTAAGGGTAAGACCAACTATCAGCTCTGCAACTGAATCTGCATTTTGGTGTGGCGTTGAAAAAACATGAATTCCTCTTTTCTTAGCTTCATCCATGTCAACCCCATCTATCCCTGTTCCATGTATAGCTATAACCTTTAGATTCTTGGCCTTGTCCATTGTTTCTTTTGTAATTTGAAGATTTCTGTTTATAATGGCATCAACTTCATTTATCTTATTCCAATCACTTATTATTTCTGAATTCATTTCTAAATATTTTCGTGCTTCTGAATGAATAAATTCACATAAAAATACCTTCATTTTTTAATCCCCACTCATTCTATATTTCTATTTTATTTTCTCGAAAACTCATATTGTCGTTCATAATTTATTTTTACTTACATATGAGTATTATACTATATTTAATTAAACATAATATATAACATAAATATACTATCCTAATTTTACTTATTAAAGTGCTATGTGAAAACATGTAATTTACCATATAACAAAAGAGATTCTATAACAAATAATCTCTTTATAATCTACAATTATTTTTCTATATAATTAATGACATTCTTTATAATTAAATTAATACTGCCATCACCATTTCTCACGACCTCAAATTTTTGTTGATCGTGATATGTTTCTTCATTTATATATAAATCAATTTGTTTATCTATATTGAGTCTTACTCTTTTTAATTTTTTATCAACCCATGTTTTATCAATTGCCACTTCCTCTTTTAATCCTTGGGATTTTATATAATTAGTGAAATCTTCTTTAACTTGTGGCGTCTCATTAAATAGTTCATGGGAAAATTCTTCAATATTTATACTATCTTCTTCCTTTAACTTAGTCTTAATAGCAGTTCTTACCTCTTCTGCTTTCTCTGCATTATCAGTAATATTTTTTCTAGTCCAATTTTCTGCTGCTTTAACAAATGTTTTAGTCATATCGCGTTCATTTGTTACAATACTTGCCCCTAAAAATGTACCTATAAAATAATTTGCTCCATATTCATCATCTTTTGATGCTTTTTGTTTATCTAAAACCATAAGGTTATATTTTTCATCTTCTCTTATAGGCTTAATAAAAGCTGCCTTTTGAATCCTTTGCCCACTTCCCGGCAAGCCAGCACTTTGTGGAACTATTCCTATACCTATTTTTTCATCAATAAACTGTACTTCATGAGTAAAGTTTTTAACATAATCCATCTTTAAAATAGCAATCATTGGCCCTTGATCTGTAGTTAATGATGCTACTATAAGATCAGCTGATGGAATATTTTCATTAGTCTGAATTATTATAAATAATTGTCTTGCTAATTCTTTTGATAGGTTTATCAAGTCATTATCTATACCATTTAAATAATCTTGAACTACCTCTTTAACTATATTTCGTTCTGGATTAAAAGCTGCATATTTTAGTTCATCATCTTTAAAACATTTTTCTATATGTTTATATAAAAATTTATATATATCTTCATTTAATTCTAAACTATATTCATTAAGTACAGGTGTACTTCCATTGCTATCTAATATATGTATAACTGCCTCGTTTATGTTTATATCATTAATGTATTCCATTAAATTCACTCCTACTTTTGTAAATAAAATAAAACTTATTAATCTCAAATTTTATCATTTAAATTCTGCTACAACTAATTATATAATATTTGCTTATCCAATTAAACTTAATCTTCATTATTTATATTCTACTATATAAAACTCTAAAATAGTAACTTTTAATCCTTTCGTTCATATGAATATATAATCAAAAAGAATCTATATTATATTAAATATCCATTCAGAGAAAAATGAAAGTACTATTGAAAAATAAAAGTAGTATTAAAGAATTTAAAATTTAATAATTTTCAAATGTTATATTTATAATTCTTAAAAAATTATTATTGTTATTACCTTTCTTATAAACTAAAATATTAATTACGAAAGGAATGGTTATTTTATGGAATTAGAAACTAGAATTGTTGATATTGATGTAGATAATATAAGAGATATTCTTACTTTAAACAACGCTGAAAAGGTTAAAAGCGAAGATCAAGTTAATGATATTTATGATTTTGAAGATGGCAGATTATTAGCAAAAAAAGGGTATGCTCGTATAAGAACTATTGAAGATAGACTTAATAAAAGAACAATATACTATATGACTACAAAAAAAATGATTTCACAAAATAAATTCAAAGTAATGGAAGAAAATGAAGTTATTATTGACAATAAAGAAATGGGTGAAGGAATTTTTAAATCTCTTGGATTAATCTTAAAAGAATCTAATAAAAAATATAGAGAAAGCTATAAAATATTTGATTCATTAGTTGAAATAGATATAAATGATAAGAACTTCTGTCCTTTCCCATATATAGAAATTGAAACTAATTCTGAAGAAAAATTAGATAAAATAGTTAAATTATTAGGATATACTATAGAAGATACTACTTCACAAACAATTTATGAAATTCTTTCAGAAAGAGGAATAACTCCAAATTCACCTAAAGGTGTGTAAACTTTGGGATAAATGGTAACACATAAATAGAGATCTCATGTTCTTCTAAAATGAAACCTATGCAGAACATGAGATCTTTATCTCTTTGTTTCATATTATTGCCAGATTCTCATATTATAACTAAAATTTAAATAATAATTATTGCTACTATAGTTGTAACAACCAATCCAATTACTACCGGCTTAATGTTTCTCTTAGCTAATTCAAAAGCATCAACACCACAAATGGCTGCTACTGGTATTATTGCCCAAGGTATTACTGTTCCTCCACCTATCCATATTCCAGCTATTTGTCCCAAAGCTGTTAGTGTTGCTACGCCTCCACCTAAAGCTGTTGAGAATATTTTAGCTATTGAACCAACTAACGATATACCTGAAAAACCTGATCCATCCAAACCAGTAATAGCGCCTACTACTGTAAGTGTACTTGCTGATATAGTTGAATTAATTGGTACTACACTTGCTAGTGCAACACCTAAATCATTTACTATACCATTTGAACCTTTTGGAAGTATATTCCCAAATATCTCTCCTAAAGCTGAATCTCCTAAATAGAAAAATGCCGCTATTGGTATAACAACACCAAATATCTCAAAGCCAAATTTTAATCCCTTTACTATATTTTCAGTAATCTTATCTAAAGATTTTTTCTTATAGCATATTATTGAAATTAAGCTCATTATAAATATAGCAGTACCTCCTATCAAAGCAGTCGCATCTCCACCTTGTAATCTATACTTATACATTAAAAAAATATCTAACGAAAATAGCACAAGTATTGACAATGCTAAAAAACGCCTTACCTTTTTAGAAGAAATTAGCTTTGAATCATATGTTTTTTCATTTATTTTATCTTCATCACTAATCTTTCCAGCCTTTATATCTTTTCTAAGGAAATAAAAAGCTGATATTGTTGTGACAAGTCCCATTATAATTGTAAGAGGTACACTTGCTGAAATAACATTAGATACTGGTATTCCAGCTGCATCTGCAGTAAGCTTTGGAGCTGCTTGAATAATATAATCACTTGATAAGGCTATTCCATGACCAAATAAATTCATAGAAATAGCCACCCCCATAGCTGGTAGACCTGCTTTTTTAGCGATAGGTAAAAATAATGCTCCTACAAGGGCTACAGCTGGAGACGGCCAAAAAAACCATGATAAAATCATCATAACAATTCCAATTACCCAATAAGCAATCCAGTAATTTTTAATCATCCCTTTAAAAGGAGATATCATCTCATCATTTACACCTGAATCTATAACAGCATTGCTCATAGCCGTTATAATTGATATGATAAAAATTGTGGGCATAAGTTCCTTTGCTGCATATACAAAGCTATTAAACACCCCCATAATTGATTTATATACAGATTGTGTTCCTATTAATCCAAGAACAAATATTCCTAATATACATAATAACGAGATATCTTTCTTTTTTATCATCGCTATTATTAACACAATAATAAATACAAGATAAACATAGTGTATTGGCATTAATGTTACGTTAATCATATACTTCTCTCTTAAAGTTGCTATATAACTAAACTATGTAAAAAATATATAATTGGTTACCTTCAAATTTATCTTATAAATACACATTTCTATGATTAACTCTGTTACATCTCTATATAATATATTTTTATATAGCGTTAAATAAAACTTTTCCAGTTAGTACGCAATTCTAGCATGCTAATATTATAAAGATACTTGCTAATTCATTGTTTTCATAGTATTCATTTTTTCATTCTCGTTCAATAAATTCCATATATTTGACTATGAATTACGTAAAATAAATTTTTTCAAATAGTCATAAAGCCGTTTAATTAAGATAATAATTTAAATAAAAAAAAATAGCGGATTTTCTAAGAATATGAATAAAATATCTCTTCTTAGAAAACCCACTTATTATATTTATCCCTTCATTCCACTCATTGATATACCTTCAATAAAGTATTTTTGTCCTATAAAGAATATTATTACTATTGGTATTAGAACTACTGTTGCTGCTGCCATCATATATTGCCATTGCGCTGAGTACATTCCTTGAAAT
Source organism: Clostridium neonatale (assembly GCF_900465025.1). Lineage (NCBI taxonomy): Bacteria > Bacillati > Bacillota > Clostridia > Eubacteriales > Clostridiaceae > Clostridium > Clostridium neonatale. Next base: position 1,428,176 of record NZ_UICR01000002.1, read on the forward strand.
TGCATAAGTCCAAGTGATAATGTAAATTTATCTCCATCATTTAAATATACTAGAGGTCCTAAAAAGTCATTCCATGACCCCATGAAAGAAAATAATGATACAACTATTAACGATGGTTTGCTTAAAGGCATTATTATTTTTGAATATATAGTGAAATGTCCTGCTCCATCAATACGAGCTGCTTCATCTAATTCTTTTGGTATTGTCCTAAAAAATTGCCTTAGTAAAAATACATTAAATACTCCACCTCCAAACCAAGCTGGAACTATTAATGGTGCATAGGAATTAACAACTCCAAGTTTCTGCCATCCAATAAATGTTGGGATAAGTGTAACTGCAAAAGGTATCATCATAGCAGTTAATAATATTCCAAAGACAGTATCTCTACCTTTCCATTCTATTCTTGAGAAGCTATATGCGCATAGTGAGCTTGTAATTACAGTTCCAAGTACAGTAAATACCACAACAAATAGTGTGTTTAAAAAATATCTTCCAAATGGAAGCATTGTTAATGCCTCTTTATAATTACTAAATTTTATTGGCTTAGGAATCCATATTGGTGGCATAGTAAATATTTGCGACATATCCATAAGTGAGCTTCTAATCATCCAATAAAATGGAACTAAGCATACAAAAGATATGAATAATAAAATAATGTATATTATACTTTTAGAAATTTTCTTTTTACTTTTCATTATTTACCATCTCCTTCATAATATACCCACTTAGATGTTTTAAAAATAATAAATGTAAATATAGATATTATTAAAAATAAAACCCAAGCAAGAGCAGAAGCATTTCCCATTCTAAAGTTACTAAAGGCTTCTTTATATAAATAGAAGGCATAAAATAAGCTTGCATTATTAGGTCCACCAGCAGTCATAATGTATGCCTGTGTGAATACCTGAAATCCATTAATGAATCCCATAACAAGATTGAAAAATAAAGTTGGTGTTATCATTGGCAATGTAATATTTATAAATTTATGAAAAGCATTGCCTCCATCTATTTCAACTGCCTCATATAATTGATTAGGTACATCTTGTAAGCCAGCTAAGAAAATTATTACTGTACTTCCAACTGTCCACAAGCTCATAAGTATTAACGATGGTATTACTGTTTTTTCGTCAAATATCCATTTTGATGTTGGTAATCCTACTGCACCTAAAACATTGTTAAGTAATCCAAGATCCGGATCCATAAGCCATATCCAAATCATTGAGGATGCTGCTACAGGTACAATAGTTGGCAGATAAAATATTGTTCTAAATATTCCCTTTCCTTTAACATCACTATTTAAAAGCATTGCTACTAATAAAGAAACTACTATTTGAATTGGGACACTTAAAAATACATATGTTGCAGTTACTAATAATGATTTATAAAAAAATGGATCTTGATTTGTAAATAAATTTTTATAATTATCAAAGCCTATCCATTTGGGAGTACTTGCAATACTATAATCTGTCAAGCTAAAATATCCACTAGCAATCATAGGCCCCATAACGAAAATTATAAATCCTAGTAACACGGGTGATGCGAATAATAGTCCAGAAATAATATTTTTCTTTTCTCTAGACATTTTTGTATATCTTTTTTCTTTGACTTTTATACTAACATTTTCTGTAACCTTTGTACTGATACCTGCCATAAAATTATCACCTCTCTATAATTTATATACAGCTAGATCAAAAATCTAGCTGTCATTGATTATTTGTTAGTATAAACTCCTTTAAGTTCTGGTACTACTTTAGGCTCTATTTCTTTTAATGCTTCTTCTGCTGTTTTGTCACCACTCCATACTTGATCAAGAGCAGGTGATATGATTGAAGATATCTTAACTGAATTCTTTATATAATATCCTGAATCTGGAACGCTATTGTTCATTGCTTGATCTAAAATAGCTTCTTTATATCCATCTGGATGTCCTGGTTTTACTACCCATGATTCAATTATTTCAGGATCTGTATACCACGATTTTACCGTCGGCATCCATAATCCACTAGTAATTAAATCTTTAGTCCCTTCCCCTGAAGTCATCCATTTTAAGAATTTCCAAGCTTCTTCTGGATGCTTAGTAGTATCAAACATACACATAACTTCACCAAATAATGTAGTTTTGTTATTCTTCATTTTAGGAAGTACACCAACATCATAATTAACTTTGGCATTTGCTAAATCAATTTGTACCCATTGTCCATCCCAATCCATAGCAATCTTTTTTGACTGTAATGCTACAGCTGGTGCTGGTAGAGTTTTAGATTGCGCTGGTGATGGTGCTACATGATATTTAACAGATAAATCTGCAAGTTTCTGAATTGTATCAATAACTACTGGATCTGTTAAATTTGATTTCATTCCATCATCGCTAACGTATTTTACATCGTTAAGATTTAAAAATGTTTGCCATATAGAAGTTGGCATATTCATTCCATATTGTTTGATATTATTAGGATCAAATCCGTCTTCTGTAGCATTCTTACCATTTTGGTCTATTGTTAACTTTTGACATATCTTTATGAATTCATCCCAAGTCCAAGCATCTTCTGCTTTAGTTGGTGGTAATTCTATTCCTGCCTCTTTAAATGCATCAATATTATAATATAATCCAAAAACTTCTTGACACGGAGTAATTCCTATTATGGTATCTTTATCTGTGTGTATAAATGAACCATCTATATAGGTATCCTCACTTATTTCACTATCTTTTTCTAAAAGAGGTGATATATTTCGTATCTTTCCTTGATCAGCCCATGCTAATGCTGTAGTCTTATACATAAGTGATACATCAGGCGCTGTATTACCAGCTATCATTGTTGCTAATTTAGTATCATAATCTGTTGGTATATGCTGAAGCTTAACCTTAATATTGGGATTATTCTTTTCGAACTCTTTAACGGCATTAGTTTGAGCCTTAAGTTCCTCTGGGCTTCCCCAAGTAGTATAGGTTAATGTAACAACTTCTCCATTTGAGTTATTACCTGTTGATGATTCTGTAGATGTTGTATTACTACCGCATCCAACTAATGTACTGGTAATAAATACAGCTGAAAGAATTGATACAACTATTTTTTTTATCTTCATATATTTCCCCCCTAAGTTCTTTAACTTATTCTTACAAGTAAATTATATTTGAAAACGTTTATAAGTTAAATTCTAACTTTATTGGATTAGTATACTTTTTTTAGTTTTTTCACTTTTAGGTAAATTTATTGTGATTCTAGTACCTCTATTTATTTCCGATTGAATAGTGACACCATACCTGTCTCCATAAATCAACTTAATTCTATTATTCACATTTCTTATACCAATATTATCCGTATTTGTTTCCATGACTTCTTTTATTCTTTTATTATCCATTCCCCTACCATTATCTTCAACACTAAAATATACCATCTCTCCTTCTAATCTTCCTGTTATTTTTAGACTTCCTCCACTATCAATCATACTAAATCCATGAATAATTGAATTTTCTACAAAAGGCTGTAAAAAAAGCTTTGGAACTTTATAGAATTCTACGTCTTCATCTATCTCATAAAAAACATTAAATTTATCCTCAAATCTATTTTGCATTATGTAGATATATTTTTTTAACCATTCCAAATCTTTCTTAAAGTCAGAAATTTCTTCATTATTATGTGCAGTATATCTTAACATGCTTGAAAGGCTAATGATCATTTTACTAATTTCCTTTTCATTATTCTCAATAGCAATCCAATTAATAATATTTAAAGTATTATAAAGAAAATGTGGGTTTAATTGAATATTTAAAGACATTATTATAGCTTCTTTTTCTCTTATACTACTTATATAGTTCTCTTCAATTAAAGTTGAAATCTTATCATCCATCTCATTAAATTTCTTAATAAGATTTCCTATTTCATCATTTCTATTTACTTGAACTTTAGTAGAAAACTTTCCCTCGCCCATTTTTTTAATAGCTACTAGTAATTTATCTATTGGTTTTGTAATAGATTTTGATATAAAACTAGCACATATTGAAGCTAAAATTATTAGTATAATTCCTAAAAATAATATAAAATAACGCATACTAGCTAATTCTATTAAAATAGAATCTACTGGAATAACTACTGCTGATACCCATCCTGTGGATTCTATGGTGTCATAGCATATTATCATTTTCTTTCCATCTATATCTTTTTTTATTTTTCCACTCTTATTTTCAGCTATTTCTTCTAGCCACATTGGTTTTTTCTTTGTAGCCAAGTCAGATGCATTTGTGCTATATACTATGTCCCCCATAGATGAAAATATAAAATACTGAGATTCTTTATATTGGATATCACTTTCAACAATGTCTTTAAATAAATTAGGTTTAAAATTTATTATTAGTAATGGCTTTTCAGTATTTTCATCTAAATCATCAAAACGTATGTTATCACGATTTAAATTGTTAATTATTTTTACTGCAGAAAATAAATATCTATATTCTATATCCATATCTTCCAGTTCATTTGAATTATATACGTCTGTAAACTTATATGTTGGCACCCATGTTAAAGAGCCATTACTTTCTTGTGCAATTTTATATAATTTAGATGTATAAAAATAATTTTTAGGTATTGGTATCTCACCACTTCCAAAGTTATAATAACTGGTAATAATATGAGATGAATAAACATCTGAATTATTAAAATACTTAAATAATATACTATTTATCTTCTTATCTAGCGCAATTAATTGAGATGCGCTAGATTCTTTATAATCATGTACTATATCATATAAATCATTATCTAATGTTATTGCATCTGAACTTTCTACTATTTTATTTAATTTTAAATTTATTAAGTTATTATTATTTTTAACTATTTTTAAAGAACTATCTTCTGCATTTTTTATAATAATATCAGAACTTATTTTATAGTAAACAGCAGTCATTATGATTATTGGTATTACAATTAATATTATATAAGTTATATTTAATTTTTGTCTAAGTCCAATGTTATTAATAATGGTGATAAATTTATTTTTTAATGAATTCACATTGCACCTCGTTTATTTAATGAATTTAAACGTCTATACTCATCTGGAGAAACATTCATTTCATTCTTAAATACTCTATTAAAATATTTCACATCATTATATCCAACTAAGGCTGATATCTCATATACTTTCTTATCACTATTTAATAACAATTCGCAAGATTTTTGAATTCTCAATTTCAATAGATACTTAACAAAATTCATGCCTGCTCTTTCTTTGAACATAGCACTGAAATAGCTTGAATTAAAATGAAATTTTTCCGAAACACTTTCTAGAGAAATATCATACATGTAATTGTCTTGTATATACTTCAAATATTTATCAAAAATGACTCTACTTTTATCACTCTTCCATCTTTCAAGCACACTAATTATCTTTATTATTATCAAATTACAGTTTCGCTTTAGCTCTACTATATCTTTGCTTAAATTTATTGTATTAATAATATTAGTTGTGATTTCAGTATACGTCTCACTTGTCATAAAATTTTCGACTTCTTTTGTGCTATTAATAATTAATCTTATAATATAATTCTTAAGTTCATTTGGCTCTGAATAGCCACACTCCATAAATTTACTTAAAATATTATTCACTAAATTGGTTGCTTCAATCTTATCTTGTTTGCAAATCAATTCATTAAACCTTTCTTCATCTTTATAACTAATAATCACACTTTTTTTCTAATTTGCTTTTTATCAGAAAAACTCATAATTTTACTATTTTTAAAATAGAATCTTAGTTTTAATGCATCAACGGCTTCATCAAAACATCGTCTTGCATCTTCATAAATACTATTGCACTTACTACTTACACCAATAGCTATATTTATACAATACTCACTCTTAATATAGTCTACTATTTCATTTAACTGTTGAAACTCTACTTCATAAAAATTATTATCATTTCTTTTAATTGCAGCTATTAACATTTTTTCATTATCGCGTAAATAAAAAGATATAACATTTCCATAGCATCTAAGCTTCTCTGTAATTACATCTTTAATATCATTTAAAATTTCCTCTTTATTTTCATCTATATCATCGCTTATTTTCGTAATTATTATCCATCCTTGTCCATCTTCAGCTAAATATTTTTTGACCTCTAATAAATTTTCTTTCTTAACTTCTCCTTTTATCCATTTATTAAATTCCCATTCTGAATAAACTTGCATTTTACTCTTTAAACTCTCTAATAGCTGTTCTTCTCTTTTTCTTTGTTCCTCTTCTTCATAAATACTTTTTTCCACTTTTATTAACATTTCAGATATTATCTCTTCATCAACTGGTTTTAATATATAGTCAAAAGCACCTAAACTTATAGCATTCTGAGCATATTCGAAATTTGCATATCCACTTAAAATTATTATCTTAGCGCTTTTTTCATTTTCCTTGTGTTTCTTAACAAATGATATTCCATCCATAATTGGCATCTTTACATCTGTTATTATAATATCTACTTTGTTCTTGTTTAAATATTCTAAAGCTTCGTTTCCATTTTTAAATTGATTTATTTCATAATTAGGTCTTAACTTTCCAATAAGATTTACTAATCCCTTACGATGCCTTGGTTCATCATCTACAATAATCATCTTTAAAATAACTCTCATATACCCTTTTACTCCTTTCATACTCCTTATTTTTATCTGATTATAGTGATTATAATTTAAAATAATAATTTCGTAATTGAAAGAAAAACATTTATAAAAACCTTTCTTATAAGTAATCATGTAACAAATAAAATAGAAAGATTTTGTATAAATGTTTATAATATGATTGTACACAATACCTTATAATTAAATAATAGCTATTGCTAAAACTATAAGACGTATCAAAGATATATCATTGATATCTATAGATTACTAATTGTCTAAACTTTAAAAATTTATATATTTAATGACTTATAGTTCATTTTTTGATACAATTCTTATTCCAAAAATTCTACCTGCAATTTTCTCATCACTTGAAGTAAATTTAACTTCAATTTTCCCTTTACCATTAGTAAATTCTTTAGGTATAACATAGAATTTGTCAAAAAGTGCATAAGGCTTATTTTCATTTAATGTTTCTTGTAATATCAAAGTACCATCTACATATATATTAAATTCTCTTATATATCTTTTTCCATCAATAAAACACTCTTTATCACTACCCCAATATGTTACGGCTAAATAGTTTTGTTCATCTGAATCTACAGACATTTCATAGCTAAAATACCCATCATCCATACTTTCACGCCATCCTCTTCCAGCTTCACTAGAATAATTAGACGTTGAATTTTTACATTTCATTTTGTGCTCTATTTCTGGTTGCTGTTCATTTGGATTCACTGAATCTATAGTTATTCTATCTAATTTTTCTTGATAATCAGCACTTGCTAATTCATTTTTCTTATATTCTTCACTTGTCATCCTTGTCCAATAAATTGTATATCTTTGATGATGAAGTGCATAAAATGGAATTAATGTGCATTTCACATTTCCTGGCTCACCTATTGATTCAGTTTCGAAAATTAATTTTGAAATATTTACAGGTTTTATACATTCTTCAATATTTAAATTATCTGTTACTAAGGTTGGAACTATAATTCCTGGATAGTGATTTAATTTTAATTGATCCTCTAAAATATCTGTTTCTGGAAAGTTCTCTCTTCCTAATGCTCCAGCAAGAACAATTGGTCCATACATAAAAGCAATTTTACTTTTATCTTCTTTTGAAGCATAAACATGTATATTCATTGGCAGTTTCACATCTATAATATCACCCTTATTCCAGTTACCTTCTATAGATATATATCCCTTTTCTGCTTTAGAATATTCAGTACTTCCATTTACAACTACCTTAACTTCTCCATTTACCCAATATGGAACTCTTATGTTTATATTAATAAACTTTTCTTCACCTTCTTCAAATACAAATCTTGTGCTATCACTTTCAGGAAAATTTGTTTCTTGTTTTAGTATTATGCCCTTATCTTCCAATTTAATTTCCGAAGAAATATACAGATTTACATACAAATCATCATTATCTCTATAATATATGTTCCTTATATACCTTGCTGGATTTTCCATTCCTGTACCTGTACAACACCAGAAGGAATTATCAGGTGAGCAATAAACTTTAAAATGTCCAGGCTTAGTTGAAACAAAATAAGTTTTCATTCCTGACTCTGGATCTTGAGATGCAAGTATGTGATTATATAGTGCATTTTCATAATAATCCATATATCTTGAATCATGATTCCATGAATATAAATGTTCTGTAAGCTTTAACATATTATAAGTATTACAGGTTTCAGCTGTAGTAACTCCTAATTTTTCAGTATCTGCCTTTCCAAAATGCTCATCTCTACTATTTCCACCTATAACATATGAACGGCTTCTAGTAACAACATCCCAGAAAAATATAGCAGCTTTTTTATAATCTTCATTTCCAATAATTTCGTAAAGTCTTGCTGCACCAATAACCTTAGGTATTTGAGTATTTGCATGCTTTCCTTCCAGTTCATCTTCTAACTTTGTTAATGGAGTCAATGTTTCTTTGTGATAAAATCTTCTTGATAAATCTAGATAATCTTTATTCTTAGTTATTTCGTAAAGATTCGCCATAGCTTCACACATACCACCATGTTCACAGTAAAGCATTCTATCAAACTGTTCTTCTGTTAAATTATCGCTTCCCTTTTTAGCCCAATCAGCCATTTTTATAACAACCTCAAGTGCTTGTTCATTTCCAGTTAATACATATGCATCAATAAGTCCTGCATATATCTTATGAATGCTATACCAAGGAACCCAACTATCTCCAAGTTCAAATCTTGTAACATTAAACTCTCCAGTAAATACTTTATCAAAGCATTCCCTTGGAAATCCACTAACATATCCTTTTTCATCAAAAGTTTGAAGATATGCAAGTTCAGATACAGCATAATCAAGTTTTGATTTTAAATTTTCATCTCCTTCTGCAACATACATAGATGCTAAAGCTGATAAAAAGTGTCCTAAAGAATGGCCACTTATATCCATTGATTCCCATCCACCATAACGTGGTTTTTTAGGAGTTTTTCCTATTGCCTCATAGCATGGTGCTACAAGTCTGTCCACATCTAAATATTCTAGGTATTCCTTCCCCTTATCTTGTGATACTTTAAACAGTCCATCTAATAATTTCACTTTTTCCATATTATTATCTGCCCTTCCTTTATTATCCATTATGTCTCTTACTGAATATATGCATTTATTAGCTCTAACTTTTACAATATGCACTACAATTTAATTTAGTTTCACTTGATAACCATATTTTTATCTTTATTTTTATCTAAAGTGTTTTAAATTGCATTTACACTATGATTAATACTTTGTACAATATAACTATGCCACAACGTAAAGCCATTGTCGGTAGACTATATTAACAAAAGGTGGTGAATATTGACTAATGAGATATTTAAAAGCAAATATTGATACTCCTTTAATTTCTTCAATTTGCGGAAATTTTACATCTGATAGTAATTGGATACATATGGAGAGAATAATAGATAGTTATGAAATAATTATAGTTAATAAAGGAACTGTTTATATAGAACAAGATGATGAAAAATATAAGTTAAGAGAAGGGGATTTTCTTCTTCTAGAGCCGGGGCGTAAACATAAGGGATATGCTGCCTCACCTAAAGGTACATCTTTTTATTGGGCTCATTTTTATTGTAATGAATTTTGTAGTATTTCTAATCATATTGATATTATCCCTGAAATCCATATGACTAAAAACAATCCATATTTTGATGGTTTAAAATCAAATATATTAATACCTACTTTTGCTACTGATCTAAATCTTGATAGAATAAACATACTATTTCGTCAATTATTGCATTTATCACAATCAAATTACTATACTAATCAAAGCGTAAATTATATTCTTACATCTCTCTTAATAGAGCTAACAGAACAAGTTATTTCAAATTTTAAAATAACTCCAAAAATAGTTCCTCAAGAAGATACTTTGCCTAAAATATTACAATGGATAAATATCCACATAACAAAAAATATCTCTCTTAAAGATGTAGCTTATGAATTTAATTTTTCAAAAGAATATCTAGCTAGATATTTTAAAAAAAGAATGGGTATGAGTATGCAAGAATATATTAATTATTTAAGAATCTCTAATGCTAAAAGGCTTCTATGCAGTTCAAATTTAAATATAAAAGAAATTGCAAAAGAATTAGGTTTTATAGATGAAAAATACTTTCTTAAACTTTTTAAAAAATATGAAAATTTGACTCCTAAGCAATTTCGAAATGCTTATAATATGACATTTTTAAACAATATATAAAACGCAAAAAAGAGGCAAGCATTTTCTATGGTTATGAAAATACTTGCCTCTTTTTCAAGTCTAGTATATAAATCTATTTAAATAAATTTACTCTTTTTCTTATTTCATTTAATGGTAATAAAACGAGTACATTATTAATTTTCATATAACTTTCTGTCTTTAAAGTATTTCACCATATTAATTGATAAAATATAAAAACTAAACTCTTTTTTAATATATAGAGTTCCGCTTATTTGTATCTAATAATGGTTTATATTATTATTTTATACTAACAGATCTAAATTCTATCGTATCTCCCTTATGATGTGATTTTGAATACTCAAACGCCTTACCATTATCTAAAAAACCGATCTGTTCAACTTCTAATATAGGAAATCCTTTATCAATTTCTAAGTACTCTTGTTCAGTATCATTTGGGGCAATAGCTCTTATTGTTCTATGAGCGCTCTTTATCTTTAATTTAAGTGAATTTTCTATGTAACTATAAATGGAATTTTCTAATACGTCATTTTTTATGCCTGGTATTAACGATATTGGCATATAAGTATACTCTATAACAAATGGTACATTATCAGAATATCTAACTCTAATAATATGATATACAAAGTCTTCTACTGTAATTCTAAGTTTATCAGCAATTTCCTCATCTGGATTAATAACTTCAAATTTAACTATTTTAGAAGTTACAGAACTATATTTATGCCCTTCTGAAAATCCTGTGAATTGTCTAGACATACTTAATTCTCTAGCTTCAGTAGATGCTAAATCTTTAATAAAAGTCCCTGCTCCTCTTCTTTTAACAACTAAACCTTCACTAACTAGCTGATCAACTGCTTTTTTTATTGTAATTCTACTTACATTATAATATTCACACATTTCTTTTTCTAATGGAAGTTGCTGATTAACATTATATTTACCATTCATAATATCCTGCCTGATATCCTCTGCTATCTCCTCATATTTAGTCATCATCTATCCTCCTAGTACATATTTATTTATATTATAACATATCCATTTTGCTTTCTATATAAAAGATAATTAGTTAATTTTATCCTACTAAAACGCAAAATAAAAATATATTTTATTAAAAACTCACATTAATAATAAAATATATTTTTATTTTTTTCTAGTGCCTATAGTTTTTCTCTTCTTTTAGTTGATTTTATAAATAGCTCTTTTAATGTTTGTGTATCATCATTTCTTATTGCATTCTTAATCTTATCTAACTCAATTTCAAAGTTATCGATTGAGTTAAGCAGGTTGTCCTTATTTTCTAAAAATAGCTCTGACCATAAGTCTTCATTAATATTAGCAATTCTAGTTAAATCTCTATAGCTATCCCCAATGAAATTCCCTGTTTCACGCCCTTCAACATCACTATTTATGAGTCCAACAGCAATAGCATGTGGCAATTGGCTTACAAATCCAATCATCTCATCATGATATTCAGGTGCTATTCTTTTGACTCTTTTAAATCCTAATTTATATACTAATTCTTCTACTAAATCTAAATTTTCAGGTTTGTTTCTGCTAATAGGAGTCAAAATATAATTTGCACCTTTAAAAACTTGACTTGATGCAAAATCAATCCCTTTCTTTTCTCTTCCTGCCATAGGATGTCCAAAAATAAAATCTATGTTATTTGGCAATATATTCAAAATATCTTCAATAAAAAACTTCTTTACTCCAGTTGCATCAGTTATAAGTGCTCCATCTTTGAAGTTTTCTTTATTATCAAGAATAAATTGCTTTACTAATCTTGGATATAAAGAAATTATTATCAAATCTGCTTCTTTAATAATTTCCTTTCCATCTTTAAAACCTTCTTTTATCAATTCTTTCTCTTTTGCCTTTTTTAAACTTTCTTCATTTACATCAATTCCGTATACATCCTTATATCCGGCCTCTTTCAAGGCCATAATAAAGGAACCTCCAATAACACCAAGTCCAACAACTACTATTTTCATAAATACACAGCCCCCTAAAATTTAAAATTATTCTATAAATGAAAGTTATAAATCACAGCAAACCACTCTTTGGCATATAATGCTTGGTGAGGTACGAACCTAGCATTATAGCCCTCCTATGAACGAACGTGAATAGGAGTTTCCTTGGCATATAACACTTAGCGAGATACGAGCTTAGTGGTATAGCCCTCCTATGAACGAATGTGAATAGGAGTTTCCTTGGCATATAACACTTATCGAGATACGAGCTTAGTGGTATAGCCCTCCTATGAACGAATGTGAATAGGAGTTTCCTTTTAAATTGCAGCATATCTGCTCTTTTTATAAGTGTTTATCTTCCATATCTGCTAATTTTTTTATTTTTGACATTAATTTATCGAATGCATCTGGAGTTAAAGATTGCTGACCATCACTCAATGCATTTTCAGGATCATTATGTACTTCTATCATAAGTCCATCTGCTCCTGACATAACAGCCGCTTTAGCCATTGGTTCAACTAAGTATGCGTATCCCCCTGCATGACTTGGATCTATTATTATAGGTAAATGTGATAATTTTTTTATAACAGGAACTGCCTGTAAATCTAAAGTGTTTCTTGTTATTGTTTCAAATGTTCTTATACCTCTTTCACAAAGTATTACATTATCATTACCCCCAGCCATTATATATTCAGCTGACATAAGCCACTCTTCTATTGTTGAAGATAATCCCCTCTTTAATAATACAGGCTTCTTTGTTCTACCAACTTGCTTTAATAAATCAAAGTTTTGCATATTTCTCGCACCAATTTGAATCATATCAACCTCCTCTACAAATGTATCTAAATAATCTGTAGACATAAGTTCTGTAACTATTGGTAATCCTGTTTCCTCTTTAGCTATTTTTAAAAGCTTTAATCCCTCAAGTTCTAAACCTTGAAAGCTATATGGTGAAGTTCTTGGCTTGAATGCCCCTCCTCTTAAGAAGTTTGCCCCTGCTTTTTTAACTCTTTTCGCTACTTCCACAATTTGTTCTTCACTTTCTACAGAACATGGACCAGCCATTATTCCAAGGTGTCCGCCACCTACTATTGAATTTTCAACCTTAACAATCGTATCTTCTGGTTTAAATATTCTATTTGCTTTTTTATAAGGCTCTTGAACTTTCATAACTCTATCTACACCTTTAAGCACTTGTAGTTTTTTAGGATCTATTACTGAGGTATCTCCAACTATTCCTATTATAAAATAAGTATCACCTTTTGAAAGATTAGTTTCTAATCCCCTTCCTTCTACTACTGACTTTACCTTTCTAACTTCTTCTTCCGTTGCTTTTGGGTTCATAATTATTATCATTTTTAGTTCTCCTATCCTACTCTATATTTTTATATATTAATGTTTAATTCTAATTTCAATAAATAAAGAAACTAAATAAAATTCCTCTGAACATTATAATACTAAAAACTTCTTTAAATCTTAGTTCCTTATTGATAATTAATCATTAAACATCTATTTTTTCTTAATATTTTCCTACTATACTACGTGGATTATTATAAAATAATTTAATAATAATTCCTTCTACTACTTTTTATACATTTCTAAAGCATTTATAGCCAATATATATCCATTTTCTCCAAATCCACACATCTGTCCTATACATGCTGGTGCTGTAACTGACTTGTGTCTGAATTCTTCTCTTGTATGAATATTAGATAAATGTACTTCTACTGTTGGTATATCTATACCCCTTATTGCATCATGTATTGCATAACTATAATGGGTATAAGCACCTGGATTAATTATTATTCCTTCATATTTTTCATAATATGCCTTCTGTAATTCATCAATTATTTCGCCTTCACAGTTGCTTTGAAATAGTGTTATTTCATGCCCTCTTTTTTCTGCTTCTTCTTTTACAAAATTACAGATTTCTTCATATGATCTTGCTCCATATATTCCTTTTTCCCTAACCCCTAACATATTTAAGTTAGGACCATTAATAAGCATAATCTTCATTTTACACACCCCCTTTTATCAATTCACAATTCACAATTCATTTACTAATTCACAATTCATGACTCACAATTAAATTTTTTTAATTCATAATTTTCTTCTTAAATATAGAGAAATTAAAAAATGTAAGTCATAATTTTCAATTATCTATTTATTGTGAGCTCTCAGCTATAAATTATTATAAATATCAATAATTTTATTTTTTGTATCTTCTATATTTTTATTATTTACTACTATTTCATCTGCATAATTTTTGTAAAGTAAATATCTTTCCTCATATAGTTTCAATACTTTTTCTTTTCCTTCTTTCAAAAGCGGCCTTTTAGAAATATCCACATCTCCAATAATATCATCAACAGATCTATCAATAAAAATAACAATACCATTTTCCTTTAGAAAATCAATATTTTCTTTTCTTTTTATTACTCCTCCGCCTGTAGATATGATTACATTTTTGTTTTTAGAAAGTTCTTCACATGCTAAGCTTTCTATATCTCTAAAATAATTTTCCCCTTTTTCAAATAATTCACTTATTTTTTTGTCTGTTTTTCTTTCTATATAATTGTCCATATCATAGAATTCCATAGATAATTCTTTATTTAGGATTTTCCCAAGTGTTGTTTTACCACATCCTGGCATGCCTATAAGAACTATATTTTTCCCCATACTACACCCCATATCAATTATGATTTATCAATGCTCAATTACCAATTAATGTTGAAATTCTTTGAGAATTTCTATAAATATATTTCAAATTTTGCGTTGCAAAATTACCCTTCATTGATCATTAAGAATTGAAAATTGATCATTATAAAACTTTATCTATATACGAATATACTTCATCAAGCACTTTATCATCTATTTTTCTATCCTGCCAAAATTCTTCTGATTTTATTGCTTGACCAACAAGCATTTCTAATCCACCACATATCTTTTTATTTAGATTTTCTCCAATTTCTAAAAACTTAGTTTTTCTTGGATTGTATATTATATCAATTAAAACTTTAAAATTATCTATGATATTTTCTGATACTGGACTCGCATCTATATTAGGATACATTCCAACTGGAGTGGTATTTACAATGATATCACCTTTTACATGCTTTATTTCTTCATATGTAATATATTCAACTCTAGAATCATCATAAGAAGACACAACATTTTTACTTCTTGAAACTAAATATAATTTTGAAACATTATTATCCAAAAGATAAGTCACTACAGCCTTTGATGCGCCACCTGTTCCAAGTACCATAGCCACCTTATCATTAATCTCAACCTTATTTCTATTTATGATAGTTCCAAAACCATAGTAATCTGTATTATATCCATAAAGCTTATTATCCTTTAATAATATAGTATTTACAGAATCAATTTTTTTTGCTTCATCTGCTATAAAATCTAAATAGGGCATGATATCTCTTTTATATGGAATTGTTACATTAACACCTTTTATCTTTAAAGTTTTTATTGAATCTGCAACCTTGCCTAAATCTTCTTTAGAAACTTCAAATTTCTTATATGCTCCTTCTATATTCATAATAGAAAAAACTTTATGATGAATTTCAGGCGACACACTATGACCTAGCTTTTCTCCTAATAATCCATAAAACTCCATTTTCAACACCACCTTTTTCAATTCGCAATTCACGATTCAAAATTCACAATTACTTTGACTGTTGACTGTAATTTTTGCCTTTATTCATGTCAAGTGATTTTTTATTTATTTTAGATTTACAAATTTTTATTTTTTCTTTTGACTTTATCTATATATAAAGTCAAACTCATAGATCTGAGTTATAAGATTCAAAAGATTATAAATACCAAAGCGGATAAAAATTGTATAACATTTTTTTATGCAATACTATATTTAAAGAAAATCTGTAAGATTTTCCTCCTTTTATAAAGTTAAACGCATAGATTTGAGTTGTAAAATCTAAAATATTATATATACCAAAGCGGATAAAAATTGTGCAACAATTTTTTATGCAATACTAAATTCAAAGAAAAGCCTCTGGCTTTTCATCCTTAATTGTAAATCGTGCATTGTGCATTATGAATTGCTCAAATATCCTCCAAGCAATTTAAAATATGAGCTTTTCTCATTAATACTCTTTAATGCCTTTTGGACTTTAACATCACCAAGGTTTCCTTCGAAATCAACATACAAGAAATATTTCCATACGCCACTTTCCATTGGTCTAGACTCTATCTTAATCATATTTATCTGATTTTCTGCAAGATGTCTAACTAATTCATATAGTGTACCTGCTTTATGTTCCATTGAAAATACAACGCTTATTTTATTACATTCTGAATCGGATTCAATTTTCTTTGATATAATTATAAATCTTGTTGTATTTTCACTATTATTATTTATCTTCTCTTTTATTATATTAAGTCCATATATCTTAGCTGCTCTTTCACCTGTTATTGCTGCTTTTGTTGGATCCTTTAGATCTTTTACAAGTTTTGCACTAACTGATGTGCTATGAAACGGTATAAGTTTCCACTCGGGATAATTCTTTAAAAATTCTGTACTTTGCTGGAAAGGTTGTTCATGTGAATAAACTTCTTTTATTTCTTCTATTTTAGTTCCTTCAATTCCAACCAAATGCTCATTTATCTTTACACATTCTTCACCTACAATATAAAAATCATATTTATATAGTAAATCATAAACTTTTGAAATGGCACCAGTTGATGAATTTTCTATTGGGACTACTCCATAATCTATCTCTTCTTTTTCCACAGCTTCAAATACTTCTTCAAATTCATTATATGATTTTGCATCTTCTCTTTCACCGAAATGATTAATCATTGCCTCTTCTGAGAACGAGCCTATAGCTCCAAAGAATCCTACTCTACAATTTTCTTTTTTGTGTTTATATATGTTATGTTTAGAAAAAATTTTATCAATATTAGACTTTTCTTTCATCTTTTTATGTTCAAGATCTTTAGCTATATTCATCATATTAATGAAGAAAGCTTTTAGCTCATCTGCATATTCTTTATTTTCAAGATATCCAATATTCTTTTTTAAAACTTCTCCTTCTCTTGACTTATTTAAAACTGGAAGATTATTAGCTTTTTTATATTCTCCAACCTTCATTACAACATTCATTCTTTCTTCAAAGAGCTCTGTCATCTTCTGGTCTATTTCATCTATTTTCTTTCTATAATCATCTAAATCTGACATTCTGAACCTCCAATATTAAAGTATTAAGTCAAGTATTCCAATTGCAGTAGCGGCTTCAATTACAGGAACTGCTCTTTGTACTATACATGGATCATGTCTTCCGTGTATTTCAAGTTCAGCATCTTTCTTTTCATCTATATTTATTGTTCTTTGCTTTTTAGCTATTGATGCTGTTGGTTTTATTCCCACCTTAAATAATATTGGCATTCCATTAGTAATTCCACCTGTAATTCCACCATTATTATTTGTATAAGTTTTTACTTTATCACCATCATAATAGTATTCATCATTGCAATCAGAGCCTCTAAGTTTAGTCATTTCAAAACCTTTGCCAAATTCTATTCCTTTAACTGCTGGAACTGAAAACATTAAATGTGCTAAAGTGGATTCCACTGAATCAAAAAATGGATTTCCAATACCAGGATTCATCCCAAGAACAGTACATTCAATTGTTCCTCCAACTGAATCTAAATCTGTTTTTGCTTTCAGTACAGTTTCTCTCATAAGAGCTTCTTTATCTGAAAATAATAATGGAAGTTCCTTTGTTTTCAAATTATCTAATAACTCTTTAGTTAATTCTACTTCACTAAAACTTTTATCTTCAACTTCTCCAATACTTTTTACATGTGATCCTATAAATATTCCATGACTTTCTAATATTTGCTTACATATAGCTCCTGCAAATACAAGTGGTGCTGTTATTCTTCCAGAAAAATGTCCACCGCCTCTGTAATCATTAAATCCATTATATCTTATATTTCCTGGGTAATCCGCATGACCTGGTCTCATTAAATCTTTTAATTTTCCATAATCTTTAGAATGCTGATCGCCGTTTCTAATTATAGCGCAAAGTGGTGTTCCTGTTGTTTTTCCTTCAAAATATCCACTTAATATTTCCGGTGAATCTGTTTCTCTTCTTGCTGTAGAAAGCTTACTCTTTCCTGGTGCACGTCTTGCCATTTCCTTAAGAATTTCATTCATGTTTATTTCAAATCCTGAAGGAAGTCCATCTATTGTAATTCCAATTCCTACACCATGTGATTCACCAAATATTGAAACTTTTAATTTATTTCCCCACATTCCACTCATCAACTATACCTCCTAAACATTTAAAATCATCCCAAAACATAGGATAAGATTTTGAAACGCATTCGTAATCTTTTATTACAATCGGCTCATCACATACAGTGGATGCTATTGCAAGTGTCATTGCAATTCTGTGATCCTTATGACTCCAAACTTCAACTCCACCTTTAAGCTTTTTAACACCTTCTATTATGAGTCCATCTTCTTTTTCTGTGATTTTAGCACCTAACTTATTAAGTTCAGAAGTTACTGCTGCTAATCTGTCACATTCTTTAATTCTTAATCTTCCTGCATTTACAACTTCGCATGATCCTTCACATAAGCATGCCACGAGTGATACTACTGGAATTATATCAGGACATTGTGAGCCATCTATAATAGTAGATTTTAAATTTTCAGGTGCTTTTCCTAAGAAACCATTATCTTTAGGAGTAATCTTGACTCCCATTCTTTCTAATATATCTATTACTTCTTTATCACCTTGAAGTGAATCTAATTTTAAATCTTCTGCTATAACTTCATTTGAAAGTGCATCAGCACAAAGGAAAAATGCTGCTTGTGAATAATCTCCTTCAACTCTGTAATCTCTGCTTACATAAGTTTGATTTCCTTTTATAATAAATTCTCTATAATCATTATTTATAATTTTAATTCCAAAATCCTTCATAGCACTTAATGTTAAATCTATGTAACCTTTAGATTCCATTTCTGTTGTTATTATAATTTTAGAATCACCCTCTAATAAAGGAAGCGTAAACAACAATCCTGTTATAAATTGTGAACTTATATTACCTTTTACCTTAAATTCCCCAGCTTTTAATTTACCTTCAGTAACTAAATCCAATATTCCTTCCTTATAAGTATATTTAATTCCTTGTTCATCAAATATATTATAATACGTATCTAGTGGTCTTTTTCCAAGATTTCCTCTTCCTATAAATCTATTAGCCCCATCAAAAATTGCAGCTATTGGAACTAAAAATCTAAGTGTAGAACCAGATTCATTACAATCTATGATTCTCTCAGAATCTATATCTTTACATTTATTATCTGGAGATTTTATTCCTATAACTTCAAGATAATAATCTTTCTTATTAATTATTGCCCCAAGAGATTTCATAGCATCAATAGTTGCAATGATATCATCTGAATAATCAATATTAGTAAGCTTGCTTAATCCATTACTAAGTGCTGCACAAATTACTGCCCTATGTGCCATGCTCTTAGAAGGTGGTATTTTTACTTTGCCTTTTAACTTGTTTGGATAAACTTTATAATTCCCCATTGCTAACCGCCTTTCAATTATCAACTATCAATTATCAATGATCAATTAATTTAGAAAACCATAGGTTGTCTAAAAATACTATAATAAAAAGCATATTGCTTTTTTCAATTCATTAATCATTGAGCATTGAACATTGAGAATTTTTAATATATTTCCTTAAATTTTTCATACAATAATTTATCTAAAGAAATCTACTGTAGTCTTTTCCAAATATGCTTCTCCCATTGTTTTAATTAAAACAACTTTAAGAACATTATCTATATTCTTTTTATCTAAAGATATTGTGTCTAATATATCTGAACTTTCTTTTATTGGTGCCTCATATGGAAGTCCATATTGAATTAATATTTCTTTAATATCTTCTGCAACTCCGCTTTCTGTAAGGCCTTTTGCTTCTGCTATCTTACTTATTTCATACATTCCTATAGCAACGGCTTCCCCATGAGTAAACTTGCTATAATTGTAGTAAGTTTCTACTGCATGGCCTAATGTATGTCCAAAATTTAATAACATTCTCTCCCCAGTATCTTTTTCATCATTTTCCACAACACATCTTTTTATATCACAACAAGTGTGTATAATTTTCTCTATGTTGTTCATAACTTCCTCTTTTGTTTTTAAATCTTTTAAGAAATAGAAAAATTCTCTGTCTTTTATACATCCATATTTAATTACTTCTGCCATACCATCTTTGAAAAATCTATCACTTAAAGTCTTTAAAACATTTGGATCTATTAAAACTAATTTAGGATGATAAAAGCTTCCAACTAGGTTTTTTCCTTTTTCTAGATCTACAGCAACTTTTCCTCCTACACTACTATCAACCTGAGCAAGCAGCGAAGTTGGCATCTGAACAAAAGCCACACCTCTTAAAAATGTTGAAGCAACAAATCCCCCAAGATCTCCAATAACTCCACCACCAAGAGTAATTATCAAATCACTTCTTGTTAGTTTAAAATCTAAAAGTTCGTTATATACAGAAGGAAGCGTATTAAAAGACTTAGTCTCCTCTCCTGGTTCTAAAGCCATTAATCTAACATTATAACCTTCTTTTATTAAGCACTCTTTAACTTTATCTCCATAATAAGAAGCAACATTTTTATCACTTAATATGAATATCTTTTTACCTTTAAAAACCTTCTTAATTTCTATACCCGTTTCGTCAATTAGTCCTTTTTTAATTATAATTGGATAGCTTCTTTCACCTAGGTTAACTACTAAGTCTTCCATTTTTACACTCCCCTTATTTTAAAATACTACTTATTCTTGATTATTGATTTTATTTTCTAGTCTAATTATCTAATATGCAAGAATATATATTCCTGTATTCTCATATTCTTGAGTTCTAAAATATATATTCTTATATTTCTAAGAATATATATTTTATATTTCTAAGCTCAATTCTTCGCTAAGAGCTATTTAAAGAACATATCTACCTAAAGGTAGATATGGGCTATATCTCTAAGCTCAATTCTTCGCTAAGAGCTATATGCCTCTTCCAACAGCAGTTGCAATTGGCTTTAATTCTTCAACTAATTTTTCAAATTTTGATGGCTTAATAGATTGAGCTCCATCACATAAAGCATTTTCCGGATCATTATGAACTTCTATAATAAGTCCGTCTGCTCCTACTGCTACTGCTGCTTTAGCTAACGGTTCTACCATCCAA
The DNA here is from genome assembly GCF_900465025.1 of Clostridium neonatale. Classification (NCBI taxonomy): domain Bacteria; kingdom Bacillati; phylum Bacillota; class Clostridia; order Eubacteriales; family Clostridiaceae; genus Clostridium; species Clostridium neonatale. The sequence continues at coordinate 1,449,702 of NZ_UICR01000002.1, forward strand.
TACTTGCCTGTCGCATGACTTGGATCAACGATTATTGGTAAGTGACTTAATTTTTTAACTGCTGGAATAGCACTTAAATCCAATGTGTTTCTTGTGTAAGTTTCATATGTTCTTATTCCTCTTTCACAAAGAATTACATTTTCATTTCCTTCTGACATAATGTATTCAGCAGACATTAGCCACTCTTCTATTGTAGCAGATAATCCTCTTTTTAAAAGAATTGGCTTATTAGTTTTTCCAAGTTCTTTAAGTAAATCGAAATTTTGCATATTTCTTGCACCAACTTGAATTACATCAACATCTTCAACGAATTTTTCTATATCATATGGAGACATAAGCTCTGTAACTATCGGAAGTCCAGTCTTTTCTCTTGCTTCTTTTAATAACTCTAGCCCTTCATATTTTAATCCTTGGAATGCATATGGAGAAGTTCTTGGCTTAAATGCTCCTCCTCTTAAGAAATTAGCCCCCATTTTCTTAACATCTTGTGCAATTCCTACAATTTGCTCTTCTGTTTCAACTGAACAAGGTCCAGCTATCATAGCTAATTTTTTTCCTCCAATTTGAACTCCATTAACATCAACTATTGTATTTTCTGGATGAAACACTCTATTTGCTTTTTTGAATGGTTCTTGTACCTTCATTACTCTATCAACTATCGGATTTGCTTCAATATTTAAAGGATCAATTTTGCTTGTATCCCCAACCAATCCTAAAATTTTAATTTCTTTACCTTGGACCGGACTTATTGTAACACCCTTTGCTTCAATTTGTTTTATTAATCTTTCTACGTCTTGTTCACTTGCTTTTTGTTTTAATATTACTACCATTTATTTTGCCCCCTTGCAATTATTGTTATTAATTATAAAAAAATAGAGCTCATTATATTAATGAGCTCTATAATATATCAAAAAATATTAATTTCATTTATCAAAAAACTTTATAAAGACTAAGCACTCATTAAAAAGGTTTTATTCAGTTTTTTGCAAAATAAATAGCCAGCGCTAAAATAAAAGCCCCAGATTATAAAGTAAAAAAAGCTATAAAATTTTTGCATAACTGTTATTTTATTTCCCTTTTTCATGCTTTTGGTTTCCCTTCAATATATTTTCTTGTTATCATTATAACAAACCCTCATACTTTGTCAATGTTTATTAATAATTTTTTGTTTTTTTATTGTGTTATATAACATTTCAATAATGCTAAAAAATCAATTACATTATTAATCAAATATTCCATTATAATTTCAATTAAAATTACTGTCCCTCTATCATTTTTTGAATAAGCCTCTAAAATTAACAAAACCTATATATTATTAATATTAATTTAGGAGGTAGTCTTTATGAAAAGTTTCAGTAAAAAATTTTTCATCCTAATATTTACTTTACTTTATACAATTACTTTTATACCTTATCCAGCACAAGCTTCTACTTCTAAAGATATCCATATTATTCAGGACTCTGAATCAATCTCAGACTTACCACAACATTTTCGTAAAACTAATAATATAAACGATATAGCTAAACTAAAATCTCTAAATTTAATTGGTATGGATAAACTAAATATTTCAGGAAGCGGACAATTTACTGAATTTAATCTTCCATTAATACAAAAAGAAATAGGTAATGACTTTTCTATAATTGATGTAGATTTGAGAGAGGAATCTCATGGATTCATAAATGGTATTGCTATTAGCTTTGCTAACTCAAAAAATAATGCTAATAAAGGATTAAGCTATGACGATATTATTGCTACAGAAAATAAAAATTTAAGTTCTATAAAGATTAATGAGCCATTAACTATTTTCAATACTAATAAAACAATTACTCCAATTAGGGTGGAAAATGAGAATCAGCTTGTTACAAATAAAAATATCTCATACCTAAGAATTCCTGTAACAGATGGGGAGTTACCTAATGATGATATGGTTAAATATTTTATTGATTTTGTTAACAATCAGCCTGAAAATACCTGGCTGCATTTCCACTGCAAAGCTGGTGCAGGAAGAACTACAACATTTATGATAATGTATGACATAATTAAAAATTGTAATCAAGTAAATTTAAATGATATTATTGCACGTCAAGTTCTACTATCTAGAATTCGATCTAGAAATGCTGTAGACTTTTTTATAGGCAAAAGATATAAATTTCTTAAAGATTTTTATAATGACTGCAAAAATAATTGTTTAGAAACATGTTCTCTAAATATGACTAATGATTGTATTAATCCAATTAATGAAAATAGTGATATTTATATAAAAAATTCTATAATTCCAAAAACACTTTATATAATTGATGAAAATAATATGACTAAAGCTGAGCAAACTATGATATCAACACTCCAGGGACTTATTGCTTCAAAAACTGACACGCAGATTTATGTTTTGACTTCCAGCGAACCAGACTATAAAATCTGGCTTAATGATTTGAAAAATGATTATAAAATTAAATATAAAATAATAAAAAATCCTTGGAAATTAGTAATGAAATTTAAATCTTACGTTAATGGTTATGTATTATATAGTACTTCAAACCCATCTTCAATTAATAATGCTTGCACACTTGCTTCTTTAGAAGACTCCCTTGCTATTGATGAGTCTATAGAATTGATCTTAAATAATCATGGAATTAATAACTTAGTTAAAGATTGCAGAGATACAGATAAATATTGGGCCTACAACACTCTTTGGAATTCTGGATTAAATCACTCCACAGTAATAGAATTATCGCCAGACAAATATGTCCCTTTAAGAGATTATGCAATGATATCTAAATCTTTAATTTTCTATGAAGATGATGTAACTGATTATGATTTAAGAGAAAAAATATTTAGTTCAATGGATGATAATGGACATATTCTAGGCTGGGGGCCTGATGAACATGGTAATGTTTCACTTGCTTCAAAATATGGCGTAAATATGGTTGCTTCCGATTGGTCTTATAATCTTTCTGTTTTAAGCTCTTTTCCACTTAAATCTCAAACACAAAAGGCTAAAGCAGATATTGAAAAAGATGGTTTTCATTATGTAACATTCATTATGTCTGATGGAGATAATGCACAATGGCTTCTTGGAAGTAATTATAGTAATAAAAATTGGTTTGGTTCTCCATATAGAGGCAGATTCAATTTAGGATGGTCTCTAAATCCTTCTCTATATTATCTAGCTCCTACTGTTTTTAATAAATACTATGAAAACGCGTCATCTAAAGAATATAATGATAATTTTGTAGTTGCTCCTTCTGGGAATGGCTATATATACCCAAGTAAATTTCCATCTGATGAACTAGATAATTACACTAAAATACTAAACGATTATATGGCAAAAGTTGATCAACATAATGTATTAATTCTTGATGATGAAGCCTTTTATAGAAAAGATTTGTGGGATAAATACACATCTCATACTAATATAGAAGGCCTTCTTTATCTTAATTATGATAAAAACAACAGTTATGAAGGGCAAATAATATGGTCAAATAATAAACCAGTAGTTTCTTGTAGGGATTTACTTTGGTCCGGATTAGAAGATGAAAATCAGCTTATTTCTAATATAAATAATCGAATTAGTTCTGGTTATACTAGAATAAATGATCCTAATTCTTATACATTTGTTTATGTTCATATTTGGAGTAATACTATGGATAATGTTTATGATGTAGTTAATAAGCTAAATAAAAATCCAAAGGTAAAAATCGTAACTCCTGATAATTTTATGAGATTAATTCAAAGGAACTTGGCTGAAAGCCAGCCTTTCTAAATATAATACTAATACTTAAACATATTAGAACTTGAACTGTAAGCAACTTATCAAGAACATTATCAATATCTAATCCTAAATATCTAAATTCTACTTTTTGCAACTTACCAACATACTTTAATAAATCTATATTCAAATTCATCACTGCAATTATTTATCTTAATGCTTGAATTTCCTTTTTATATTCACATAATATCTAAATCAAATCATCTGAAGGGAGGATATTCCTATAGAATATATTTTATCAGGAATTTACTTGATTACTTATTCAAAATTTCACAGCTCTTTCTTTCAACTAAAGTAACTGGTATTACATAATTAGCTGAAAATTTCACATCTTTTTCTATAGATGTAATAATCGACTTTGTTGCTATATCTGCCATTTCTACTAACTCCATTTTTATTGAAGTAAGTGGTGGGTTAAAATATTTTGATGCCTCAATATCATCAAATCCTATAACAGAAATATCCTCTGGCACTTTGAGTCCTTCTTCTCTTATGGCCTTGACTGCACCAAATGCTATTTTGTCATTACTAGCGAAAATAGCTGTAAACTTAATGTTTCTACTTAATAATTTCTTAGTAGCATCATATCCACCTTTTTCAACAAATTCACTATTTATGATTAAGTTCTTATTCACTTTTATTCTAGAATCTTCTAGTGCCTTTTTATATCCTCTAATTCTGTCATTGGAAGAAAATTTAGCTGTACCTCCTGTGATATGTGCTATTTGTGTATGATTCATATCTATAAGATATTTTGTAGCATTATAGGCACCATTGTAGTTGTCAGCATTTACTATCATGCACTTGTTGTATACAGCATCATCAGGTTTAATTGACTGATCAACTAATACAACCTTATAACCTCTATAAATTATTGTTTTTATTGATTCATCATCATCATTCTGCCCTATGAAAATACCTCCGGAAATAGTCTTGTTATAAAAACACTCTTTAATTTTCTCGTAACCTTCAACAGTATGTATTATATGAACAAGAACTGTATATCCCATTTCACTGGCAGTTTCTATTACTGAACTAGTAAATTCTAAATAATATGGACTTTTTGTAATTCTACTTTTAAGCCCATCTTCTTTATGTACCAAATCTATAATAAATAAACCGATGACTCTGTTTTTACTTCCAGCAAGCATTCTTGCTGAAGCATGTGGTACATAATCATATTCCTTAATCACCTTTAAGACTTTTTCTCTTGTTTCTTCCGGAACATTTGAATAATTATTTATAACTCTAGATACAGTACTACGTGATACTCCTGCAAGTTTTGCAATTTCACTGCTATTCATAAAAACTTATCCCCCTATTACTCATAAACTCGTGTTTCTACTATAATACTATATTATCTACTTTTGTTTTTCAATATTTTTATTATTTATAAACATAAAGAATTACCTATATTCTAAACACTTTTTCTGCATTTATATATAGGTATCCTTATAAATATATATATTTATTTATTTAACTTATTTATCATTTAACTGCTTGAACATTTCTATCATTTCTTCAATTAATGATTTAATTGTCTCAGCTGCCATCATTTGATCTTCTGCATGCATTATTATTAATGAAAATTCAACTTTTTCTCCAGCTGCTTCTTTTTGTATCAATGAAGTATGTGCATGATGTCCTTTTACAAGACATTCAGATGCTTCATTCATCTTCTTTTCTGCTTCATCATACTTTCCTTCTCTGACATCTCTTAATGCCTCAACAGCTAATGATTTTGCCATTCCAACATTACTAATTATATCAAAAGCTATTAATTCAATTCCTTCCATTTGTAAATCTCCTCTTCTCAATCCATAAACTTTTTAATTTATTATCCTGATGCAATACAATTCTTTAACATACTCCATCAGCAGTTATATTATTAGATTGATTCTGCTATTTCATTTTCTGCTTCAACAATTGCAGCTTTATTTGCTGCTATTACAAAAGGTGCATATATTAATACACTCACTGCAAGACATATGAATCCTACAATTAATGCTGTGATATTTCCACCTGTTCCTAAGAAAGGCATTAATGGTCCTGGAGTTGTCCAAGGAATACCAATTACTACTGGTGGCATAATCTTAAGAACCATAACTGCTATATAACCAATCATTATATTTACAATTGGTGTTAATATAAATGGAATTATATAAATTGGATTTAAAACTATTGGTAAACCGAATATAACCATTTCATTTATATTGAATATTCCTGGTGCTAAAGAAAGTTTAGCTATACTCTTTGATTCCTTTGTTTTACAGAATATTAACATAGCTATAATTAAACCTAATGTACATCCTGAACCTCCATATTCAGAGAAAGCACTTGCTAAACCACTGTATGTTATTGGATAAGGAGCCCCCCATGCAGTAGCGTGATTAGCAACGTATAAAAGGTTTGCATTACCTGCTTCTGAGAACATAGTATCTCTTATTGCTGCTATAGTATTTGGTCCATGTATCCCCATAACCCAAAGTGATTGAGATAAGAATGATAATATAAGTACTGAGAATATGCTTTGACTCATTTTAGTTAATGGAGTTTGGATTATGTTGTAGATTAATTCATGTAATCCACCTGGCGCAACCATCTTAACAAAGTAGTTAATAACTGAGAAGAATATAGTTGTAATAATAATTGGTAGCAATACCTTGAATGATCTTGCAACTGCTGGTGGTACTTGTTCTGGCATTTTAATTTCTAATTTATCAGAATTTGATAATCTAGACATTAATTCACCAACTAATAAGCCAACTAAGATTGCTACAAATAATCCCTGAGCACCTGTATATCTAGTTGTAAGATAATTTACGCCTTCATTGCTAAAATAATCAGGATAGATTATAAAGTAAACAGAAATTCCTGTTAATCCGGTCAATAAATCATCACCCTTAAGTGATTTTGCAAGGTTTCTGGCTATTAAAAATACTATTAGTATTGAGAAAATATCAGCTGAACCTTTAACAACTGGAGCAAATACAGACTGGAATTTAACTATGCCAGGACATATTTTGCCAAATTGTAATATTTTAAACATAAATCCATCTGCTGATAAGAAAACATTATTAAGTAATACCATTAAAGATCCTGCCATAGTTAATGGGAATGATAATATAAAGGCATCTCTTACTGCGCATACATGTCTCTGTGCATTTAATTTTGAAGCTATAGGTACTAATATTTTTTCAATAGAACCTTGAAATTTTTCCATAAAACTCATTGTATTCAACCTCTTTTCTTAATTAATCTTGTTTAGTGCATCTTCTAAAATTGCTTTTCCATTCATAGTTCCATATAATCTCATGTCAATTACTTCTACTGGTATTCTGCCATTTACAAGTTTTTCAACAGTTGGTTTTTGGAAACGTACTTGTGGTCCTAAAAGAACTATATCTACACTTTCAACAGCGGTACTGCATTCTGCTACTGGAAGAGCATCTATCTCTACTTCAATTCCTTTTGCCTTTGCTGCTTCTTTCATTTTAGTTACAAGTAAACTTGTAGACATTCCTGCTGAACATACTAATAATATTTTTTTCATTGTTTATCACTCCTTAAATTTTTGTAATTTATATTAATTGATTATGAGCTAAATTTATAATTCTTCTCCATTAGTACTTATAACATTCTTGTACCAATAGAAACTGTTCTTTTTAATTCTCTTTAAATCCTTTTCATCATTTTCATCTCTATCCACATATACGAATCCGTAACGTTTCTGATATCCATTTAGCCAGCTTAATAAATCTGTAAATGACCAAGTGCAGTAACCTAAAAGATCAACACCATCTGTTATTGCTTCTTTACAAGCCTTAAGATGTGATCTTAGATAATTAATTCTGTAATCATCGTTTACAACATCATTTTCTTCAAGCTTATCGAATTCTCCAAGGCCGTTTTCTGTAATAAGTATAGGAAGATTATATCTACTTGTTAATCTTCTTAATCCAATTCTTAAACCTGCAGGATCAATTGCCCAGTCCCAGTTTGTTGTTTCTAAATATGGATTCTTTGCGTTTTTATAAACTCCAGGTAGTCCACTTTCTTTAGTAGTTCCTTTTTTACCTGTATTATTCATACCTTCAGATGCTCCCACTCCATCAAGTGGATTCATTGCAACTGTACTTGTTTGGTAATAATTTATACCTATAAAATCTGGTTTTGCTCTTTCTAATAATTCAAGATCACCCTCTTCAATAGTTGGTGCTATTCCAAGTCTTTCATAATATTTGAATGCGAATGCTGGATATCTTCCTTTGCAGTAAACATCAAGCCACCAGTTGCAGTTTAAATCCTCTGCATTTTCTGCTGATAAAACATCACTTGGATTGCAGCTGAATGGATAAACAGGTCCAAATGCAAAGCTTGGGCCAATCATACCATCAGGCACGTAAGTTTTAAACGACTCAATTACTGTAGCATTAGCTAAGTTTGCAATATGATTTGCATTAAGCATTCTCTTTTGATCTTTAACGCCTGGTGGGTGCATAGCTGTTAAATAACCCAATGTTAAGAATACATTTTGTTCATTTAATGATACCCAGTGCTTAACTTTATCTCCAAATCTCTTGAATAGTGTTATACAGTATTCATTAAAATCATTAATTATTTCTCTTGATTCCCATCCACCGTATAAATCTTGAAGATGCTGAGGTAAATCCCAGTGATATAATGTAATTACTGGTTTAATATCATTTGCTATAAGTTCATCTATTAAATTTTCATAGAACTTTAAACCTTCTTCATTTATTTCTTTTCTTCCATTAGGATATATACGTGTCCATGCAATTGAAAATCTGTAGGCTTTTAATCCCATTTCAGCCATTAAAGCTACATCTTCTTTATATCTGTTGTAATGATCTACTGCAACATTACCATTTGTATTTTTAAAAGTTGTTCCAGGTATTCTTGTGTATACATCCCATATACTTTCTCCCTTCCCATCTTTGTCCCATGCACCTTCAACTTGATACGCTGCTGATGCTGATCCCCATAGGAAATCATCTTTGAATTTATCTAGCTTTTCGTATATCACTATATCCACTCCTTCACATTAATGTAAATTAATTATTTGATATTAACCTATATATAAATTTATTTTTAAACTATTTCTTTCTGAAACAAAACACTCTATTTTTTTATAGAAGCATTTATAATTGCACCTAATATGTTGGCATCGTTATTGTACTTGCATCTATCAATTTTAGTAGTAATGAAATCTGCTTCAAGATATTCAATGCAGGTCTTCTTATACTGTTCCTCTACTTTATTGATAAACCAATCTTCTTCTGATATTCCTCCACCTATGCATATAACTTCTGGATTATAGAAAACTGTAATTACAATTAATTGAGCTACTATGTTTATTATCCACTCATCTACTGATAATTCAGCTGTTTTGTTTCCATCTAAGTACTTCTTGCATACTTCATATCCATACTGTACCTGCTCATCCATGTCAGCTTTGCTGTTATATATATTTATCAGCCCAGTCATTGATGCATAATCACCCATCTTATCAAGGCCACCTATCTCATCGTTTACAAAAGGCATATTATGAAACTCTCCTGCAAATGCATCTTTTCCATATACAACTCCATTTTCATCACATATGCATCCGCCAGTTCCCGTTCCTATGATTAAAAATGCTGAAGATTTGCTTCCTTTTGCATTTCCTATTTCAAATTCACATAACCCTGCTGATTTTGCATCATTAATTGATGACACTTTTTTATGTGTTCTTTTCTTGATTTCATCGTTTATATTTGTGCCATACATAATGGCTACGTTAGGGGCAGCATATGATTTAACATTTGAATCTTTATCAATGAGCCCTGGTGCACTTATACCGATTACATCAATTTCATCAATTAATTTTATATTTGAACATATATAGTCATAAAATTCATCTGCAGTATCGTATTTAATAGTTTCAATTTTCCACTTGTCTTTAATGCGGTATTGCTTGTCCATCAAGGCATATTTAATGAATGTTCCTCCTATATCTATTCCTAAATTAAATTTTTCCATAACATCGCTCCTTAAAATAAACGTCTTATAAATTACCTGCTTATAATACAATAATGAATCAATTTTGTGAACCCGCGTTTATTTTTGTTAAAAAATAAATCCATACATTCTTTTTTTGATTCGTTTTACTCTTATACTTTTTATTCAATTTTTTAATTCATATAATCTACACGTATCATCACTCTATAGATATTATTTCAATTTATTAATCTAAAAAATCATGAATAATGCTTTATCTTTTATTTATCAACTATATGGTTTAACTGTCTTACATCTGTCTAATAAATGGCTTTCCTATTAATTTATAAATACTATAATCTATAACTCTGTAAGTTATTACTATATGAATTATTAGTTACGCATTTATAACTTTGAATTATATCAGTTTATAATATCTAATATAACTTCATCATAAGTATAACTATAATTTATAAATACTTTTTCTGTAAGATAAAACGCTTAGTGAACTCGCGTTTATATATATAATACAATAAAAACAATTACATTTCAATATCTTTTTTAATTTTATATATTTTAATCCATTTTTTTCAAATCCCTGCCACACCTTACTTATCTTGTAAGTTTTTATTTTTTGTGTCATCAAACTAAGTCCAGTACACTTGCCAGCAAGTCAGGAACTAAATCACTGAAATAAAAATTACTAAATATAAATTAGCATAATAAAAAAGTGGCTGTTATAAAACTAATGTTCCATATGAAAAAGGCTAGGAAGCTTTTTAAGTACCCATTGGTATCTGTAATTATTATAGTAATCCATATAATCATCTATTATTAATTATAGTTGTACAGTTTTTTAAGTCTATCTCATCTTGGTCTTATGTCAATATATTGTACATAAAAATTGAAACTTTTTTATACTGCACTTCTAGCTAATAATTCACATTGATCCGAATTTATATAATTAATTGAAAAGTATGTAAATCATTCTTCAGAAGACTCCCTTGCTATTGATGAATCTATAGAATTGATATTAAATAATCATAGAATTAATAAATTGGTTAAAGATTGCAGATATACAGATAAATATTGGGCCTATAATATGGTAAAAATTGATCAACATAATGTATTGATTCTTGATGATGAAGCCTTTCATAGAAAAGATTTGTAGGATAAATACACATCTCATACTAATATAGAAGGCCTTCTTTATCTTAATTATGATAAAAACAACAGTTATGAAGGTAAAATAATATGGTCAAATAATAAACCAGTAGTTTCTTGTAGGGGTTTACTTTGGTCCGGATTAGAAGATGAAAATCAGATTATTTCTAATATAAATAATCGAATTAACTCTGGGTATACTAACATAAATGATCCTAATTCTTATTCATTTGTTTATGTACATGTTTGGAGCAATACTATGGATAATGTTTATGATGTAGTGAATAAGCTTAATAAGAATCCAAAAGTAAAAATAGTGACTCCTGATAACTTCATGAAATTAATTCAAAGGAACTTGGCTGAAAATCAGTCTTTATAAATCTAATACTAATACTGAAACATATTTTGAATGACGCTGATATTAGGATTACGCATATAATATTAAATTTTAAAAAACCTTAATATATATCTTAATATATATTTAATAGGAATGATTAAACTTAAAACATTTAATCATTCCTATATAAAAAGTATTCGTCTAATATATCATCTTTAATAAAATTTAAGCTTTTTACTTTAATCTACTATAATAGATTCATGTTATCATTCATATATGCCTATAATCCCAACTAAGCCATAATGTGCTCATATTATTTATAAAAATTATATTAAAAATAGTCCTTTTTCAATATAATCTATTGAATTTTTTCCAACCATTATTGAAACTTCTCCAGGCTCTACTCTATTTTCTAAATTATAATCCCATATAGAAAGTTCTTTAAATCCAAGTTTAAATTCTACATCTACTTCTTCACCTGATTTTATAAATACCTTTTTAAATCCCTTAAGCTCCTTTACTCTTCTTGTTATACTTGATTCTTCATCTCTAATATATAATTGAGCAACTTCATATCCATCAAAATCACCGCAATTTTTAATATTAACATGTATAGAAACTTCTTTACCTTTTAATAAATCTTCTATTTTAATCTCATTATCAAATCTTAATTTATTATATGTAAAATTTGTGTAACTTAAGCCAAAACCAAATGGGAATAATGGAAGTCCACTCATATCCAAATAATCTATTTTGGCGCCACTATCTTTCACATTATAATAACAAGGTAATTGCATTGATGAAACAGGTATTGATACAGCTAATTTTCCATTTGGATTGTTAATTCCAAATATCGTTTCCGCTATTGCTTCTCCTCCCATCTTTCCTGGATACCATGCACATAATACTGCATCACTAAAATCCAATATATTTCCTATTGAGTGAGGTCTTCCTTGAATTAAAACAACTATTACCTTTGTTCCAGTTTTACTTAACTCTCTTACTAGCTCCACCTGTAACCCATCTAAATCTAAATTAGCAAGATCAACATTTTCACCACAATTTACATCTTTTTTAGTATCATCAATCAATGCCGCACCATTATTCTCAAATTTCAAATCAAAATCTCTTGCACTAGATCCTCCAATTGCTACTATTGTATAGTCTGAATTTTTTGCTAAATTAATAGCTTCTTCAAATCCTGATCTACTAATGTCTCGAATACTACATCCTTTTGAATAATTTACAGTTATATTATTGGATTCAAATTTCTTAATTCCGTCTAATACTGTACTAACTGCATTTTTACGTTGTGGAGATGTATAATCTCCAAGTTGATTATATGGTGTATCAGCATTTGGTCCTACAACAGCAATTTTCTTTTTTTCTTTACTAAGTGGTAATACTCCATTATTTTTAAGTAATACTATACTTTCACTAGCTGCCTTCTTGTTTATTATAGATGGATCTATATATGATTTTTTATTTCGTTTTTTCTTATCAAATAAGCCTAATTTAAATTTAACATACAATACTCTTCTAACTGCATCATCTATATACAACTCATCTATTATTTTATTTTCAACTGCTCTATGAAGATTTGTATATATATCATCCCAAAGACTTATATCTACCCCTGCTTCTATAGCTAGTTTCCCTGCTTTTTCTTTATCTCTAGTCATTATAGTTAACCTATCAAGTGCACAACCATCAGCCATTACAATGCCATTAAATTGATATTCATGTCTCAAAATATCATTCAACAGTTTTTTGTTAACATGGCATGGTATTCCATCTATCTCATTGTAAGCTGCCATAAATCCTATGGCACCTCTTCTAGCCCCTGATTCTACTGGCGGCAAAAATATTTCTCTAAGTTCTCTTTCTCCTATATTAGCAGCACCTGAATTATGACCTCCAACAGCCGCTCCTTGAGCACATAAATGTTTTAATACAACACCTACATTATTTTCAAAATTATTTTTTTGATATCCATCAACTATTGCTTCTGTATACTTAGCACATAAATATGGATCTTCACTAAAACACTCTTCTGATCTCCCCCATCTTGGATCTCTGAGTAAATCCAAAGTAGAAACTAGCGCTAAATTTGCACCCTTTTCAGATAATTCATCTGATATACATTCTGAAACTTCTTTTATAAGATCTAGATTCCATGTTGATCCAATTGCTATATTACATGGAAACATTTCTCCATCTAAAGATTGATGACCATGAGGGGACTCTTCTGAAAAAATTGCTGGAATTTTCATTCTTGTATTTTCTTTTATATACTCTTGAATCATATTTATTACTTTGAATGAATCTTCTTTATCTATTCCATTTTCAAAATTAACTTTTGACCAAGGATCTGCCCTAAATAGTCCATAAATTGCTCCAATTCCTCCCCATCTTTTAACCTCTTCTTTAAATGTATCTGTTAATTCATATCCAGTCTTGGTTTTTTTATATATTTCCCATCCATAAAGTCTTTGATTTAATTGTCCAACTTTTTCTTTTAAAGTCATCTTTGATAATAATTCATCTATTTCTTCTTTAAAATCACTTACACTATTCATAATTAGTCTCCTTTTCAAAACGTTATGTTAAGTTATCTGAACATTACTCTTCTCAAACAAAAGAAATACAATGTGTTTCATTAGAATACAACATCCTTTCCATGGAAGGATAAGTTTATATGTTTTTAAAGAACAAGTAATTCTACAAAATGTTAAGCTATTTTTTTCATAGCAGCCTAACAGAATTCGATCTTCATATAAACATTCGTTTTTAGTTTTTAATTAAAAGCTAAAAACGAATAGGACTGTCGCATGGAAAAAATTTTCTACAAGATAATGTGTTTATAAATAATAGATATTTACAACATCTTGTGGTTTTTTCTCTTAGTGCGACAGTCCCATTACTTTTAACAACTATATAAAATATACTAGTATATACCCTACTGTTCTAACAATGTTTCATAAACAAAATTTGCAAACATAGAATTTGACCAAGCGAACCATTCCCTTGTAAATTCATGCGAATCATCACAATTAAATCCTTCATGCATCAACCCTTTGCCTCCATCAGTTGAAATTAAAGTTTTTAAAAGCTCCATCTTCTCTTGCTTACTCTCCGTTGTTAAACCTTGAATTGAAAGTGCAATATGCCAAATATAATTTTCTGGAGTGTGTGCACTACCTATTCCCCTTGCATCTTTTCCCTCATAATAATATGGATTGTCTTTACTTAATATAAACTTCCTAGTATTTTGATATATCTCATCATCATATGTTCTATACTCAATATAAGGAATAGAAAGAAGGCTTGGAACATTTGCATCGTCCATAAGAAGGGCATTTCCTCTTCCATCTACTTCATAAGCATATATCTTTCCATACTTTTCGTGGTCAACAACTGCAAATTTGTTAATTCCATTTTCAATTTCATCGCTTAACTTCTTTGCACTCTCCGCTAATTTATGATCATAATATATCTTTTCTGCAATCTCTTCAATATACCTTAAAGCTACAACAACAAACATATTTGACGGCACTAGATATCCATATTTACAAGCATCATCACTTGGTCTAAAACCAGACCAAGTCATTCCAGTATATGAAACTTCATTTCCTAATCCATTATTGTGTAATGTATCTTGATAAGGGCAATTTAGTCTAGTAAATCTATAATCGGACTCTTCAAAGTGTCTTTGCTCTTTTTTGAATTGACTTATTATTGTCTTAAATACATCTCTTATATCTTCATTAAAAAAGCTCTCATCAGAACTCTTCTTCCAATATTTATATATCATTCTTACTGTATAACACATTGAATCAACTTCATATTTTCTTTCCCATACCCATGGACTATCCTTTGTGATATCATTGTCCCACTTATTTCCATTATCTTCAATGTTAAAAGCATTAGCATAAGAGTCTATCTTTATGCAGTGTATGTGCCTATTAATAAGACCTCTAAACATTTCACCTAATAAAGGGTACTCCTTTACAAATGGTAAATAATGTTCTATTTGTGAAGTTGAATCTCTAAGCCACATAGCAGGAATATCTCCAGTTATCACAAATGTATCATTGTCTCCAATATTAACAGTAGTATCTATTGTATTTACAAAGCAATCATAAAACATATTTTTTAATTTTTCATCTTGTAACTTATCACATAATTTTTTTCCTATTTTATGTATAATCTCTTTTATTTCTTCTAGTTTTATATTATTCTCCATTTTCAACTCTCATTTCTAGTACTCTGAATTTTTTCAATTATTCTTTTAGTTAAAAAATTAACTGCCAAATGGACATGTAATCTTGTGTCCATATCTATTCCTTCTTCACTTACTTTTGCCACTGTTATTTTGTGATCTGCAAGCCTTCCAATGGTTGAACTTCCAACTTCTCCTATATAAACAACAGTAACTCCGTTTATCTTTATATTTTTTACGATATCAACAAGATTTTTAGTTTCTCCACTTTTAGAAAGTATAATAACAAGGTCTTCACTAGTTAAATTTGAAGTTTCAAGGTACATAAGCCAATTATCATCTCTATATTTGGCATCAATATTACACAAGTTTAATTTAACTTCAAGAATTTCGCCTATATAGTTATTCATTCCACTTCCACACACCATTACTCTTCTTGCTTTTAAGATATCATTTACAATATCATCTACATTAATCTCCCTAAGTAGCGATATAGTTTCAAATATCTTTTCTTCCATATAATCTAATGTTTCTTTTTCTTTTTCTCCATCTGGAATTTTATCTCTCTTGGCATATATCAAATCAAATCTAAAATCTTTAAAAGAATCATATCCTAGGTTTTTTATCATTCTAAAAATTGTTGTAGTTGAAACACTTGTATAATCAGCTATTTTTTGTAGTGTTATATCAGCTGTTATTTGCTTACTTTTTAATAAAGTTTCAAAACAAAATTTTTCTGTTTTTGTCATATATTCTTCATTATCCTGATACTTCTTTAGCAAACTCATATATTCTACCTATCTTCCCATATTATTGAATACTTTAATTATACTAAAATCAGGACTTTATTCAAATTTACTATTGTAAAATATCACTTTTATTATATATATGTTGCAATAATAAAATTTCATTAAAAATATTTATAGACTAAGTAAATACCAGTATATAAAAATGTATAAAAGTAATTGCAACATATATATTCTAATTTAACATATTAATATAGTAACAAAACTTCTATCCTTTATTTCAGGAATTATAATAGTTCCATCTTTCATAGGTAATTCTTCTTTGGGCTCTTCTTTAAGTGTAGATAAATATGCCTTGTTTCCTAGGAACTTAGTTTTAATTTTAATATCATTCAACTTCGTATTTGATGGATTTAATAATCTGATCACGTAGCCATCTTTAGATTCAGCCACTTTAAATGCTATAATCTCAACTTCTTCTCCAATTTCCATTATAGAAGTCTCCCATGGTTTATCTTCATGCTTTTCTCTTGTAAATATATTAAGTTGTCTTGAAGGTACCGGAACTCTTAAGATATTAGCTTTTCTTGTTAATTCTGATATATTTTCTTCATTTCCAAGATAAAGTGAGTACTCAAGTTCCAATTTCTGAATTAATTGAGATGATGGTGCATCCAATCTATATCCTGAGCTTCTTCCCGGTCTTATCAACAAATCAGCTTTTCCAAGTTTACCAACGGATCTAAATAAAGTAAGCGCTATTTCCTTATTGTTATATATCATATATTCACAAGGACCTTGAGTTAAAACTGCAAAAGTATTTTTTGTATTATTTAATTTAACCCATCTTTGCATTGGATAAATTGGTAATTCTTCTTCTGTTGCACCATTTTTTAATCCCACTTGACTTAATATTTCGTTATTCCTTATAATAGTTCCAAAATGATCTTCTGAAATATTTTTAGAACTTTCTTCTTTATCTTCAAAGATTGCTTTAAGTATATGATCTTTAGCTTTATTATTTATAATAGTTTTAAAATCAATTGTTTTGCTGTTATCTTTTAAAGATACTTCACTTTCAATTGTCCATTCTACTCTTTCAGCAGTTCTCTTGTGATCTACACACTCAAGTGGTGTATTCATACTATATATAATTTTATATTTTATTTCATAAGGTGAATTTTCCATTAATTCAACTATTGGCTTCATATTCTTTGTAACTATTACTTCATCACCAACTGGAGGAGAAAAATTATATTCATCTCCATCATCACCTTTTTCTTCAAAGTAATGTACATTATTATATTCTTCATTATTTTCTTTGTTTAATATATTTAATGTTCCATTTTCATTAATATTTACTCTTAAGAAATTATTTTCGAAAGTTTTATCTTTGATTAATTTTACATTTCCACTTAATTTTCCAGTGTATGGCTTGCCATAAGTCACTTTAAGAACCTTATATCCCATTGTAGGAAGTATATCTGCCTTTATTTTCACTTGAATATTATACTTAGTTCCTTCTAGTATTTCTCCAGCATCGTGGAAATTATTAGAACCATTAAAATCTTCAATTTCAGTATTTATTTCTCTTTTACAATTTACTATTACATAAGGGATTATATTATCATCCTTATCTCTTAAAATAAATTCTTTTTCCTTAGATATGAAACTTAATAAAACTAAATCATCTCTTGTATATGGTAATGTATTAAACATTACTACAGCTTCTTCATTTTCCTTTAATCCTGTAAAATCAAGTTTATCTTTTAGGCTTCTTATATTTAACCATATAAGCTCGTTTAAACCATGCCTTAAATTTAATAATCTATTTTTTACAGTCTGATTTATAGAGTCAGGTGATGATGAATAAATGGAATCGTGGAATTGATTTTTAAATATTGTTTTCCAATAATAGTTGGATATGTCTTGATCATATTTTCCACCTATTGTTTTGCTTATTATAGACATTGGTTCAACAACTAATGGTAATAAGCTTTCATATTTTTTCATCTCACTTTTAATATCCATTCTAGTTGAAGTAATTCCAGCATGTATTCTTCCAAGGGCTGCTGACTTTGCTTCCCCTTTATATACTTCAAGTGTCCTGCTACTCTTTCTTATACTTTCTTTAACTGCATCAGTGAATATTTCAGGATTTGATTGTTTTATAGTATATCCTTTACCTTCCATATCTGCTTTAATATCTTTTAATGTTTTAGCAATACTTTCTTGTGGTTTAGTATGATCACTTCCACCCATTAAAAGTATTTCTCCATCTTTAAATCTATTTTCAATCTTTTCAGTGAATCCAATAATATCACTAACTGCATTATCTTTATTTTCTGGTAAATATCTGTAGTATCCGTATCCAAGAGGGAAATGAATTGTTAATAGGGAATCTCCATTTGGTGCTTCCCACAAAAACACTGAATCATTAGTATATTCATAGTTAAATCCCCTCCATGCAAATATAGATTTCATTCCTAGTTCTTTAAATATTTGTGGAGTACTTTGTATTTGTCCAAATGCATCTGGTATCCATCCGCATTGCATACAATGCCCTAAATCTTCAGCTATATTACTTCCTATTATAAGATTTCTAAGTAATGATTCACCACTTACTAAAGCTAAATCTGGCTGAGTATACCATGGGCCTATTAATATTCTTCCTTCTTTAACGTATTTACTTATTATTTCCCTATTCTGTGGTCTTATTTTGAGATAATCATCAAGTACAGCTGTTTGTCCATCATAAGTAAAATATTTATATTCATCATTTGATTTAAGTATTTCTATCAACAAATCAAACATATATACAGACCTAATTCTGTAGGTATCTGAACTTCTTAGCCATTCTCTATCCCAATGAGTATGATTAATATAATGTATATTTTTCACGACATTCACCCTACCTAGTATTTTAAAATTTTGTTTTACGCATTCTCTTGTGTTTTATTTTGTTTTAATTGTAAGCTTAAAAATGGTGCATAAAGGAACATATCTAATATGAATAATACTCCATATAATATAACTGGTGACCATCTAAATCCTGCTAATACAAGTACATTTAAAAATACTGGTTCTGCACCTGAATTTAAAACTACCAAAGGAGTAACCAAACCTGAACTAATTGCAAAATATGCTACTACAGCATTAATAATTGGTACCATAACAAATGGTAAAAACATAGTTGGGTTTAAAACTATTGGTAACCCAAATGATACTGGCTCATTAATTCCAAATAATCCTGGTATTAATGCAACTTTTCCTACTGCTCTTTCTGATGATCCCTTAGGTGCCATAATAAGCATTAGCACTACTAATGCAAAGGTCGAACCAGATCCTCCTATCATTGCATAAACATTACTTAAGGTATTTGGAGCAACATGTGTAATTGTTTCCAAGCTTCCTGTTTTCATATATATATCAATATCTTTCATAAATATTGGCATCCAAATTACTGAAATTAATCCCCACATAATTGAGAATCCGTGTATTCCAAAAAACCAAAGTAATTGCATTATTAATATTACAATAATTACTGCAGGCAAGCCTGTACCAACATTAGATAAAGGAGCAACTATAAATTGAGCAATTAATTTTTGAATTGATTCAAATCCAAAAGATTCAACTATTACTCTAAGTGTTGAAAATATTAATAATACTCCAGAAAATGGTATGATTGCTTTAAATGAATTAAATACCATTGGTGGCACTGTATCTGGAAGCTTAATTGTGAATTTTGATTTCATAAACTTTGCATAAAGATATGTTGTTACAAGTCCTACTATAAGAGCTGTAAACATAGCTTCATAATTGAAAAAGTTTATTGTATATGCTGATGCTGACTCTGATCCAATAGTTATCTTATCTGGAATTGTTACAAAATAAGTTACAAAAGCTATTATTGAAGCAGTCATTGGCATAACATCTTTATTGTCCTTAGAAAGATGTTCCGCATAATAATATGATGATGATAAAACTATTATTACTCCAACTAATCCCATGGCTACAACATTTACATTTCCAAATATATTTAATATTTTTCCTAATATACCATCTAACGAAACTCCCCATTTAGCAAACCAAAAGTCTCCTTGTGATTTAACAAGACCAGTTAATGATCCTACAACTGTAAATGGCATACTTAAAATGAAAGCATCCTTTATAGCCATCAAGATGTAATTTCTTGATACCATTGCTGCTATAGGTGATAAATATTTTTCTAACATGTCCAAAAATTTTTTATACATTTCATATCATTCCCTTCACTTTTTTATGTCCTAATTATATTTGATATCATTTACAAAGTGAATTACTAAGTACGTAAAATTTATACTTTAAGCTACACATAATCTCTTGCAAAACATTCCTTTTTTATTAATTAATATACAAAAAATAGTAGTGTAATGTTATTATGTAACATTACACTACTACTTAAAATTATTAATTTCTAATCTTATTCTTTTCACTTCATCAGCGATTTCTTCAATAATATAAATTACTGGAACTTGAGTTGCTGAACTAAAATAGAATTTATCACGCTTACTTGGAACATAATAGCCTATACTATAATCTGCCATTTTTGCTGATTGAGAATTTTCGCTGTTTGAAATAACAACAACTTTAACCCCGCTAGCTCTTAAATTTAAAATAACTTTATTAGTTTCTTCCGTATCTCCTGATACAGTTAATATAATTGCTAAAGTTTTAGAATCATAAATATCTTCTACCCTCCAGCTTATATCATCAATAAATGAGCTCCTTATTCCTTTACGATTTAATAGTAAAGCTCCATATTTAGCCAATGCACCTGATAAACTTAATCCAAAAAATAATACTTCATCACTATTAACAATTTCTTCTGCAATTTTTTTTATTACTTCTGATACTTTTTCACCTTTTGCTCTTTGAAAATAATCTAATAAATATGCTATCTTATCATATTTTACATTATTACTTTTAGATTCATTAAATCTTAAATGTAACTTATATTCACTAAATCCATTAAACCCAAGCTTCTTGCATACACGAGTGACCATTGCTGGTGATACATGTAGTTCTTCAGCTGCTTCTTTAAGTTTTAAATTTCTTATTTTATTCTTATCTTGACTTAAGTATAAATATATTGAATATTCTAATTCATTTAGTGTTTTTATTTTATATAAATTATCCATTATAATTAAATTTCTCCCCGCTTATTTAATGATATAAAATATTATAATAGTACATCTATTATAAACTAATAAATATTATTTTAAAAATTATTTTTTGATTTTGTTGATATTATATTAAAGCTTATAAAAATAAACAAGCCCTATTATGTTTATTTACAAAATTAAACATAATAGGGCTTGTTTATAATATATTAGTCTTTATGAAGTTTTAAGTTTTCTAACCATAAATCTTCTTATAATTTGCTAAAGCTCCAACTAAATTAGAATCATTAAAGTATTTACAATTTACTATGTTTACTCTTGGAATTGGTATAGGCATTTTAGAGTAAAATTTATCTAATGATTTATTTATATATTCTATTAATATAGGTTGCTGACTTATTCCGCCACCTATTGCAATTTTGTCTGGATCAACAGTTGCCTGTATATTCCATAGTCCCATAGCTAAGATATCACAATATTCACTTAAAGCCTTTAATGCCTTTTGGTTTCCTTCATTACAGTATTTAAAAGCCTGTGGTCCATCTAACTCTTCTTTAGTTATTCCCAACTCTTTAGCTATCATTTCTATTAAATTAAATGCTGCATTCTCAACACACCATTTACTGTTAAAGCCTTCATAATCCTTCCATTTTGTTGATAAGTAGCTAAATTCACCTGCAAAGCCATGGCTGCCTGATAGAACATTATCTCCTAGTGTTATGCCTCCTCCAATTCCGCTACCTATAATACAAACTGCACCTACACTTGTACCTTTTAAACTTCCATATGTCACTTCACAAAGTGCTGCACATTTTGCATCATTTTCAATTGTAAATCTATCTGTAGTTACAGATTTTAACTCTTTCAATATATCTACACCTAAATTATACTCTAGTTTTCCAGGAATCTGCATTTTATTTGTCTGTTTGTTTATTAATCCCGGCAGTGACATAGCTATACCATCAACTTCATCTTTATATTTTTCATAGATATCCTTTACAACGTTTTTAAAGCTATCTAATGAATCCATTGGTGTCTTTACACTTGATTTTTCTATCATTTCTAATGAATCATTCATTAGAGCATACTTTATAGCACTTCCTCCAACATCCATAACCAAATAATTCATATCCAAAATCTCCTTATCCATAAATAATTTACAAGTATATTTTAATCAAATAACTGTATTATATCTAGTCTTTTAACAAATTCACCAAATGATATTCTAATCAAAATCAAATTATATATTAAGATTAATAGTATAAATCAAATGCAATATTTAATCATCTGATCTATACTATTATATTATTTTCTAAGCTGCTATTAATTTGCTCTTAGATTTATATTTAATTACTCTTGTACCTGAAATAATATCATGTAAGGCCCTTCTTGATTTCAATAAAATAACTAAAGCTATAGAAATCACAGTTATAAAAAGTCCAATACTACTATAAACTTTTGTAAGGTTCACTCCAGTAAATGCATTAAGCAATTGATGCAGCATATCGCTTGCAGTAAATAAGCTACCTTCCAAAAATAAAATTACTACAAATTGTCTTATAAAAATCTTTGTCCTTGAGGCTTTTAAGTTATTGTTATTCATAATCTTTAAACGAGTTATCCTTTTTCCAAGTGTCTGACCTTCATAAATATACATTGGTACAGCTACATAGTAAATTACAGCTGCCATGAAAGATAGTAATCCTGCAATAATATTCATTGGATATTTAAAAATTTCGATATTTTGTGGAATTATTGTAGCATTATCGTTAATAGTCATATATATAATTATTAATGGTAATGAAGCTACTACTCCACCTACATACCAATCAAACATATATGCTATGGCTCTTCTTAAAAATCCTACATCATTTGGTTTATCTAGTTTTAACTTCTTTATAAATTCTTTCATGGCACACCTTCTTCTTATATTTAAATCTTATATTTCTTCTCCATTTGAGGCAATAACTTTTTTATACCAGTTAAAAGATTCTTTACGTGATCTTTTTAAAGTACCTTCGCCTTTATTGTCTTTATCTACATGTATGAAACCATAACGCTTTTCCATTTCACCAGTACCATAAGAAACAACATCAATACATCCCCATACAGTATATCCAATAACATCTACGCCATCATCATCAACTGCCTTCTTTAATTGTTCAATATGTTGTCTTAAGTACTCAACTCTGTAATCATCATGATATTTCCCATCTTCGCTTAATTTATCATAAGCACCAAATCCATTTTCAACTATGAATAATGGAATTTGATAACGTTCATATAAAACATTTAATGAATATCTAAGTCCAACTGGATCTATTGGCCATCCCCAATCACTTGCTTTAATATATGGGTTATCTACGCAGTTTTGAACTCCAGCTCTTACTTCTCCATCTCCCTGCTTAGTTACTGATGACATGTAATAAGAAAATCCTATATAGTCTACGCATCCATTTCTTAAAATTTCTTCATCACCTTGTTCCATAACAATATTTAAATTATGTTTTTCTAAGTATTTTTTAGCATACGATGGATAGTATCCTCTAACCATAACATCAGTAAACAGATATCTTTGATGCATTTGCTCTACAGACTGCATCATATCATCTGGATTACATGAGTATGGATATACTGGCACACAAGCAAGCATACAACCTATTTTAAAGTTAGGATTTATCTTTTTACCTGCTGCAACTGCAAGTGCACTTGCAACAAATTCGTTATGAACAACTTGATACATTAATTCTTCACGATTATCATCTTCTCTAAAACGAACTCCAGAACATGTGTATATTCCGAATTCATTTTCAATGGCTGTTTGGTTGTTGATTTCATTAAAAGTCATCCAGTATTCTACTTTATCTTTGTATCTTTCAAAGCAAGCTGTTGCAAATCTAACAAAAAAATCTACACATTCACGACTTCTGAAACCATCATATTTCTTAGCTAAATAATATGGCATTTCAAAATGAGATAATGTAACAACAGGTCTTATTCCATTCTTTAATAGTTCATCAAATAAATCATCATAGAACTTTAATCCTTCTTCATTTGGTTCTAATTCATCACCATTTGGGAATATTCTTGGCCATGAGATAGACGTTCTGAAGCATTTAAATCCCATTTCTGTAAATAATGCTATATCTTCCTTATAATTATGATAAAAATCTATAGCTTCATGGTTAGGGTATATTTCACCTTCAACTAATCCATCAGTAATTCTTCTTGGAACTCCATGTGCTCCTGCTGTCATTACATCGGTTATTGATAATCCTTTTCCGCCTTCTTTATATCCGCCTTCTAATTGGTGGGCTGCAACAGCCCCACCCCATAAAAATTCTTTATTCACTATACTGTTTCTCCTTCCACTTCTTCCACTCCTCTAGAATTTGCCACAACGAATGGAAAATAAATTAGTGTGCTTACAGCTAAACAGACAAATCCTATAACTAAAGCCATAAAGTTATCAGCTCCTGATCCCAAGAATGGTATCAAGAATCCTGGTGTTGTCCATGCAACAGTATATGCAACTGGTGGAATAATCTTAAATACCATGATACATAAATATCCAATAATATTACATACAATAGGTGATATTATAAATGGAACGACAAACATTGGATTCATAACAATTGGTAAACCAAATACTATTGGTTCATTAATATTAAATATTCCTGGTAAGAATGACATCTTACAAATTTGATATTGAGCCTTATTTCTACGTCCAGCAATAAATACAGCAATAATAAGACCTAAAGTTCCTCCTGATCCTCCAATATTTCCAAAGGCATCATTAATTCCCCCCCAAGTTACTGGATAAGGAGCTCCCCATGCAGTACCATTTGCTACTACATAATCAAGATTAACCAATCCTTGTTCTGCAAACATAACAGTTCTTAATGCATTTAATGTATTTGGTCCATGTATACCTAATACCCATAAGAATTGTTGAACAATTACAAATGTTATTATTGTTCCCATTGAGTTTCCTAATGATACTAATGGTGCTTGTATAGCATTATAAATTAACACTTGAATACCTTCTGGTGAAAATTTTAACATCAAGAAATTAAGTAAGCCAGACAAACCTAACACTATCATAATAGGAAATAATATATCAAATGATTTAGCTACAGCTGGTGGTACTGTATCAGGCATCTTAATACGTAGCTTTTCATTTTTCCCCATCTTACTAAGTAACTCTGCAACAATTAAACCAACAAATAATGCAACAAATAATCCTTGAGCTCCAAAGTAAGAGTTAGTTAAACCAGTTCCACCATCTTTAAATTCTTGTGCAGCTGGATACAAAATAAAGAAAGCTGCCAAAGATGTAATACCTGATAATACTTCATCTCCTCCCATAATTCTAGCTAGCTCATAAGCTGTAAGAAATGCAATTATAAGTGCCATAATATTAGTAGTTCCGTTTACAATAGGATTGAATATTTCTTGATATTCAGCTAAATTAGGTATAAATTTATCTAAATGAAGTAAACCTGCAACAAATCCATCAGGTGATAAGAATACATTGTTAATTAAAACAACTAAAGATCCTGCCATGGTAAGTGGAAATGCCAATGTGAATGCATCACGAACAGCAGAAACATGCCTTTGGGCATTAAGCTTAGTAGCTAAAGGTACAAAATAGCGCATCATTAAAGCTTGAAATTTTTCCATATATAATTCCTCCTAATATGTCTAATATAAAATTCTAAAATACGTTTGGCCAAATATAATCGTATTTTCGTAATCGTTTCAAAAGTCATTATTATTATATCAAGTTAAAATTATAATTAAATAGGTTTACAAGTTTTATAAAATGTGTTCATTTTATGTTTTTTGTAAAAAATAAAAAACATATTGTTTTTAATATGTTTTTAGATAAAAAAAGTATAGTAAATCAAAATAATTACTTAGTTTTAATTTGCTATACTTATATATTTTTATGAATTTTTTATCTTGATATAATTCTACTTAGATTTTCTAATATTGCAATTGCTGGTATCTGTGTCGTTATATCAATTTCATCATCATATATAGATTCAATATAATATGGTATTGTCACATCTGATATTCTCGCTAATGTGCTATTTTCTGTTGTTGTTATAGCAATAACATTACATCCAAATTTCTTACTATCTTCAACTTCCCTAATTATTTCTGGAGTTTCACCTGATATAGATAGAACTATCATTACACAATCATCTTCAAGCTTTTCAATCCTTAAATAAGGATCATTTATTACAAAAGAAAACCTTCCAATACTTGAAAATAATCTTGCTCCATATTGAGCAACCATCCCTGAATTTCCTATTCCAATAAAAATTATCTTATCACTTCTATCTATAATATCTGCTGCTTCTTTAAATCTATTTTTATAAGTATCCGAATCAAATTTATCTAGGCATTGTATAATTTCTTTGAAATCATATTTAGCATCTTTATGTATTACTTTCTCTTCTTGAAGTTTATATTCATATTTAAAGCTGCTATAATTCTCATATCCTACTTTTTTAACAAAATTTAAAACTGTTGTTGTTGATACTGATACAGAGCTTGCTAATTCTCTTATTGTCATATATGGAACTTTAACTGCATTTTTACTTATAAATTCATATATCCTCATTTCTTTCTCATTAAAAGATTTTATTATATCTGATTTTATCATTATTTAATTACTCCTAAATAATTGTATTATTACTCTTCTTAATTATATCGTAATTATATATTTCTTTAAACGTTGATGATTTTAACCTTTTTACTGAAAATTTTATCATATTACAAATAGCCTCGCAATCAGTCCACAAATCCAAATTCTTACAAAGTTGTTCTATTTCTATAGATGCCCACAATATAGCTACAACTTTATCTTCTTTAATAACCGTAACACTATAAATATTCAATTTAGTTGAATCTACTTTAGATTCAACTAAATTACTTACGGAGGATTTTCCTTCAATTGAATAGTAAAAATAATCTCTATCTGAGATATTTATCACTTTTCCGTATTGAGATAAGATGCTCCATCTTGAAAAGAAATACTTAACCAAAGATTATTATCTCTCTATATAAATTCTATTTCTATTAATTTCTTTAAAAATTGGTATAAAAAGCACCTATCTTATGATAAATGCTATTAATTATGTATATCAAATCAAACAGACTTATTTATTATGATAATTTTAAAGGTATTTAGTAGATATTAATTAAAATTGAAAAATTCATCTGTTAAATCTTGTGGCGAAAATGAAATAAATACAATATCTAAATTTTCGATACTATTAACATATTCTAAAATACTTTCCTTATAATATCTAGGATCAACTAAATAGACTTCTGAACATACTGTTGACATAAAGGCTGCAAGTGGAACTGCTAATGAATCTTTTATAAATAATATTTTAGGACCATTTAAATTATCTTTATTAACGATATGAACTATTCCTCTATTTCCAAATAGATAAGAAGAATATTTATCAGCCTCTAATGAATAAATTCCTTTTTCAGTTCTAAAAGGAGACACTGTTAACAATGCTTCTTCAAATCTACCTTCCAATTTCATTTCCTGACCATTTGTTTTAGAATAATATGAATATGAAGTTTTAAATTTAGGATAGATAAGCGTAAAATCATCAATTCCACCATAAATTATTCCTGTTTTTCTTCCCATAGAACCTATATACGAATTAGGATATTTAATGAAATTATAATTTTCCTTATTTGTATAATAATCTGTTTTGTCTAAATTCATACCATAATATTTATTTAATTTATTAACTAATTGTCCAAATTCCCAAAAAACAGTTTCAGTTTTCCAATGATGATCTGTTTTATAAAATAAATCTTCTGGTGGTATTCCACTACTTAACAAATTTTCTCTTAAATCTATTGTATCAATTCCTTTTTCCTTCAAAAGCTCTATATAATCATCTGCTGTTTCATTTGCATAATTATATGGAATTCCTGTTGGTAATTCTGTATATCCTTTAATATATTTGTCAGGTGTCATCAAATATATTAATTTAGTGTTGCTATTTTTTATATTGTTTTTAAAATCTTCTGTTTTATTAGATAAGTCATATACGGGATTCGGCTGATGTGCTATAAATGTATAATGAAGAAATCCATCCTTATCTTTAACAACTTCAAAATTATTCTCCTCATTTTTGTCCATAATCTTTTGTATAAATCCATAGCTCTCTACAAATAAATATTTACCATAAACATTCTCATTAATTGTATTTTCAACCAATTCTATTACATTATCAATATTTTTTATATTAATTGGGTTATCCTCTAATACTTGCTTAACATACTTATATGACTTAGTAAAATTAAAAACAGAAAATGTTAAAAGAATAACTATGAACATTATTGAAGTTACTATCTTTTTCTTAAAAAAAATTTCCATGCTTAACACCTTTCCTTATTTCTCTTAGAAATTAAAGTATATGAACGGATTATATGTTCCCTTTACCAGATAACATACACATATAAAAAATAATCCTATGATAACTGCTGGATAAATTATACTCACTTCTCTATATAAATAAAATTTATCAACTAAAAACTTATTGGCTTTTTTAACAATTGGAGTAGAAAATATAATTGCTAAAATCCAAAATACTATATTTTCTTTTATAAACATATATGTATAGTCGCTCCAAAATCCATTATGATTAAATCCAAACATGTTTGAAATATATTTTCCTGCCTCTATTAAATCTTTTGATCTGAATAATACCCATCCTAAATTTATAATAAATAGTGTATACAGGTGCTTAACTCCTTTACTGATATTTAATTTATCAAATATCAAAATTTTCTCAATCGCAATAAATATAAAGTTCAAAAACCCCCATATAATGAATGTCCATTCTGCACCATGCCATACACCTGTTAATACCCATACAATAAATAAATTACGTATTATTTTATCTTTGTTTTTTACTCTTGAGCCTCCAAGAGGAAAATATACATAGTCTCTAAACCATGATCCTAATGATATATGCCATCTACGCCAAAATTCAGTTATTGATTTAGAGATATATGGATAATTGAAGTTCTCATCAAATTTAAATCCAAACATTAATCCAAGACCTATTGCCATATCTGAATAACCAGAAAAATCAAAAAATATCTGAAATGTATATGCAAACGATCCAATCCACGCAATACTTATTGGAATATCCATATTGCTATTCATTGTAAAAATTCTATCTACAATAATAGCCATATTACTTGATATTAGAACTTTTTTCCCCAACCCAACAATAAATCTACAGCATCCTATTCCGAATTTTTCCCATGATTCCTGTCTATATCTAATTTGATTTTCTATTGTTGAATAACGTACTATAGGGCCTGCCAATAGTTGTGGAAAAAATGATATGTATAACCCTAAATAAAAAATATTTTTCTGTACTTTAACCTTATCTTTATAAACATCAATAACATACGATAATACTTTAAATGTGAAAAAGGAAATACCTATAGGTAAAATTATCTTTGGTATTTGTATTTTATAAAATGGTAGTGTTTCATTTATATTACGTATAACAAAACCTAAATACTTAAATACAAATAATATTCCCAAATTGCTTATACAGGTAAAAATTATTATAAGCCTTGCTTTTAATTTATCTTTTCTATACTTGTCAACCATAATTCCTAAAATATAATTTAAAATTATAGATAAAAGCATTAATAATACATATTTTGATTCTCCCCATGTATAAAAAATCAAGCTAGAAATAAGCAACAATATATTTTGAGCAGTTCTTGAAAATGATAGTGCATAGTATAAAATCAATACTATAGGCAAAAAATAAAAAATAAAAAATAAAAACTATACTCGAAAAAAGCATCCTGTCTCCTCCTTTGTCATTAATAAATATGGTTTTAATTCTCTAGAAGACTATCTAATATTTTTTCATTCCATAAATCATTTTTAACATCATAAATTCCAAATTCAGAACATAACTCCCAATACCCCCAGCTAAATCCATATTCTTCTGCTTCCTTTCGCACAGCTTGTGTCCAATTTATTCTAGTAGTTTCAGGAGCATTTTTATTTACTCCAAATTCACCTAAAAATATTCTCACTTTATGATCTTCTGAATACTTTTTAGCAATTTCAAATCTGCTCTTTAAATATTGAATCTCTAAATTTGTCCCTGTCCATTGATTATCCTTTAAATTTTCAAATCCTTTATGATTTACACTTCCCTGAAATGTAACCTCATTTGGTTCATAGTAATGAAATGATACTACTATATTCTTATCTTGTGGAATCTTCAATTTTTCAAGACTATAAACAGAATAATAGTTATCAGGACCTACTATAATAGTTCTTTTGGGATTACTTTTTCGTATTATATTTATTCCTTCATCTATAAATTGGTTCCATAGTTCTCCACTTAAATTATCATTTGGCTCATTTAATAGCTCAAACATAAGTTCTTGCGGATAGTCCTTATACCTTTCCGCTACTTGATCCCATATTTTTAAATAACACTCCTTATATTCATTAGGAAATTTCATTATTTCAATAAAATGATGAAAGTCTAATATAATAACAAGTTTTTTACTCAATGCATAATCTATATAGTAATCAATCTTTTTCATGAAACTTTCATCTAATAAATAATCTTTATTATCTTTAGCATAATCTGAAAATCTTACCGGAAGTCTTACACAATCAAATCCTGCTTCTTTAATTTTATCAAAATATTCTTCATTCATCTCTACATCCCATGATAAATCTTTTGGTGCTTCAAGTGCATTTCCAATACTAATGCAAGAAGTAAATTCTATTTTAGGAGTGTTAATGACTTTTAAAAAAAGAAATACTACAAAAAACGCTAGAAGAATTATAGTTATAAAAGTGCACTTTTTATGATCCATAAAATCCATCCTCAATCTAAAATTACTTTTTTATTGTATTATTTTTCCATTTAATATATAATACTACACAGAATATTGAAATAAATACTATAAAAAATCTTATTATAATAATAAATCTATTAATATAAATTTCATCTTTATCATCTAATATGCTTCTGACTTCATTTTCTTTAGGAATACTCTTTTTTGTTCCATCTACTTCTTTTTCAGTAAGAGTCCACGATTTTAGCAAATTAACTTTAAGATTTTTAACTATAGTATCATTTATAACAGATTCAATTTCAATTTCCTGCGGAGATATATCTGGATGTATTGTAAGTCTTCCATCCTTACTAATATTAACACCATTAACATCTTTCTTCATTTTAAATTCAACTACTGTTCCTTTTTCTAAAATATCTTCATTTTCTACTGTATCAATTACTTTATAGTCCGAAATACCTTCTCCTACTACTGGTATTTCTACCTCTTTATCTCCTGTTATCTCCAGATTATATTCAAAATATTTCTTTAAATTTGATCCACTTTTTATTAATCTAAAATCCCCTACTAAAAAATCTTTATTCTCATTTTCCGCTGCTGTTGCCACAATCCCCCACGAATCTATACCAGCAACTTTAATAACTTCATTCAAAACTTCTTCTTTTTCTCTCATACTATTAAATGGTATATATATTTCTCCATTAAAATCTTTCGGAATTTCAACGGTTCCATATTTTGGATTGTAAATTTCCAACTCTTCTCGATCAATATTTTTTAACATAACAACATTCTTATCTGGAACAGATAATACTTTTCCATCTCTAGTCTTTATGTCTAAATTTATTCTTATAGAACCGCTTGATTTATTTTCAACTTTAAATTGAAAACCTTCATAATTTGACCAATCATCACTAGAATTTACATATATATATGTAGTATAATATCCAGTTTTTAATCCTGACGTATCCATATTTAATTCATACATATTGCTCTGCAATTTTGATAAAGTTGCATCTACACCATTACTAATCTGTTCAATTTTATCAGGAACATACTCCACCAGTTCTTCCTCATTTAACGCATAAACAGTAGTAAAATTAGATATAAAAACTACCAATAGAAAAATTAAAATTCTCTGCATTTTATACACCTTCATACTTTTCACCAACTCAAACATCTATAAATATTCCATTTCATTAAAGACATCTTCATCTTCCAATTTTATTTTTTCATTTTTCTTTCTTTTCATATAAATTTCATACTCTTTAATCCATTGATTAAGTATTTCTGCGAATTCTTCATTTGCAGATATTTCTTCGTAGTTATCAACCTTATATAAGTATGTATTTTCTTCTATCTTCGCACTCGAAGTATCTGTCAATATAAATTTAATATCTATGCAATCATTAATTTTTAAAATTAAACTATCAAATACCTTATTTGTTTTCAATACCGCATACTCATAATTGAAATTAATAATTTTAACTTTTCCATGCTCTTTTGAATATAGTTCTTTGTTCAAATTAACACGCGGAAGTTTTCTATTAAATTTAACTTTCTGCTCTCCTCTTTTTAAAACATTTATTCTAATATCATCAAAAATGCTATTATTCATCTCCACTATCTTAGGTAATTCTGGAACTCTATCATAAAGTATTCTCAATAATTGTTTTAAATTATGATCATCAATCTCCTGTATTTCCATTGCATATTTCCACTGCTCTCCAACTTGTCCAACATGAATTATTTTTGCCACAAATTGAGCTTTATATCTATCAGTTTGTAATAAAATTCTTATTGATTCTTTATATGGTATAAATTCAGGTTTTTTTAATACTATAGATAATCCATTTTCTGAAATATCATTAGTAGTACACTTTAATTCTTTCTCATGAAAACTTACTATGCAATCAATATTTATTGGAAATCTCTCTGCTCTTCGTAAAACCTGTCTTCCAAGCATAAAGAATATTGACATTACTATATTATACAAATTTATAATGAGCCAAAATATTAGTACAATATAGACTGGAGTTCCTGTTATAAAGGTGAATTTAACACAATTTATTATTCCTATTATAGAAAGAATTGATAAAATTATATGTGGAATTGCCTTCTTTATCTGATAATTTTTATCTTCAATAGCTCCACCTTTTCTTGTTACATTAAATTTTTTCTGAGAAATCCCCAAGCTCTCCAATATAACAGATACTATTAATGATGGAAAAAGTATAGTTTCATAAACATTTGTCCATTTTACTGTTCTTATTTTTCTTGAAACTAATTTCAGTGATTTAGAACTAAATATATACATAGGCAACCAGAATATTAATACTTCTAAAAGAGTACATTTTACAACGACTACTCCAAATACAGAAAAGAGAATTGGTGCCATAATATAAATTAACCTTTTAAGACAGCCATACCAATATGTTATTGCTGAAATATAACTTAACTTTTGGCTTATATTAAGCCCTTTTCTAAATAAAATATTTAGTTTTCTACCAGTTTGTATGCATCCTCTAGCCCACCTTTGTCTCTGTTTAACTAATCCCTTTAAATCTTCCGGTGCGAGACCTGATGCATGAACTTCATCAATAGCATAGCATGTATAACCATTACTTTGAATAAGTATTCCAGTTGCAAAATCTTCTGTTATCACTTTTGTGTAAAATCCACCTATCTCATCTAATGCTTCTCTCGAAATTACTGTATTAGTTCCTCCATATATTACAGAATTACTTTTATTTCTTGATATTTGTATATCTCTATAGAAATAATCCTGTTCATTTGGTATTCTAGTTTCTGAAAACAGATTATATTGAAATAAATCAGGGTTATAAAAACTTTGTGGTGTCTGAATAAATCCTATTTTTCCCTCTCTGTTCTTCCTTGCTTCTTTACCATCTTTTTTTTCTATTTTTTTTGCATTAGTTAAATCTTCAACAAAATACGGAACTGTTGACATTAAAAAATCATGCATTGGTATCATATCTGCATCAAATGTTACAACAAGTGGAGAATCTGTTTTCGCTAGTGCATTATTAAAATTTCCTGCTTTAGCATCTTTTCTTTCAGTCCTTGTTATATAATTAATATTCATTTCTTCTGCTAACTTTTTCATTTCAATTCTATTAGAATCATCACAAATATAAATATGAACCTTATTCTCATCTGGATATTCCATATTTATACATCCATTTATTGTTTTATATAACAATTCTACTGGTTCATTGTAAGTTGCTATAAATATATCTACATCAGGAAATTCACTAAAATCGGCTTTAGGAATCATTGGATATTTAATATTTGTCATATTATTGTAGTGTACTACCTCTTCAAGCATACCCACTATTTCCACTATGAGTAAATACATTCCAGAAATTAATGCTATAATTCCCTCACCAAAAGGAATTGTAAAAAATATACGCCATATTAAATAAATTATCGAAGTTACTACAGTTCCTGTAATTAGAGCTTTATTTCTAATTGTCTCAATTCTCATATTAATATACCCCCTCAAATTTATATAATATATGTTATTGAATAGTTTCTAACATTTATACTATCCTAAGCAAGTTCACTTTCCGGATTTTATAATATGCTTTTTCCTCTCTCCAATTTTTAATATTTAAACCATATTATAATAATAAGCTTCATGATATATTTGCATTTTTATTCAGATTATTGTATTTCAAAAGAATTGCCTATTTTATTTTTATAAAATTTATTTATTAAACAACCTATTATTATATAAAATAATATCTTTCTTGCGCTTTTTTTAATATTTATTAATAGTAATAATTCTTTTTGGTTAATAAATACTTATATACATATATTATACAACTTACACCTAGATAACAATATTATTTATCAATTTTATACATTTTTTATTTTATATATTATTTTTTGATTTATTAACAAATAATGGACTATATTAATATAGTCCATTTTGTAACCTCACATGAAACGTTATAATATTTTAAAGTATAGGTGATACCAATCTTACTAAAGATTCTTTTATTCTTAATGACAAACTTCTATTATTATGAATCTCTAAAGTAATTTCAGTTGAATTTCCAATATCCTTAATAACTTCTTTTTCATATTCTTTAGCAATTCTATCGTCATAAATTAATGCATTAACTTCAAAGTTAAGCTTAAAGCTTCTAATATCTAAATTTGCTGTTCCTATACTTGTAGCAAGACTATCAACAACAATTGTTTTTGAATGAATAAATCCAGTATTATAATGATATATCTTAACTCCTGCTTCTAATAATTCACCTACATAAGAGCTTGCAACCCAGGGCATAAAAAAATGATCTGGCTTACCAGGAAGTATTATTCTTACATCAACTCCAGATAGTGCCGATATTTTTAATGCTTCTAGTATTGGTTCATCAGGCACTAAATATGGTGTCTCTACATAAACATTTCTTTTAGCATTATTTATAAGCTTAATATATGAGTTCCTAATGTATTCTTCTTTATGGTCTGGTCCACTAGTAATTATTTGTATTCCAACATCGCCAATATCATTATCTTTTTCACTTATATATTTAGAATATTGAATTATTTCTTCTCCAGATGCATGACACCAATCAAGAAGAAATCTTTCATTTAAATCATCAACTGCATCACCTTGTATTCTTACATGAGTATCTCTCCAAAATCCAAATTCCCTATCTCTATTTATATATTCATCCCCAACATTAAATCCTCCTACGTAACCATATTTGCCGTCTATAACAACAATTTTTCTATGATTTCTATAGTTTATACGTGTATTTATATGTGGAAGTATTCCTGGAAAAAATATAGAAAATTTCCCACCAGCACTTAAATATTCCCTTAAATACTTCTTTATTAAACTTCTTGATCCCATTGCATCTACCAACAGCCTAACTTCAAGTCCTTCATTAAGCTTCTTAGTAAGTTCTTTTATTATTTTCTTGCCAAGATTATCACTTCTAAAAATATAATACTCAATATGTATGTATTTCTTTGCATTTTTTATATCTTCAATCAGTTGTTTAAATTTATCCTCGCCATTTACATACACATTAACACAATTATTAATAGTATATTTTGCACCACAACTCTTATAATTCATTATTCTAAGATCTGAAAATCTTTCGCCACCATCATGAATGTTATCATTATAACTATAATTCTCATTAAGTATTTTTCTTTTATTAGTATCCTTTATTATTTTCTCCTTAAATATCTTTTGCCTACTTAAATTTTGACCAAACATTAGGTATAATATAAATCCAAATCCAGGTAGTATAAGTAATATTAATAACCACGCCCATGTTGTCGTAGGATTTTTTCGTTCTATAAATATTAATGATAAAGAAAATATAATATTTAAAACTAAAATTATAATACTTAAACCTAATAATATACTCAAATCAAATCACTTCCTTGTTGCTTAAGTGTAGAAAAATCTATTTTTTCTAAAAACTAAATACCATATTAATTAAATATATCATATTTTTAGTATTTTATCATTCAATTTAATCTTACTTTTCTAATAATAAAAGAGCTGTTGCATTAACATGTTTAGATATCTGATATAATTTATTTTTTATTCTTTAAATTTATTTATTATTTTTTGTTTAGACTATTTTACCTATTCAAAAAATAAATTAAGCTTTTGTTAAGGTGACCATATTATACTAATTAATGAAATAATAGAGAGAGGGAAGTATAATGAAAATCTGTTTTTTACTATTTTTTCATTATGCAAGGTGAAATTATGAAATTAACAACTTCAAAGAAACTAGGGTTAGATTTAGTACTATTAATTCTTATGATTCTTTTATATCAAAAAAATATAATCTCAATGAGCTTTCATGAGATAGGTGGGCTTGTTCTATTTTGCTTATTTATAATCCATTTATTATTTAATCGAAAATGGATTAAATCAATAACAAAGCGCTTATTCGATAAATCAATTCCTATAAAAACTAGAATAAGCTATATTCTAAATGTCTTATTAGTTATTTGTTGGTGTTTAGTCATTATTAGTGGAATTTTTATATCCAAAGTAGTTTTTCACTTTTCAGTAGGTGGTCCATGGAAATTAGTGCATTTTTCTTGTGCGGCATTTGCTTTAATTTTAATAGGTACTCATATTGGATTACATTGGAATTTAATTTCTAATTCATGTAAAAAGCCATTAAAATTATTGGATAAATTTAAAAAACCAATTAGTATAATATGTATCATATTTGTACTTATTAGTGGAATTTATAGCATGAAAAATACAAATTTTATAAAATGGATTACTATGCCATTTAGTGTAGATACTATGTCAGATTCCGAAAATCATATTAGAGGAGCAGAAAATAATAAACCAGATAATACGAATTTAAATAAAGAATTTAATGGTCAAAAGGAAAAAGGTAACGAAAACTTTAGCTTTATGAATGTATTAAAATTGTTATTAAATTATGGTTCTATTATATTGATGTTCTCTATATTTACACACTATATAGAATTAGTTTTTATTAATAAGAATAAGACTTTACTAATATCAAAGCATTCGAAATGATATAAAATTAATATTATATTTTTCTATAAAATATTTTCTTAACGAAAACATTTTATAATAAATGCTAAACTCAGTGAGGTTTAGCATTTATTTTTTCAAAATGAGATGTCGCACTAATTATTTAGTGCGACAGTGCCTATTAAAAAATCTTATTAACATTTCTCATTTCTATGCCTAATTATCAAATAATATTTATAATTTTTTCATATAATTCTTTAATATTTTTAAATATATATTCAGGTTTAAATATCGTTGTTTCAATATCTTCTTTTTTAGCTTCTCCTGTTAAAACAAGTGCAGTATCAATATTACTATTTATGCCACATGCTATATCAGTATATAACCTGTCGCCAATTACCAAGGT
The DNA here is from genome assembly GCF_900465025.1 of Clostridium neonatale. Lineage (NCBI taxonomy): Bacteria > Bacillati > Bacillota > Clostridia > Eubacteriales > Clostridiaceae > Clostridium > Clostridium neonatale. The sequence continues at coordinate 1,487,919 of NZ_UICR01000002.1, forward strand.
CTCTTCTTTAGTAAATCCACTTTTCTTTATACAAAGATCACCTATTATTTTATTAGGTTTTCCAATAAAAATTGGCTCTCTATTTACTGCAAGTTTTATCATTTTACAAATCGCTCCACAGTCTGGAACAAATCCAAATTTAGTTGGGCATACAAGATCAGGATTTGTAGCAATATAATCGATATTTTTTTTGGTTGATAGCAATTCACATATTTTTTCTATTTTTTTGTAAATAAGTTCATTATCATATGCAACAACAGCACATTGTATATCTTCTTCTAAATCCTCTGTCGTATTTATATTAAAAGATTTTAACTCTTCAATAAATGATTTTGTTCCAACTACAAAAATCTTTTTCTCTTTATAATGTTCTTGTAGGTACAAAGCAGTCGCATACGACGCAGTTATAAAATTAGTTTCATCTACTTTTATACCAAGGCCTATAAATTGTTCTACATAGTCCTTTATACTTTTAGTTGAGTTATTTGTTATAAAAATATATTTGCCACCTATATCTAAAACATAATTCATAAAGTTTTTGGTTCCATCAATTAAAATGCCATCTATAGCAATTGTTCCATCAATATCTAGTAAAAATAATTTTTTATCCTCTAACATAAATATTACTCCTAATTCTTTATTAATTCCTAGATTATTATTGTTTCATATTATTAATTATAATATGTTTTTCCCAAAAAGTAATATTCATGATTATATATAATTAAGTTAAGTGAATATAATTTATAAATATCCTCTCAAATATATAAGAATTAATGTATGAGGTAAACGAAAATCCAAATAGTATATATAATATTAAAATATAAGAAAAATAATGCCCTCCAAATAAATATAAAATTAATGGAAGCATATTAACAGCTATGATTACTATTGTTAGTAAGATATGTTTAATAGACATGAAAAAAGAATTTTTTATATAATTAATGATTGTATTATCGAATTTAGAAATCATAGGGAATATATAACAAAATATCATATATTGAACTGCTCCAAAAATAAAAAATATAACTTTAAAATAAAGCTTATTTTGTCCATCTAAAAATATAGATAAACATTTTATATCAATTATAAATACTATTCCGCACAAGACAAACAAAATCCATACAATTGTAGCTGGTTTGAAATTCTTCTTAAATGCTTCAAAAAAACCTCTTAATAAATATCCCTCATTTTTAATAAGCTTCATAGAAACACTATACATAGCACTTATAGATGCACCAATTGTTATTATAGGTAGACAGCAAATTATAAATATGAGGTTTAAAATCATTAAATCTCCTATTGTTCCCATAAAACTAAAAAATTTATTATTTAAGTCTAAAAATCCTTCTTTCATATTATAAGCTCCTATTGATTATTTATATCCATATAAATATTAAATGTATATGGATATAAATAATATTGTTATTTTAAATATATAGCCACTGCTTTCATATTTTCTGATGCATTATATATTAATTTATTATTTTCATAAGTAATATCACATTCAGTATCAGAATACACTTCACATATACTAAAATCATATTCTTCTGGAATTTCTATTTCTAATTTTTCTTTAACTTTACCATTAAATACATGATATATAGCCACTGCTTCTTTATTTTCGCCAATACGTAATATCCCCTGCCATCCTTCTGGATTCCTGTAACTGCTGATTTCATTGCCATAGCGATAAGTATAACCATTTCTAATTATAGGTGAAATTTTCTTATAAAAAGCTATACCTCTATCAATTAAATCCCATTTTTCTTTTTCTAAATCAAGTACATCTCCTGAAAGACACATTCTTCCTAAGAATGTATTAATTATAGAATATGCTATTCTTTTTAAAGAATCACTATTACGTATTACAGCCCATATTTGGCTTTGTCTTGGTAAAATTACTCTATGAAGATTTGCCGCTATAATAGGTATTTCTTCACATTCATGCGCATCTGAGAAAGATGCCATACTGCACATAGACATCATAAGTGGTTCTAATTTATGTCCACCTGAAGCACAGTTTTCAAGAATAATCCCTGGTACTTCTTCTTTTACTTTTTCCAAAAACTTAATTGATGCTTCTGCATTTTTTCTTAGTCCTTCTCCAAGAGATTCTGCTCCATCAGAGCCCAATCCGATTGTGTCATTATAATCTATTTTCATATAGTCAAACTCGTATTTCTTTAAAGTTCCTATAACTTTATTGGTTAAATATCCTTCTACCCATTCATCTGTCATATCCCAAAAACGTCTCATTGTAGTTGTTAATACACGTCCATCTCTTTTTAATAAATGTGCTTCTTCATTATATGCTTTTGATGCACTTCCTACATTCTCTATTTCGAACCATATACCTGGTTTAAGATTAGCTTTCCTTATAATATCTACTGTTTTCTCAAGCCCTTCCGGAAATAAATCTTGTGATGGATTATAATCCCCCATTGATATATCCCAAGGAACATCCTTCTCCTTATACCATCCACAGTCAATAACAAAGTAGGTAAATCCTTTATCTTTTATTTTTTCTACTATATTACTTATATTTTCATGAGAAGGGCATCCCCATGTTGTACAATACTCATTAAATATAATTGGAAGATCTTGTTCAACTTCTGGGCCTTCATCTACAAATCTTTCTATTGAAGAAGTTAATCTTTGAGAAATTTTATCTATTCCTCCACCACTGCAAACAGATATTATAGCTTTTGGAGTTATAAATTTTTCATTTTTATTTAACTTTTTCATCCAACTTCCAAACTCTCTATCAGCTAAACCTCCTGATACTGCCAAACAATCATCTTTCCTATATAATTCAATCTGCCAAGAAGCATTGTGAGCTACTTGAGCTCCCCAAAAGATATCATTTTTCGTATCTTCTACTGCTACATATGGAAAATATCGATTAACAGGCATAGATCCAACTTGACCAAAGCGCTCTGCTCTTATAGCATGATCAGCCCAGCATGGTTCCAATTGTAAATCCTCAACACTTCTTGTTTCTAGCCTTCCTTCCATGCTCCATACGCTTCTTAGTCTATGAACCTTCAATGTATCGTAAGCATCTTTTTCAACAAATGGAGTAATTCCACCTAAAGAAAAACTTGAAATCATTTCTATTGATATTTCATCATTGCTCATATTTTCTATAGAAGTATATGTTTCTAAACTCTGTGAATTTAAAAACCATATTAAGTGATGCTTTATTATATAACCTCTACTGTCTTCTAATACTGTAACAACTTCCTTTTTATCATCAAATGAAAAATATTCTTGATTCTTGTAGGATAATCTTGTTGTTGATTCTCCTTGATGCATTGTGCTTCCACCAGCATATCCGCCTGGATAAATATCTCCTGCTAATTTCAATTGTACAAGACTATCAATTGAATGTTTTTTATTACTCACTATCTTATCCTTATAGTTGTCTGGTATAAGTTCTAGTTCAACATTCTTTGAATTTTCATCTATATAATATAGTGCAATCATATCTCCAAATTTATATTCTTTTAATAATGATATATTCATAAGTACACCTCCACATTAACCTTTTACTGCACCAACAGTCATTCCTTTGATAAAATATTTTTGTAGACTAATAAATAAAATTGCGATTGGAAGTACAGAAATAACAATTGCAGCAATAGCTGTTAAGTAATCACTAGTCTGAGCTGAGAAAAGAGACTGTATAGCTACAGTTAAAGTTTTTAATTTCTTATCACTTACATATAAACTAGCTAATAAGTAATCGTTCCATATTTGAAATGCCTGCATTATTATTAAAGTTGCCATTGCAGGCTTAAGTAATGGCATTACTATTTTAAAATAAGTCATAAATACAGAACATCCATCTATTCTTGCTGATTCTTCTAACTCAATTGGCACTGTAGACATAAAACTTGTCATAAGGAATACACCAAATGAAATTCCTGTTGCAACATACATAAATATTATTCCATACCTTGTATTAATTAAATTTAATTTATGTCCTATAATGTAAACTTGTAAGAATAATGCTTGATATGGAATTAAAATTCCGATTATAAAGTATATATAGCAGAATTTGAAAAACTTATGTTTACATCTAGCAATTGCCCATGCTGTTGTTCCACATAAGACTGCTAAAATTAATACACTGACTGCAGTATATAGTAATGTATTCGAGAAAGTTGTTACCATATCTAACTTATTGAATGCTTTAATATAATTATCGAAATTAAATGAGTTGGGCAAAGATAGTGGACTTTCCATATATAATTCTTTTTTTGTCTTAAAGGAATAGTTAATTATAACAAATACAGGCACTAGAAAAACTGCTGCAATAATAGTCATTATAACTTGAGTATAAAAAGTATTTTTAGTATACTTGCTTTTTGTTTCAATATCTTTTTTCTTCTTCATTATGCCTGCACCTCCCTCTTTCTTAGGCCTTTAACTTGAATAAGTGCTACTAATAATAGAACTACTATCATTGTAATTGACATGGCAGAGCCATATCCATATTGTCTTCCATTTATTGCTGTGTTATAAGTTTTATATATGATCGATGTAGAAGCATGTCCTGGGCCTCCATGTGTAGATGAAACCATTAAATCATACACTTTCAATGATCCAGTTGTAATTCCAACAATACATATAGTTATTGAGGGTGCTAACATTGGAATAGTAACATTGAAGAATCTTTTTATAGGGTTAGCTCCATCTACCTTAGCTGCTTCATATAATTCTGCTGGTATTGATTGTAGCCCTGCAAGATAAATTAGCATCCAGTATCCTATCCATTGCCAGTTATTAGCTATTAATAATCCTCTTAATACAGTACTACTTTTACCGAAAAAAGCAAAATCTATATTAGTTCCTAATATATTATTTATTTCAGGTAATACATTTGTAAACATACGAAGCCATATAAACCCTACAACAACTGAACTTATAAGACAAGGTAGGAAAAATGCAGTTCTATAAATTTTTTGTCCTTTAATTCCACTATCAAGTGCTATTGCAAATAAAAGTGCTAAGACATTTTGTATAACAGTATTCCATAAAGTAAACTTTATAGTGAATACCCATGCAGATTTAAATTCAGCATCTTTAAATAAATTTATATAGTTCTGAAATCCAACAAAAGTTTTTTCTGCGCTCATTCCATCCCAACTTGTTAGTGAATATCTAAATGCCATAATCATAGGAATAATTAATCCAATAGTAAAAATTATAAGTCCTGGAATTACCAATACCAAATATTGATTGAACATGGCTTTTTCCATGCTGTTTTTTCTTATCTTTTCCATATATAATCACCGTCCTCCTAATATAATGAGGTATCACACTAAAAATATTTTCTATAACAATATATCAATTATGTAAAAACAAACTTCATACTGCATCATTGCATATTTTTTAATAGTGCGACAGCCTCATAGAATGATCACTTTACATTAAATTATCTGACTTTATAATTAATTACTATCTCCGCTACGTTCAACCCTTGAATCTGATGCAGCAAGAGCATCTTCAAAAGTTTCATCGCCTAATAGCCAAGCTGATATATCTTTTGCATTTTCTTCTTGGAAACCATTCCAAACAAGTTGGTTATTTCCTAGAGTAACATCCACAATCATATTTTCTTCTGCATATTTATCTATATCTACTTGACTTGGATTTTTGAATGTAGGTGTAACATCCTTAAGCATTGGTGCTGTTTTTGTAAAATCATAAATTTCAACAGCTAAATCTTTATCACTAGTTAAAATGTCCAAAACATTATTTACAGCATCTTGATATTTAGTTTCTGCGCTTGTCATAATAGTAATATTAGGTTCAAAAATTAATTTTGAATCACCAGTTTTATTGGGAAATGGGAATATACCCATATTAAAATCTTCATCTATATCAAGGAAGTTTTGAATTGACCATGATCCAGATACTTTCATAGCTGCTTGTCCATCAACCATTCTTGCATCACATTCAGTTTGTTCTAATGAGAATGTATCATCAAATGTATTATCATAAATTAATTTATTATATTTATACACATCTTGCATTTCTGTGCTATTTGTAAATGAAACTTCTCCTTTTCTGAACTGATCTCCCCAGTTTGGATTTTTATTAAATATATCATTCATAGCAAATTGCATAGTTACATTTCCAATTGACCATGTATCTGCCATATGACTAGCAAATGGTACTATTCCTTTTGCCTTGCAGTCTTCAATTATTTTATTTAAATCATCTTGAGTTTTTGGTACTTCCCATCCATTTTCCTTAAACATATCCTTGTTATAATAAACACCTTGATATAATGCATTATATACTAGACCATATGTTTTTCCATCAATAGTTACGTTATCACTAGCTGCATCAAGAAGTCTGCCTGTATAAGTACTATCAATTTCTTTAAAAATTCCTTGTGGCGCATATGCTCCAACGTCCTGAGCTTTACCTATTATTATATCTGGCATTCCAGTCTGCATATATTGCTGCATCTTAGCTTGAAAATCGCCGCCCCACCCAACGCATTCCCATTCTAATTTTATATTAGGATATTTTTTCGCTAGTGCTTCATCGATCATATCTTCAATTCCAGCATCTGTTGTTGATTGCCCAGCTAAAACTTTTAAGGTAACCTTTTCATCCCCTTGGCCACTACTGCTTTCTGCTTCTGGACTAGAGCCACATCCTGCAATCATGCTCACCATCATAACTGATGTTAATATAACTCCTAATATTTTTTTGATTTTCATAAAATACACCCCTCTTAAATTTATAATTAATCTTTACAGTTATAATTTACACTATAATAATCATTACCATATAGGACAAATTTGAAAAAATCACTTGTACTTTTTTGAAAACGTTATCTAAGTGTTGGGGTTATTTCTATAATCTCTTGGACTAATTCCTTCAATTTTACGAAAGACTCTGTTAAAATATGCATAGTCATCATATCCTACCATAAATGCTATATCCGTCAATTTTATATTAGGATTTTTCATATGTTCCTTAGCTTTATCCATACGTTTCTTTGCAATGTATGACATTAAATTAACACCAGTTTCCTGCCTAAATACTTTAGAAAAATAAGAATGCTCAACATTATATTTATCTGCAATTGTATTTAAAGATAATTCTTCTGAATAATTATCATCTATGTATTTTATAGCCTTGTGCACAGATCCAACTATTGAATCAGCTGAAACAACATTATTTAAATTAACAATATCTTCAAGTATAATTTCTAATATTTCAATTAGCCTTTTCTCATCCAAATAATCTATGCTCTTATTCAATTTTGCAATATTTCTTTGAATATCTTCTGTATTCTTATCTTTTAAATCCTCACTTATAAATTCCATTATTATATCACAAATTTTCTTAATAGTCTGATTAACTTCTAAATACGTCCAGCTATTTTCATCGCAAGATGCTAGACCTATTTTTTCTAATATTATTTTTTCTAATAAGCTTTTATTGTTAATACGAAGTAATTTTTTTATATTTTTTTCATCTTCTTCAGTTATATGATTAGTTACTTTTATCTTTATATCTGCCTCCTTACTAATCATTAATATTTCACTTTTTTTATTATATTTGCGTGTCATAAGTTTAGAAATTATATTGTTATATGCACTATTTAAATTATCAATTGAATATGAAGGTTCAGTAATAAGTAAACTCAATGGTGACTTAATTATAGATTTGAAATATGCTACTATTTTATTTGCAAAGCCAACTAATTCCTTATGGTTTACATCTGTTATCACTATAAATTGATTAGAATAATGTATATAATTAAATATAATCACATCATCACGTCCAATAATATCCTTAATTTTCTTTTTAACATTATAAGATAACATATTCATATCATAATGATAGTACTGTATTAGATTGTCTAAATTATGAATTACAAAAACCACTATGCTATATTTAGCAAAATGAGTATTATCATCTATATTCATAACTGTTCCTATTTGATTGTCTTCTCTTTCTAATATGAAACTAAGCTCTCTATCTTGAATTAATGAAGATGCTTTTAAGCTACTTAATCTTTCTTCTTCCTGTTTTATCTCCTGCATCTTTCTATTTCCAAGAATCTCAAGAGCTTTTGAAAGTGTAGATACTAAATCTACCTTTGTTATTGGTTTTAGCAGATAATTAATAGCGCCTGCAACTAATGTATCTTTAACATAACTAAAATTACTGTACCCTGATATTATAAATATTATTATATCTGGATATTTTTCTTTTATTAATCTAACTAATTCAACTCCATTTATAAAAGGCATATTAATATCTGTAATTAATATATCTGGTCTATATTCTTCTATTTTATTTAAAACATCTTCACCATCTTTTGCTGGCTCTAATAATTCTAACGAATAATTACTCCATTCAATCATATTTTTTATTTTTTCTCTTATCCAAAATTCATCATCTGCAATTAATACCTTATACATTATCTTGTCCATCATTATCTCTCCTCATTTTAGTTTTAGGTGTTGTTAATATAATTCTGCTTCCTTTACCTCTATTACTTTCAATAAACAACCCAAATCTATCCCCATACAATATTTTCATTCTGGAATTTATATTTATTAATCCTATAGATGAACTATCATTAAAAATATCTTTCTTTGAATCCTTTAGTTTTTTGTTCATCATGACAGAATCCATACCTACTCCATTGTCTTCAACAATAATTTGTAATACGTCATTAGATTCATGTGCTCTTATATAAATTTTTTTCTCACCACGTTTATTCTTAAGCCCGTGCTTCAACGCATTCTCGACTAGTGGTTGGATAGATATTTTAGGTAAAGAATAATCTAACACTCTATCATCAATATCAAAATAGTATTCTACTTCCCCATTCATTCTGACATTCATAAGAAATATATAATTCTTTAAATGAAGTATTTCTTTTGAAATGGTAGAATAGGGATTTTTTATATCTAAACTATATCTAAATATATTAGAAAGCGAATGACACATATTGCTTACATTATCACAATTCTGTATACTGGCAATACTCCCCATTGTATCTAATGTATTATATAAAAAATGAGGATTAATCTGTGCTTGAAGTGCAGCATATTCAGCTTTGTTAAGTGATAACTTTGCTTCATATTCACTGCTTATAAGCTCTTCAATTTGATCAAGCATCTCATTAAAATTTTCAGATAAGATACCAATTTCATCATTTTTGTTATACTCTGCTCTTTCATCTATATGTCCTTTTTTTATCTTATTGATAGCTATCGTTAGCTGTTCTAAAGGTTTAGTTATCCCCCTAGATACTAATATTGATAAAATTATTATTACTATACTCATACAAATAACAATAATAATTAAATAATTGGTCAATACTCTTTGATTTTCTTCAAGATATGATTGAGAAATAATTGAATATGCATCTAGATTATATTCTTCTTGAGATACTCTAAAGATAACTTTATTTCCTCTAACTGAAACATTAACATTGTCTATTGAACCTTCGTTTATTTTCTCAATGTTATCATAATAATAGTTTTCACTTTTTTCTTCTAAATTTCCAATAGATATAATTGGTCTATCTCCTAAAGGTTGAATCCACATGAACATATCATTTTCGCTACAGTATTTTTTAACAATAGATGTAATATCCTTATTTGTTATATCACAAACCAAAGATCCAATTACTTTCTTTTTATTACTGCTATCATATATTTTGATTGCAAATCTAACTATACTCTCTTTTTTACTTTCATTATAATAACTTGATATAAGCATCTCTCTACTATCTTGCAATAAGTATTCTTTAAGTACTTGAGAATTATATTTTCCCTCATCCTCATAAATATTTTTAGGATAATTATTACGGGGTGTATTTAACCTTCTATAGCTACTAATTAAATTAGAGTTTCCATCATATATGTATATAGCCATTACATTAGTTGATAGCGGCATTTTTTCACAATTGAATCTAGTTGCTTTGTCTTTGTATTTTTTTCTAAGATATTCTGTTGACTTATCGCTTTCTAAATCATATAAAAAGTCCTGTTCATTATAAATTTTTATCAAATTACGTTCTACAGATTTTATATAAGTATACACTTCACTTTGCATACCCTTTAATTTATCAACAGTTGCAGCTTTAGATTGTTCATAAATAATTTGTGACGATTTACGTTCAAAAATCAGTGCCTGTAAAACTAATATAAATAATGTACTGCTTAGAAATAACACTAATATTTTCATTCTCATTTTCATAAATATATTCCCCCTTTATAAACTGAAATTCAATTATACTAACCTAAAAAAATATACTTACAAATTAAAATCTAGCTGCACTTTATGTTTACGTTATCAAAAATTTTCTATGTAATGCTTTGTTTATAAACATATAGTTACAAACAAAATTTATAAAAATATATTCACATTTTCTTTAATAACGCTGCATGAAAAAATTTGTATAATGTTGACCTTAATATAAATTACAAAGTAACTTATTCTAATACATCTTGTTTTTATCTTGTACGTACATTATTATAATATATTATCGTTTAAATTTTTTCTACATAATATCCATAAAAGTTTATCATATTAAATGCGTTTTCATCATCACTCTTTTTCAATGCAGCAAGATATCCTGCACTTACCACGACAAAATCACATATAATCCCAATAAGAATCAAAAATAGCAGTGACATATAAATTTTAAAATTATTAAAATTACTTATAACTGCACAAGGCAATATTATATTTAATACAATCCTTGATATAATTACCAAATCGCTTATATTAATCACCATAATTTTATCATTATCTTATACAATTTAATGGTAATATTTCATAATTATGTATTTCAAAAAAAACAATTTAATCAAAGAAAATAAAAAAACAATGGTCAAGCTCGCAACCTCGTAGCTTTTCCATTGTTAGTGTACATTTTGTTATTTGATTAAATCATATTGTTTGTGATTTATTTAGTTCTTATAACTTCTACCTTATATCCATCGGGATCAGTAACAAAGTAATAATCAGCTGGCCTTCCTGGAAGGCCCTTCAAATCTGTAACTTCATATCCTAAAGCAATATGTTTTTCTCTTTCTTTTTCTATATCCAGAACACCAATTGCAGTATGACTAAATCCATTTCCAAGTTCATATGGCACTTCTTGATCATAATTATAAGTTAATTCAATTTCATATCCACCTTCTTCATTTGACAAATAAACAAGAGAAAATTTGTATTCTGGATAATCAATTCTTCTTGTTTCTATCAAGCCCAATGCATCCTTATAAAATTCCAATGATTTTTCTAAATCCTTTACTCTAATACAAGTGTGTAACATTTTTACTGACATATTCTTCAAACTCCTAACTTTTTCTTATACTTTTCCATTCATTATAAAAACTATTATTTCTTTTTTCTTCACCTATTGTACTGCTTTCATAATGGCCTGGGTGAATCCTAATATTTTCATTTTGATTTTCAATTAAATTAATTATTGATTTTTTTAATAAGTTTAAATCTCCGGTTGGAAAAATCCATTTTCCAACTCTTCCCTTAAATAAAGTATCACCTGTATATAAATCATGGCCAAATTTATAGCATACTCCCCCTATAGTGTGACCTGGAGTATATATTACTTGTATATTTTTGTCTCCAATAGGAAAAATTTTTGATTCATTAATTTTTACAATATTAATATCTTTTAAATCATATGTTTTTTCTTTAAAAACATTTTTATAATTTTCTTCTAAAACACCATACTCTTTCTCATGTATATATACAGGCACTTTAAAAGCATCTATTGCTCCTATATGATCCCTGTGTCCATGTGTTAAAAGAATCCCCATTACTTCCCAATTGTTATCCTTAACATATTTAATAACTTTTTCTTTTTCATATCCTGGATCAATAATATAGCATTTCCCTTGATTTTCAATAAAATAGCAGTTTACATCCATTTCCCCTGATAACAATAATTTTTTCATATTTTTTATAATTCACCTCCCACCGAATAAAATTTTTTGTATTCACATTATAACATTTTTCTTTAAATCTAAATATTCATTTAAAATTTAATTTTCTTCTTGTCTTAAATTCTTCTTTACAACTCTTATTTTTAATCTTTATTAATATTTTAAATTCCTAAACATTCATTATTAGTAACATTGATGTCATCACTATAATACTAAAAATTATTGAAGATGAATTTATTGCACTAGCTAGTCCGACATCTCCATTACATTTTTCAGTAAAAGCGATTGATACTGCAGAAACAGGTGCAAATACAATTATGGCTAATACCTGACGCACTTCTAATGAAAACGGCAAGAATATAAAAAATATAAATGCCATTATAATTGATATTCCATACCTTATAGAAAGGGTTTGTACAATTTTCCCTATCTGACTTCTTTTTAGATTTAATTCTAATCCGACTCCAACCATAAGCATGGCTAAAAATCCATTTCCAGCTCCAACTGTATCAGTAAACATTATAATTGGTTTTGGAATTTGGAAATTAAAATATGACACTATTAACATAATTATATATGTATTTAATGGTATTGACGAAAATACCTTCTTAATAAAACTGCTTAAAGTTGTCTTTCCATCAGTTTTGGCAACAGCACTGGCTATACTATATGTTCCACCTGTACAGAGAAGTGAATTTCCTGCATCAAATAAGCAAGTAGCTACAACCCCAATTGGTCCCAAAAAGTTTTGAACATATGGCATGGCAAAACATCCTATATTATATCCAGAAAAGTTTATCATATTAAATGCTTTTTCATCATCACTCTTTTTCAATGCAACAAGATATCCTGCACCTACAGTAACAAGATTACATATAATCCCAATAAAAATCAAAAATAGCAGTGACATATCAATTTTTAGATTATTAAAATTACTTATAACTGCACAAGGCAATGTTATATTTAATACAATCTTTGATATAATTCTGAAATCACTTGCTTTAAAAAATCCCTTTCTTTTTAATAAATATCCCATAACAATAATTGCTATAAAGACAGTAGCTTTTGTTAATACTTCAATCACTTTATAACACGTCCTTTATTTTATATTTGCCCTATAATATAAAATATCAATCTATACATCGTGAAAAATTAAATGATCCATTTCTAGTTTTCCATAATCAAAAAACTTAATTTTAGCCATTATATTTTTCCATTTCTAATAATTTTTCTTTTATATCTAATCCACCAGCATAGCCAACTAGTTTTCCATTTGCTCCAATAACCCTGTGACATGGTACAAATATAGCTATTGGATTTCTATTATTAGCCATTCCAACTGCCCTAGATGCCTTCTCATTTCCAACCTTTATTGCTATGTCTTTATAGCTACAAGTTTCACCATATGGTATTTCTCTTAATGCACTCCAAACCTTAAGCTGAAATTCTGTGCCCTGTGGTGATAAAGGCAGCTCAAATTGTTCTCTTTCTTTATTAAAATATTCGTTCAACTGATTATAAGCCTCTTTGATTAATTTTGTTTCTACTATATTTGAATCTTCTAAATGAACTTCTCCAAAATTCAAGTTTGTTATATGAGTCCCATTATCAGAAATTGTTATTTTTCCAATCAGTGTTTCATAATAAAATGTATTTTTCAAATCTATCACCTCTCTATATAAGAATCTGCTATTTTAATAATATCAAAAATATAACACAATTTATATTATTTTAATGTGTATTTACACTTTTTATTTAAAAAATAATATAATTGAAACGTTAATTTTTATTGATTTAAATAATCTCCAATACTTAAATATTATAATCAATAGGCTTTTAAAGATTATAAATTTTTAAGCCTTCCCCTTAAATACAACAAATACAGGAATGCATATATATCAAAATATGTATTCCTGTATTCTTATATTTCTAAATTCTTTGACATTAATCCATTAAAGAAATTTTAAATTCTTCCCCAACCTTTTTAAAATCATGGCTCAACTGCCCACTCTCTTCTGGAAACTTTACTGCATATGGTGTTAAAGTTAATTCTTTAGCATTTTCATCTAAGTTTCTATCAATATTGTTATATCTAAGTATCATAGAATCCTTTGAACCTCTTGTTAAACAAAATTCCACATTATTTCCTAAATCATCAGTTCCTTTTAACATAACATCATAGCTTTCATTTTTGTTAGAGTTTTCAACTTTACACATAATATTGTGTCCTAATGCATTTGATGTATATTTTTCTAATATTATTTTTTCTCCATTTTCTAGCGTAAATGAATTATTTAATTTTATTTCTTTTGTATCTATTTTTAGTGCATCTCCATTAGCCTTAAATTCAAATACCCATTTTCCTCTTTGAGGATTTTCATAATTTACTGTAACTTTTGAATATACTATTTTAATATCAAGCTCTCCCGTCAAATCAACATCTTTCAATGCAGTCAAATCATATTCAATTACTGATTGTGATGAATAATCATCCAGATTTCCACTTGATCCAATTGCACCTTCAAATTTTACCTTCTTATTATTAATGTAAACTGTTTTATCAGCATCATATGATTCATATTCTTTTAAGGCTTTTTGTGAACTTATAGTATCTGATATTATTAATTGCTTTTGTGATTCATCTAGTATAACTTCATTAAGCTGAATTGTTATTCCATTGTCAGTTATACACTTATTTACAACTGTATTATAACTGTCAAGATTTTTCTCTACTCCAATTGAACTTGCAATACTTTCACTTACCTTTGCTAAAACTTGTGCTCCTGCATCAGTTCCAAATAACCCTACACTTACTACACATGCTACTGCTACAGCAGCTGCTATACTTCCTTTATTTAATCTTTTCTTATTTATAGACTTTCTGACCTTGTTTTTTAATCTTTTCTTTTCTAACTCATCAAAATCTTCTTTCTTATAATCTTCTATATTTATATCAGCTTCATTAAGCATCTTATATATATCTCTTTCCATATCCTAATATCCTCTGCTTTCTTTTACTTTGAAAATATCCCTTATTTTCTTTTTAGCTCTAGACACTCTGTTATAAATAGCATCTCTTTTCATTCCTGTTTCTTCACTGATTTTATTTACTTCTACTTCTTCAACATATAATTTATAAAATAAATCTCTATCCTTTCTATTTAAGCAATTCAACATTTCTTCTACTTCTAAGCTTAATTCATTTTTTAAGATTTCATATGTTGAATCTGATACAGATATATTTAAATCATCTATATTTTCATACTCTAACCCTTTCAAATATTTTCTTTTATAATCTATAGATTTAAATTTAGCTATTCCAGCTACCCAGTTTTTAAAATCACTTTTGTTTTCATCAAATGTATCAATGTTATTCCATATCCCCATGAGTACATCATTAATACATTCATCTTGAACACTTTGTAAATTATAAAGATGTTTTTTTACAATAGATTTAATAATCCATCCGTAATTATCTATAACATAATCTAATGCTTTTTCATTTTTTCTTCGTAGCTGAATAATAAAATTTTCCTCATTAATCTTCATTTTTAACCTCTTTCTAAGCAAGCTTGCATAATTAATTATCCCTTACAACTTATACTTCGTAACCATTTATATGATATCTATCAAAATTCTAAAATAAAATTTCTGTTTACGTCTTCATATACTTAAATTTCAAAATTATAACCCAAATATTAGTTTAAACTAAATAAAGGATATAATAAAAATTCACACCTTTGAATCTTATTATATCCTAATAAATTTAACTATTTTAAATCCCCAAAATTTGCTTGATTTCTTTTACATGTAATCTGCTCACAGGCACTTCAGTATTTTCTTTATCATCAATTATTAATTTATAAGTCCCATTAAACCACGAATATACTTCTTTTATTCTATTAAGATTAACTATATAGCTTCTATGACATCTAAAAAATTGTGTTTTCTCTAATAATTCATATAATGTCTTTGAAGTATAATATGTATCTTTATCTGTTTTTACATAATTTTTTTCATCCTCTGAATAACAAAAATAAATTTTATCTATATCTATCAAAATTATTCTCCCGTTATTTTCACATGGAATCTTATTTACAATACTCTTTATATTTTTTATATCTATCTTATTAATATCATTATTATTAATCCTATCGCAAAGAGTAGATGCTGCACAGTTTAAAGAATCTTTTATTCTATTTTCATCATATGGTTTTAAAATATAATCATAAACCTTAAGCTCAAATGCTTTGATTGCATACTTATCGTATGCTGTTGAAAAAATTAAAATAGTATCTGGTAACATCTTTTTTATTTCTTCAGCTAATTCTAATCCATCTTTTCCTGGTATATTAATATCAATAAATACAATTTCAGGCTCTTCATCTTCTATTATTTTTAATGCGTTTACTCCATCATATGCCTGTGCTACTACATTAAATCTCTCATCTTTAGATACTATGTATTTAAGTTCATCATTTGATATGGTTTCATCTTCTACTATTACTATTTTGAATTTATCAATTACTTTCATACTGCTTCCCCCATGCATATAAAAATAAATATATGGTTATAATTAAATGTTTTTAGGAATATAAAAGCTCACACTGCTTCCTTTATTTGAACTAATTATATTAATATCATACTTTTCTCCATACAGTAACTTTAATCTGTTTCTTACATTTTTTAATCCTAATCCTGTCGATACTGAATTATTTGCATTTTCGAATCCAATTCCATCATCACATATTTCAACATATACATCATTTTCTTTATTACTAACTATAACTTTCACTGTTCCCCCCTCTATCTTTTTTAATATTCCATGCTTTATTGCGTTTTCTACAATTGGTTGAATTATAAGTATAGGAAATTTTATATCTAATAAAGTATTATCTATAAAAAATTCGACCTTCAATCTATTTGAAAATCTAGCCTCCTCTATTGACACATATGCTTTGACCAATGACAATTCTTTTTGAAGAGTTGAGAAATCTCCTTCTATTTCTAATGTTCCTCTAAAATAATCAGATAGGTTAAGTATAAGATTTCTCGCCTTCTCACCATCAGTTCTACAATATGCACCTATAACATTAAGTGAGTTAAATAAAAAGTGCGGTTCTATCTGTGCTTTCAAAGCTTTCAATTCAGCAATTTTGTTTTCCTCTTTCAATTTAACAAGCTTTACTTGTCCATCAACTAATTTTTTTGATCTGTCAACTACCATTACTATTAAAAACACTCCAACTGAATTGATAATAATCATTGATGCCGCTATTTTCTCTTCAAGGAGTATTGCTGTTTCTAAATCACCTGAAAAAATCAAAATAATAATCATTTGTGTTATTTCAGAAACAACTGCTGATAATCCTGCTATAATAGGGCTTAACCCCTTATCTTTAAATATTCTTCTAAAGCCTGCCCCAATAGCTCCTTCAACCACTGTTGAGATAGAACATGCAAGTGCTGTAAATCCACCTAATGTATATCTATGTAGTCCACTTATTATTCCAACTGTTACCCCAACAACAGGGCCACCTAAATATCCAGCTACAATGGTACCTATTGGCCTGCTATTAGCTAGAGAGTTATCTGTTATATATATACCAAAGTACGTTCCTGTAATAGATAAAATCGTAAATAAAACAATCATTATTATTTTATCCTTTTTATCATACTCATCCTTAACAAGATGTTTAATAATATCAGTTTGGAATATTATATATGTAAATATTGTTATAAGTGACATTCTTTCTAACATATCCAGCATTAACATACTATCACCATCCATAACTTTCCTAATATTCTTCTATTTGATTATACTCCTTTAAAAAGCTTTCTTAAATTATAAATTTCTCTTATAAAAGTCAGTGTTAGTCACCTGATTTTTTTGTATGTTTACCCTAAAAATATTGTATTTCACCTGTAAAATATGTTTTTTTATTGCTTGTACTGATAAATTATAGATACAGTAAACATTTACATACTAAAAAGGGGATGTTAATATGAATTCGATTGTTTTAGTAATAGTAGGAGCTTTAGTACTTATACTTGGATACAGACTCTATGGCTGTTTCATTGCTGCAAAAGTACTTGCATTAGATGAAACAAGAAAAGTTCCTTCAGAAGTATTTGAAGATGGTAAGGACTATGTTCCTACTAACAAATGGGTCCTACTTGGTCACCACTTTGCAGCTATAGCTGGTGCAGGCCCTCTTATAGGTCCTGTATTGGCAGCTCAATTCGGCTATCTTCCTGGTACATTATGGATCTTAATTGGTTCAGTTGCAGCAGGTGCAGTTCATGACATGATAATGCTATTCGCATCAGTTAGATTTAATGGTGAATCTATAGCTGAAATTGCAAAACACACTCTTGGTAAAAAAATTGGTTTTATAACTTCTATTTCTGTTATTTTTATTCTTATTATTACTATGGCAGGACTTGGCTTACCAGTTGTTAACTCACTTTATAATAGTCCTTGGGGTACATTTACAGTAGGTGCAACTATTCCAATTGCAATATTTGTAGGTATTTATTTAAGATATATTAGACCTGGTAAAATAGGTGAAGCAACTATTATAGGTATGGTATTAATATTACTAGCAGTCATATTCGGGCCACAAGTTCAAGGCACAGCACTTGGAAATTTCTTAACTCTTAATACAAAGCAATTATCAGTAATTTTAGTTATATATGGCTTCTGTGCTGCTGCATTACCAGTATGGTTATTACTATTACCTCGTGATTATCTAAGTACTTATATGAAACTTGGTGTAATTGGTATTTTAGTTGTAGGTATATTAATAGTAAGACCTCAATTACAAATGCCAGCTTTAACACAATATATACACGGTGGTGGTCCTGTAGTTTCAGGTAAGGTATTTCCATTCTTATTTATTACAATTGCCTGTGGAGCATTATCTGGCTTCCACTCACTTATAAGCACAGGTACTACTCCTAAATTGATAAAAAATGAAAAAGATATTCTTCCAATAGGTTATGGTTCCATGCTTCTTGAAGCTTTTATCTCATTAATGGCTTTAATAGCAGCAACTGCATTACCAACTTCTGATTACTTTGCAATTAACTCTTTACCAGAAGTATTTAATAAATTGAATCTAATTCCAAAAGACTTACCAATGCTTCAGACACTTGTTGGCGAACAATTAACTGGAAGGCCTGGTGGATCTGTATCATTAGCTGTTGGTATGACATACGTATTTCACAATATTCCTGGATTATCTTCAATAATGTCTTACTGGTATCATTTCTGTATAATGTTTGAAGCTTTGTTTATCCTTACAACAATAGATTCAGGTACAAGAATAGGAAGATATTTATTACAAGATCTTTTTGGAAAAATGTATAAACCTTTAGCAAATAAAGACTCAAAGTTTAATCTTATATTCTTTAGTGCTTTAATGTCAGTTACTTGGGGTGCATTGTTATACAGTGGAAATATCTCAACAATATGGCCATTATTTGGGGTAGCCAACCAAACACTTGCTGCTATTGCTTTTGCTATTGGTACATCCGTTCTTATAGAGATTGGTAAAAAGAAATATACACCTATAACAATACTTCCTATGATCTTTATAGCTATAACAACAATGACTGCCTCAATTGAAAATATCTTTGGTAATTATATTCCAAATGGAAAAACAACACTAACTATATTATCATTCATAATAATGATAATGCTTGTAGTCATCGTTGTTGAATGTGTAAAATCTTGGAGGAAGAATTGGAATAAAAATTTTGATTCTGAACTTTTAAATACTAGTAATTCCATAATTTAATCCATAAATTATTTTAAAAGGCATAGTATAATTTTCATTCAAATTATACTATGCCTTTTTCTTATTATTTGAGTAATCCTTTTTCTAAAAGAAAGTCATGCGCTACATCTTTAGCATCCATACCATCAATATCCACTTTACCATTTAAAGTAGCCATTGTTTCTTCATCAAGAAGTCCATCCATCTTAGCTAAAACTGATTCTAATTCTGGATGCTTATCTAATACTTCTTGGCTTACGAAATTTACTGCATAATATGGTGGGAAAAATTTAACATCATCTTCTAATGGTACAAGACCTAGCTTTGGTAAAAGTGCATCTGTTGAGAATGCATCTACAACATCTACTTCACCAGAATCTATTGCTTCGTAACGAATTGCTGCATCCAATCCACTTACACTTTTAAACTTACTATTAAAAGTCTTTTCAAGTAATGGAAGACAGTCTTCTCTTTGTACAAATTCAACTGTACATCCAAGTTTAAGCTGATCTGAAACTTTCATAAGGTCAGATAATGTTTTTAAATTATATTTTTCGGCAAGCTCCGGCTTTACACTCATTACATAAGTATTGTTAAATCCTAATGGTTCAGATACATGTATGTTATGTCTTTCCATCATTAAATCTTTAACCTTATTATAAACTGTATCTGGATCATTTTCTATTGGTTCATGAAGCATATCTGAA
The DNA here is from genome assembly GCF_900465025.1 of Clostridium neonatale. Classification (NCBI taxonomy): domain Bacteria; kingdom Bacillati; phylum Bacillota; class Clostridia; order Eubacteriales; family Clostridiaceae; genus Clostridium; species Clostridium neonatale. The sequence goes on from NZ_UICR01000002.1 coordinate 1,508,373, forward strand.
AGTGCTGTACCAGTATACTCAACAAACATATCAATACTGTCATTATTTAATGCATCAAAACAGAAACTTCCACCATTTAAATTAAATTTTTGATCGACTTTAAGGTCTGTATTGCTTTCAATTAAATCTGTATACATATATCCAAGAATAATAACTTCAGTAAAATTACTTGTGCCAATAACTATTTTATCATCATTTGAGCTAGCAAAAGTTGCACTTAAACTAGAGAATCCAGGAACTAATATAAGCACTGCACATAAAGCAAATACAACTGCTCTTTCTCTTAATTTAGCTTTTTTAGAAACGTTCTTTATTTTTTCAGCTGGTTGTAATCCTTCTGAAGTAATAGCATGTTCTAATCTTGCAAGTATGAAATCAATAGCTAAAGCAAGAATTGATGCAGGTATAGCACCTAATAAAACAAGTCCAGGATTTCTTGAATTTAATCCTAAGTTTATAAACCATCCAAGACCACCAGCCCCTGCAAAAGCTGCAATAGTCATTGTTCCAACTGCTGCTACTGCTGATATACGAATACCTGCCATAATAAATGGCATAGCAATTGGCATTTCTATCTTAAATAATCTCTGCCATTTAGTTAATCCAAGCCCCTTTGCAACTTCAACAGTTTTTGAATCTATGCTTACTATACCTGTATATGTATTCTTTATTATAGGCAATAGTGCATATACAATAACCATTAAAATGGCTGGTTTACTTCCAATTCCTACAAAAGGAACAGCAAATGCTAAAAGTGCTATACAAGGAATAGACTGCATTACATTAGCGATTCCTATAACAATTTGTGATGCTAGTTTGTTTCTTGTAATTAATATAGCAACTGGCACTCCTATAAGAAGTGATATAAAAACTGCTATTGTTGTCATATTCAAATGTTGAATGAATAATTGTAAAAGCTCACTTTTCTTATCCATAAAAAGATTTATAAAATTAAGCAATTATACCACTCTCCTCTACTCTAGAACCATATGGTGCAAATTGTCTGCTTAGTGATGCCAATAGAGCACCTTTTGTTAAATAACCTTGTACATAATTTGAATGGTCAATTACAGGAATAATTCCAGACATATTATAATCAAATGTTGTTATTATCTTTCTTAAATTTGTATCTGTAAATGCATATGGGTATTCTTTCGAAATATATTCTTCAATTGCTCCTGTGTAGTTTTCTTTATCAATTATATCCTCAAGATATAAAACTCCAAGTAATTTACTTTCTTCTGTTACAAGAATACTTTCAATATTATGGTTACCCATAATCTGAATAGCTTGTACCACAGTTCTTTCTTTTGAAATTTCATATGGTTTTTTAAGCATTATATCTTCAGCTTTAACAAACTCTGGATTACTCCATAATTTATTTTTTCCTACAAAGTCTTCAACATAACTGTTAGCTGGATGTTTTAAAATATTTTCAGGTGTATCACATTGAATTACAGTTCCCTCTTGAATTATGCATATTCTATTAGCAAGCTTTATAGCTTCATCCATATCGTGTGTAACAAATATTATTGTTTTATTGAAACGTTTCTGTAACTTAAACACTTCATCTTGAAGTTCATTTCTTGTTACAGGATCTAAAGCTGAGAAAGGTTCATCCATTAATATAATATCTGGATCTGCTGCAAATGCACGTGCAACTCCAACTCTTTGCCTTTGTCCACCACTCAATTGAGATGGATACAAGTTGCCATAAACCTCTGGCTCTAGATCTACCATTTGTAACATTTCATCAACTCTTTTGGATATTTTACCCTCAGATTCATTAATTATATTTAATGTAAGCGCAATATTATCTGCAATTGTAAGATGCGGGAATAAACCACCTTCTTGAACAACATATCCAATTTTCTTTGGCAAATCAGAAGGATTTAAATTAGCAACAGATTCCCCATTAATTATAATATCTCCACTATCTATATTATGTAATTTGTTTATACTTTTTAATAATGTAGTTTTCCCACATCCACTTGAACCAATAACAACAAAAAATTCTCCAGTTTGTATTTCAAGACTTATATTTTCTAGTACTTTTTTATTTTTAAAGGATTTTGATACATTCTTTAACTCTATCATCTCTTTCATTCCCTTCTAGAAAACTTATATTTTAATTTTAACTTATCCTTTTAAATTAGGTTCATTTTTTGAACACCTTTATATTATCAGTGTTCATTGTTCATTACAATATGTTCAGATAAAATTTTTTAAAAAAGAAAGATCAATATATGTTATTGATCTTTCTCCATTATTACTTTTCAATTTTTAACAAATTATAAATAACTTGTGCTGTTTGCCCATTAGTCATATTACCTTTTTCATTAAAGTTTCCATTGCTATCACCTTTTATAATATCTAATCCATAACATATTGCTGCATATCCCTTGTAATCATTACTTACATTATCTTTGAAAGGATTTACAAATATCTGTGAGTTTTTAGCTATTGGCTCATAATTTAAGTATCTTACAACGTATTTTGCAACTTCACCATTAGTCAAAATATGATCAGGTGATTTTTCTTCAGATTTAATTATTTTATTTCCTATAAGCATCTCATACAATTCATCTTCATCATAATAACTCATATCTGGTGTATATAAATATTTAAAGAAGTTTGCTTGAGTAATATAACTGTCTGGATTGAATTTATCACCTTCAAGATAATATCCATTATTCGACAGTTCTTTTATTACATTTTCATAAGCATGTCCTGTTATATCTGTATATGTTGGCAGATTATTTTCTTTATACTTCTTTCCATCATAACCTATACGTACTCCTGTCGTTGGATCTAAAAGATATTGTTCTTGTAAATTGCTAAAATTATAGATTAATGATACTTTATCTTTATCAATTTTTTCATATTGAAGGTCAAATCCAATATCATCACTTATCTTATCAAACACTATATCTTTTGATATTACATTATTAAGACTTGGAAAAGTTATATTTGTAAACCATTGATTTTCATAATTTATTATTTTTCCTGTAGTTTTATCTATTGATATAGATAGATAATTATTTGTATATTCATATCCATTCACCATACGAACATATTTAAATGTATAATAATTACCTTCAGCATTTTCTTCTTCTGGAATATATTTTACTTTTTTATACTTTTCAGCAGCTACCTTCTTCAAAAAACTATCACATTTATTTTTAGCCTCTGAATAAGAGATGTTATTTTTTACTTCTTCATTGTTATCATAAAAATAAAAGGAAAGTAATTCTCCTGTCTTAGCATCCACGCTTCCATTTCCATTTTCAAAAGAAATATTCCAGATATATTTATTATCAACGTAATCACTCTTTTCCAATGATGCGTTGTTTACTTTATCATTGGTTTTTAATGAATCAAAATTGTCTTTAATAACTTTCTCAGCGTTTTCTTTAGATATTAATTGTGCTGTCTTTTGAATTTCATTGATTTCCTCTTTAGTTAAAGTACTTTCCTTACCATCTGAAACTGCAGCATCTTCTGTCATTAATTTAGATGAATTATTTAAGCCTCTATTTAAAATATTATCTGAATAAATATTTACTACTTCTGATGTCTTGGCATCAATCCCTTGAAGTTTATCTTGTTTTATTGAGTAAGCTGGAAAAACATTCAACTTTTTATTTTTATAATCATATCTAGAATAATACTTTAAATCTATTCCTATTTTCTCTAAATAAGCTTTCTTAGCTGCTTCTTTATTTATTATTGAATCTTTAGATGAAAATATATAATCTTTAACATCGTTGTTATTTCTTATAAGCGATGTTACTTCCCCATTATATTTATTTATACTTAAATCAATAGTATTAAATGAAACTGGAATATTATTTACAAATTGACCAAATTTAAACTCATAATCACTACTTTGAGACAAATTTGATCTATCATCAATAATTTTTATTGAACCTTCTTTAAACTTTACTGACTTTTGCATGAATTTTTCCGCAATAGCTTTTGCGTCTTCTTTTGATATCTTAGCTAGTCCACTTGAATCATTATTAGAATCAAATTTATGATATTCAAGTATATTCCCATTATCATCAACTTGTATCGATATACTTTCTCCATCTTTGTTAGACCAATCTAAAGTATAAGCTCCACTAGACTCATTTTCTTCTGTATTTTCATTATAATAATAAGAAAAATCTGAATATTCCTCTGGAATAGTTATAATGTTTTTTGCACTAACAATTGCTTTTTCGAGATTACTTCCATCATTTTCTGATGCAAATGCGACTACAGAAGTAGATATTGTTATACACATTGCTAATATAAGACTTAATAATTGTTTTCTTTTCAATATAAAAACCGCCTTTCAAAAATTGATAGATATGATCTAATAAAAAAATAACCATGGTAATATTTATTATTTAAGAATATATTACCATGATATTGTATAAAAGGCACATCTTATATATTTCTTTAAGATTAATTTAATATTAGATCAATAGAAATAAAATAATTTGTTGCTATTGACATCAATCTAATTTCTATTCATGTTCTAAATATTATAATAATTTTTCATATTTTCTAAAAAGTATTAATGATACTATTGATGCAGCTATCTCAGAAATAGGGAATGAAACCCACACCCCATTTACACCTAAAACTCTTGATAATATTAGCGCTAATGGAATAATAATTATAAATTGACGTACTAAAGATATTATAAGAGATAATTTCCCATCACCTAATGCTTCAAAAGTTCCAGATAATATAACACTACCTGAGGAAATAATAAATCCTATACTAATAATTCTTAGAGCTGTACTCCCCATACTCATCATATTATCATGTGCATTGAACATCATTAAAACTTTTTCTGGGAAAAATACTGATATACATGTACCAATTATCATAATTATTGATGTTAGCATAATACTTATTTTTATAGTATTTAGTACTCTATCCCTTTGTTTCGCACCATAATTATAGCTTATAATTGGGCGCATTCCTTGTATTAGTCCATTTGTAGGCATATATACGAAAGTTTGAAGCTTATAATATATCCCAAGTACTGCAACTGATACATCTGATATGCTTGCAAGAATCCCATTTAAAACGCTAATTAATATTGATGGCATTGAAAGCATGATGGATGAAGGTAATCCTACAGCATAAAGCTTTCTCACAGTACTTTTATCAAATCTAAAATTTTTAAAGTTCATTTTTATATCATAATTCTTCTTTCTAAATATAAAGATATATATTATAAATACAGTTATTTGCCCAGTTATGGTAGAAATAGCTGATCCTAAAACTCCAAGTGATGGAAAACCAAATTTTCCGAAAATCATTATCGGACAAAGAATTATATTTATAATGCATCCTAGTGCCTGCATCATCATTGGAATTATCATATTGCCTACTGCTTGAAACATTTTTTCCATAGAAAGCTGAAATAATAATCCAAATGAAAAACATATTACAACTGTTGCATATTGGTGGCCATATCTTAGTATTTCTTCATCATTAGTAAATATTCTTAAAAATGGATCTACCAAAAATAACCCTGCTACAACAAAAATCAATACATGAATCAATGTAAGTACCATTCCATGTGTTGCTGCTTTATTTACATCTTCATTGTTCATAGCCCCAAGGCTTCTAGCCATGCATGAATTTATTCCAACTCCAAAACCAATAGCTACAGCTGAAACTATATTCTGAAGTGGAAACACAAGTGAGACAGCTGTTAGTGCATTTTCACTTATTTGGGATACAAATATACTATCAACAATATTATACATAGACTGAATTAGCATAGATATCATAGTTGGTACAGACATAGAAATTAGTAGTGGAAATATAGGCTTTACTTTCATTGGATTTTCAATTTTATTCATTATAAGTCTCCTCTCCAAACTGCTATTATATTTCTGAACAAACAAAAAAAGCTATAAATTCTTCTGTTTATATCAGAAACAGAAAAATTTATAGCCTTAGGCAGTCATTATTATTTTTTTATAGTATATCAAAACTATTTAAATTAATCAACTTTTTAGAAAATCTAAATTATGAACTTATCCATCTCATTTTTTATTATATTTGAGTATTCTATTGATTCTCTTACATTAGATAATACTAATTCTGACTTATCATGAATATCTGTTGATTTTTGTGCAATATCTGTTGTGCCTTGTGCACCTTCACTTGCTGTTTTAGCGACTTCATCAATTGCAGACAAAACATTATCTAGCGATGCAGTTAACTCTTCTGCAGTAGCGCTAAAATCAGTAATTAGACTCTCTACAAAAGTTGCATCATTTTCATATTCATTTGCTATTATTATAAATTTGTCATAATCTTTAGTTACATCTTCTTTAACAAAATTTAATAGCATATTAGAATTATCTGATAGTGAAGTTACAGCATCTGTAACTTCTTTAGTTACTATTTGAATATTTTCAACTGCCTCCTTAGATTGCTCTGCTAATTTTCTAATTTCTTCTGCTACAACCGAAAATCCCTTTCCTGCCTCTCCTGCTCTAGCGGCTTCTATAGCTGCATTTAATGCTAATAAATTTGTTTGCTCTGTTATACTTAAAATCACATCTGCTAATACTTTAATCTTATCCACTACTTTTGCACTCTTAAGAGCTTCTTCTAATTTATACTGTATTTCATTACCTAATTTATCAGCTCTTGATTTAGATTCAGTTGCTTTTTTCTTTGTAGTCTTTGCACGTTTTGTTATCTCAATAGCCTGTGTTGCTCCTTCTTCTGATTTCTTTGCTATAGAAGCTGATGCTGCATTTATTTCATGTGTTGATGCAGACATCTCTTCTGATGATGCTGCACATTCTTCCATTCCTGCCGCTAGTTCTTCTGTTACTGCTGAGACACTTTCTATATCTTCATTTAATACACTAATATTTTCACCTATCTTTTCTGCCATTGCATTATTTCCATTTGCAGCATTTTTAGCTTCATATATCAAATTTCTAATTGCACTATGCATATTTTCAAGGGATTTAGCTATTATTCCAAAATCATCTTTTCTATTTAAAAGCTTCTCTGGTATTTCTTCTTTAAAATTTCCAGTAGCCATGATTTCCAAGCTTTTAATTATAGATTTAAATCCATTTAAAATCTCTTTACTTATTATGATGGTAAGCACAATTGATGCTAAAATAGCTACAACTACTATAATGAAAAATTTACCAATATTATCTGTTACTATGTCATTTAGTTCTTTTTTATTTTCATTCACACTTTTGTCTATATCATCTGTATAATTTCCTGTTCCTATAACCCATTTAAATGGTTCAAATGCTTGGCTATAAGATCTTTTAGGTGATGCTTTTGTTTCACCTTCCTTTGGAAAATAATAATCTGTATACCCTCCTCCATTCTTTCCATTTTTTATTATATCTGCAACCATCTTATATCCGTTAGCATCTTCAGTGTTAATTCTATTGGTTCCTTCTGTATCACTCCCTAAAAGAACAACGTTATCTCCCTCATATGTATCAATCCAAAAGTATCCATTTTCACCATATCTCATTTCTCTAACTAAATCAGCCGCTAAAAGTTTTGCTTCATCTTCTGTGTATTCCCCATTTTGATAGTCCTTATAAATTTCATTTATAACGCTAATAGCAGCACCGACTTGATTTTTAATTTCATCATCATAATCACTTCTCATAGCTTTTTCTAATGAATTCAAAGAGTCAGTACTTAATTTTCTTTCTTGATATATACCTACAATGGATGTTATAAGTATACCTACTACTAATAATGATGCCATTCCTATAATCTTTGTTTTGATTTTAAAATTTTGTAGCATATAATCTCCCCCTTAAAAAGCAATTTTGATAACGTTTTCTCGATTTTATTATATACTTTTTTATTATATATTTCAAATTTATTAAATTTTGGTAAAATAACAATATAGGACCAATGCTTCATATTTACTTAATTCTACTTATTTTAATAATATTTTACAATATATTCTTTTAAAAAATATATTGGTTATATAATACCCCCAATTCCATACAAGATATTATTCTAAAATAAAAGATTGAGATTTACTGAATTTCTATATTCTTAGCAAACCTCAATCTTATATTAATTTTAATATTCTATTTTAACAAATTTCCTTCTATTATTAAGCTAAATGATGTATTTATATATTAGCATAATTTATTAATTTTATTTTATTATCTTTTATATATTCTTTTATTTCTCCACTTGTTAATGTTGATAACTCTTTAGTTCTTTCTAGCAAATAAGAGCTTGAATTTAATATTTTTTCATCTAAATATGCTGGATGACACATTATCTCTAAAAATTCTGTATCTTTGTTCTTAATTAATAAATTTATAAAATTTTTAGATTCTATATTTTCTTTACCATAAAACTCTTCTGTAAATATCATTCCTTTATTTAATTTTTTTAATTTCTCTATACTCTTATCATTTACTTTTCTTATTGGCAAGTTATATTTTTTTGAAAACTCCATAACTACTTCAAATACCATAGGTTCCTTGTGTACATGATGATGGCTATCAATATGGGTTGGTTTTATTCCAAATGAAAGAAATTTTTCAAATTGAGCATTAAACTCTTTTCTTATATCCTCAATTTTAGCTGTCTTCATTATTAAACTATTACTTTTGAAATTCCCATTCTCATCTACTAAGGATTGTACATCTTTTGATAATGGCTTTCCTGCAGTTAATACAAAATGTATGCCTACTCCAAGATCATTATAATTCTTGGATAAGTTTGCAGCATATTCTGCATCTTCCATGTTACACATAAGAGTAGTTGATTTAACAATACCATTTTTGTGTGCTTCTAATATTCCAAGTGTTACAGCTTTTGATATTCCGAAATCATCTGCATTTACTATTAATTTCATTATACTATCCTCCATATGTCATACATCTAAAATAGACTTTTCATTAATAAATTAAAGCAACATCTTACTATATTGTAAAACAACTGTAACGTTACACATTAATTTGCATAACGTTACTATACTTGTTCATAATGATATAATTATTATTTTCTTTAATAATTATTTAATATAGACTATTCTACATAATCCTTTCCAATAGAATTAGCTGTTAAAATTGCTGCATATACATCCTTTGCAGATACATGAAATGGCATATTATGAATTGACTCTCCTTCTGCAGTAGCAGCTTTAGCAACTTCCATAATTTCTTCTTCTTTTATTTCTGTAATTCCAAGTTGTTTTAATGTTACTGGAAGTCCCACTCTACAACAGAAATCTATAACCTCTGCAATTTCTTCTTCAGGTGCATCTTCTAGTACAAGTTGTACTAATGTACCAAATGCAACTTTTTCTCCATGATACATATGGTGACACTGTGGAAGAACTGTAAATCCATTATGAATTGCATGTGCTCCTGCAAGTCCACCACTTTCAAATCCAATTCCACTTAATAATGTATTAGCTTCTATTACTTTTTCTACTGCCTTTGTGCATACATTATTTTCTACAGCTTTAATAGCCAGCTCACCTTCTGTTATTAAAGTATCATAGCAAAGTTCTGCTAGTGCCATAGCTGCAAGAGTTGGTGTTCCAAATGCACAAGTTTGAGAACCTGATGCATTGCAAGCTCTTGCTTCAAAATATGTTGCAAGTGCATCTCCCATACCAGATGCCAAAAGTCTTGTTGGTGCTTGTGCAATAATATCAGTATCTACTAATACTAGATTTGGATTTTGCTTTAAGAATAAATATTTTTCAAACACACCATCCTCTGTATAAATAACTGATAAAGCACTACAAGGAGCATCAGTTGATGCTATTGTCGGAACTATAACAACCGGCATATTCTTACAATAACCTACACTTTTTGTAGTGTCTAGAATCTTTCCACCTCCAACACCAATTATAACGTCTATATTATTATTGTTGCATACCTCCATTATACGGTTAATCTCTGTAGTACAACATTCACCGTTAAACTTTTCATATATTATACTGCATTCGTTTTCAGAAAAGCTTTTATCAATTGTATCTTTTACTCTCTTGAATCCTCCTTCTGTTAAAAGACATAATGCGTTCTTTCCTAATTCTGAAACATACTTTGATAAATTTGCAAGCTCTCCACTTGCTTGTACATATTTATTTGGTGCAATAATTATTTTAGCCATACCTATTCCTCCTTAATAAATATTTTATCTCTCAACTTTATTGTAACTAATACAAATTTAATATCAAGTTAAAATTTGAATTTTCTGAATATTTTATTTAAATGCATTCTTTAACGGTATTTTGGCTGAATTTCTACAATATGATCCTTATATTTCTCAATTCATTTGAAACATAAATATACTTTTGTTTTGAAATTCACATTGCAGTATATCTTGCTCTTCTTATTATATAAAATAACTTTAATGAATAATCCACAATATTTTTATTAAAATCCCAATTGCAGCATAGCTGCTCTTTGGCATATAATGCTTGGTGAGGCACGAGCCTAGCCGTATAGCCCATCTTCATCTACTGATGAAGATGTTTCCTTAAGCAGAGAGCCCAAATCTTGCATTTGGTACGAATCAATTACACCTACAAATGCATATGAGCAGGCGTTCCATTTAAAATAATCTATTATAAATACATATAAAATTAAGCATAAGATCCGAATTGCAGCATAGCTGCTCTTTTTATAGGTGTATATCTTTTCCCTCCACAATTTGTTATAATTAGTAGCGAATTAATTTATTTTTGATAAAATTGGCAATAATTAAAATAAAAACGAGGTGTTCTTATGAAAACTAATTATAAAAATACAGAAAACAAGTTTGAGGTTAAAGATAACATTACATTAATGACAGTATTAAAAAAGAATGGTTCTGAGATTACAGCTAAAATAGATACTACAGATTTAGATAAAGTTAAAAATGCTGGCGTTTGGTTTGCAGAATGGAATAAAGATTCTAACAGCTATACAATTCAAAATATCAGTACAACTGCTATGAACAAAAAATCTAAGCCATTAAAACAAAGCTTACAAAACTTTGTTATGGATGCAAATTCCAATACCCCAATAATACATATCAATAAAGATACATTAGATAACAGAAAATCTAATTTAACTTTGTTTGATAGAAAAGAAAAGAATGAAATTGAAAAATTAGATAATAATACAATAGCTATTCTTTTAAAAGATAGGAATGGTAATGTAACTTCAAAAGCTTTAATTTCTGCTGAAGATTTAAATAATGTTGTAACAAACGAATATACTTGGGTTAATCACAAAGTAAAAGGCGAACCTTGTGTTATCGCAAATACTCCAAATGGAAGAATTCATTTAGACACAGTAATTATGGGTACTTCAGAAGGTGAAAAAATACATCATATAAATTTAAATCCATTAGATAATAGACGAGAAAATTTAGAAATTAAAAGTGATCCTATTGAGTTTTAAAATACATCTAAATTAAAATTTTAGATATATTTTTATAAAATCAATATTCCTTTACGATTTTAATGGTTTTTAAAGATATATTGATTTTTTACAAATTTTAATATATAATAGTTCTAAAATTGTATATGGCGTTGATTAGAAGTAGTAATAATTATTATATCTTAAGAGAACTATTGGATGGTGTAAAATAGTGTTATATGATTATGAACTTGTCTATGAGCTTACTTGTTAGAAGCAGGTACGGGTAATCCCGTTATAATGTCGAGTGAAAAGATTTAGTTTATCTATTTCTTTTAATAAGAGTGGTACCACGGAAATTACGCTTTCGTCTCTTAAATTTAAGAGATGAAAGCTTTTTTATTATATTTAAGAATAAATTCATTACAATTGACAATTAACAATGACGGATTAAATAGCTAAAACTATTTATGGATTCTATATATTGCATATAACTTTCCTTAGGAAAGTTAATCACTTATAGTAATTTTCATAAAAAATCACTATATAAAATTCAAAAGAAATTACGAAGTAATTTCCTCCTCAATTGTGAATTGTGAATTGTGAATTATAAATTGATAAAATTTGGAGGTTTAAAATGTCAAATTACAGTACTAAAATCGATGAAAAATGGCAAAAGATTTGGGAAGAAAACGAAACATATAAATTTGATGATACAAAGCTAGATAAAAAGCTTTATACTCTTGAAATGTTCTCTTATCCATCTGGAGCTCAATTACATGCTGGTCACTGGTTTAACTATGGACCAACAGATACTTGGGCAAGACTTAAAAGAATGCAAGGATATAATGTATTCCAACCAATGGGATTTGATGCCTTTGGTTTACCAGCAGAAAACTATGCTATAAAAACCGGTATACATCCTGAAGATTCTACTTTAAAGAACATTGAAACAATGGAAAAGCAATTAAAATCAATGGGTGCTATGTTTAACTGGGAAAATGAAGTTGTTACTTGTCTTCCTGATTATTACAAATGGACTCAATGGTTATTCTTAAAATTATATGAAAAAGGTTTAGCTTACAGAAAGAAAGCACCCGTTAATTGGTGTCCATCTTGTAACACAGTTTTAGCTAATGAACAAGTTGTTGAAGGTGAATGCGAAAGATGTGGAACTGAAGTTACAAAGAAAGATTTAACTCAATGGTTCTTCAAAATCACTGATTATGCTGATGAATTATTGGATAAATTAGGTAGCTTAGACTGGCCTGAAAAGACTAAATCAATGCAAAAACACTGGATTGGAAGATCTTACGGTGCACAAGTTACATTTAAGGTTAAAGATTCTGACTTACAATTTGATGTATTTACAACAAGAGTTGATACATTAAATGGTGTAACTTATGTTGTTTTAGCTCCAGAAAACAAATTAGTTGATGAACTTACAACTCCGGAAAACAAAGCTGCAGTTGAAGAATATAAAGAAGCAGCAGCTAAACAATCTGATATAGAAAGACAATCATCATCTAAAGAAAAGAGCGGTGTATTCACTGGTTCATACGCTATTAATCCTATAAATGGAAAAGTAGTTCCAATATGGATTGCTGACTATGTATTAGCTACATATGGTACTGGATGTGTTATGGCAGTTCCAGCTCATGATGAAAGAGACTTTGCATTTGCTACAAAGTTCAATTTACCTATAGAAAGAGTTATTACTGATAAAGTAGGAAATGAACCTGAACTTCCATTCTGTGAACATGGTATACTTGTTAACTCTGGAAAATTTGATGGTTTAACTACTGATGAAGCTAAAAAATCTATAGTTGCTGAGCTTGAAAAAGATAAACTTGGTGAAATGAAGGTTAACTTCAGATTAAGAGACTGGCTTGTATCAAGACAAAGATACTGGGGTGCCCCAATTCCAATCATCTACTGTGACGATTGTGGTATAGTTCCAGTTCCAGAAAAAGATTTACCAGTAAAACTTCCATATGATGTTGAATTTACTCCAGATGGTAAATCACCACTTAGTAAATGTGAAAGTTTCATAAACACTACTTGCCCATGTTGTGGTAAGCCAGCTAAAAGAGAAGCTGATACTTTAGATACATTTGTATGTTCATCTTGGTATTACTTAAGATATGCAGATAATAAAAATGAAGATGCACCTTTTGATCCAGAAAAAATCAATAAGATTTTACCAGTAGATAAATACGTTGGTGGTCCAGAACATGCATGCATGCACTTATTATATGCAAGATTCATAACTAAAGCATTAAGAGATATGGGATACTTAAACTTTGATGAACCATTCTTAAGCTTAACTCACCAAGGTTTAATATTAGGACCAGATGGACTTAAAATGAGTAAGTCAAAAGGAAATACTATTTCTCCTGATGATTACATTAAACAATATGGTGCTGATGTATTCAGAATGTACCTAATGTTTGGTTTTGGATATACTGAAGGCGGAGCTTGGAGTGATGATGGAATCAAATCTGTTGGTAAGTTTGTAGATAGAATTGAACGAACTTTAGAACTTTCTAGAGAAGTTATAAATTCATCTGAAAATACTAAGACTACAATAGATGCACCTGAAAAAGAATTAAACTTCTGGAGACATACTGCAATCAAAGGTGTAACTGAAGATGGTAACAAGATGCAATTTAATACTGCAATTGCAAGACTTATGGAACTTACAAATGCGCTTAACAAGTACCTTCAAGAAGGTGTTAAAAATCCAGCCTTCTTAAAAGAAACTGTTGTTGATTTCATCAAACTATTAGCATCATTTGCACCTCACTTTAGTGAAGAACAATGGAGCTTACTTGGATACAATACTACTGTATTTAATGAGAGATTACCAGAGTTCGATCCAAATGCATTAGTTAAAGATGAAGTTGAAATAGCTATTCAAATTAATGGTAAGATTAAAGCTAAAATAATGGTAGCTTCTAATTTAGATGAAGAAGGTATTAAAGCTGCTGCATTAGATAATGAAATAATAAGAGAAAATACTAATGGTAAAAACATTGTAAAAGTTATTGTTATTAAGGGAAGACTTGTTAATATAGTTGTAAAATAAAAAAGGGCATATGCCCTTTTTTATTTTTCAAAATCCTTATACATCAAGCTTGGCTGAACACCTGTATTATTTTGATATTTCCCACTATTATAAAGATCATATTCTCCATGAATATCATGATAATAAATCTGACATATATCAACATTAGGATATACTTTTATTGGCTGAACACAGAATATTTCAAGTGTCCAATATCCTGCAAATCCTATATCACCAAAACCTGCAGTTACATGTATAAATAACCCTAGCCTTCCTGTAGAAGATCTTCCTTCAAGCATAGGCACGAATTTCTCTGTTTTGGTAAACTCATTAGTTCTTCCTAAATATAATTTTCCTGGCTCTAATATCAATCCATCTTCTGGTATTATTATTTTTTTAGTTTCATTAGGTTTTTTCATATCTAATAAATTATCTTCATACACTAATAATTCATTATGTAGAGATAAATTATAACTATTAGGATTGATTTTCTTCTCATTAAATGGCTCTATTATTATATCTTTTCCAATGTTTTTTAATATTTCTTTTCCTGAAAGTATCACTATTTTTCCTCCTTTAAAATTGAAAAATTAATATTACTGTTACTAACTATATTAAATTATAATTCATTTAATATAGGTTTAAATTCCATAAGTATACTAGTGGCTAACTCATCATCTAATGGCTTATAACTTTTCATTAGTCCACACATATCCATTGACTCATATGCCTTTTTACTCATCTCAACCCATATCTCTGGGATAAAAATCCATAGCAAATCATCATATTTACAGCTTAATAAAAAATGTTCAACTCCCCAAAATGTGTATTCTTCAATCTCATGCAGAGCATTAAATTTTTTATAATCTTCAACTACTTTACTTGTTATCTCATATCCATATATATCTACAAAGAAAAAATCAAACTTTTCTCTTTCTGCTTTATATGCATCTTTATTAATTATTCTTATTTTAGGATTATCCTTAAAGTGTCTATTATATACGTCTATTATTTCCTCACTGATTTCATATACTATAATTTCATCTACTCTACTATTCTTAGCTATCTCTTGAACTGCATATCCAAGTCCGAGCCCAACTACACCAACTTTTCCTTTGGCAAATTTAATAGAATGATATGAACCTTGTATCTCTCTTGGGGATATCTCCATTATAAATTCGTTATCTTTAAAAAGCTTTATTCTAGTAAAAATTTCTTCTTGATTAATTTTGCACATATAGCCATCAGCTTCCTTAAAGCTGATTTCATCTTTGCATACAGAACATCCTTCTAATTTCAACTCATCTATTATGCTATTATATTTCTTCATCTCTTCTTGTATAAATTCATAATTATATGGCTTCATGTGTTTATTTCCCCTTTTTTAAATAGTTATTCCTCTAAGCTTACCTAACTGCTTTTTATTTTAAATCATATGTGTTATACTCTTAGTACGACAATAGTCAAATTTTTGAATAAAGTAGGTGTTAATATGAAAAATGTAACAATTAGTGAAGAAGCTTATAACGAATTCAAAGGTTTCTTAGAAGAAAATAGCATATCTGATTTCAACATTAGAATAAATTTTGCTGGTTTCGCTTGTAGCGGCCCTATCTTCAATATCTCTGTATCAAAAGCTACAGATGAAGATGATGTTGAAACAATAAATGATATATCATTCATATATGAGAAAAGCTTAATTGACCAATTTGGTGGATTTATCATCCTTTCAAGTGAAGAAAACGAAGGTAATGGCTTAAGCTTAAAACCTGTAATAGAACCAGAAGGTGGATGTGGCGGATCTTGTAGTGGATGTCACTAATTAAAAGAAAAAGAAGAAGAAGAAATTCTCTAATGAATTTCTTCTTCTTTATTTATATCCTTAAGAATAAATTCATATATTTAATAATGTTTTATTTATACAAAAATGTATTTCTTAAGTATTCAAATCATCCTCAACCATTTGAATCTTCCACTCTACATCAACATAATCATCACTTATTCCATATATACCTTCAAGTATATCTATCCAATAATGCTTTTTTATAACTTTTTTCTCTTTTTCAACTCCTGTACTTCCTTTAAGTATATCCTCATTAAATGTATTAAAATAATTATTTATTTTTTCGGCCATATTATACATAGCTTCAAAACAAGACTTATCTTCATTTACCAATATCAAATTACTTTGTTCATTTTTCATTTCATTATTCAATGTACATATAATATACTCTTTAATTTGTCCATGTATATCATTTTCAATAATTCTATTTGTATCAATTATTTTTGTAAAAATATTTAACTCATTTTGTGAATATGATGCGTATCTCTGCCATAATCCTATTATATCTCCAGCAATCACATCATAATTCTTATATAATTTTAATAGTTCTTCATTTTTTATCTTTCCATTCTTCAACGATTTAGAAAGTATCTCTAGATTTCCTTCATTTCTCTGCCTAATCTCTTCTATGTAATTATACGCCTGTTGTCCTAGCTTGTATTTATAAGAACTAACCTTATATGCTGAATAAACATTTAAAATTATACTTATTATAAGAATTGAGACTATGGCTACTGTATGATCTTTTTTATTAAACTTATTTTTCATAACAATAGTCCTCCTCTTTATTGTTTATTTTAACATACAACATTATTTTAAACTACTTAAAATTATTCACTTTATTCTACTTAATTAAAATAATAATGACATTTATATTAGTAAATATTCAATATAACGACTTATCTCGCCCAATCATGTATAGCTTCATTTACCATTTGTAATCCTAGATTTCCTTCTGTAGCTTCAATTTTATCAGAATTTATTCTTTTAATATCCCCATAAGGATTCTTTAATGATAATTCTTTATCCCCTGAAATTATCCATAATGTCTTTTTGTTTATGGGCTTTACTTCTAATTCTTCTTCTCCAACTCCATCAGTAAAATAGATTAATATCACATTTCTTAAATTGTTATCGCTTATATATTTAAATACTGGGGAAAATTTAGTTGAGCCATTATCCTTGCTTCTTTTTCTAATATCATTTTTATTTTTTAATTTATAAACTGCTCTTATTTCATTATCACACTCAATAATAGTTACCTCATTCTTAGTAGTATTCGTTATTGCAAGTATCTCTATCAATATTTTTTCTATATCTTCATCACTCATACTGGCACTAATATCTATAGCTACTATTACGTTGGTATCATTCTTAGGCAGTCTTCCTCGTATATCTAATCTCTCTGGTTGCCTTCTATCTCTTCTTGTAATAGTCCTTTTATAACCATATTTAACGCTCGGAAGCATATTCTTCAATACAATCTGCCACGGTATTTCTGGAGCTTTATTATATGATAATATAATATTTTTTAATGCATCTGGCGTTTTATCATTATATGCGCTGATTGCAGTCTTTTCTGTTAAACTTTTAATATCTTCTTCTGATATGTTTATATCATCCCAAAGTTCATGAGATTCTTCCATATTTATTTTGTGTTTATCTTTATCTGAAGTTATTTTCTCTTCTTTCAATCTAGATTTAATTGATTTATCAATTATTTCTGCATATTCTTCAATACTTCTATTTTCTTCAAGTTCAATATTGTATTCCATATTAACACTGTGAAGTCTCTTACTAAAGCCTGGTAAATTTTTTATATACTGATTTATGGAAATGTCCAAAGCTGTAGTTATAGCTTCATTACAAAAAACATTTTTCATAGTCTTCGCTCTTTGATAATGTAAATTTATAATATGATAAATCTCATGCTTTAATAAAGCTGCCATTTCCTTCTTATCAATCATTAAAAAAAGATATGGATTAAAATACATATTAAATCCATCTAGTTTAGGTATAGTACCAACTGGATAATCTATATCTATTCTTATATTTCTTTTTACTTTAAGTAAAAATTGACCAAAGAATGAATCTTCACTTTGCAAAAGAAATAAGATTACATCTTCAATAAAATCGAAAAATCTACGTTCATAGTCGCCTTTAAAATCTTCTATCTTTTCAAATTTATAACACTCATTTAAAAGTAATTCACGTTTTTCATCAAAGTTCATTTTTTACACCTCACTTAAAGATATTAAAAAATGCTTCTAAAAATTCATCATTATCTAGGAGTTCTTCATATAACTTATCTTTGTAGTCTCTTTTTATCTCTTTCATTATTCCAAGTCTTAAATCTCTTGGATACAGATTTAAAAATTCAGAGAATAATATCATATTTCTTTTACTATTATTTTCTTCAATGTAACTTAAACACTTTTTACATAGTATATATAGTCTAGAATGATTTTCCTTTGATATTTTTTCTTTTAATTCACTACTTAATATCTCATATTCAAATATTTCTTCTACCTTAATTAGTGGATCACCAATATTCATAATAAAATTTCCAAAATCATTTGCTATATTAATACCAACATTACCCTTTACAGCATTTAAAAATATATTTAAAGGATACTTATCTTTATTTTTTAAATACACATTATATGCTTTTGATACTCTTTCCCAGCTTCTTGGCGTTGCTTTTATAGTAGACGTAGAGTCTGGTGTATGTAAATATTGAGGAAAATTTGATAAAAATTCTATAATATGAGTATGTATTTTACCTTCATTGCTCATTCCCCAATTAATCCATTCTTTTATATCTGAATCTAGATTAATCCATACAAAACGATCTTCTTGAGCTGGATCCATATCAACAACTTCATATTGACTATTGTAATATCCATCATTTTTATTTGATGGATTCATTGCTGCTATAACTTTTACTCTTTTATCTAACACATATCCATTTATTTCTCTGTTTAAAATAAGATTCATAAGTTCCTGTGCAACTGTATGATCACATCTATTTAATTCATCAATAAACAAAATTACATTCTTACATTTCTCTTCCTTAAGTACATTATTAATCTCAATTAATTTATAATGTGTTGCATATATAGTTATATCATTTTTAACTACTGGTAATCCACCTATTTCTCCTTCTTTTAATAAGTTAGCATCTATATTAACCAAATAATAATTATTTTTTTTAGCAATAGATTTGACTAAAGATGTTTTTCCAATACCACTTTCTCCAATAATTAATGGCACATCATTAGTTTCTAAAATTAACTCTACTGTACTTATACATTCTGAATAATTCATTACGTCACCTCTTCCCACTACATTGATAATTTATAATCAACTAATATTTTTTTAGCTTTTTTACATCCATACTGTCTAATAAAATTGATTTTATCCATTTCTAATATTTCTAAATCTATAAAATTTTTAATATATTTTTCATCTATATTTTCATCTTTAACTTTGTTAACTAAAACTTCCACCACAGATTCTACATCTATACTATCATATATATATTTAACTACATTTATATTTTCACTTATAAATATTTTAAGTTCATCTAAATCGTAACTTGAAATATAATTTATTGCCTCTTCATTCGCTTTAATTGCTTCTATTTTTGCTTTTAATGTAGGATTTTTTATAAATTTAATTGCTGAATAGTAACTATTTATAGCTTCAATTTGTATATCCTCAGATGGATTTTCCATATATTTTATTGCATCATAGTCATTTTTTACAGCTAATCTTTTAAGTTCTTCGCTTGGATTTTTTACAAATTGTATCGCCCATCCTTTTGATTTTATTGCCTCTCTAATTGTTAATTCACTTGGATTTTTTATAAATTCCAATGAATTCCACAACCCTTTTACTGATAATATAGCAGCTTCTTCACAAGGTTCTTTTATATATTTAATACTTAATGGCGTATTTTTTATTGCTTCAATCTGTATTTCCTTATCTGGATTTTCTAAATACTTAATGTTATTTCCATTATTTTTAACCATATATAAAAACATTTCTTTTGTAGGATTTTCTACTTTATCTATATATGAAGGATCATTTTTTAATTTTAAAATTATATCTTCTTTTATCATAAATCTATTCTCCTATTCTTCTATTTAATTATATATATATTATAATTAAAATTTTACATTATAGTAACAGTTTTATAAATAATTATTATTAATAAATATTTATTGCCATATATAAAAAACAGCTTTTCTATAGTAAATTTTTTAATACTTTACTATAGAAAAGCTTATTTTTTAATATTTATTCATTTTTTCACATAAGTGTATAAAGCTACTTGCTGTCCATGTATAAGCTTTATCACATAGCGGATCTCCTGTTATTGCATTAAAATTTTCTGCACATCCACTTTTCTTTACAAGTTTACAGAATTTTTCTGTAAGCTCTTTGGCAAATTCTACTTCGCCACATTCTTCAAGTCCTTCAATAAAAAGTACCATTGTTGGTCCCCATATAGGGCCCCTCCAATATCCATCCGGATTATAATATGGGCTATCTGTAGCTTCAGTAGCAAGTCCATATTCTGTCATAAATTTATTCTTTAAGTCATTAACTATTCTATTTTTCAAGTCTTTAGGTAATCTGTCCCCTAATATTACTAATGTATAAGGAAGAATAGATTGTGATTCAACTATGTTTTTCTCTAACCCTGAATAAGTAATTATTTTTTCTTCCCGTACAAATCTTTCTAAAGTTAATTTCGTTAAATCATCTGAACGCTCATACCATACCCTTTCTTCCATATCACGTCCAAGTTTTTCTGCTATAATAGCTAATGTCTCCATTGCTTTTATAAGAAAAGCTGATAAGTCTGGAGACTCTGCTACAAAATCATCCATAAATACCGTACTATTATCATATCCAGAGTCATTTCCATGATGATATTCACAAATTCCATCTTGATCAAAGTCTTTAAAGTTCAACCAAAAATTCACTTGCTTCTCAATACAATCAAATGCTTCTAATAATTGTTCCTTACTTAATTCAGTCTTTTTCATCATTTTTTCAATAAACAATCCATGAATTGGTGGCTTTGCGAAATTCCATCTTACTGTTGAATCACTAATCGAACCAGGTATTTGTCCGTTTTCATCTTGATGATCAAATAATACCATCATCTGATCCCAAGCTAGTTCATTATGAACATTCGCAAGAGCAAGAGCATTAAAGCAGTGATCCCAACTCCAAATTCCTTGAAATAAGTTATTTGACATATACATACCATCACGTTTTAATGATCCAAATTTTTTAACAGTACAAGACCAATCAACATATACTGCATTTTTATAAGCTTCTTCATATTCTGGAAGTACCTTAGGAAATGCTTCATAAAAAGCTTCAAACTTCTTAGTTGTTTCTTCAAGACTTGCTTCATAAGAATATTCTTTTTCTGTAGGTTTTATCATATGTGTAGGAATTTCTTCTATGACACATATAAAAGAATCATTATTTAATGAATTCACATCAATATAACTATTTATACTTCCTAATAATGATTTACTATTTTCTTGATTAAGAATCGCTTGTCCATTTACACTTTTAACAATATATTTTGTTAAGGTTTTATAGCTATTAATAATGTGATATGGCTTATCTTTTGTTCCTAGTGTGAAATTATACTCGTATTCACTAGATGGCATAAAATCTAATCTAAGTCCTGATTTCTCGCCTTCAACTTTAAATATTATTCTTGAATCACCATCAAAACAAATTTTTATACACCCTCCAGCAAAATTAATTTCAATGTGAAATAAATCTGCTTCATAAGTAAAATCCGCTTCTTGTCCATCAATCAAAGGTAGTATTTTACATACTGCTGGAGTGCTTCTTGACTTTCCTCTTAAAGATTTTAAATAAAGAGCTTCATCTTTTACTCCTCTAAAATTACATTTGTCATCTTTATAATATGCTAACGCCATGTACGAACCATATACACTTAATGGCACATTTCTTATATCCATTATACTGCCTCCCCTTCCATGCTCTCTTCCTTTAGTTTTTGTCTATCATACATTTTTACAAATGGAATTGCTAAAAGTACATAAAGAACTCCTAAAATAATTTGCCATACGAATCCTGAAATATGTCCACCTGTTGCTAAGAATCCATATATTCCTGGAGGTGTTGTCCATGTTACTCCGATTCCTGTTAATCTAGAAATAAGACCAGCAGCTGTAACAAAATAAGTAAGTACTGCACCAACAACATGTTCTAAAATATATGCTGTCCCTAAAAATGGATTAAATATAATTGGAAGACCAAATATAAGTGGTTCATGTATTCCGAATATTGCTGGTAATAATCCTATTTTAGCAATTTCTCTTATTTGTTTACTTTTTCCAACAATTAAACATGCAATACATATATATAAACCTACGCCTCCAATAAAAGAAAAATATTCATAAGTTAATATATTGGGTAGAGGTTGTCCATTCAAAGCTGCTTGACGATTAGCATCACTCATCATCATTAAAACTGGTGCTAATACACCAAACATTACAATAGAAGAACCATGAATGCCAAATACCCATAATAAGAATGTAATAAATATAGCAAAAGCATATCCGTAAATATTGCCTCCCATACCAGTTAAAGGCTTTCCAATAATGTCATTTATAATTACATGAATGTTTCCAAAAGAAGTATGTAATAGTGCAATTTTTAATACCCAAGCTCCTATAAAAATAATCGCCATAGGAATTAAGTTAGCAAATGACCCTGCTACTGCTGGAGGTACAGAACTCGGTAATTTGATTTGTAACTTTCGTGACATTAACAATCTATATAATTCTGGGATTACAAGTGCAATTACAATTGCAACTATCAAGCTTGTCGCACCTAATTTGGCAAACTCAAGCATCACAGTATCGTTTACATTAACTAGTGGTGTTAACAAGAAATACACACATAAGCTCATAACAATAGAATATATTGGATCTATAATATCCTTATATTCTAATGATAAGTTGTAAGAAATAAATAATAAACATATAATTGCTGCCAGATTCATAGTACCATCCATGAAAAATGTTACTTGATTCTGCCAAACTGATGCATCTGATACACCTAGTAAATTAGTAACAAAATTAATATAACCTTCTGATGGAAAATTTGCAATTAATAATGCAATTGCTGCAATAATAGTGAATGGTACATATGATACCATTCCATTTTTAATTGCATTTATATGTCTCTGAGTTGTGATCTTCTCTATTCCATCAAACATGCCTTCTTTTAATTTTTCAATATTCATAGTATTAATCTCCTTCCTCTCTTCTTATACGTGAAATTTATTATATGTATCTTCAGCAAACTTAAGAACTGCTGCTCCATCACATTTACCATAGTCTAATGTTTTTATAACTGCTACCGGTACTTTTTCTTCTACTAACTTTGTAACTTTCTTTTGCAGATAGCCCACTTGTGGCCCTAAAAGCAATATGTCAAAATTTCCCAATTCTCTTTTAATAGACGCTTGATCAACAGCCCAAATCTTATAATTTTTTCCTTGCTCTTCGGCTGCTTCTTCCATACGTGCTACTATTAGACTTGTTGACATTCCTGCATTACATGCTAACATAATATTCATTTTATACCTCTCCTTTTATTAATTTATTTATTATTTCATACAATTTTATAAATTCATCCGCTTGATCTTTCATAAGTATTGCTCCTGAAAGATGATCTTGAGCATGTACCAATATGATGTTTACATCTACTTTATTTCCTCTTGCCTCATTTTGAATTAGGCTTGATTGAATCTTATGAGCTTCTGACAATTTTTCTGTTGCAATCTCTAAGTGTGAATTCGCTTCTTCAAAATTGAATTCTCTTGCTGCCTCAATTGCCATTAATGATTCTGATTTAGAATCACCTGCATTAGCAATTAATTCAAATGCTATATCATAACTACTCTCGTTCATTAAAATTTCATCTCACTTTCTACTTTGTTTAGTAATTTGATTAATGTTTCAAATTTTTTCTTTTTTCTAAGTTCAGAGATATATTGCTTATTTATTAATAATTTTGAAGTTATTTTATAAAATTTTTGTATTTCCTTGCTTGGATTATTTTCAATAGAAACTAAAACTACAACTTGAACTTCTTGTTTTTCCCATATTATTGGATTTTTCAAAATAGCCACACATGCAAATGTTCGCTTACTTAATGTTCTACAGGGATGAGGTATTGCAACATAATTACCAAATTCAGTCTGTGCAATATTTTGTCTTTCAAAAACAGCTTTTTCAAAATCATCAGGTACATCCTCATTTTCTTTTATTATTTTGCACATATGATGTAGTACTTCCTCTTTAGTTGAACAATCTAGATCTTTTATAAATAGCTTTTCACTATAATAATTACCTATAGTTCCACCTGAACTTTTTGTTAATACGTTCATCACATTTTTTACATCTTCATCCTCTAAGAAATACTGTACTTCCAATATTGGTGCTGATACTTTTTCATTTATTGGAACTGTAGTGAAAATATAATCAATATATTTCATATTAACTTTATTGATACTATGAACATCACATTTCTGAATGTCATTAATATATTTTCCAAACCTCTCTAAATATTTATATTTCATAAATTGAGAACTTCCTTTTCCAGATGAACATACAATTAATATATTTTTTTTACGTACATCATATTTATCCCTTTCAAGAGCTAGAGCAAAATTTATTGCGAAATATCCAATTTCATCTTCTTTTAATTGCTTCTTATAGTTTTGTCCCAATATTCCACAAGCAAAAGTAGCTATAGAATATGCTAATAAGAATCTTTCTTTAATCTCTTTTATCATAGGATTTCTAAGTGTCATATCAAACTTCAATCTCACCTCTAGTGGTACTATATGCTGACTCAATGACATTTTTAATTCTAGATTATCACGAAAATCTACTTTAAAAGACTCATAAATTTTGTCTAACATTTTTGTTACTAAGTCATATATTTCTTGCGTCACAACTAGATTCTTTTCTTTTTGACTATCATAAATTTTTTTACCTGCTAAATGAATTGCAATATATTTAATTTCTGATTTAGGATATGATATTTTGAATTTCTTTTCTATATTTTCAGCAATTTTACTTGCTAAAATAAGTTCTGATTCTAATGAGAACTGTTCTAGCTGTTCTTCTTGAAAAATGATATTATGCTCTTCTTGAATCCTTTGAACTGCCACAAAAATATGAACTAATAGATTCTGAAGCGATACATCTGAAATATTAAAATCACATTTACAAAGACATTCCTGCAAAACATGTGCAATATCATCCATCTTTTGCTTATCTTCTTTTGATATTTTTTTTGAGCCACACTTTATAGCTAAGCAGCTTGCAGTACACAGTCTTAAATCAAATTCTTCACCCTCAATTTTTATTCCATAATTAGGCTTTCTAATCAACTGCAAGTTATAATTGTTTAACTCCTTTTCTATTTTTTTTAATTCATTTGTTATTGTTTTTCTTGATATGTAGAGAATATCACTTAATTCATCTAATTTAATATAATCATCATTTTTCAATAAATATTCTTTAATATACTCTATTCTCTCTTCTGAAGTATTAGGAATTTCTATAGCCTGCTCTTTAAATTCCTTTTTCAAGTAATCTTTAAATAATTCTTCATCTTCTATAGCTAATCTATATCCATATCTATGTTTAACTTCAATGTGTGCACCACTATATTTTATAATGTCATCAAGTTGTTTTATTAATTTTCTTACGGTTTTATCACTAATGTCTAAAGCCTCAGCCAAATATACTGCGCTTTGATATTTTTGTATACTTAATTTTTTATATAAATCAATTAATCGTTTATCAATCAAGAATTTGGCTCCTCTCTAAATATATTTAATCAGAAGCTTTTGTACATTCTTATATTATCATCCATACTAATAAAACTCCATGAACAAATATTCCATTAATATAACGGAATATAATTCCTATTATTTATCTAAATAAAAAAGAATGCAGATAGAACTTATACTACCTGCATCCTTTTATTCTTTATATTTTTCTATATCACGATTTATTGAAAACAATAAGCTATTAAGCTCCCAAACTTCACCTTCATCAATTAATTTATTTAATATCTTTTGATATCTTGCGGCTTCTGCATTTTTTCCTAAAGAGATAAGTGTTAATAATGAATTCATAATGCTTGAAATTAAATGCGATTTTACTTCAAATAATTTTTGTGCATCTTTAATTTCATCTTTTATTTCCAACATTTCCTCATCTAATCTAAATGCGGCATCAGCAGAGCTTTTAAGCTTTTTCTTTAATTTATCTGGTATATTTTGCTTATATTTGTAATTTAACGAATGTTCTATTGTTGCCCAAAAATTCATAGCTAATGTCCTTATTTGAAATTCCGCTAATATTTCCACTTGTCCTTCAGCCATATTAACTGGATATTTTATTATCATATGATAACTTCTATATCCACTTTCCTTAACATTTCTCACATAATCTTTTTCATAAAGTATCTTCATATCCATACGTTTTCTTAAAATTTCTACTACTGTATCTATATCATCAACAAATTGGCACATAATTCTTATGCCAGCTATGTCTTCTAATTCATATCCAATTCTATCTATGGGAATCTCAAACTTATTTGCTTTTTCAAGCATACTTGATATTTCTTTTACTCTCCCTGTTACAAATTCTATTGGAGAGTATTCATTTTTCTTTCTATATTCTTTTCTAATTGATTTTAATTTAACCTTTAGTTCATCTACCGCTTGCTCATAAGGCATTAAAAAAGTTTTCCAATTATTTATTGCCATATAAATATTCTCCTTTAATTAAATCATCTTTATTATTATATCAGAAACTTAGAATTATGTATAAGACCACACACTAAATTTATAAAAATAATTCCACATATATATCATATGTAATTAATTTCTGTGATATAATGAATTAGAAATATGTATATTTTTACATTGGATAATTTTTTATTATAATACGAGGTGCATAATAATGTATGAAAATATGAAAGATCATATCTTCGATAAAAGTGTAGTTTGTCCTGTTTGTGACAACCACTTCAAAACAAAAGCAGTAAAAACTAAATCCCCGAGAATCCAATCAAAAGATTCTGATTTTTTTATAAGATATACAGTAGCAAATCCTTATTTTTATGATGTTTGGATATGCAATTCTTGTGGTTATGCTGCAATGAAATCTGATTTTGAAAATCTTAGATCATATAGACAAGAACTTGTTCGTAGTAATGTTACTCCTAAATGGAAACCACGTGAATATCCTACAATATTAGATGAAAATATTGCTATTGAAAGATATAAATTAGCATTACTAAATGCAGTTTTAATAAAAATGCCTTCTAGTACTAAAGCTATGATTTCTTTGAAGATTTCATGGATGTATAGAATGCTTGATGATTCAGAACATGAAAAAGTTTTCCTGGGACAAGCATTGGAAGGTCTTAACGATGCCTATATTAGTGAACCTTTTCCCATCTATGGCCTTCAAAGAGATTCCTTAATGTATCTTATAGGAGATCTTAATAGAAGAGTAGGAAATGACGAGGAAGCACTTCGCTGGTATTCTAGAACCATAATAAGTACAAATGCTACTTATAGAGTCAAAGAATTAGCACGTAATGGAAAAGAGCTTATAAAATCAAAAAATAATTAGATTTTCTTATTGGGAGGTATAAATATGAACTTATTTAAAAACAAAAATATTGATCCTATTAATAATGAAGTAACTAAACCTTCTTTGATTGGTGATAGTTTAAATAACACAAAAAATGATTTTAGAGAATTAAAAGCTATAGGTAAGAATATAAATAACGATATTAATAATATTGATTCTTCTGTTAATTCTTTACTTTCATCTAGTACCACTCAAACTAGTGAAGTAAATACATCTAAAAATATACTATCTGATTTCAGCTCTAATATGGAAGATTTAGCACTTAATATTACAAATGTTCATATAAAAGTTTTAGATACAGATAAATTAGCTGACACAGGTCTTAACACACTTAATAATTTAAATACATCACTAAGTGATCTTGAAAATGCTTTTGGAATCTCAACTACAACAGTAAATGCATTAGTTTCTAAATTAGAATCAGTAAATAGTATAACTGATTCAATTAGTCAAATAGCAGCTCAAACAAACTTATTATCTTTAAATGCTGCAATTGAAGCTGCTAGAGCTGGTGAAGCTGGTAAGGGTTTCTCAGTTGTTGCAGGAGAAGTAAGAAAATTAGCTGAAAACTCCAAAGAAGCTGTTCAAAGCATAACTAAAATTTTAGAAGAAATCAAAATTGATATATTGAATGCTTCAAATGCAATGAATTCTGGTAATTCCGCTATATCAACTCAACATAACTCAATAGAAGATGCTAAAAGTAATTTTTCTGAAATAAAAACCTCTATAGAAGAAGCCACTGACGAAATTTTGACTTGTATAGATAATCTTACAACTGCATCATCTAAGAAAGATGATGTAATAACATCTGTTAATAATTTAAGTTCTTCATTTCAGGAAAATGAGACTATAGCTTCATCATTATCATCTGAAGTTAAGTCAACTATTCATGATATTGATTCACTTAATAAATGCATATCAAAATTAGATTAATAATACCTAAAATAAATAATGGACGTAGAATCAGAGTTTAGTGGGAAATAACCGAAATTCAATATATGATATGCTCGATTGTAGGGAAATTTCAGCTTTTAAATTCTAATGGCAGAGGCTGTTCCAAAGAATTTAAAAGCTGAAATTTCCAATACAATACTACGCATATTCATATATTGAATTTCTTTGTTTTTCTCTAAACTTATTATTTAATGCATATAAGTTTCAATAAAGTTACTTCATATTGAGCCATATATTTTTTGGGGTTTAGGTCAGATTTTAATACGGATTCTTAATTAGAACATATATAATTTATATTTTGATAAATATCCAATACTTAAAAATATAATTTTCTATCAATATATAGGAAAAGTTCCGAATTACAGCATAGCTGCCCTTTGGCATATAATGCTTGGTGAGGTACGAACTTAGCAGTATAGCCCCTATTCATCTAATGATGAATAGGTTTACTTATAAGTGCACATTCATAAGGATTTATATTTTGATATTTATAAATCTATATCTTTTTAAAAATGGTAAAATATTAACTTTTTAAATCTTTAATATCTATAAATAACTATTCCTTAATTTAAAAATTTATTTATGTATAGTAACAATAATACCACTACTCTGAATTTAGATGAAACAAAGAAATAAAGCTCTTATGTTGACGGTGTCTTGCATTCAAAAATGACGCTTTAGAATTCTTCATGTAGACTTGTTCCACAATTGTTTGTCCAATTTTACATTGGAGCAAACATTTGTGGGTACAATGTCTGCATGTTTGAATTCTTAGCGTCATTTTTGTAGCAAGCGAGCCACACATAAGAGCTTTATTTCGGTTATTATCCTCAAAACTCGGATTTTACAGTATTTTTATAGGATTAAAATCTAAATAATCAGCAGACGTCAAAATGTATTCAACTCCATCTATATTACCTTCAAATAATTTTCCATATAAAACCGGGCCATGTAAATGTCCATATATGACTTTCTCAACATTAAATTCTTTGATTACTTTAATAAATTCTGATTCTTCAAATTTTTCATTTGTAGGAGGATAGTGCAACATAACTATTATGCTATTATAATTATCTTTTTTAGCAGCCTCCAATGAAAGTCTAAGCCTTATTAATTCTCTTTTATAGATTTTTTCATCCTTTGAAGTGAAACTATTAGCCCCTGGACATATCCAACCTCTTGTTCCACATATAGCATATTCTTTATAGGTATAATAATTATTTTGAAGAAATTTTGTTTTCTCATACATTGAATTTAATTTAGATATACTAGTCCACCAA
Organism: Clostridium neonatale; assembly: GCF_900465025.1. Taxonomy (NCBI): domain Bacteria; kingdom Bacillati; phylum Bacillota; class Clostridia; order Eubacteriales; family Clostridiaceae; genus Clostridium; species Clostridium neonatale. The sequence goes on from NZ_UICR01000002.1 coordinate 1,538,669, forward strand.
TAATCATGATTTCCTTTGCTAATGATTTTATTACCTGGCAGTTCATTAATCCAATCTAAATCATATACACTATCTTCTGCTTTTAACGACCAAGATATATCTCCTGCAATAAGAATTGTATCTTCATCAGTTATTTTTTCAAGCCAATTATTTTTTATTTTATCACAATGATTTTTCCATTTATCTCCAAATATATCCATTGGCTTTTCAACATTAAATCCTAAATGTAAATCTGAAATGGTATAAAGAGCCATTTTTTTCACCTTTCTATATTATAACTATCTTTTGTATATAAAATCTTATTATAACTTTTTATCTAAGTCAGTAACAAACGCTATTACATGTGCTACTGCTTCATATAGTTCTGTGGGAATCTCATCCCCTACATCAACATTACAAAGTAAATCTGTTAATTCTTTATTATACACAATTGGCACATTATTTTCTTCTGCTCTTTCGAGTATTTTATCAGCAATATGCCCCATACCAGATGCTGCAACTATTGGGGCGTCACTATTATATTCATATTTTAATGCCGCTGCTTTTTTTCTTTGATTCATATGTTCTGCTACACTCCTTGCATATCTATATATTCTCATTCCCTCTATTACAGCAATCTATAACTTTTCTTTTAATTGTACAATGTACTTTTAAAGTTGTAAATTATTTTATACTCTAATATCAATATTAGAAATACTCATATCATTAAAAAATTCTCTACAAGTTACTATATTAGCTGGATTTTCTTTAGATGATACAGTAACAGTAACATAATTACCAGATGCTGATAAACCTTCTATTAATTTATCCTTATTTTTATTTAAAATACGTGTAAATTCATCTTCACATTTCAATTTTATATTTATTTTGTTAGGAATCATAGTTATATACCCATCAATTTCACCTAAATTTATAGTTTTTACACTAACAACCATCTTAGCATTTGTACTATCAATTTTCTTTCCATCTTTTCTATTGTCCTTAATAATTAACTGACATGGATACTCCTGAAAATTGCTTTGTATTGGAAAATTCACATAATAATACTCATTATTTATAGTATTAAATACTTTTATATCATTTATATTTTCTCTTATTAAATTTGTTATTTTATCATACACATTTTCATTTAGTTCTGTATGTGATAGTAGATTTTTCACAATATCTGCTACATTATTTATTCTTTCCTTTATTTGAATTTTTATATCATTCTTATCATTTAATAATAGTTTATCCAATTTATCAATTTCAAAATTTTTTATTTCATTAATTTCCTTACCTGTCTGGATATCTTTTGGCATAGAATCTGTTTTTACTACTTCATTTTCATTAAATTTTCTATTGATGAATTCGGTTAATTGTTTAAATTCATCATTTGTTAATGTAACTTTTCTACCTTCCTGATTCGATAAAAGTTGTTCTACCTTAGCCTTTGCAGAACCATCATTATTTTTTTCTGCTTCATTATTAACCATTTCCTTTATAAACTTATCTTCATCAATTATATTTTTTATTGTCCTAACTATATCCTTATTAGACTCTAGATTTTCTAATAGTTCTTTAGATAAATTTACGTTTTCTTTTTTATTAAAATCGATTTCCTTAGGTAAAACTGTCTCATTTTCTTTATTCTCTTGCCCGGCTAATGTTCTTAGTATATCTAATACATCCACTTTCTTACTTGATGGATCATTTTCATTATATATTTTAGTAGCCAGTGTACTTACATTATCTGATGAACTAGATGTTAATGTAGCCTGTGTACTATTTTCTATATTATTGGATAAATTATTCCCAGCACTAACATCCTTAGGAGATAATTCATTTTGTTTTAGATTTTCATTTAGCTTAATCAAAAGCTTTTCTATTGTAAAATCTTCCTTAAAAAGCCTATTAAAGCTTTTTATATTCTCTTCAGATAACTCAAGATTATTTTCAATGAATGCTAGTATATCATCTGCTGTCATGTTTTTAAATTCATTGAAAAATTTTGTTAGAAGTTCCTTTGCATTCTGTCCTTCACGACTATTTATATCTATATTATTACTTTCTAAATAATTTTTTATAAAGTTATTTATTTCTTCTGTATCAGAATTCATTAATTGACTTAGTTGAATTAGACCTTTCATCTGATTTATATTTTCTCTTGTTAATGGTATATTATGCTTCACCATATTTTTAAGTATACTTATATCTTCCTTTGAGAGTCCTTCTTTTTCTATAATCTCTTGGAAGTTTTCATCTTCAGTTGTGACTTCTTGTGAATTTCCCTTTAAAATTTTTAATTTCAGTTTTCCATTTTCAAAGCCTTCTACTTCAAATTTTAAAAGTTTTAATTGTTCTATATCAACCTTATCATCAGTTTCTGCAATAAACTGCCATCCATCAGATAATCTAATAGTTATATCTTTTCCCTCACCTTTATCAACTACTCTTCCTGTAAATTTTTCTCCTACTTCAAAAGTTAATTTACTAGAAATCTTTTTATTATTATTTGCATATCCGTTATTAATATTATAAATTCCAGGCATAGCTTTTCAACTCCTAAGTATTACTCTTATATACTTATCGGATATGAAAACAATAAATTAATATTTATAAATTTTAAAATATATATTTATAAATTTAATAAAATACTGTTAAAGAGGTTTATCATTGTTATTTAAACAATGATAAACCTCTTTAAAATTTAATTAATACACTATTATTATATCATTGCGCCATCCGCTCCAACTCTATAACCATTAATAGTTGTGTTATATACCATAGAACCATTGCTATTTAAATAATACCATTTATCTTTAACATAAACCCATCCTGTAGCCATTGCTCCATTTTCTTTTAGGTAATACCAATCATTTGATTCTTTTATCCACCCAGTTGCCATAGAACCATTACTATTTAAATAATACCATTTATCTTTATCATTAATCCATCCAGTTTTCATAACTCCATTTTCATCCAAATAATACCAATTCGAATTATCATTTAACCATCCTTTTATAAGGCTTGAATCTGAATTAACAAATGACCAAGTTCCACTTTCATTCTTAATCCATCCTGTAATTACATTTCCATCTATTAAATTTTCAACCTTTTCAATATTCTCACTTAAAGCTTGGCTATTGTCTTTAGGCGCTTTATTTATTATTGAATATCTTTCTGCCTCTTCATCCCAAACTAACATATTATTTTCATCATACACAGATAATCTAGTCATTGACCCATCAACTTTATATACCTTTATCCAATCTGTTGCTCCATTATATCTGTAGATGTATCCACCATCAAGTCTCCATAAAACACCATTTACATCTATAGCATGGTCACTATATTCTTCTGCATCAGCTTTTTTTATTCCAACAGTATTGACTCCAGCTTCACTCTTTAATGATATTCCTTGTGCTGATATTGTTCCATTTTCGTTAATCTTACAGGCAATTATCTTTCCTTTACTTATACTATATGTTGTATCATCACTTACATCAAATTTTACTTTAGTACCATTTGATTTAGAAAGCATATAAGTTGTTACATTTTTAGCATATTTAGCCCCATCTATAGTTTCTGATGATTGTTCTTTTGATATTTTTTGGATAACATCAAAACTTATTATATTATTCTCTTCATTCATAATAAATACGGATTGATCTGTAGATGTTTTTGGAATATCTATCCCATTAATTTTATTTATTGTTTCATCACTTTTAACTGTCATAGTTGCTTTTCTATAAATATAGCTGTTATCATGAGTAATTACTTTTGCATTAGAAACACTTACACTTATATTTTTTTCTGTATCATCGGTATTATTTAAAGTAGCTATCTTATTATCAGTAACCACTTTTATTTTTCCAACATTATAATCTGCATCTATGTATTTACCTTCTTTATTTGTATAAACAGTTAACTCATCTGCATCTCCATTTGTTATTTGTTCTGGAGCAAATGTTGTTTCATACCATTCTTCTCCAAAGTTATAATTTTTAAGCTTAGTTAAGCTCTCTCTTGAAATATCATGATCTGAATATCTATCATCAGCTTTATTTCTAATATTTTTTCTTAAATTTACCTTAGTATCATCTATATCATCTTGTTCTAGATCTTCATCTACTGATTCACCACTAGACAAGTCTAAATAAATATCTCCTGAATCTATATTTAAATATTTGGCTCCATATGGCTCTACTTCTGATCCTGTATCTAAATCTGTAAGTTTAGTATATTTTCCATCACTTAGATAATAAACGCCTTCGTTATCAAGTTCTTCAAGTTGTCCATCAATATAAAATTTACCATCTTTATAAGTAACAGCCTCATACACACTTCCTTCTTTATAATCTATTCTCTCATATTCAGCTGCATTTACTCCTGTCATTGAAAGTGAAGTTATGGAAGTCATTGCTACCATTAGTGATGTAAATTTACTTAATCTTTTTATCATATATACCCCCTATTGATAATTATTTTCAATTAAATTTCATTATCTATAATATCATTAAGATTAAGTTTTGTGAATACAATTTATAAATAAACTATCATTATATTTTTTCAATATTATCAGAAGCTGTTTTAAAATAAAATAAAAGATGAAATAAAAGCCTAATATGAGCTTCTATTCCATCCTTTCTATTAATTAATTAATTATTTATTTAATTAATTTCAATTTTATTATAATTCTTTTTACCTCTTTTAATTAAAGCAACATTATCTTCAAAGTCTTCTTCACCTAATAATCTATTGACATCTTCAACTTTAACTCCATTAATAGATAATCCACCTTGTTCTATTAATCTTCTACCTTCTTTCTTAGATGGTACAATCTTAGTAGTCGCAAGTACATCTAATAATGTCTTACCAAGATCTTCTTTAGTTATTGCAACTGTAGGAACATTAGACATATCTGCTCCACCTGCAAATAAAGCTTTAGCTGCATCTTCTGCTTTCTTTGCTTCTTCTTCACCATGAACAAGTTTAGTCACTTCATATGCAAGTACTTCTTTAGCTTTATTTATTTCAGAACCTTCAAGTGATCCAAGTCTTCTTACTTCATCCATTGGTACAAAAGTTAATAATGCCAAACATTTTTCTACATCTGCATCATCAACATTTCTCCAATATTGGTAAAAATCAAAAGGTGATGTTTTATTTGGATCAAGCCATAAAGCTCCTCCAACTGTTTTACCCATCTTTTGTCCTTGACTATTAGTTAATAGTGTGCATGTCATAGCCATTGCTTGACCTTGAGCTTTTCTTCTTACAAGTTCAACACCTGCAATCATGTTTGACCATTGGTCATCTCCGCCTAATTGCATTTTACAATTATATTTTTGATTTAATTCATAGAAATCGTATCCTTGCATTAACATATAGTTAAATTCTAAGAACGATAATCCTTTTTCCAATCTTTGCTTAAAACATTCAGCTGTTAACATTCTATTTACTGAGAAATGTACTCCAACTTCTCTTAAGAAATCAACATAATTAAGGTTTAATAACCAGTCTGCATTATTTACTAATATAGCTTTATCATCTGAGAAATCTATAAATCTAGACATTTGCTTCTTTATACTGTCAACATTATGTTGTATATCTTCCTTAGTAAGCATTTTTCTCATATCTGTCTTACCACTTGGGTCACCTACCATAGCAGTTCCACCACCAATTAATGCAATTGGTCTATGTCCTGCTCTTTGCATATGTGCCATAAACATCATTGCAATAAAGTGTCCTACATGTAAACTATCTGCTGTCGGGTCAAACCCTATATAAAAAGTCACCTTTTCTTCTTCTAATAACTTTCTAGTTTCTTCTTCATGAGTAAATTGTTTTATGTATCCTCTTTCTAATAGCTCATCTAATACACTTGCCATTATAAAACCTCCTAAGTTTTCTTATATAAATAAGTTTTATTTGTACTTAAATTTAGTATCTTAATATATAAAAATCATTGTGATTCAGCACAAAATCTCACAATTATAGTATATCCTTTAGTTAACTCTTAGTCAATTTCTATAAATTCACATCTCATAATATGAAATATGCATAAATTAAATATCTCATAATTGTTATTATTAACTTCCTAAACACCTGGAAGTATAACTTTAAAACTATGCTCTACCCTTGAATTAACAAATCTAACTTTTCCTTTACCTTTAAATCCATTTTTTATTCTATAAAAGCCTCTTCCATTATTTAAAAATCTATCTTTCTCATCTATTGTCATCAATTTTTCATATAACCAAATGTTTCTCTTATTATAATTTGTAGTTTGACCTTTTATATTATAATCTATAAACTCACCAGGACTACATACAACTATATTATTTTTACTTATACTTATTTCAATTATTCTATTTAAATCAAAATATTCTCTATATAACACTGCATTTTTTACAGCTTCAATAATAGACTCAATATAATATCCTTTTGGCATTATTTTTTCTATTATTTCTTCTGTCTTATCTATCATAGATAGGAGACTTCCTTGAACAATATGAACCTCACCATATTCACTATTTAACTTATCAACTATCTTAATCATATTATTAGGTATGCATAAGAAATTCTTATCTGAAAATACTAATAGTCCCCCATAAGTACATCTTAGCTTTGATTTTTCTTTATCTTCAAATAATATTCCTGTAGTTAATAATAAGAATTTTTTATTTTCTTCATTTATTTGTATTCCCTTTTTTTTAAAATAAGTATTTACAAGCTCCATATTTAACATACTATCATCACTTCTCATAACTGGGCATGTTTCTATAGTTAAATTTAGATTTTCTTCAAATGCTGCAATAAGCTCCTGTTTTCTCATAACATCGGTTGTAGAACCTCTTCTTATATAAAATGCTCCATTTTCTCTAACTTGATATGGCTTTTGCTCACCATCATAAATGCATATAACACAAATCTCTTTATTTTCTATTTCTACAAAGTTTATTTCTATCGGGATTGGAGGTTCACATCTACTTGTTATTATCTGCTGTATTTGTTCCTCCTTAAATTTATCTGAATCTTCTATTCCAATAATTCTTTTTGTTTTATCTTCAATTCCAACAATTATATATCCTCTTCCACCATTTGAATTTGCTATAGCACATACATCTTTAGCAAGTTCTTTTTTCCCTGTCTCATTCCATAGTTCAAGCTTTAATTTAAAATCTAATTTAGTTCCTTCTTCTCTTTTTAATATTGATCTCAGTTTCTTTATATCCATAGATATCCCCCATTAGAAATCATTTACTATAATATATTATCATGAATATATTATTATATACTATTAAAAATATAATAAAATTCAAATCACTTAATTAAAATAAATATAGAAGCTATCTCTATTTAGATAGCTTCTATATTTTAACATAATAATGTTTTAAACTTTTCATCATGAGCACTTATCACTCTATTTTTCCCTAAATTTTTCGATTTGTACAGTAAGTCATCTGCAATTTTTATTAATTCATTAATGTCTCGCGAATTCATCGGAAAATATGCAATTCCAAAGCTAGCAGTTACTGATTTCTCTTTTCCTTGAAAACTTACTACGGACCCCTCTATAGCTCTTCTTACTATATTCATCTTATTATATACGCTCAATTCATCATCAAAATCAGTAATATATAATATTATTTCTTCCCCGCCATATCTGGCCATCAAATCATTATCACCAAGCCAGCTTTTAATTATTTTTCCTGTATTAATAAGAACCTTATCTCCAAATTGATGTCCAAAATTATCATTTATTACTTTAAAATTATCAATATCAATCATTACAATTGCACATTTATCATAATTTTCTTGTTGAATTACTTTTTCCATATAATCAAAAAAATATTTTCTATTATATATATTCATAAGTGGATCTGTCTGGGAAAGCCTTTCTAGTTGTTTATATAAAAAGGAATTTTCTATAGAAATTGCTATTTGATTTGCAATAGATTTTAAAAATAATTTTAATTCTACCGTCATGAAATTGTAAACCTTGTGTTCTACAATTATATACCCCATAAACTTATCCCTTAAAAATATAGGGACTCCCATAACCGAATGAATATCTGAGCAATTTGATCCCACCTGTTTTATTGGATCTTTAGAATTAATCAAAAATTCCTGTTCACTATAAACATATTTTATTTCCTCTGAAGTCAGATTTATTTTAGAATCTTCTATATTTGTTGCCTTAATTATAAGTTCATCATTTTCCATTAAAAAAATGGTTGAATTTGCTACACCTAGTATTCCTATTATCATATCATTAATCATTGAAATCAAATTATCATCACTAAAGAATGTATTTATATATTTACTAATCTCTACAATATTAAATAAAGAATTATTTGAATTTTCTAATTTAACATTCACTTCACATAGTTCCTGTATATGCTTTTCAGAGAACCTTTGGTATGCTTCATATTCACATTTCAAACTATCATAAAGTTTTTTATAATCTTGCATATTATATCACCACTTTCAACTAAGTCATCAAGTGTTACGTCATTTCATATAAAAATAAACTAATACTATAATTATACTATATTATTAATAGAATTATAATATATATTTTTCCATATACCAATAAACATATATTATTACTAATACTACCTTATTATGAAAATGATGATAATATTTAATTGGGTAGATTTACTGCATACTAGTTATTAAACGAATAATGTTTTGCTTTTAATAAAACTGCTGTAAGCGGCAATGCTATTACTGTTCCAGTTGTAACTTGAATTATATTTCCTACTATATCTTTAGCCGAATAAGCTATCCCTTGAATTAATCCAATCTTATCAGTTAAAAATCCGGCTATAATTATGCCAGCAAAGAAATAACCAATGATCATGAATATTCCACTTATTATAAATGCAGTAAGATATCTAACAGTGTCATTAGCCTTATCTTCCATAATATCTAATATATATCCGGCAATATAAGCCATTGTTCCTTTAATTATGAATGTAAATGGTGCCCATAAATAATATCCACCAAGCACATCAACTAAAAGCATACCAAAAGAGCTTGCCACTGCACCTTTTTTCTTTCCTAAAACAACAACTGATAAGAACACCATACAATCGCCTATATGAACAAATCCTCCTACTGACGGTACCCTAATTATGCTACCTGCTAAGTATACTAGAGCTATCATAAGTCCAACCAAAACTAATTCTCGTGTAGTTAAATTTTTATTTTCATTCATTAGCCTTTCCTCCTATATTAATAACATTAATATAATTATACATAGACTTTAGCATCATTCAAAATGTACCCATTCAATTTTCTATTATAAAACAAAAGATGCATCAAACCATTATACAAATTTGATACATCCTAATTGTACTATTCTATATTTTTTTATAAAAATCCAATATATTTTCTACTGAACCAGTGTTAATTTCAAGCATTGGTGCTGATAATACTGCTGCATCAAAATACTCAGGGTATTCTTCTAAAATATTTACTCCTATAACTCTTCTTATGTTATACATTTTTACATATGCAAATAAATCTTATTGATATATTCAAAATTTTTCTCTAAAGAATAATTATCTTCAACAAACTTTCTTGCTGCTTTTCCCATTTTTATTCTTAAATCTTTATCTCTTACTAAGATATTTAGCTTTTCTGCTAAATCTTCAACTGATTTCTTTTCAATAACAAGACTTGTTTCATTTGGTTTAGTTGATTCCATAAGTCCACCTACATTACTAACTATAACTGGTGTTCCACAAGCTTCTGACTCTACAGCTGCAACACCAAAGCTTTCACTATCTAAAGTAGATGGAAATACTGATATATCAAATCTTTGAAACTCCTTTATAACATCATCTGGTTTTACAAATCCCAAGAATGTAACATCATTTTCTATATGTAATTCCCTACAAAGATTCTTTAAGTAATCTTCTTGACTTCCTTTTCCGCCAATTCTCAACTTAATATCTAAATCTTTATTTTCTTCCTTTACTTGTTTAAATGCCTTCACAAGGTATTGAACTCCATACTTTTCTTCTAATGTTTTAATTGTTCCTATAATAATTTCATCACTTTCAACTTTATTAGGATAAAATTTATTTATATCAACACCAAATGGAGTTACCTTTATCTCTTTATTAGTATACTTTTCTGTCTCTTTTTTCATTACATTGCTTGTTGATAAAATATAATCTGCCTTCTTTAAATTATATTTTATAATCATTTTATGTATTGGGGATTTTATTGGAAAATCATAGACATCACTTCCCCATACCGAAATTATGTATGGATGATAATTAGCTAAAGCCCCTAATAATCCATAACTACTGGCATAATGTGCATGAAGTATATCCGGTTTTATTTCATTAATTAATTCCTTTACTTTTTTTATCTTTTTTAAATATCCAACTTTACCTTTTTCTGATTTTCCTTTCATCACATTATCTTCTATATCCAAAGAATGTACTTTAACACCATTATATTCGCCTTTTCCAAGAGAAATAACATGAATATCATATCCTTTTTTAACAAAATAATTTAAAAATTTATGAGTATGAGCACTGTTTATATCTGCTAAATAGCATATTTTCATAATTATTAGCCTCCAAGCTTAAAATAATAAGTTTTTAAAATTCTCTTATGTTATTCTACCATAAAAGTATAGAGATGTATCAAAATTATTATGCAATATTAACATCATGTATATCTGTATTTTTATCTAGGCTTTTAACTCAACAGTAAATTTCCCCCTATTCATAATAACATTAATCTCATTAACTATTTTGCTAGATTCCTCAATATTACTAATTAGATTATTAATATTTTCATTTTATCAATAGTAAGACTTATTAATAAAATAAAGGTTATATCAAAATTAATTATTTTAATATAACCTTTATTTTTTCAATTACTTTATATTAATTTTCCCATGGTTTAGATTCTAAGTACTTTATAAAATCTTCTCTTAATTCATCTTTTTTAAGAGCAAATTCTATAGTTGCTTGTAAAAATCCAAGCTTATCTCCAACATCATACCTTTTACCTTCAAAATTATATGCATACATTGCTTCTTTATTTATTAAAGTTTTTAATGCATCTGTTAATTGAATTTCTCCACCTTTTCCTGGCGCAGTATTTTCTAAAATATCAAATATCTGTGGTGTAATTATATATCTTCCTAAAATTGCAACATTACTTGGTGCTTCTTCTAATGATGGTTTTTCAACTAAGTCCTTAACTTTATAAACCCTATCTTCAATATGAATTCCATTAACTATACCATATTTAGATACATTTTCTTCTGGTACAGTCTGAACTCCTAAAATAGTTGTGTTATATTCATTAAAACAATCTATTAGCTGCTTAAGACAAGGAGTTTTACTATCAACCACATCATCACCTAATAAAACTGCAAAAGGTTCATTTCCTACAAACGTTTTAGCACAATGAATCGCATGACCTAATCCCTTTGGTTCCTTTTGTCTTATGTAATGTATATCAACCATTTCAGATATATCTCTCACTAATTCAAGTAAATCCGATTTTCCACTCTTCTCTAACTCTAATTCTAATTCTATAGATTTATCAAAATGATCTTCTATACATTTTTTATTTCTTCCTGTTATAATAAGGATTTCTTCAATTCCTGAGGCAATTGCTTCTTCAATTATGTACTGAATAGTTGGCTTATCTACTATTGGTAACATTTCTTTTGGTTGAGCCTTAGTTGCTGGTAAAAATCTTGTTCCTAGACCTGCAGCAGGTATAATAGCCTTTTTAACTTTCATAACTATATCGTCCTCTCATTAAATATTTAATTACCTATATAAAATTTTAACATTTCTAATAATTTAAATCAATTTAGCTTAAAGAAATTATCTCTTTATGTGCAGGTGACATTATTTAATTTTTTATTATAAATATCTAACTTTTTAATAATTTTTTAGATTTACTTTTCATAATAAGTAGAATAT